>JBJMHZ010000013.1:0-222936 GCA_045807125.1 Frankiaceae bacterium
CAACCGCGACGGCAACCCGGCCGGCAGCAGCGGCCTGTTCGCCGTGCTGTGGAGCACCGCGAGCAACAGCGTGTGGGTCGACACCGACCAGGACGGCAGCTTCGCCGACCAGGCCGCGATGACCGACTACGCCGTGCACCACGACATGGGCACGTTCGGCACCGACAGGCCGGCGACCGCCGAGCGCGACTCCGTCCCGTTCGTCGTGCAGACCGACGGCAAGGACAAGTACGTCAACATCGGCATCGTCTCCGGTGAGCACGCCACGCACGTCGCCGGCATCGCCGCGGGCAAGGACTTCTTCGGCGGCACGTTCGACGGCGCGGCGCCCGAGGCGCAGATCGTCTCGATCCGGGTCTGCCTGTTCATCAGCGGCTGCACCTCGCACGCGCTGATCGAGGGCATGATCTACGCCGAGAAGCAGGAGCACGTCGACGTCATCAACATGAGCATCGGCGGCCTGCCGGCGCTCAACGATGCCAACAACATCCGCGCCGTCCTCTACGACCGGCTCATCAAGCAGTACAAGTCGCAGATGTTCATCTCCGCCGGCAACGACGGCCCGGGCATCAACACGCTCGGCGACCCCGGCGTCGCGAGCGACGTCATGGCGGTCGGCGCGTACGCGAGCAAGGCGAGCTGGTACGCCAACTACGGCGCCATCGCGACCAAGGACGACAACATCCAGGTGTACTCGTCCCGCGGCCCGCGCGAGGACGGCGGCTTCAAGCCGAACATCGTCGCGCCCGGCTCGGCCATCTCCTCCACCCCCGCGTGGGAGCCGAGCAGCCCGGTGGCCGGCACGTACGACCTGCCGCCCGGCTACTCGATGCTGAACGGCACCTCGATGGCCGCCCCGGAGTCCACCGGTGGCGCGGCGCTGCTCATCAGCGCGGCGAAGCAGGCCGGCGTGCAGTACGCGCCCGACCAGCTGCGCCAGGCCATCAACTCGTCGGCCAGGTACCTGCCGGCGTACGGCGCGCACGAGCAGGGCAACGGCCTGCTCCAGGTCGGCGCCGCGTGGAACCTGCTGCGGACCAACATCAAGACGGTCGGCATCACCAGCACCGCTCCGGTGCGCACGGTGCTCAGCAGCCTGCTCGCCACGCCCAACGCGGGCCAGGGCATCTACGAGCGCGAGGGCTGGTCGGCCGGCCAGTCCGGCGACCGCACCGTCACCTTCACCCGCACCACCGGTGGCAGCAAGGCGATCGCGTACAACGTCTCGTGGGTCGGCAACGACGGCACGTTCAGCACGAGCGCGACCTCGGTCTCGCTGCCGCTCGACAAGGCGGTCTCCGTGCCGGTGCACATCGCCACCGCCACGGTCGGCGTGCACAGCGCCCTGCTGCGGCTGGACGACCCGGCCACCACGGGCGTCGACTACGAGACGATGAACACCGTCGTCGCGGCCAACCAGTTCAACGCCGGGAACAACTTCTCGGTGACCCAGCACGGCTCGGCCGACCGGCCCGACTCGACGACGTTCTTCTTCAACGTCCCGGCGAGCACGCCGGCGTTCAAGGTGGACCTCACCAGCACGACCGGCCGGCTCCGCCTGATTCGCTTCCACCCGTACGGCGTCGAGATCGACAGCACCAGCACCACGCCGTACCAGACCGGCGGCACCCAGTCGCGCACCCTCAGCAACCCGTTCCCGGGCGTCTGGGAGGTCACGGTCGACACGTCGCGCACCTCGCCGACCGACCCGGGCACGTTCGACATCACCGGCTCGATCCTGGGCGTCGACGTCGCCCCGACGTCGTGGACGGTCGACCCCGCGCAGGTGGGCACGGCGTACAGCAAGGACTTCTCGTTCACCAACCGGTTCGGCGAGTTCACCGGCAAGGCGGTCGGCACGGCGCTCGGCAGCACCTTCGCGGCGCACCCGACCATCGCCGCCGGTGGCGCTCAGCAGCAGTACCAGATCAGCGTCCCTGCCGGCAGCACCTCGGTGTCGGCCCGCATCGGCAACGCGTCCGACGCGGCTGCGGACCTCGACCTGTACCTGTTCGACTGCCACACCGGCTCGTGCGTCCTGAAGGCGCAGAGCACCAGCGGCACGGCGAACGAGTCGGTCGCGGTGAGCAACCCGGCCGCGGGCACGTGGGTCGCGCTGGTCGACCCGTTCGCGGTGCCGTCCGGCTCGACGACGTACGACTACATCGACGTGGTCGCCAACCCGGCGTTCGGGTCGGTCAACGTCGTCGACGCGGCGGCGAGCCACCCGAACGGCTCGACCTGGACGGCGACCGCGACGGTCACGCCCGCGGCGGCACCGGCGACCGGCCGGTTCCTCCAGGGCTTCGTGCAGGTGAGCGGCGGCGGTGGCAGCCTCGGCTCCGCCGAGGTCGATCTGCGCAACGTCGCTCCGTAACCACGGCGTAGCGAGCGAAGGGCCCACCGGGACCACCCCGGTGGGCCCTTCGCCGTGCCGGCCGACAGCAACCTCGCGCTGCCCTGCTCAGCCGGCCGCCTCGTACGTGGCGAGCGCCCTGGTCGCCTCGGCGCGGATCTCCTCGGCCAGCTCGGCCGGTGCGATCACCCGCATCGACGGCCCGAGCCGCAGGGCCAGCCGGCGGACCCATGCAGGGTCGGGCGTGCGCAGGCTCGCGAGGCAACCGCCGTCGGGCAGCTCGTCGATGCGCTCGCAGGGGTAGTAGTCGGCGACCCACCTGGCCCGCGGCGCCAGCTCCAGGCTGACCAGCAGGTCGTCGCGCGAGGGGCGGAACAGCCCGCCCGACAGGTCGCGCGGCGCGGCGTCGAGCGGCGGCTCGGCCGGCGCGTCGAGGACCGCGATGTCGACGACCCGGTCGAGCCGGAACAGCCGCACGCCCTCGGCGAGCCGGCACCAGCCCTCCAGGTAGGCGCGGCCCTCGACGAGCAGCAGGCGCATCGGGTCGACGTCGCGCTCGGTGGTCTCGTCGCGCGCGGGCACGTGGTAGACGAGGTGCAGCCGGCGCCCGGCGTCGAGCGCCTGGCGGGCCACCGCGAGCGCGCGTTCCTGCGTCTCGAGCACCACGCTGACCCGGCCGGAGACCGCGCCCGCGTCGCCGGCCGCCGCCTCCAGCTTCGCGAGCGCGCGGTCGAGCGCGTCGCGCTCCTGCAGGCCGGGGACGTCGGCGAGGGCGCGCAGCGCCACGACGAGCGCGAGCGCCTCGTCGGTGGTGAGCCGCAGGGGGCGGGCGATGGTGTCGGCGTTGGACAGGGTGACCCGGTCGCCCGCGTAGCTGACGTCGATGAGGTCGCCAGGCCCGTGACCCGGCAGGCCGCACATCCACAGCAGGTCGAGGTCGGCGCGCAGCTGCCGCTCCCCCACGCCGAAGGTGCGCGCCACGTCGGCCAGCCGCTCCCCGGGATGGGCCAGCAGGTAAGGCACCAGTGCCAGCAACCGCGGCAGGTGGTCGCTCGCGCCGCTCACGCCGGCACCTCCGACAGCCGCGCCGTCGCCACCGCGCGCAGCCGTCGCACGACGGCCTCGCGCAGCTCGGCCGGTGCCAGCACCACGACGTCGCCGCCGTAACCGGTGAGCCAGTCGGCGAAGGCGTCGGTGTCGGCGTAGGCCACCGCGAGCTCGTCCCAGCCAGGCGTCGCCGCGGGCGCGGCCTCGGTGGCGTCGCGGCGCAGCGACCAGGCGGCCCCGGCCCGCACCTGCAGCCGCGCGGCCGACCGCGCCCTCGGCGCCGGGTCGAGCTGGGCGACGACCTGCCGGGGGTCGAGGTCGGGCGGCGGCGCGACGGCCGCCTGGCCGGCTCGCCGCACCTCCCCCACGACCCGGCTCAGCCGGAACACGCGGGTCGCATCGCGGTCGCGGTCATGCCCCACGACGTACCAGTGGCCGTGCCAGGAGACGACGCTCCACGGGTCGAGCCGGCGCCTGGCCGGCTCGGCGGCCCCGGTCGGCCGGTAGTCGAAGGCGACCGACGCCCCGTCGCGGGTGGCCGCGAGCAGCGGCTCGAAGGCCGGCTCCGCCGCGTCGACCCTCGGCTCGAAGCCGGGGGCGCCACCGTCGTCGACGTCGACCCCGGCGGCCCGCAGCTTGAGCAGCGCGCTGCTCGTCGCGTCGGCGAGCGACGCCGAGCGCCACAGCCGCGCGGCGAGCCCGACAGCCGCTGCCTCGTCGGGGGTGAGCGACACCTCGGGCAGCTCGTACGCCCCGCGCGCGATGCGGTAGCCCGGCTCGTCGTCCCACACGTCGTTGGTGCCGACCTCGAGCGGGATGCCGAGCTCGCGCAGCTCCTCCTTGTCGCGCTCGAACATGCGCTTGAAGGCCTCGCCGTCGGCGGCGCCGTAGCCGGGAACGGCCTCCCGGATCTGGGCGGCGGTGAGGAACCGCCTGGTCGCGAGCAGGCAGATGACGAGGTTGAGCAGCCGCTCGGTCCTGCGGGCAGCCACGCGTCCTCCTTGCCGTCCGGCCCCGACCTCCCCGTCCGTTGACGCTAACAGCAGCAGGCCACCGGGAGCGGGTGTCGACGCGGCTGGGGACGCAGTGGCGAGCTAGCGTGCTGCCCCGTGATGCCAGGGTGATCCGGTGGCGGGCAGGGGTCGTGACCGCCGTGCTGGCGGAGTGGACCGGCACGGTAGAGCTGGCCGTCCGGCTCGACGACGGCGCCGCGGTGCCCGCGCTCGCCTACCCGGAGCTGGTGGGCCGGCCGCAGGTCGGCGACGAGGTGCTGCTCAACGTCACGGCGCTCGAGCTCGGCCTGGGCACCGGTGGCCACGCCATGGTGGTGGCGGTCCCCGGGGCGCTGCCCGCCGACCTGGACGGTGCGGGGCACGTGGTGAAGGCCCGCTACAGCCCGCTGCAGGCCACCGTCCTGGCCGTCGACGAGCAGGGCTCGCCGCACCACGGCGCGCTGGCCGACGCCGACGACCTCGGCGGCATGCCGGTGGTGGTCGCCGACCTGCACTCGGCGCTGCCGGCGGTGCTGGCCGCGGTGCTGGCCGACCGCCCCGGCACCCCGGTCGCCTACGTGATGACCGACGGCGGTGCGCTGCCGCTGTGGTACTCCCGCACCGTCGACGGGCTGCGGCGGGCCGGCTGGCTCGCCGGCACCGTCACCACCGGGCAGGCCTTCGGCGGCGACCTCGAGGCGGTGACCGTGCACACCGGCCTGCTCGCCGCGAGGCACGTGCTCGGTGCCCGGCTGGCCGTCGTCGTCCAGGGCCCCGGCAACGTGGGCACCGACACCCGCTGGGGCTTCTCCGGCGTGGCGGCCGGCGAGGTCGTCAACGCGGTGGCCGCGCTCGGCGGCCGCCCGGTGGCCGCGCTGCGGATCAGCGGGGCCGACGCCAGGGCCCGCCACCGTGGGGTGTCGCACCACAGCCGGACGGCGTACGGCCGGGTCGCCGTCGCGCCGGCCGACGTGGTCGTCCCCCGGCTCGACGAGCCGCTCGCCGGGACGGTCGCCGGTCAGCTCGCCGAGATCGGCGACCGCCACCGGCTGGTGAGCGTCGACGCCGACGACCTGCTGCCGGCCCTCGCCGCCTGCCCGGTGCCGCTGTCGACGATGGGCCGCGGCCTCGGCGCCGACCCGGCGTACTTCCTGGCCGCGGCCGCCGCCGGCCGGCACGCCGCAGCCCTGCTCGGCTGAGGGGGTCCGCACCGGGTCGGACGCAACGGGCGTCACATGCTGGCGATGAGCTTGTCGACCCGCTCGTCGACGGCGCGGAACGGGTCCTTGCACAGGACGGTCCGCTGCGCCTGGTCGTTCAGCTTCAGGTGCACCCAGTCGACGGTGAAGTCCCTGCGCTTCTCCTGCGCGCGGCGGATGAACTCGCCGCGCAGGCGGGCCCTGGTGGTCTGCGGCGGGACGGACTTCGCCTCGAAGATGGCGAGATCGGTGCTGACCCGGCAGACGGCGCCCTTGCGCTCCAGCAGGTAGTACAGGCCGCGGTCGCGGTTGACGTCGTGGTAGGCGAGGTCGAGCTGCGCCACCCGTGGGCTCGACAGCGTCAGGTCGTGCTTGCGCCGGTAGCGCTCGATCAGCTGGTGCTTGGTCACCCAGTCGATCTCACGGGCCACGATGTCGAGGTCGCCGGTCTCGATGGCAGTGAGCGTGCGGTCCCACAGGTCGAGCACCTTGATGGCGAGCGGCTCCTTGCCCCTGCGGGTCACGAAGTCGTGCGCCTTGGCGTAGTACTCGCGCTGGATGTCGAGCGCGCTGGCCTCCCGGCCGTTGGCGAGCTTCACCCGTCGCCGCCCGGTGATGTCGTGGCTGACCTCGCGGATGGCGCGGATCGGGTTCTCCAGCGACAGGTCGCGCAGCACGACGCCGGCCTCGATCATCCGCAGCACGAGGTCGGCCGAGCCGATCTTGAGCAGCGTGGTGCACTCGTTCATGTTCGAGTCGCCCACGATGACGTGCAGGCGGCGGAAGCGCTCGGCGTCGGCGTGCGGCTCGTCGCGGGTGTTGATGATGGGACGGCTGCGGGTGGTGGCGCTGCTCACGCCCTCCCAGATGTGCTCGGCGCGCTGGCTCACGCAGTAGACGGCGCCTCGCGGGGTCTGCAGCACCTTGCCGGCCCCGCAGATGATCTGGCGGGTGACGAGGAACGGGATGAGGACGTCGGCGAGCCGGCTGAACTCGCCGTGCCGGCCGACGAGGTAGTTCTCGTGGCAGCCGTAGGAGTTGCCGGCCGAGTCGGTGTTGTTCTTGAACAGGTAGATGTCGCCCGCGATGCCCTCCTCGCGCAGCCGCCGCTCGGCGTCCATCAGCAGCCCTTCGAGGATCCGCTCGCCGGCCTTGTCGTGGGTGACGAGGTCGACGGGCGTGTCGCACTCGGGCGTCGCGTACTCGGGGTGGCTGCCGACGTCGAGGTAGAGCCGGGCGCCGTTGCGCAGGAAGACGTTGCTGCTGCGGCCCCACGACACCACCCGCCGGAACAGGTAGCGGGCGACCTCGTCAGGGCTCAGCCGGCGCTGGCCACGGAACGTGCACGTGACGCCGTACTCGTTCTCGAGGCCGTAGATGCGCCGCTCCATGCCGACAGCCTATGCCGCGGACCCGCCGCGAGCCGGGCAACGGCCCAGCGACGGGGCCAGCGGCGCGGGCGACGGCTCAGCGCTGCCGCGCCGCGCGGGTCTCCTTGGCGTTGGCCTTCTCGATCGCGCTGACGAGCTCGCCCTTGCTCATGCGCGACCGGCCGGGGACGTCGAGCCGCTTGGCGATGTCGTACAGCTCGGTCTTGGGCGCGTTGGCGTCGACGCCGCCGTGGGTGCGGCGGCTGGTGCCGCGGCCGCCGGCGGCCTGCGCGTCAGAGGGGCCCTTGCGGCCCCCGCGCTTGGGCTCCCAGTGGTCGCCGACCTTCTCGTGGGTGTGCTTGAGCGACGAGAACGCGGTCCGGTGCGCCCGCTCGCCCTCGCCGTAGGCGTCCACGGCCGAGTCGTGGGTCTTGGCCCAGGTCCGCTGGGCCTTGTCGTCCGAGCGGGCGACGGTGGACGGGATGTCGGACTTCTTGGGCTTGCCGCTCTTGCCGGTGGCGGGCATTTTCACCTCCAGCTCTGGCCGGTGCCTGCCTCGCTCGGATCGTGCCCAGCGGACGAAGCGCTCACGCAACGCATCTGTGATGAAAGCGAGACAAGGGCCGACCGACCGGCGACACTGAGCTTCACGACTGCGGTCAGGACGACCGCAGTCTCTCGATGCGGGAAGCGCTCTGGCCCGTCACGGTCGGCCGAGGTCCCTGCGGGAGGCACGATGGTCAGCACCGCGAGCGGGAGCGGCACGGGTCGGCAGTCCCCCGCCGGACCGGCCCTGGTAGGGCAGCGCATCAAGAGCCTGCGGCGGCGGCTCGGCCTCACGCAGGCCGAGCTGGTGGCCGGCTTGCCGCTCACCGGCAGCTACGTCTCGCTCATCGAGGCCGGCCGCCGCGAGCCGCGGCAGCGGGCCCTCGAGATGCTCGCCGAGCGGCTCGGGTGCACGGTCGAGTTCCTGCTCACCGGGCGGGGCCGGGACGGGCTGCACGAGCTCGACCTCGAGCTGCGCTTCGCCGAGCTGGCGCTGCGCTCCGGCGACCCGCAGGTCGCCCTGGAGCGCTATGCCGCGGCCCTCGTGCAGGCCGAGCGGGGCGGGCACGCGGACGCGGCCGTCGAGGCGTCGTGGGGCCTCGCTCGCGCGCGCAAGGCGCTGGGCGACGTCGAGGGGGCGATCGAGGGCCTGGAGCAGCTGGCCACCGGCGAGACGCTCATGGCCGTCAGCCGGGTGGCGGTGCTGACGGCGCTGTGCCACTCCTACAACGTGTGCGGCGATCTCGACCGGGCGATCGAGGTCGGTGAGCGCGCCCTCGCCGAGGCCGAGCGCTGCGCCGGCCAGGGGGCCCACGCGCCGGACCGCGACGAGCTGGCCGAGCTCGCCTCGACCCTCGCCGGCTGCTACTACGAGCGTGGCGACCTCACCCGCGCCCACCTGCTGGTGCGCCGGGTGATCGACGACGCGGAGCGCGCCAACTCGCCGCGCGCCAGGGCGGCGGCGTACTGGAACGCCGGCCTGGTCGCGGACGCCCGTGGCGACCGGCGCGCGGCGCGCGCGCACACCGAGCGGGCCCTCGCCCTCTACGCCGAGGGCGACAATGCGCGCGCGATCGCCGCGCTGCGGGTCAACTGCGCCTGGCTGATGCTGCGGGCGCCAGAGCCGGACCGCGACCCGGCCGAGGCGGCCCGGTTGCTCGAGCGCGCCATCGGCGAGCTGACCGAGGTCGGCACCCCGACCGACGTGGCGTGCGCGGAGACCGAGCTGGCCCGCTGCCACCTGCTCGCCGGCGACCTGGACGAAGCGGCCGCGGTCGCCTGGCGGGCGCTCGACCGGCTGGCCGGCGCGCCCCGGCTGGAGGCCGCCAAGGCACGGGTGGTGCTCGCCGAGGTGCAGCTGGCCATGGGCGCCGTCGAGGCCGCGGTCGAGGCGTACGGCGCGGCCGCCGCCGACCTGGCGCAGGTGGGAGCCTCGCGGCAGGCCGCGATCGTCTGGCGCGAGCTCGCCGACGCCCTTGTCGGCCTCGGCCGGACCGACGCCGCCATGGCGGCCTACCGCAGCGCCGCCGATGCGGCCGGCATACCGGCCAGCGCCTTCCAGGCGGTGCGGGGCACTGCGGCGGCGGCCACCCCGCAGCGGTAGCGCGGGCGGCGCCGCGACCGGCACGGCAGCGTCGTCCGCCGCGTGCGCCGCGCCCGCACCGGGTCAGGAAGCCTACGTGGTGGCGTGCGGCCCGTCGCCCTGGTCGCCGCCCGGCCCGGCGGTGTCCGCGCCTGTCTCGCCTGTCTCGCCTGTCGTGCCTGTCGTGCCAGCAGCCGCGTCGCCGCCCGCCCCGTTGACCCCGGCCATCGCGTCGCCGTCGAACAGCCGCTGGAGCTGGCCGCCGACGAGGCGCTTGAACTTGCGCTGCGGGCGGTTGCGGTCGAGGACGGCGACCTCGAGCTGGGCAGGGGTGAGCTGGCGGCCGTCGCCGTCGGCGGTCGACAGCGCCCGGACGGCCAGCGCGAGCGCGTCGGTCAGCACCATGCCCTCGTGGTGCCCGTCGCGCAGCGTGGTCGCGATCTGCTCGGACTGGCCGCCCATCGCCACGAAGCCGCGCTCGTCGTTGACCGAGCCGTCGTAGGTCAGCCGGTACATCTGGTCGTCCGCGGGGCTGTCGCTCACCTCGGCGACGATGATCTCGACCTCGTACGGCTTGGACTCCTGGGTGAAGATCGTGCCGAGGGTCTGGGCGTAGGCGTTGGCCAGTCCCCTGCCGGTCACGTCGCGGCGGTCGTAGGAGTAGCCGCGCAGGTCGGCCAGCCGCACCCCGGCAACGCGCAGGTTCTCGAACTCGTTGTACTTGCCGACTGCGGCGAAGGCGATCCGGTCGTAGATCTCGCTGATCTTGTGCAGCGCGCTGGACGGGTTCTCGGCGACCATCAGGATGCCGTCGGCGTAGGTGAGCGCGACCACGCTGCGCCCGCGGGCGATGCCCTTGCGGGCGTAGTCGGCCCGGTCCTTCATCAACTGCTCTGGCGAGACGTAGAACGGCATCGCCACGGGGTCGCTCCTGTCGTCGAGGCTGGTGGGGCCGGGCTGGGGCCGGGACTAGCTGGCGGGCTCGGTGCGCAGCGGCGCCTGCGGCCCGTCCGGGCTCGACATCCGGCCGCCGATGACGGACTCGACGAAGCCGGTGACCTCGGCGTCGGTCAGCCGGTGGAAGCCCTCCTCGGTGACCACGACGATGACCGGGTAGATGCGCCGGGTGACGTCGGGGCCGCCGGTCGCCGAGTCGTCGTCGGCGGCGTCGTAGAGCGCCTGCACGGTGGCCAGCACCGCGTCGTCGCGGTCGAAGTCCTCGCGGTAGAGCTTCTTGAGCGCCCCCCTGGCGAACATCGAGCCGGAGCCGACCGAGTGATAGGAGTCCTGCTCGTAGCGGCCGCCGGTGACGTCGTAGGTGAAGATGCGGCCGCGCCCCTCGTCGAGGTCGTAGCCCGCGAACAGCGGTACGACGGCCAGGCCCTGCATCGCCATGCCGAGGTTGCCCCTGATCATGGTCGACAGGCGGTTGGCCTTGCCGTCGAGGGAGAGGGTCATCCCCTCGAGCTTCTCGTAGTGCTCGAGCTCGACCTGGAACAGCCGGACGATCTCGAGGGCCACCCCTGCGGTGCCCGCGATGCCGACGCAGGAGAACTCGTCGGCCGGGAACACCTTCTCCATGTCGCGCTGGGCGATCACGTTGCCGACCGTCGCGCGCCGGTCGCCGGCCATGACGACGCCGCCATCGAAGGTCGCCGCGACGATGGTGGTGCCGTGCGGCGCATCGGTCACCGGCGCCGGCAGCGGCGGGCGGCGGCCGGGCACCAGCTCCGGCGCGGCGGTGGACAGGAAGTCGGTGAAGGAGGAGCTGCCCGGCGTCATGAAGACGGCGGGCAACCGGCCCGAGACCCCGAGCTGGTCAGGCATGGCGGCTCACTCGCCGCCCTTCTGCACGTAGGACTTCACGAACTCCTCGGCGTTCTCCTCGAGGACGTTGTCGATCTCGTCCAGCAGCGAGTCGACGTCCTCCGAGAGCTTCTCGTGCCGCTCCTGCACGTCACCGGCCGGAGCGGTCTCGACCGCCTCGTCGGCCTCCTCGGTCTGGCGGGTGGCGCGCTTCTGCCCGCCCTCGTCCCTCGTGGCCATCGCCGCCTCCTAGGCTCGTGATCCCCCCCACAGGTCTGACCCTATCCCGACCGAGCGGCCTGACACCCGGTTGTCCACGATGGTGCGGCACGCGAGGATCAGCGCCCACCCGAGAGCGTCTCGACGAGCTCGAGAGCGGAGTCGCAGGCGTCGATGAGCCGGCCGACGTGCGCCTTGGTGCCGCGCAGCGGCTCCAAGGTCGGCACCCGCTGGAGCGACTCGCGGCCGACGTCGAAGATGACCGAGTCCCACGACGCGGCAGCCACCTCGGCGGGGAACTTCGCGAGGCAGCGGCCCCTGAAGTAGGCCCGCGTGTCGTCCGGCGGCGAGGTCATGGCGCGCTCGATGGCGGCGTCGTCGGTCACCCGCTCCATCCGGCCGCGCGCCACCAGCCGGTTGTAAAGGCCCTTGTCCTGGCGCACGTCGGAGTACTGGAGGTCGACCAGCTGGAGCTTGTGCGCGTCCCAGTCGAGCCCCTCGCGCACCCGGTAGCCCTCGAGGATCTCGAGCTTCGCGACCCAGTCGAGCTCGCGGTGGCAGAGCATCGGGTCGTCCTCCAGACGGGTCAGCACCGACTCCCAGCGACCGAGGACGTCGGTGGTCACCGGGTCGACGTCGGTGCCGTACCGGTCCTCGACGTACTTGCGCGCCTGCTCGAGGAACTCCATCTGCAGCTGGACGGCGGTCATCCGCCGCCCGTCGCGCAGCCGCAGCAGGTGGCGGAGCGACGGGTCGTGCGACACCGCGCGCAGCGCGGTCACCGGCTGCTCCACCGACAGGTCGACCGAGAGGAAGCCGTCCTCGATCATCGCGATGACGAGCGCGGTGGTGCCGAGCTTGAGGTAGGTCGACACCTCGCTCATGTTGGCGTCGCCGATGATGACGTGCAGCCGGCGGTACTTCTCGGGATCGGCGTGCGGCTCGTCGCGGGTGTTGATGATGGGCCGCTTGAGGGTCGTCTCCAGGCCGACCTCGACCTCGAAGAAGTCGGCGCGCTGGCTCACCTGGAAGCCGGCGCCCCTGCCGTCCTGGCCGATGCCGACCCGGCCGGCGCCGACGACCACCTGGCGCGAGACGAAGAACGGCGTCAGGTGCCGGACGATCTCGCCGAAGGGGGTCGCCCTCGCCATCAGGTAGTTCTCGTGGCAGCCGTAGCTGACGCCCTTGTTGTCGGTGTTGTTCTTGTACAGCTGGATGACCGTGCCGGGCGCGCCGCCCGGCGGGTTGGCCGCGCGCCTGGCCGCCTCCGCCATCACCCGCTCGCCGGCCTTGTCCCACACGACCACGTCGCTCGGGCTCGCGCACTCCGGCGTCGAGTACTCGGGGTGCGCATGGTCGACGTAGAGGCGGGCGCCGTTGGTCAGGATGACGTTGGCCAGGCCGAGATCGTCGTCGGCGGCCGGGTCGGCCTCGCGGGCCAGCTCGAAGCCGCGCGCGTCGCGCAGCGGGTTCTCCTCCTCGAAGTCCCACCTGGCCCGCCGGTCGCGCGTCGCCATGCCGACGCTCGCGTAGCCGTTGACGATCTGCGACGACGCGAGCATGTGGTTGGCCGACGGCTGGCCGGGGACGGAGATGCCGTACTCGGTCTCCGTCCCCATCACCCGGCGCACTGTCATGCCCTCAGAGTATCCGCCGGGCTCGCCAGCGACCCCTGTCGTGAGCAAGCCGTCCGGGCGGGTTCAGGTCACGACCAGTGGGGCGGCGGCCCCGGGACCGGCAAGGCGGGAGACGGCGGCCGAGCTCCTACAGGTACTGGCCGGTGTTGGCCACCGTGTCGATCGAGCGCCCGGCCTCGGTGCCCTGCTTGCCGGAGATCAGCGTGCGGATGTAGACGATCCGCTCGCCCTTCTTGCCGGAGATGCGGGCCCAGTCGTCGGGGTTGGTCGTGTTGGGCAGATCCTCGTTCTCCTTGAACTCGTCGATGCACGCGGCGAGCAGGTGCGCCATGCGCAGCCCCTTGTTGCCGGTCTCGAGGAGCTCCTTGATGGCCATCTTCTTGGCGCGGTCGACGATGTTCTGGATCATGGCGCCGGAGTTGAAGTCCTTGAAGTACAGGACCTCCTTGTCGCCGTTGGCGTAGGTCACCTCGAGGAAGCGGTTGTCCTCGCTCTCGGTGTACATCCGCTCGACGACCCGTTGGATCATCGCGGCGCAGACCGCATCGCGGTTGCCGCCGTGCTCGCCGAGGTCCTCGGCGGCGAGCGGCAGGTCGGGGGTGATGTACTTCGAGAAGATGTCCTTGGCCGCCTCGGCGTCGGGGCGCTCGATCTTGATCTTCACGTCGAGCCGGCCCGGCCGCAGGATCGCCGGGTCGATCATGTCCTCGCGATTCGACGCGCCGATGACGATGACGTTCTCGAGGCCCTCGACGCCGTCGATCTCCGACAGCAGCTGCGGGACGATCGTGTTCTCCACGTCGCTGGACACGCCCGACCCGCGGGTGCGGAAGATCGAGTCCATCTCGTCGAAGAACACGATGACCGGCACGCCCTCCGAGGCCTTCTCCCTCGCCCGCTGGAAGACGAGTCGGATCTGCCGCTCGGTCTCGCCGACGTACTTGTTCAGCAGCTCGGGGCCCTTGATGTTGAGGAAGTACGAGCGACCCTCCGTGCTGCCGCCGCCACGCTCGGCCGCCTTCTTCGCGAGCGAGTTGGCGACCGCCTTGGCGATCAGCGTCTTTCCGCAGCCGGGCGGGCCGTAGAGCAGGATGCCCTTCGGCGGCTTGAGCTTGTGCTCGGCGAACAGGTCCTTGTGCAGGAACGGCAGCTCGACCGCGTCGCGGATCGCCTCGATCTGGCCGGCGAGGCCGCCGATCTGCTGGTAGTCGATGTCGGGCACCTCTTCGAGGACGAGCTCCTCGACCTCGGACTTGGGGATCCGCTCGTACGCCCAGCCGCTGCGGGGCTCCAGCAGCAGCGAGTCGCCGGCGCGCAGCGGGCCGGTCAGCAGCGGCGCGGCGAGCATGACGACCTTCTCGTCGTCGGTGTGGCCGATGACGAGCGCGCGGTCGCCGCCCTCCAGCACCTCCTTCAGCAGGACGACCTCGCCCTGCCGCTCGAAGGCGCGCGTGGCGACGACGTTCATCGCCTCGTTGAGCATGACCTCCTGGCCGCGCCGGAGCTCGTCCACCTCGATGGCGGGGCTCACGGTGACCCGCAGCTTGCGGCCGCCGGTGAAGATGTCGATCGTGCCGTCGTCATGGCCCTCGAGGAAGACGCCGTAGCCGGACGGCGGCTGGGCGAGCCGGTCGATCTCCTCCTTCAGCGCGACGACCTGGTCGCGCGCCTCGCGGAGGGTGCCGACCAGCCGCTCGTTCTGGCCGAGGACGTTGGAGAGGTTGGCCTGCGCCTCGGCGAGCCGCTCCTCCAGCACCCTGACGGCGCGCGGCGAGTCGGCGAGCTTGCGGCGAAGCATCGCGACCTCCTCCTCCAGGAACGACACCTGGGTGGTGAGGTCGTGAACCTCCTTCTCGTACTGAGCGGCGCGCGCCTCGGCGTCGTCTCGTTGACCAGACACGTGCCACCACCTCTCGGGAAGTCCCGGACTGCTGTCAGCCTACCGTCGGGGAGGGTCCGTCGAACCACTTGTCTCACGTCGCGGTAGTCGGCCGTGTCGCGTCGCGTGACCGTGCCGGAACGGGTCCCTCTCGCCGATTGCCCACCTGTCGCTGCGCACTTGTTATCGTCGTCGAAGGGCGCGAGTGGAGCCACTCGCGCGGGTGATGCGGAATCCGGTCTGATCGGGCTAGTCGAGGGCGGACGTGACGGACGTGGCCGGGCGGGCGACGCGGTCCCAGGAGGGCGCGGACGAGGCCCTCGAGGTCTGGGTCGACCAAGACCTGTGCACCGGTGACGGGCTCTGCGTCCAGTACGCCCGCGCCGTCTTCGAGATGGATCTCGACGGCCTCGCCTACGTCAAGGACGCGCGGGGCGAGCTGCTCACCGGCCCCGGCTCCCGCACCGGCGTGCCCGCCGACCTGCGGCTCGAGGTGATCGACTCGGCGCGGGAGTGCCCCGGCGCCTGCATCCACGTGGTGCGCAGCGCCGACGGCGCGGAGATCGCCGGGCCCGACGCTCCTTAGCCGGCCCGTAGCCGGCTCGTCTGCCGGTCCCTCAGGGCAGCTCGCGGCGCCGCCCCGCGGGCGCCTCGTCGTCGAGCTGCTCCTCCTGGGCTCCCTTGGCCGGCCGGCGCCGCCGCAGCGGCGGCGGGACTCCCGGCGCGAGCCGGCGCGTGGTCACCAGGAAGCCGGTGTGGCCGATCATGCGGTGGTCGGGGCGGACGGCGAGGCCCTCGACGTGCCAGGTCCGCACCAGCGACTCCCACGCCTCCGGCTCGGTGAACGCGCCGTGCCCGCGCACCGCCTCGACGAGGCGGGACAGCTGCGTCGTCGTCGCGACGTAGCAGCAGAGCACCCCGCCGGGCACGAGGCTTCCGGACACCACCTCGAGGCAGTCCCAGGGGGCGAGCATGTCGAGCACGACCCGGTCGGCCTCGCCCTCCGCGGAGCCGGCGGGCCGGTCTGGGCCAGCCGGACCGGCCAGGTCGCCCACGACCAGCCGCCAGGCCGGGTGCGGCCCGCCGAAGAACCGCTCCACGTTGTCCTGCGCGATCGCGGCGAAGTCCGGGCGCCGCTCGTAGCTGACGAGCGAGCCGCGGTCGCCGACGGCGCGCAGCAGCGAGCAGGCGAGGGCGCCGGAGCCGACGCCGGCCTCGATCACCCGCGCGCCGGGGAAGATGTCGGCCATCACGACGATCTGGCCGGCGTCCTTGGGGTAGACGACGGCGGCGCCCCGCGGCATCGACAGGACGTAGTCGGCCAGCAGCGGGCGCAGGGCGAGGTAGGTGGTGCCGCCGGACGTGGTGACGACGCTGCCCTCGGGGCCGCCGATCAGGGCGTCGTGGTCGAAGGCGCCGCGATGGGTGTGGAACTGCTTGCCCGGCTCGAGGGTGAACGTGTGGTGGCGGCCCTTGGCGTCGGTGAGCTGCACCTGGTCGCCGGGGCGGAAGGGGCCGCGCCGGCGGGCGGCCCCGGTGGGCTCGCCGGTGGGCTCGCTGGTCGCCTCCGTCATGGCGGCCACCCTAGGAGATGCCGGCGGAGCGCGTCGGCGCAGGTGGGCGGTCACGGCGCTGAGCTGCCGCGGTCGCCAGCGGCCAGCGGTGCGCGTCCTCAGTCGCCCGCCAGCGCGGCGCGGATGCCGCGCCAGGGATCGTTCGCCTGCCCGAGCGCGGCGTCCACGCAACCGCCCATGAAGGCGACCACCTCATCGGTGCCCGGGTAGCCCGTTGGCCCCGGGCCCCTGTACTGGGTGGGGTAGGCGGTCCGGTCCGCGGCGTCGCAACCTGACTGCCAGTCGCGGCCGATGAGGGCGTGGCCCTTCGCGTACCCGGCGCGGTAGTCGTCGAACAGGTCGACCCGGACGTGACGCGCGACGGCCACCGCCGTCCCCGTAGCGGCCAGGACGAGCGCGGGCACCGCTACGGCCAACGCGCGCCTCGCCCGTCGAGCCGAGGGCCAACGAAGCTCGCGCACCGGCGAAGCATCGCACGTGGCGCGATCATGCGGCTACTGCTCCTCGCCGCGGGGCCGGAGCCCCGCCGTGCGGTTCGCCGACAGCCGCGCCGAGCCCTCCCGGCTGGCACGGATCACGGACGGCGGGCCCGCGCCGCCTGCCCTTGCGCGCGCTCGGCCGACCCGTCCAGCACGGCCGCGACGTCGGAGGTGGCCAGCACCCCGACGACCTCGCCGGTGCCGTCCACGACGACGTACTCCGAGGCCGGATGGCTGCGCAGCGCCTCGAGCAGGGTCTCGCCGGTCGTGTCGACGTGCAGGATGAGCGACGGCTCGATGTGCCTCGCGACCTGCGAGACGGCCATCCACGGCTGGCGATCTGGAGGGGTCGCGATGACGGCCTGCTCGCTGACCACGCCGTCCGGCCGGCCGGTGGCGTCGACCGTGACCAGCGCCCGCGCGCCCGACTCGCGGGCCCGCCGCACCGCCTCGGCGAGCGGGAGGTCGTACGCGACGGCGAGCGCCCGCCGCAGCAGCTGGCGCACCCGCACCAACGGCAGCCGGCGGCGGACCTCCGCGGTGCGCAGCTCCATGGTCGCGCCGCCCCAGACCCACATGGCGATGAAGAACGCCCAGACGACGTCGAGGTCGATGCCGTTGGCGGCCGACGGGTTGCCGGTCACCGCGTGCCGCAGGACGGGGAAGAAGGCGATGCCGACCGCGACGAACCTGCCCCCGAAGGCGGCGGCGACCGTCGCGCGGTGCCGGTCGCCGACCGCCCGCCAGACCGCCGAGTGCAGCACCCGGCCGCCGTCCAGTGGCAGGCCCGGCAGCAGGTTGAGCACGCCGATCAGCCCGTTGACCAGGCCGAAGACGGCCGCGTAGCGGGCGGCGTTGCCGTGAAGCGCCGGCATGGCGGCGAGCCCGGCACCGGCGAGGAGCAGCGACGTCAAGGGACCCGCGACCGCGATGAGGTACTCCCTGACCGGCGTCTCCGGGTCGCGCGCGATCTCGGAGACCCCGCCGAGGAGGTGGATCACGATCCGGCGCACCGGCAGCCCGAGGAGGCGGGCGGTCAGCGCATGGCTCGCCTCGTGCAGGAAGATCGACAGCGCGATGAGGACGGCCATCCCGAACGACAGCAGGTACGCGACCGGCCCCGGGGTGGCGTCGGGCCCGCCGTCGAACAGGTCGGCGTAGAGCAGCGTGATGAACACGGTCGGCACCAGCCACGACGGCGAGACGTAGATCGGGACGTCGTAGAGCCGCCCCACGTAGATGCCAGGGCCGCGCTGCCGCGGGGCCTGCTGCCCGCCCTGGGGCGATCCGGTCGGCCCGGTCGGCCTGCTCGGCCCGGTCGGCATGCTCGGACGCTCGCCGTCGTCGGCGCTCACCTGCTCATCGTACGGCCGGGCCGACCGGGCGGGGGGCGCTCGCGACGCCGCTCCCGCGCCTGGCCGAGCGCTGATCGGGGCGCCTGCCGAGCGCTCGTCGGGGCGCCGCCGCCCCAGGATCGGCGTTGCGGGGCAGAAACCGTCGGAGGACTCGCCTATGGTTCAGCCATGACCACGATCGAGGACCGCCCGGTCACCGGCGCCGCTACGGGGGCTGTCGCCGGCGCCGCCGTCCCGGCGGGCCAGGTCGTCGACCTGCCGGCCCCGGTCGTCGGGTCGCTGTCGCCGTCGCGAGCGGCCGACTTCATGAACTGCCCGCTGCTGTACAAGCTGCGGGTCATCGACCGGCTGCCAGAGCCGCCGAGCCCGGCGGCGGCCCGCGGCACCATGGTGCATGCGGTCCTGGAGCGATTGTTCGACCTGCCCGCGGCCGAGCGCACCCTCGCCGCCGCTGCCGATCTGCTCGACCCCGCGTGGGACCGGCTGGTGGCCGAGGAGCCGGCGCTCGCCGACCTGGTCGCCGCCGACGACCCCGCGGCCAGGGCGGCGTGGCTCGCCGACGCCCGCGAGCTGCTGGCCGGCTACTTCACCCTCGAGGACCCGCGCCGGCTCGAGCCGGCGCAGCGCGAGCACCGCGTCGAGGTCGTCATCGACGGCGGCCTCGTCCTGCGCGGCTACGTCGACCGCCTCGACGAGGCGCCCACCGGCGAGCTGCGGGTGGTCGACTACAAGACCGGCCGCGCCCCGGGCGAGTCGTTCGAGGCCAAGGCGCTGTTCCAGATGAAGTTCTACGCCCTCGTGCTCTGGCGCACGCGGGGTCGGGTGCCGCGCGAGCTGCGGCTGATCTACCTCGGCGACCGTGACATGCTGCGCTACTCCCCCACCGAGGACGAGCTGGTCGCGCTCGAGCGCAAGCTGCGCGCGCTGTGGGCCGCGATCGAGCGGGCGACCGCCACCGGCGACTGGCGGGCCCGGCCGGGCAAGCTCTGCGACTGGTGCGCGCACCGCCACGTCAACTGCACCGCGTTCCCCGTCGACGAGGAGCAACGAGCGGCTTACGAGGCGTGGCGGGCCCGGCTCGCGCCGGCCGAGGACGGCTGACCGGCCGACGGCCGCTCCTGCTTCCCCGGCAAACCAGTCGGCATGCGAAGCGCGGCGGCATTAGCGTGGGGTCGGGCGCCGCGGGGCTCTCGCGACTGCCCGGCGCCGTACCCCCGACCGCGAAAGGATCCCCGTGACCACTCCGGCTACCGGTTCGTCGGGCGCCGCCGCGGGCGCAAGCGCCACGGCGGAGGCAGCGGCGAGCGCCACGCACCTGACCAAGGTGTACGGCGCCGGCGACACCCGCGTCGTCGCCCTCGACGACGTCACGGTGACCCTCGCCCAGGGCGAGTACACCGCCATCATGGGGCCGTCCGGCTCCGGCAAGTCGACGCTCATGCACTGCCTGGCCGGCCTCGACGCGCCGACGAGCGGCGAGATACGCATCGGCTCGGTCGAGATCAGCCGGCTCGGCGACAAGGAGCTCACCCGGCTGCGTCGCGACGCGGTCGGGTTCGTCTTCCAGTCGTTCAACCTCGTGCCCACGCTGACCGCGATCGAGAACATCACGCTGCCGCTCGACATCGCCGGGCGCCGGCCCGACCAGGCCTGGCTCGAGTCGGTCGTCACGACCCTCGGCCTCGGCGACCGCCTGCGCCACAAGCCGTCCGAGCTCTCCGGCGGCCAGCAGCAGCGGGTCGCGTGCGCCAGGGCGCTCGTCGCGCGGCCGCAGATCGTGTTCGCCGACGAGCCGACCGGCAACCTCGACTCCCGCGCGAGCGCCGAGGTGCTGCAGTTCCTGCGCAGCGCGGTGAGCGAGATGGGCCAGACGGTGGTGATGGTCACCCACGACCCGGTCGCGTCGGCCTACGCCGACCGCATCCTCTTCCTCGCCGACGGGCGCATCGTCGACGAGATGCGCGATCCCACCGCCGAGCGGGTCATCGACCGGCTCAAGCGCTTCGACGTCGCTGGGCAGGGCGGCTGAGGTGCTCCGCGCAGCGCTGAAGAGCGTCACCGCTCACAAGATCCGGCTCGCCCTCACGACCATCGCCGTCGTGCTCGGCGTCGGCTTCGTCGCGGGCACCTACCTGCTCACCGACACCCTCGACCGCAGCTTCACCACGCTGTTCGGCAACGTCTACCGCAACGTCGACGTCGCGGTGCGCGGCGTGGCGCACCTGCCCGGCGACACCGGCGGCGAGGCGCAGCGCGAGACCGTGCCCGACGCGCTGCTGGCGAAGGTGCGTCAGGTGCCCGGGGTGGCTGAGGTGGAAGGGGCGGTGTCTGGCTACGCGCAGCTCGTCGACCCCGTCACCCGCAAGCCGGTCAGCACGACCGGCGCGCCGACGCGCGGCGTCGCCTGGCACGGCGGGTCGAGCCTCTCGACGTCCACCATCGCCGCCGGGCGCGCCCCGCGAAGCGCCGGCGAGGTGGTCGTCGACAAGCACACCGTGACCGCGCACCACTGGCGGATCGGCCAGCGGGTGCTGGTCGTGACCCGCAGCGGCGTCCACGACGAGCAACTCGTCGGCACGTTCGAGCTTGCCGGCAGCGACACGCTCGGTGGCGCCACGATCACCGCGTTCGACCCGACGACCGCCCAGCGCTACCTGGGGCGGGCCGGCCGCTACGACATGCTCGAGATCGCCGCGACCGGCACCACGCCCGACCAGCTGCGGCAGCGGATCGCCGCGGTGCTGCCCAGCGGCTACGAGGCGATCACCGGCAAGCAGCTGGTCGACGAGACGTCGAACGACATCGAGCGGGGCATCGGCTTCCTCAACACGGCGCTGCTCGTCTTCGCCGGGATCGCGCTGTTCGTCGGCACCTTCATCATCTTCAACACCTTCTCGATGCTCGTCGCGCAGCGCACCCGCGAGCTCGCGCTGTACCGGGCGCTCGGCGCGAGCCGGGGCCAGGTCACCCGCAACGTGCTGACCGAGGCCACGGTCACCGGCGTCGTCGCCTCGACGATCGGGCTCGGCTTCGGCTTCCTCGTCGCGCTGGCGCTGCAGGCGATCCTCGGCAAGCTGGTCGGCCTGCCAGGCGGTTCGCTCGTGCTGCGCCCCCGTACGGTGGTCGCCGCCTACGCCGTCGGCATCGTGGTCACCGTCGTCGCCGCCTACTTCCCGGCCAGGCGCGCGTCGCGCATCCCGCCGGTGGCCGCCATGCGCGACGACGTCGCGCTCCCCCAGCGGTCGCTGCGGTTCCGGGCGCTGGCCGGCACGGCCCTCGCGCTGCTCGGCGCCGTCCTGCTGGTGGCCGGCCTCGCCGGCGTCTCGTCCGGCGCGTGGCTCATCGGTGGCGGCGCGGCGGGCGTCTTCCTCGGCGTCGCGACGCTCGCCCCGTTCATCAGCCGCCCGGTCGTCGGCGCGCTCGGGGCGCCGCTGCCGCGGCTGTTCGGCCTGCCCGGCAAGCTCGGCAGGGAGAACGCGCTGCGCAGCCCGCGCCGCACCGCCGCGACGGCCAGCGCGCTGATGATCGGCGTCGCGCTGGTGTCGGCGATGGCGACGCTCGGCTCGTCGTTCGTCGCGTCGACCGATCGGTTGGTGGACAAGAGCGTCGGGGCCGACCTCATCGTCACGACGGTCGGCAACAGCGGTGGCCAGGAGGGCGGCCTGCCGCTCGACGTCGCGCCGCGGATCGGTGCCGTGCCCGGCGTCACCGACGTGGTCGAGGTGCGCGGCGGCTCGGTCTCCGTCGCCGGCAAGCAGACGTTCGTGCTCGGCATCTCGCCGCAGGGCGGCCCGCAGTCGCTCGCGCTGCTCGCGGTGAGCGGCGACCTCAATTCGATCGCCAGGGGCGAGCTGGCCGTCGGCAAGGACGAGGCCGATGCCCACCACTGGCGGGTCGGGCAGCAGGTGCCGGTCACCTTCGGCCGCACCGGCAGCGGGCAGCTGACCATCGGGGCGATCTACCAGAAGTCCCAGGTGGCCGGCGGCTACGTCCTCGGGCTCGGCACGTTCGAGCGCCGCTTCGGCGGCACCCAGCTCGACCAGCTGCTGCTCGTGGACGTCTCGCACTCGGCAGACGCGGCCGCCGTGCGCCGGCAGGTCGACGCGGCCACCGCGTCCCTGCCGACCGTCAAGGTGCAGGACCAGAGCGAGTACAAGGCCTCGGTGCGCAAGCAGGTGAGCCAGTTCCTCAACTTCATCTACGCGCTGCTCGCCATGTCGATCATCGTGGCGGCGCTCGGCATCGTGAACACGCTGGCCCTGTCGGTCTTCGAGCGCACCCGCGAGCTGGGCCTGCTGCGGGCCGTCGGGCTCTCGCGGCGCCAGCTCCGGCGGGCGATCCGCCTGGAGTCGACGGTCATCGCGCTCTTCGGCGCGCTGCTCGGCATCGCGCTCGGCCTGGTCTTCGGGTGGGCCATGCAGCGGGCGCTCGCCGACCAGGGCGTCGAGGTGCTGTCGTTCCCGATCGCCACGCTGGTCACCGCGTTCATCGCGGCAGGGGTGGTCGGCGTGCTCGCCGCGGCGTGGCCGGCGTTCCGGGCCGGGCGGATGAACGTGCTGCGCGCCATCGCGACCGAGTAGCCGCGCGTCAGCCGGCCGCGCGCAGCCGGGCCGGCAGGTCGAGCAGCCAGTCGAGCTCGACGTCCTCGAGCGAGGTCAGCACCGGCCGGTCGGGCGCGGCCTCGATCGGCGCGAGGTCGGGGACGGCCACCACGATGCAGCCGGCCGCCTCGCCCGAGCGGACGCCCGACCACGAGTCCTCGAGGACGACGCACCGCTGCGGCGGGACGCCGAGCCGGGCGGCCGCGGTGAGGTAGGGCTCGGGGTGCGGCTTGGTGCGGGTCACCTCGTCGCCGGCGACGGTGACCGCGAACCGCGACGCGCCCAGCTCGTCGAGAACCGCGTCGACGAGGACGCGGTAGGACGACGAGACGAGCGCGAGCGGCACGCCGGCGTCCCGCAGCTCGTCGAGCAGCCGCAGGGCTCCCGGCCGCAGCGGCAGCGCGCCCCTGAACAGCTCGGCCATCCTGGTGAGCATCCACTGGGCCACCTCGGCCGGGTCCTCGCCCTCGGCGCCGAAGTGCGCGAGCATCCGGGGCACCGCCTCGGTCAGCGACGTGCCGAGGATCGCCTGCTTCAGCTCCAGGCTCCACTCGCTCCCGTGCCGCTGCGCCAGCTCGGTCTCGGCGACCGTCCACACCGGCTCGGAGTCGACGAGCAGCCCGTCCATGTCGAACAGCACGGCGGCCAGTCGGGGCGTACGGACGCGATCGCCGTTCGACGTCATGCGGTCCCTCACGAGGCGTTGAAGTACTTCGCCTCGGGATGGTGCACGACGATCGCATCGGTCGACTGCTCGGGGTGCAGCTGGTGCTCCTCCGAGAGCGTCACCCCGATGCGCTCCGGCCGCAGCAGCGCGACGAGCTTGGCGCGGTCCTCCAGGTCGGGGCAGGCGGGATAGCCGAACGAGTAGCGGGAGCCGCGGTAGGCCTGGTGCGCGAGGATCTCGGACAGCTCGGGCGCGTCGGCACCGGCGAGGCCGAGCTCCTCCCTGACCCGCCCGTGCCAGTGCTCGGCGAGCGCCTCGGTGAGCTGCACCGACAGGCCGTGCAGCTCCAGGTAGTCGCGGTAGGCGTTGCGGGCGAACAGCTCCCCGGTCACCTCGCTGATCCGCGAGCCGACGGTCACCAGCTGGAAGGCGACGACGTCGACCTCGCCGGACTCGGCCGGCCGGAAGAAGTCGGACAGGCACAGGTGCCGGTCGCGCCGCTGCCGCGGGAAGGTGAAGCGGCACCGCTCGGCGCCCCGCTCGTCGAGGACGATCAGGTCGTCGCCCTTGCTCACGCACGGGAAGTAGCCGTAGACGACAGCGGCCTCCAGCAGGCGCTCGCTCGCGAGCCGCTCCAGCCAGGCGCGCAGCCTGGGCCGGCCCTCGGTCTCGACGAGCTCCTCGTACGACCGGCCCTGCTGGCCGCGGCCGGGGCGCAGCCCCCACTGCCCCATGAACGTCGCCCGCTCGTCGAGCATCGCCGCGTAGTCGGCCAGCGGGATGCCCTTGATCACCCGGTCGCCCCAGAACGGCGGGGCCGGCACCGGCACGTCGGTCGCGACGTCCGAGCGGTCGGGCGGCGGCTGCTCCGACCCTGCGTCGCGGTCGCGGGCGCGCACCCGGCGAGCCCGCAGCTCGGGCAGCCGCGCGCCGGGCACCCCGCGCTTGACGGCCATGACCGCGTCCATGAGCCGCAGGCCCTCGAACGCGTCGCGCGCGTAGCGCACCTCGCCGTCGAAGAGGTCGGCGAGATCCTCCTCCACGTACGCGCGCGTGAGCGCGGCGCCGCCGAGCAGGACGGGCCACCGGCGAGCCAGCCCGCGCGAGCCCATCTCGAGCAGGTTGTCGCGCATCACCACGGTCGACTTGACCAGCAGCCCGGACATGCCGATGGCGTCGGCGCCGTGCTCGTCGGCGGCCTGGATGATGGCCGACACCGGCTGCTTGATGCCGAGGTTGACGACCGTGTAGCCGTTGTTCGACAGGATGATGTCGACGAGGTTCTTGCCGATGTCGTGCACGTCGCCCTTGACCGTCGCGAGGACGATCGTGCCCTTGCCCTGGGCGTCGGACTTCTCCATGTGCGGCTCGAGGTAGGCGACCGCCCGCTTCATCACCTCCGCCGACTGCAGGACGAAGGGCAGCTGCATCTCGCCCGCGCCGAACAGGTCGCCGACGACCTTCATGCCGGCCAGCAGGTGGTCGTTGACGATCTCGAGCGCCGGCCGGGTCGCCAGCGCCGCGTCGAGGTCGGCCTCCAGCCCGCTGCGCTCGCCGTCGATGATGCGCCGCTCCAGGCGCTCGCCGAGCGGCAGCGCGGCCAGCTCCTCGGCGCGAGACTGCCGGGCCGACGCCACGTCGACGCCCTCGAAGAGCTGGAGGAACCGCTGCAGCGGGTCGTACCCCTCGCGTCGGCGGTCGTGCACCAGGTCGAGCGCGACCTCGCGCTGCTCGTCGGGGATGCGCGCGGTCGGCACGATCTTCGAGGCGTGCACGATGGCCGAGTCGAGGCCCGCCTTCGTGCACTCGGCGAGGAAGACCGAGTTGAGCACGACCCGCGCGGCCGGCGACAGGCCGAAGGACACGTTGGAGACGCCGAGCGTCGTCTGCACGTCGGGCCAGCGGGTCTTCACCTCGCGGATGGCCTCGATCGTCTCGATCGCGTCGCGGCGGGTCTCCTCCTGCCCGGTCGCGATGGGGAACGTGAGGCAGTCGATGAGGATGTCGCCGGGCTGCAGGCCCCAGGTGCCGGTGAGGTCCTCGATGAGCCGCTCGGCGACCGCGACCTTCCACTCGCGGGTGCGGGCCTGGCCCCGCTCGTCGATGGTGAGGGCCACCACGGCGGCGCCGTGCTCCGAGACGATCGGCATCACCCGCGCGTAGCGCGAGCCCGGCCCGTCGCCGTCCTCGTAGTTGACCGAGTTGACGACGCCGCGGCCGGCCAGCATCTCCAGCCCGGCCTCCACGATCTCCGGCTCGGTCGAGTCGATGACGAGCGGCAGCGTCGAGGCGGTCGCGAAGCGCCCGGCGATCTCGCGCATGTCGGCGACGCCGTCGCGGCCGACGTAGTCGACGCAGACGTCGAGCAGGTGCGCGCCGTCCCGCGTCTGGTCGCGGGCGATCTCGACGCAGTCGTCCCACCGACCGGCGAGCATCGCCTCGCGGAACGCCTTGGAGCCGTTGGCGTTGGTGCGCTCGCCGATCACGAGGAACGACGTGTCCTGGCGGAACGGCACGCTCTGGTAGAGCGACGCGCTCGCCGCCTCGGGACGGACCCGGCGCGCCCGTACGGCGGTGCCGCGCACCCGGTCGACGACGTGGCGGATGTGCTCGGGCGTCGTGCCGCAGCAGCCGCCCACCAGGGAGACGCCGTGCTCGGAGACGAAGGTCTCGTGCGCCGCGGCCAGCTCCTCGGGCTGGAGCGGGTAGCGGGCGCCGTCGGCGCTGATCTCCGGCAGGCCGGCGTTGGGCATGCACGAGAGCAGGGCGCCGGCGTGCTTGGCCAGGTAGCGCAGGTGCTCGCTCATCTCCGCCGGCCCGGTGGCGCAGTTGAGCCCGATCACGTCGATCCGCAGCGGCGCCAGCGCGGTCAGCGCGGCCCCGATCTCCGAGCCGAGCAGCATGGTGCCCGTCGTCTCGATGGTCACCTGCGCCATCAGCGGCACCCGCCGGCCGAGGCTCGCCATCGCCCGGTTGGCGCCGATGAGCGCGGCCCGCGCCTGCAGCAGGTCCTGCGAGGTCTCGACGAGCACCGCGTCGGCGCCGCCGGCGAGCAGCCCGTCGACCTCGGCCTGGTAGGCGTCGCGCAGCTCGGCGAACGGCACGTGGCCGAGGGTGGGCAGCTTGGTGCCCGGGCCCACCGAGCCGATCACCCAGCGCGGCCGGTCGGGCGTGCTGACGTCGGCGGCGACCTCGGCCGCGAGCCGCGCACCGGCCTCCGCGAGCTCGCGGACCCGGTGGGCGATGCCGTACTCGCCGAGGTTGCCGAGGTTGGCGCCGAAGGTGTTGGTCTCGACCGCGTCGCAACCGACGTCGAAGTACGCGGCGTGGATCGCCCGCACGACGTCCGGCCGGGTCACGTTGAGGATCTCGTTGCACCCCTCGAGGCCCTCGAAGTCGTCGAGGGTGAGGTCGGCAGCCTGCAGCATCGTCCCCATCGCTCCGTCGGCGACGACGACGCGCTCCCGCATGGCCAGCAGGAGCTGCTCGGGGCGGCCGCCGGACCGTGAGCCGGACGGTGCGCCGGAGGAGGGGGTCGGCAAGGGGGGGCCGGGCACGCTGCCACCGTACGTGCCGGCGCCCGCGCGCTCCACCCGTTACCGCTATGTGAGACGTGCGTTGTAGGGGTGCCGAGCAGCGCTCTACCCCCAAGGAGGTGGCCGGTGGGCAGCTACCGCACCGTGCTCGTCGGGACCGACGGCTCCGAGTCGTCGTACCGGGCGGTCGACCGCGCCGCCGGCGTGGCCCAGGCGACCGGCGCCACGCTCGTGCTCGTCTCGGCGTACCGGCCGTTGCAGCCCCGCGAGCTGCGGCTCGCGACCGACGTGCTCGGCGACGAGGCGTACAAGGTCACCGGCGCGACGCCGGCCGAGGACGCGCTGCGCGCCGCCGCCGACCGGGCCAGGGCGGCCGGCGCGTCGGCCATCCAGTGCATGGCGGTCGAGGGCGACCCCGTCGAGGTGATCCTCGAGATGGCCGACGGCACCGACGCGGAGCTGGTCGTCGTGGGCGACAGGGGGCTCAACAGCCTCGTCGACCGGCTGCTCGGCTCGGTGCCGTCGAGCGTCGCCCACCGGGCCCGCTGCGACGTGCTCGTCACCAGGACCACCGCCGGTCGCTAGCCCGCCGGCTTGCGACCCGGGGCCTCGTCGGCTGCGCGCTAGGCTGGTGCCGCTGCGCACGAGATCGACCACCAGACGAGCGAGGGAGGGCCGGCGTGAGCGAACTCGGTGGTGGCGACGAGCCTTCGAGCCTCCCCGAGCTGCGCCGGCCGGTGATGATCGCCGCGTTCGAGGGGTGGAACGACGCGGGCGACGCCGCCTCCGGCGCGATCGAGCACCTCGAGCAGGCGTGGGAGGCCAGCCCGTTCGCGGCGATCGACCCCGAGGACTACTACGACTTCCAGGTCAACCGGCCGGGCGTCTCGATCGACGAGGACGGCGTGAGCCGGCGCATCGAGTGGCCGACGACCCGCTTCTCGATCGTCCTGCTGCCCGGCTCCGACCGCGACGCCGTGCTGGTCCGCGGCCTCGAGCCGAACATGCGCTGGCGCGGCTTCTGCGACGAGATCATCGGCATCGCGCGCGAGCTGGGCGTCGAGTTCGTCGTCACGCTTGGCGCGCTGCTCTCCGACTCGCCGCACACCAGGCCGGTGCCGGTGAGCGGCACCGCCACCGACCCGGAGACCGCGCGCCTGCTCGGCGTCGAGCACTCCCGCTACGAGGGCCCCACCGGCATCGTCGGCGTCCTGCAGGACGCGTGCGGCCGGGCCGGCTGGCCGGCGGTGTCGTTCTGGGCGGCCGTGCCGCACTACGTCGCGCAGCCGCCGTGCCCGAAGGCGACCCTCGCGCTGCTGCGCCGCATCGAGGACCTGCTCGACGTCTCGGTGCCGATCGGTGACCTGCAGGAGCAGTCCAGGGCCTGGGAGCGCGGCGTCGACGAGCTCGCCCGCGACGACGCCGAGGTCGCCGAGTACGTCCGCACGCTCGAGCAGCGCGAGGCCGAGACCGAGCTGCCGGAGGCCAGCGGCGAGGCCATCGCCCGCGAGTTCGAGCGCTACCTGCGCCGGCGCGGCAGGGGCGGCGACGGCTGACCGGCGGTACGGGTCCGGGCGAGCCACCACCAGCCGCCGCACGCCAGCGCGCACAGCGCGGTCACGGCCATGAGCGACAGGTACGCCGTCGTCCGCTGGTGCGGCAGCGCGCGCAGCTCGGCCTCCGGGCCGTCGGCCTGGTAGGCGACCCCGGCGATCGACCCGGGCGGCAGGTCGTCGACGTCGTTGGCCGCGAGCCAGAGCACCCGCCGGTGGCTGTGCAGGTCGTACCAGACGATGCCAGGGCCGCGGGCGTCGTCCAGCGGGTGCGCGGCGACCGCTCCGACCGCGTACGGCCAGCCCTCGACGACCGCGGCGCGGTGCGCGGCCGACCGGGCGCCGAGCGCGCACGCGACGGCGGCGGCGAGCGAGAGCAGCGCGAGCGCCCCCGCGAGCGACGGGAGCAGGCGCCGGAGCGGCGGCCGCTGCACCGCTAGGGCCGGACGCCGAGCAGCGCGTCGGCGACGTCGCGCACGAGAGCCGGCGCGCCCGCGTCCGCGCCGTGGCCGGCGAGGGCGTCGCCGGCCCATCGGTCGATCACCCCGAGCGCGCCGGGCGCGTCCAGGTCGTCGGCGAGCCGCCGGCGCACCCCGTCGAGCACGCCGTCGGCCGGGGGGCCGACCGGCCGGTTCAGCGCCTCGCGCCACCGGGCCAGCCGGGCCAGCGCGCGGTGCAGGTCGTCGACCCCGTACTGCCAGTCGGAGCGGTAGTGGTGCGCGAGCAGGGCCAGCCGGATGCCCGCCGGGTCGACGCCGCGCTCGCGCAGCCGGGAGACGAGGACGAGGTTGCCGCGCGACTTCGACATCTTCGAGCCCTCGTAGCCGACCATGCCCGTGTGGACGAACGCCCGCGCGAACGGCCACGCGCCGGTCAGCACCGACGCCGCGGCCGCGCCCATCTCGTGGTGCGGGAACGCGAGATCGGACCCGCCGCCCTGCACGTCGATGGTCGGGCCGAGCAGGTCGAGGGCGATCGCCGTGCACTCGACGTGCCAGCCGGGCCGCCCCCTGCCGAGCGGCGAGTCCCAGGAGGGCTCGCCGGGCCGGGCGCCCTGCCAGAGCAGCGAGTCGAGCGGGTCCTTCTTCCCGGCGCGCTGCGGGTCGCCGCCGCGCTCGGCCGACAGGCGGAGCATCGTGTCGACGTCGAGCCCGGCCACCGAGCCGAACCGCGGCGCGGCCGCCACCGGGAAGTAGAGATCGCCGTCCAGCTCGTACGCGGCCCCCTTGTCGCGCAGCTCGGCGACGGCGTCGGCGATGCCGTGCACGGCCTCGACCGCGCCGACGTAGTACGTGGGCGGCAGCACCCGCAGCGCGGCCATGTCGGTGCGGAACAGGGCGATCTCGCGATCGGCCAGCGATCGCCAGTCCTCGCCGGTCTTCGCGGCCCGCTCCAGCAGCGGGTCGTCGACGTCGGTGACGTTCTGGACGTAGCAGACCTCGTGACCGGCGTCGCGCCAGGCGCGGGCGAGCAGGTCGAAGGCGACGTAGGTGGCGGCGTGACCGAGGTGGGTGGCGTCGTACGGGGTGATGCCGCAGACGTACATCCGCGCGACCGGACCGGGTGCGACCGGCCGCAGCTCCCTGGTGGCGGTGTCCCAGACCCGAAGCGGCGGGCCGCTGCCCGGCAGGCTCGGGACGGAGGGAGCAGACCACGAGTCCATGCAGACGACCCTACTTGACCACCCGGCCGCTCGCGGGGCGTCGGTGGAAGGTCCGCACGGTCAGAACGGCGGCCAGGGGATCGCCGGCCAGTCCTCGTTCGGCAGCGGGTGGACGCCGGTCGACAGCAGCCGCCGCACCCGCGCCCTGGTGGCCTTGACCTCGCGCACGGCGAGCAGCTCGCGCAGCCGGCCGCCGAGCCCGTCGCGCAGGTCGCCGCGCAGCTCGGCGTCGAGCCGGTGGAGCACGTCGACGGCCTCGTCCGGCAGCGGCTGGCCGCGCCAGCGCCAGAGCAGCGTGCGCAGCTTGTCCTCGACGGCGAACGAGACGCCGTGATCGACGCCGTGCACGTGGCCGTCGTCGGTGGGCAGCAGGTGGCCGCCCTTGCGGTCGGCGTTGTTGATCACCGCGTCGAAGACCGCCATCCGGCGCAGCGCCGGGTGGTCGCTGCGGGCCAGCGCCGGCAGGTCGACCTTCTCGTCGACGTCGATCCAGAGCTGGCACATGCCCCGCCCGAGCGGGCCGTCGCGCAGGACGGTCGGCGGCACCACGGCCCAGCCGGTGGCCGCGCTCACCTCGTACGCCGCCACCTCCCGGTAGGCGAGGGTGCCGTCCGGGAAGTCCCAGAGCGGGCGCTCCCCCGCGATCGGCTTGTAGACGCACGCGGCCTCGACGCCGTCGGCGCGCACCGCGCAGTACAGCGTCGCGTTCGACGCGTCGACGAGGCGGCCCTCGATCACCAGCTCGCCGCGGCGGAGCAGCTCGAGCACGTCCTCGAGATCGAGACGGGGGGCGTCCTCGTCGTCGCGGTCGGGCCCGGCGGAGCTCATGACACCAGTGTCAGTGCCGGTGGCCGTTTTGGCGCGGGCAGACATGACCCTCGGGGTCGAGCGGCAGCCCGCAGAACGGGCACGGGGGCCGTCCGGCGGCCACGACGCGCAGCGCCCGCTTCACGAACGCGCGCGCGTACGCCGGGGTCAAGTGCACCCGCAGGACGTCCGGGCCGTTCTCGTCCTCGTCGGAGAGCGGCTCGGCGTCGTCCTCCTCCTCCGTCACGGCTCGCGCCTCGACGATCACCCGCTCGCTGTCGGAGTCCCAGGCGAGCGCCAGCGTGCCGACCCGGAACTCCTCGAGGATCGGCTGGTCGAGCGGCGCCACGTCGTCGACGCCGGGCGCGGGCGTGGCCGGCACGTCGCCACCGCGGCGGCGCACCTCGTCGAGCAGCTCGCCCAGCCGCTCGGCGAGCACGGAGACCTGGACCTTCTCCAGCGCGACGCTGATCACCTGGCCGCCGGCGGTGGCCTGAAGGAAGAACGTCCGCTGCCCAGGCTGTCCGACGGTGCCCGCGACGAACCGGTCGGGCGGGTCGAACTCGTGTATCTGTCGCGGCACGCGCCCACCCTATCCGGGGCCACCAGCGCCGCCGCCGACCACCGCGTCCGATGCCGAGGCGGCTGCCGGGGCGGTTGCCGAGCGGCGCCGGCGCGGGCGCCGCTTCGGCGGGAGCAGGTCGTCGACGCGGCCCCCCACGTCGTTGAGGCGGGCGACGAACGGCCGGAGCGCGGTGTACCTGATCACGGTGAGCGCGCACGGGTCGACCTGGATCCGCTGGAACAGATCGAGGTGCAGCCCGAGCGCGTCGGCGACGATCGCCTTGATGACGTCGCCGTGGCTGCACACCAGGTACGTGGCCTCGTCGCCGAGCCGCGCGTTCCAGTCGCGCACCGCTTCGACCGCCCGGGCCTGCGTCGTGCGCAGCGCCTCGCCGTCCTGGCCGGGGAAGACGGCGGCGCTCGGATGCACCTGCACGACGCGCCAGAGCGGGTCCTTCGCGAGCTTCTTCAGCTCCATGCCGGTCCAGTCGCCGTAGTGGCACTCCCCCACCCGGTCGTCGGCCTCGAGCGGCGTGCCGTCACGACCATCGGCCAGCGCATCGGCGGTCTCGCGGCAGCGCTGCAGCGGGCTGGTCACGATCGTCGCGAGCGGCACCGGGCGCAGCCGCTCGGCGAGCGCGGCCGCCTGCTCGCGCCCAGCGTCGTCGAGCCCGACGCCCTCCGACCATCCGGCCAGCACGCCGGAGGAGTTGGCCGTCGTCCGGCCGTGACGTACGAGCAGCACGGTGGTCACCGGGCGAGCCTAGGTTGCCGAGATCGTCCCCGCCACGAGCAGGCCGATGATGAGCGCGCCGAGAAGGACGCGGTACGGGGTGAACCGCGCGATCGAGTGGCCGGTGACGAACCGCAGCAACCACGCGATCGACGCGTACGCCACCACGAACGACACGACGACGCCGACGAGCACGGGGCCGCCGCCGATGTTGCTCTTCAGCGCGTCGGGCAGCTCGAACACCCCGGCCGCGAGCAGGGCCGGAATGCCGAGCATGAAGGAGAACCGGGTGGCGCTCACCCGGTCGAGGCCCCGGAAGAGCCCCGCGCTGATGGTGGCCCCTGAGCGGGAGACGCCGGGGATCAGCGCCGCGCACTGGACGAGGCCGATGGTGATCGCGTCGCGCAACGTGAGCTCCTCCTCGGAGCGGAACTGCCGTGCCTTGCGCTCGGCGAGCACCATCACGGGGCTCCAGAGGATGAGCCCGGCCGCGATGACCCACAACGAGCGCAGCGGACCCTCGATCGCCGGCTTGGCGAGGATGGCGAGCACGCCGATCGGGATCGTGCCCAGGATCACGTACCAGCCGAACCGGGAGTCGAAGTCGCGGCGCGCCTCGGCCCGCACGAGGCCCCGCCCCCAGCCGCGCACGACGCGGACGACGTCGCGCCAGAAGTACACGATGGCGGCGACGATCGCCCCGTCCTGGATGACGGCGGTGTAGGCGGTCACCGCGTCGTTGTCGGTCGTGAGGCCCATCAGCCGCTCGACGAGCGTCAGGTGCGCGGTGCTCGAGATCGGCAGGAACTCGGTGATGCCCTCGACGATGCCGAGGACCACGGCCTGCCAGAGCGTGACGTGGGTGCTCACGACGCGAGGCCCGCTGCGTCGAGCGCCTCGGAGATGATCCGTAGCGTGGCGATGCGGTCCTCCAGGGTGGGCGCGTAGGTGGCGACGGTCAGCGTGGTGACGCCGGCCTCGGCGTACGCATGCAGCCGGTCGGTGATCCGCTCCTTGGGGCCGATCAGCGCCGTCTCGTCGATGAACGACGCCGGGACCGCGGCGGCCGCGCCCGCGTAGTCCCTGCGCAGGTAGCGGTCCTGGATCTCGGCGGCCTCGCGCCCGTAGCCCATCCGCACCGCGAGCGCGTTGTAGAAGTTCTGCTCGCGGCTGCCCATGCCGCCGACGTAGAGCGCCGCGTGCGCCCGCACCGGCTCCGCGCACGCCTCGAGGTCGTCACCGACCACGACGGGGACCGTCGCCGCGACGTCGAACCCCTCGCGGCCGCGCCCGGCGCGCGCGAGGCCCTTGTCGAGCCGCCCGAGCAGCTCGCCCGCGTGCTCGGGCGAGAAGAAGATGGCGAGCCAGCCGTCGGCGATCTCGCCGGCGAGCTCGACGTTGCGCGGGCCGACCGCCGCCAGGTAGACGGGGATGCGCTCCCTGACGGGGTGGACGGTGAGCGCCAGTGCCTTGCCGGGGCCGTCGGGCAGCGGCAGCCGGTAGTGCTGCCCCTCGTAGGCGACCCGCTTGCGGGACAGCGCCAGGCGCACGATGTCGACGTACTCCCTGGTGCGCGCGAGCGGCGCGTCGAAGCGCACGCCGTGCCAGCCCTCCGACACCTGCGGGCCGGAGACGCCCAGCCCGAGCCGGAACCGGCCGGCCGAGAGCGCGTCGAGCGTCGCAGCGGTCATCGCCGTCATCGCCGGCGAGCGGGCCGGGATCTGGAGGACCGCCGAGCCGACGTCGATGCGCTCGGTCTGCGCGGCGACCCAGGCGAGCACCGTGGCGGCGTCGGATCCGTACGCCTCGGCCGCCCAGGCGACGGCGTAGCCGAGCCGGTCGGCCTCACGGGCGAGGACCAGGTTGTCGGCGTCGTTGCCGGCCCCCCAGTAGCCCAGGTTGAGACCCAGCCGCATCGCGCCGCCCTTCGATCGGTTCGGGGCCGAGCGTATCGGTGCGCTGCCGCCGATCCCGCAGGCGCACCGGCTAGCGTTGGCGGCCATGGAGCACCGTCGTCTCGGCCGCAGCGGCCTCGTCGTATCGCGCCTCGCCCTCGGCACGATGACGTGGGGGCGCGACACCGACGAGGTGGAGGCCGCGGGCCAGCTCGCCGCGTACCGCGACGCCGGCGGGACGCTGGTCGACACGGCCAACCGCTACTCCGGCGGCGAGTCCGAGCGGATCCTCGGGCGCCTGCTGGCCGACGGCGGCCGCGACCAGCTGGTGATCGCCACCAAGGCGGTGGGCACCATGGGCCCTGGGCCGCTCGACGGCGGCGCGTCGCGCCGGCACCTGCTGGCGGCGCTCGACGCGTCGCTCGACCGGCTGGGGACGCCGTACGTCGACCTTTGGCAGCTGCACGCGTGGGACCCGCGCACGCCGCTGGAGGAGACGCTGGCCGCGCTCGACACCGCGGTCGCAAGCGGCCGCGCGCGCTACGCGGGAGTGTCGAACTACAGCGGCTGGCAGACCGCGCGGGCCGCCACCTGGCAGCTCGCGTGGCCGGGACGGGCGCCCATCGTCTCGACGCAGGTCGAGCTCTCGCTGCTCGAGCGCGGCGTGGAGCGCGAGGTGCTGCCGGCCTGCCAGGAGCTCGGCATCGGCGTGCTGCCGTGGTCGCCGCTCGGCCGGGGCGTGCTGACCGGCAAGTACCGGGGCGGCACGCCGGCCGACTCGCGGGCGGCCTCCGAGGACTACCGCCGGTTCGTCGGGCCCTACCTCAACGCCAGGGCCGACCGGATCGTCGACGCGGTGCTGACCGCCGCCGACGGGCTCGGGGTCTCGCCGGTCGCGGTGGCGCTGTGCTGGGTGCGCGACCGGCCGGGCGTGGTCGCGCCGGTCGTCGGGGCCCGCACGGTGGCGCAGCTCGCGGCCGCGCTCGACGCCGAGGAGGTCATCCTGCCGGCCGAGATCAGGGCCGCCCTGGACGACGTGTCGGAGCCGGCGCTCGGCTATCCCGAGCGCGGACCCGCCAGCTGAGCGCCCGGCTCCGGCGGTCGCGTCATGGCGCTCACGGTCGCGCTGGCCGAGGCGCTCGCGGCGCCGCCCGGCCAGGCGCTGCTGGCGGAGCTGACGACCCGGCTGGCGGCCGGCGAGCCGGAGCTGCGGGTGGCGACCGAGCTGCGCGCGCGGCACGAGGCGGCGCTGGTGGCCGCCGCGGCCGAGCAGGTCGAGCTGCGCGGGCGGGCGGCCGGGAAGCTCGCCGCGGCAGGCTCGCTGCTGCTCACCCGCGACGGCCTGGAGCAGGCGTCGAGCGAGCGGGTGGCGCGGTGGCGGGCCCGGCGCCTGGTGGCGTCGGTGCCGCCGGGCGCGCCGCTCGCCGACCTGTGCTGCGGAATCGGCGGCGACCTGGTGACGATCGGGCGGCAGGCGGGTCGCCCCGTCCTCGGCGTCGACCGCGACCCGGTGCACCTGCGGCTGGCCGCGCACAACGCCGCCGTGCACGGGGTGGCCGCGGAGCTGGTGGAGTCCGACGTGCGGGCCATGGCGCTGCCGCCGGACGCGGTGGCGCTCGTCGACCCGGCGCGGCGCAGCGGCGGCCGGCGCGGCGGGTACGAGCCGCCGCTGGCCTGGTGCGCCGGCCTGGCCGAGCGGGTGGGGGGCGTCGTCGTCAAGGCGGCGCCCGGGCTCGACGCCGGCGAGGTGCCGCCGGGGTGGGAGATGGAGCTCGTCGCCGACCGGCGCGAGCTGAAGGAGGCAGTGCTGTGGTCGCCGGCGCTCGCGACCGCGGCGCGCCGGGCGAGCGTGCTCCCGGCGGAGGCCAGCATCGCCGGCGACCCGGCCCGGCAGCCGGCGGTCCCCGTCCGGCCGCCGGGGCCGTACCTGCTCGACCCGAGCCCGGCGGTCACCAGGGCCGGCCTGGTCGAGCAGCTCGCGGCCGGTCTCGGCGCCTGGAAGGTGGACGACCGGGTGGCCTTCCTGTGCAGCGATGAGCCGGTGCGGACGCCGTTCGCGCGCTGCCTGCGGGTCGAGGCGTCGCTGCCGTGGCACCCGCGCCGGCTCGCGGCTGCGCTGCGCGAGCTCGACGTCGGCTCGGTCGACGTCCGCCGCCGGGGACTCGCCGGCGACGTGGACGACATCCGCCGCCGGCTGCGGCTGTCCGGCTCGCGCCGGGCGGTCGTCGCGATGACGAGGGTCGCCGACCGGCCGTGGGCGTTCGTCGCGACCGCTGTGGACGATGCGCCGTCCGGTCCGGCTGGTTCCGTATGGTGACCGGGTGAGCACGACGGCGTCCGACTCCCCCGCCACGCCCGCTGCCGGCCCGCCGGCCGCGCCGGCCGGTGCCGAGGTGCTGGCCGAGTTCTGCGCGGCAGGGCTGTGGCCGGGCCTCGGCCGGGCCCTCGCGCGCCGGCTGCTGGAGGCGGGGGTGCGCCGCCCGGAGGACGTGACCAGGCCGGCCCTCGCGGCGCTGCCGGGCGTGTCGGCGGCCAGGGCCGACCGGCTCGTGCTGGCCTGGGCCGACGTCGCGCCGGTCTACGCGGTGGCCGAGCTGCTCGTGCCGGCCGGGCTACCGGTGCGCCTCGCCGGGCCGCTCGTCGCCGAGCTCGGGCCCGACGCGGCCACCGCCGTCCGGGCCGATCCCTGGGCCGTGGTGGTCGTGGGCGATGCCACGCCGGCGCAGGCCGACGCCCTCGCGGCCGGGCTGCTCGGCCGGCCGGCGCGGGCCCTCGCGGCCGACGAGCGCCGCGGCCGCGCGCTGGCCGCCCACCTGGTCGCGCGGGCCGCCCGCGACGGGCACACCGCCCTGCCGGCCGGGGTCGTGCGCTCGGGGCTCGCCGGGCTCGGCGTCCCCGACCCCGACGCGGCCATCGGCCGGGCGCTCGACGACGGGCGCCTGCTCGCGTTCGAGGACGAGGCCGAGCCGGCGGCACCCGGGCCGTCCCCTGCGCCTGATCCCCCGGCCGCGGCTGCGGTCGATGCCCCCGGTGCGGAGGCCGGGCCGCGGACCTTGCTCGCGGTGCCGCGCTACGCGATGGCCGAGGACGCCGTCGCCGACGGGATCGCCCGGCTGCTGGCGACCGCCGAGCCGCTCTGCCGCACCGGCGACGTCGAGCCGCACGTCGCCGAGCTCGACCCGGCGCAGGCCGCCGCAGTCGCCGCGGTCGCGGCGCACGGTGTCGGCGTCCTCACCGGCGGGCCGGGCACCGGCAAGAGCCGCACGGTCGCCGCCGTCGTGGCGCTGGCCCGTGCCCGCGAGGTGACGGTGGCGCTCGCCGCGCCGACCGGCCGGGCCGCCAAGCGGCTGGAGGAGCTCACCGGCGAGCCGGCGCAGACGCTGCACCGGCTGCTCGGGGCGCAGGGCACGACCGGGACGTTCCTGCGGGGCGAGTCGTGGCGGCTCGACGCCGACGTCGTCGTCGTCGACGAGGCGTCGATGCTCGACGCCGAGCTTGCCGCCGCGCTGCTGGAGGCGTGCGACGACGGCACCCATCTGCTGCTCGTCGGCGACCCGGCCCAGCTACCGTCGATCGGCGCCGGCCGGGTGCTGGGCGACGTCATCGCCTCCGGCGCGGTGCCGGTCACCGAGCTCACGACGCTGCACCGCCAGGCGGAGGGCGGTTCGATCGCGCGGCTGGCGACGGCTGTCCGGCAGGGCGAGCTGCCCCGCGTCGACGACCCGACCCGCGAGGTGGTCGTGGTGGCGGCCCGCGGGTCGGCCGAGGCCGCCCACCGCGCCGTCCAGCTGGTCACCGACTCGATACCGCGGGTCTTCGGGCTGGCCACCGACGAGGTCCAGGTGGTCACGCCCGTCCACCGCGGTCCGGCCGGCACGATGGCGCTCAACGCGGCGCTGAAGGAGCGGCTCAACCCGGGGCCGGGCAAGCTGGCCGGCTTCGACGTCGGCGACCGCGTGGTGGCCACCGCCAACCATCTCGACGAGGGGTTCGCCAACGGCGAGGTCGGCGTCGTCACGGGGGCCGACGAGACCGGCCTGGTCGTGACCTTCGCGGGCACCGGCCCGGTCACCGTCCCGCCGAAGCTGCTGGGCGACCTGCGGCACGGCTGGGCCCTCACCGTCCATCGCGCGCAGGGCTCGGAGTGGCCGGCGGTGGTGGCCGTGCTGCCGCCCGAGGCGGGCGCCATGCTGTCGCGCCCGCTCGTCTACACGGCGCTCACCCGGGCCGCCCGGCACCTGTCGGTGGTGCACGCGGCCGGCCCGGCGCTGGCCCGCGGCGTCCGGGAGGTCGACGCGCGGCCCCGGCGCACCCGGCTGACCGGCCTGCTCCGCGAGGCGGCCGGCGATAACGACGGGTGACCTCGCCCGTACCGGGTGCCACCGACGTGCCCGCCGAGCGACTATGGGGGGCGTGAGCGTGCTCGACTCCGCCGTCAACTCGGCCCTCGACTGGGAGTACCGGCGGCTGTACCTGTCCCGCCACGTCTCGCGGCGAGCCGCCCAGCAGCTGCTCACCGACTACGCCGAGTACGGCCACTGGGAGCTCGACCGGCTGCGCCTCTACCCCGACGGCAGCCGCCGGGTCGTCCTGCGCCGGCGGATCATCCGCCAGCGCCGCGACGCCTAGCCAGCTCTCGGTGACCGGCTCGGGCTCAGCAGGTGCTGAGGAGCCGGTCGAGCACCCGCACGCCGAACTTGAGCCCCTCGATCGGCACCCGCTCGTCGACCCCGTGGAACATGGCGGTGAAGTCGAGGTCGGCCGGCAACCGCAGCGGCGAGAAGCCGTAGCAGCGCATGCCGAGCGTCACGAACGACTTGGCGTCGGTGCCGCCCGACAGGCAGTACGGGACGGGCCGCGCGCCCTCGTCCTCGGCCTTCAGCGCCGCGCAGATCGCGTCGATCAGATCGCCCTCGAACTCCGCCTCCACGCCCCTGTCGAAGTGGACGAACTCGCGGCTCACGTCGGGGCCGATGACCTTGTCGACCTCGGCGAGGAAGTCGTCCTGCCGGCCGGGCAGGAACCGGCAGTCGACGTCGGCGGTGGCCGTCTGCGGGATCACGTTGGCCTTGTAGCCGGCCTGGAGGATGCTCGGGTTGGCGGTGTGGCGCAAGGTGGCGCCGACCATGCGGGCCAGGCTGCCCACCTTGGCGACCGTCGCCTCCGGGTTCTTGGGGTCGTACTCGATGTCGAGGGCGTCGGACACCTCGCGCAGGAAGGCCTCGACGGACGGGATCAGCTGCAGCGGGAACCGGTGCCGCCCGAGCCGGGCCACCGCCTCGCAGAGGGTGATGACCGCATTGTCGTCGTTGAGCATGCTGCCGTGGCCGGCCCGGCCACGGGCCTTGAGCCGCAGCCAGGCGATGCCCTTCTCGGCGGTCTGGATGAGGTAGAGGCGCTGGTTCTCGTTGACGCTCCAGCTGTAGCCGCCGACCTCGCTGATCGCGTCGGTGCAGCCCTCGAAGAGCTCGGCATGGTTCTTGACGAGGAAGTTGGCGCCCTTCAGGCTGCCGGCCTCCTCGTCGGCGACGAAGGCGAGGACGACGTCGCGCGTCGGCTTGCGGCCCTGACGCATGCGCTCGCGAATGACGGCGAGGGTCATCGCGTCCATGTCCTTCATGTCGATCGCGCCGCGGCCCCACACGCAGTCGTCCTGGATCTCGCCGGAGAACGGGTCGACCGTCCAGTCGGCCGCCTCGGCCGGCACGACGTCGAGGTGGCCATGGATCAGCAGCGCGCCGCGGCTGCTGTCGGTGCCCGCCATGCGGGCGATCACGCTCGTGCGGCCCGGCTCGGACTCGATCATCGTCGGCTCGAGCCCCACGTCGGAGAGCTTCTCGGCGACGTACTCGGCCGCCGGCCGCTCCGGGTGGGTCGGGTTGGACGTGTTGAACCGGATGAGATCGCGGCAGAGGTCGACGACCTCGTCCTCGGCGCTGGTCATGGCGGCCCCCTGAGCGATCGGGCGGCTGGGCGGCGTGCCAGCCGTACCGGGAGGCTACCTCCGGCCGCCGACAGGAACCTGACGAGGTGGGGTGACCGCGATCCTGTATCGTGGTCGACGCGTTCCGCCGGGTCGCCCCCGGCCGGACGTCCACGTCGGAGTGGCGGAATGGCAGACGCGCTAGCTTGAGGTGCTAGTGCCCTCTAAGGGCGTGGGGGTTCAAGTCCCCCCTCCGACACTGTCCACAGATCGCTTCTGACCTGGTCGAACGGTCGGCGAACCCTCCTAGCGTCGCTCCCATGGCATCACCGTGGCATCACATGATCTTGGGAGGCGGCGTTCGTGGCTGGCGTGGTGCGCCGGAAGCGGCGGGACGGAACCTTCGGTTACAAGGTGCAGTGGCGGGCCGGCGGCGCACGTGACGGAGCCTGGCGGTCCGAGACGTTCGGCGACCGGCGGGCAGCGGCCAAGTTCCAGGCGCAGGTCGAGGCGAACGGGCACCAGTGGCCGGAGGGGTGGGTCAAGGGTCGCGGCTTCCGGTTCACGGTCCAACCGGAACCTGAGCCGGTCGAGGAACACCCGCTGCTCGATCTTCCGCAAGCTCACCCTTGTCGTCCAGCGTAGGAGCGTGCTTTCAATCGAACGCTAGACGGCCCCGGCACGACGATCGCAACGTCGGCCGGGGCCTCGACGCACGCCTACAAGGAGGCGCACGCCGTGAGCAGAGACTTGCACACCCCTATTCCGGCCGGTCCTACCTGCCCGCCGTGGTGCCGGGCCATGGCCGGCGAAGCACACGACCAGGACGACACGTACGGCCGCTTGGGCGTTTACCACGACTCTCGGCTGATGGTCGTGATCCCGGCCCCCGACGATGGCAGCCGCATCTACGTGAAGGCGTCGCAGTTCGAACCGCAAGGCTCCGCTGTCGAGCCGCCCGTCGTGGAGGTCGAGATGGAGCTGTCAGATGACCGCTACCGGCACGAGGCCGCTCGCGGCTTCTGGCTGCGCGCGGCGGAGAGCGTCGAGCTGGCAACGGCGCTCACACTCGGGGCCAAGATGTGTGCCGAGGCCAGGGATACCACCTGACTCCCCCGGCTGCTGGAGACGCCGCGAAGCATGGCGAGCGTTGGGCAGCAGCCACACACTTGATCGCTGCGGCCGGCAGCGGATGGAGACGATCAGGTGGCTAGGAACGTCACCGGTTCGGGGATTCGTTCTGGCAGCTTGACCGAGGCGGTGGAGCGCTCGACGCCGATGTCGGCGCACTCCACCTCGAAGGTGACCTCGCCGCTCGGGCGAGGCGTGAGCCAGAAGTCAAAGCCGAAGCAGGCGCCGCCGGACTCGGCCAGTCCGAAGCCGGAGCCGCTGCCACCTGTCTGCCTCAATCCGGTCCGGGTGGCCCGCGACTCCGGCTCGCGGCGAATGCCGTCCGCGCACGTGACGGCGAACCGCAAGAGGCGGGCCGACGGAATCAGGTCCGCGTCCGCGGGATCGACGACGAGCTCAGGCAAGGCGACCGGTGGCTGCTCCTGTCGAAGCCGCACCGTGAGGGCGAACTGCACGCCGGAGGGCCAGAGCCGGAAGCAGTCCACGCCGACCAGCACGTCGCGACTGCGGACGAGCAGGCAGCGCAGGTCGGCCACCTGGGCGAGGCCGTCGTTGGGCGGGTCCTGCTCGTCCACGCACGCTCCTCGGCTCTCAGTACCGGCAGGTGGTGTCGTTGAGGTCGCAGAGCGCGTTGTTGGTGCGGGCGTTGTCCTGCACGCCCTCCAGCAGCGGCGTGAAGTACGCGTACAGCTGGTAGGCGTGGGCGAGGAACGAGCCGTACATGGCCGGCGAGGAGCTGACGTACCAGGTCTTGCTTCCGGTTCCGCTCGCGGAGCTGCTGCCGCAGCGGGTGTCGCCGTAGCACAGGGCGATGAACCAGGTGTGGATGTTGGTGAAGTCGCCGTTGTTCGGCGAGTAGAGCAGGGTCATGCTCGCCTTGGAGGTCTTCGCGCCGGGGTTCGTCGTGACGCTGTTGGCGCGCAGCTTGTCCTCGGTGATGCACACGCCGTCGCAGTACACGCCGTCGATCTCTAGCGGCATGCCGGTCCAGTACAGGTCGCCCGATCCCGGATAGCCCCGCACCGGATAGTTCGCCTCCACGCTGTCCGTCGAAGCTGGGCTCACCACGCCCAGCAGCGCCGTCAGATCCGCGACCACCCCGCGAGAGGTGGTCGGAGCCGAGCGGCCCGGCAACGTGGTCAGCTTGCCGGCCACAGCCTCATCCCGCATCTGGCTGAGCGTGCGCAGGACCTCCGCGCGGTCTTGGTGGGTCAACGACGCGATGACCGCCTGATCGAACGTCTCCCTTGGCGTGGTCACCAGCCACATGTGCGAGTGCCGCGCTGCCGCCGTCCGCCCATTCGCTTCGGCCGGACCCTGCCAGGACACCGCCAGGCACGCAGCCGCTATCGCTCCAAGAGCCACGATGCCCCGTGGCCGCCTCATGCTGGCCTCCTAACACGGCTTCTATGCGCCGAGCCTGGCTGACGGGGATCGTATCGGCACGCGCAGAGATCAAGAAGTCCTCTTACCAGCCGCGGGCCGACGCTTGACCTTCCGTGGTCCACGCTCGTAGAGAGTCCCGCGGCATGGAGCGCCGTGCCCGGGCCAGGGTCGCCACCTCCGCCACCCGCGAATGGAGCGCTCCGACGCACGAGTGACCAGGAGGCCGCTAGAGCGGTGTCTCGTTGAGGAGGCTGACGCCGCACTCAGCCGTCGGCAGGGTCGGGAACGCGCAATTCATCCTTATCGGTGAGTTCCTTCTCGGCGGTCGCCGCGCGGTTCATGATCGCCATTGGTCCCCACAGGTACAGGCGCCAGGAACCGTCGACGTCGGGAGTCGCGGGATCGCCGTCTGGAGTCTCGCGAATCCACCGAAGGCGACCGGCCCGCTGCTTGCCGTTGATCGTGAGCGTCACATCGACCTCGCAGGCCGCGGCAGCCACGAAGTGCAGCGTGCCGAGGGCGAAGTCCGTCAGGCGGAAGAGGTCGACCTCGTCGCGAACCTTCCCCGCCGTCTCGTTCTGCGTTGCGCCGGCCAGCCGCCTGGGGAGTGACGCGGCCATCCGGCCGTAGTTCCGCTGCCGCCACGCCGTCAGGTACGCCAGGCTCTCCAGACGGACGGGCTCCGTCTCGTAGCCCGGGCCACCCGGCTCGACCTCGCGCGGGCGCCAAGCGTCCAGGGACCCCTGCGCACGCGCGTTCTTGACGATGAGGCCCCTCACCTCCTTGAACGTCGGCTTGGGCTCCGCCGGCGCCTGCTGCTTCTCACGAGCTGTCGCCCAGTCGGCCACCGCGAACAGGCGGTTCCATGCCTTGGTCGCGATGATCACGTTGTTGTAGTTCAGGATCGTGCCGTGCATGATGCCGTTGCGGTGCAGCTCGAAGCACTCTTCATCGGTCGTCTTGCTGATCGTCTTCGTGAATGACTTGTGCGCGTGCGCGAGACCGAGGTGATGCCCCACGACGGTGTCCCAGGCCTGCATGTCATCCACGTCGCGAGCGTGCAGCCCGCGCCGCGCGGCCTCGAAGTCGTTGACGAACCCGTCCATGACCGTTAGCAGACGCAGCACCACCGCGTCGTACCGGCCGGCGGCGTAGTCGTCGAGCGCACGGTCGATGAGATGGCGCCGCCGGCGCATCGCCTCGTGCTGGTTGAGCTGCCCCACCATGAAGCGGAGCGTGTCGGGTTCCCGGTAGAGCTTGACCAACCGCCGCTCGGCCTCGGCTGGCACCTCGCCACTATCGACGATGGCACCGACACGCTCGACGTTGAGGCTGTCATGGAACACCCAATGCCGCTCGCCAAGGTGCTCGTAGAACCCGTCCACGATCTTGACGAGTCGGTCAAGCTGAGCTTCAAGGTCGACAAGACGTGGCCGGAGCTTCCTACCTACGAGACGGGTCAACGCCTTCCCACCCTGCAAGCGTTGGGCGACGCGCTTATCGACGATGTCGGTTATCTAGCCGGCCAGGGGTGGCCGCTGCGATCGCTCGCCGCCATCGTATGGGCACAATCGAGCACACCATCTCACCTCGGTCTGCGGCTCGCCCGTGATCCCGACGTGCGGGTACGGCGCAGCTTCGCCGGACAGCTCGCGCAGACCGAGCCCGTCGAGGCCCAGCGCGAGGTGCGTGAGATCCTCGCGAACGACTCCTGTTACAGCGTCCGGGTTCGGCTTGCCGCACCCGAGGGCTGATCGGGTGGACTCCAAACTGTTCGAGTGGCTGGGCCTAGACCGTGACTGCTTCACCACCACCCGGAATAATGCCGCCGTGCATCACGCCTGACGTGCGCTCCGACGTTGAGCTCGCTACGGCGTCGGACGTGAGGGCGCAGCGGCACCGCCGTCGAAAGTCGGTCGCCTTGCGCGGTGATCACCTTGTCCTGCGGCCCGAACTCACCTAGCGCTGAGGTTGGCCATGCCACCGTCGTCTGCCGGCCCGCCGGAAGCTCTGCTCAGCCCACGGCTCCGCTGAGCGCTGGGCCCTAGCATCGTCTCCGCCCGCGGCTGGTGCGCTTCCTGCTCTCCGGCTCGAAAGCCGTCAACCTGTCGAGGACGCAGTGCCGTCGTCGTCGGTCGCGGGGGCTCAGGGCGTGACGTAGGTGATGAAGAAGGCGCGAGCTTCGTGGCGCCTCGCGCCGCCGCACGGTACTTGCCCAGCAGCAAGGCCGTGCGCGACAGCACTTCGCATAGCGCCATGAGGATCAGGGCGGTCGGCCAGGTGCTCTCCGAGTGGAGGTCGAGCCGCTCGCTGAGCCGCCCGATCGCCTCGGCGCCCCCGTTCAAGGCGACGATGCCGAAGGTGAGTCGGCTGGCCATGCCGACGATCCACAGCACGGCGGCCGCGATCGTTGCCCGACCGATCACCTGCTCGCCGTCATGGTAGACGCGGGTTAGCGCGCCGCAACCGAGCCCGAGGGCAAGACCGATCGCGGCGAGGCTCCCCGTGAAGATCCGGTCAGAGCTGTGGACCGGAAAGCCGCCGAGGTACTCGAACCCAGCCCATACCACTAGCGCGACCGGCCACAGCAAGCTCCCCGGCGTCAGTTTCTTGCCGCGGATCTGGCGGAGGACCAGGAGGATCAGCCCGAGGGATATCGCCCAATCGGTCCAGCTCATGATCCTCCTCCAATGGAGCACGCCTCAAGCGCATCTCTTAAGATGTATCTGTCCAGATGGTACCCATGCAGGCGACCGAGCAAGCCCGCACGGTGCAGGTAGCATCCAGCTGGGTGGACGTCGTGCGACTCAATCGCCTCGCCAGGCAGCTTCGAGAGGTCGCGCTCAGGGCGAGCCAGGACGGTGCGGAATTGCCGGTGTCGGTCAGCGATCTCACCGTCATCGAGAGCGTCGCCCGCCACCCGGATTGCACCATCAGCGAGATCAGCCGGAGCACTGGCCTGGCGCAGAGCAGGGTCTCCACCATCGTCCAGGAGCTGACCAAGGAGGGCGTGTTCCATTGCCACAAGGACGCCGAGGACCGCAGGCAGACTAGGGTTCGCCTGCACCCGGCTGCTCACGAGCAGACCTTCGAGCAGCACGGCAAGCGGTCGATCGACGGCGCGCTGGCCGTCGCCTTTCCCCACCTGGACGCGGGTGCCGTCGAGCGGGTCATAGCCTTGCTGAGCGAGCTGGCCGACTCGCTCGACGATGACGCCACGTCCTAGCTCGGCCGGGTGTCTGCAAAGCCCATCCACGGTGGCCTCTCGATGTCAGCCTTGGCCGTCGACGCGTTGCAGAGCAGGGGTCCGCTCGCACGCGGCTAGTGGCCAATCAGGCGTGGTAGCGCAAGGGCTAGCCGCTGTTCGGTAGTGCCCGACGGCCGGCCCGCGCGCCTGGGCCGACTCGACGGGCACCCGCCTGGCATGGGGGTCGGGGAAGCCGACCTGCTGGCACCGATCGAGCACGCTGAACGGCCGGTAGCCAAGGCCGGAGATGTTATGCATGATCTTGTAGCACAGCCGTTGGTTGCGCCCGTGGCAGCCCAGCACATAGCGCGACTTCACGTAGCCGGCCCGAGCGAGCGTGCCGGTGAACAGCATGGCGAAGCGGTGACTGAACTCGGACAACGTCCGCACCTCGCTCATCCGCTTGACGGCATAGCGCTGCAAGGCACGGTCGGTTGGCCGCCGGTCGGCCAGGTCGACGTGTTCGAAGAACGTCGCGAGAGCGGCGGCATCGGCGATGGCCGCGTTCATGCCCTGCCCAGCCATGGGGTGCACGGAGTGGGCCGCGTCACCGACCAGCGGCATCCCGTCACGGTAGAACTCTGGGGCCACGAATCTGCGCGCGGACAGCACCCGCGACGTGGGCAGGCCGCGATGGACCGAGTCGGTGAGGGGCGCCAAGGCGGGGCACTTGGCGATCGTCTGGTCAACCCACGTGCCGAGCGCGTCCTTGCCGATCCGGTTGACGAAGCCCCTCGGGACCTGCAGGTACAACCGACCGCCCTGGTGCGGCATCGGATACATCACCCGCATCCCGTCCGGCGTGATGATCGTCGTTGCCTGCGTGGCCAGGTACGGCTCGTCGACCAAATCGATCGCAACCACCTGATGCTCGTACACGATCGGTTCGGTCTCGATCCCCAGCTGGGCGCGCAACTTCGACGAGTAGCCGTCGGCGGCGACCACGAGCGGCGCCCAGACCCTCTCCCGATCCACACCGTCCCTGAGCTCGACTCCTCTGATCCTGCCGTCGTCATTGCGCAGCGCCCGGACGACGGACACCCCGCGCCGGAAGTCCACCGTCAGCGGCAACGTCGCGATGAAGTTGTCGAGAATCCCCTTGTACGTATGAGTCAAGCAGTGCTGGTAGGGAGCCGGCAGCCATCGATAATCCATCGCGCACAGCTCGGTGCCGTCGGAGGTCGCGCTGACGAGCCGATGGATCGTGCGGGCGCCGCTGGTCCGCAACGTCTCCAGCGCGCTCAACTCGTCCAGCGTGGACAGCGACCCCGGCTGGAGAAGCTCTCCCTTGAATGTCTCGACGGTATCGGTGAGCTTGTCGATGAGGAGCACCCGTCGACCCTGGCGACCGAAGAACGATGCGGCTGTCAGCCCCCCCGCACCGGCCCCGCAGATGATCACGTCGTAATCAGTCATGACTACCCTCAGCCCGATCAGGCCGGCACGTCCGCACGAGCGACGGCCTCCCTCGGCGATGCCAGGCTGGCCAGGTACCCGTGGTCGAGCTTGGCGTGCGCGGTAAGGCGAAACGCGTCGACGGCGATCACGCGGCCGGGCACCATGTAACCAGGCAGCACCCGCCCCAGCTCTCGACGAACCGCCGCCTCGTTCACCGATGGCGCTTCGACGAACAGCACCAGCTCGGCGTCCACCGACCCATCCCGCATCAGCAATGCCGCTGTGCGAGCGCTCCCGACCAATCGCGAAGCGGCCTGCTCGATCTCGCCGAGCTCGACCCGGTAGCCGCGGACCTTCACCTGGCCGTCGATGCGACCCCGGTGGTGCAGCAAGCCGTCCTCGCCCCAACCGACCAGATCGCCAGTCCGGTACCAGCGCCGACCCTCTTCCACCACGAACTTCGCGGCGTCGAGCGTCGGGTCGACGTAGCCGCCGAACACCTGCGGCCCGGCGAGCAGCAGCTCGCCGCTCGCGCTCACCCGCACGTCGACGCCCGGCACGGGAGTGCCGATGGGCAGGATCGGATCGATCGGCACGCTCTCGTCCAGCAGGCTCTCGTCCGGCCGGATTCGGTACGTCGTGGTCCACACCGTCGTCTCGGTGGGGCCGTACACGTTGTCGATGACCGCGTTCGGCGCGGCCGCCCGGGCGAGTCGGACCGTGCTCGAGGGCAGCGGCTCGCCGCCGATCACGATGTGGCGCAGCGTCGGCATCGAGCCGGCGGTCAGCCGGCCGGCGGCCGCAGCGGACGCGACGAGGCTCGGCGTGCAGGCCCATACCGTCACCCCGTGCCGGGTCACCATGTCCGCCGGGTCAAGCGCCTGGATCCTTGACACGGGGAGCAACGCCGCACCTGTGCTCCACGCGCCCCACATCTCGAAGACGGAGAAATCGAACGTCAGACCGTGGCATTGGGAGAACACATCTCCTGGCCCCACCGCGAAATTGGGAAGCGCCTGGGAGAGGAACGCGTCGATGTTGCGATGCGTGACGCCGACGCCCTTGGGACGTCCGGTGGATCCGGAGGTGAAGATGAAGTACGCCGTGGCGTCGGGCGAGACCTTCTGGCATGAGGCGGTCCTGACGGCGGTCAAGGGCGGTGCTGAACCGTCCACTACTGCCACGTCGCCCAGCGCACCCAGCTGCGCATCGAGCAGCCGGTCCTTGCGCCGGTCGGCATGCACGACGCACCGTACGCCGGCCTGCCGGACGATGTCCGCGTTGCGCTCCGGCGGGAATTCCATCGACAGCGGGACGACGGCGGCACCCGCGTACATCGCTGCCAGGTAGGCGCGGTACGTGGGGGCCTCTCGCTCGCCGAGCACGGCGACGACGCCGCCGGCGCCGATCACCGAAGCGAGCGCGGAGGCTTGATCGGCCACCTCCGCGTAGCTGAGCGTCTCGTCGCCGTCGATGAGGCAGGCCGCGTCCGGGTGCAGGCGAGCCGACGTCGTGAACCGGTCGAGCAAGGCAGGCACGGCAACTGTCGGCTGCCGGCCGGTTGCCTGGTTCGTGCCGGTGGCGCGACCCGCGTCGTTCTCGCGGACGAAGGTCCATAGCGAGCCCGCCGTGCGGAACGACCGTTCGTCGAACGAGTGCATCGCGATCCCGTAGCGCTGGGACAGCTTCATACCGAGCTGCAGGTACCCGAGCGATGTCAGCCCGTAGTAGCCGAGCGGCATGTCTGGCTCGAGCGCGACACTGTCGTCCGCTCCCCTCAGCTCCGACCGCAGCAGCCGCTCGAAGGCCGCGTCCCACGGTGCAGGCATGTTCAGACCTCCTCCACGATCTCGAGCACGGCCGCGGTGACCGTGTAGCCGGTGCCACCGCCGATGAGCAGCACGCGATCGCCCGGCCGCACCTTGCCGGTGGTGACCAAGTGGTGCAGACCGATGATCTGGTCACCCGTGCCGATGTGCCCTGTGGTGCGGCCGAAGTCCCAGGTGGACCGTTCGATTGGTAGACCGAGCAGGCGCTCTAGTTGGATCTGCGTGCGCCATGCAGTGGTGACCACCGGGATGACGTAGGCCAAGTGCTCGACGGTGACCCCGGCGTCGGCCAGCGCCTTCCCGACGCACTCGTGCAGCAGGCCCTCCAACCGGGCGTAGTGCTCGAGCATGGGCACATGCGCTTTGAAGTAGCGGCTGCGCATCTTCTCGAAGTCGACGACCGAGAGGTCAGCGCCCGACCAGAACGCGCCTCCGCGCGCCTCGGCCTCCAGCGAGTTCTCCGCGAGGGTGATCAACGACGTCACTCGCGCGAAGCCGCCTGCCCCGCTGAGCACCATCGCGCTGCCCCCGTCGGCGAGCACCGACTGGTCGCCGTACCAACGCCTCACCCACGGGTTGTCGAACCGGTCTCCGGTCGTCACCAGCACCGCGTCGTCCGGCCCGGTGACGAACCGACGTCCTAGCTCGATGGACGCCATCGCTCCGTTGCACTCCTGCACCACGTCGAACGAGGGCACCGAAGCGCCCACGGTGTGCATTGCGACGTACGGCGCGGCCTGCCAGTAGCGCGCCCCCTGGTAGTCGACGTACGAGTGGAGCACAGCGCGCATCGAGCCGATTCGATTGCCGGCCATGCGGAGCGCTTCACGCCCCGCCGCGGCCGCCATCTCGGCCGGGAACAGCGTCGTCTCCACGCAGGCCGAGACCACCTGGTCGGCGTGCGCGGCTTCGGCGTCGTAGTCACCAGCGTCGATCGCCTCGGCCGCCGTCTGGCGGGCCGGCAGGTAGACACCGACACCGGCTACGTAGAGCTCGTTGATTTGATCACACCTACTCTCACCTGAGGGGCCCGAGGAGGGGCATCGGTCGGTCGCTCATGAGCGATGTCACGGCGTGCCGACCCAGGAGGTGGCGCCGAGACGCCCACTCGCGACGGCACCTTCGACCAGCTCGCGGTAACGAGCCAGTGCCTGCAGCGCGTAGCCGTTGGCCGTGTGGTCGTGGCGGTAAAGCAGTTCGAGGAAGTAGACGCCGAGCAGGCTGGGCCGCCACAGTCCGTCGGGGGCGCGGTTGTCGACGAGCCAACGGGCCCCGCGGGTAAGCGTAGATTCCGTCGGGGCGGCACCAAATGCGCACAGCCCGAGCATCGCCATCGCGGTCTCTTCGACGGTTGAGTGGTCGCGGCCCAGCGCGTCGCCCCATCCGCCATCGGGGTTCTGGTTGAGTCGCAACCACGACACGCATCGCCGCGCTACCTCGGTGTCGGCGAGCCCGACGTCGCTCAGTGCGCGCAGCACCGACCCGGTGCCCGCTGTCTGGCCCAGGTACCACTTGTTGTCGATGGCGCCGTCGGCGTGCTGCACCCGCTCGAACCACGCGTACGCCTTGGCCAGCGGCGCGTCGCCCGCCCGGCACATGCCGGACAACCCCAGCGCCGACACGGCCTCCGCCGACATCACCGCGCAGGGGCCGTAGAGCACTTTGGGCGACCTTGCCTTGCGGACCATCGCGAACGAGGGGTCCATCGTGGCGATCCGCCCGACTCGCGCGAAGCAGCTCCAAGAGCCGTCGTAATTCTGCTGCCGGAGCAACCACTGGGCACCGCGCCGGACCTGCGCATCGCTGACGTCGCATCCCGCGCCAGCGATGGCGATCACTGCGTCGCCGGTGTTGCCGCTGTTCGGCCAGCCCGATGGCAGCCCCCAGCCCCAGCCTCCCGGCGGGGCGCCGGTCCAGATGAAGTCCTCGTCCCGTTGCGCCGCTCGGATCCAGCGCACCGCCTTGGCCACGCGAGCGTCAGTGCGCAAGCCGGCGTGCTGCATCCCGACCGAGATGAAGTTAGTGGCATCGACCTCCAGGTCCCGCGTGACCGCCCAGGCGCCTTCAGGCTTGACGGTCGCCCGGAAGTACTTCAGGCAATGCTGGACGATGTCGGGCCGCTGCTTGGCCAACGTGAGTCCGATGCAAACGTTCGCCGACATCATGGGCGACTCCACGAAGCCGCCCTCGGGTCCCTCGAAGCCGACCAGGCCCTCCAGGTACCTGATCGCCGGCGGCGTGGCCCGCTCGTTCAGAGCCATGCGGATCGGACCCGCGGGCATCAGTTCTGCGCACATCAGGCCCCAGGCCATGGCCGTGGGCATGGCGAACGTGAGCTTGCGCCGGATCGGTGCAGGGAGCAGAGCCAGCTCGATCGGCACCCGCAGCATCCCATCGTCGCTCATGAGCCCGGCGAGCACGAGGTAGAAGTGAATGAGCACCGTCAGCGAGCACTTTTCGACGTCGCGCACGGCGTCGGCGCCGCCGAACTCCTCCACCCGAGCCCAACCGCGACTGATCTGCTCCGACGCGTCGTCCGGCGCGACCAGGGCTAGCGCGGCGACGGACAGCGCGGTGCCGTTGAGGGTGGCCTCGGTGTCCACGTCGTCACCCCAGCCACCGTCGGCGCCCTGGGTGCGGACGAGAAATGCGAGGCCCCGCTGGATCAGGTCCTGGCAGCCCTCCGGGTCCGCCAGATGCATGGCGATCAGCACGTCGGCGGTCGCCGGTGGGCTTGCCGACAGCCTTCCCTCCCAGCTGCCGTCGGGACGCTGCAGAGCGAACAACGCCTCCGTCGTCTCGTCCAGCGCTCGGTCGAGGTCGGCGCGCAGTGTCTGGTCGGTGGTCATCAGTGTCGCTCGCTCTCGCTCACCAGGTGACGGGAAGGCTCTGAGGGCCGCGCTGGATGCTGCCGGTCCGCCACGTCAGCTCGTCGGGCCCCACCGCCAGCCGCAGCCCGGGCAGGCGGGTGACGAGGCTGCCGATCACGACCTGCAGTTCCATCCGGGCCAGTGCCGCGCCGAGGCAGTAGTGGGGGCCGTGGCTGAACGCGATGTGGTTGTTGGGCGCGCGTGTGATGTCGAGGGTGTCCGCGTCGGGGAAGGCCGCCTCGTCTCGGTTGGCCGACAGCTTGGACACGAAGACCAGATCGCCCTTGGCCATTCGCACGCCAGCGAACTCCAGATCTTCGCTCACCGCGAACGGCAGTCCCGCGTGGCCAAGCGGGACGAACCGCAGCAACTCCTCGACGGCGGGAGCGACCAGACGTGGGTCCTCCCGGAGCCTGGCCAGCAGCGCCGGCTCCTGCAGCAGCACCAGGCAGGAGTTGACGATCTGGGTCATGGTCGTCTCGTGGCCGGTGACGAACAGCAGCATCGCGAGGCCGACCAGTTCGCCGTCGGTCAGCGGCTCGTCGACCTTGTCGGTCAGGGCCAGCTCGCTCAGCAAGTCGTCGCCTGGGCTTTCGCGCACGCGAGCGACGTACTGACCGAGGTAGCCATAGATGAACAGGAACGAGTCACGGACGAGGTCGGGCTGCTTGCCTTCGATGGCCATCAGCACCTCGACGCTCTCGCGGATCCGCTCACTGTCGGACACCGGGATGCCGAGAAGCTCGCAGATGATGCGGATCGGCAGCGGGCGGGCGAGGTCGGTGAGCAGGTCGGCGGGCCCCCCGCCAGCAACCATCTGGTCCAGCAACTCGGTCACGATCTGCTGGGCGCGCGGTCTCAGCGACTCGACGCGCTTGGCGTTGAAGTAGCGCGATATCAGCTTGCGTGACTGGGTGAGCAACGGCGGATCCGCGTAGATCAGGGCGGTTCGCCCCGCCGGGCCAGCCACGCCCATGGCCTGCACGGTCTGCTCGTCCAGCGTGCCGCCCCGTGTGAACCGTGGGTCCGTCAACGCCTGCTTGGCGTCGGCGTACCGGGTGACGAGCCAGGCTCGCTTCCCATCGCTGGTCGTGACCTCGTAGACCGGGCACTTGGCGCGCAAGGCGGAGTACAGCGGATCCGGCTCGATAAGGACGTCACCCTCGAAGGGGAACTTCGGCGCCCGAGGGAGGGCGCTTGGGCAAGCGGTCTGGTGCACGGCAGTCATACCGAGGAACTCCTCACGACAGCGGGAGCGAAGCGCGCGACCATCGACATCGCGTCCAAAGGTGGCTGGAACTCCTTGTCCTGAGCGGACTTCTTGACCGCGGCCAGCACCCTGACCAGCTGCTCGTCGTCCAGCTCGATGCCGGCCGCGTCGGCCACCGCCCGCACAGCTGACGCGCCGGAGTGCTTGCCCAGCACGATTCGTCTAGCGCGGCCGACGAGCTCAGGAGGATAGGGCTCGTACGTCCTGGGATCCTGGTTGATCCCGTCGAGGTGCAGGCCGCTCTCGTGGGTGAAGGCGTTGGCGCCGACCACCGGTTGGTACGGCGGGATGGGCACGCCGATCAGGCTGACGACGTGCTCGGCAAGCGGTTGGAGGGTGGCCAGGTCGAGCCCGGTGTCGTGCCCAAGGGCGACGTGGAGCGCGAGGATCACTTGCTCGAGCGGCGCGTTGCCAGCGCGCTCGCCGATGCCGAGGAGCGAACACTGCACCCCGGAGGCGCCGGCCAGCAGTCCGGCCAGGGAGTTGGCGGTGGCGAGCCCGAGGTCGTTGTGGCAGTGCACGGCGATGGGAAGCGAGCATTCATCGGCGATGGTGCGGACGAGCTGGGCCATCGACGCCGGGTTCGCGACGCCGGCCGTGTCGGCGAGGCCGAGCGTGTCCGCACCTGCTGCCGCGGCGACATGGCACACCCGGACGAGCGCTTCTATGTCGCTCCGCGTCGCGTCCTCAGCGGCGAACACGACTTGCCTGCCGGCCCGCTTGGCGCGGCGCACCCCTCGGTCCACGGCCCGCAGCACCTCGTCCAGCGTCATCCTGAGCTTGACCCGCAGGTGGCTGTCAGAGGTGCCGATGAAGACCGCGATGCTGTGCGCCCCGGTCTCGACCGCCGCGTCTATGTCCCGGTCGACGGGGCGAGCGATCGCCTGGATCAGCGCGTCCCCACCGTCGTCCACGATGGCGCCGATGGCGGCGGCCTCCTCGGCCGACACGGCCGGGAAGCCCGCCTCGATCAGCGGAATGCCTGCGGCAGCGAGCCGGCGCGCTATCTCCCGCTTCTCGTCGGGCGAGAAGACCACTCCCGGCATCTGCTCGCCGTCGCGCAAGGTGGTGTCGGACAGCACGACCACGCCAAGTGCGGCTGGGCTGGCCTCGACCGCCTGCCGCTCCCTCGGCTCGGTGGTGGCGGGCGCGTGGTGGCCCCGGAAGCTGTTGAAGAGCTGGTTGAGCCGCATCATGTCGCTGGCGGAGGCGGTCATCGAGAGCTGCCGCGTCAGGTAGGCGCGGCGCGGGTTGCTCCTACCCAGCAGGAAGATATCGCCGAACGCCTTGCCCGTCGTAGAGATCGACACGGCCGGCCACTCTGGTGGTTCGCCGGACGCCTGGATCCGCGTGATCCGGCCGTCCTGGGCGAGCAACCGGATGTGCACCTCGGGATCGGTCAACCGGATGTCGATGACTCGCTGCCACTGAGCCAAGCTCGGCGGCGGATCGAAGCGCGCCAGCTGATCGTCGACGTAGTCGAGAACGGCCTGCGCGGTCAGCGTCGCCGGTTCGGCCGCGAACTCGTGCCGCTCACGCAGCGCCCGTTGGCTGAGCCATGTGGCCACGAGGGCCGCGACGATGACCGGCACCGCCAACGACGTCCCGGCGCCCCAGCAGATGAACGCTCCAGCGAGCAGAATCCTGGTGAGCACCAGCACCGTGTGAGCGCGATAGGCGACCTGCCGCGTGGCGTCGCCCGCCATCGGCGCGATCGCCCACGTTGCCGTCACGGCGGCCAGCACGAGCGCCGTCGCGAAGGGCGTCGTCATTGCTCGCCCCAGCATCGCCGGAGCAGCGAGGGACAGCAGGTACGCGGCGACCAGAAGGCCGGCCGCGACTCGGGTCGCCAGAACGCAACCGCGGCGCACGGCGAACGTTTCGTAGCCGCCCTCGCGGTCACCGTCGATATCCCGAACCGCCCCCACCAGGTTGGACGCGGCATCGTGCAGCAGGAACACCAGCGCCACGGGCAGCAGCCGGGCGGGCGGGAGGTCCGTGACCATCATGGTCCCGTACAGGAACGCGAACGCCGTCATGCTGCCACGGACCAGGTTGCCGCTCAGCCCGCGTGCCTTGAGCGCGGTGCTGTACGCGACGCCCACCGCGCACGCCGCGGCGACCAGCAGCACCGTGCGCCAGTTGAGCAAGAGCGTGAGCGCCGCGCCCGCCAGCGTGCAGCCCAGGAACATGGCCAGCGCGGTCCGGGCATCGAGCCGACCGGACGGGATGGGCCGCTGCGGCTTGGCTACGGCGTCCAGATGCCGGTCGAAGTAGTCGCCGCCGTACAGGCCAGCCAGCCAGCCGAGAGTGGGAACCCCCCACGCCGCGAGCAGCCGGCCGCTCCCAGCGTTGGCGTCGGTCAGCGTCGCGCCGGCAAGGCCGACCAGCCCCACGTAGAAAAGGGTGTAGGGGCGGCAGGTCTCGAGGTGCGCGAACAAGGTGCGTCTCACCGGCACCTCCGCACCGCGGCCTCGGCGAAGTAGGTCAGGGTGTCGCGACTGGCCGACGGCGCCAGGATCGACAGTGCTGCGACGGCCTCGTCGGCGTACTGGCGAGCCGTCGCGACCGCTCTGTCGATGGCGCCGCTGTCCTTGAGCACGGCGGAGAGCTTGCGGTACCGGGCCTCAAGTTCGTCGTCGCCGGTCATCAGGTGGTCTAGCAGAGCCACAGTGGCTGGATCACCCTCATCCCGGCACAGCAGGAACGGCAGGGTCAGCCTGCGGTTGGCCAAGTCGCTGCTGGCTGGCTTGCCGGTGTCGTCCACGCTGGACAGGTACGGAAGCAGGTCGTCGTAGATCTGGAAGGCGTAGCCCAGCAACGTGCCGTAGTCGCCGAGGGCGTCGGCCTCCGCCGTGGTGCCGCCTCCGAGAGTGGCCCCGATGCAGCACGATGCGCGGAACAGCGCGCCGGTCTTGGCCTGGATCATGCTGAGGTAGGACGACACGCGGCAGTCGTAGGACGCGCGGATCTGCTCCTCCAGCATCTGACCGCGGCACAATTCCCTGCCGGCCTCGGCCGCCTTCGCCATTGCCGTGACGATCCGCTCCGTCGTCACGCCGCGCGACGCGCAGTCGGCGAGCGCGCCGAAGAGGTAGAAGATCAGGGCATCGCCGCCAACGATCGCGTCGTCACGGCCGTAGACGACGTGCGCCGCAGGGCAGCCTCGACGAATGGCGTCCCCGTCGATGATGTCGTCATGCATCAGGCTTGCGACGTGGGCGCCCTCCGTGCCCGCCGCCGCGGGCAGCACCCGATCGATCTCACCGCCGACCGCCGATGCGCTCTCCAGCAGCAGGATCGGCCGGAAGAACTTGCCTGGCGCACCCACCGCGTAGCCGCATACCTCGTTCAGGTGGCCGTCGCCGGTCCAGTCCTGCTTGAGGCGCCGCTCTATGAGTCCCGCCAGGAGCTTGACGCGAGGCAGCGTCTCCTCCGCCCTTTCGTCGAAAGGCGTTGGGTCCCCTGAGTCCGGGGAGGTGCTGGCGGTCAACAAGGGCTGTGACATCGATACGCCTATGCTCCGGTTGGTGGACTGATGGGTCAGACCGTCATGACGACGGGCGAGCCTCGCTCGGACGATTCATCGCTCCGCTCAGCGAGCCGCATGGCTTCCTCGATGAGCGTCTCCACGATCTGGGACTCCGGCACGGTCTTGATCACCTCGCCACGCACGAAGATCTGGCCCTTGCCGTTGCCCGACGCCACCCCTAGGTCGGCCTCACGCGCCTCGCCGGGCCCGTTCACCACGCAGCCCATGACAGCCACCCGCAGCGGTACGTCCATGCCGGCCAAGCCGGCGGCGACCTCGTCGGCCAATCGGTACACGTCCACCTGCGCGCGGCCGCACGAGGGGCACGACACGATCTCCAGCTTGCGCGGCCGCAGGTTCAGCGACTGCAGGATCTGCGCGCCGACCTTGACCTCCTCCACGGGAGGCGCCGACAGCGAGACCCGGATCGTGTCCCCGATGCCCTGACGCAACAGGGCACCAAGCGCCACGGCCGACTTGACGGTCCCCTGGAACGCTGGCCCTGCCTCCGTGACGCCCAGGTGCAACGGGTAGTCGCAGGACTCCGCTAGCAACTCGTAAGCCTGGATCATCACGACCGGGTCGGTGTGCTTGACCGAGATCTTGACGTCGTGGAAGTCGTGCTCGGCGAACAGCGACGCCTCCCACAACGCCGACTCCACGAGCGCCTCGGGTGTCGCCTTGCCGTGCTTGGCCAGCAGCCGCTTGTCCAACGAGCCCGCGTTGACGCCGATGCGGATCGGGGTGCCGTGCTCCTTGGCAGCTGCGGCGATCTGCTTGACCTGGTCGTCCAGCTTGCGGACGTTCCCCGGGTTCACCCGCACCCCGGCGCAGCCGGCCTCGATCGCGGCGAACACGTACTTCGACTGGAAGTGGATGTCGGCGACGACAGGGATCGGCGACTTGCGCGCGATCGCTGGCAATGCCTCGGCGTCGTCCTGCGAGGGGCAGGCCACCCGCACGATGTCGCAGCCAGCCGCCGTCAGCTCGGCGATCTGCTGCAAGGTGGCGTTCACGTCCGCGGTCAGCGTCGTGGTCATCGACTGCACCGATATCGGGTGCTCGCTGCCGACCCCGACTCGGTCGAGCATCAGCTGCCGAGTCGCGCGACGCGGCCATGGGGCGGACGAGCCGGGCGCAGGAATTCCGAGGTCGACGCTCATGAGACGCGGTCCATCTCGATGGTCGCGGCGCCGGACCAGTGCAGCGTTTCAGAGGCGCGCGCGGCGACGGTCCGTGCGATCTCGGCTGGGGTGAGCCCGCAGGCGGCCAGGACCTCGGCACGACTGCCGCAATCAAGGAACTCGTCCGGGATCCCGAAGGACAGGACCGGTGTGGTCACCTTCTCGTCGCGCAGCAACGAGGCAACCGTGGTGCCGAACCCGCCGGCGCGCAGGCCGTCCTCGACGGTCACGACGAGGCGATGCTCGCGGGCCAACGCGGCGATGGCGGGCGGCGCCGGCTTGAGCGCTCGCGGATCGACGACCGTCACGTCGAACCCTTGGGCTTCCAGCCGCTCGGCTACGTCGAGGCACACCCCCGCGAGGGCGCCGACGGATACCAGCAGCACGTCGGATCGAGCGCCGCAGCGCAGGACGTCCAGGTCATCGCGCTCGCTCACGGCCGGGATGTCGGGACCGAGGGCACCCTTCGGGAACCGAATCACGCACGGCGCCGAGTTCTGCTCCACCGCTTCGTCGAGCGCTCTGCGCAAGGTGGAGCCGTCGCGAGGAGCCACTATCCGCAAGCCGGGGACCACATTCAGCACCGCGATGTCCCACATGCCGTTGTGCGAAGGGCCGTCGTCTCCGGTGACGCCTGCCCTGTCCAGCACGAAGACCACAGGGCACCCATGCAAGGCGACGTCCATGAGCACCTGGTCGAAGGCCCGGTTGAGGAATGTCGCGTAGATCGCCACAACTGGCCGCAGCCCGGCCATGGCTAGCCCGGCCGCAGAGGCGACCGCGTGCTGCTCGGCGATGCCCACGTCGAACACGCGGTCGGGAAAGCGCTCGGCGAACGAGGCGAGCCCGACGGGCTGCAGCATGGCCGCAGTGATGGCAACGACGTCGGGCCTCGTCTCGCCGAGACGCGTCAGCTCGGCGCCGAAGGCGGCGGTCCATGACCGCGGGCTGGCGGACACCGGCCAGCCGGTCGCTGGGTCGATCACCTGCACGGCGTGGAACCTGTCGTTCTCGTCGTTCTCGGCGGGCTCGTAGCCGTTCCCCTTGCGGGTCAGGCAGTGCACGAGCACCGGGCCGTCCGAGTCCTTCGCTTCGCGCAGCGCGGCCTCGACGGCCACCACGTCGTGCCCGTCGATTGGGCCGATGTAGGCCAGCCCGAGGTTCTCGAACAGCGCCCGCGTGGCGACGTCACGCGCTGCCGGCTCGTCGCCCGGCCGGCCCTGGTCGACGATCAGCGATGACGCGAGTCGGCGTGCGCCTACGTCGAGGAACTGCCCGTAACCGCGCGACGCGCGCAGGGCAGCTAAGTGCCTAGCAAGGCCGCCGACCGTCGGCGCGTACGACCGGCCGTTGTCGTTGACCACGATGACGAGCCGCCCGCTCTTAGCGGCCGCGATGTTGTTAAGCGCCTCCCAGGCCAGTCCACCAGTGAGCGCGCCGTCGCCGACCACGGCCACCACCGTGCGGTCGGTCAAGCCGCGCAGGCGGTGCCCCTTCGCCAGGCCGTCCGCGTAGGACAGCGCCGTCGACGCGTGCGAGTTCTCGATGACATCGTGATCGGACTCCGCTCGCGAGGGGTAGCCGGACAACCCGCCCTGCTTGCGCAGGCGGTCGAACTGGGCCGCACGACCAGTAATGATCTTGTGCACGTACGCCTGGTGCCCGGTGTCCCACAGGATCCGGTCGCGCGGGGACTCGAACACCCGATGCAGGGCAAGGGTCAGCTCGACCACGCCCAGGTTCGGTCCGAGATGGCCGCCACACCTGGCGATCCGGTCGATCAAGAACGCGCGGATCTCGGTCGCCAGCGCGGGAAGCTGGTCCGCAGGCAGGACGCGGACGTCCGAGGGACAGCGAATCGAATCGAGCACTGTCGGGCCCCTCACTTCGGTCATCGGATGGCGGACGGCATCGAGAACACGACGTCCTCCACGGCGGTCGACTCGATCTCGACATCGGTGAACCCCGCTGCGGCCAGGCGCTCGAGCACCTGCTGGACCAGCACCTCAGGGACGCTGGCGCCGGAGCTGACGCCGACGGTGGTCACGCCGTCGAGCCAGGACTCGCTCAGCGCGACGGGGTCAGGCACCAGGTAGGCCCGCACGCCCGCGCTCCGGGCGACGTCCACCATGCGCAGGGAGTTGCTTGAGTTCTCCGACCCGACGACGAGTACGAGGTCGCTGCGCCGGGCGATGGACTTGATGCCGTTCTGCCGGTTCTGGCTTGCGTAGCAGATCGTCGAACTGGGCGGTCCGCTCAGATCGATGAATCGGGCGCGCAGCGCGGCGACGATGTCCGCGGTGTCGTCCACGGACAGCGTTGTCTGCGTCAAGTAGGCGACGGGGGTATCGGCGGGGAGCTCGAGCCGATCTACGTCCGCGACGGATTCGACGACCAGCGTCCGGTCGGGCGCCTCCCCACGCGTGCCGTCGGTCTCCTCGTGCCCGTTGTGGCCAATCAGCAGCAGGACTCGACCGCGCCGCACCTCGCGCCGGGCCTGCTGGTGCACCTTGGAGACGAGTGGGCACGTCGCGTCGATCACCGCCAGCCCGCGAGCCGCCGCCCGTCCGCGAACGGTCGGCGATACGCCGTGCGCGGAGAACAGGCACACGCTGCCCGGCGGCACCTCGTCCTCGGACTCGACGAAGACGGCGCCTCGACCGACCAGCGTCTCGACCACGTACCGGTTGTGGACGATCTCCCGCCGCACGTAGACGGGGGGGCCGTGCAGCTCAAGCGCGCGCTCCACCATTGCGATGGCGCGTTCGACCCCCGCGCAGAAGCCGCGCGGTTCGGCGAGGATCACCTTCTTCGCCGTGATCCGGCGCTCCGGGAGGAGCGGAGCAGCGGGCAGGTTCATGCCGGACGAACCTCATTCCGAGTGGCTGAGCAACAAAGGGCAGCGAGGCAGGCGGTGAAAGCAGTCCGGCTCGGCAGCGCGGTGCGCCTCGTGGGAAACCGGCGGCGGCCATTAGTGGGCGGGGAGTCGTCGGGTCGGCAGTTTCGTCCTCCAAGCGGAGCCATGCATCGACGAACCGCATCGTCGATACGTTGCCGTTCTCGCGCGGGGTTCTCGAATCGATTGCCTGGGATTGAGACGCTATGTTCGGCTCCCAGCCCTGTCACCCCTTTGGACCCAAGGAGACCAAGGCCATTCCCCGGACGGATCAAGTCACTGCTCCCCCGGCGCCACGGCCCATGCCTCTTTAGAGGTAGCAGGTGACAGTGCGCCCACGCGCTAGCCGGCATCGACCAGAAGGGTCAGGACGAGGACCAGATGGGCGGTGTACTGGACCACCATGAAGGTCCGGTAGGGAAGGCGTCGACGCCCACGTGACCCACCCGACAGCCTGGGCGACAGGCATAGCGCCAACGCGACCGACCCAAGCGCGCACACGACGCCGGGACCTGCCAGGAGCGGTTGGCGATGCGCGATGGCCAGGCCGCTGGCGCCGATCGTCACCGCGACCGCGCCCGCGACGCGCCGCGCGTACGCCTCGCCGCGCGTGCAGACGAACGTCCGTCGACCAGCGGCCACGTCGCCCTCGACATCGGACAGGTCCTTCGTCATCGTGCCGACCCACCCCATCCAGGCGCTCATGAGCAGCGCGAAGGCCCATAGGTTGGAGTTCAGCCGCCCGACCGTGACGGCGCCTGCGAGATAGGTGACCAGGCCACCGGACCCGGTGATGACCGCTGCCGGAACGCTCCACCGCTTGGCGGCAAGGGGAGACAGCGAGTACAGGCCACCTAGGACAAGCAGCAAGGCGACCAGGCCGGTCAGCCGGCGGACGACGAGCCCGGACCCGCCCAGCGCGAGTGCCGAGAGCACCCCGACGGCACGAAGAGCGGAGGAGGGGGGCAGGAGCCCGAGGGCGATCGGTCGCGAGGATCCGTTGACGTGGTCTTCGGTGACGTCCGCGAGGCCGTTCACCAGGTATATCGCCGTGGTGGCGGCCAGCCAGATGGCCGCGGCAGGGAGGTACGAGGCGGCAAGGCGCAGCGCCCACACGTGACGAGCCAGCAGGAAACCGGTCAGGAAGCGGAACTGGAAGATCGCCTGAACGACGGGGCGGGATTCGCGCCAGCACAACAGGGCCAGGGTTCGTGGCCGGGCCCGGCGACGGCTGATGCGGAGATTGGTACCAGCGGCGCTAACCACGCCTTCAAGACAAGCAGTGTATTCCGGACGAACCTATCGCTCTGTCGGTCACTCGTTATGCCTCTTTCGAGGCATCCGTGCTGTTGATGGCTCGGCCAGCGTGGCTGGTGGCAAGAATGTGCAGGCTGAGCGCCTTATTGACCGCGTCCAGCCTGGATACCGCACCCAGTTTCGCGAAGATGTTGCGCAGGTGCCGTTTCACCGTTCCCTCGGCGATGTGGAGTCGATGGGCTATCTGCGCATTGCTGTAGGCCTCGGCCACCAGCTGCAGGATCTCGGTCTCGCGGGGCGACAGCACCATGGGACTCGCGCCCGTCACGCGCTCGAAGCTGTCTCTCGAGATGTTGAGCAGTAGTCGGTCATGGGTGAGCACGCCGCGCACTGCGGCAATGAGCTCCTCTCTGGACGCCGTCTTTAGCAGGTAGGCCGAGACGCCGGCCGCCAAGACATTGGTGATCAGTGCGGGCTCGTCGAACATGCTGAGGATGATGATCTTGGTGAGTGGGATGGCCTGGCGGAGCACGGCGACCGTCCGACGCACGTCGTCACCCGGGATGCCGACGTCGAGGATGATGACGTCGGGAGGGCGACGACGGACGATGTCGAGCGCTCCCTTGGCGTCCCCGGCATCCCCGATGACGACTAGGTCGTCCTCGAGCTGGAAGATCTCCCGCAATCCCTGCCGGAAAAGGACGTGGTCGTCGACCAGCACAATGGTGCTGCGCTTCTCTCGTTGCTCGGGCGATGTCATCTCGCCGCTGCTCTGGAGATGGGGATCGCAAACTCTACTCTGGTTCCTCGAGCTCGCTCGCTCGTGACGACCAGCTGTCCGCCTACTGCGGCCGCCCGCTCGCGCATCGAACTGATGCCCTCGCCACTGCCCGCCTTGGACGCCGTGTCGAAGCCGATCCCGTCGTCACTGATCACGCCGCGCAACTCGTGAGGAGCGAGGTCCAGTGTGCAGGAGATCATGGCGGCGTCGGAGTGCTCGATGGCGTTCCGCAACGCCTCACGGGCGAGGTAGAAGACCTCGTCCAGCACGTTGGCAGGGATCCATGCCTCGTCCCCGTTGACGGACAGCTCCACGGTGCGACCCGGCTCCGCCATCGCCTCGATGAAGGCCAGAAGAGCCTTTTCCAGGTTGTCGAATTCTGACTCCAAGCGCAACTCGCCGGATACCCGCCGAACGGCGTCCATCGTCCCGACGGCCACGTCGTAGGCCTGCGCGAGGTGCGCCTCGGCCCTCCGCGAGTCGCTCGTACGGTACGCCCGGAGCAGCTCCAGGTCGCGGATCACGATGCTCGCCTGGCCGCCTACCCGATCGTGCAGCTCCCGGGCGATGCGGCGCCGCTCGGCCAACAGCGCCTGATGAACCTCCTCGAGAATGAAGCTGAGGTAAGCCCCGGACGCCCATCTGATGCGGGCCATGATGCCGCGTTGCAGCGCGAGCGCCGCCGTGCACACGGCTGGGGCGGGCGCCGGCAGGTCCCGCGCCAGGTCGTTGACGTGAGCGATGACCGTGTCGAAGAGCTCGACCGCCGCACGGAGGGATTCCGCCGGATGCACCCCGGCCGCGGCGCGCGAGGCCCCTACTCGCCAGGACAGGTCCATGGCGTCGGCGCTAGCCAGGTCGCCGGCAGACAGGCTCGCGACGACGTCCTTGACGATCAAGCGCGCCTGATCGGCTATCTGTCCGAGGGTCTCGTCGTCGTTCGCTAGCTTGCTCCCTATCCCCCTCAGCCGGCTGACGTAACGATCGACGATGGTGTCGGCGTGCGCCTCGACGAGGCGAGCGAGAGCACTGTTCGTTTCGTCGGAGCTCGCCGCCACGTGTCCCCCTTGAGGCCACCTGCTAACCGGTCATGGTCGCATCATAGACAGCCGCGAGACATGCTCGGTCTTCGTGCAGTCACCGGATGATCTCGCAGTTGCACGAGACCGGTCTCATCCTTCAGCCGGTCCAGAGAAGGTGCCGCATGCTGTTTCGCGGTGCCTTCCCGCCGCCGCTCCCCTGGTCGCCATTCGAAGTACCGAATCAGGCCTCGGTCTTCCCCCGGCCAGACCTAGGAATCGAGTTAGAGATTCGCTGTTCGCATTAGACGCGACGGCCTGGTCGTCACCGAGGTCGTCAGACCGGCAAGGCGCCTGGCAGGGCATCCGGCCAGCTCAGTTTATTCAGGTGACGTTGGTCGCTGGTGAGGTGAGACGTGGCAGCGCGGTGAGGGCGCATGCTCCGGATGAGATGGATGCCGGCGTCGGCGCTGGTTCGGACCTCTACCTCTGGGCTGTCAAGGCAGTCCGCGCACTCAAAGACGCGCGTGGAGCCGTCGACCAGCTCCTCGTCGATGCAGCGCTCCAACGCCGGAAGATCCACGTTCGCCAGCGGCACTTTGTCCTCGGCACTGTCGTCCAGGGGGTCGCCCGGCGTCGTGCTGTGGCGATCATGGGTGCAGCGAGGATGCGCTACCACGGCGCCGGCCACTGCTCACCACCGCTCGGAGGTGGTACGAGTGAGCAGTTGGAGTACGCCAGCCATCCTGGCCACCCGCCACGTGGGCGGCCGCTACACGTCTTGTCGCTCCCCGCAGGATGGTCAGGTTCAAGATCATCGGTTATGCCGCATGCATAACCGAATTGCGCGGCCCGTCGTCAGGCTTCGGTGGCGACGGGCGCCGCCGTTCCAGGGCCAGCGCCGCCCTTCACGACGGGAACGGCGTACGTGGGGACGGTGGCTCGATCGGCCTCACGGCGGGCCCACGCGGCTACCGGCACCATGGCTATCCCCGCCGCCGTCACCACTAGCGCGAGCCCCAGCCATCCGATGCGCCCGGCGGGTAGCACCCACGACGTGATGACGAGGGCGCCGCACACGTCGAGCACGTTGAGCCCTAGGTTGAACGCCGTGAGGAAGCGCGCCCGTGAAGCCGGTGGCGCGAGCGTCAGCGAGATGCCCCACGAACCGGCCGAGTGCCACAGCTCTCCGAGGGTGAGCGCGAGGAGCGCGCCGACGAGGACGGCGATCGTCAGCGGGCCATTGGTCTGTCCCGACCAGTAGATCAGCCCAGCGAAGGCGACCAGCGACCCTCCGGCTCTGCGCATGGCGCGACCGGCCAGGATCGGCTCTGCCGCGTTGCGGCTGAGCCGCACCTGCAGCGCCATGACGAGTGCCGCGTTCAGCGCGATGAGCAGCGTGACGACCGAGCGAGGTGCCGAGGTGTGACCGATCACCCATAGCGGCAAGCCAACGCTCAGCAGGGCGCGATGGATGCTCAAGATGCCCGCGAGAGCCGCGGAGGCGCAGTAGGCGGGTCGGCGTAGGACGGATTCCGAGCGGGGACGTCGCTCTCGTCGGGGTCGTCGTTGCACGGGAGCGAGGTCGAGCCGGAGCAGCAGCACGGCGGCGACGACGAACGTGGCCGCGTTCCCGAACACGACCGCCAGGAGGGCAGCGCGGTCAGCGGCCAGCATGGCAACGGTCGCGAGGAGCGCGCCTCCGGTGATGCCGACGTTGCGAACGCTGCGGATGTACGCCACCAGCGGGAGCCGCTCCTCCTCGGAGACGGCCTGCGACGCGACCGCCAACGTGAGCGGCGAGTTCGCCTTCTCCGCCACGCCGACCAGCAGGGTGACGATGAGGTAGCCGGTGACGTGGTGCACGAAGGCGTAGCAGGAGTAGCCGACTGCCCTCCAGCACAGGAGGACGAACACCACGCGGCGCGGGCCCGCCCGGTCGGCCACTATCCCCCACGGCACGACGCACACGAGGCCGGCGAGGCCGGCGACCGTCAACCCGAGGCCGATCTGGGCGGCGGTGATGCCCAGCTGCGTCGTGAACAGGATGACCGAAGCGGCCATGAAGGTTCCGCTGCCGAGCGAGTCGATGAGGGCCGTCACGAGCAGGCGGTGCCCGTTGGCGCTCGCCGGCACGAGCCGCCCGATCCTCCCGCGGGCGCCCATCAATCCGTCTCGATCGTGACGAGCGCGGCGGCGCGCGAAGCGGTGTCCCACGCCGCTGACGCGTGCGCTCCGGTGGCGATGACGTAACCCACCCGGTCGTAGGAGGCGCGCAACGGATTGACCGGCTCGCCGGGTGCCACGCCGATGACCACCTCGTGCACTCCGGGCACCTCGCGCGCGGCGGCGACGCCGGATACCCGCCGCACGGTGCCGGCCCGGGGAGTGAGGTAGCGGACGGCCGCGCCGCGCTCCGGTGCCGGCGTGTGGTCGATGCTCCGGCCGGCCATGGCCTCAAGATAGAGAAAACTGATCGCCGTTCCGTAGGCGAGGTCCAACAGCGCGAGGATATTGTCGCCGGGGATCCGGGCAGCGCACTCGACGAGGGCCGGGCCACCCGTCGTCAGTATCCATTCCCCGTGCAGGATCCCATCGCCCATCCCGGTCGCGGTGACGAGCGAGCTCATGAACGCGGCCAATTCCTCCGCCACGCGCGTCGACCGCAGCCGCGGCAGCACGTGCCCGACCTCGACCGGATATGGACCCGGCAGCACGTGCTTGTCCGTGGTGTTGGTGAACGTTATCCGACCGTGCGAGACGAGGCATTCGACGCTGATCTCCGGTCCCGTCAGCCTCTCCTCGACGAGGAAGCGCAGGCCGCTTGGCTCGGGGCGGTCGGATCGACCCGCCGTGGTCGCTCGCCAGGCCTCGTCGACGTCGGTGGCCGTGTCGAGCATGACCACCCCCTGGCTGCCGGCGAGATTGGCCGGCTTGAGGACGAACGACTCGCCGCCGAGCTCTCGCATCGCCGCTCTTACATCGGTCGGGCTCGTCACCTCGCGCCAGCGCGGCTGCCGAACCCCCATGGCCGCCGCCGCCGCCCGAAGCGCGAGCTTGTCGCGGAACGTACGCCCGGCTCGGCTCCCGGCCCCGGGCAGTCGAAGCGCCTCGGCGAGCTCGGCAGCGAGCGTGACGCCGAGCTCGGTTCCCGGTATCACGGCCTCGACGGGCGTCATCGCGGTGAGCCGCTGCAGCGCCGGCAGGGCCCCGTCGAGCTGTACGGGGATCAGGTCGCGCAGCAAGGGATGGCGCCCCAGCTGCTGGCCGAGGCACCGGCGTTCGATGACATGCGGCTCCTCGAGGACGACCACCGAGCCGGCCGGCACATGGCTATCGAGCGCCTTGAGCAGTGATCGACCGAAACCAACGACAAGCGTGACCATGGCTGTCCCTAGCTTCTCTGATCGGACTATCGATGCTCAACTGGCTATCGGTTCGTAAAGCAGCTCGAAGGGTGCTACTGACGACAATGAGGCTCTTTCGACCCGCGCGCCAGTCTCCGCGAGATCGGTATCGGCCGCCGACCGAGGCATCGCAGCCGACGATGACGACGGGCGGCGCGCTCTGGTCATGCTGGGTCGAGCGGCGGGCGCAGCTGCGTCATGCCGAGCTCCGCCTCGAGGGCCGCGGCGATGCGGAGGACGCCTACCTCGTCGAACGGGCGGCCGACGATCTGAATTCCGAGCGGCAGCTGGTCGCGCGAGAGCCCGGTGGGGAGCGCGAGCGCCGGATTGCCTGTGACGTTGAACGGCACGGTCAGCGCCGCGAGGGCGAGTGGCGGCGGCGGCCAGTCGTGCGGGAACTCGTCGAAGCGCGCGGCCGGGCGCAGCCCGAGGCCGGTGACCATGGCGTCGTAGTCGGCCAGGAAGCCCCGGTTCAGCGCCACCGTGATCTCTCGCCGCGCGCGAAACGCCTGGAGGAGGTCGGCCGCCGACAACCCGGCAGCGCCGACGAGGCGCTGGTAGGTGTAGCGGCCATAGTCGAGCGGTCGGGTGCGGAGGTCGTCCTCGTGGATCGCGTACGCCTCGGCGGTCATGATGAGGCGTCCGCAGGCCCGCATCAGCTCGAAGTCCGGCACCTGCAACTCCTCGACGACGGCGCCCAGCTTGACGAGCAGCTCCGCCGCGGCATCGACCGACTCGACGACCTCCGGCGACACGCCGGGCGCGTCGGCGAGCATCGCGCGCGCGTACCCGATCCGCAGGCCATCGACGCCGCGTCCGAGGTCTGCGGTGAAGTTGGGCACCGGCCGGTCGACGCTGCTCGGGTCGCGCGGGTCGAAGCCGGCGATGACGTTCATGGTCAGCGCGGCGTCCTCGACGCTCCACGTGAGCGGGCCGCAGTGGTCGAGCGAGTACGACAAGGGCTGGACGCCGCGTCGGGACACTCGTCCGTAGGTCGGCTTCAGTCCGATGGTGCCGCAGTTGAACGCCGGCCCCCTGATCGACCCGCCGGTGTCGGTCCCTAGCGCGACGCGGACGAAGCCGGCGCCCACGGCCACGGCGCTGCCAGCTGACGAGCCACCGGTGAAGTGATCGGGATTCCACGGGTTGCGCGAGGGTGGGAACGGCAGGTCGAAACCAGGGCCACCGAGCGCGAACTCGAAGGTATTGAGCTTGCCCAGCAGGACGCCCCCGCCGCGTCGCAATCGGTTCTCGACGGCGGCGTCCTCGCTGGGCACGTTGTCGAGCATCAGTCTCGAGTTGCACGTCGTCGCGATGCCCTGGGTCGCGAAGATGTCCTTTAGGGCGTATGGAATGCCCTGCAGGGGGCCGCGGTCCACGCCTGCGGCGATCTCGGCGTCGGCTCGACGGGCGTCGGCGAGTGCCCGCTCCCCGGTCACCAGGGTGAACGCGTGGAGGACGTCGTCGACCGCGGCGATCCGCGCTAGGGCGTGCTCGGTCAAGGTCTGAGACGTCAGCTCACCGCTGCGCAGCGCGCGCCCCGCTTCGGCGACGGACAGCTCGTGCAGGGGTGTCGCCACGTCAGCCCGCCCGAAGAACGGTCTCGAGATCGAAGAGGATCGCGGGTTCGCTCTCGGCTGCGCGCGGCTGGTGCAAGCGTGCCGCCATTGCGAGCAGTTCCCCATAGGCGGTGACGGCGCCGGCCCTTCGATCGGCCGGTACGTCGTTGCCCCGGCGCGCCATCAGAAGATCGAACTCCCGCTCCGTGGCCGTTTGCTCGCGTCGCTCGTGCAGATCGTCCATCACATGCTCCGGGCTTGGTGGGCCGGCGCTGCGGCGTGTGCAGGGAACGCTAGGAACGGCCACGGCCGCGCAGCGGCAGTACGACCGGCAGCTGTCCGGCAGCTGTCCGGCAGGAGCTGGTAGCAATGGGCGTCCCGCTCGCCCGCCATCCGGCGATTCACTTGGGTCGTCAAGGGCGCGCTGCTCGGCCACGGCATCGATGGCCCGTCCTTCGTACGCCGTCGCGAGCCGGTCGATGGCCTCGGTAGACGAGTGCTGGAGGTAGCGACAGCGGTGCGTGGCCGCGGGCCAGCTCCTGCCGGACATCTGCCGGTCGTACTGCCGCTGCGCGGCCGTGGCCGTTCCTAGCGTTCCCAGCACACGCCGCACGCCGGCCCCCCCAAGCCCGGAGCATGTGATGGACGATCTGCACGATCGGCGCGCCCACGCCCTCGACGTAGTAGTGACCAGCTCCTCCTCGGACGCGCACACGTGGAACCTGGTCTACCTCCAGCTCCTGCTCGAAGAGCTCGGGCACCGCGTGACCAACCTCGGCGCGTGCGTGCCCGAAGCGCTGCTCGTCGCTCGCTGCGCCGAGCTCATGCCCGACCTTGTCGTGCTGAGCTCGGTGAACGGCCACGGCTGGCGCGACGGCGCCGGCGCCGTGCGGGCCCTGCGCGCCAACGAGCAGCTCACGACGATCCCGGCGGTGATCGGCGGCAAGCTCGGCATCGACGGTCCGCAAGGAGCGCAGCGCCGGCAGGCGCTCGTCGCGGCCGGGTTCGACGAGGTGTTCGAGGGCGACTGTGACCCGGCAGTCTTCGCCGCCTACCTCGCTGGCGTGCGCCGCAGGCGAGTCGCATGACCGCCAACTTCGGCGACTTCGTCGCGGCCGCTGCTGCCCGAGGCGAGCTCGTCGTCCAACCCCGTATGGGGATGCGCGAGCCCGACGTCATGCGGCGCGGGTTATGCGCCACCCGGGCAGCCGACGCCTGCACGGTCGGAACGCTCACGCTGGACAGCTACACCAGGGTCGGCGACCACGACGCGGTGCGCGAGGCACTCGCCTCCGGCATCCCGCTCAACGGCTACCCCATCGTGGACCACCCCGTCGAGGTGACCCGCAGCGTGCTGGACGGCGTGTGCGATGCGGGCTTCCCGGTCCAGGTCCGGCACGGCTCAGCCACGCCGCAGCGCATCATGGCCGCGCTCGCGAAGGCAGGGTTGCATGCGACCGAGGGTGGACCACTCTCGTACTGCCTGCCGTACAGCCGCGTCCCGGTGAGCGAGGCGGTGCGGGCCTGGGCCGAAGCCTGCCTGCTGCTCGGCGAGGTGCGGGACCACGGTCCCCGAGCCCACCTGGAGACGTTCGGCGGATGCATGCTCGGCCAGCTCTGCCCGCCATCGTTGCTGATCGCGATCAGCACGTTGGAGGCGTGCTTCTTCCGCCAGCACGGCATCGACAGCGTCTCCCTGAGCTACGCCCAGCAGACCCACATCGAGCAGGACGTCGAGGCGGTCGTCGCGCTGCGCTCGCTCGCCGCAACGTTCCTCCCCGATATCGACTGGCACGTCGTCGTGTACGCCTACATGGGGCTGTTCCCGCGCACCCCTGAGGGCGCGACGCGCCTCGTGGCGGAGGCTGCGCGGCTGAGCGTCCGCGGCGGCGCGCATCGGCTGATAGTCAAGACCGTCGCGGAGTCGCACCGCATCCCGACGATCGCCGAGAACGTCCAGGCCCTAGAGGTGGCGGCGAGCGCTGCCGCTGACGCTAGGAGGAAGCCTGCGGGCGCCCCTCCGGAGGACAGTGGCGTGCTGGCCGCCGCCACGGCGATCGTCGAGGCCGTCCTCGAGCTTGACCTCGACATCGGACGGGCGCTTGTCGGCGCGGTCCGCAGGGGGCTCCTCGACATCCCTTACTGCCTCCACCCCGACAACCTCGGCCGTACGCGCGCCACCGTCGGCTGGGACGGCCGCCTGTACTGGACCCGCACGGGGAACCTGCCCAGGGCCGCAGCCGTGGAGGCGGCGATCCCTGAGGACACGGGCTCGCGCGGCCTGCTGCGCGCTCTCTCCTACGTCCAGCGCTGCTTCGACGCGCTCGAGCCCGTCAGGACGCCGCTGCTGGCTCCCCGGCCCGCGAGTCGCACCGAGCACACCTCAACCGACCGAGCGAAAGCGACAGCGCCATGACCATCGGGACGACCCAGCCGGCCACAGACCCGGTCGACATCGCCAGCGACCGGCGTCAGCCGTCGAGCCCGCGCGAGCACCTCGCCGCAACGACCACCCGAACGGTGATCCGCATCCAGCACGAGGTCCTCGCCGCCGCCCGCGAGCACCTGACCGGGGCGGGCTGCACCGAGCTGCTGCTGCCGATCATCGGGCCGGTGACCGACCCGGGAGCTCGAGGTGCCAAGCAGGTGGACATCGACTACTACGGCCACCGCTACAAGGTGATGACCAGCGCGATCCTGTACAAGCAGGCGTCGCTGACCGCCGTCGACCGGTTCTTCTGCATCGCCCCGAACGTGCGGCTCGAGCCGCTGGAAACCAGCTCCACCAGCCGCCACCTCGCGGAGTTCCACCAAATCGACGTCGAACTCGCCGGCGCATCCCGTGAGGAGGCGATGGCGATCGTCGAGGGGACCGTGCGCCATGTGGTCGAGCGCGTGACGCGCACGCTGCCCCGCGAGCTCGAGGCGCTCGGCCGCGACGTCAGCGCGTTCGCCGACATCCTGAGCGGGTCGCCCTTCGAGCATCGTGCGCATGCGGATGCCGTGGCGGAGCTGCACGCGCTCGGCCACGCGCAGAGCGGCGAAGCCGAGATCGACTGGCAGGGCGAGGCGATCATCTCGGCGAAGTCGAGCCTGCCGTTCTTCCTGACCGACTATCCGAAGGGCTCGCGCGGCTTCTATGACAAGGAGTCGCGGGAGCGGCCGGGGCAGCTGCGCAACTTCGACCTCATCGCTCCAGAAGGCTACGGCGAGCTGTGCAGCGGTGGCGAGCGCGAGTCCGACTACCGCGCGGTGATCGCCCGGATGCGGGAGACGGGCGAGAACCCGGCGAAGTACAGCTGGTACCTCGAGATGGTCCGCGCGGGCATCCCCGCCAGCGCCGGCTTCGGCATCGGCCTTGAGCGGCTCACCCGCTGGGTGGCCGGCCTGGAGCACGTGTGGCAGGCCAGCGCCTACCCCAAGATCCCCGGAGTGGTGCGCCCGTGAGCGCCCTCAGCGCGGCCACGTTCCCCGAGGCGGCGGTCCGCGCGCGCGCCCGGACCGGGGTGGCGCACGCCTTCCCGGACCACAGGTCGTACGGCCGTGAGCTGTTCGGCGCCCCCGTCGACGGCCCGAGCGGGGATGCGTTGGATGACTCCCGCCTCGTCCCCCCGGTGTTCGTGCCCGAGCGGCTGGAGAAGCTCGTCGACCTCGGTCGCGAGCCCCTGCACACCGATGTCGACCTGCGCACGCGAATCGGCGGCTTTCGCTCTGCCTTCCCGTGCTACGTCTCGGCCTTCGGCTCGACCCAGGTTGCCAGCGGCGGGCTCGGCGTCGCGGTGAGCCGGCAGGCCGGCCTGCTCGGCATCCCGCTGGTGATCGGCGAGAACGTGGTGCCGGTGAACGGGTACGGGCGGCTGGAGGACACCGCCGGCCGGGGCCTTCTGGGCCGGATCCTCGCGTACGCCGAGGCAGTGCCCGATGGGATGGGCGGCGTCGTCGTGCAGCAGAGCACGGAGGACGCCGACGCCGAGGTCTGGAACCTCGTCTACAGCGATCCCTCGGCGTTGGCCCTGCTGGAAAGCGGGCGCCTCGGCTTCGAGCTGAAGGTCGGCCAGGGCGCGAAACCGGGCCTCGGCGGGATCACCCTCCTCTGGCGCGACCAGGCGCGGGACCTGGCCGAGCAGTTCGCCATCGCGCCGGTCCTCGGACCGGACGCGGAGCAGGTGATGCGCTTCGCCACGCCAGGCACGTTCACCGACGAGATCCTGCGGCAGCAGATCCGGCTGATGCGCAACAACTTCCCGCGCGCCCGGACCTGGGTGAAGCTCCCGCCCGGCCGAGACATCGCCGAGGCCGCCCGCGTCGCCTGGCAGGCCGGCGCCGACGCGGTCACTGTCGACGGTGCCGAGGGCGGGACCGGGTGGGCGCCGCGCGCGGCACTGACCGGACTCGGTCTCCCGCTCGCCGAGTGCCTGCGTCGGATCGCTGTCCTCGGCTCCCCCGTGGACTGCCTGCTCGCATCAGGCCGCGTCTGGGAAGGCGTGCGCGCGGTGAAGTGCCTCGCCTTGGGCGCGCGCGCGACCGGACTGGGCCGCGCCGCGCTGCTTGCTGCGGACGAGGACCCTAACCGCGGGCTCGTCCGGCTCGTCGAGTGCCTGGCGATGGAGATGGCCCTGCTGATCAGCGCGCTCGGCAAGTACGCGCCGGGCGCGTTGACGAGCGACGACCTGTGGTCGACCACCGGCGTGCCCGCCGTGCCCTCGCAGCCGGTCCCAGGCGCGCTGGCGGGGGACCCCCGATGAGCAGAGGAGCCGGCCCCGTGAGCGAGAACCCCTTCGACAAGGCCGACGGCCGCTTCCTCGTCCTCGTCAACGACGAGAACCAGCACTCGCTCTGGCCCGCGCAGATCGCGATGCCGGAGGGATGGCGGGTCGTCTTCGGCGAGGACGACCGCGAGGCGTGCCTCGGCTACGTCGAGAGCGTCTGGACGGACCTGCGCCCCGCCAGCCTGATCGCCCTTCGCGGCTGATTGCCGCCGTACCCATCTCAGCCCGGAACCCCGCCACGCCATGAGCCGGCCGGACGCAGCCACCGGGTCGAGCAATCGCACCTAGGAGTTGGTACACGTGTCGAACGCCGCGCACTCCGACCGGCCTGAGAAGCTGGACCCGACGTCCCGGGTGCTGCACGAGCTAGTCGCGGAGCGGGCGGTAGCGCACCCGGACGCGGTCGCCCTGGTCGACGCCGGCAGGCAGGTGAGCTACGCCGAGCTGGATGTTGCAGCGAACCGGCTCGCCCACGTGCTGCTCGCGGACGGCGTACGGCCGGGCGAGGTGGTCGGGGTGCTGGTCGACCGCGATGCGCGCCTGGTGGTCGCGGTGCTCGCTGTGCTGAAGGCCGGCGCCGCGTACTCGTTGCTCGACCCGCGCTTCCCCGCCGAGCGCGTCGCGGCCCTGCTGTCCGCCGCCGACGCCCGGCTGCTACTCACCGACCCGGCGCACGCCGAGGCCGCGCATGCGGCCGCCCCACCCACCACGCGGATCCTCGACATCCACGCGGACGTGTCCGGCTGCCCGGGCACCGCGCCGTCGGTGGCGGTGGACCCGGCGGAGGCGGCATGCGTGATGTTCACTTCCGGCTCCACCGGCCGTCCCAAGGGGGTGCTCACCCCGCACCGCGCCGTCGTCGCGTCACTGCACGGCCAGGACTTCGTGGCAGGCGCGGGCCGGGCGTGGCTGCAGTGCTCACCAGTGTCGTGGGACGCGTTCGCCCTGGAGCTGTTCGGCCCGCTGCTGGCCGGCGGCTCCTGCGTGCTGCACCCTGGCCACGACATCGACCCGGCCGTCATCGCCGCGCTGGTCGCCGCCTACCGGGTGGACACCCTGCACGCCTCCGCCAGCCTGCTCAACCACCTCGTCGATACCCACCCTGACACCTTCAGCGGGCTGCGCCAGGTGCTCACCGGCGGCGAGGCCGCCTCCGCGGCGCACCTCGGTCGGCTGCTCACGGCGCAGCCCCGGCTGGTCGTGGTGAACGGCTACTCCCCGGTGGAGAACACCATCTTCGCCCTCACCCACCGCGTCACCGCGGACGAGTGCACCCAGACCGGCCGGCCGATCCCGGTCGGCCGGCCCCTGCCTGGCAAGGGGGTGCTCGTACTCGACGAGCGGCTGCGGCCGCTCCCGGTCGGGGCGGTCGGTGAGGTCTACATGACCGGCGCCGGCCTCGCCCACGGCTACCTCGGCCAACCCGCCCTCACCGCGCAGCGGTTCGTCGCCAACCCCTACGGGCCGCCCGGCACGCGCCTCTACCGCACCGGCGACCTCGCCCGCTGGGGGTCCGATGGCGCTCTCACCCTCACCGGGCGCACCGACGAGCAGGTCAAGATTCGCGGGTTCCGCATCGAACCCGCCGAGGTCACCGCCGCCCTGACCACCCATACCGCCGTCCGTACCGGTGCCGTCGTGGTCCGCACCGATGGCGCCGGCGAGACGAGCCTCGTCGCCTACGTCGTCCCCGAGCCCGGCGCCACCCTGACGACGGCGGCGCTGCGCGAGCACGCCGTGGCACGACTGCCGCAACACCTGCGCCCCAGCGCCTACGTCCTGCTCGACGCCCTCCCGCTCACCGCCACCGGCAAGCTCGACCGCGCCGCCCTTCCCGCACCCACCCGCGAGGAACCGAACGGGGACGGGGCACCACGCACCGCCCGGGAGGAGATCCTCTGCGCTCTGTTCGCCGAGGTTCTCCGCCTACCGGCCGACCGCGTCGGCCGCGACGACGACTTCTTCCACCTCGGCGGGCACTCCCTGCTCGCCGCGAGGCTCGCCGCCCGGGCCCGCGTCGCCCTCGGCGCGGAGCTGGGCATCGGCGAGCTGTTTGACTCCCCCACCCCTGCCTCCCTCGCCCGGCTCCTGCAAGGAAGGGCACCGGCCCGGCCAGCGCTGGTCGCCACCTCCCGGCCCGACCGCGTCCCGCTGTCGGCAGCCCAGGCTCGCATGTGGTTTCTCGGCGAGCTCGACGGATGGACCGACGCCTACCACGTCGTCCGCACCATTGGGTTGGACGCCCCGGCCGACCCTGCAGCGCTCACCGCCGCGATCCACGACGTGGTCGATCGGCACGAGTCCCTGCGCACCGTGATCCGGGTCGAGGATGCCCAGCCCTGGCAGCACGTCCTGCCCCCCGCCGACCACCGCCCTGGCCTCGTCGTCGACCTGCCTGCCGACGACGCAAGCGAGCTCGCGACCCGCCCGTTCGACCTCGCTACGGACCCGCCGATCCGAGCCGGCCTCGTGCCCGCCACCGACGGTGCCGGGGTGGGTCGGCTGATGCTGGTGCTGCACCACGTCGCGGCGGACGGCTGGTCGATGCCGGTGCTGCTGGACGACCTGGCCACCGCCTACCAGGCGCGCCTCGACGGGCGAGCCCCGGACTGGGCGCCGCTGCCGGTGCAGTACGCCGACTACACGCTCTGGCAGGCCGATCTGCTCGGCGACGCCTCCGACCCAGCCAGTCTCGCCGCCACCCAACTCACCCATTGGACCGAGGCGCTGGCCGGCGCACCGGCGACCCTGGACCTGCCCACCGACCGCGTGCCCGGCGCGACCGCGACTTTCCGCGCCGACCTTGTCGCGGTCCGTCTCCCGCGGAAGGTGCTCGCCGACCTGTCCGCGCTGGCCGCTGCGCGCGGCGCCACGTTGTTCATGGTCATCCACGCCGCGCTCGCGGCGCTGCTCACCCGGCTCGGCGCCGGCGAGGACATCGTCATCGGCACGCCGGTCGCCGGGCGTGGCGACGCCGCGCTCGACGAGCTGGTGGGGTTCTTCGTCAACACGCTCGTGCTGCGCACCGACACCAGCGGCGACCCCGCCTTCGCCGAGCTGCTCGCCCGGGTCCGTGCCGTCGACCTCGCCGCCTTCGACCACGCCGACCTGCCCTTCGACCACCTCGTCGAGCGCCTCAACCCCGCCCGCTCCCTGTCGCGCCACCCGCTGTTCCAGGTCATGCTCACCGTACAGACCGAGCCCGAACCCACGCTGCACCTCGGCCCGGTGTTCGGCACCGTCGAGCCGGTCCCTAACCCCACCGCGAAGTTCGACCTCAACGTCGGCCTCATCGCGGACGGCGACGGGCTGCACGGCAGCCTCGAGTACGACACCGACGTGTTCGACCGCGTCACCGTGCAACGCTTCGCCGCGCGGCTGGGCCGGCTCCTGGAGGCGGTCGCCGCGGACGTCGAACGGCCCATCGGCGACATCGACCTGCTCGAGCCGGACGAGCTGACCGCCGTATCGACCGGCTGGGCCGGAGCGACGACCGGCGTGCCGACGGGGTGCGTGCACGAGCGTTTCGCCGCCCAGGCAGCTGCGACCCCGCATGCCACTGCGGTGATCGGGGCCGGCGAGTCGCTCAGCTACGCGCGACTGCTGACCAGGGCGAACCGGCTGGCCCACCGGCTGGTCGCGGCCGGGGTGCGCCCCGGCGACGTGGTGGCCGTGCACGTCGACCGCGACGTGCACCTGGCGACCGCGGTGCTGGGAGCGCTCACGGCAGGAGCCGCCTACACGATGCTCGACCCGACGTTCCCCGCGGAGCGACTGGCCACGATCGTGGGCCTGTCGAGCGCTCGGCTGGTGGTGGGTGACCCCGTCCCGGGCCGGTCAGGCCTCTGCGTGCTGCACCCAGCGCCGGGGCCGACGGACGACGCGGCCGGCGATGCGGAGCCGCCGGCGGTTTTGGTGACCGGCGCGGACGCCGCCTGCGTCATGTTCACCTCGGGGTCGACCGGCACCCCTAAGGGCGTTCTCACCCCGCACCGGGCGCTGCTCGCCACCCTGGTGGGGCAGACCTACGCCGGGTTCGGGCCGGGCGAGGTCTGGCTCCAGACCGCCCCTGTGTCCTGGGACGCGTTCGCGACGCAGCTGCTCGGCCCGCTGCTGCACGGCGGGGCCTGCGCGCTCTACCCCGGGCACCACCTGGACCCCGCGGGGATCGCGCGACTGGTCATCGACCGGCAGGTCACCGTGCTGGACGCATCGGCGAGCCTGTTCAACTACCTGCTCGACGAGCACCCCGAGGTCTTCGCGGCCGTCCGGCGCGCGATGACCGGCGGCGAACCGGCTTCCATGCCGCATGTGGCTCGCGCGTTACGGAGCCATCCGCACGTCGCGCTGGTCAACGGCTACGGGCCGGCGGAGAGCACCGGGTTCACCACCTGCCACGACATCACCGCGGCGGACGAGACCGCGCCGAGCGTGCCGGTCGGTCGGCCCTTGCCCGGCAAGCGCTGCCATGTGCTCGACGAGCGGCTGCGCCCGGTCCCGGTCGGTGTGGTGGGCGAGGTCTACGTGAGCGGGCACGGTCTGGCTTACGGCTACCTCGGCCAGCCCGCCCAGACTGCCAGCCGGTTCGTCGCCAACCCCTACGGCCCGCCTGGCACCTGCTTCTACCGCACCGGCGACCTCGCCCGCTGGCGGTCCGACGGCACCCTCGCCCTCGTCGGCCGCGCCGACGAGCAGGTGAAGATCCGGGGCTACCGGATCGAACCCGGCGAAGTCAGCGCGACGATCGCCACCCACCCCGCCGTGCGCCAGTGCGCGGTCATGGCCCGTAGCGACACCGCCATAGCCCGCCCCGACGGCGCCAGCGAGATGGCCCTCGTCGCCTACGTCGTCCCCGAGCCCGGCACCACCCCGACTACGGCGGCGCTGCGCGAGCACGCGATGGCGCGACTGCCGCAGCACCTGCGCCCCAGCGTCTACGTCCTGCTCGACGCCTTCCCGCTCACCCGCACCGGCAAGCTCGACCGCGCCGCGCTGCCCGGGCCGATGGTCACGGTCCGGACGGGCACGGCCGACACGGCTCCTCGAACCCGTGAGGAGACGGCCCTCTGCGAGCTGTTCGGCGAGGTCCTTGGCGTCACCGAGGTCGGTCGAGACGATGGCTTCTTCGACCTTGGCGGCCACTCGCTGCTGGCCGCCCGGCTGCTGGCCAGGATTCGGGTCGAGCTCGGGTGCTCGCTCGGCATGCGCGCCGTGCTCGAGGCGCAGACTCCGGCGGCGCTGGCCCGCCGCCTGGGCGAGCGAGAGACGGGCGACGCGCTCTCCGTCGTGCTGCCGCTGCGCAAGCACGGCCGCGCACCGGCGCTGTTCTGCCTGCACCCGGCGACCGGGATCGGCTGGCTCTACTCAGGCCTGCTGCGCCACCTGAGTCGTCCTATCTACGCGCTCCAGGCGCGTGGCCTGACCGAGCCGGCCCGGCGCCCGGCCTCGCTCGTCGAGATGGCCAAGGACTACCTGGCCGAGATCCGTGTCGTCCAGCCGACTGGCCCGTACCACCTGCTCGGGTGGTCGTTCGGTGCGCACGTCGCCCACGCGCTCGCCTGCATGCTCCAGGCCGAGGGCGAGCGAGTCGACCAGCTCGTCATGCTGGACGGCTACCCGACGCCGGTGGTCGAGCCGGTCCCGTACGGCCCGCGCGCCCCGCAGATGCTCAGCTGGCTGCTCGACTCGCTCGGCTACCCGGTCGGCGCCGCGGCACCGACCTGGGAGCAGTTCTGCGCCGACATCGGCGGCGGCGACGGGCCGCTCGCCGCACTGGGCGCGGACCAGCTCGCCAACCTGGCCCACGTGTTCGCCGACTCGCTCACGTTGCGCCAGGGTGAACCGCTCGGGATCTTCTCCGGCGACGTGCTGTTCTTCCGTGCCGTCCAGCACGGTCCGTCCGGCCCGCCCTCGCCAGCTGCCTGGCAGCCCTGGGTCGACGGCGCGATCGAGGTGCACGACGTCGACTGCACGCACGGGCGCATGACGCAGCCCGGCCCGATCGACCACATCGGTCGCCTTCTCGCGAAGCAGGTCCCCACCGACGACGCCGCCGAGGGGCCAGCGTGACCGCGACGACACCGGCGACTTCGGCGGCCAGGGAACTCCTGCACACCTTCTACCGACTGGTCGACGCCGGCGACATCGACGGCCTCGCTGCCCTGTTCAGCGACGACGCGCGCTACATCCGGCCCGGTTACTCCGAGCTGCACGGCCGGGCCGTGATCGAGCGCTTCTACCGCCACGACCGGGTGATCAGCACTGGGCGGCACACGCTCGACACCATCGCAGCCGACGGCGACCGGCTCGCGGTGTGCGGCTCCTTCCAGGGCGTGCTGCGCGACGGTGCCCCGGTGCGCCACCGCTTCGCCGAGTTCTTCCACCTTGACCCCTGCGGCCGCATCGACCACCGGGAGACGTTCTTCGCCGTCGCCCACGTCTGACCGGCGCACCGCCAGCCAACCATCGCAGGAAGGCGCGAAACCATGACCTTGACCGGGACCGGCCCCACCGCTGGGCCGACCACTGCGTCGGCCACCCAGCGCACGCAGCCAGGGCACGGCGATGCGTTCACCGCGCACATGTACAGCATCGAGTACTCGTCCGCGCAGGGATGGCACGGCGGTGGGCTGTCGCCGTTGACCGAGCTGTCGCTGCATCCGGCGACGATCGGGCTGCACTACGCGCAGGTCATCTTCGAGGGGATGAAGGCGTTCCGCCAGCACGATGGTTCGGTCGCGCTGTTCCGACCCGTCGAGAACGCCAGGCGGTTCAACCGGTCCGCCGCGCGGCTCGCGATGCCGGCGCTCCCTGTGTCGACCTACCTCGACGCCGTCGAGCAGCTCGTGCGCGCCGATCAAGGCGAGCTGTCCGACGATCCAGAGCACAGCTTGTACGTGCGCCCACTGATGCTCGGCACCGACGTCAACCTCATGCTGCGTCCGTCGGAGAACTACCGGTTCCTGGTGATGGCCTTCGTCGCCGGCGGGTTCTTCGGGGATGCGGTCGCGCCGGTGTCGGTGCACGTCTCCCGTGATCACAGTCGTGCCATGCCTGGCGGGACGGGCGACGTCAAGTGTGCGGCCAACTACGGCCCCTCGTTCGTCGCCCAGCGCACTGCGGCCGAGGCCGGTTGCCAGCAGGTCGTGTGGCTCGACTCCACCGAGCACCGGTGGGTGGAGGAGATGGGCGGCATGAACCTGTTCTTCGTCCGCGGGACCGGGTCGAAGGCGGAGGTCTTCACCACGCCCCTCACCGGCACCCTGTTGCCCGGCATCACGCGGGACTCGTTGCTGCGCATCGCCGCCCGGCTGGGCTACCGGGTGGCCGAGCGGCCACTCACGGTCGACGCGTGGCGCCGCGAGTGTGCGAGCAGCGAGATCACCGAGGTCTTCGCCTGCGGCACCGCCGCCGTCGTTACCCCGGTCGGTCAGGTCAGGGACCGCGACGGCGATTGGACGATCGGGGACGGGCGGCCCGGCCGGACGACGCTGCGGCTGCGCAGGGTGCTGACCGACCTGCAACGCGGCCGCTTCCCGGACCCGGACGGCTGGCTGTGGCGGGTCGGCTCGGCGACGTGACTGGTGACGTTCAGCTGGCCGAGTTCGTCTCGGGCGACCAGCTCGATCTCGTGCAGGCCAGCCGCCGACCGAGATCGAGGGCAGCCCATGACGCCTCGACAGCCAGCTCGTACTGCTCCTGCTGCGCGTACAGGCGCTGAGCGCGGTCAGGCTCTCGGCCTCGGTGCGCGCGCCACCGACCGACCGGGCCAGCTCGACCGCGGCGCGCAGGTGCCCGAGCGCCTCCGGGAATCAGCCCAGTAGCTGTTGTAAAGCCCGAGAACGCCGTTGCTGTGCGCCTCCGTGTGCTGGTCTCCTTGCCGCACGGCGATCTCGTGCGCCTGCCGCGCGACGTCCATGCTCTCGTCGAAGCGGCCGAGCTTCCAGCAGGCCACGCCGAGGTGGGACAGGCTGGTGCCGAGCAGCGTTGCATCCCCGGTACGCCGCGCGGCCGCCACTGCGAGCCGGCTGATCTCGGCGAACTCGCTCACCTGGCCGACCGCGTTGAGCCAGAAGCCGACGTTGCGCGCAAGGCAGGCGGCCTGTCGGTCGAGTCCGCGCCGGTGCGCCGCAACGACCGACCACTGCAGGGCTCGCTGCTCGCGCACCAGCCACGCCTCCGCGGCTGATGGATCTGCTAGTTCCGGCAGCTGCACTCGCGTGCCCCGGCTGCCGGTCGAGCGTCGTGCCCGGGCGGGGAACAGCACGTCGCAGGCCAGCTCCGAGGCCAACAGCTGGTGTTCCAGCAAGCGCTCGAGGGCGCCCTCATCGCCGGCTGGTCCAGCGGTCAGCCCAGCGGCGAAACTGCGGACCAGGTCGTGGAACGCGTACCTGCCCATCGCTGGCTGCTCGAGAAGACGCACGTCCAGCAGTTCCTCAAGTACGTCCTCGGTCGCCCGGACATCGAGCCCGAGGATCGCCGCTGCAGCGTGCAGGCCGATCTCCCCCGAGTGGACCGACAGCAGCCGCAGCGCCCGTCGACAATCGTCGCTGAGCGCTTCGTACGACAGCCGCAGCGTCGTCGCGACGTCACGATCGCCCGAGCTGAGTTCGAGCAACCGATGCGCCTCGTCGCGCAACCGGTCGACGAGGTACCAGATGGCCCACCGCGGACGATTGCGCAGCCGCGTGGCGGCGATTCGCAGCGCCAGTGGAAGATGGCCGCAGAGTTCAGCGAGCTCGCGAGCGGCATCGGACTCCGCCTCGACGCGATCAGCTCCGAGGACCGTCGTGATGAGGTCGGCGCTGTCCGCGGCGGACAAGGCGCCGATCGACATCCATCTCGCGCCGTCGAGGTCAAGCAACCGCGCTCGGCTCGTGACGAGCGCGGCGCATCCCGGCGACGTCGGCAGCAGCGGTCGGATCGTGCTGGCGTCGGCGACGTTGTCGAGCAGGAGCAGCACCCGCTTGTCGGCCAGCATCGTCTGCCACAGCAGCAGCTGCTCGGTGAGTTCTTCCGGCACCTGCTGGCGTGGCACGTACATCGCTCGCAACAGGCTGTCGAGCGCGCCGGCCGTTGTGACCGGCTGGCCCTCTGGCGCGTAGCCGCGCAGATCGAGGTACAGCTGCCCGTCCGGATACGCGGGTACGAGCCGGTGCGCTGCCCGGACCGCGAGCGCAGTCTTGCCGCTGCCACCCATCCCGTCGATCGCGACGATCCGCGTCGACCCGCCGTCGGTGGCGGCAGCGAGTACCTCGACCAGCTCGTGCGCCCGGCCGGTGAAGTCGGCCAGGTCCATCGGTAGCGTCGATGGCGGGATCCACAGCGGGGGCGGCGGCGGGGTCGGCGGGCCGGCAGGCCCTGGGCGAGCGGGCGACGGGCCGACGCTACCCGCAGGTGCGGTCAGGTCGGGGCTTTGCTGGAGGATGCCCTGATACACCTGACTCAGCGCCGGACCGGGCTCGATGCCGAGCTCTTCGACCAGTAGCGCGCGCGTTCGCACGTACTCGTCCAGCGCCTCGGCCTGTCGGCCGGAGCGGCTGAGCGCCACCATGAGTCGCGCGCGCGGAGTCTCCCTGAGCGGGTGCTCGGCGACCAGCTGCCGCAGTCCAGGGACCAGCTCGGCCGCCTCGCCCAGCCGCAGCCGGACGTCGAAGAGCCACTCGGCCACGCGGAGCCGGTGCTCCTCCAGCGTCACGGCCGCGCTCTCGATCACCTGGCCGCCGAGCCCGGACAGCAACGGACCGCGCCACAAAGTGAGGGCGCGGGTCAGCATTGCGGTGGCCTCCGTCAGCTGCCCCTCGGAGTCAGCGCGCTCGGCGTCGCGCATGTGCTGCCCGAACTGGCCGAGATCCAATTGGGCGTCGTCAATCGCCGCGCGGTAGCCGGGGCCGTCGGTTAGCAGTACGGCGTTGCCGCCCGGGATCCGGCGACGCAGGTCAGCGACCGCCTTGCGAACCTGATGCGACGCCGTCGGCGGCGGCTCGTGATCCCAGGCGGCCTCCACCAGGCGCGTCATCGGTACCACTCGTCCGGGCTGCAGCAGCAACGTGCCGAGGACCCGGGCGGGCACGGCACCGCCGAGCCGTAGTCGTGCCCCCTCCGACCAGACCTCGAGGGGTCCTAGCACGTGAAAGCGAAGGCGCCCGCCCGGCGATGTCCGCTCCGCGCTCACCTGGACATCACTGCACCCTCCCCGGCAGGAGTACCTGATGAGGAAGTAGCCTAGCTGAAACCTCGCATACCGATCAAGAATGGTCGGTATCGCGACGGGAGCGAATCGGGAACGGGCGGGCGGAGGCTGAGGTCGCGTCACGACTCTGCCGATCGAACCTCGGGGGCCACCAATGCCGGAGCCGACCTCACTCCTGACCCTTGCCGAGATCTTGCGCGCTGCCCGCATTCGTACCGGAATGACGCAGGAGCAGTTGGCGGGACTGTCGACGGTGAGCGTCCGGGCGATCCGCGATCTGGAGCAGGGCCGGGTCGCCGCTCCGAGGCGAGGAACTATCCAGTTGCTCGCGGACGCGATGCGGTTGAGCCGGACCGCTCGGGTCGAGCTGGAGTCCGTGCTGGACGGCCCAACGGCCCGACGCCTATTGCTGGGCCGGCGGGCCGACGAGGTGGCGCCCCCGCCGATGTCCTGGCATCCGCTGCTCGGGCGGGAGGACGAGGTTCGCGCGCTGACCGAACTGCTCGGCACCCGGCAGCTGCGCCTGCTGACACTCACGGGATTGCCAGGCGCCGGGAAGTCTCGCCTCGCGCAGGAACTCGCCATGCAGATGCGCGACCGGTACGGCGTTCCCGCGCTATGGGTCGAAATCGACGGCGGCTCGGCTGCTGGCTTCGCATCTCGTCCTGACGCAGTCGTCGCCCAGGTTATCTCGGCGCTGGTGCACGGTGGGGACCACGAGGAGATTGCGGCGACGATCGGCGATCGGTCGCTGTTGCTCGTGCTGGATGGTTACCAGCCGCACGCCGCCGGTGCGGCCAGGCTGGACAGCCTGCTCACCGTTTGCGAGGGACTCACCGTACTGGCGACGAGCTGTCGGATGGAGTCCATGACGGGAGGCGCGCAGGTGCCAGTACCCGGCCTTTCCTGCGGTCGGACGCCAGCTGGAGCGGCCGGCGGCGCGGCGATCGACCTGATGCTCTCGTTTGTCCGGTGCCGGCGCCCTGGCTTGTCGCTCTACGCGGAGGCGCGGGCTCGTCTCGCTGAGATCTGCCTGGCGCTCGACGGCTTGCCGTGCGCGCTGGAGGAGGCGGCGGACTGGCTGCTGCTGCTCTCGCCCGAGCAGCTGCACGAGATCACCGTTCGCGATCCGCTCAGGGTCGTCAGCACGGGCTTCGCCGCTGCGATCGAGGCTGCATTGCCTGTGTCCGGCTCTCCCCTCGATGTGGCGCTCACCGCGCTGGCGTCGGCACCCCGGCGCTGGACGCTCGACGCGGTGGCAGAGGCGCTCTCAGCATCTCCCGCCGAGGCGGTCAGGACGCTGCGCGGTCTGTTGCTGCGCGGCTTGGTGCGCCGGGTCGAGCCCACATCGGCGCATCAGGCGGGGCCCGGCGGCGGGGGCTTCGAGGTGCTCAACCTCGTGCGGCACGTGATGGCCGCGCGCCATCAATGCGTCGTCTCACTGGTCGGACATCGTGGCGTGAGCGCCGGCGTCCCTAGAGCAGCGAGCCGCGCTATACGGCACGTTGCTCCTAGTCAAGCCGCGGTCAGGAGGGATCTCGAACACGGTTAGTGCCGTTGAACGTCGAGCTACATGCCGGATGGTCGCCATCCGGGGATCGCGGTCATTCACGTGCGGCGTCCTCCCCGGCCAGGACATAGCTGCCTCCGAGAAGCGCGGAGATCTTGTCGTGCGCAGCGCTTACGAGATTGATGATCGGTGGCACCTGCTCCTCGCCGTCGGACGGTGTGTCGAGCTTGCGGAGGAGGACCGGCTCAAGGAGCTCGGCGAGCCGGATCTTGTCCATGCCCGTCCTCAGTCGGCCGAGGGCAACGCCGACGTCGTGCTTCGTCGCACGTTGCGTCGCGAGCTCCTTGATGACCGCAGCACGGTCGAGTTCAACCCCCTTTCCTCCCGTCATGATCGCATCAGCCAGCTCCTCGACCGTGAAGTTCGCGAATTCATAGGTGTGCTCCCACGTGCGTACCTCGACGAGGAAGTCAAGCTCCTGCTGTCCGATCCGCCCTCCCTGCTCGCTGACAGCGGTGCGGACAGCGGCCTGCAGGGCGCGGAGGCGGGCCGTACGTTGCTCCGCGGTCTCCCACAGGTTCTCAGGGTCCATGGCGATGATGACGGCAGTGGGCAGCGCATCGAGCTCCTGATCGCCGACGTTCGAGGCACCTGCAAGCCGTGGGGTGGCCACATACCGAGCGATCAGATCCGGTCGCACCTTGGAGCCACCTAGATCGACGACTCGCAGCAGGTTAGGCCGATTGATGCCCATCGCCCCTGCTAGCGCCGTCGCGTGCATCCGTTCCGTCTTGCCCTCCAGGAGGAGGACAACGCGGGGATGCGGTGAAACGCCGAGCCTCGCCAATTCGGCGTCCAATGATCTGCCGCCTCGCTGGGGGCTGACCCGATCGTCGAGCGGATGGGCTGCCATCGCCGTTGGTTCAGGCAGCGGTGGGAGCAGACCAGCGGTCGACAGTTCCTCGTGCCCCCGCAACAACAGCTCGGCTTCGACGCGATGCTTGATCGCCAGCGCCGGCTTTCCGGCGATCTTCGACCATCCCCGGTGGCCCGCGTGTCGGATCACGGGCCACCACTTGATCATCGGGTCATCGCGTGCCCATCTCAGCAGCCGCTCGGCCTGCTCCTGCAGATGGGTGGGATCGACCCCTACGATGGCCAGCCGCTGCTCGTCGCCCAACTCGTAGCGAGATCGCCACAGAGCCTCGTGGTCCACGCCACCCGGAAAGGTCACGCGCCCCGTGATGTCAGGCAGGTGGCGTGTCGCGAGCGCCGCAGCGGCGAGCGTCCCTACGTACCGACGCTGTTCTCGCTTCACTGCATCCTCGCCGAGCAGTGACAGCAGCCTCTCGTCGTCGAGGGCATGGGGCAGCTCCACCAGTTGCCAGGAGGAGTAGAGATACCCGTCCCACCATCGGGGCGCTGCGTTGACGGGCGGATGGTATGGGTAGTCGTCGATCACGCTCCCCTGGTGTGGATCGCGCAACCTCCCCTGTCGCGCGGCTTCGAACGCCCAACCACGGGGATTCATGCCGGGCGGCTCAGCGTTCTCGAGCCGCGACGTCGGATCGGCATCGTCCGTGAGCAAGAACAAGGGAATGAGGAGCCGCCCACGATGTAGACGTTCGAGCACGCCCGCATCGATCCTCATACCGAGGCTGGCTGCCGCGCGTACGAACTCGTCGGTGCGCAGCAGCTGGTCCTGCGTGAAGGACTCAGGAATGCGCAGTAGGCCCAGAGCGTCCCCGTGCAGCGCGCCAGACGGCTCAGTCACTCGTACCACCGGACCTCAGACGGCATGGGGGAGCTCCCTTGCCCTCTCGTTCTTACCAGTGTGCATCTCCAGCCGCGGCATCCACCCTCAGGGCAGCAGGTGAACAGAGGCTATGCCTGCCGGCTCGCCGGCCCTCGACCACCGCGCTGAACGCCGCTAGCAGGAACCCCCGTGCTGGCCTCCCCCAACGGGGACGTCCCCGGAGGCCTCGGCGATGACAACGGCCGCAGGCCGGTCGCCCGTTGTTGAGGCACCGTGCCGCCGAGATCACGTGCGCGGCGACCCTCTCGCGCAGCCGCTCTGTGGGCAGTGCCGTCTGCTCGCAGCGTCTCAACGAGGCCGCCGCGCTGTCGTTCGTACGGGCCGCATCGACCCTAGGTTGCACATGCCGACGCGCCACCCTGTACGGCGAACGGAGTCGGGGACGACGATTTCGCAGCAGTCTGCCCGCGAAGTAGCAGCCGGCGACCAGAGGCCTCCGATTCGTGCTGGTAGTGGAGTGTGCCAGTCGACTCTGGACTGCAGCGGGAGGCGGACTCTCCCTATGTTCGTCAAGTTGTCGCGGCGAGCATCGAGTGGATCACACTGCCCACTCCCCATGGTTAGCGCGAGCGCTCACCCGGGCGGCCTCGACCACCTCGTAGCCCACTCGCGACCGCACGAGCGAGTGGGGTGCCGTAGGTGCTCGCCTCCTCAACCACCCACAAGACGCTTAGATCCCCCGCCGGGGCGGCGGCCGACCCAGTCGACCGCACGCGCGATGCCAGCAGGAGTAGCCGGGAACTGCGCTGAGTCGACCTGTTCAACCGTGCGGTGCGGCCAGGACCGACATGGCCGTGCGCGCGGGCATGGATGTCCACACCGATGAGGAACGGGTGGGCATACACCACGATGGTCACGGCGATCGGGCTTCCGTTCCAGCACGGGAACACGAAACGGTCGCTGCCGGCTGGCACCGGTCCGGGAGGTAGTCGCTTCGGGACAGCTCTCTGATGGAACACGACCGGTCGACGGCGTAGAAGCCGGCATCTGCGCGCCCCACCCGCGAGCCGATGGTTACAGCGTCCGCTGAGCGGTCTCGTTGGCCCATCGATGGTCGCGCGGCCCCCCGCCCGCAAGATCATCGGTTATGCCACGTGGCATAACCGACGGCTCGCATCGGCGCGCAACGAATCGCGAACCGCCTCCAACGGCGGCTCGGACCTGCGCCGTTCTGTATCGTCGCAGGTGGGAAGCGTGCTTTGACGGGTTCAAGTCCCCCCTCCGACACTGTCCACAGATCGCTTCTGACCTGGTCGAGCGGTCGGCGAACCCTCCTAGCGTCGCTCCCGTGGCATAACCGCGGCATAACGCGATCTTGGGAGGCGGCGGTCAGGGCGAGCGTCGTGCGTCGGAAGCGGCGCGACGGAATCTTAGCAAGCGCTTCGACGCCAGCTTACGTACGAACTGCCCGGACTTTGCCGGTATTTCATCTTTTCCTGGTAGAAGCCATACCAAAGGTCAACTTACGCTGCAGCGGCTCGTACTTCACCACTCGCACCGGCAGCCCCGGGCAAGGGCCCAGGCCGCCGCGAATCCCTCTATCTCGAAAGGGTTGATGCCGCTATGCGTGTCCCCCTGCGCGTGATCGCCCCCGTGATGGGCGTCTCGATGGCGTGCGCCGCGATGGCCGCGATGCCGGCCGCGAATGCCACCACCTCCGCGGCGCGCACGTTCGCGAACGGCGCGGCCACGCCGGGCCTGGCCGCCGCCCACTACGGCCACATCGGTAACGCTTCGAAGGCCAAGGTCGTGACCGGCCGGCACGGCTACAACATCAACGGCTACAACTGGTCGGGCGCGGCCAAGTCGGGCAGCGGCTTCTCTTCGGTGACCTCGACCTGGACCGAGCCCTCGGTCACCTGCAACAGCTACAACGACCTGATGGCGCCGTGGGTCGGCATCGACGGCTACGGCAGCTCGACCGTCGAGCAGACCGGCGTGGCCACCGACTGCTCGTCCGGCTACCCGGTCTACCAGGCGTGGTACGAGATGTACCCGGCGAACCCGGTGTACTACAGCCTCAGCTCGTACCCGGTCGGAGCGGGCGACCGCATCACCGCCACGGTCACCCGCAGCGGCTCGACGTACACGTTGAAGCTCGTCGACTCCACCCGGGGCTGGACCAAGACCACGACCGCGTCGATGAGCGCCAGCAACGCCAGCGCCGAGGTGATCATCGAGTCGCCGACCGCGTCCTACCCCCGGTTCGGAACGGTCAACTTCAGCAGCTCCAGCATCAACGGCTCGACGCTGTCAAATTGGAACCCGGTGCTGATGGACGCCAGCAACGGCTACTACTACGAGGACCACACCTCCGCGGTGAGCGGCGGCAGCTTCTCGATCAGCTACCTGGCGGAGTAACCGCCTGATCCCGGCTCACGGCGGGCTCGGACGTCGGGCGGAGATCTCGAGCGACGCTCTTGAGGTCGACGACGACGTCCGGGCCCGCCGGCTCGTCAAGCGGCGGCCCAGTCACGACAGGTCGATGCCGCCATGCGTATGCTCCTGCGCGTCGGGGGTGACCAGCACGACGCCGGCCAGGTCGCGGAAGTAACCGATCGCTCGCATCGGCGCGGAACGGCACCGAACAACGTACAACGACTGCTCCGACCTGCGTCCTTCTGTATCGCCGCAGGTAGGAAGCGCGCTTCGACGGGTTCACGTCCCCCCTGACTTGGGCGATCATGAAGGGTGCCGCCCGCCGCCGTGCCGGCGGCCGCCCGAGTCGGCGGCCGTCCGAGTCGGCGGCCGTCCGAGTCGGCGTCGTCGTCGCGGCCGCCTGAAGTCACCGGCTGCCCGCCGAGCTCGGCGATGAGATTCAGGTCCGGGTTGCGAGCGATGTGCTCAGCCACGACCGCGTGTGGCCAGTCCCTACGGGCGAACGCGGACGATCGTCTTCCCCGCGCGTCGCTCGGTCGGGTGCAGTGCGGCGATCGCGCTGTCGAGGGTCGCGACGTGGCCGATGTTCGTCCGCAGCCGTCCGTCCCGCACCCGCTGGATGATCTCGATCAGTTGGCCACGATCGGACTCGACGACGAAGTCGATCGCCAAACCGTCAAGGGGCCGCGCCTCGGGCGGCCCGACCACGGTCACCAGTCTTCCGCCGGCTCGGATCAGACCCGCGGACCGCTTCTGGATGGCGCCGCCGATGACGTCGAGAACCAAATCGACGCCGCCGACGTCTTCCAGTGCGTCGTTCTCGAGGTCGACGAAATCGGCCGCGCCGAAGTCGAGCGCCGCCTGGCGGTCGGCAGCGCGGCCGGTACCGATGACATGCGCGCCAGCCTCACGCGCGAGTTGGGTCACCATCGCCCCGACAGCGCCGGCCGCGCCGTGCGCGAGAACGCTCTGGCCCGCCTGAAGGCGGCCGTGCTCGAACAGTCCCTGCCACGCGGTCAGGCCCGAGATCGGCAAGCTCGCGCCGACCGTGAACTCAACGTCGCCCGGCAGTGGCGCTAGATTGCGGGCCTCCACGGCCGCGTGCTCCGCCAGGGTGCCGTCGCGATACCAGTCGGTGAGGCCGAGCACGCGCTGTCCCACTGATAGCCCGGTCGTGCCGTAGCCGAGGGCGCTCACCACACCGGCCAGCTCGTGCCCGGGGATCGACGGCGTTCGGTCACGGTCGACGCGATCGGTCCAGGTCGAGGGCCACTCCAGCTCAGTCGGGACGAACCCGGATGCATGAACCTCAACGATGACGTCGTTTATCGCCGCCAGCGGCTTGGGCCGCTCCATGAGCGTCATTCCGGCCGTTCCCGCAGCCTTATCCGTCACCGCGATCGCCTTCATCGGGCACCTCCCGGCATCCAGTCCTTGCCTACGCGGCATTGCGGTCCACCCACACCAAGCGCGGGTAGATCTTCTGATCTTGCCCGAGCACCCGCTCGCCATGCGCCGCGCGCATTGATCGGCCAGAAGTCGGCGCCGATCGGTAGTGCCAGTTCCGCAATGTCCGCTCATCGACAGATCCGGAGCACCTGCCGGGCGTTGCCGCGAAAACTGCCCCACGTTGAGCTGACGCCGCGGCTCGGGCGCACAGCAGAAGATCACCGTGCAGGGCCGGTGTAGTCAACGTGCGTCGCCCCCCACACCAGGTCTTACCGGCGGCGTTTCCTTCCTACCAGCCTCCGCGGCAGATTCAGTGCGGTTGACCGTGAGAGGCCCTCTCGTGCAACGCGCGACCGTACCTGGTCCGGCGCGGCCGGACCCACACAAGCCTCGGCGGCATGGGAAGCCGCCGTCCGCTGGGACGACGACCACGCGGGCGACGTCGTAGGCGCTGTCGTTGAGGACGGCGGCATGTGCGGCAGTACGAGTCGAGGTCGGAGGCGTCAACGTGGGCATCGTCCCAGTCGATCAACGCGACTCGATCGGCGGTCATGCGGACATAGCTGGGGTTGCTGGGATCGCGTGGACGACAGATCTCGGACGTCCGTAGTCCATGAGTGCCGGTGACTGTCACCCGAACTTTCTCCACCGCCCCTCGGACACCACCTCGACGGATCCGTCCACGACCTTGATAGCGGTCTGTTCATCGATGACGTAGGCCGGGACGCCGACCTCAGCAGCCCACCGTTCCGCGTCAGCCATGGTGTTCGTTGGGAACGCGTCAAGGTGCGGGAAGATCGCGAAGTCGACGACTCCCAGGGTGCGGTCGTCGGGCGCGGACGGCCACTCGACGAAGGACGTCCCGATCCGAGGCGCCATCACCATGCTCCCAGCGCTCACTCCGAGCCAGACCTTGTCGGGCAGGGAAGGCAGCAGACTGGCAAGCCCGGACTCCCGCATCCAGTGGCACAGGTACGTGGCGTCGCCGCCCTCGACCAAGAGCGCATCGGCCTCTCGGACCCAAGGGGCCCACCGCTCTGCCCCGATGGTGGGTAGGGCGGCGAGTTCCAGGACACCGAGCGAGGCCCAGCCCAAGCCAGAGAAGTGCTGCCAGCCGGGCTCGGCAGCTATGAAGCCGTGCACCGAAGCTGGCCCGCACATCGGGTGACCCCACTGCGCCGTCGGAACGCAGAGGGCGCGACAGTCGGCGACCGGTTTGCCGAGAAGCTGAACGAGCGCCGCGTGGATGCTCGGGTTCGTAACGCCGCCTGACGTGAGCAACAGCTTCATGGAGTCTCCGAACTCGCTCAAGAAAGGTGGCCGCGACCGGAGACCCGCGACCCTGCTGGAACTCATCGCAGTTCGGGCAATCCCTCAGAGGGTCCTCTCGAGGCACCGGCCGCATCTCAGGCATCATCCACCCGGCGCTGGCCAGCACGCCGCTTGCGGCCGACCCACCCACGAAAGACGCGCGTGTCGCGGCGACCGCTCATCGGCAGAAGCGGGGACGAAGCCAAGAGACCGGTGGCGGCGGTACACCGCGTCAAGCGGCCGTCGCTGCGCACCATCTGCGCGGAGCGCCCACCCGCAGCGGGCGAGCCGCCGGCGCGCCCGGACCTGCCCTCCACTGACCGAGCCAGCCGTGTGGCCCCCGCATTCAGCCATGTGCGCGCAGCGCTGGTACGGCAGCGCCTCGGATGCCGGGTCATGCGGTGAGCGGCCGGAAGCAGTCGCGGCACCGGTTCAACCGGCGCTGGACGCGACGAAGCCGAGCCGGTAGCCGTCCGGATCCTTGATGACGAACTTGTACGTGCCCCAGGGCGTCTTCTCGAGCGGGTCGACGACCACCGCGTCGTCCTTCACGCGCTGCCAGAAGGACTCGACGTCCGACATCTCGAAGTTCGTGATGTCGTAGTCGTCGCGCGATGCCGAGCGCTCGACCTCGCGAATGGCGAAGTACTGCCCGCCACATTGGTAGGGCTGCCATTTGGTGGGCTCGTAGAAGCGTCCGGGCTCGAAGCCGAGGATCCGCTCGTAAAAGTCCTTGGACCGGGTTAGGTCACTGACTTCGATAGTAATTCCCTGGATATTCATGCGGCACTTTAGCAAGGACCGAGGCAGGGATCCAGAGCAGGTGATGAGACCTTCGAGCCAGTCAGCACGTCGGCGATGAAGGCGCGCAACCGGTCGAGTCCCTCGTCGACATCGCCCTCGGTCAGGGCGCTGAACGAAAGGCGCAGTTGACAACGCCCGCCCGGCGGCTCGTAGAAGCTCGCCATCGGCGTCCAGAGCACGCCGAACCGGCGCGCCGAGAGCTCGAGGAGGCCGTCGTCGACCGGGAACGGGACGGTGACGACGACGAAGAACCCACCATTCGGCTGGTTCCAGCTGATCGGCACCTCCGTCCTGATGCGGGCCAGGCCCGCCAGCAGCGCTGTCCGATTGCGCCGATACAGCTCGATCTCATCGCGGTTGGCGGCCAGCAGGCTGCAACCGTGCTCGAGGAGCTTCCCGCCGAGGGCAGCCTGCCCGAGCGTCGAGGTGTTCACCGTGACCATGCTCTTGACCGCAGCCAGGTGGTCAGCCAGCAGCGAGCCGCCGCCGGCCTCGTCGCGCACGACCTGGTCGGCCACCACGAACCCCACCCGGGCGCCCGGGAAGCCCGACTTGGCGAGCGAGGCGAGGTAGACGACCTGAGCGTCGGCGTCGAGCGCCTTCAGCGTCGGCGGCCGACTCTCGCCCGCCCCGAACAGCCCGTACGGGTTGTCCTCCAGCAGCAGGAGCCCCTCCTCCCTGGCCAGGTCGAGGAGCGCCCGGCGCGCCTCGACCGGCATGCTGACGCCCAGCGGGTTGGCGAAGTCGGGCATGACGTAGCACGCCACGGGTCGCCGGCCGGCCGCCCTGGCCAGCCGGACCGCGCCACGCAGAGCCTCGAGGTCGACGCCGAGCTCGCCAGCCGGCACCGGCCACACCGGCAGGTCGAGCAGCCGGGCCGCACCGGTAAGACCGACGTAGGTCGGCGCCACGGCGAGCAGGACGTCCTCGGGACCGGACCGGAAGGCGCGCAGCACCAGGAACATCGCCTCCTGGCAGCCGACCGTGACCACGACTGCCTCGGGGTCGGCGACGATCCCCTCGTCCACCCACAGGTACCGCACGAGAAGGTCGCGGATCAGCCCCTTCGTCGGGCCGTACTGGAAAAGGGCGGTCCGAACGGCCTCGTCGGACATGCGGCACTCGACGCGCAGGTGCTGCCGGAAGCGGTCGATGTAGCGCGGCAGCGCATCGCCGTCGAGGAACGCCTCGGTCGGGCGGCCGGCGGCGAACGACACGGCATCGGGATAGCGGCTCGACACCTCGTTCAGGAACTGCATCGATCGCATGACCGGGTCGGCAAGCGAGCCGTGCAGCTGCGACACGTGCAGGTCGAACGGCATGGCGGCTACCGCCCCTGCGCGGCCCGCACCGCGGACTCCAGGCCGTCGATGACGCCGTGCGCGTCCCGCACGAGGGTGTCCGGATCGGGCGACCGCAGGAAGGCGATGCCGGCCGCGGAGCGGCTGCCGTCGGTCGACCGGTACCGCGGGAACGTCGATCCGTTCGGCACCGTGAGCCCCGGCACCGGCATGACCTCCGACGCGGGAGAGACGAGACGTGCCCAGTCGACGGCCGAGGCGTCCCACACCAGGTCGTCGTCCTTCCAGGGCCGGCCCCGCGCATCGGCGCCGATCAGCACCACGGAGGCCGCCGCCGCCCTGGCGTCGGCCGTCATGAGCATCCGGTCCGGCGGCCGGCCGGGGACTCCGAGCAGGTGCTGCAGGAGGAGGGCGACCGGATCGAGTCCGAACACCTCCTCGATCTGCCTGAGGATCATCATCCCGCCGAACCGAGCGGCCACCTCGATGGGGACCACGCCCTCGTCCGCCGTCAGCTTGAGCTCGGCGTGAGTCGCGCAGGTGTCGAGGCCGAGCGCGTCGACCGCTTCCCTGGACGCCTCCTCCACGACCTTCTGCAGGTGATCTGGAAGGAGGCAGGGCGCGAGGATGCCGAGCTCGGTGAACGGCGGGATCGTCGGCAGGCGCGCCATGATGCAGAGCGGGTGGTACGTGCCGTCGAGCACGAGCCCCTCGACGCTCAGGTAGTCGGCATGGCCGGACGACCCAGGCAACCAGGAGTCGATGTCGCCCTCGAGCATCTCCTCCACGAGCATGTCCAAGCTGGCGTCAGGGTGAAGGTACTCGAGCGGGAACGCCGCAGCCGCCCGGGCGAGCGCCTCCTGGCACCGCGACCAGGCGGCCCGCGCGTCCCGCTCCGACTCGATGACCAGGTGGCCGAGCGACCCGGCCCCCCACGCCGACTTCAGCAGCAGCGGGGGCGACAGCTCGCGGACGACGCCCAGCAGCTCCTCCGGCGAACCGACGGAAGCGAACGCGGGGATCGGCACGCCGGCGGTTCGCCACGTCTCGCGCATCAGCCGCTTGTCGCGCGCCCTGACGGCACCCGAGCCCGCGCCGCGCAAGCCCAGGCAGGTGGTCGCCGCGGCAGCCACCAGGACGAGGTGCTCGGAGAGCGTCAGCACGGCGTCGGCCCGCAGCGCCTCCGCCTCCTGTACGACGCGGTCGACGAGCGCGGGGCCCGAGAGCCGCTCGTCGCTGATGTCGGTCACGGACCGGCAGGCGGGGCGCCACAGCGCCTCGGTGACGGTCGGCATGGGCTGCACGGCGAGGACGTGCAGCTCGCCGTGCTGCGCCATCCTTGGCAGCGCATGCTCCAGCGCGGCACCGCCCCGTGCGTGCAGGAGGAGGATCTTCTTCACGGTGGCGGCCTCCCTCAGGGATGGCAGTAGATGCGATCGCCGATCACCAGGTAGTCGAGACGCATCCCGGCGAACGCATCGACCGCATCCTCGGGCGTCTCCACGATGGGCTGGCCCGCGACGTTGAACGACGTGTTCAGCAAGACGGGGCAGCCGGTCAGCCCGTCGAAGTGCTCGAGGACCGAGTGCAGGCGCGGGTTGGCCGACCGGTTCAGCGTCTGCAGGCGCGCCGTGCCGTCCACATGGGTGACGCCGGGAATGGCCTCCGGCTTGCGCACCGGTGCCACGATCAGCATGAAGGGCGATGCCTGGTCGATGTCGAAGTAGTCGGAGGTACGTTCCGCGAGCACCACCGGGGCGAACGGACGGAACCACTCGCGGAACTTGACCTCGTCGTTGAGGCGATCGCGCACGCTGGCCGGGAAGGGCGCGGTGAGGATCGACCGGTGCCCGAGCGCTCGAGGGCCGAACTCGCTGCGCCCGTCGAACCATCCGACCAGCGCGCCGTCAGCCAGCAGCTCGGCGACCCGCTCGGGCACCTCGTCGCCCCCGCCGACCGGCGTCAACCCCGCGGTGACCGGTGCGGCCGCCACCCGATCCGCCGCGTACTCGGGGCCGAGGTAGGCATCGTGCAGCACCGGCAGGTCGCGCAGGGCGACCCCGAGCCGCTGGTGCGCCGCGTAGTAGGCGCAGCCGAGCGAGATGCCGTTGTCGCCGGCAGCCGGAACCACGAAGACGCTGTCGAAGCCGGTCTCCTTCAGGATCCGTCCGTTGGCCACGCTGTTGAGCCCAACCCCACCCGCGATGCACAGGTTGCGCTGGCCCGTGGCCCGCTGCAGGTAGTCAGCGCAGTGCAGCAGGGCGCGCTCGAGGGTGTCCTGCGCCGCCCGCGCGATGGCAGCCTTGACGTCGAAGTCACCGCCGTCGACCAGCCGGCCGAGAACGCGCTCCGTCCGGTCCCCCGACACCGTGATCCTGCCGTCAGCCTCGAGGCTCACGAGATCGGCGAGATCGGCGATGAATCGCTCGTCGCCGTAGGGCGCGAGGCCCATGGTCTTGCCGTCCTCGCTCACCGGGTAGCCGCGGTCGTCTGCCCGGTACGACAGGCCGATCGCCAGGCTCGCGCTGCGGTAGAACTGCCCGAGCGAGTTGTCGGTGATGCCCGGCTGGAAGAACTGCCCCTCAGTGGCCGCCTCGACGTGATGCGCACCCGTCACCCGGCCGATCAGCCTGATGCCGTCCTCGTCACCGATGTAGTAGCTGATGGTCTCCGCGCGCCGCGGGCCGTCACCGACCGCCGCGCCCTCCACCAGGCTTCCCGCGTTGTCGCAGATGAGGATCGCTGACTCGGCGAACCCGGAGGCGACGAACGTGCTGTAGGCGTGCGCGAGGTGGTGGTCGATCCGTTCCACGCGGTCCCTGAAGGCGTGCGTGAACGATCTCGGTACGAGATCGCACGCGACGACGTGCCGCACGTCGGCCGCTCGCGCGTCGACGGCGTCGAGGACGGCCCGCCTGCTCACCCCTGCGAGCAGGTCCGAGCCGACGCCGTACTTGCGCCTCGTCAGCCGCTCCTCGTCCACCGCGAACAACCGGTCCCCGCTCAGCGCGCACGACGACCAGTCGTGCCCCGAGCCCCCCAAGCCAAGCACTGCCGTCACGGCAGCCCCTCCTTCGATCGCATATCGTCGGTTCGTCGACCGTTCACCAGGGCAGTGGTCGGCCCAAGTGGTCCAAGAACTCACCCGACTCGTCCGGCCTCAAGCGCTCGATGAGCTCGATCATGCGTGACACCGCCTGCACGAGGCTCTGCCGGACCGAGGGATCGCCGAACTCGGCCCTGAACCTCCTGGCCTTGCGCAGCCGCGCGTCGAAGTCCAGGTCGCCCGCCACGGCCTCACCACGGTCCACCCAGCCCGGGCTGAGCGCATAGACGGCGATGCCGTCCGCAGCCATGTCCAGGGCGAGGCTCCGCAGCACGGCATTGAGGGCCGCCTTGGACGATCGGTACGGGTAGGAGGCGCCCATGTGGTTGCGCTCGATGCTCCCCTTGACGCTGCTGATGCCGACCACCCGAGGGCTCGTTCCGCGACGCAGGGCTGGCCGCAGGGCTGCGGTCAGGCACAGCGGACCGATCGTGTTGACGTCCATCATGCGCAACCAGTCGGCGCGGTCGACGTCATGCAGCGCACCTGAGGTCCGCCCGTAGTGCACCGCGTTGTTGACCAGCAGGTCCAGCGGCTCGTCCAGCTCGGCCGCCACTCGCTCGATCATCGCGTCATCGGTGACGTCGAGCGCTCGTATCCGCACCCGCGGGTGCGCCGCCGCCAGGGCGGGCAGCTCGACGGCGGTGGACGGGTCGCGGCAGGTGGCGACGACGTGATGTCCGGCCTCCGCGTACTGGCGGGCGAGCTCCAGGCCAATCCCGCGGCTGGCACCCGTTATCAGCACTCTCATCCGGCCATCACCACCGCCACATCGGCGAGCGGGCTTCCCGATGCCGGGGCGTCCGTGCGCAAGCCTTGGAGCATGGCGAGATGCCGCAGCGCCAGCCGGCGGCTCTCAGCCCCGCACACGATGCGCAGCAGTCCCGCCGAGCGCAACGGGATCGCCGGGAACCCGGCCTTGAGATAGAAGGGATCCGGTCGCGGTCCGCCGGCGAGGGCGTGCAGCTGGTCGGCGACCGCCGCGACGGTGACGCCGGGACTCGCCACGCCGTTGACCAGGGCAGCCAGCGACTCCAGCATCTCGTCGTCCATCAGCCGGTCCTCGCACGGCAGCTGCGCGGTGACGGTGCAGTCCAGCCGGCCCACGATCCGGTGCAGGTCTCGCAGCGCTCCGCTCTCCGACATGCCGGCGCGGTACACGGCGGTATCGAAGCTGATGTAGCCGGCCGCCCCCGGCCGCGCGGCCGCGATACCGGCCGCCGTGAACAGCAGCAGCCCTCCGGCGTCCTTGAGGCCGCTCACGTAGAACGTGTCGAAGTTCTCGCCGCTCGGGCGCTGGTTGCGGAGGTCGGCCTGCTGCACCGTCACCGAAAGCCCGCGCCTGGCGCACTCGGTGGTCAGGTACCGCAGGACGACCGGGTCGGCGTCCACGACATGCACGCGGCGGATGTCGTCGACCATGCCGAGGACGAGCCCGAACAGCTCGTCGTCCCCGAGCTGCAGGACCGATGCTCCACTGAGGTCGTTGAAGTGCTCCATGACGGCCAGTCGCCGCTGCAACGACGCGAGCGTGTCGAAGCTCTGGAACCACGCCGGGTCGGGAGCGAAGGGTCGCGACGAGATGACGGCCGACACGTCGCACCAATCGACGAGGTCACGACTCGCGGCCGCGTCGATCAAGGCGTCGGGCGCAGCCGATCCGCCAAGAGTTGCGTCCTCACCCACCTCGCCTTGCGCGAGGCTGACCCATCCGTCAACCCCCACCGTGACGAACCCCTGCGCGACGAGCCGGGCGAGCAGCCACAGCCCGGTCGCGACGGTCGTCCGGCCGCGCACCACGTCGTCGAGCCGGTTGCCCCGACTCGCCCGCGCGGTGATGCGCCCGAGCGCGCGTGCCGTCGCGCACGGGTCGGCCGGCGTCGCGTCGCGCAGCTCTGCCGCCAGTGCCGAGTGGTCGACCGCCCTGCTCACGCTGGGACCTCGTCCTCGATCACGATCTCGGCGCGCGCCCAGTCGAGCAGGCGATCGACGGCGGTCGGCAGGTCGGCATGGCTGGGAGGAATCAGAGTGACGTCCCCCAGCGTGTCCCACCACACGCGCTGCGGCGGCAGCACGGTCCCCACCGTAATGGACTCGGCCGGCTTGTAGCTCACGACGAAGTCGAGCTCGCACCGCTCCGGCAGCGCCCGGACGCGCCCACTGCGGTACGGCAGGGCGACGCTCGCGCTCGGCCGGAACTCGCTCTCCCCCACGTATCCGATCCGCCGCGGGTCGAGCCCGCAGACGAGTGCCAACCATAACGAGTCCGGCTCCGCGCCCGTGGCGTTCAACGTGTTGCTTGCGATGAACCGGCCACCGGGACGCGAGGCGATCTCGTTCAGGCAGAGCTCACCGGTCTCGTCCTCCCACAGCTCGGCATGGAAGAGGAACGTGTGACTCGACGGCAACGCACGGATGACGTCCTCGACGGACCGGCGGATGCGCCCGGCCCGCTCCGACGCCGGGTCGAGGGTCACGCTGCCGAACGGCGCCCCCATGCTGGGACGGGCGCTGGTCGCACCGATGTACTCCGAGGCGATGTTGCAGTACAGCCGGCCGTCGTGCCAGACGCCGTCGGAATGGCACAAGCGGCGGTCGGCGTACGGCTCGAGCACGTAGCGCAGCGGAGCGTCGAGGGGGACGCGCTGGATGCTCCGCTGATAGGCGGCTAGGGCATCGGCCGGGTCGCGGATGAACTCGACGTGCCTGGTGAGCCGGTCCGAGCGCGGCTTGAGCACGCATGGGACGCCGAAGCGCTCCAGGGCCGCCCAGAAGTCCACCGCATCGTTCACTCGAGTCGACGGCCAGACGGGCACGCCGGCTCGAGCGACGCGGCTCTTCATCTGCCACTTGTCTCGGTAGGCCCGGGCGCTCTCGACGCTCTGCCCCGGGATGTCGAAGAGCTCGCGCAGCCGCGCAGCTCGGATGATGTCGTCCTCTCGCGGGGCGAAGATGGCGTCGCAGGGCCGCTCCGTCAGCAGGCTCATCGCCCGCCGCTCGAGCGCCCCCGGGATGAAGTAGTCGGGTACCTCCTCGAGCAGCTCGATCTCGGGCGGGAGGTCGGAGTACGGCAGCGTCTCCCTGACTCCCTCACGGGTCAGGATGCATAGCCTGAGATCGCCGTGCTCCCTTGCCACGCGCACGTAGCCGGCGATCGTTTCGCGGTGACGATGAAGCGACTGCAGCGCCTCGAGAACCAGTCCTCTCATGTCGTCTCCTCGCTTCGTGATCGAGCCTGACGCTGCATCGATGGACCGCGCGCCGTCAGCGGCGCAGCGCCGCCTCGACCCGCCGCGCCGCGAGCCCGACGCACGCCACCGCCATGACGACCAGGTAGGCCGCGTGCTCGAGCAGGCCCGGCTCGAGCCGCCCCTCGCACAGGCCCCTCAGCAGTTCGTTCGCGTGGTACAGCGGGGTCAGCACGACGATGTCGCGCAGGCCGCGCGGATATACCGAGAGCGGATAGAAGGTCGCCGAGCACAGGAACATGGCGCGTTGCCCCAGCGTCACCAGCTCCATGTCCTGCCAGGACCGGAGGAACGTCGTCACGAGCGTGCCGAGCCCGCTGAACGCCAGCCCGACCAGCACGACGGCCGGCACCGCCAGCACCGTCCACGCCGATGGGGTCCAATGAGCGCTGATCGTGATGAGCATGAAACCGGCCGCGTACATGATGCCGCGGATCTGGCTCCAGCAGATCTCACCGGCGATCAGGCCGGAGACCGACATCGGGCTTGCCAGGACGGCGTCATACACCTTCAGGTAGCGCAGCTTCCAGAACACGTTCGTGGTGGACTCGTAGACGGCACCGTTCATCGCGCTGGTGGCGAGCAGCGCCGGGGCGACGAACTCCACGTACGGCACCGCATGACCGGGCGCGACGGTCACGTCGCCGACGAGAGCGCCCACCCCCCAGGCCATGGCCGCCAGATACAGCACCGGCTCGAAGAATCCGGACGCCATGAGCAGCCACATGCGGCGCGCGACGAGGCGATTGCGGACCAGTACGGCGCCGGGTCCGGGCATCCGGACGCCCGCGGCCGGCGCGGTGAGCTGAAGGGTCATTGCGCCAGCCTCTTCCGGAAGACGCGCTCCGCCAGCATGACGCCGCCGGCCAACCACGCGCCCAGCACCAGGACGTGCCACGCGACGCCCGTGGCCGCCAGGCCGGAGCGCGCGAAGCCGCGGCACAGTTCGATGCCGTGATACAGCGGGGTGAGCCAGATCACCGGTCGCACCGCTGCGGGCATCAGGGTCACCGGATACAGGGTCCCGCAGAACAGGAACATCGGGGTGATCACGAATCGCATGAGGATCGGGATCGCCGCGTCGTTGCGGGCATGAGCCGCCAGTGCGGTGACCGGCGCGGCGGTACCCAGGCCGCACAGCGTGGCCGCCCCCAGCGCCAGCACTGCCGAGCCAACGGTGAGCAGCCCCAGGCAGACCAGGAAGCCGCTGAAGACGACAGCCGTCAGCAGCACGCGCAGTGTCATGAAGGCCAGATGCCCGAGCAGGATGTCCAGCGGGCGAAGCGGTGTCATGGCCATGGCCTGGTACACCCGCTGCCCGCGCATCGCCGCCACGACAGGAAAGGTGGCCACTGCTGACGCCGTCTGAAGCGCGGCCGCCGCCAGCAGCGCCGGCGCGACGAAGGAGACGTAGTCGGTGGTCACCTGCGATCCGGTCTTGACCAGCGCGCCAAGGCCGAAGCCCAGCACCGACAGGTTCAGCAGCGGGACGACGAAGGATCCGAGCGCCGACCCGCGCCACGTCCGGCGGTACTGGCGCATCCAGTGCCGCAGCGACCTGGTCCAGGCGAGATCCATGACTAGTCCACCAGCGCTCGGCCGGTCAGCCGCAGGAACACGTCCTCGAGGGAGGCCCGTCGCACCAACGCCGTCTCGAACGGGATCCGGTTCCCGGACAGGACCGCGAGGGCCGCGTCGCCGTTGTCGACGTGGGCGAGCAGCCGATCCGTGAGCACGTCCACGCGGTTGGCGATGGCCTCGACAGCGGTCAGGTACTGGGCCGCCGGCGTGTCCCGGTCGAAGTGCAGCTCGAGCACCTCGCGGCCACAATGCGCCGCGATCAGTGCGCGCGGCGACCCCTGGGCGACGATGCGGCCGCCGTCGATGACGAGCAGCCGGTCGCAGAGCCGTTCGGCCTCGTCCATGAAGTGCGTGGTGAGCAGGAGCGTCTTTCCCTGTTGCTGCAACAGGCGCAGCTGGTCCCACAGCGCGTGCCGCGCCTGCGGATCCAGCCCGTTCGTCGGTTCGTCGAGCAGCAGCAGCTCCGGCTCGCTGATCAGGGACCGGGCGATCGTCAGGCGGCGCCGCATCCCTCCGGACAGCGTCGTGACGAGGGACGAAGCCTTCTCGCTGAGCTGGAAGGCCTCGAGGAGCCGGGCCGATCGGTCCCGGATCACCGTGCGCCGCAGCCCGAAGTAGCAGCCGTAGACGTAGAGGTTCTCCGCCACGGTGAGCTCCATGTCGAGCGTGTCGTCCTGCGGGATCACGCCGAGGCGAGCACGGATGCTGCGGGCCTCCTTGGCCGCGGGCAGGCCGAACACCCGGAGGTCGCCGGAGCTGGGCGCCGTCGTGCACCCGATCATGCGCATGGTCGTGGACTTGCCCGCACCGTTCGGGCCAAGGAATCCCACCGATTCACCGGGCTCGATCTCGAAATCGAGGCCGTCGACCGCGCGCACGTCGCCGTAGCGCTTGTGCAGCCCGCGGGCGAGGATGACCGGCGGTGCGAGCGGCCGGCGCACCTCGGGAACCGCGTAGGCCGGGTCGATGTTCGTGGCACTGCGCATGAACTGATGCTTGGGCCTGCCCCTGGGAGGGTCAAGGAATGGCTGGTGGACGAAAGCTCTCACGAGCAATTCCGGTCATGCCGCATTGGAAGAAAAGGTCGACCGGTGCCGGCCGGCGCTTGGCGCGACACGACGACCGGTATACGTTCCAGCGCATGGCTGAGCTACCCCCCCGACTGTCCGTGATCACCCTGGGAACCCGCGCATTGCCGAGGATGCGGCAGTTCTACTCCGGCCTCGGTTGGACGGAGGTGGGCGGGAGCACCGACGACTGGGCCGCTTTCCTGCTCGGCGGGACCGTCCTGGCGCTGTATCCGATGGACGAGCTGATGGCCGAGGCCGTGCCGGACGGCTCGGTGTCGGCGACCGATACCGGCTTCTCCGGCGTGATCCTGGCCTGCGACGTCGACAGCGAGGATCAGGTCGACGTGGCCTTCCAGGCCGCCGTGGCCGCAGGAGCCACCCCCGTGGCCGAGCCGGTCGCCAGGGAATGGGGCGGCCGCTCCGGGTACATCGCCGACCCGGAGGGCAACCGCTGGGAGATCGCCTGGGTGCCAAGCGCGAAGTTCAACGAGCGTGGAGCGGTGACGTCATTCGGCTGAGCCCCCGACCGCTCACCGAGCGGTGACACGGTCCCGCTCCACCGCCTCGTAGAGCGCCTTGATGTTGGCGCTGCCGAAGCCTCGCGCGCCGCGGCGCTGGACGAGCTCGTAGAACAGCGTGTCGCGCTGGTGCGGCGACGATGTGAACAATTGGAGCAGGTATCCCCACTCGTCGCGATCCGCGAGCACGTTCGCGTCGCGCAGGCCCTCGATCTCCTCCCGCAGGCCGCTGATCCGCTCGACGAGGGCGTCGTAATACGCACCGGGCGTGGTGAGGAACGTGACGCCGTTATCGCGCATATCACGGACGGCGGGAACAATGTCCCCGACGCGAAAGGCCAGGTGCTGGACGCCGGGGCCGGCGTTGCGCTCCAGAAAGGCGTCGATCTGCCCTGGGCTGCAGGCATCGTCCGGCTCCAGGATGGTGAATGTCACCTCGCCGGCGAGGTCGCGCAGCACGACGGAGTCCATCGCCTGGTCACCGAGCGCGATCCGCTCGCTGGAGTAGCGCTCCAACCCGAAAGCGGCTGCGTAGAAGCTGGAGACCGCCGATAAGCTCCCGGCGCGCACGCAAGCAGCGACATGGTCGAGGGCAACGATGTGCGGGGGTGCGTTCACGGGCGAGCGGCGCGCCGGTGCCCCCCACTCGCGGTCGCCCGGGCGCGTGGAGCCCCGCTCGACAAGGGTATGGACGAGGCCGCCCACCCCCAGCACCCGTAGCGGCCCGTACGGCTCGGCCCCGGCGGCCATCGCCGCTCTCATCGTGGCCGGTACGTCGGCGCACTCCAGGGCGATGTCGGCGACGCCGTCCCCGTGCGCTTCGAGGAACGGCTCGGCGCGCCGCCCCGAGCTCACGGCCAAGGTGGCGGCACCCTGCCGCAGCAGGGTGGACGTGAGCCCTGGCCCGGCAGAGACCGCCTCGTGGACGAAGCCCAGCGCCGAGGTGAAGTACCTCACGGCCTCGTCGTGGTCATCGACGTAGAGCTCGACGTACGCGATCCGTTGCACAGCCATGGCACGCTTCCCGTCAGATGCCGGCGGATGAGTAGCAAGCGTTGACAATGTCCAGCACGCCGCCGGCCGTCGTCAGCGAGCGCTCGGTCGTGGTCTCGTCGTGGTCCCGGGTCAGGAGCGCCGCCAGTTGCCGGTCGTACTCCGAACCGACGTCGGTGGGCTCGGCCTCGATCGTCCGCACGGAGCCCGCCCGCTTGACCCGCAGGGCGGAGCCGTCCAGCCGCCGCGGGCTGAACCCGAACGTGGTGCGCAGCTCCGCGGTGCCCTCGACACCGCGCAGGGTGACCACCGTCTCGTCGACGCTCTCGTGCGAGGCCCAGGCGAACCGCATGCTCAGCGCGTAGGAGTCGGTCGTGACCAGCGCCGTCAGCTGATCCTCGACGTCCCCGGACGGCGGGCAGTCGTCGGTGCCTCGCCAGGTGGCGCCGAAGCCGTCGCGACGGATGAAGTCGTCGCTCATGCACGCGGCTGCCCCACGCACCCGCACGGGACCCCACAGGTCGAGCACGAGATCGATGAGGTGCCAACCGAGATCCATCAGCGCACCACCGCCCGAGCTCGCCCGCTGGGTCGACCACCCGCTGCGCGGGATCCCGCGAGCCCGGACCCAGCTCAGCTCCGCGACGCGGGGCGCGCCCAGCTCGCCCGATTCGACGACGCGGCGCAGGGCAGCGACGTCACCGCGGTGACGAGGTGCCGTCGACAGTGCCAGCCGGCCACCGCCGGCGCCGGCCGCGGCGGCGAGCGCGTCGAGCTGGGCGCGGTCGATGCAGACCGGCTTCTCCAGCACGACCGTACGGCCGTGCTCGAGGAACCAGCCACCGATCTCCGCATGGGTGTGGTTCGGTGTCAGCACGAACGCGCAATCCATTCCGTCGAGCGGGACGTCGTGGTAGTCGGCATGGACGGTGCGCCCCTCCAGCAATGGCGCCGCCCGCGCCGCGGTACCGGCATCGGGCTCCACCGCACCGACGACCGTGCAGTCCGGACAGCTCAGCAGGCGTGGCAACCACACCTCGGTGGCGACCCAGCCGAGCCCGACGAGCACCACCCTCATCGAAGGCCCACCGCGGCTGGCACGTGCGACAGGACCTTCTCGACGGCCGCCGCGACATCGGCCACGTCGTCGGACGTGCCGAGCAGCACCCGGTGGTGGATCCAGGCGCCAGCCCGTCCGAGCCGCTCGCTGACCGGGCACCGTCCCGCCAGCGCATCCACGCCGGCCGAGCGCTCGACCGGGCCGGCCCAGAAGGCCTCCGTTCGGTACACCGGCGGGTAGTTGACGAAGGCGGGGATGCCCTCGGCCACCAGAGCCTCCACGACCAGGTTGCGAGCCGCCTGGTCGTACGCGTCGGGGTCGAGCATGAACATGGCCATGTAGCGCGGGTTCAGCTCGCACCGCGGGTCGGCGCCCTGCGGCAGCACGCCGGGGATCGTGGCCAGTGCCGCGGCCAGCTCCGCCCACCGCTCCTGGCGGCGCTCGGTCAGCCGGGGCAGGCGCGCGAGCTGCGCGCGCAGGACTGCGGCGCTGAACTCGGGCATTCGCAGGTTGGTCGACAGGGTGCGATGCCGGTAGTGCTGGTCTCCGATCGGCCGTCCGCAGCTGTGCCGCTCGAAGGCCTCCTCGTACATCGCCGCGTCCGGGAGGAGCAGAGCGCCGCCCTCACCGGCCGTCATGAGCTTGCCGTTCTGGAAGCTGAAGCAGGCCAGCGTGCCTAGCTCGCCGATCCGCGCTCCGCGCCACACCGCGCCATGGGCATGCGCCGCGTCCTGGATCACGGTGATCCCGTGCGCCTGCGCCCATGCCGACACCGCGTCCATGTCGGCCACTTGACCGGCGAGATGCACGGGTATGACGGCGCGCGTCCGAGGCGTGCGCACGGCCTCCAGCGACGCGGGATCGATGCAGTAGGTCTCGGCGTCGACGTCGACGGGGACCGCGATGCCGCCGAGCCGCTGGACCGCCATGGAGGTGGAGATGAACGTGAACGCCGGGACGATCACCTCGTCACCCGGCTGCAGCCTGATCAGCTCCAGGGCGAGCGTCAGGGCCTCGGTACCGTTGCTGACCGCCACGGCCGCGGGTGCGCCGTGGAACTCGGCGAACTCCTGCTCGAAGGCGGTGACCTCCCCGCCGCCGACCCGCCACCACTGGCCCTGGTCGAGAGCGCGCAGCAGCCCCGTGCGCTCGGTGTCGTCATGCATCGGCCACGGCGGGAAGGGCGTGCCACGCATGGGAGTTCCGCCGTGCAGGGCGAGCGTCGTCGTCATCGGACTCCTTGAGCGACTGGCGATGATGGCTGCGCGCAGCCAAGCGCGCTGAGGTAACGGGTCACGCTCCCGGTCGCGGACAGCAGCTCGGGCAGTGCCTGGACGGTCGGGTGCGGATGCTTGGTGGCGAAGTGGCGGAAGGTCCCTGCGTGCTCGTCCCACCGGCCAGGCCTGCTGTGGGACAGATGCACGCCGCCAGCGTCGGCGGCAACGAGCATGCGAGCGCCGGTGGACAGCAGGCGATACCCGAGCTCCAGGTCCTCGCAGCCCCAGCCGACGCCGAACGCCTCGTCGAACCCGCCGGCCTGCCGCCAGGCGCTCCGCGGGAAGGACACATTGGCACCGACGCAGGCGAGCCATCCGGCGATCGCCGGCGCGTGACCGGCAGCCATGGCCGCGACCATCCGCTCGAGCGCGTTCACGACCGTGCGTCCGAACGTGCCATCGCGCGCCGCGGCATAGGGATCGGCGGGCGCGGTCGCGACCAGGCGCTCGGCTCCTGGCAGCTCGTGAAGCGGGCCGTGCACGACGACCGGCCCAGGCGCCGGCGACCCGAGGCAGCGAGCGGAGCCGGGGTCCGCGTGCGCGCGCAGATGCGCAGCCACGAAACCTGGCGGCACGAGGATGTCATCGTCGAGGAAGAGCACGATGTCGCCGTCGGCGACCGCTGCCCCTGCGTTGCGCGCGGCGGCTCGCCCCATGCCCTCGAGCCGCACCATCCGGTGAGGAACGGCCGCGTCAAGGCATTCCGCCACCATCGGCGCGATGCCGTCATGGCTGGAACCGTCGTCGACGACGATGACCTCGAACCCGGCCGCATCCTGCCGCTGCAAGCAGCGCAGGGAGAGGCGCAACCGCGGTTCCTTGTCCCGCGTCGGCATCACCACGCTGACGGTCATTGCACCCCTCCCGCCACCATGGCGCCGCGACGGGCGACGAGGAGCGCGCCGGCCAAGGACGCATCCCCACCCGCGCTGGCCGCGGCGACGACCGGCGGCGTCCGGCCCGGGCGTCGCCGTGCGGCAAGGCACTGCTCGATGGACGAGGGGAGCTGCGTCAGCGCATGACCCAACCCACCGCCGATGTGAATTCGTGCCGGTCGCACCAGCTCGTCGACCAGCATGATGACTGTCGCCAGCGTCCCCGCCGCTTCTGCCTGCACGCGCAGGGCCCACGGCTGTCCCTCGCGGATGGCCGACACCAGTTGCGTCGTCGTGGTGGCTCGGCCATGCAGCACCGTGGCCCGCCGCTCGAGTGCGGCCGCGCACACCACCGTCTGCAGGCAGCCACGCCGACCGCACCCGCAGGCAGGGCCCAGCGGGTCCACCGTGAGATGCCCGATCTCGCCCGCGGTCCCGTCGCAGCCGGTCAGCAACCGTCCGCCGCTGACGATCCCACCGCCGACGCCGGTGCCGATCCCGATGTACGCCAGATCGGCGCAGCGGACAGCCTCCGCCTCGGCGAGCGCCGCCAGCGTCCCGTCGTCGGCCAGCACGATCTCCTCGGCGAGGGTGGCCGTCACGACGAGGTCGCGGAGCGGCAGGCCAACCCAGGACGGCCGGCTCGGCCAAGCGACGACCCGACCGCTCGCGTCGAGCGTCGGGGCGCATGCAATGGCGACCCGGTCGACCCGGTCGTGCAAGCGCCGCCGGGCACGGGCCAGGGCTGCGACGAGCTGCTCCTGGCTGTCACCCGTCCAGGGCTCGCGCATCGACCAGGTGATGCCCGGCGCCTCGACGCGCACGGCCAGCTTGGTGCCACCGATGTCGACGGCGAGCGCTCTCGTGCCGCGCCGATGACTCGTCAGCGCCTGCCTGGCCCGCGGCGACGGGACGGTCATCCGCCTGCTCGCCCTTCAGCGAGCGTCTTGGTCAGGTGGGCCATGCAGCGCCTGCCCTCGGCCGCCGCCTCGTCAGGACCGGGCGCGTTCAGGAACAGCGTGACGAAGATGCCGCCCTCGGCCCACTGCACGTGATGGTGACTGATGCCGTCGCTGTCGGAGAGGGCATGCAGCGCCTCACCGACCCATGCCGTCCCGGCGTATGCCTCGTGGTCGAGCTCGGTCGCCGGGATCGTGAACTGAATCATGAACAACGCGGCTCATCTCCACGTTCTCTCCACGGGCTGCGCACCGGCCGGCCTTCCCGCTCGGCTGCAGGAACTGCTTCCTCGAAGGAGCATCACCGCCGGCAGGGGGGCGTGTCAGCGCTCGACGACTGAGTGGAAGCTCGATGACAGCAAGCTTTCCGCTCCCGGTCGCCATGCCTCGCGCGAGCAGCTCGCTACCAGCGCGCGCCGCCGTCGACCGCGATCGTCTGCCCGGAGACGTAGCCGGCGAGTGGACTGGTCAGGAACGCCACGGTGGCTGCGATCTCGGCCGGCGTGCCCAGGCGGCGGACGGCGGTACGGGAGGCCACCAGCTCGTCCTCGTCCTTGGAGTAGACGGACTCCCGGTCGGGGTCGGCTTGGACGGCGCCCGGAGCAACGACGTTCACGGTGATGCCGAACGGCCCGAGCTCCCATGCCGCGCTGGCGGCCCAGCCCTGCAACGCCGCCTTCGTCGCCGCATAGGCGGCCTGCCCGGGCATGCCGACCATCCCCGCCCGGGAACCGACGAGGACGAGCCGGCCGAACCTCCGCCGGAGCATGCCCTTGGCCGCGGCGCTGACCAGCGCGATGCTCGCATCGACGTTCAGCGCCCACAGCGAGCCGTCCGGCGCAGGCTTGTCCAGCAGGCTCCTTCGCTGCGTGATGCCGTGGGAGCACACGACGATGTCCGGGGGGCCCGCGATCTCCCGTACGCGCTCGAGCATCGTCGAGCGCGCGTCCGGGTCGGTGAGGTCAGCGGCGACCGTGCGCAGCACGTAGCCCTCCCGCTCGTGCCAGGCGACGAGCTCGTCCGCGCGGTGCTCGGCACGGTGAAAGGCGCCGACGACGACCGCACCACGACCGGCGAGCGCCCGGCACACCGCTTCCCCGAGGGTGCCGGTGGCACCGGTCACCAGAGCGACCCGGCCGGCGAGGTCGTCGCTCGTCATGCATCGCTCCGACTCGCCTGGTGCGTGGCGACCACGAGCGTCACGGCCGGATTGCCGACCGAGACGGTGCGGCCCACGGCTAGCCCCACCCGGGCCAGCCCGGAACGAAGCGCATCGACGGTCGGCCAGCTCAGTCCACCGTGGGTCAGCCAGTCGAGCCGGACGACGCCCGGTACGCCGTCCTCCTCGCCCAGGAAGACGTCCTCGACGAGCAATCGCCCACCGGGCCGCAGCCGGCCGGCCAGCCGGGCAAGGTCGCTCCCGGCACCGCTCAGGTGAACGGCGTTGGTCACGACGACGACGTCGAAGGTGGCGTCGTCGGCCGGGGCATCGAGGTCGGCGCCGCCGTCCGGATCGGGCGTGCCCACCGCGATGAGGCGGGCGTCCGTCTCGCAGGCGGCCGCTGCGTAACGGCCGGGGCCGCAGGTGACCTCCAGCAGTCGCCGGCCCGGCCGGAACCCGGCCAGGGCCAGTCCGGCCCGGGTGCGCCGGTCGGCTCCAGGGCCGTGCATCGCCCGGTGGTACGACCAGGCGAGGGTCTCGTCCAGCGTCGCGACGCAAGCCGGCGCGCCGCCGGTGGCGACAGCGACGAGCGCATCGCGCGTGACGACCGAGGTCGACAGGCGCTCCTCGAGCCTCAGCAACGGTCCCGCCTGCGCGGCCGGGACCTCGGCGGACGGTGCGGCGTCGGCCTCGCCGCGCTGCACCGGCAGCACGAGGCCGAGCTCGGCCGCCGTCGTGACGAGGACCTCGCAGGCCGCCATGTCGAGGCCCAGCTCCGCGGCCAGGTGACCGACCGTGAGTGGTTCCCGGTCGAGCCGCTCCACGATGCCCAACCGCATCATCGCGAACAGCAACTCGCTCCGCTTGTACGCGTTGGCCGCGGCGATGAGATCGGCCGCGGGTCCCAGCCGGAAGCGGCGGTCGACGCGCAGCTTCCCCCACGGCCCACGCTCGACCTGACCCACCAGCCGGATCCGTTCGGGCACCTTGTGCGGGGCGAGCCGCTCGGTGAGGTGCGCTCGCAGCGAGGCGATGTCGGTGGCCCCGGCGGACGTGCCGACCACGTCAGCTTGCAGGAGCGTCCGGCCAGCGCCGCACGGCACCTCGCGGCAACGCGCGTCCACCACCGACGGGTGGCGCATGAGGACGTCCTCCACCTCCTCGGGGGCGACCCACCGGTCACCGCGTCGCACGGCCCTGCTCTCCCGGCCCACGACGCGCAGGCCGTGCGGTCCCACCACGACGACATCGCCCATCGGGCGCCACGGGCCACCGTCGACGCGCACGTGCAGTGCACCCGGCTCGCCGTCGGGCACCAATTCCCCGTCGGCTCCGACGATCCGCGCGTCGATCCCGTCCATCGGGTAGCCGACGACACCGTCCGGAGAGCCGGGTGCACCGGCGAACAAGGCACCGGTCTCGGTCGATCCGTAGTTGCGGGCGAGATCGATGCCGAAGGCGGCGCAGAACTGCTCTTCGAGCGCTCGAGAGACAGGCCCCGCGCCGACTACCGCGAGGCGCAGCGCAAGCCGTGGCGGCGCCGAGCGCCCCACCCTCGCCGCGATCAGACCGGCCAGGCTCGGCACCAGCGCCACGACGGTCGCGCCCGTCTCCAAGGACTGAACGGCCCGGCCGAGCGCAGCGGACGGGCAGGGATGGACGGCGCAGCCGGCCTCGTCGGCCGCGTGCACCCAGCCGAGCGCGTACGCATGCCACATCGGCAACGGCAGCGCGATTCGGTCCGCAGCGGTGAGATCGGCCCACCCGACGTACCGACGCCCCTCAGCGCGCAACGACTCGACCGTGCGCCGCACCACCTTGGGCGCGCCGGTCGTGCCGGACGTGCACAGCAGGACTGTGGGATCCTCGAGCAGGTCGGTCGCCGTCCCCTCGATGACGCTGATCAGCCGGAGCGCACCGTTGGCCCCCGCGACCAGCGCGCGGGTGCCGCCTGCCAGCCTCAGCCAGCGCGCGCGCTCCTCCTCGGGGGCGGTGGAGTCGAGAAGCAACGGGATCGCCCCCGCGGCCAGCAGCGCGCGGTAACCGTCCAACCACGACGGCCCGTTCTCGACGACCAGCGCGACGATCTCGCCAGGTCGGGCCGCCCTCGCGGCATCAGGCATAGCGAGCACCGGTGTCGACGTCCACGCCGACACCGCGACTCTCGTCGTACGCTCGCTTGCGGCTCTCGATGAGCGCCCGGATGCGCGGCGCGCCGTACGACGGCGCGGCGCACAGCTCGTCGAGAGTGATCTCGTCCTCGAAGTACATGGAGAGCGTGTCCCACGGCGTGAAGCAGCCACGGCATGCCTTCAACCGCGGTCGGGGCGCGAGGAGCGCGCGGTACAGTGCGCTGGACCCGACGCGCGAGAGGGTCTCGCCATAGCCGTCGTCCAGCAGGTTGCCCATGTCGGAGAACCAGATATTGGGGCACGGGGTCACCATGCCGTCGCTGAAGGTCGAGATGACCAGTCGCGGCAGGTGACAGCGGAACGTGCGCCCGCCCTCGCGGTAGAAGCTGAGCAGCCGGTCGAAGTAGGCCATGGGCGGCAGCACGGTGGCCAGGTCGTCGTACCTGGCGACGAACTGCTCGATCGCCGGGACCTGGTCAGGGCGAACCTGGAAGCGCTCGGAGTCGGGACCGCGTACCGGGAACGGGAAGTAGACCGGCGGCTGCCGGCGCGCGGCGAGCCACTCCGCGAACTGCTCCATCTCCTCCACGCTGCGGTCGTTGAGGACCGAGTAGACCTCTACCGGCAGCCCACTGTCGATGATTGCCTCTATCCGGCGCAGCACCTTCGCGTGCAACGACTCACTGTGCACGCGGTAGGAGTTCCCGCTGAACAGATGACTGTCCAACGACACCTGCATGACGACGTTGCCCCATGAGGCGAACTCGGCGAGGTGCTCCTCCCCGACCAGCACGCCGTTGGTCTGCACGATGAGTACCTCGTGCTCGGCGGCCTGCGCGCGGAGGAACTCCATGACCCCCGCCACGAGGAAGACCTCGCCCCCGGTCACCTTCAGCAAGGGGACGTTGAACGTCTCGTCGATGCGTCCGTCGATCAGCGGGAGCCGCTGTCCGAGCTGCGTGCCAGGGCCGAAGCGGTCCTTCACCGGGGGGCCGAAGATGCGCTGCTCGGCGTGGGCCTGCTTGAGATTGCTCTGTCCGGTGAGGCAGTAGGTGCAACTCAGATTGCACGAGTCCTCGTTGACCACCAGGTCATTGCCGAGCAGCGTCTCGATCACCATTGCCTCCCGCCCTCTGGGCTGACACCGATCCTTCGCGACCGAGCCCGGCTCGGCAACGGCGTCGACTGAGCTGATCCGCTCATGACGGAGGCCTGCCATACGCCCCGCTGGACTCACGTGCGGGCAGCTGATCGACTCGACGGGACGGCGGCTGCGCCCGCACGGCCCGCGAGGACGGGAAAGAGACGGATGAAGCGCGAGATCGACTGGTTCGCATGGCACCGGCTCTACGACGACCCCACTTCCAAGCGCGCCAAGCGACTCGAGCGGATGCAATCAGCCGTCCTTCAGGCGCTGGAGTCCGTGTCGAGCGGCCCTGTCGAGCTGCTCAGCGTGTGCGCCGGGCAGGGTCGCGAGATCAGTGGCGCGCTGGAGCGGTTCTCCCGCCCACGTGAGGTCAACGTACGGATGATCGAGCTCGATCCGAGGAACGCCGCATGCGCGGAGACCGCCGTGCGGGCCGCGGGCTCGGGGCGGGTGGAGGTCACGATCGACGACGCAGGGCTGCGCCGGCACTACGCTGGCGGGGCGCGCGTCGACGTGCTGCTCCTGTGCGGCGTCTTCGGCAACCTGACCCTGGACGACATCGAGCGCAGCGTCGTACTGGCCGACTCGCTCCTCTCCGCAGGAGGTCTCGTCGTCTGGACGCGGCATCGCGCCGAGCCCGACCGCGTGCCTCTCATCCGGTCCTGGTTCGCTGGGCACGGCTTCACCGAGGCGCACGTCGACGACGATCCCGACGCGGTCGCGGTCGTGGTGAACCGGTCGACCCGGGAGCGCGGGCCGCTGCCGGACGGCGACCGGATGTTCACCTACCACTCCGGCGTCCCGTCCCTCGCGCGGCTGCGCCGACCGGCCTGACGCCGTCCGCGCCGATGGTGGCAACCCGAGGGTTGCCCAGCTGGCCCCGCTCTGCGCCAATTCATGGTGATTCCCGTCGCCAATAAGATCAGCTCATCCATTCGGCTGCATTACCGCGCAACGCGCGGCACATCCTTGACATGCACTCGCTCTCCGCCGTATAGCTATGTCACTCGAAGTGGCAGCTTGGGGGCTCCATGCTCGAATCGATAGGCGTGAGCCCCCGCGCCGAGGCTGTCTACCGGGCGATGCTCGCCCACCGTGACTGGGCTCTTCGGGGGATCGCCGAGCACCTCCAGCTCGACGAGGATCAGGTCAAGGAAGCCCTGGACGAGCTGGCGACGCTGTCCTTGCTCGCGCCCGCCGAGGCAGCGACCATCCACGTCCGTCCGGTCAACCCCAAGTTCGGTCTGTCGACGCTGCTCGCGCAGGCCGAGGCCGCCTTGGAGCAGCAGCGTCATCAGGTCGAGACCGCCCGAGCGGCGATGGCCTCGCTCGCGATGGAGGCGGCGGAGAGCGCGAGCTGCGAGGGCTTCGTCCACTTGCGTGGCGTCGACGCCGTCCGCGCGCACATGGAGTCGCTCGCGACCAGCGTTCAATTCGAATGCGTCTCCATCAATCCGGTCACGGCGCAGTCGGAGACCGCGAAGCGAGCCAGCAAGCCGCTCAACGAGCTGCTGCTCGAGCGCGGCGTCCGCGTCCGCTGCCTCTACCAGGAGAGCTTCCTCACCAAGCCGTACCTGGTGCAGTACGCCGAGTGGCTGCACACGCTGGGAGCGGAGATCCGCACGATCCCGCTCGTGCCGTCGCTGCTCATCATCTACGACCATCGCAGCATGCTGGTCCCCATCGACCCCGCGGAGACTCACCTCGGAGCGATCGAGGTCGACGCGCCCGGCATCGTCAACCTGGCCTACTGCCTGTTCGAGCGGTTGTGGGAGTCGGCGCAGCCGCTCGGGCAAGGCAGCCTGCGCGACGACCATGGGCTAACCCCGATGGAGCGTCAGCTGCTCGAGCTGCTGTGCGCGGGCCACACCGACGAAGTGGTCGCCCGCCGCCTCGGCGTCTCGTTGAGCACCGTGCGCCGACTGATGGCGCGGTTGATGGAGCGCTTGTCGGCGCGCAGCCGGTTCCAGGCTGGCGCGCGCGCGGCCGAGCTCGGCTGGCTCCGTTCGATGCCCGCGTCCGACTGATCAACGGCTGCTCGACGACTGGTCGACGACTGGTCGAGGCAGGTGATCGAGGAGCGCCTCGGCGGCCAGCGCGTACCCGTGGGCGCCGAATCCTGCGATCACTCCGAGCGCCAGCGCGGATAGGACCGAGTTGTGCCGAAACGGCTCGCGCGCCCAGACGTTGCTGAGGTGCGTCTCGATCCATGGCGAGGGATAGTCGGCGAGCGCGTCGCGCAAGCTCCAGCCGGCGATCATGAGCGCGCCCGGGTTGACGATGGCTCCCACCGTGTCCTCGTGTCGCTGCAGCGCCCGGATCGTCTCGCCCTCGCAGTCATGCTGCTCGGCTCGCAGCCCGTACCCCGCCGCGGCGCAGCGGTCGCGAACCAGCTGCTCGATGGCCGCGAGCGTCACCCGGCCGTAGATCTCCGGTTGCCGCTTGCCGAGCGTGCCGAGGTTCGGTCCGTTGAGCAGCAAGATGTCGGGCACGGTCAGCTCCGGACGCCGACGAGCGCACCGAGCTGCGCGCGCAGCTGATGGCAGGACAGGCTCGCCAGGTCGGGCCGGCAGCTGAGCAGGTCCTCCGGCCGGCCGTGACCCCAGAGCGCAGCGGCGGTCCGCGTGCCCGCGGCCCGGCCAGCCTCCAGGTCGAGGACCGAGTCCCCGACCATGAATGCGCCATCCGGTGACGCGCCGACCCGCTCGAGCGCGAGCAGCACGAGGTCCGGTGCCGGCTTGCCGCACCGCACCTCGTCGCTGCCGCAGACGGCGTCGAGCCGGTCGAGCAGGCCCACTGCGTCGAGCACCAGATCCGCACGGCAACGGGACTTCCCCGTTGCGACCACTACCGGTACGCCGGCCGCCCTGAGCTCGTCGAGCAGCGCCGCTGCGCCGTCGCTCGCGGGTATCCGGTGCAGCAGGGCCTCGCTGTGCCGGCTGAACGCCGGATACATCTGCGCGGGCAGCCGCATCAGCTCGAGAATGTCCGGCATGTGCCGGCCCAGGTGCAGGAGGTACTGCTCGAAGGGGGCCGCCCCGGTGCCGACCACCTCGTCGTACGCCGCCTCGAAGGCCAGGCGCATCGCATCGATGCTGTCGATGAGAACGCCATCCAGATCGAACACCACAGCAGTCAGCGGTTCCTGCAGCACCGTCACTCCCGTCCTTCCTGCTCCTCGTCGCGACTGGGGCGACGATGACCGATCGGGTCGTACGACCCGCCACCGGCCGGCGTTGGCTCCGCCCGCATGGCGGCCAGCTCCGCGGCGACGATCCGCACGGGCACGTCGGTGACGAGCTCCACCCCACGGGGACCGTCGAGGACGAAGCTCAGTCCGTTCGTCGTCTTCTTGTCGCGCGCCATCGCCTCGAGCAGCGGCTCTGGCGGCAGATCCGGAGGGATCACCGTCGGCAACCCGTAGCCGTGGACGACGTCCTGGTGCTCGGCGGCGCGCTCGGCAGTGATCCGTCCGAGCGCATGCGCGAGCCGGCCCGCGAGAACGGTGCCGATGCCGACCGCTTCGCCATGACGGACGCGGTACTCCGATACCACTTCGATCGCGTGACCCAGCGTGTGCCCGTAGTTGAGGACGTGCCGCGGCCCGGAGTCGCGCTCGTCGGCGGCGACGATGGCGGCCTTCAGCGCCACGCTGCGGGTGATCTGGTCGATGAGCGGCAACGCTCGCAGGTCGCCGCCGCCGATGAAGTGGCAGCGAGCGATCTCGCCGAAGCCGTTGGTCCACTCGCGCCGTGGCAGCGTGTCGAGGTACGTGGTGTCGCAGAGCACCGCCGCCGGTTGCCAGTACGTGCCGACCAGGTTCTTGCCCATCGACAGGTTGACCGCCGTCTTTCCGCCCACGCTCGCGTCAACCTGGGCGAGCAGCGTCGTCGGCAGGTGCACCACGGCGACTCCCCGGTGGTAGAGCGCCGCGGCGAGCCCCACCGTGTCGAGCAGGCTGCCGCCGCCGCACGCCACCACCGCATCGGCCTTGGTGAGGCCGTGCTCGGCGAACCGCTCGCACAACCCCTCCACGGTGCTGAGCGCCTTCGCCTGCTCACCGTCGGATACCGTCAACGAGGCCGAGGGCAGGAGCGAATCCGGCACCGGCGTGTCGGTACGCGCCCGAACGATCACGACCCGCCGCGCTCCCGTGCCACGGAGCGCACCGGGCAGCAGGCGGCGTGCCCCCGGCCCGATGTGGACCGGGTACGGGCGCGCGCCGGCGTGGACGAGAACGGTCCGCAAGGTTCCCTGCTCAACCATGGAGCACCCGGGCGAGCGACATCGCGAGCGCCTCGCCTTGCTCCGTCGCGACTCCCGAGACGTCCACCACGACGCTGCCGGCGGCGGCACCGGAGCGACGCAGGGCATCCACGAACGTCGCGTATCCGTCGACAGCTCTCGCGATCTCCTGCGCCGGGTCGCGCGTGAGCGGGTCGCACTGCCAGACGGGAGCATGACCGGCCTCGTTGATCGCCTCGACGACCGCCTCGATCGCCGAGGCCGACCGGGCGGCACTCGAGTGGGGACTCAGCTCACAGGTCAGCACCACCCGGCCGGGCACGCGGTCGGGGTCGAGCTGATCGACGTAGCGCGCCACCTCGCGCGGGAGCGCCGTGGCGGTGAAGGCCAGATCGATGGGGTTCGCGATCAGACCGCCGAAGCCGGTGGCGATGCGGCCGAGGTGGTTTGCGCTCGGCGCCTGCCGCAACAGATGAGCCGAGCCGGCGTACAGGCGCGGTCGGGGTTCGGTCGAGTCGACGCGAAGCAGGTGCCGCTCGTAGTCCAGCAGCACAGTGTGGTGGCTCGTGAAGACATCGCGCGACGGCTCGGGCCAATCGGGCCCGAGCGCGGTCATGAACCTCAGCGCCCGCTCGAGCTCCATGAGGAAGTCGCCGAGGGACCCAGAACCTCCTCCGTGGCCGGCGACCGACGGGCTCGCCTCGCCCAGCGCATTGCCGTTCGCGAGCATGGCGCGCAAGAGATTCGTGGAACAGGCTGACCGGGCGTACGAATCGTCCACGCGGTCCGGCGCCGCTCCGATCTCCAGCTCTCCCGATGACGGCACGGCGTCGTGCACCACCACTGCCGGACGCCCGGCTGCGTAGGTGAATGCCATGCGGATCCGCCGCACCATCAGCAGGAAACCGCGCATCGACGCCTCACCGAGCGCGACCGGCTGCGCGACTCGCAGCAGGCACGCCTCGCCACGTGCCGCTGCGGCCAGGACCGTGGTCAGCCGGTCGATCTCCTTCAGCGTTACCACCGGCGGCACCGATCGCAGCGCAGGCACGGCCGTGGTCCCGTGCTTCGGGCGCGCGGCAAGCGCGGCCACGGTGGTCACGACGCCACCTCCCACTGCGCCCAGCGGGCGGTGCCCGATGTCGTGAGCTGCGCTCGACGGGAAAGGGCGCGTGCGAAGGAGAGCGGGCCGCCGAACATCGCATCGACCTGCGACCGGTAGCGCAGTGCAGCACGCAGCCAGGGCGAGAAGCGCACCGTCAGCCATGTGCGCGTGAGACCAGCAGGCTCCACGGGCGGATAGGGGAATTCCGGGTAATAGCGGATGCGATCCGGCATCGCCATCAGGTCGACCGCCAGGCGGGTGAGCGCGTGGTCAACATGAGTGGCTACGCCCAGTGGTGCCAGTACTTCGTCCGCGGCCTCGGCGTACGGACGCAGGAGCGACGCAACTTCGTCCGGAATGCGGTGATCGCGCTGATGAGGCAGCCGCCGCACGGCCAGCGTCGACCGGTAGCGCGGCACGCCGGCGTCCAGGCGAAGTCGCGCCTCGGGAAGGCCGAAGCTCACCAGTCGTGCCGACAGTTCGGCCAGCGCAGCTTCGTCCTCGGCGCGTCGAGCAGCGGGGCCGGTGCCGTCAGTCGAGGCGTCCAGCGCGGACTCATGCCCATCGAACACGGTCACGACGGTCACGAGATCCCCCTCACTGATCCAGCGCGCGATGGCACCGCCACAGGACCAGACGGCATCGTCGGGATGCGGGCTCACGACAAGACGATGCACAGGCGATGGCCAATCCTGATGGGTAGTGGCGCCGTCAGTGACGAATGCAACCACAGGTCCCGCGTGAACGGGACGAGCGCTTGAGGTCGTGCGACCAAGCACTCACCGCCGAACCTTGCTTGTGCTGCAGGGCATTCGTAGCTTGTCGACAGCGCGGTGAGGCCGCTCCGTTCGACTCCCGAAGGGCTCGTGATGCGTAACCGACGAGTCAAACCGCCCAAGGCGCTGGTCATCGGCGTCGATGGCGGCAGCCTCGACGTGATCGAGCCGTTGCTCGTGGCCGGTGCGCTGCCTCGGCTAAGGTCGTTCCTCGACCGGAGCGCCTACGGCACGAGCACCACGACGTGGCCAGCGCACACCGCCCCGGGTTGGGCAACCTTTGTCACGGCACGTCAACCGGGTGGTCATGGTATCTACCAATTCTTCGACACCCAGGACGCTGACTACGGTGACCGCATCCTCGGCAGCGGCGACTTCGGGTGCTCGACCGCGTGGGAGTGGCTAGCGGCGCAGGGCCTTAGCGTCGGGCTCATCAACGTGCCGATGTCGCACCCACCGGTCGACCTGCCCGGCTACCAGATCACGTGGCCGCTGGCACCGACCCTGCGGTACAGCCGGCCGGCAACGCTGCTCGCGGAGCTGTCCACCGCGGGCGCGCCCTTCGCGTCGGATCTGCTGACCATGTATCAGGGCGATCCCGACTACGTCGACTTCGCGATCAAGAACGTGCACTCCCGCGGCCGTTCGATCGAGCACCTGCTGCGCAATCGTCCCGTCGACGTCGTGATGGCGGTCTTCACGGAGGTCGACCGGGTCTGCCATCACTACTGGCACTTCGCTGACTGCTATCACGGCCGCCACGACGCCGCACCGTCCAAGGCCGAGTGGACCGAGGCGATCCGCGCCACCTACGTGGCGCTCGACCAGGTCCTTGGCGAGCTGCTCGACCTGGTCGGCGACGAGACGACAGTGCTCATGGCGAGCGACCACGGCTTCGGGCCCGGGCGCAGCAACGTCGCGGTGAACGCCGCGCTCGAGGAGGCCGGACTGCTCGTCACCCAGGCCGGCCCGACAGAGCATGCTCCCTGGTTCTCGGGAGACGGCCGCAGCGTCGACTTCACCCGCACCCATGCCTACATGCCGACGCCCGGTTGCTACGGCGTCAACGTCAACCTGCGCGGCAGGCAGCGAGCAGGGGCCGTCGGCGCAACGGAGACCGACCGGCTCACCGCCGAGCTCACCGACCTGTTCCTCGACCTGACCGATCCCCGTTCCGGCACCCACCCCTTCGCCGCAGTGCTGCCGAGGGCCGAGGCCTATCCAGGCGCCATGACAGCCGGCGCCCCCGACCTCCTGCTCCTGCCCGCGGACGAGGGCGTGCTCGCCGACCCCCACATCGGGGGGCCGACCTGGGCGCCGAGCCAGCAGACCGGCATGCACCGCTACGAGGGCATGTGGGCACTGCGCTCCGGCCGGGTCGTGGCCGGGCGCCGCTCGACGCCGATCGCGCTGCACGACCTGATGCCGACCCTGCTTCACGCGCTCGATCTCCGGCAGCCCGCCGAGGCACTGGGACGCCCAGACCCGCTGCTGCTGCCGAACTCCGCGCTGCCCTGGCTCCCGGACCCGGCCGCCTCGGCGGCGGGCGCCGACAGGAGCTCGGAGCGGGTCAGGGACCACGAACTGACCGCGGAGATCCTCTCCACGATGGGCTATCTGTAAGGAGCTTGTCATGCCAGACACCATGGCCCGGCTACGACGGACGGTCGTGGCAGCCCTGCGACTGGACTGCGACCCCGCCGACGTTCCGGTCTCGGATCTGCGCAACGCGCTGGGCATCGATTCCCTGTCGGGCCTGGAGCTGCTCATCTGGGTCGAGAACGAGTTCGACATCCAGATCGACGACGAGGACCTCACCGTTGCCCTGGTCGACAGCCTCGAGACGCTGGCCCAGTACGTCGACGCGCGCATAGCAGCCGGAGCGGCGGTCAAGGCATGAGCGAGACGGCCGTGCCGCTGCCAGCAACGCTGTGGGAGCTGGAGAACCAGGCTATCCACGTCCTGCGCGAGGTCCGCGAGCGCTTCGAGCGGCCGGCACTGCTGTGGTCGATGGGCAAGGACTCGACCACGCTGCTGTGGTTGACTCGCAAGGCCTTCTTCGGCTCGGTCCCCTTCCCCGTGCTGCACATCGACACCTCGTACAAGTTCCGCTCCATGTACGAGTTCCGGGACCGCATGAGCGCCGAGTGGAACCTCGACCTGCGCGTGCATCGCAACGAAGCGGCACTCGCGGCCGGCATGTCGCCGAGCGTGGGCGGAAAGCTCACCTGCTGCACCGCGCTGAAGACGGATGCGCTGAAGCAGGCGATCGCCGGCGGCGGGTACGACGCGGTCGTCCTCGGCATTCGGGGTGACGAGCACGGCGTACGGGCGAAGGAACGGGTCTTCAGCCCCCGCGACGCGTCCTTCGCCTGGAATTATCGCGACCAGCCTGCCGAGTTCGGCGACCTCTACCAGTCGGCCGCGGCCGACCAGGGGCACGTGCGGGTGCACCCGCTGCTGCGCTGGCGAGAGATCGACATCTGGGAGTACGTCGCCGCGCAGGACATTCCGCTGCCCGGCCTGTACTTCGCCGAGAACGGCCGGCGCTACCGGTCCATCGGCTGCGAGTCCTGCTGCTCACCCATCGCGAGCGATGCGATGACGGTGCCGGAGATCCTGGTCGACATCCGCTGCTCCACGGAGGGAGAACGAGCCGGTCGCGCCCAGGACAAGGAGGACGCGGCCGCCATGCAGAAGCTCCGCGCGCTCGGCTACATGTGAGGACGATGAACATGCCGGACGACAGCATCCCGCTCCGAGTCACCTTCGCTGGCGAGGTGGATCACGGCAAGTCGACGTTGATCGGTCGACTCCTGCTCGATGCCGGAGGGATCACCAGGGATCGGCTCACCACTTCGGTCGAGAACGGGGGCCTGGCCTTCCTCATGGACGGGCTCGCCGAGGAGCGGGCCGACCTGTTCACGATGGACACCGCGCAGGCTGTCGTCGAGTCCGAGGGTCGACGCATCGTCCTCATCGACGTTCCCGGCCACGTCGAGCTGCTGCGCAACATGGTGACCGGCGCCGCGGACGCCAACGTCGGCGTCATCGTCGTGGACGCTACCTGCGGCGTGACGCCGCAGACCTACCGGTATGCGAACATCCTGCGACTGCTCGGTATCACGACGCTCGTCTCCGCGGTCACCAAGATGGATCTCGTCGACTACCGCGAGAGCGCGTTCGCCGCCACCGCGTCGGATGCCGCTCGGGTGGCGGCCGCGGTCGGAGCCGAGCTGGCGGCCGTCGTGCCGGTGAGCGCTATCGAGGCTCGCAACGTCACGCGAGACGAGCCTCCTGGCGGCCCACTGAGCTGGTACGCCGGCCGCAACCTGCTCCGGACGCTGCACGCGCTGACGCTCACCCGCGCCGTCCAGGAACGATTGCGCTTCGCGGTCCAGTCCCTGGTCCGGCAGGGCGACGACGTCCTGGCAGCTGGCCGGGTCGAGAGTGGCCTCCTGCGCCCAGGGCATGTGCTGGTCGACGGCGAGCGCGGTGACTGCTACCGCGTTCTGTCCATCGAGCGGTTCGCCGAGCCGCCACTGCCCGCGGCGGGGCCTGGTGACTGCGTCGCCCTGCGCCTCGAGGGCGAGCCGCCGATGCCGATGGCCATCCTCTGCGCGCCGGAGAGCCCGATGCGCACGGGCGACACCTGGACCGTTCGGCTGCTCGGCATCGCGGAGCGTCCCCTCACGGTAGGGAGCGAGTGCACCATTCGCCGCATCGGATCTACCGTGAAGGGCAGGATCGAAGGGATCGAGCAGGCGGACGCCGTCCAGTTCGGCGAGATCGTGGTCGGCCGCATCAAGCTGTCGGCACCGTCGGCCGCCGACACGGTGGTCGAGTGCCCGCGAACCGCGCGGCTCATGGTCTGCGACGCTCGCGGCCAGGCGGTTGCCCTCGGCGTCATCGAGGCCGTCGCAGAGCTGTCCCGGGACGCGCTCCTGACCGGAGCGCGCGCATGACGGGCCGCCGCGGCGACCTCCTCGTCATCGGTCTCGACGGAGTGCCGCACTGGTTGCTGCGCGAGCTGGCCGACGCCGGCGTCATGCCGGAGACGGCAGCCCTGCTGCCACAGGGAAGCCTTCGCCCGCTCCGCGCGCCGATACCCGACATCAGCTCGACGTCATGGGCTAGCTTCCTCACCGGGTCGGAGTGCGGGCGGCACGGGATCTACGGCTTCGTCGACCTGGTGCCCGGTACGTACGACACGTACTTCCCCAACATGCGGCACCTGCAGGGCACTCCGGTCTGGGAGCCGGTCGCCGCCGGCGGTGGTCGAAGTCTCATCGTCAACGTGCCGGGCACCTACCCGGCGCCGAGCACGGTCGGGTCGCTCGTCTCGGGCTTCGTCGCACCGGACTTCGCCCGCGCCGTCTGGCCGGCCCATCACCGGGAGCCACTGCTCCGTCGTGGCTACCAGCTCGACGTCGAGGTGGGTGACGTGGCCGGCGACGCGGCCGGCTTCCTGGACCGTGTCGACGAGACGCTCGCCGGCCGGCGTCATGGGCTCTCCTACCTGCTGGACCAGGAGTCCGACGCCGAGCTGGTGGTCTGCGTCTTCACCGAGACCGATCGCATCCACCACTTCCTGTGGCGCGACCTGATGGACGCGGAGTCCCCGCTGCACGCTCGCATCCTCGACATCTACGGTCGCCTGGACCAAGCCATCGGCGAGCTCGCCCGGCGGGCCGGCGACGGCGGCCTGATGCTGGTGAGCGACCACGGCTTCGGGTCCGTGTCGACGCAGTTCTGCGTCAACGCCTGGCTGCGGGAGACCGGCTACCTGGCGCTGCCCGCCACCGCGAGCGGGCTGGACGAGATCGACGCGCGGACCGTGGCGTTCGCCCTGGATCCGGGTCGCATCTTCCTGAACCGCCGGCCACGCTTCCCACGGGGTCACGAGCTGCCCGTCGAGTCGCTGCTTGAGGAGATCAGCGCAGGACTGCTCGCGCTTCGGCGTCGCCCGGACGGTGAGATCGTCCCGTCGGGCGACGGCGATCCCGTGGTGGCGGAAGTGCTGCGCGGGAGCGACATCTACGCCGGCCCGTGCTCGGAGATGGCGCCAGACCTGGTCGTCGTGGCCGCGCCCGACGTGCAGGTGCGAGGCACGTGGGCGACCGATGCGCTGGTCATCGACAGCCCCTTGACGGGTACGCACACCCGGCACGACGCGCTGCTGTGGTGCCGCGGCGATCTCGCCGATGGCACCGCCGACATGCGCGACGTCGCGCCGACCATGCTCGCCGAGCTCGGGCTGGTACCGCCCGCCACGATGGACGGACTCGACGCCCGCCGCATTCGTACCCTGACCACATCGTCCCTAGGGTCGTGATGATCGATGACGCTCTCTCTCGCTCCGATCGAGCGATCCAAGCCGGGCGAGTTCACCATCAAGGTCGACTCGCGCATCGTCGATTCCGCCACGACCACGGCGTTCTTCGTCATCCTGCTCGACGGCGACCTCGTCATGTCCCCCGAGCATCTCGGCGTCGCCTACATGGCGGCCGTCCTGCGCGAGGCCGGCTTCGGCGCCGAGATCAGGGAGGCCCAGCACGGCAGGTACGACGCGATCGTCGCGGAGATAACCGAGCGCCGGCCCTCCCTGGTGTGCTTCACGCTGATGAGCCTCAACGTCCCCAGCTGCGTCGCGTTCTCGCAGCAGCTGCGGGAGGCGTACCCGGAGGCAGTCATCGCCTGCGGCGGACCGGCCGGCACGTTCACCGGCACCGAGGTCCTACGGCTCAACCCCTACGCGGACATCGTCGCGATCGGGGAGGGCGAGCCCATCATCCTGGACCTGATCCAGCGGGTGGCCCTCGACGAGCCGCTCGACACAGTGCCGGGTGTGGCGTACCGAGCTGCCGATGGCTCGCTCCGGCAGAATCCGGCGCGCCCGCTCATCCACGACCTGGATGCGCTGCCTTACCCCGCGCGCGACCAGCTCTTGGCGCACGGCAACAAGCTCGAGTACGTGCGCGTGAGCACCAGCCGCGGCTGCGTCGCGATGTGCACGTTCTGCTCGGCGCCCAACCTGGGCAACCGGATCCAGCCGGGAAAGGCATGGCGGGGACGTTCCGCTGCATCCGTCGTCGACGAGGTCGAGCATCTGGTACGGACCCATCGCTTCCGCACGTTGGACTTCGTGGACTCCACCTTCGAGGACCCCGACGGAGGCCGCGTCGGCAAGAAGCGAGTGCGTGCGATCGCCGAGGGCATCCTGGAGCGCAAGCTCGACATCTACTACAACGTCTGCATGCGGGCCGAGAACTGGGCCGACACGCCCGAGGACCACGACCTGCTCGACCTGCTCGTCCGCAGCGGCCTGGAGAAGGTGAACGTCGGCATCGAGTCCGGCGTTCCCGAGGAGCTCGAGCTCTGGGACAAGCGCGCCACCGTGCAGGACAACATCACGATCATTCGCCTGCTACGCGAGCATGGCATCTACCTGGCGATGGGGTTCATCCCGTTCCACCCTTACGCCACGGTCGAGACCCTGGTGCAGAACGCCGACTTCCTGCGCGCGCACGCCGGGCACAACCTCCGCCGGCTCACCGAGCGCCTCGAGGTCTACCCGGGCACCGGCATCGTCGCCAAGCTGGCCGAGGACGGCCTGCTGGGCGAGGGTTACTTCGAGAGCCTCGATCCGTACGACTACCGCTACGCCGATGAGCGCGTGGAGCAGCTGGCCCTGCACTTCGCCTCGCTGTACAACAACGAGGACTATCACGAGCACGGCATGCTCACCGAGCAGTCGGCCGTCTTCGAGTTCGAGACGTTCAACGTCGTCGTGCAGACCTTCGTCTCGCGGCTGTACCGCAAGTTCAACAGCGTGCCAGCCGCCATGGCGGTCCTCGAGGAGCTCAAGGACTTCCTGCACGCGAAGCGGCAGGCCATGGGGCAGGCCAACTACGAGTTCTTCATGGAGAACCTGCACGATGTGCTGGAGGACCGCATCGACGGAGCGAAGCGGCTCCGGCAGGTCGCGGCCGTGGACGCCAGGTTCCGTACGGCCATCGACGAGATCCGGGGGGCGCAGCTGCGCACCGGCCTCGCGCTGCACCGGCTCGGGCTCGACGTCACTTCGATCGCGTCCGAGCTGCCCGAGCACGCGCGTGGCGGAGCCCCGCGCAGCTACAACGGGGGCGCGCCGACGTGGTAGAGCACCCGCTCGACGTTGCGATCTGCACGCTCAACGAGCATCGGTTGGCCGCCCGGCTGCACCGGTTGCCCCGCGTGGCGTTGGCAGCGCCGCTGGCGACCGCCAACCTCGGCATCGAGGAGCTCGTCGTCAGGACGCTTGCGATGCGCCACGTACGGCACATCGTCGTGTGCGGACCCGACTCATCGGTCTTCAAGCAGGGTCAGAGCCTCCTCGCGCTCATGCGGAGCGGATGCACCAAAGACGGCAGGATCATCGGGGCGCAGGGTTACCAGCCCCGCTTGGTGAACCTGCGCCCGGCGGTGATCGACGAGTTCCGCACGCGCATCCGCATGCACGACCTCGTCGGCGAGCGCGACGTCGACCGGATCGCCACCGCCGTCGCGGCGGTGCCGAGCCTTCCCAGCCAGGAACGAGTCGAGGGCGAGGGCCGGCGAGTCCCGCTGACCGGCGGCGCGCGCCTGCGGCGCATGGTCGCGACCGGTAGCAGGGTCCCCATGACCCTCGCTGAGGGCTTCTTCGTCGTCTCGGTCGATCGGTGCGCGCATCGCATCGTCGCCCGGCACTACCAGGCCGACCTCACCTCCGGTGAGGAGCTCATCGGCAAGAGCGCACAAGCAGTGCTCCTCGGCATCGTCCGCCTCGGCCTCGTGACTGAGCCAGCGCACGCCGGATACCTCGGCGTGGAGCTGGCCAAGGCCGAGACGGCCCTGCGCCTGGGGCTCGACTACCGGCAGGACCTGCCGCTTCCCCGGCCCCGCCGGAATGCATCTCCGACCTCGTCCCATCACTGCTCCATCCGCCCCGGCACCGCTGAAGCATCGACGGCCAGCTCGACGTAGGCGGCAGGGAGCCGACCAGTCCTCGGAAAGGAACGGCCATGCGCAAGATGGTGATCTCAACATGCGTCGGAATCGTCATGGGCGCCGCCGTGCTCGCGCCGACGACCCACCTCGTCCACGGCACGACGGCCGGCTACGCGACGCAAACCACGAGCCCCAACGACGGCGGCCTCGAGTGGGGCAGGACTCCCGTCCCCTCGCCCTTCTGAGCGGGCGCAGCACTGCATCGCAGGTCAGGACGGGTGGGCCGCCTGGGCATCGCGAGCGTCACTGCTCTGCCCCACCTGGGCTGTCCAACGAGCGCGGCCCTGCGTCGCGGCGCCAGTACTGGGATCGGTATCGCCCGAGCAAGATCATCGGTCCTGCCACGCGGCATGTTCTGGAATCCCCTCGCTCATCGGTTGGCGCCCTGCACTGCCTGAGTCGCTGGCATGACGCGCCCTGATGGCACCGAGTCGAGCGGGTCGTCGAGTGGCGGGCCAGGCGCGCCGCCGAGCCGGCACCGCCCTCCGAGGAGCCGGTGGCACGGGGGTCGTGGTGCCTCGGAAGCGCCAAGCGACGTACCTGGCATGGTTCGTGGCCGCTTGTCTTGACAAAGAGGGTGGGGGGCGGAGGACTCTGGACACAGAGTTAGCTCGTGCTCCACCGTATTCCTATGAGGGGGATCAGCCATGTCCGAGGTAACGCTTGACGACGTCTTCGATCTGGACATCGAGGTTGACGAGCTCGAGCGCCGGCTTCCCGCAGCGGACTCGCAATACGGGTCGACCTGCTGCTACACCAGCGCATGCACTGACTGCAGTTGCGACTGGACGTGCACATGCTCCACCGGCAGGCCGTGCTTGTGCTGATCGCTGACGGTGCGCCCCGTTGTCGTCGCGGGCCGAGTCCTACGTGTCGACCAGCGATTGCACGATGCCGGGACTATTCCCACGTCCGCTTCGGTCAGCGTGCTTGGAGATCGCCCGGGACACGCTGGAGAGACTGACCGACCCGGAAATCCTCGCCAGCACCGTCGAGCAGCTTCGGGGCAGCAGCGGTTACCCGTTCGAGATGGTGTGGCGGCCAGACGGCACGACATCCGGCCCTGCCGGGATCGCGATCGCCTGCGCCGCCGCGCAGCGGGCGTGGGGCAAGGGATGGCTGCAGCCCGGCCATGATCTGTTGACCGTTGCCGCGCGGGAGGGACGGCAAGCGCAACGGATGCACCTGGGTATCGGGCACGGCCTAGCGGGCCTCGGCGTCGCGAGTGAGTTGCTCCGGTCCGGTGGCCCGAGCTATCGGCGGTTTCAGGAGCGGGTGGACGAGGAGCTGGCTGGCCGCGTCGGTCATATGGTCATCTCTCCTGAGCAGTACGATCTGCTGGGAGGCTGCACAGGCATCGCCGCCTATCTGACGATGCGGCCGAGGTCCGAATCAACGATAGCCGCTCTGAGGGTGATCGCCCTCGACCTCATGCGGCGCTTCGAGAGTCCCCGCAGTGTCGTCGAGACCTTTCTGACGTACCCGTGGAGCGAACCTGTCGACAGGGTCGAGAGCGCCAATGCTCGATTCATCGATTGTGGGCTCGCGCATGGCATCGTCGGACCGCTTGCCCTCCTCGCGCTGATGATGCGCGATGGGTCGAGCGTCGTTGATCCGGACGAAGCGAGGCGTCGGCTCGAAGTCGGGGTCGAATGGCTCCTGCAGCATATCGCTCGTCCTTCAGGTCAGTACAGGCTCCCACGCGTGGTCCAGGTTGATCAAGAACTCGTCCTGACACCGCACGCAGCATCTCGATCTGGTTGGTGCTACGGCGCCGCTGGTTGCGCACGGGCTCTCTTCCTGTGCGCAGGCGCGCTGCGCAGTGACGCACTGGCCGGCACGGCGCTCGACATGCTCGTTCGAGCGGTCGACGATCGAACGAACGGATTGGTCTCGCCAACTATTTGTCATGGCTTGTCAGGCCTGCTCCTGTCCCTTGCCGCGACGGCTCGCGACACTCGCGACGATGCGGCGGTCCACGCCGTTCGACAGCTGACGGCTCGCGTGCTCGACCTGGCCAGCCCAAGCCACGCGTTGCTCTTTCGCGATACCGAGAACCGGGGCGCAACCGTCGACAACCCGGGTCTGCTCTGCGGTGCCGCCGGTGTTGCTCTCACGCTCTTGACGGTGGCAACGGGTTGGACGCGGTGGCTCCGGCTGCTGCTCGTGGACTAGTCGACGACCTGATGACGTTGCGCGAACGAGCCGGGACGGGGACCGACAGTGGCACAGCAACGGATGACCTGGAAGCCTTATCACACCGGCATGGCTCGATTCTCAGCCGCGGCGATGGACGACGTGCCCCGGCCGCGCGACGACATAGAGCCCCTGGACCTTATCCGGCACTACGCCCAGGACCCGGTCGTCATGGAGGCGGTCGAAGTCGCGAGTCCGACGCTCGGCGCGACGCTGCAGCGCGTCATGGACGGAGAGGAGCTCGACCCGAGGCGGGTTGCCCGCGCCGCGCTTGCGCTGATGCGCTACCTCGTCAGGAGAAGCACACGAGCGACGCCATTCGGTTTGCTAGCGGTCGTCGGCATCGCACGATTGTCGGGCGAATCCAGCATGGATTCGGCCAGCGCCGGCCTCGAGATCGGTCCGCATCAGCGCTGGGTGCGAGTCGATCTCGGCTGGCTGCGCTTGCTCGTCGGCCAGCTCAGTTCCGATCTCGAGGGCTTGCGCCTGTGCAACGTGCTGTTGAGCAACCTCGTTCGGGTCGAGCAGGAGAGGCTCTATGTCGAGACGGTAGGGGCCGATGGCGTTGTGACTCGCGTCGGGCTGCGCCTCAACGCTGCCTTGACGGTCGTGCTGCAGTGCACGAGGACAGCCACACCGTTCGCCGAGCTCGCCGTGCGGCTCAGTCGCTTAGCGCCGGAGCCCCATGATCTCCGGCGCGCCGAGACGTTCCTCCAGGCGCTCATCGCGCAGCAGGTGCTGCTGACCGACCTGGCCCCATCCTTCACGGAGCCGGAGCCGCTCGCGCATCTCGCCGCCCGCGCATCGAGGATGCATCCCGACGTTGCAGCGCAGCTTGCCGTCGCCGACCAAGCAGTCAAATCGTACGCGGTGAGTCACGCTACGGCGGCCGTGGCGCAGCTGCGCGCGGCGCGGGCTTCGCTCGGACGCCTGCAGGCGTCGGACCACTCCCTGCACATAGACGCCGCCGTTCCCGACATAGCGCTGCCTCCCACTATCGCGAGCTCAGCCCAGATGGCGGCGGAGGTCCTATGGAAGCTGACCCCCATCGACGTGGACGCCTGGCCCTTGCGCGACTACTTCGCTCAATTCGTAGAGCGGTTCGGGACGGAGCAGGCGGTGCCGGTCAAGGCGCTCGTCGATCCTGCACGCGGGCTGGGGCTGCCGGCCCCGTACACGCCCGGCAACGAACGCGAGCATCGAAGCCCGACTCCACGCGACGTCCTTCTGGCGGAACTCGGTCAAACCGCTGCCGCAGAGGGCCGTGCGCTTCAGCTGATGGGATCCGCCATCGACGAGCTGGTCGCGGCGACCGGAGGCGCCACGGGTCATCCACCGGACTGGCTGGAGCTCATCGTGAGCGTCCTCGCACCCACCCTGGAGGCAGTGCGAAGAGGCGAGTTCGAGCTGCTCGTTCATCACACCTCTGGGGCCCGCGCCCCTGGCAGCATGATGGCTAGGTTCGGCTACATGTTCCCCGGGGTCATGCGCAGCCTGATAGCGGACATGACCGACGCCGTGCGCACCACGGACCGACACGTTCAGCTCCTCGCGCACGCACACAGCGCCCGCATGGACAACATCATGCGGGTGGGCGTGCTGCGCGAGTCCGTCCTAACGGTCGCCTCGGCCTGGGCGCACGAGCTTCCGGAAGCGCTTGACCTCGATGACGTTGCGGTTTGTGCGAGCCAGCACGGCCTCTATCTCTACTCGTTCGAGCAGCAGAATCGCATTCGCGTGAGCAGCCACCACATGCTATCCCGGAGCGCGTTCCAGTCGCCCGTTGCTCGGCTCCTTCTCGACATCAGTGCCATCGACGAGCAGCGCTGGTCCCCCTTCCGGTGGGATGCTCAAGCCATCAGCAGGATGTTCCTTCCGGAAGTGCGGTACGGCAACATCATCCTGTCGAGCGCCAAGTGGCGACCGCCCCGCGAGATGCGCGGAAGGTCCGTGCCCTGGGACGAATGGGCGCGACTCTTCCGAGATTGGCGCGCAGCGTACGACGTCCCGGACCGGGTGCAGCTGAGGAACAACGATCATACGCTGGACCTCGACCTGGCGAGCGCACTGCACCTGCGCCTGTTTCGCGATGAGTTGCGCAAGTCCCCCGGAACTCTCGTCACGACGTCCCGCGCGTACGACGAGCACGACGTCGGATGGAGCTCAGGGCGGATGGCCGAGATCGTCGTGCCGCTGCACCGGGCGAGCGCCTCGACAGCTGAGCGGAAAGCCGAGCCGCGGCCGCTGACGCGGCAGGCGCACCTCCCGGGCTCGGAGTGGCTGTACGTGAAGGCATACGTACCGAGTGATTCTCAGGACGAGGTTCTGTGTCGTCACTTCTCGCCGTTCCTCGCTGAGCTGGCGCCCGTCATCAGTTGCTGGTTCTTCGTCCGTTACCGCGACCCGGAGCCCCATCTGCGCCTCCGATTCCGGTTGACCGATCGAAGCTTCCTTGCAGATGCCTTGCAAGCGCTCCACCGGTGGGGCGAGAACCTCGTGGACGCTGGCCTGGTCCGCACGCTCCAATTGGATACGTACGAGCCGGAGATCGCTCGCTACGGCGGTTCGACGGCGCTTCCGCTGGCCGAGCAGTGGTTCAGCCTCGACTCGACCGCGAGCCTCGAGATGCTCAAGTTGCGGCGGCGCGGAGGCCTTCGCGTTGACTCCATCCGACTGGCCGTGCTGAACGGTGAGCGGATACTCGAGACGTTCGCCAATGACGCCGCGCCGGCTCGGCACCTGCGCAACGAGATTGGGGGCGCGGAGGGCAACGAGTGGCGGAGGGTGAAGGAGCAGCACGTGGCGTGGCGAAAACATGCCCGTGAGCGGGACCTGTGCAACGACGAAGCGTCGGCGGCACGCCTTTGCGGGGCATGGGCCGAGCGTCGAGCCGGTGGGGAGCGGCTGCTCGAGCAGGAGCCACGTCTTGGACACTGGCCGGTCGTGCGGAGCTTCTTGCACATGGCGCACAACAGGCTGGTGGGTCTGGACGCCGCGCACGAGCGCCTCTCCAATCGCGTCCTCGCTGAGGTGTGGCGGCACCGATGGATGACCACCCGATGAGCCAGGGCGCCTTGGTCAGCTCGATCGTCGAGGACATCGTCACCCGGGTGCTCCGGTCATGGCCGCCGCCGGGGAACCACGCGGCAAAGGACGAGCCCGGGCGGGACCTGGTATTCAGCGGGACGCTCGCATCCGGACAGCCTGGTGCTGCGCTTCTGCTTGCGACGGTTGCCGATGCCGATCTGATGGCGCGCACGATCCTGCATGACCGGCTTCGTTGGTCGGCGAGCGTCGTCGGGATGGCGGGTGGGCTCTACGGGGGAATCCTCGGGACCGGCTTCGTCGGTCGGCTCGTCGCCAAGCCCGAGGAGTACCACCGCCTCTTCACCGCCATCGACGCGGTGGCCTCTCGTTCGTTGCCGGATCCGGGCCGGCGCGCCGAGCTGGCGGCGGAACGCGCGCTGAAGACGGGCGATTACGACCTGATGACCGGGCTGACCGGATGGGGGGCCTACTACCTGTCGGTCGCCCGGCGCACCGGAGAGTGGCAGCCGCTACGGCTCGTCGTAGAGCGCTTGGTCGGGTGGTTGTCCTCGCTCAGCATCGACGGGGAGCCCCGTCTCGGATGGATCGCCTTCAATCCGCCGAACCTGCGGCAGGAGATGCCGGAGGAACTTGCCTCCGGTTACTACAGCACGGGAATCGCTCATGGCATCGCCGGCCCGCTGACGCTCCTCTCCCTGGTGCTGCAGGAGGAGGCGCCAATAGCGGGGGTCGAGGAGGCGATACTGATCCTCGCCGAGTGGCTGTGCGAGCAGCGCGTGGCATCTGCCGCGGCAGGCTCATGGCCGCCGAACGTACCCGTCCGGCAGCGCGACGGGGAGCCCGCGCGCCTCGGTGGCCGGAACGGTTGGTGCTACGGTGCGCCCGGCATTGGCTGGGCGCTGCTGAACGCTGGAATAGCGTTGCGCAGCGGCTACTTCCACCAGATCGGTCTGGACGCCATCCGAGCGACGGTTGCGCAAGCATTGACAGGCATGCCGATGACGCCCTGCCTGTGCCACGGAGCCGCCGGCCTCCTGCAGATATGCAATCGCGTTCGGACGCTGGAACCCGGCCTCGGTTGGGTCGAGGCCGCGCAGGAGCGGTTGGCGGGTGCCCTCGTGGAGCAGTACGACGGCGACTCCACCTACGGGTTCCCCGATCCGTCATCGCAGAGCCCGGCAGGAGCGGATAGTGCCGGGCTGCTCGAAGGGTCGGCAGGCATTGCGCTTGCGCTGGCGTCGTTCGCGGGCCGGGTCCACGTACCGAGCTGGGACGCTATTCTGCTGCTCACGTGAGACGCGCTTGCGCGGCGGTCGGTCCGCGCCCCAGGCATCCCGGTCATCGCCGCGGCGACGGTGCGCTCGAGGATGGACAGCTCGTTCGGCGGCGCGTGCAGCCGCATCCAGCGCTTGAGGAAGACATGCCCGACGCAGGCGAACCGCACTTCTGCCCGGGCGTTCCCGCTAATGGCATGCAGCAGCAACGGATGCATCACGACTATGTCGCCCTCGCGCCCGGTGGCTTCCACGATCGACTCGTCGGGGCCTGCCGGTGATCCGGCGAAATCAGCACGTCCGCTCGTCCGGGTGGGGCTCAACGGCTGACGATCGCCCGGACGGCGCGCCAAGGCGAGCTGGACGATCTCGGCGGTGCTCATGCCCAGGCCAGCTTCCTCAGCTCGGTGGATGACGTGAGCCACGTCCTCGTGCGACCCTTCGTCAATAGCCGTGCCGCCACCGCCCGGCGATACGTCCGAGACGAGGAAGAGCAAGACCAGCGCCATCGGGAAGGAGAGACGTCGGACGCCAGGCAGCCCGAACCCGTCGATGTGCCAGCCGCTGACCGGCGGAAGCCAGTCGCTGTAGAACCCCGGTAGCAGGATCGGCCAGGGACCGAGCCCCTGCGCGAACTTCCATCTGCCTGGCCCGAGAAGCTCATCGCAGGCTTGGGCGAGGCGCTTGCCGTGCGCGCGGTCGAACGGATCACCGGTAAATCGCTCGTTGACGTACAGGCACGGCTTGGCATGACGCGCGGGACAGGGGTCGGCTAGGTCGGGATGCATTTCCGAGACAGCCTCGCGGATCTGTCGGGCCGCACCGCGCGGGAAACCTTCTTCCAATAGGAACCACCCGCGCGACATGAACTGTTGGACGTCATGCGGCGAGAGGACGTTGCTCACGCTCGACATTTTACCCCGATATGACCGCAGAGCCCATGGCTCTGGCAGGCCCGGCAGGCCGCCTCGTGGGCCGCGGTCAGCTGCCGACGTAGGCCGCCAGGTGCTCGCCGGTGAGAGTGGAGCGGGCGGCGACGAGGTCGGCGGGCGTGCCCTCGTAGACGACCCGGCCGCCGTCGTGGCCGGCGCCGGGACCGAGGTCGATGATCCAGTCGGCGTGCGCCATGACCGCCTGGTGGTGCTCGATGACGATGACCGACCTGCCGGAGTCGACGAGCCGGTCGAGCAGGCCCAGCAGCTGCTCGACGTCGGCGAGGTGCAAGCCGCTGGTCGGCTCGTCGAGGACGTAGACGTTGCCCCTCTCGGCCAGGTGGGTGGCCAGCTTGAGCCGCTGCCGCTCGCCACCGGACAGCGTCGTGAGCGGCTGGCCGAGGCTGAGGTAGCCGAGCCCGACGTCAGCGAGCCGGTCGAGGATGGCGTGCGCGGCCGGCGTGCGCGCCTCGCCGGCGCCGAAGAGCTCCCTGGCCTCGGTCACCGACATCGCGAGCACCTCGCTGATGTCGCGGCCGCCGAGCTCGTGCTCGAGCACCTCGGCCTGGAACCGCTTCCCCTCGCACTCCTCGCAGGTGGTGGCGACGCCGGCCATCATCGCCAGGTCGGTGTAGATGACGCCGGTGCCGTTGCAAGCGGGGCAGGCGCCCTCGGAGTTGGCGCTGAACAGCGCCGGCTTCACGCCGTTGGCCTTGGCGAACGCCTTGCGGATCGGGTCGAGCAGGCCGGTGTACGTCGCCGGGTTGCTGCGCCGCGAGCCACGGATGGGGGCTTGGTCGAGGGACACCACGCCTGCCCCGGCCGGGATGGATCCGTGCACCAGCGAGCTCTTGCCGGAGCCGGCCACGCCGGTGACGACGACGAGCACCCCGAGCGGGACGTCGACGTCGACGTCGCGCAAGTTGTGCGCCGTCGCGCCGCGGATCGCCAGCGTGCCGGTGGGCGCCCGCACCGTCTCCTTGAGGCGCGTCCGGTCGTCGAGGTGCCGGCCGGTGACGGTGCCGCTGGCCCGCAGCCCCTCGACGGTGCCCTCGAAGCAGATGGTGCCTCCCGCCGTACCGGCACCGGGGCCGAGGTCGACGACGTGGTCGGCGATCGCGATCGTCTCCGGCTCGTGCTCGATGACGAGCACCGTGTTGCCCTTGTCCCGCAGCTGCAGCAGCAGCTCGTTCATCCGCTGGACGTCGTGCGGGTGCAGCCCGATCGTCGGCTCGTCGAAGACGTAGGTGACGTCGGTGAGCGACGAGCCGAGCTGGCGGATCATCTTGACGCGCTGCGCCTCGCCTCCCGACAGCGAGCCCGACGGTCGGTCCAGCGACAGGTAGCCAAGCCCGATCTCAGCGAACGAGTCGAGCGTGCGCTGCAGCGTCGCGAGCAACGGTGCCACTGACGGCTCGTCGAGGCCGCCGACCCACGTGGCCAGGTCGCTGACCTGCATCGCGCAGGCGTCAGCGATGCTGATCCCCTCGACCCTCGACGACCTGGCCTCCGCGGCCAGCCGGGTGCCGCCGCACTCAGGGCACGTGGTGAACGTGACCGCCCGCTCCACGAACGCCCGGACATGCGGCTGCAGCGCGTCGATGCCCTTGGAGAGCATCGACTTCTGGATCCTCGGGATCAGGCCCTCGTACGTCAGGTTGACGCCGTCGACCTTGATCCTCGTCGGCTCCTTGTGGAGCAGGTCGTGGAGCTCCTTCTTGGTGAACGCGCGGATCGGCTTGTCCGGGTCGAAGAAGCCGCACCCAATGAAGATGCGGCCGTACCAGCCGTCGACGCTGAAGCCGGGGATCGTGAGCGCGCCCTCGTTGAGCGACTTGCTGTCGTCGTAGAGCTGGGCGAGGTCGAAGTCGGTCACCGATCCCCTGCCCTCGCAGCGCGGGCACATGCCGCCGAGACGGGTGAAGGTCGCTCTCACCGCCTTGCGGTTGCCCCGCTCGACCGTGATCGCACCGCTCGCCCTGACCGAGGGGACGTTGAAGGCGTACGCGCTGGGCGGGCCGATGCGCGGCTGCCCGAGCCGGCTGAACAGGATGCGCAGCAGCGCGTTGGCGTCGGTGGCAGTGCCCACCGTGGAACGGGCATCGGTGCCCATCCGCTGCTGGTCGACGATGATCGCGGTCGTCAGCCCCTCGAGCACGTCGACGTCGGGACGCGCCATCGTCGGCATGAAGCCCTGCACGAAGGCGCTGTAGGTCTCGTTGATCAGCCGCTGCGACTCCGCGGCGATCGTGCCGAGCACCAGCGAGCTCTTGCCCGAGCCCGAGACGCCGGTGAGCACCGTCAGCCGGCGCTTCGGGATCTCGACGCTGACGTCCCTGAGGTTGTTCGTGCGGGCGCCGTGCACGCGGATCAGATCCTGGCCGTCGGCAACGTGCGGCGCAGCCGAGCGCGCGTCCGTCCTGGTAGCCATCGCGAGCACCGCCTAGATCAAGCTGGCCAGGTAGTTGCTGACGCCCCGGAAGTGCTCCAGCTCCTCGCTGTACGCCTCGACCGGGCGCAACCGGCCACCGGGCAGCACGCGAGCCACCACGAACCCACCTGGGTGGAGCAGGTCCCAGAAGTCGCGGAAGAAGGCGCGGGAGTAGAGATTCGGCTCGCCGAACTCGAAGGCCAGGTTGCGGATGACCCGCCGCTGCAGGCAGCCGGTGGCTCCGCGCAGCGCGGCCAGCTCACCGCCCTCGATGTCGAGCTTCAGGAGGTCGATGCGGTCCAGCTGGTGCTCGGCCGCGATGTCGTCCAGCGTCGTGATCGTCACCGGCTCCCGGTGCGCACTCATGTCGCCGAAGTGGCCGTCCCGCCGCTCGTACAGCGAAGCCGCCGGGAAGCCTGCCTCCCGGGCCAGCAGCACCCCCTCCCCCGACCGTTCGCCCAGTGCCGCCTGGATCACCGTCAGGTGCTTGATCGGCAGCTGCCGGATCGCATCCTGGCAGGCCGACTGCGGCTCGACGAGGAAGAAGCGAGCCTCCTCGTCGCCGAGCATGGCGTGCACCGCCCGCGACCAGGCGCCCCAGTTGGCGCCCCCGTCGACGATGACGGGCTCGCGCGACCCGCGAAGCGGCGTCGTCACGGCACGGGTCTCGCCGGTCACGTTCCAGCCACTGCCGCCGCCGAGGCCCCGAAGGACGTTCAGGTACCTGACGGCATTGGCGATGAGGCCGCTCGCCCTCATCGACTCGGCGAGAGCTACGAGAGGGGGCGCGCTGGCGCGGCCCAGGCGGACGGCGCGCCCGGGCCTTCTCACCGCACCCGGCACCACTGCTTCGTCCCGCGCTGCCGGCTGCATGTGGGCCAGTCTGCCGACGAGCCCGGAGGTGGACAACTACCGGAAGATCGCGCGTGTCATCCCGGCCGGCGGGCCGGGTCCCCCGCGGAGAGGATCGACGCTGCCGGCGAGCCGTCCCGGGTGGGTTGACACTAATTCATCACAGGGTGAGCATGAAGTACCTTTCCCGGGCGCCTGGGGGATCTGCTCGCGGCCGAGCGGACCGGATGGAGGGCGTTGCGCTGCCATGGATCAGCCTCCGGCCACTCCCGGCCGGTGCTTCGAGCCCGCTCAGCGCTGCCCCGTCATGCCGCAGTGGCCGTTGCTCCGTCGGTGCCGGGCGTGAGCGGATAGTCCGGCGGCGCGCAGCCGCCGCAGAGGTCTGACGCACCGGGGGGCAGTCGACACGGATCGGAACGATGAGCGCAGCGAGAGCGCGCTCGCCATCGACGGCGGCGCACCTGTGCGTCAGGCGCCCTGGCCCACGTACGACAAGGGAGCTGTCTTCGTCGACGGCGCGGACGAAGAGGCCGCCATGCGCGCCGTGCGCAGCCATCTGTACTTCCGGTACGACTGCCGGCCGTACGCGGAGACGGAGTGCGGCAAGCTCGAGAACGACTTGTGCCGTCGCTTCGGGAGCAGGCATGCGCTGGCCACTTCCAGCGGAACCACCGCCCTGGCGCTCGCCATCATGGCGGCGGGGATCCCTCCGGGATCGCTGATCGCGTGCCAGGGCTTCACGTTCGCCGCCACGCCCAGTGCCATCCTGCTCGCCGGGTGCAAGCCTTGCCTGGTGGAGGTCGACGACGGCCTGCACATGGACGTCAGCGATCTCGCCCGGCGCTGGACGCCCGAGATCAAGGCGATCCTGGTGGTTCACATGCGGGGCTTCGCCGCGGACATGGAAGCGCTGACCAGCTTCGCCGCCGAGGCCGGCGTACCGGTGATCGAGGACGTCGTGCCTGCGCTCGGCGCCGAGCTGGGGGGCCGCAAGCTCGGCACCTTCGGCCTGGCCAGCGCGTTCAGCACGCAGTCGGACAAGTCCCTCAACTCCGGTGAGGGTGGCTTCCTGCTCACCGACGACAGCGAGCTGTTCGCTCGCGCGGTCGTGCTGTCGGGCGCCTATGAGGGTCGGGCGCGCCGGCACTTCCCGAACGGCGCCCTGCCGATCGGCAGCGACCTCGACCTGCCGCTGCTCAGCTTCCGCATGGACGAGATACGGGCGGCGCTGCTGGGCGCCGAGCTGGCTCGGCTGCCGTTGCGCCTCGAACGGTTCCGCCGCAATTACGAGCGCGTCAGCGCGGCCCTCGCCGATCTGCCCGCGATCGTCATCCGGCGACCGGTGGCCCCTGGTGCATACCTCGGCGAGGCATTCGTCTTCCGCGTCCCACGAGGAGACGCGAAGTGGTTCGCGAGCGCCCTGCGCTACGAGGGCATCGATGCCCGCAACCTCGGCTCGGACGAGGACGACAACGTGAGGGCGTTCTGGAACTGGCGCTTCCTGTTCGACTCCCGGCCGGTCTCCGCGGTCAAGGAACTGCTGCCGGCCACCACCAGCTACCTGCAGCAGGCCGTCGACGTTCCGCTCTCGTCATGCTTGTCGGCGCAGGACTGCGACGAGCTGATAGCGGCGGTGCGCAAGGTGGCGAGCGCGTTGACCGGCGCACGGGAACCGGCTGAGTCGTGACCGATACCGTCGGGAGCCAAGCAGGCTTGAAGATCCTGTCGATCACGGGCTGGTGCCGCAACGGAAGCACCATCATCGGCAACGTGCTGGGCGAGGTCCCGGGCGTCCTTCACGTCGGCGAGCTGCACTTCCTCTGGAAGAACGCGGCCGGCAAGGGAGCCAACGACCGGTGCGGCTGCGGCAGCCAGCTGCCGCACTGCCCGATCTGGTCGCAGATCCTGCCGGTGGGGCGGCCGCCAGGCGTCCCGCCGGACGAATGGGCCGAGACGGTCGTCCGCCGCCAGCGGGCCTGCGTGCGCACCCGGCACACCTGGCGCGTGCTCAGGGGCGGCCGGCGTCGTGGCGACGTTCACGAGCACGCCGAGCTGATGACCCAGGTCTACCGGGCGATAGCCGAGCGGACCGGCGCCCGCCTCATCGTGGAGACGAACAAGATCCCGGGCGAGACGGCGTTGCTGCCGCGCCTTCCCGGCGTCTCCCCCTCCTACGTCCATCTCGTCCGCGACCCGAGGGCCGTCGCGCAGTCGTGGAGCCGGCCCAAGGACTACGCCTACGTCATGCCGGCGGCGAGGAGCACCGCGTACTGGCACGGCTTCAACGTCGCCGCCAGGGCCATCACCCGTCGCTATCCGGAGCGATCGATGCTCCTCCGGTACGAGGACTTCATCGCCGAGCCGGCCGGAACCGTCGACGCGCTGCTCCGGCTCTGCGGCATGGAGCCGGCGGCCAGCCCCGTCAGGGACAGGGTCGTCGACCTGCGCACCAACCACACGGTCACCGGCAACCCCGACCGGTTCCACGTAGGTCCCACCGCGATCCGGGATCGCGACGACGGATGGCGGTCCGGCCTGTCCGTGACGGCCAAGCTGACCGTGCTCGCGCTCTCCTGGCCCCAGTTCCCGCGCTACGGCTATCGCTACCGCGGAACCTTCCGGTCCGATCCGCGGCCGCAGCGCGCCGGCCGGCGGTAGGTGGGAGAGGTCCGGTGGAGCTCGGTCTGGAGGGCAAGGTCGCCATGGTCGCGGGTGGCTCGAGCGGCCTCGGCCTCGCCGCGGCCAGGGAGCTGGCCGTCGAGGGGGCGCACGTGGTCATCGGCGCCCGCGACCGCGCGCGGCTGGCCGCGGCCGAGCGCACCCTCAAGGAGGTGGCGCGAGGGCGGGTCGCGACCACCAGCGTCGACGTCACCGACCGGACGGCCGCGGCGCGCTGGGTGGACGAGACCGCCGAGGCGTTCGGGGCGCTCCACATCGTCCTGGTCAGCGGAGCGGGGCCACCGCTCGGAACGGCCTCGCAGTTCGGCCTGCCGGACTACCAGGCGGCCGTCGACACCGTGCTGCTGCCGGTGATCGGCCTGTCCCTTGCCGCGCTGCCGCACCTGCGGGCCGCCGGCTGGGGCCGGCTGCTGCACGTCGCGTCGGAGACGGCGTGCGTGCCCATGTCCACGCTGGCGCTGTCCGGCGTGGTGCGCGCCGCGATCGTGCGGTTCGCCCAGGCGCTCGCCGCCGAGGTGGCCAGGGACGGCATCACGGTCAACGTGCTGGCGCCGGGGGCCACCCGTACCGAGATGGTCGAGCGGGCGGCGGCCCGGCTGGGCGGTCCCGACCGGCTCGAGGCCACGCTGCGCGCGATCGGCAACGAGAGCGCGATCGGCCGCATCGGCCGGCCGGAGGAGTTCGCCGCCGTGGCTGCCTTCCTCGCCAGCGAGCGGGCATCCTTCGTGACCGGCGTCGTGCACCTGATCGACGGCGGCGCGAGCGCCAAGGGCCCCGAGCATCCCGTGTACGTCGCCGCGGGCAAGGACGCGTTCGCATGAGCAAGCGATCCCCGGCATCCGCCGGGCACGAGGGGGGCTTCCGCATGTCATCAGCCAGCCAGGCCTACACCGAGACGGACGTCAAGCAGTTCTTCGACCAGACCCTGAGGACCTACCTCGCCTTCTGGGACGACGGCGGCGTGCTGCACACCGGGTACTTCACCGGCGACGACGACGAGGACTACCGCTCCGCGGCCGGCCGGACGTCGGACGTCCTCATCGCGGAGGCCGGCCTCGATCCGTCCTCCTACGTCCTGGACGTCGGCTGCGGCTGCGGCAACCTCCTCATCGACATCGCGGCCCGGATCGGATGCAGCGGCGAGGGGCTCGACCTGAGCGAGGAGCGGATCAACTTCGCGCGGGAGAAGCTGGCCACCGAGAGCCGGGAGCGCACCCTCGACGTCCAGTTCCGCGTCGGCTCCGCCACCGGGATGCCCTACGCGGACGGCACGTTCAGCCACGTCGTCAGTCAGGACTCGCTGTGCCTGGTGCCCGACAAGCCCCGCACCCATGCGGAGATGCACCGGGTGCTGCGGCCGGGCGGCGTGCTCGCGCTCTCGGACTTCCTCCAGCAGAAGGAGGAGATCAGCGAGCGCGCGCGCACGCACGTGTTCGCTCGCGTGCGCTCGAACGGCGGCTACTCGCTCGTCGGCTATCAGGCCGCCCTGGAGCGAGCCGGGTTCGAGATCATGCTGGCCCGCAACCTGACGGGCCACCTGAGGCAGAACTACCGGGTGCTCGGCAAGGCCGCCCGCGAGCGCGCCGCGGGCACGCCCGACGCCGCCGCCCGGGACTGGATGCTGGCGTTCGCCGAGTCCTGCGGGGAGATCGAGATCGCCATCGACGACGGCGAGTTCGGCTGGGGCATGCTCGTCGCCCGCAAGCCGGACGGGCGCCGGCGATGAGCGGGCGACCGACGCCTGGCATGGACCGCGTGCGGCCCACGATGGCCGAGGTCACCGCCGAGCGCAGGCAGCAGGCGCTGCCGGGCCGCACGTTCGCGCAGGCCTGCGCCGTCGACGGGCTGGACGCCTGCGTCGAGTACGACGTGACGATCACCGACTCCCTGACCAGCTCGCGCCGCAAGCCGCGCTACCCGGCGCGCAACATGCTCAAGATCGTCGACCTCTCCAGGAATCCACGGCGGTCCTACTGGTACGAGAGCCCCGCGCCGCAGGACGCCCATGCGGTCAACGAGGCGGCGGTGCGGCCGGAGCTGACGAACCGCACGCGGACGGCACCGGTCCCCGAGCTCAGCACCACGACCGGATGGCTCCAGGTCCCGCCCGGACTGTGGGAGGAGGACCCGGAGACCTTCGAGGCGCTCATCGACTACCGGCTCGTCGCCCGTCTCGGGACCGCAGAGAACCACACGATCATTCGCGGCGACACCGGGCTGCTCGCCATCCCCGGCATCGGCCGCATGACGTCGGCCGGCGGGTTCGGCGCCACCATCCTCGCGGCATGCAACGAGGTGGAGCAGGTCGGGTCGACGGTCGACGGTCTCATCCTCAACCCTGCTGACTACTACGCGCTCATGCGCGACGGCCACCTGCTGAACGACCTCGAGCAGAACGGGGTCTTCATCGTGCGGGCCCGCCTGGTGGATCCCGGAACGGCCATCGTGGGGGACTTCGGGCACGGCGCCGAGCTGTTCGACGCCGGACGCTCGGTGATCCGCTTCGCCGAGCCGCCGCCGGGGACGTTCGCCGAGCCGGGGATCGCGCTGATGGCTCAGATCCACGAGCGCGTGGTGGTCAACCTGCCCGCCACGTTCCGGGTCGTGACCCGGTAGGTCCCGGGGCGGGCCGAGGTGGGCCCGCGCCGTCAGGGCCGGTCGACGCTGGGCGGCCAGCGCGGTGGCTCGGCGATGCGGGACACCAGCGGGATGTCCCGGATGTCGTCGTGCCGCAGCACCCACATCAAGTAGCGCTCCACGCCGAGACCGAAGCCGGCGGTCTCCATCGGGAGCGCGTCCTTCAGCCTGACGTACCAGGCGTACTCGCTCTCCGGCACCTCGTGCAGGGCCAGGGCCCTGCGGACCTGCTCGCCGGTGCTGTGCCGCTGCCCGGACCCGACGACCTCGCCGGGGCCGAAGAAGAGGTCGCCGTTGCGCGCCAGCGTCTCGTCGCCGTCGGCGAACGCCTGGTAGAACGGCACGCCGAGGTGATCGAAATGGGTCACCCAGAGGAACTCCCCGACGCGCTCGAGCAGCGCCCGCTCGCCGATCCGGCTCAGGTGGCGCGCGGAGCCGCTGACGACCACCGCGCCCGGTACGTCGGCGACCAGGCGCGCGGCCTCCCGGAACGTGAGCCGCTCGAAGCCGCGATCGCAGGCCGCCATCCGCTCGACGTGGGAGACGTCGCCGATCTCACGGGCCAGCCGCGCGCCTTGCTCGTCGACGATCGCGGTCGCGAGTGACCGGACGTAGCCCTCGACGTAGTCGATGAGCCGGTCGAGCCCGCCGACGATCTCCGCCTCGCTGTGCGTGAACTGTCCGAGGTGCGTGGCGTCCGGCTCGTCCCCCCGGAACGACGGCAGGACGCCGTGACAGCCCTGGCCACCGATCCGGCAGCCGTACTCGAGCATGAACTGCATCGAGTCGGCCAGGTAGGTGTCCACCCCGTTGACCGTGACCGGGACCGGCACCGAGTCCGAGCCCATCCCGGAAGGGCAGGTGATGGTCCGGGTGGTGAGGGGGAACGGCAGCGCCCGCAAGCCCTGGGAGCCGGCATGGTCGTACGTCGTCCGGAGCACGACGTCGAAGAGGTCAGCCACCAGCCGGTACCAGGGATGAGCCTGCGCCCGCAGGAAGGCATCGCGGTCGTTCGCCCAGGTGCCGGGCGGCTGGAGCCGCGATGCGCCATCGGGCCGCGAGGGCCGCGAGGGTTGCGAGGAGGACAGGGACGAGGACGGCATCAGGGCGTCACCCCGCTGCGCGCAGGGGACGGCGCGATGTTGTGGTTGGCGCGGAAGGCGTTGGTCGGGTCGACCCTGTCCTTGAGCGCGGTCAGCCGGTCGTAGTGGACCGGCCCGTAGATCGAGCGCGCGCTGCCGGCGCGCACGGCGGTGTAGTTGACGTAGCTGCCGCCGAACTGCCACTCCTCGAGCTCGCGGGTGAGGCCGCGCGCCCACGCGACGTTGTCCTCGTCGGCGGCCGGGTCGTCCCATGCCGCCGATGCCGAGCAGATGTACGGCGCGCCGCGGCGCGGGAACGCGGTGCCGTCCTCCGCGACGCGGGCGATCGCGCCCATCAGGTAGCCGAGGTCGATCACCGAGGTCGGCGAGGGGCAGGACGCGGCCGCGTCGACCAATCGCGCGATGGCCGGGTCGCTCAGCTCCCGCAGGTAGCTCGAGCTGGTGTAGTACCGCCGTCCGGCCGGCTCGGTGCCAGCCCCTCGCGCCTGCAGCGCGGCGTACGGCAGCCGCCAGGTCCGTACGACCGGCGCGTCGATGCGGCCGAGCGCCGCGTCGCAGATCCGCTGCGCGCGAGCCGGATCGCCACCGACCCACGCGGCCGTCATCGCAAGGACCGGCCGGCCGCGCAGGTCGGCGGGGACGTCCGCCGCGGCGGTGGCCCGCTCGAGGGCGGCCACGACCTGAAGGTCGTCCGGCTGCTCCGGTGCGAGGGCGCGGTAGGCGGCCAGCGCCTCGCCGGCCCGGTCCAGCGGGAGCAGCCAGCAGCGCAGCCACGCCTCGCGGACCGGTCGCAGCGCGAGCGTGAACCGCGTGACCACGCCGAAGTTGCCACCACCGCCGCGCAGTCCCCAGAGCAGCTCGGAATCGTGCCGCTCGGATGCGTCAACGACGCGACCGTCGGCGAGCACGACCCGAGCCGCGACGATGTGATCGCAGGTCAGTCCCCACGCGCGGGCCAGCCAGCCGTAGCCGCCGCCGAGGGCCAGGCCGCCGAGCCCGGTCTCCGGCACGACGCCCGTCGGGCACGCGAGCCCCAGCGGCGTGGTGCGGGCGTCGAGGTCGCCGAGCCGGGCCCCGCCGCCGGCGTGCGCAACGCGCGCGGCGCGATCCACCGTCACCTTGCGCATCGGCGACAGGTCCAGCATGACGGCGTCGTCCGCGACCGCGGCTCCCGCGACGTTGTGCCCACCGCCGCGCACGGTGACCGGCAGGCCCGCGGCCCGGGCGTACCGGAGACCGGCCGCGACGTCCGGCGGCGCGCAGCACGGCACGATCAGCGCGGGCCGGCGATCGATCATGCCGTTCCAGACGCACCGCGCCCGGTCGTACCCGTCGTCGCCCGGCCGCAGGCTGCCCGGCGGCCGGCTAGCCCACGCGGCCGGCACCGGCCCCACTCCCGCTGCTCGCGCTGCCGTCTCCCGCGTACCGCGCCCTTAGCTCGGTCTTGCGGACCTTCCCCATGGGCGTGCGGGGCATGGCGTCGACCACCTCGAGCCGCTCCGGCCAGCACCAGTCGCTGATGCCGGCGTCGCGCAGGTGGTCGCGCAGCTCCTCGAGCGTCGGAGGGTAAGCGCCCGCGGCGGTCACGACCGCGCAGACCCGCTCGTCGACGGCCGGGTCGGGGATGCCGATGAGCGCGACATCGGCCACCTTCGGGTGCTTGTCGATCACCGCCTCGATCTCAGCGACCGGCAGGTTCGAGCTGCGGTGGATGATGATGTCCTTGGCGCGGCCGGTGAGCCGGATGCCGCCGCGCCCGTCGTCGCGGACCAGGTCGCCGGTGTCGAACCAGCCGTCGGCGTCGAGCTCGGCGGCGTAGACGTCGTCCTGACCGTGGTAGCCGAGGCACTGCGCGGGGCCGCGCACGCGGAGCAGGCCCGTCCCGTCGTCCAGGCCGGGCAGGGGGTCGATCCGGACCTCCATGCCCCCGGTGGGGCGGCCGTCGCTGTGCGCCGGCCAGTCCTCCGGGTCGTCCCAGCGGGTGCAGGTCACCGCGCCGTTCTCGGTCATGCCCCAGAGGGCGAACATGCGCACGCCGAGCGTCTGCCGCACCTCGTCGATGAGCTGCGGCGGGACCGGCGCCGAGCCGGAGACGAGGCTGGTGAGCCGGCTGCCCTCGAGCGGATGGTCGCGCGCGGCGGCCAGCAGCTCGCGCACGAAGTGCGGCGAGCCGTAGAACGTGGTGACGCCGTGCCGGACGATCAGCTCGAGCATCACCGCGGGGTCCCAGTCGTCCATGCACACCGAGGTGCCGCCGAGCACCAGCGCGCAGAGCAGCCGGGTGACCAGCCCGGCGCGGTACATGTTGCTGTGCGCCGTCGTGCTGACGATCGTGTCGTCGAAGCCGAGCGCCTCGGCGTACCCGCGGATCTCCGCGTGCAGGGTGCTCTGGCTGTGCACCGGCACCTTGGTCGTGCCAGTCGTGCCGGAGGTGAACAGCAGCAGGAACGGCTCGTCCGGGCCGAGGCCGGGGCCGAGCGGGTCGTCGGTGCGGTCGCTCAGGAGCTGCTCGGCGAAGGACAGCGTGCCCGGTGGACGGTCGTCGCCGAGCACGACGACTTGCTCCGGCAGCCCGATGTCCTTCGCGAGCGCCACGGCCCCTTCGGCATGGCGGATGCCGAACACCTCCGGTGCCGTGACGAGCACGCGCGCCTCGGTCAGCTGGAAGGCGTTGGTCAGCTCGGCGCGCCCGTACTCAGGCGGTACGGGCGCGAGCCGCACGCCGGCCCTGATGCAGGCCAGCGTCAGCGGGAGCATCTTCCAGTCGTCCGGCAGCAGCACGGCGATGCACTCGCCGCGGCGCACGCCGAGCTCGACCAGCCCGTGCGCCATCCGGTCGGTCAGCCGGGACAGCTCCGCATAGCTGACCGCCTCCGTCCGCCCCGTCGCCGTGCGGTGGCCGATCACCGCCGCCTTGTCCGGGTGCGCAGCCGCATGGCGGTGCAGGTCGTCGACGAACGTCGCGTCCCGCCACCAGCCGGCCGCGCGGTACGCCTGATGCGCCTTGCTCGTCCCGCCCATCGATCCCCCCGTCGTGATGCGTCAGACCCCCACCCGGCCGGCACCGGCTCCGCTCCCGCTGCCCGTTGCCTCCGCCGCGTACCGCGCCCTGAGCTCGACCTTCCGGACCTTGCCCATGGGCGTGCGCGGCATGGCGTCGACCACCTCGAGCTGCTCCGGCCAGCACCAGTCGCTGATGCCGGCGTCGCGCAGGTGCTCGCGCAGCTCCTCGATCGTCGGCGGCCGCTCCCCCGCCGCGGTCACGACCGCGCAGACCCGCTCGTCGACGGCCGGATCGGGGATGCCGATGAGCGCGACGGCTCCGACCCTCGGATGCTCGTCGAGCACCGCCTCGACCTCGGCCACCGGCACGTTGGAGCAGCGGTGGATGATGATGTCCTTGGCCCGGCCGGTGAGCCGGATGCCGCCGCGCCCGTCGTCGCGCGCCAGGTCGCCGGTGCTGAACCAGCCGTCGTCGTCGAGCTCGGCGGCGTAGACGTCGTCCTGACCGTGGTAGCCGAGGCACTGCGTCGGCCCCCTGACCCACAGCGCGCCCGTCCCGTCGTCCAGGCCCGGCAGCGGGTCGATCCGGACCTCCATGCCACCGGTGGGGCGGCCGTCGCTGTGCGCCGGCCAGTCCTCCGGGTCGTCCCAGCGGGTGCAGGTCACCGCGCCGTTCTCGCTCATCCCCCACAGCGCGAACATGCGCACGCCGAGCGTCTGCCGCACCTCGTCGATGAGCTGCGGCGGGACCGGCGCCGAGCCGGAGACGACGCTCGCGAGGCTGCTGCCCTCGAGCGGATGGTCGCGCGCGGCGGCCAGCAGCTCGCGCACGAAGGCCGGCGAGCCGTAGAACGTGGTGACGCCGTGCCGGGCGATCAACCGCACGCATGCCGCCGGGTCCCAGCTGTCCATGCACACCGAGGTGCCGCCGAGCACCAGCGCGCAGAGCAGCCGGGTGACCAGCCCGGCGCGGTACATGTTGCTGTGCGCCGTCATGTTGACCAGCGTGCCGTCGAAGCCCAGCGCCTCGGCGTACCCGCGGATCTCCGCGTGCAGGGTGCTCTGGCTGTGCACCGGCATCTTCGTCGTGCCGGTCGTGCCGGAGGTGAACAGCAGCAGGAACGGCTCGTCCGGGCCGAGGCCTGGACCGGTCAGCTCGGCGCCCGGCCGGTCGTCGTCGTCGCCGCCGTCGCGGTCGGCCATGAAGCGCTCCGCGAACGACAGCGTGCCGGGCGGCCGGTCGTCGCCGAGCACGACGACCTGCTCCGGCAGCCCGATATCCCTCGACAGCGCGAGGGCCAGCTCGGCGTGCGGGGTGCCGTCCACCTCGGGAGCCGTCACGAGCAACCGGGCTCCGGTCGAGCGGAGGGCGTTGGCCAGCTGGGCACGGCCGTACGCCGGCGGGATCGGAGCGATCCGCACGCCGGCCCTGATGCAGGCCAGCGTCAGCGGGAGCATCTCCCAGTCGTCCGGCAGCAGCACGGCGATGCACTCGCCTCGCCGCACGCCGAGGTCGAGCAGCCCGTGCGCCATCCGCTCGGTCGCCCGGGACAGCTCCGCGTAGCTCACCGCCGTGGTCCGCCCGGTCGCCGGGTCATGGCCGATGACCGCCGTCTTGCCCGGCCGCTCGGTGGCGTGCCGGCGCAGGTCGTCGACGAAGGTCGCGTCCCGCCACCAGCCGGCGTCGCGGTACGCCTGATGCGCCTTGGTAGCCTCGCTCACCGATCCCCCCGATTCGATTGCCTCAGGCCGGCACTGGATCCCGTGCCTGCACTCGAAGCTCGCTGAAGTAGCGCTGGCCGTCGGGACCCGGCAGCCAGGCCTGGTCCGGACCGGGCAGCAGCTCGGTCATCACCACCTCGGTCTCGTCGCCGGCCCTCTCGCGGGCGGCGCGCAGCATCGTGGCGAACGCGGAGACGTACCGGGGGCTGGTGAGGTCGAGGTAGACCGGCTTGGCCTCCGTGCCGATCCGGGCGAACAGCTTCTCCGGCAGGTCGAGCGCGCGCCGCAGGCGCCGGGCGGCGAGGTACTCGGGCAGCCCGCCCGACCTGGTCGGCCACGCCTCGGCCACGGTGGTGCGCCAGGTCTCCCTGGCGACCACCAGCCGGTCGATGGTGACCCTGGCGCCGTGCCGTCCGGCACCGGTGTGCCTGAACAGGTCGGTGCCCGCCCAGGCGATCGGGACGGCGAGCAGCTCGAGCAGCGGCCAGCGCCGGCCGTCCCTCGCCAGGGCGACCAGCTCGCCGTCCTGCTCGGCGATCGTCATCATCGCGGGGAGCAGCCTGGCCGGGTCGGCGCCCGGTTCTGGCGTGAGGGCGAGCTGGTGGTCCGCTTGCAGGACGGTGGCCAGGCGCGGGGTGAACTGCGGGCACCAGCTCGGGTAGAACGGCACGACCTGCGGCCCGATGTCGGCGGCCGCCGCGGCGCGCAGCCGGCCCGGGTCGGGGTGCTGGTCGACCCACACCGCGCAGTCCAGCGTCGGCCACACCGCGTGCAGCTCGCCGAGGACGATCGTGAACTCGCCACGGGCGAGCGCCTCCGCGCTGCCGGCGCAGATCTGCAGGTCCGGGCTGTGGATCCGGGCCCCCGCCCAGGCCGGCCCCGGTGCAGCGAACAGCTCGGCAACGCGCCCGGCCAGCTCGGCGCTGGCCACCGTCACCCGGCGGGTCCCCGGCGCCAGGCGGTCCAGGCCCAGCAGGTCGACCCAGCGCCTGGCGAGCTCGGCGCCCACCCGGCCGACGACCGGCCCCGCTCCGTCCAGCAGCGGCAGGGCTGCCGTCCAGAACCGGTCGAGCGGGACGCCCGCGGCGCCGGATCCGCCGAGCTCGGCGTAGAGCCGGCGGAACGCCTCCGCATAGGCGCCCGCCAGCGCCGCCGAGAGCCATCTGGCGGCGGGCAGCAGCACCGCGCCCAGCGGCCCGGCCAGCGCCTCCAGCACCGGGCCGCCGAAGGTCACCTCGACGTCGCGGACCGTCTCCTCGTAGCACGTCCGCCGGCCCGCGTACGTCTCCCCGTGCCGGCGCTCCGCCGCCGCGCCGGTCACGCTGGTGAACTCCGCATCCAGGTACGCCATGGCGGCGGCCAGCTCGTCCGGGTCGCCAGCGGCGGCGCTGACCGCGTCCCGGCCGGCGTCCAGGCGAGCCAGCCCGGACAGCGCCAGCTCCCTCGCCGCCGGGTCGGCGATGCCGGCGAGCGTCGCCCGCAGCACCGCCTCCGCGCTGGGATCCTGCGGCAGGTTGGCGCCCCACCAGATCACGCCCCGCGCGGCCAGGCCCTCGAGCAGGGCGAGCTCACCGGCCCGGTCCGGCCCGCCGGCCACGGCCGCGGCTGCGCGGCGGCCGTCGCAACGAGCGAGCAGATCGGCCTCCGCGGCCGTCAGCGTCAGCGGATCGTCGCCGGGGCGCAGCACCCGGCGGCCCTCCACGGCGACATGCGGCTGGAGCCCGACCGGGAGCCATGGCCGGACCACCGGGTCGGCCGCGACCTGACCGGCGCAGGCCTCCAGCGCCCAGTGCTCGTAGTACGTGGCGCGGGCCCTGATGAGCCGCTCGCCGCAGCGGACGCGCACGGCGGGCGCCCGTGGGTCGAGCGTGACCCAGGTGACCGGGCCGAAGAACCCGATCGTGTCGTTCTTGCCGCAGTAGCGCTGCCAGTACCGGGAGACCGTGTTGTCGTTGGCCTTGCTGCGCTGCCTGCGCCGCCAGCCGTTCCCGGTGGATCGTGCGCTGCTCTCGAGGTGGGCGGCGGCCGACGGGTTCTGCCAGATGAGCGCCTCGCGGAACAGCGGGTCGGCAGCGATGTGCGCCGCCACGCGGCCGGCCTCCGCGAGCGCGGTCGCGTAGGCGGCCTCGAGCTCGGCCCTGCCGGCTCTCCCGTCGAGGTGCGCGTCGGCCACCTCCGCGCACGCCGGTGCCGAGAACCGGTCGAGCCCCGAGGCCGGGAACCCGGCGGATCGCAGCAGCGCGTCCCGCCAGACCGTCCACCCCGTGCCGGGCAACGGCACCAGGTGGCCCTGTGCGCGCTCGCCGGTCACCGCACGCCCTCCGGATGGCCGGCCGGCGCCAGGGAAGCAGCGTGGCCGGCAGCGAGGCAAGCGTCGTGGATGCGCCGTCCGCCACCCATGACCGCGACCAGCGCGAGGAGCCCGCAGCACGCAGGGACGAGGAAGGCGCGACCGGCCCCGAGCGATCCGGCGACCGCCCCGGCCATGAAGCTGCCGGCGGTCATCCCCAGCGCGAGCGCCGTCGTGTCCCACGACATCGTCTGGGTCAGCATCGACGGCGGGACGACGCGCTGCATCACCTCCATCGCGCTGACCGTCGCCGGCGCCATCGCGAGGCCGGCCAGCGCGAGCGTGGCGGCGAGGCCCGGCAGGCCACGGGCGGCGAGCAGCGGGATGCCACCCGCGGCGAACAACGCGACCGAGACGGTCAATCTGCGGGGCAGCGGGGTGCGCTCGGCCAGCGCACCGTAGCTGAGCCCTGCAAGCATGCTCGTCCCGCCCCAGGCTCCCAGCAGCAAGCCGCTCACCGCGCGGCCATGATGCGCCGTGGCGAAGGCGATCGTGGCCACCGGGATCGCGCCGAACACGCCTCCGGTGCACAACCGCACCACGTACAGGGAGCGCAGCGCGGGGATGCGCAGCGAGCTCGTCCCGCTGCGGTCCGCGCCCTTGCCGCCGGCTGGCTCCGGCTCCGTGCTGCGCTGCGCCGCGAGGGCCAGCGTGCCGCCCACCGCGCACACCACCACGGCGGCAAGGCCAGCCATCGGGCCGATCCCGGTGGCCAGTGCGGTGACCAGGATCGGCCCGGCGATGTCGACGACCTCGATCGTCGCGCTCTCGAAGCCGTAGGCGACGCGGAGCTTGTCGGTCCCCCCGTAGATCCTGGTCCACCGGGCCCGGACGAGCGGACCGGCCACCGGCATCGGCGCACCGGCAGCGACGGCGAGCACCACGAGGAGCCACACGGGCGCCCCTGCCGCGATCGCGCTCATCAGCAGCAGCATCGACGCGCCGAAGGCCGCCGCCATGGGGACGAGCATGCGGTGCTGGCCGTGCCGGTCGATCAGCCGGCCGAGCACCGGCAGCATGACGCCGGTGGCCAGGGTGAGCGCCGCGACCACGGTGCCGGCGATCGCGTATCCCCGGCCCTGCTGGGTGAGCGCGAGGACCAGCCCCACCACCGCCATCGAGCCGGTCAACCGGGAGACGAAGCCGGCGGCCACGAAGCCCTTGGTCCCGGGCCGGTCGAACAGGCCGGCATAGGCAGTCAGCATCCGCACGGGCGCGCTGCCCACGACTCACACCTCCGCGCAGCCGGCTCCGCTGACCGCGGCGGCGTCCAAGGGCACCCCAGTCCCTATGGCAGCCACAGACGAAGCATTCCGGGTCGATGCGGACAAGTCAACCTTCGCAGAAAAGCCTCCGCGGGCCGGACGGGCGTCATGCCTGCTCGATCACGCGGCGGTGCAGCTCCGTCGTGAGCCGGTGGATCTCGCGCGTCAACTGGGTGTTGGTCTTGAGCTCTGCCTCCTCCTCGTTGAAGTCGTGATCGGCCTTGGCCTGCTGGAAGGTGGCTGCGCGGTTCTGCCCGATCAGCACGAAGGTCGACAGGAAGATCGCCTCCAGCGAGACGACGAGCGTCAGCGTCGGCCACGGGCTCCCCTCGGCGAGGAGCATCCACGCGGCGAAGATGACGACGTGGACGTACACGAACGTCATGGATCCCGCGAACCTGGTGATGGCGTCGGCGATCCGCAGTTGCACGTCCGCGGCCCGCTTCTGCCGGAGCCCCGTCACCACGGGATGCTCGAGACGCGGGTGCGCGCGTACCTGGTTCATCGCTTCTCCTCCGGCTCACGGTCAAGCTACTCCCGGTACCGGTCGTGGCCCCCCAGCCGTGCCCATCGCGACACGTGGACCACGGGCGGTGCCGTCCCTTAGTCTCCGGCTGGTGGCGGTGCATCAGCTCTCCCGGACGGATGCGCGCCGGATCGCGGTCAAGGCGCAGCTCCTGGAGGAGCGACGGGCGGACGATCTGCTCGGTCTCGTTCGCCATCTCACGCTGCTGCAGATCGATCCGACGGCTGCCGTCGCGCCGAGCGCGGACCTCGTGGCCTGGAGCCGGCTGGGGTCGGCGCACGACCGCCGCGCGCTCGTGGCCGCGCTGGAGGACCGGCGCCTGATGGAGCTGCGCGCGATGATCCGTCCCGCCGAGGACATCGCCCTGTACCGCGCGGACATGGAGGCGTGGTCCGATGGCGGCCGGCCGGGCTGGCGGGAGTCGACGCGCCGCTGGGTGGAGGCGAACGACGCCTGCCGCCAGGACATCCTCGACCGGCTCGCCGCCTCGGGTCCGCTGCCCACGCGAGAGCTTCCCGACACGTGCGCGGTGCCGTGGCGATCGTCCGGGTGGACGAACAACCGCAACGTGACGCAGCTGCTCGAGCTCATGGTGCTGCGGGGCGAGGTCGCCGTGGCCGGCCGCGACGGCAAGGACCGGTTGTGGGACCTGGCCTCGCTGGTCTATCCCGACGTTCCGGTGCTGCCGGCTCCCGAGGCCGCACGGGCCCGCAACGAGCGGCGGCTGCGCGCGCTGGGCATCGCGAGGGCGCGCGGCCCCGAGTGCCCCGTCGAGCCCATGGATGTCGGCGACGCGGGCGAGCCGGCGGTCGTCGAGGGCGTACGGGGCCAGTGGCGCGTCGACCCGTCGTACCTCGGCCAGCCCTTCGACGGCCGGGCCGCGCTGCTCTCGCCCTTCGACCGGCTGATCCACGACCGCAAGCGCATGGTCGAGCTGTTCGAGTTCGACTACCAGCTGGAGATCTACAAGCCGGCGAGCAAGCGGCGCTGGGGGTACTTCGCCATGCCGGTCCTGCACGCCGACCGGCTGGTCGGCAAGCTCGACGCCACCGCCGACCGCGAGGCCGGGGTCCTGCGGGTGCACGCGCTGCACGAGGACGTCGAGCTCACGGCCACGGCGAGGGCGGCGATCCGGCGCGAGATGGACGACCTGGCTCGCTGGCTCGAGCTGGAGCTCGCGGTCTGAATGAGTGGTTGGTCCTTCGCGGGAGAGCCTGCCGCCGTCGGCAGCGCGAGCGTCACGCTCGTCGGGGGGTCCTCCTTCTGCGTCTGCGAGCAGAGCGGTGACGTGCGCAGCGGGTCTCCCCAGGGGGTGTTCTACCGGGACACCCGGATCGTCAGCGCGTGGCGGGTCTCGATCGACGGCGAGGCGATCGAGTCGCTCGCCGTCCTGAGCGACGAGCCGTGGCGGGCGACGTTCCTCGGCCGCGCGGCACCGCGTCCCGGCCGGACGGGCAGCACGCTGCTGCTGCGTCGCGACCGCTACGTCGGGCGCGGCATGCGCGAGGACATCGCGCTCGACAACCTCGGCGGGGAGCCGGCCGCGGTCCGCGTGTCCGTGCGCTGCGACGCCGACTTCGCCGACCTGTTCGAGGTCAAGGAGAGCCGGGTGCCCGACCGGCCGCCTCCGCGGGCGTCACTGCTCCACGACGGCATCGAGCTGGTGCGCGACTACCGTGCGGCGGGCGAGCGGTGCGGCGTGGTCGTCAGCTCGGAGGGCGCGACGGTCACCCGCGACGGGCTGCACTTCGACGCCGTCGTGCCGTCGCGGGGCCGCTGGACCTGCTGCGTGCAGGTCGTGCCCGTCCTCGGCGACCGGGCCCTGCCGCCGTGCTTCCCCACCGACCAGCCGGTGTCGGAGACCGCCCCCGCGCGACGGGCGCGCGCCTGGCGCGAGTCGGTGCCGGTGGTGCAGACGGAGGACGCGGCGCTGGCGCGCACGCTGGCGCGCACCCGGGTCGACCTGGGCGCCCTGCGCATCCACGACGGGGAGCGCCCCGACGTGGCGGTCGTCGCCGCCGGCGCGCCGTGGTTCATGACGCTGTTCGGCCGCGACTCGCTGCTCACCTCGTACATGGCCCTGTCGATCGACCAGGGCCTCGCCCTCGGGACCCTGCAGGCGCTGGCCCGGCTGCAGGGCAAGGAGGACGACCCGGCGTCGGAGGAGCAGCCGGGCCGCATCCTGCACGAGGTGCGCTTCGGCGCCGACCCCTCGCTCGCGCTCGGCGGGCGGTCGGTCTACTACGGCACGGTCGACGCCACCCCGCTCTTCGTGATCCTCCTCGGCGAGCTGCGCCGGTGGGGCATGGCCGAGGAGCACGTCGACCAGCTGATGCCGCACGCCGAGCGGGCCCTGGAGTGGATCGTCGACCGCGGCGACCGCGACGGCGACCTGTTCGTCGAGCACCAGCGCGCGACCGGCCATGGCCTTGTCAACCAGGGCTGGAAGGACTCGTTGGACGGCGTCACCTTCGCCGACGCCACGGTGGCCAGGGGCCCGATCGCGCTCTGCGAGGTGCAGGGCTACGCCTACGCCGCCTACCTCGCCCGCGCCGACTTCGCCCGCGAGGCCGGCGACGAGCCGGCGCGACGGTCGTGGGCCGACCGGGCCGCCGAGCTCAAGCGCGCCTTCAACGAGACGTTCTGGCTGCCCGACAAGGGCTGGTACGCGCTCGCGCTCGACGGCAGGAAGCGGCCGGTCGACGCGCTGGCCTCCAACATGGGCCATTGCCTGTGGACCGGCATCGTCGACGAGGACAGGGCGCCGGCGGTCGTCGAGCGGCTGCTCTCGCCGGAGCTGTTCTCCGGCTGGGGGATCCGCACCCTGGCCACCACCATGGGCGCGTACAACCCGCTGAGCTACCACAACGGCTCGGTGTGGCCGCACGACAACGCCCTGATCGCGGCTGGCCTCATGCGCTACGGCTTCGTCGAGGAGGCCCAGCGGGTCGCGGTCGCGATCCTCGATGCTGCCGACGCGTTCGGCGGCCGGCTGCCGGAGCTGTTCTGCGGCTTCGACCGCTCGGCGTACGGCCGGCCGGTCCCCTGCCCCACCTCGTGCTCGCCACAGGCCTGGGCCTCCGCGACGCCGGTGCAACTGCTGCGCACGCTGCTGCGCTTCGACCCCTTGGTGCCGCAGGGCCGTGCCTGGCTCGCCCCGGCGCTGCCGGACCGCTTCGCGGACCTCACGATCCGCCACGTGCCGATCGCCGGCTCGCGCGTCTCGCTGACCGTGAAGGGCGGCCAGATCACCGCTCTGGACGGCGTGCCTGCGGGCCTCGAAGTGCTCACCGAGCCCCGTCCCCCGGCCGGCGACGGGCTGTTGGGCTGAGGCTCTCGACGGGCGATGCGGATGGTGCGATGGTCGGCTCGTCCACCGGCAGCCGAGAGCGCCGGGAGAGGAGCGACCCGATGAGCGACGAGAGCATCCTGGCGTCGATCGCCTCGCTGGTCGAGCGGGAGCACCACCTGCGCGGTGGCGGCGAGGCCGTCGACGAGAGCGAGCTCGCCCAGGTGGAGACGACGCTGGACCAGTGCTGGGACCTGCTGCGCCGGCGACGGGCTCGGCGCGAGCTCGGCGAGAGCGCGGACGGCGCGGCGGTGCGGGACGAGCGCACGGTCGAGGGCTACCAGCAATGACGGCGGCGGACGAGCCGCAGCTGACCGAGGACCGCAGCGGTGGCCGCTTCGTCGCGCGCATCGGCGGCCGCGAGGCCGGCGCCGCGCACTACCGGCGCTCGGGCGAGCGGATCGTCCTCACCCACACCGAGGTCGACGAGGCGTACGAGGGCCGCGGCATCGGCGGCGCGCTCGCTCGCTACGCCCTCGACACCGCGCGGGCGGAGGCGAAGCGGGTGGTGCCGCTGTGCCCGTTCATCGCCGCCTACATCGCCCAGCACGGCGAGTACGCCGACCTCGTCGACCGGCCGGATCGACCGGTCGCGCAGTGACCGCCTGCGCGGCGAAGCCGACTGTCCAGGCAGGCGTCCGGCACCGTCCGCTCGAGGACCGGCGCGTCCAGGGGCGACGGCGAGCGGAACGGATCGATGTCGGCGTTGAGGTCGTCCGACATCGTTCCCGCCGGCAATGGGCGGGCGGGGCGGTTGGCATGCCCTGGCGATCAGCCCGGCCGGGAGGGCCGCATCAGCCCAGCGCGGTCGGCTCCTCGCTGCCGGTCGTCTCGTCGAGCTCGCAGCGGATGCCGTGCTGCGCAAGAGCGGCCAGCCAGCGCTCGGCGACCTGGGGGTCGGCGGTGGCCCGGTGCAGCCCCGGTGGCGTGCGCCCGGAGAGGACGTCGAGCACGGCGACGGCGAGCGGCAGCGAGACGCAGCGCGCCATGGCGCTCTCCTCGTCGTCACCGGTCATGTCCAGCAGGTAGCGGCCGGACCACGTCCCTGCGCCGGCGCTGCGCAGCGTCAGGCTCACCTCCAGCACCACCCGGTCGTGGTCGTCTCCGGTCATCGGGTACCTGGCGGCGAGGTCGGCGGCCAGCTCGGTCAGCCGCTCGCGGTCGGCGGTCACCAGCTCGGCGAAGACCGGGCGCCACGCGTCGTACCACCCGTCGAGCCGGAGCGTGCCTCGCGCGAACTCGAGGATGTCCCAGCGGTCGGGAAGGCCGTACTGCCCGATGAACGGGACGCTGTCGCGGTTGGGGTACGCCTCGAAGTCCTCGCCGCCGATCCGCCGGTGGGCCGTGACCTCCCACGGCCGCTCGACGACGCGCTCCTTGCCGTCCTCGATGAAGCGCGCGGGATTGAGCAGCGCGGTGAGCACGCCGAGCGGCGCCCAGCTGAAGCGGTAGCGGAACTCGTTCGCGACGGCAGGCACCCCGCCGCAGTACGAGGTGAGGGCTGCGGTGGCCGTCCCTGGCATCGCTGCGGTGCCGCGCGACACCAGCACGTGCGCGAGCAGGTGGTCGAGGCCGGGGTCGAGGCCTGCCTCGGTCAGCACGACGAGGCCCGCTTCGGCGGCCGCCGCTGCCTCCTGCTCGATCTCGGGGGAGACGTAGCTGGAGCAGGCGAAGTGCGCGCCGGCGGCGATGCAGGTGCGGACGAGGCGCGCATGCTCGGTCGCGGGGAGCATCGAGACGACGACGTCGCCGGGCCGCAGCTCGCCCGCCAGGTCGTCGGCATCCAGGCCGCGCACCTCGCAGCGGCCGGTCAGCCCGAGCTGGGCGAGATGCTGCTCGGCCCGCTCGGCACGGCGCCCCCACAGGACGACCCGCTGCGCGTCGCCGGCCAGCAGCCCGAGCCCGCTGCCGGTGGATAGCCCGGTGCCGACCCAGTGGACGGTGCCGGTGGCGGGGACGGGGTCAGGCACGGTCGGCCTCCTCGGGCGCGGCACCGAGCAGGCCGGCGCGCGCTTCCAGGAACCGCTCGCGGCAGCGCCGCCACGCCTCGCCGGGACCGTCGAGATCGAGCAGCAGCGGGAGCAGGTCGGCGGAGAAGGCCGCGCTGGCCTCTGCCGGCACGAGCGAGGGCAGGTTGTCGATCGCGATGAGGTCGACCGGGCGCGGCTCGCCGGCGACGCGCAGGACGGGGTGCTCCCAGCTCGTCGGCTCGTCGTAGATCGGCAGCAGGTTGCAGGCGGAGTTGACGTCGCAGCTGACGTCGGCGATGACGGCCAGCCGTCGGTCGGGCCGATCGAGGTCGGCCCTGGTGACGAACGGCCGGCCCGGCTCGTCGCTGAAGGCCGCGTTGACGAGCACGTCGTGGCCGAGCAGCCCGGCCGTCAGGTGGTCGGAGTCGAGCTGGGCCGTCTCGGCGATGTCCCACGCCGTCGTGGGCGTTCCTGCGACGGCCAGCGCGGCGAGCGCGCCACGGCCCGCCCGACCGAGGGCGCCGACGACGAGCGCCCGGTCGCCCGACGGGTCCGCCTGCGCCGCCGCGCGCAGAGCGTGCTCCAGCTCGGCCGCCGTCGTCGGCCGCAGCGGGGCGGCGAGCGCGCCCGCCCGGTGCAGCACCGCGAGCGCGGCACCGACGTACCCCGCCCAGTACCCGAAGGAGGTGAGCCGGCGGCCCCGCTCGTCCACGAGGTACTCGAGGTCGAGCAGCGTCCCGCCGCCGGCCGCGAACCGCTCCAGCAGCTCGCGGGCGCCGTGCTGGCCCTTGTAGGCGTGCCCGAACAGGACGTGGCGATGGCGCAGGGCGCCCGGCTCCGGCGGCAGCTCCTTCAGGCCGAGGACGTAGGCGTCGCCGGGAGCGTCGACCCAGCTGCCGCCCGGCGCGACGGCGCAGCCCTCCGTCGCGTACGCCGCGACCGGGAAGACCCGCTGCGGCGCCTCCTCCACGGTCACCAGGAACCCGGCCCGCACCAGCTCGCCGGCGGCCTCGGGCGTGATCGGGGCGCGCCGCTCGGTCGGCCGCGCCTCCTTCCGGAGCCACACGTGGGGCATGTCGCGCACCTGCATCGCCCCTCCTCGGCTGCCTCTTGGCCGCCCCTTGGCCGGGCTGCCCCTCCGGTGCATCGCAGTCTGCCGTGGGCCCCTGGTGCCGTGCGCGTGGGGTGGTGGTCCGGTCCGCCGGCGGTCAGCCGGGGTCGTCGTGGGCGGCGATCCCCTGCGCGGCGAGGGCCACGCCGGGCGGCGCCTCGTGCTCCGGCACGTACGGCTCCTCGCGCACCGGCAGGTCGCCGGCACCGAGCCGGACGACGATCGCGACGTCGGCGAGGATCAGCAGCAGCCCGATGAGCTGGGTGATCGACGGCCATGCGAGAACGACGAGATAGACGTACGCGAACCCGCTCAGCGTCTCGACGTTGATCATCATGCCGGCGGCCGTCGACGACATGCGGGCGGACGCGACGTTCCACAGGATCGCCGCCACCCACGAGACGAGCACGCCGAGCACCGCGCAGCCCAGCACCAGGATCGCGACGCTGCTGCGGTGACCGCTGCCGGGAACGGTGCCCAGCTGATGGGTGGCGGCCGCCAGCGGGAGCGCCAGCAGCGTCACCACTCCGGTGGCGAGGCCGGTCACCGTCGCCCAGTCGCGGTTGGAGACATCGGGGTGCCGGTTGAGGAACGTCGCGTTGGCCACGCCGAACCACGTCCACAGCACGACCGCGCCGAAGGCGGCGGCGATGCCGAGCACGCGCATCGTCAGCGAGGACGGCACCGCGGTCGCATCGCCCGACAGCTCGCCCGCGTTGATGACGACCATGCCGACGATGACCAGCGCGATGGGGAGGGCGAGCGTCCGCCACCGGTACGCGGGAACCAGGAGGTTGCCGGCGACCGCCATCGTGACCGGGATGGTCCCGATGATGACGTCAGTGACCGGCGCGCCCGCCAGCTGGATGCCGAGCACCAGCAGCAGGTAGTAGGCGACGTTGCCGGCCACCGCGAACGCCAGTGCCGGGCGCCAGTGGCGCACCGCGATGCGCCGCAGCTCGCGCCTCCCGAGCAGGACGAGCGCCAGCGACACCAGGCCGTAGGCCAGGTAGCGACCCGCCGTCACCGTGACCGCGTTCCAGCCGTGCAGCAGCAGGGGAACCGGGAACGACAAGCCCCACACCAGTCCCGCGAGCGTACCTGCGCCGTAACCGCTGACGACGAGCTCCCGCGTCCGCGTTCGCATGGCACTCCCTTCACGCGCACCATACATTATGTGCATGAGTGACCCACATGTCGGCCTTGCGAATCTCGTCGGGGCGCTGGTCGACGCCCTCTCCACCGCCGTGGACGAGGCCACGGCGGCGGTGAGCGGTCAGGGCGGCGCGGCACCGGCCGTGCTGCTCGCACTGGCGCAGTGCCCGGTCGAGATCCGTTACCGGGAACTGGTCACGTCCTGACCGGCGCCTGATCCGGCAGACTTCATGGGTGGCTGACCGGCACCCCAACTACCGCGAGCCGGCCGTGCTGCCGGCCGTGCTGCGCCGCACGACGGTGCCGCCGGCGGCCCGCGAGTGGGTGCGGCGCACCACCGGCGCGCGGGTGCTGAGCTGGCGGCGGCTGCCGGGGGCGTCGAGCAGCGCCGTGCACGCGCTGCAGCTCTCGGACGGCGGCCGCGTCGTGCTGCGGCGCTGGACCTGGCGGTTCGTGCTGGAGGACGAGCCGGTCATCGCCAGGCGCGAGCTCGACGCGCTCGCGCTCGCGGCCGCGCACGGCCTTCCGGCCCCGCGGGTCGTCTCGGCCGACGTCGACGGCACGCATGTCGGGGACGGCGTGCCCGCGCTGCTGATGAGCCGGCTGGCCGGCCGCGCGGTCGCCGCCCCCGACCTGGCCCGGCTCGCCGAGGTCGCGGCGACCATTCACGAGGTCGACGCCACCGGCCTCCCCCACGCGTTCTTCCGCTGGTCCATGGACGCGCTCGCCGCAGCGCCACCCGCGGCCACGCGGCCTGCGCTCTGGGAGCGGGCGCTGGACGCGCGGTGCACCGCGATCCCGGCGTACCGCGACCGGTTCATCCACCGCGACTACCACCCGGGCAACGTGCTGTGGTCGCGCGGCCGCTCGACCGGCGTCGTTGATTGGCCCAATGCGTGCCGCGGGCCGTGGGAGTGCGACGTCGCCACCTGCCGGTCGAACCTCGCGCGGCTGTCCGGCCCGGCCGCCGCGGAGGCCTTCCTCCACGCGTACGTCGCCTTGACGGGCCGCGCGTACCACCCGTACTGGGACCTCAACTACCTGCTCGAGCAGGACGCGGACCACTGGACTTCCGACGAGGTGACGCGCGCCGAACCGCTGCTGGAGCGGTGGCTCAGCGATCTGGGTCAGCGCTGAGCAGGCCGTCCCACGACCAGCGCGGCATCGGCAGGCCGGCCGCCACCGTCGACGGATCGCCGGGGTAGGAGAGCACCTCGTCCACCGCCCACTGCATGTACGCGTGCAGCGCGGCGCGGAGCTCGGGGTCGTCGGGGAGCGCTGCATCGTCGGCCGCGCGGTCGAAGCACTCGACGAACCGCCGGCCGAGAGCGCCCATGTCGCCGTTGCCGGCGTGCATGCGGAGCATCGTCGAATGGTCGCCGCACTCGCCCGAGTACGCTGGCGGGCCGCCCATCACCTCGGCCCAGTACGCGGCCAGCCGCTCGACGTGCTGGGGGTGCTGGTCCGGGTGTGAGAACGGATGGTTGAGCTCAGGGTCGGCGAGGCAGCGCGCATGGTGAGCGGCGGCCAGGGCCAGGAAGGCCGGCGCACCGCCGGCGCGCTCGTACAGCGTCGGTCGCACGGCCCGAGTCTCGCACGGGCCCGCCTTTCGGGCCGCTAGATTCGGGGCATGGGGGCGATCGGGGTACCGGATGACTTGCTGGCCGCGGCCAGGGAGCGGTTGATCCGCGTGCTGGGGCGCGATGCGGTCTTGCTCGACGAGGACGAGATCGCCGAGTTCCGCGACCCGTACGCGGGCGCCGGCGAGGCCGCGCACCGCCCGTCGTTCGTGGTGCAGCCGTCGACCGTCGCCGAGGTGCAGCACGTCGTGCGCATCGCGAGCGATCTCGGCGTGCCGCTGTGGACGTCGTCGACGGGGCGCAACTACGGGTACGGCGGGTCGGCGCCCGTCGTGAGCGGCTCCGTCGTGCTGAGCCTGCGCCGGATGAACCGCATCCTCGACATCGACGAGGGCGCGGCGTGCGCGCTCGTCGAGCCCGGCGTCACCTTCGCCGGCCTCCACGCCGAGCTGCGGGCGAGGGGCAGCGCGCTCTGGATGTCGGTGCCAGACCTCGGCTGGGGAAGCATCGTCGGCAACAGCCTCGAGCACGGCTACGGCTATGCGGTCACCGGCGACCACGCGAGCGCCGTGTGCGGCATGGAGGTCGTCCTCGCCTCCGGCGAGGTGGTCAGGACCGGGCTCGGCGCCGTCGGCGACGGAGCGATGTGGCAGCGGCACAAGCGCGCGTTCGGGCCGTCGCTGGACAGCCTGTTCATGCAGTCCAACTTCGGCATCGTCACCAAGATGGGCGTCTGGCTCGTGCCGCGGCCGGAGGCGTTCACCACCGGGTCCGTCACGTGCGACGGCGAGGACGGCATCGTCCGCCTCGTCGACGCACTGCGCCCGCTCGTGCTGGACGGCACGATCCAGGGGCTGCCGCTCATCGTCAGCTCGCCCGAGCCGGCCGGTGGCAGGGCGGCGCCGTTCAGCGACACCCGCGCGCTGCCGAAGGAGCGCCGTCTCTCGGCCGCCCTCCCGCAGGAGCGCTGGCACGCGCGCATCGCCTTCTACGGGCCGGCGGCCGTGGTGCGGGCGCGGGAGGAGGTCGTGCGACAGCGCCTGGCCGGCGTTCCCGGCCTGACGATCGAGCTGCGCGACTACGGGGGCGACGTGCGGCCCGAGGACCTGCATCCGCTCGACCTCGTCCCCGCCGGCGTGCCGAACATGCTCCTGATGGACGCGCTGACGCGGCACCTGGGCGACCGGTTCGGCCACCTCGACTTCTCGCCCGTCATCCCCTTCGACGGAGCAGCCGCCGCCCGCCACGAGCGCATGGTCCGCGACGTCCTCGCCGCCCACGGCCTCGTCGCCGGCTTCGCCTGGATCGCCAGCAGCCGCAGCCTCGTCGGCGCCTGCATGGTGCTCTTCGACGTCGACGACGAGGCCGAGCGGACCGCGGCGCGCCTGGCCGTCGGCGAGATGGTCGAGCGGGCGGCGGCATGGGGCTGGACCGAGTACCGCGGCCATCCCATGCTCGCCGAGCGGATCGCCGCCACGCTCGACTTCGGCGATCGCGCGCTCTCCCGCACCTACGCGGCCATCAAGGACGCGCTCGACCCGCGTGGCATCCTCTCCCCCGGCAACCACGGCATCTGGCCGTCCCGCCGGCACCGCACGGCGAACGACCTCGTCGGCGACGCCGTCGGCGAGTCGCCGGCGTGGACCGCGTCGCTCAGTCGATGTCGGGGCGCACCTTGACCCACACCTTGGACAGCGCCTCCTCGGCGAGGCGCGCCGCCTCCTCCGGCGTGGGAGCGATCGTCTCGACGTGACCGATGCGGTCCCACGAGCTGCGCAGCACCGGCGTGCGGTCACCGGGCTGCAGCGAGACGTCGCAGACGACCACGCCGGGCATCGCGCGCGCCTCCTCCAGGCCGTCGACGGACTCCACCACGCCGGCGTCGGCGGTCAGGAACCGCACCGCCGCCGCCTGCACCGCCCTGCTGGGCAGCGGCTCGGGCAGCGGCTCGCCGGTCATGACCGCGTAGTACGCGCGGACGAGATCCATCTCGTAGGCGTGACCGACCAGCTCCACGATGCCGTCGCCGCCGAACCGCCCCGCGCACTCGACCAGGAACGGCACGCCGTCGGCGACGATCCACTCGCAGTGCACGACGCCCGTGCCGAAGCCGATCGCCGCGAGGAGCCGCACGGTCTCGTCGCGGAGCAGCTCGGCAAGCTCGCGGGGGATGCCGGCGGGAACGACGTGACCCTGCTCGATGGGCTGCGGCCCCGGGAAGAGCAGCTTGTCCGTGACGCTCCAGAAGACCGGCGCGCCGTCGCGCACCAGCATCTCCACGCTGAACTCGTGACCGGCGACGTACTGCTCGACCAGCATGACGAGCGGCAGCCCGCGGTCGGGGACGAAAACGCCCTCGTCGTGCACGAGGCACCACTGCCACGCGTCGTCGACCTGGGCGGGATCGTCGAGTATCAGCGTGCCGACGCTGCCCTGCCGGTTGGTCGGCTTCACCACCACGCGTCCCGGGTGCTCGCGCATGAAGGCGCGGACGTCCTCCGGCTCGTTCGCGCGCCGCGAGGCGGGGTTGGCGATGCCCGCCGAGCCGGCGACCCGGCGCAGCAGCGACTTGTCCCGCAGCAGCTGCACTGCGCCCAGCCCGGCACCCGGCAGGCCGTAGCGCTCGGCGAGCCGCGCAGCGAAGGGCGTGGCGTACTCGACGAGGGGCAGCACCGCGATCGGGTCGAGATCGGGGTAGCGGTTGAAGAGCTCGTCGGCCGATCCGGGCAGGTGGTGCTCGTGCTCGATGACCTCGCGCACGAGCGGGGCACCGGCCACCTTCGCGTGGACGTCGCGCTTGCGCACGACGTCGGGCTCCTCGATGAAGATCACCGACTGCTCGGGGAGGAACGTCAGCGTCGTCAGGGCGCCGAGGACGAACCCCACGCAGATGAGCGGCCTCGTCGTCATGCGAAGCTCCTAGCGTCGACTCGTGGGGGCGTTGCCGTCGGGCACGTCGTGCACCTCGATGACGTCCGGCTCCTCGGTGCTTGCCCCGCGCGCCGCCGGCAGCGCGACGGCAGCCAGCTCCGGTCCGGCAGGCACGGCAGGCACGGTGGGCACGGCAGGCACGGTCGGCTCCGCCGCCGCCGGCTCGGCCACGACCGCCGGCCCCGTCACCATCGGCCGGCGCCCGAGCGAGACGGCGAGCGGGATGCCGACGGCGGCGACGCTGATGCCGATCAGTCCGGCCATGCCGTAGAACCCGTACTTCACCGCCGTGTGGTCGGAGAGCGCGGAGAGCCCGACCGTGGCCGACACCGCGTACGCCAGCCCGAACGCCTGCGTGGCACCGAAGATGCGGCCGCTGCGGCTCTCGGGCACTGCCCGCATCAGCAACGTACGGGTCGCGATGCGGCCCTGCCCGAAGACGAAGGCCGATACCGGGATGACGAGCATCAGCGCCACCAGGCTGATCGGCTGGATCAGCAGCGTCACGCACGCGAGCAGGTAGCCGATGACGGCCATCCGCGGCAGGCTGATGCGCTTGGCGGTGCGGGTGAAGGTGGCGGCCCCGATGATGAACCCGGCACCAGCGAGCGCGTCGACCACGCCGACGAAGCCCGGGCCGGCCCGGAACGCCTGCAGGATCAGCACGGTCAGCAGGGCGTTGCTCACCACGATGATGACCTGCCCCGAGCCGTAGAGCACGGCGAGCCGCAGCACCGGTCCCCTGCTCGGCTCGCGCCCGCGCGCCCCGGTGCCGGTCGGCGTGGCATCGGTCGGCTGGCCGGTCGCGGTGCGCGGCAGGCGCGACAGGCGGGGGCCCAGCTTCACCGTGCAGACCGCGGAGGCCAGGAACGTCAGCGTGTTCGCGACGAACAGTGGCGTGGGGCCGAACAGCTGCACCAGGAAGCCGGCCATCGACGAGGCGAGCAGCATGCCGGCGTTGGTGGCCATCTCGTAACGGGCGTTGAACTGCGCGAGCCGCTCGTCGCGGATGCGCTCCTTGACGAGCGCGCTGCTGGCCGGCAGGAACAGGGCCGATACGCAGGCCAGCAGGAAGCTCGCCAGGTAGGAGCCGATGTCCTTGGGGCCACCGAGCCACAGCCAGATAGGCAGCCCGAGGGCGATCAGCGCGCTCGTGAGGTCGGCGATGATGCACAGCGCGCGCCGGTCGACGCGATCCGCGAGACGGCCGAACGCCAGCGAGAGCACCACCTGCGGGACGGCCACCGCGATGAACAACCAGCCGACCGCCAGGGCGGTGCGCTCGGCCCGGAAGACGAGGATCGCCACGGCGGTGATCTGGAACGCGTTGCCCACCGTCGTGATGAAGGTCGCGGGCACGAGGTAGCGCTCGGCGCGCCGCGACACGAGCAGCGCGTCACCCGTTGGCAGGTCCTGCACTCGGTCGCCTTCCGACATCAGGGGACGGCACGGAGAAGAGTGCCAGGGGCATGCGCCAGTGGCTCCCGGCATTTCCCTGCTGGAGGGGACGCAACGACGAGGGAGGGAGGACCGGACCGCGCCCATCCAGGCGGACAGCAGGATTGTCCAGCGCTGCGAGAGCTGTCAAGTCAGGTGGCGGCGCAGCCCGCGTTGACCAGCGACGCCGGGGAACCCAGCTAGCACCTGCAAGTCCTGAAGTAGCCACGATGGCTGGGCGAGCATCACCCGTTCGAGTCAGGTTCGTGCAACAACGCCGGACGCTATGTCCGGGTTCATGCTCGGATCGTCCTGTTGAGTGTCCTGCTTTGCACATTCATGACTTGCAGTCGGTATCCGCATGGACGCATCCTCCGTCATCGTCCGGTGCGCCCGATCCCTGCGTGCCCGTGCTCGCTAGGCACCAACTGCGCCTGCTCAGGGCCTCCGAGAGGGCAAGCCATGACACTGACGCCCGTACGTCCCTCGGGCGTGACCGGCGACGGCGATGCGCTGTCGGTCACGACCGCGCCGGCGCCGCGGCGAAGCGCCACGCCGTCCGTTGCCACGTACCACACGATCGGCATCGGTGCCGGGCCCGCGAACCTCAGCTTCGCCGCTCTGTTCGAGAAGGCCGGCGCGCCGCACCAGATGGGCTTGTTCGACCGGCAGCCAGGGCCGCAGTGGCACCCCTCGCTGCTCTTCTCCGGCGTGCGGATGCAGACGTCGTGGCTCAAGGACCTGGTCACCCTGGTCGACCCGCAGCACCGGCTGTCGTTCCTCAGCTACGCCGTCTCCAGCGGACGCATCTTCGGGCTCATCAACGCGCAGTACGACACCATCCCGCGCGGCGAGTACATGCGCTACCTGGCCTGGGCGGCCGAGCGGTTGCCGAACATCCACTGGAGCACGCCGGTCGACCGGGTCAGCTTCGACGAGGATGCCGGCTTCACCGTGCACGCGGGCGGGCGCCCCGCCGGGCAGTCGGACCACCTCGTGCTGGGCGTCGGGACCGTGCCGTACGTGCCGCCGACGTTCGCCTCGGTGCCGCCGGACCGGGCGATCGTCCCCGACGACCTGTGGCAGCACGTCGACGCGATGACCGCGCACCGGTCGGAGCCGGTCGGCGTGGTCGGGGGCGGGCAGACCGGGGCGGAGTGCGCCCTCCGCCTGCTGCGCGCCGGGTTCACCGACATCAGGTGGTTCGGCCGCCGGCCGTGGTTCCAGTCGATCGACGACACGCCGCCGGCGAACGACTTCTACCGCCCGGCCTACCAGAGCTTCCTGCAGGAGCTGTCGCGGCCCGCGCGCCGCGAGCTGGTGTCGGGCCAGGTGCTCACCGGCGACGCCATCACGCCCGGCCTGATGCGCACGCTCTACCAGGCCAACTACGACGCGCAGCTGGAGCTGGGCCGCTTCCCGCTGCGGATGCTCCCCGGTCGCGACGTCGTGTCGGGCGAGCTTCGCGACGATGTCGTCGTCCTCGAGGTCGCCGGCACCGAGCGCACCGAGTGGCACGACGTGCGCTATGCGGTGCTCGCGACCGGCCGGCGGACCGCGCCGATGCCGCTGGACGAGGCGCTCGCCGACCGCCTCGAGACCGACGAGGACGGCAGCCTGCTCATCGAGCCCGACTACCAGGTGCGGTGGAAGGGCGGCAACGGGCACAAGCTGTTCGCCCTCAACCGGGCCCGGCTCACGCACGGCATCCCCGACGCCAACCTCACCCTGCTGCCGGTGCGCAGCGCGCTCGCCATCAACTCGCTCCTGGAGCGCGAGGTCTACGCCGTCCACGACGAGCTGGTGAGCATCACGTGGGGCTGAGCGCTCCACCGCCCGTCCTCGTGCCCGACCCGGCCTGACGCGCGGTCACTGCGGGGCCCGGCCGTCCCACTCGTCGAGCGGCGCCGGGTGCGAGCGCCAGCGGGCCAGCCTGGGACGGCCGTCGAGCGCGATGCGCCCGTTGGCCCAGAGCAGCAGCCGCCATGGGTCGTCGTCGACCGGCACCCAGGGGAACAGCCGGCGCAGCACGTCCGCCGCGAGGCCGGCCCGCCGGGTGGAACCCGCGCGCGCCGGGGGCGACGCCGTCCACCACGGCCGCCACGACAGCGGCGTGCGCGCCCAGGGTGGCGACGAGGTCGCACGGCTCGCCGTCGGCCTTGACGCGCTGCTCGACCGACCGCAGCTCGACCCCGCCGGCGGACAGGTCGATGGCGTACCACAAGCAAGTCTCTGCGGCATGCGCCACGACGCCCGCGACCGTCAGCTCCATCTCGGGGATGCCGGCGGACCAGTCGGCGCCGACGCGGGCGCCGAGCAGCTCGGCGCATGCGCCTGCGGCGCTCCTGACGTGGGACCCGGCCGGCATCGGCTCGATGTACGGCCCCGCGGCCTATCGTGCGGTGTAGCGTCAGGGCACGGTCGCGGGGAACGGCGACGAGCGCCGGTCCGACGCCCGTGGGTGGAGGCAAAGCGATGGCCGACCTCACTGCTGCGTACGGACAGCCGTGCCAGCCCAGCACGTTCATCCAGGTGCAGGTGTTCGGCAAGACGATCCCCTTCGTCCGCTCCGGGGCCAATGCGCTGCTGCGCGCGGTCATGGCGGCGTACGACGTGGACTACGCAGTCACCAGGATCGAGTCCTACAACTGCCGTACGACGATCTCGGGCGGGTCGCGCTCGGCGCACTCGTGGGCGGCCGCCGTCGACGTCAACCCGGAGCGCAATCCCTTCAGCTCGAAGGCCAAGCTCGTCACCGACATGCCGCCGGCCTTCCGCGCCGCCTTCAAGGATCACGGCTTCGGCTGGGGCGGCGACTGGCACAGCGTGAAGGACGCCATGCACTTCAGCCTGGACCGGACGGAGGGCGGATCCGCGCCGGTCGAGAAGTACGACCCCAGCCTGCAGGCCAAGGCCGACGCCAAGTGGGCCCAGCGAGGCAAGGTGCCGGCCCCCGGCCCCAAGCAGCCGGGCAAGCCGGCACCGCCGTGGCGGCACGACCACCCCGCGCAGCCGAACAACCCGCGCAACCGCCACACCGATTGCGAGACGGTCCGCCAATGGCAGGCCCGGATGAAGGACCGCGGGTGGGACATCGTCGCCGACTCGCACTACGGCGACGACTCCGAGCGGGTCTGCCGCGCCTTCCAGCGGGAGAAGGGCCTGACGCTGGACGGCATCCTCGGTCCGGACACGTGGCGCGCGGCATGGGAGAGCACCGTCGGCTGATCAGCCGGCGATCGAATTCACCGCATGTCGAATCATCTATCCCCCGCGGGAGGGTGGGCCGGCGTGCCCGCCCCCGTCACATCACTCGTCGCTAACGGATGACTTCGAATCGTCAACGTGCACAGGGCTTTCGACGCAGCCAGTAAGCAGTCGATGACTCTTTCGGTTCTTCCGGACGATGTGATCGCGTGCTACGTTCATCTCCCCAGTCGACCGCGATCACTCCGGGCCACAGGGCCGCAACCGGCAAGGACTCATCCATCCGCCGATCGTTCGATCGCCGGCATGAGCAGTTCCATGGATCGTTCCGCAGGTCAGAACGGAGGGGATCTCATGCGCCTAAAGGTGGAAGCCTTCGCGGAGGAACGGACCGCGGGCCAGCAGCAGTGGGACCTGTGGTCGGGGGCGACGTCCGCACGGTTGACCGTGCTCGTCCCCGGCGCGTCCAGCTGCTGCGAGGGCTGCTCGTCGACGTCGTGCGTCTGGTGACGCCACGCACGTCATGACGAGCACGCACCGGCAATCCTGAAGGGTCCGCTCGTCGACCTCGCTGCGAGGCGATGAGCGATCCTTCGACCATCGCCCGACCAGTGCGGGCGCTCCCGGTTGCGCCGATCGCGCCGGCGTCGCGCGTCGGCCACCGTTCGACTCCTCGGCATCGACGGGTCGACGTCGCGCGCCGCGCGCCAGTCCAGCGCGCCTGCGCGAGAGCCCAGGGATGCCGAACGACCACGAGACGAAGGAGCCTGTCGTGGCCGCACGACTTGTCGCGTGCAACATCCCGACCACCAACCACGATGCGAGCAATGCCTTCTACCAGGCGTTGCTCGGCCTCGAGCCGGCCCGGTCATTGAGCTCGCAGCTCACCTCCTACCACGTGCCCATCTCCAACGACGGCCAGTACCTGTGGCTGAGCGACCGCACGGTCGACGGTGAGCAGCCGATGGCGGTGTTCGCCGTCGACGACCTCGACGCGAGCGTCCAGCAGCTGACGCAGGCCGGTGGCCAGCGGTTCGGCGAGGTCCTCCAGCCCACCGTGGCGCAGTCGGAGACCGACTACTACTCCCAGGCCGTCAAGCGTCACGACCCCAAGGCCAACCCGTCGCAGCAGATGGGCCGCTTCGCCTACCTGCGCGACCCGGACGGCAACGTGCTCGCCCTGTACGAGGTCAGCGGCGGCGCCGAGGCCTTCTACGCGACCACCAAGCGCAAGGACCTCAGCAACGACGTCAAGGCATCGCACCAGCGGGCGGTCGCGCAGGGCAAGAAGTTCCACTGACCGGCCGGCCGCACGACTCGCAGCACGCACTCCGGACGAGGGGGCTCGATGGCCGGCGCGACCGACCAGCGCTTGACGGAGATGCTCTTGTACAACAATGCGTACAAGACCATCGACCCGTGGGTGCGCTCCACCGGGCTGCGCACCAATGCCCTGCGCTACCGGACCCTGAGCCACTCGAGCCTTCCCGGGGTGGCCGAGGAGTTCCTGGCCGGCACCACGCTACGGCGCAATGACTGGGAGACGGCGTCGTCGGTAGCGGCTTACTTCTCCGACGCCCACGTGCTGATGCTCGCGGCGCGCGAGACGGAGCAGGCCGCTACCGCCGAGGACGTGCTGCTGCCGGCGCCTCTCGAGCTCACCGTCGAGCTGGGCGATGCGCTCGCGAGGCGGCGCAGCCGGCGCCGCTACACCGGTGACCCCATGGCGCTCGACTACCTGGCGACGATCCTCCGAGCCGCCGTCGGCATCACGGGGGTCGCCGAGGCGACGCTGAAGAGCGGCGGCACGGCCGCTCTCGCCTTCCGCGCCGCGCCGAGCGCCGGTGGCCTGTACCCGATCGAGCTCTATCTCGTCGCGCAGAGCATCGCGAAGCTGCGCCGAGGCGTCTACCGGTACGCGCCCCACCCGGAGCGCCTCGTGCCAGTCGGCGGTGACGACGTCGCGGACGCCGTGCTCGAGGGTTTCGCCGTCTCCGAGGAGATGATCTCGCTCGGCCGCTCCGACGTCGTGTGCCTGCTCGTCGCCCATCCCTGGCGGGCGATGCGCAAGTACGGCGCGCGCGGCATGCGCTTCGTCCTCATGGAGGCGGGCTCCATCGCGCAGAACGTCAATCTCGCGGCGGTGGCTCTCGGGTACGGCAGCGTCGAGTGCGCGAGCGTCTACGAGGACGAGGTCAACGCCGCGCTCGGGCTCGACGGTGCGTTCCGCACGCTGGTCCACACGGTGGTCGTCGGCTACCCGGGATAGCCGGGCCTCCGGAGAGGAGCAGCGGCATGGGACGCCCTCTGCTGGTCTACGTCCATGTTCCCTTCTGCACCGCGAAATGCCTGTTCTGCGACTGGGTCACCGAGATCTCGCCGGCTGATCTGCGCCTCGGCAGCGAGTCGACGCCTAGGCGGCGGTACCTCGGCGCCCTGGCCACGCACATCGCCGTCCGCGGCGAGGCGCTCGTGGCCGACGGCTACGAGCCGCGCATCCTCTACTGGGGCGGCGGCACGGCCAGCATTCTCGCCGAGGCGGAGATCGAGCGCGTCATGGCAGCGCTCACCGGCACGTTCGACCTGAGCAGGCTCGACGAGGCGACCATCGAGTGCAGCCCGGAGACGCTCTCCCCCACCAAGCTCGCCCTGCTGAGGTCGCTGGGGTTCGACCGCATCAGCATCGGGGTGCAGAGCTTCGACGACCACCGGCTGCACGCGATCGGACGCCAGCACGACGCCGAGTCGGCGGTGCGGGCGGTCGAGGACGCATGGCGGGCCGGCTTCTCGAACATCAACATCGACCTGATCTCCGGCTTCCCGGGGGAGACCGTCCAGGAGCTCGAGGCCTCCCTGCGGCGAGCGCTCGCGCTGCCGATCAGCCATGTCTCCCTCTACCCCTACCGGCCGGCCCTCGGCACCGGCATGCGGGCCACGATGCGCGACGGCCGGGCCGGCACCATCCAGCTCTCCGAGCAGCTCGCCGCCTACCGGCTCGGCCAATCGCTGCTGGAGGAGGCCGGCCTGGCGGAGTACGCGCTCGCGCACTTCGGCAGCCGGCGATGCTTCAGCGATCTCGCGTACTTCCAGCTGCGGATGGACTGGGCGGGCTTCGGATCGGGCGCGGCATCGCTGCTCGACCGGACGTTCAGCCGCACGCGGAACGGCGGGCTGCACGACTACCTCGACCGGCCCACCGAGCCGGACGACGTGCTGCCGGCCTCCGATCCTGGCCTGCTCAACCGATGGCTCTACCAGGCTCTCTCGACGTTCGAGGGAGCGGACGCGCGGCTCTGGCTGGAACGCACGGGGACGTCGCTCGCCGAGACGCTGGCCCGGCCGGAGTCCGGCCAGCTGCTGGCCCAGCTGGGCGCCTCCGCCTCCGACGCGCTGGAGCGCGACGAGCGCGGCATCCGCCTGCGCCGCGACGCCATCGCCCCCGCGTTCATCCGGATGCTCTTCGCGAGCGCGCCGAGCACGGCCCGCGAAGCCGACCTGGCGGAGGCGGTGCTCGGGGGCTACTGACCGGCGGGCCGGCCGGTGCACGACTCTCGGGAGGAGGGCGATGTGACGAACTACCGCATCAAGCCGCACTGCACCGTGGTGCCGCACAGCGCCGACGTGGTCGAGCTGCGCATCGGTGCGTGGAACCCGACGTCGTTCACGCTCACCGACGACAGCGGATCGGGGGCGCTCTACCGCGTGCTCCAGCGGTTGGACGGGTCCGCCGCCGCCTCGGCGATCGCGCGCGAGGAGGGCCTGCCCAAGTCCGACGTCGAGGCCCTGCTCGACCACCTGATCGAGCTGGACGTCGTCGAGACGCGCGCATCGAGCGCCTTCGACCGCTACGTCGAGACCTGCCTGCCGTCGACGTTCGTGCCGGCCGGGAGCGCGCAGGTGCACGACGGCGCGCTGCTGGTGGGCGATCCCGACCTCACCGACCGGCTGAGCGGGCTGCTGCGCTCGAGCGAGGTCGAGGGCGTCGAGGTGCTCGACCAGCGCTCGGCCGCCGCCGAGGCCCTGCGCACGGCCGACATCACCCGGCTGATGAACGGCCTGACGCTGCACGAGGACCTGGCGAGCTTCGAGGCATGGCGGGGACGGTTCGTCGTCGCGATCGACGCGACGCTGCACCCGCTGCGCCTGCTCTACCTCAACCGGATCATGCTCGAGCTCGGCGCCCCGTGGCTGCACGCGGTCGTGGACGGCCCGTTCCTCATCGTGGGGCCCATCTTCGAGCCCGGCCGGTCCGCTTGCTACGACTGCTTCGAGCAGCGGGTGATGCTCAACGCCCGGGAGAGCGCGAGCTACCAGCGCTACAAGGTCGCGCTCGCCACCGGGACGGTGACGCCGTCCCGCGCACCGATCCTGCCGGTCGTGACCGAGGTGCTCGTCGCGCACGCCGCGCTGGAGGCGCTGAACTTCGTGCGCACCGGGTCGGGCTTCACGCAGGGCAAGGCCCTGACCATCCACCTCCCCACCATGGAGCTCGCCTTCCATGACGTGCTGCGCCTGCCGTCGTGCCGGTCGTGCGGCCCGCTGCCGGAGCGCGACGACACGGAGCTGTACTTCGACACGAGGTCGTACGTCCAGGATCTCCTCGTCCGTGACGGTGCGAGCGGCTGAGAGAGGACGGGCAGCTCTCGTGGACATTCGCATCTCGAGCACCGACATGCAGATCGATCACCGCACGCGGCGGCACATGAGCCGGATGCTCAGTCCGCTCACGGGCCTGACCCGTTCCGTCGGGTTCCTCGCTCACGGCTCCGGCGAGGGGAACCTCCTCACCGCCGGTGCCGAGCTGACCGGCGTGCACGGACTGGTCGGCCGGCCCGATCCGGGGCCGGGCGCGTACCACATCGGGGGCGGCGGCCTCATGCTCGGCGAGGCACTGGTGCGTTGCTTCGGCGAGACGGTGGAGCGCTATGCGCATTTCGTCTGGCAGCCGTACGGCGCGCACGGGCTAGCTCATGGGACGCACGACGAGCTCGCCGCACGGGGCGAGCGGGCGCTCGCGCCGGACGAGCTGAGCTTCTTCACCGACGACCAGCTCGCCGACCCGGGTCTCCCCTACCGCCGCTTCTCGCCGTCCGCTCCGCTCGGCTGGCTGAAGCTGCCGAGCCTGACCGGTGGGGAGCCCTGCTGGATCCCCGCGCACCTGCTGGTGGTCGGCTACGTCCGGCGCACCGACGAGCTGCCGCTGCTCTCCGCCGTCACCACCGGCACGGCCGCGCACACCGACCCGGACCAGGCGCTCGTCAACGCGCTGCAGGAGATCGTCCAGATCGACGCCGCGATGGGTCACTGGTACTCGCAGGCGCAGGCGCCGCGCATCGTCCTCGACGAGCGGACCGCCGTCGTCCGCGCGGTCGTGGCGCGGTACTTCCGCTGGGCTCCGGAACCGCGGTTCCACCTGCTCGCGAGCCCTGACCTGCCGGGCTTCTCCGTCGCGTGCATCGTGCGCTCGCCGGCCGGCATGCCGGCCGCCGGAGTGGGGCTGGGCGTCGGGCTGCGGCTGCAGTCCGCGATGTACAAGGCGCTGCTCGAAGCCATGGGGGCGATGCAGCTCGCGAAGAAGGGCCTGCTGGACGCAGCCGGTGAGGTGGGCCGGCTCCTCGACGGCTCCGTCCCCGACCGCATCTACGACCTGGAGCGCAACGTCCTCTTCTACGCGGTGCCGGAGAACGGCAAGTACCTCGAGGCCAAGTTCTCCGACGAGACGACCATCGCCGCCGGTGAGCTGCCGGACGACGAGGTGCTCGCGCCCCGTGACGAGGCGGCCAGGCTCGTCGCCGCCTTCGCCGCCGCCGGCAAGGACCTCTACGTCATGGACCTCACCCCCGCGGACGTCGCGAAGCTGGGCTTCACGGTGACGCGGGCGTGGTCGCCCGACACGATCAGCCTGTCGTTGCCGAGCGCGCCGCCGCTCGCCCACGCCGGCTTCGCCCGCTACGGCCCCGCCGGCCAGCTGCTGCCGCACCCCTACCCCTAGGAAGGACGCCCAGGGTGTCCGCCGGCTACGACCACGCCTACCGGCTCGCCGCCTTCGTGCTGCTCGCGCTCGGGTCGCTCTCCGTCGCCTCGCAGGTCTCCCGCCGCTGGTGGCCCGGGTCGCAGCGGGCGTTCCTCGTCGCGTACGCCACGACGCTCGCCCTCGTCGTCGCGTGGGCCGTCCCGCTCGTCGCGCCCGGAGCGATCGTCGGCGACGGGCCCGGCCGGTGGGTGGTGGGCGTCCTGCTCGGGCTGCCCATCGGCGTCGCGGCGAGCCGCGCCGACCGGGGGCTCCTGCGACGCCTGACGCAGCGCCATGACGACCGGCTGCCCGCGGTACGGCGGTCGGCGGCCGGCCACCGCGGCGCGCAGCACGGTGCCTACCACGGCGGCTCCGGTGGCTACGAGGTGCGCAGCACCGGATGGGCATCCTCCGGCGGAGCCGTCGCGACCAGGGCGCGCCCTGCGCCAGGGCCCGCCGTCACCGCCCTGCCCGCCGACGCCCTGGCCGTCGGGCTCGTCCTTCTCGTCGGCGCGATCGAGGAGCTGGTCTTCCGTGGCTACCTCGCCCAGCTGTCGCTGCGCCTGAGCGCGCCGGTCGCTGCCCTCGCGCTGGCCGGCACCGTGCTCTTCTTCGGCCTCCTGCATGCCTCCTTCGACTGGCGCCACGCCGTGGCGAAGACGCCGCTAGGGGGTCTGGCGCTGCTGGGCGCGCTCGGGACCGGGACGGTGCTGTGCGCCGTCGTGACGCATCTCGTGTTCAACGTCGGGGTGCTCGCCGAGAGCCGGCGCGCCGCGGCGACCATGAGGGCCGGGAGGGCCGGCGGCAGCGGGGCGCCGAGGGCCGCAGCCCTCCCACGGCGTGGAGCCGCCCGATGACGCGGGAGGCGGTGGGCGTCGTCGCCGTGCTGCTCGGCGTTCCGGCGTACTACGGGCTGGTGGCCGCGCCGCTCAACGGCAGGCTGGCCGGCGCGCTGCTCGGGCGGTCGTCCTTCGGGCGGCGGCTGCCCCGCATGGACGCCGAGGCGCTGGCCAGGACCGCTGTCGGCGGCGTCACCCAGCTGCTCGCCATGCTCGCGCTCGCCACCGTCGCCGGGCTCGGCTGGCACGACTTCGTACCGGAGGACTGGCACCCGGAGCTCATCGGCTACGGGGTGCTGCTCGGCGTGGGAGAGATCGGTCTCAGCTCGTTCCTGGTGAGCCTCTCGATGCGGCTGGCGGTCGCGGTCGCCCGCCCTGGCGGCGGCGACCGGCGGGAGGACTGGACCGCGATGTCCACCGGTGGCTGGATGCGCGCCTTCCTGACCACGGTGCGCGTCGCGCCACCCGCGGTCGCCGCCGCCCTCGTCGTGCTCTACATCGCCGTCGAGGAGACCGTCTACCGCGGAGTCGTGATCGGCGCCCTGCGCCCGTACGGGGCCGCGGCGGCGCTGCTCGCGTCGGTGACGCTCTTCATGCTGGCGCAGACGTTCAACATGCCGAGCTGGCGCAACGCGTTGCCACCGCTCACGGCGGCGGTGGTGGTGGGCCTGACCCATGGGCTGCTGCTCCTGCAGGTCGGTGACATCACCCCGCTGATCGCAGCGCACGTCGTGCTGTTCGCCATGGCACTGGTCTAGCGGCCCGCAACGGCTGACGAGGAGGAGCGCGTGCGCGAGGAGCTGTTGCAACTGCTCTCGGAGGCGGCGGAGTTCGAGCACGGGGCGTGCTGCGCCTATCTCTTCGCCGCGCTCAGCATCAAGCGCCTGCCGGACGAGGGGCTCGGATGGACGCAGCTCGAGCAGAACCGCTCCTGGGCCGCCACGCTGCTCACCATCGCGCGCGAGGAGATGGGGCATCTCGCGACCGTCTCGAACCTCTCGGTCGCGCTCGGTGGCGCGCCCCACTACGGGCACCCGCCGTTCCCCTACGTCGCTGCCGGCTGCCGCCTCGAGCTGCGACCGCTCTGCGCCGGCACGGTGGAGGCCCTGATCGGGCTCGAGAGCAGCGAGCGTCCCGGCTCGGGCGGCGCAGGGGACGGGCGCGGTGTCGGCGAGCTCTACGGCCGCATCAGGCAGCTGCTCGGCTCGGCCGGCGCGCGCTCCCCGGTCATGGCACCGCATGCCAGCCAGCTCGCCGTCGACGTACCGTCCACGCTGCGCATCGCCCGGATCACCGATGTCGCGTCGGCGATCCGGGCGGTCGACTCGATCATCGCCGACGGTGACACCGGGCCGCAGTCGCACCAGCAGCGGCTCTTCGCCATGGCCACCGAGCTTCGCGAGCTGGCCCGCGACTCCGGTCCGGACGCCGGACGAGCGGTGGCCCGCCCCGTCGTGGCGAACCCGTCCTGGCCCGGCCGGGCCGACCGGGCCGACCTTTCCAACGGCGGCGCCACCATCGTCACCGACCCGTGCACCGCAGCGGTGCTGCGGCTGTTCGACTCCGCCTACCACGCGATGCTGCTCGTGCTCGGCCGCGCCGCCATGCCGTGCGGCGAGTCGCCAGAGCAGCTCGCCTTCCTGTCCGCGCTCGCCCGCTACCCGCTCATGACGATGGTGCTGCGCCCGCTCGGCGAGATCACGACCACGCTCCCCAGCGGCGTTCCCGGCCGGACGGCGGGGCCCGGCTTCGGCACCGGCTCGCTGACGCTGCCGCCCGACCGGGCGACGGCCTGGGCCCGGCTGCGCGACGTCTTCGACGAGCTCGTGGTGCAGTGCCGCCAGGTGGAGGAGTCCGGGGTCATGGGCGACCGCGGCCGGTACGTCGGGCAGACGCTCGCCGCGCTGGCGGCGCGGGTGACCGGCGCCGCGAGCGAGCGGTGAGCGGGCAGTGAGGAGGAGCGGGTGCTGACCTTGCGCTTCGAGGGGTACTTCCAGTGCCGCCTCGCGACCGACCCGGACCCCTCCGACGAGCCCCGCGGCGTGACGGGCGCGACGTTCGCGGTCGCGGGCGAGCCCGACCTCGACGGCGTCATCCGCTTCCGCGACCCGGTGGCACCCCGGTCGCACGGACCGCGGGTGGGCGTCCGGGTGACTGCCGTCGCCGTCGGCGGGATCGACCGGCCGGGGCATCCACTGCTCGGTGCCGATGTCGAGCTCCTCGACGGTGCCCGCTTCCACGAGCGCAACGGCGTCATCGCGAGATCGGGCGAGGCGGCGATCGACCCGTTCCGGCTGCGGGTGACCGGCGACGGCGTGACGTTGACCCGCTCCGACGCATGGGATCCGCGCGACCCGGCCCTCGAGGTCTGGAACGTTCCCGCCCCTCTCCTGCGCCGCCGGCAGCCGGCCCATGCCGGTCGGGGCACGTTCGAGATGAGCTCGCCGGAGGTCGCCGACGCGACCGGGGTCGCCGACTATCCCGGGTTCGTGGCCGACCGCCTCGCGGCCTTGGAGCGTGAGCTGGCGGCGCTCATCGGCGATCCGGGCGACGAGGTCACCGCAGTGGCGCTGCGCAAGCGCATCTCGGCGCTGCGCACCGGAGACTGGCGGATGCAGTTCCGGCTCGGGTTCCGGGCGGAGTACTCCTTCGCGATCAACGGGCGGGTCGACGTCAGCGACGAGCAGGGCGCGCTCGGTGGGACGGTGCTCACGTCGGCGTACTGGCTGCCGCACTGGCCGCTGACGCTGTGGTTCGGCGGCTTCGACTCCGACGCCCTGTGCGGCTTCGCACGGGGCACGCTCGACATCCCATTCGCCTCCGATGGCGCGCTGGCGATCGCTCACCGATAGGCATCCACGCGCTTGGTCAGGCGGCAGATCGCTGCCAGCACCAGGGCGCCCAGGGCCAGCCAGACCGGTCGTTGCAAGTACCAGGAGGCCATGGACGCGCTTCCCGCAGCGAGGCCGAGCGGCTCCACGGCGATGAGGACGATCAGCAACGCCGTCATGTGCCAGAGATACATGGACATGGTGACGCCGTTGAGGCGGGCCACCCCGGCGGCGAGGCGCGGCCGGCGCAGGAGGCTCCTCATCCTTCGCTCCAGCGCCAGGACGAGGCCGACTTGCCAGAGCGAGAGAGCGACGATGCACAGCGTGGGCGGCTTCACGTTGGAGATCCGCTCACCGGTCACGCCTCCGATGCTGCGGGGGTAGTTCCCCAGGCTCGTCAGCAGGAGCAGGCCCGCGATGCCGACGAGGAAGAAGCAGAGCGGAGCCATGCGAGGCAGCGCTCGCAAGCTCCCGTCCGCATAGAGGTACCCGAACTGGTAGGGCACCAGCCAGACGACGAGAGCGTTGAGCCATCCGACGCCGGGGACAGCGACGAGGAAGCGCAGCCCGTCCACGGCTGCGGCGCTCGCCATCAGAGCGAGCGGGCACAGCACCCCCAGCCTGGCGTGCAGCCACAGCATGCCCGGGGCGAGCACGATGATCATCAGGTAGACCGCGATGAACCAGAGCGACCCGAAGGGAAGGACTCCTTTGGCGCTCACTCCCCTGATCGGGCCGCTGCCCCCGGTTCCCCACAGGTGCAACGCCGCCTCGATGAGGACCCATGCCGCCAGGAACAGCAGGAGCGGTGCGAGCAGCCTCCTGAACCGGCGTACGTAGAACGCGGTCAAGGGCGTGCCTGCGCGAGCCCGCTCCTCGAGGAGGACGTAGTTCGAGTAGCCCCCGGCGAACAGGATGGTCGGGACGGCCATCAACCAGGTCAGCATCCAGTAGGACGGGGCCTCCAGCTGAATGCTGTCGATACCGACCCGGTGGTGCGACCACCACACGTGCCCCAGGAACCAGTGCACGAGCACGACGAGGAGGACGCCGGTCACCCGGACCAGATCGATGTACGAGTCGTGCGGCCGCGCAGGCGCACCGGAAGGCTCGCTCCCGCCTGGCGACGTCTCGCCTGGCGACCTCCCGCCTAGCGACATGGTGGGTTCTCCGGCTCCCGGTTGCCGGTGAGGAGCTGGGCGGGCCGCAATCGCAACGACTGCGAGAAGTTCCGCGCCTCGGCGAAGTCGATGGCGCACAGGGTGCGGGAGGCGACGTTGCGGGTGCGCTCCCGGACGACGCTGTTCGCGCCCTTGGTGAGGTATCCGGTCCACCGCGGGGTCAAGAGGGTCGTCCAGTCACCGTCCGAAGCGATGACGTAAGCCACGATCGTCCCTCGATCGTCGGTCTCGACGCGCTCGGCCGGCACCCAGATGGTGGGCCGGGCGCCCAGGTACAGGATGCATGCCCCCATGAGGAGGATCAGGCTGGCGCGAAAGGCCTTGAGCGGCCTGCCTTTCAGGTACGCCCGGGCGAGCGCGGCTGCCACGGGCACGACCACCATGGCGAGGACGATGGGCCAAGGGCTCGCGAAGAACCCGATGGTCAGGAGGACCAGCACGAGGACCACGCTGGTGGCCACCGCGCCCTGCCCTCGTTGGCTCATCCACCATGCCGCGGCCAGCGTCAGCAGCAGCAGCTCCAGCGGCAGTTGGACGAGCAGCACGCCGACCAGGATCGCCGAGAGCCCGCTCGCCCGGACGAGCTCGGTGGTGGTGTTCACCTCGTAATCGGAGGCCTTGTACACCTGGAAGGCCACGTACAGGAAGGTCGCGAGCGAGACGGCCAGCGTCGGGTGCGAGCTGAGCCACCGGTTCGCGAGGGACTCGTCCAGGTCGCTCTGGCAGAACCAGCACCGGCGCGCCTCGGCAGGGATCGGCATGACGCATCGCGGGCAGGCCTTGGTCGTGCCTCCGGTGGTTGCGGCGCGATGCTCCTCCTGGCCGCCGCGGTCGGGTGCGCTCTCGGCATGCCCGGAACCGGAGGATCGGTGCCGTCGCATGCGATCCTCCAGCGGTCCGCCATCGATTCTCGTCCGACATCTGACGTGCGTTCGCGCAGCGAGTATCCACCCGGGTACGAGGGGACGAAAGCCGCCGCGCGCCACCACGGCGCAGTCATGGACGAATCGACCGTACCGCCCTCGCGCGGCGCGCACCCTTTCAGACCGTGCCGGAGAGCGCCCGGACGACGCGGCCGATGCCGACCAGGAGGACGAGGATCGCGGTCAGCGCCGGCAGTGCCGCGCTGATCCGCGCCGCCCGCTGCAGCCGGCCGCCGGCGAGCAGCCGTCCGAGGCGGCTGCGCAGGCGGACCAGCAGCAGCCCCGCGGCCGTGAGCGCGGCGGCCATGCCGGCGCCGTACGCGAGGACCAGCACCACCCCGTACGCGGTGCGGCCGAGAGCGGCGGCGGCGAGCAGCACGAGCAGCGCCGAGGGGCTCGGCACCAGTCCGCCAGCCGCGCCGAGCCCGATGAGGCCGCCCTTGCTGAACGGCTGGGCGTGGTCGTGCCCGTGCGGATGCGGATGCGGATGCGGATGCGGGTGATCGTGCCCGTGCGGGTGATCGTGCTGGTGCCCATGCGCATGAGGATGGGGGTGCGGGTGATGGTGCGCCGCGCCGGCCAGCACCGGCTCGCGGTCGTCGAGCGGGACCGCCGCGAGCGCCGCGAGGAGCGGCTCGGCGCGGCGACGCCGCACGGCCGACACGAGCAGCGCGAGACCGACGATCGCCACGATGCCGCCGGAGATCGCGCCGAGGCCCTGCATGACGGCGGTCGGGGCCAGCGACGTCGACACGGTGAGCGCGAGCCCGAGCAGCAGCACGCCCGCGGTGTGCGTCACGGTCACCGTCGCGCCGACGGTGACGACGTCGCGCAGGCGCCCGCGGCGCCCGACCAGGTAGGCGGCCATGATGGTCTTGCCGTGCCCGGGCAGGCAGGCATGCGCGGCGCCGAGCGCCAGGGCGAGCAGGATGGCGAGCGCGACGACGCCGACGCCGAGGTGCCGCGCGCCGACCAGGCCGTCGAAGGCCACGGTCACGCGCTGCAGCGCCCGTGCGACCGGCCCGGCGCCGGCCACCTGCCGGCTGGCCGCGTACGTCGAGGCGCCGCCACCGGGCACCACGCGCACGCTCGCCGAGCGCACGTCGAGCGGCGAGCTCAGCAGGTCGTTCGGGTAGTGCAGCAGGGCTCCGCTGACGCTCGTCGCCGGCACCGGCGAGTCGACGAGCCGGACGCCGTCGCCGCGGGCGGTGATCTCGTGCCAGCCGATGCCGGCCGAGTCCCACGCATCGGTGAGCGCGACGTCGGTCGCCGCCGTCAGCGCGGCGGCGGCGTGCAGGCGGCAGGCCAGCCGGCCGATGCGCAGCCCGATCACGCCCGGCCGCTCGGCGTACGACGACGACACGACGCGCACGGCGAGCCGCCGGCCGCCCGCCCGCAGGCGGATCGAGGAGGCGAGCGCGGCGCACTGCCCGCGCGCGTACGCCGCCATCTCGGCCGCTGACAGCGCGCCGTCGGCGCCCGTGTCGATGCGCGGCCGGCGCTGCAGGGTCGGTATCTCGGCGACGTCCTCGACCGCGAGGTCGTCGAGGCCCCGCGGCGTCACCGTCAGGCCGTCGTAGTGGTTCACCGTGGCGTTGCCGAGCGGGTGGGCGACGGCGGCGGGCGCCGGTCCGGCCAGCGCGGCCACCAGGGTCGTCAGCACCACCGTGGCGCCCGCGAACCGCCGGACCGCGCGCCGCCCGCCGGTCATGCCCCGCTCCTCAGGTCGTGCAGCGCGCGCCGCGCCTGCGGAGCCCGCAACGGATCGAAGGCCGGGTTGATGCGCAGCGCCAGGGCGAGGTCGGCGATCGCGGCCCGGCGGAGCCCGAGCGCCCGCTCGATCATCCCGGCGTGGAAGGCGAGCAGCGCGTTGCGCATGCCGGTAGCCCGCGCCGTGCGCACCCAGCGGAGCGCGGCCCGGTCGCGGTGGTTGGCGTGCAGCGCCCACGCGTACGCGTCGGCCATCTCGAGGAAGGGCCTGATGCGGATGCCAGCCGTGCCGTACCGCAGCGCGAGCCGCGGCTTGCCGTGGTCGGCGTAGAACAGCGTCGGGTCGGTGTCGAGCTGCACGCCGCTCGCCGCGAAGAGCCGGTTCTCCACCTCGAAGAGCCGGTACGCCCGGGCTGCCTGCGCGCGCTCGCCGATCGACCGGAAGTAGTCGCCGGCCTCGACGAGGTACGCCGGCTGCGGCACGCGCCCCACCACCGCCGCGTAATCGTGGGCGGCGGCCGCCCGCATCCCGAGCGCGGCCTCCGCTCTCGCCTTGCCCTCCAGCAGGTCGGGGTACGCCGGGTCGGCGCGCAGTCCGAGCTCCTGCTCGCGCAGGGCCCCGTGCGCATCGCCGGCGGTGCGCTTCAGCTCACCGAGGTAGTAGAGGGCGAAGGCGCGCTCGGCCGGGGTGGCCGCGTCGTCCAGCGCCCTCCGCATGAGCGCGACCGCGCCGGTGACGTCGCCGCGCAGCTCCAGCGCGTACGAGGCACGGGCCAGCGAGGGCGTGCCCGGCCGCAGGTCGACCATCCGCTGCACCGCGCGCGCTGCCGCGCCGTAGTGACCGAGCTGGGTCTCGGCATCGGCGACGGCTCCGTGGGCTCCGGCGCTGTACGGGTCGATGCGCAGCGCGCGCCGTGCCCAGCGCAGCGCCTCGCGGAACCGGTGCTGGGCGGCGCGCAGGTCGGCCATGCCGACCATCGCCACGAAGCCGTCCTCAGGGGCGAGCCGCAGCGATCGCTGCAGGGCTCCGGCGGCTCGCGGGTAGTAGAGCGGGTTGACGGTGTCCTTGGCCAGCTGCACGTAGTCGATGCCGAGCGTCGCCCAGCCGGTGGCATCGCCGGGCGACGTCCGCAGCTTGCGCTGGAGCATCGCGACCTGAGCCGACAGCGCGTCGGCGCCAGGCGCCGCAGTGGTGGCCGTTGCGCCGAGCGAGCTCGGCCGGCCGGTGCCCTGGGCCGGCGCGGCGCCAGGGCGGCCGGGGCGCAGTGCGACCGCCGCGACCGCGCACGCGACCACGGCGACCGCGAGGGCCGCCGCGCACCTGACGACCATCCTGCGCACCGGCCGCATCGGCCGCATCGGCTGCGCCGGCCGCTCGGCCGCCGGTCCGGTCACTGCCCGCCCCCGGGGACGCAGTGCAGCACCAGGCGGTGCTGGGCCGACGCGACGGCGGCGGTGACGGGCTGCGAGACGGTGTCGCTCAGCGCACGGATCCGGTAGACGCCGATGGCCGTCACCAGCGGCTGCACGGAGCGCCGCTGCGCGGGGCCGGCGTGCTGCAGGGCCGTGCGCAGCGCCTGCTGGCCCTTCGTCAGGGCCTCGACCGCGCCGGCGCTGCTGCTGCGTCCGCGGAGGACGTCGCGCGCGGTCCGCCCGATCTCGAGGATCGCCGGTGCCGCGGCGCGGCAGGCGCCGGCGCTGAACCGCTCGGCCGGCGGGTCGGCGACCGCGCGGGTGACCGGTTGGTGGCTGCACGCGGCGAGCGCCAGCAGCGCGCCAGCCAGTGGTAGTGCCAGTGGTGCGGCGGTGCTACGGCGGCCTGGCATCGATCCTCCTGACCGGGTGCGGCAGGGCCGGCGGCCACCGCCGCACCCGGTATCTCTGCTTGCTCTTGCCTGCTAGTGCTGGTTACTGCTGACTAGTGCTCGTTGACCGACGTCGCATCGGGCAGCGCGACGTACGGGAACGCCTTGCTGAACGCGCGATCGTTGTGGTTCACGCCGTCGCCGAGCGAGGTCGCGCCGGTGGCGGAGTAGATGCCCTCGAGCGCATCGAGAGCGATGTCGACCACGTCGTCACCGAGCCGCCGGCCGTTGGGGAAGCCCTGGAGGTCCCCGCCGACGACGCCCAGCCGGTTGGGGCTGGCGGCGACCGGCACGGACATGTTCAGCCTGAGCTCCTCGGCGGGCCGGAAGCTCGCAGCGGCCACGTCCTTGTTCACCAGTTGCGAGTTGAGGTCGGCATGGATGGGCCCGCACGCGGCGCAGATGCCGGTGAGGAACACCTCGACCAGGTCGTTCCGTGGCGTGGCCGGTGCGGGCACGCCGTAGATGGACTGGATGAGCTGCGGCACCTCGGGCTTGACGACGTACGGCAGGAAGCGCGCGTCGTGCGACGGCGTGGTGGCGTTGAAGCGGTCCTTGTCCTTCAACGGGATCACGACCTCGTTGACCAGCGGGTTGCCGAGCCGCGATACCTGGCGGTACGGGCCGTACGAGTGCCGCTGGCCGCTGCCGTTGGTCCGGCTCAGCACCTGCGCGCCCCGCCGCGACGTGACGCTCCACACGCCGATCACCGGGTTGCGCGCGGGGTCGTGCTTCAGCGCGACGCTCGCGGCGTCGACCTGGAGCACGACGGTCTGCACGTTGTAGCCGGCCAGGGTGTCGTGGCTCGTCTCGGACATCTTGCAGGTGTGCGTGGCGAAGCAGTTCGGTGACGGCTGCGGGCCGTACAGCAGGTCGAACACCCGCAGGTCGAGGAAGAACGGGTCCTCGGTCTGGCCGGCCAAGGTCTGGCCGTCACCGGGCAGGTGCCGGATGGCCTGCTGCCGCAGGGCCGCGTAGTTCGGCATCGACGTCTGGCCCACCCGCGACGGCGCGGCGATCGCGTTGTCGAGGAGCGTCGAGCGCTTCCATCCGTCGCTGGTGCGCTGAAGCCGGTAGAGGTCGTAGGTCTGGTAGTAGTTCAGCGTCGCGTCGTGCAGTGACGTGACCGGGCCGGTGTTGTAGAGGAAGGTGCTCTTGCTCCGGTAGTGGTCGGCGAACTGCCACCGATAGATGACGTCGGCCCGACCATCGCCGTTGTTGTCGATGTCGATGTCGTACTGGGCATCGGTGGCGAAGGAGTAGAAGTTGGGGCCGCCGTTCGGCTCCTCGAACGGGAGCCAGTTCGCCACGAACGTCACGTCGTCCGGGTCGTCGGGGCTCTTGAAGGCGTACACGTCGGTGGTGTCGATCTTCGGATCGGCCGCCGTGATAGGTGCTTCGCGGTGGCTCGATGCGTTGCCGGTGGCGGGGCCGAGCGCGGCAGCGCTGCCCACGGCCAATCCGGCCACCGCGACGCCGGCGATGAGCCGCCGGTGCCACGGCCGGGACCGGGCTTGGTTCATGCGCTGTTCTCCCTTGCCTGAGAGGTCGACCGGCATGGACGGCCGACGCGCCGATCCACCGGCCGATGCCGGCAGTTCGCTGCGCGCGCCCTGGATTCGGTCCCGGTGCCACGAACGGTTCACCGCGGTCGCGAAGTCGTTGCCCGATCGCGGCATGCGTCACGAGGAGTGCGCGCCGCCGTACGGAACGACGTCACCGATCGCGTTGACGGCCCACCGCGCACGGCAGACAATCCGCGCAAGCACCGCCGAGGAGGAGATCGGATGGATCTCGCGAACGAGCTCGCCGACTCCATCGCCCGGACCTGCGCCGTGCCGCGCGACCTCGTGCGCCCGGACTCGCGGCTGGACGAGCTGGGCGTCGACTCCCTGGCGGCGGCCGAGGTCCTCGTCGACCTCGAGATCCGGCTCGGTGCCGAGCTGCCGATCGACCTGCTGCGCAGGCTCGAGTCGGTGGAGACGGTGCGCGACGTCGCGGCCGCGCTCACCGCAGCCGTGCCGACGCCCAGGCCGCGCCCGGCGTGACCGACGCGCGGGCCCGTCCGGGTGCCGGCACGTCGCCGGCCGCGATCGCCCGTCACTATGACGTCTCCGACGAGTTCTTCGCGCTGTGGCTGGGCGACGACCTCGTCTACTCCTGCGCGCTGTGGGACCCGGACGATCCGGCGGATGCGCTGCGGGCCGCGCAGGAGCGCAAGCTCGACCACTTCGCCCGCCGGCTGGCCGTGCGCGGTGCACGGGTGCTCGACGTCGGGTGCGGCTGGGGCGCGCTGCTCGACCGCTGCGTCCGCGTCCACGACGCCGCCGGCGGAGTCGGCCTGACGCTCAGCGCCGCCCAGCAACGGCATGCGGCCGCGCGCGGCGTGCCCGGCGTCGATTACCGGCTGGAGAGCTGGACCGACCACGAGCCGACCGCCCGCTACGACGCCATCACCTGCATCGAGGCCACCGAGCACTTCGCGTCCGACCGCCTGGACCCCGACGAGAAGGCCGCGGTCTACGCGGCGTTCTTCGAGCGGTGCGCGGACTGGCTGCACGACGGTGGCCGGGTCGGGTTGCAGCTGATCTGCCTGGACAACGCGGGGCATGAGGCGAGTCGCCCCGGTCGCGGTCCGGCGTCGGAGCTGATCCGGGTGGACGTCTTCCCCGAGTCGATGCCGGCGTCCCTGTCCGAGCTGGTGCTCGGCTGGGAGTCGTGCTTCGAGCTCGAGCAGTTCCTCGTGCACCCCGACCACTACCGGCGGACGTTCCGCGCCTGGGCGCTCGCCTACCGCGCCGCGCAGGCCCGCGCGCACGAGCTCGTCGGCCCTGGGACGGCCCGCACCTTCGAGCGGTACTTCGCGGCGGGCGAGGCGTTCTTCCGGCTGCGCGAGCACGCGCTCTACCGGGTCGTCCTGCGCAAGCGGCCGGCGCCGAAGGCGTGGGCGACGCCGCTGCCGGCCGGCGCGCCGGCCGCCGACCCGCTGCCGGGCGCGTCGGTGGAAGCGGTGCGCTCCCACTACGACGTGTCGAACGAGTTCTACCGGCTCTGGCTGGGGCCGACGATGATGTACTCCTCGGGGATGTGGGGGCCCACCGACGACCCGGCGGACCTCGAGGCCGCGCTCCTGCGGAAGCTCGACCACTTCGCGGCGGCGGCCCTGCGCGCTCCCGGCGGGCGCGCGCTCGACGTCGGCTGCGGCTGGGGCGGCACCCTGGAGCGGCTGGTCACCGCGCACGGCGTCGCGAGCGGCGTCGGGCTGACGCTCAGCGCCGCGCAGCATGAGCTGGCCGCCGCTCGTCCGGTGCCTGGCGTCGAGGTGCGGGTCGAGGCCTGGAGCGAGCACGTCCCGGCCGAGCCGTACGACGCCGTCTTCTCGTACGGCGCGTTCGAGCACTTCGCCCGCGACGGGACGACCCGGGCGCAACGGATCGCGGTCTACCGCGCGTTCTTCGCGCGCTGCTTCGAGTGGCTCAGTCCTGACGGCCGGCTCGCGCTCGAGACGATCGCGCACGAGAGCGCGCCTGACACGGCGTCACCGCTCGGTCGCGGGCCGCTCGGCGATTTCGTCCTCGGCCTCTATCCCGAGTCGATCTGCCCGCACCTGCACGAGATCGTCCTCGGCTTCGAGCCGTGGTTCGAGATCGAGGAGCTGCGCTCCGGCGCCGCGGACTTCGCCAGGACCGCACGGTTGTGGTCGTTGCGGCTGCGCGAGCGGGAGCGGGAGGCGGCCGCGCTCGTCGGCCCTGAGGTGGCGCGCCGCTTCGCGCGCTACCTGGTGTCGACGGAGGTGCAGTTCCGCATCGGCTTGCTGACGAACTACCGATTCGTCCTGCATCGGCGACCGGCCGCTCGCTGGTGAGCGGCAACGGGGCTTGCCGGAATCATGGACAGCGCCGAAGCGACCGGCCTACCGTGCTGCCCAGGTCGCCGGGTCCGGTAGCCGGGCCCGTCTCGTCGAGGAGGGCGATCGCATGAGGCGTCACGGGCATGACACCGATCAGGAACCCCTTGTGGCGAAGGGCGATCTGTCCCGCCGCCGGCTCCTCGCCGGCGCGGGGCTCGCGGTCGCCGGCGGCGTCGGGCTGGCCGGTGCCACGGCCGGCCCCGCGGCCGCGGAGGAGAGCGAGCGGCACGGCCGGGTCGGCGTCGCGCGTGGCGGCGCGACGGCCTGCGAGTTCCGCTCCCGCGTCGCGCAGAGCGGCTCCACCGGCGAGACGTTCACCAGCTACGGCTACCTCACCGCGGCGCACGGCGCCGGGCCGGAAGCGCTGTTCGCCGGGAGCCGTCGCGACGAGTCGACGGCGCTGCTGACCGCGTACGCCGCCGGTGCGCTGGTCCAGCGCATCCTCGACATGAGCGTGCACGCGCTCGACATCGAGGGAACGCTCACGGTCTACCAGCGCAGCGCACCGGGCGCCTCCTTCGACGACCCGTCGTCGTTCCAGGAAGGGACGCCGGTCGCGACGTTCGCCCTGACATTGCAGGACATTCTCGCGGTGTTCGCGCCCGCGCAGGGCATTCCCACCCTCACCGGCGACATGCGCCAGACGGCGGCCCGCGCGCTGTCCGGTCCCCTCGCCGGCCGCCGGTTCGGCCGGGTGGGACTGCGCGGCCGGTTCTTCGCCACCGGGCTCGGCCGGCTCGTCGACCCGGTGACGCTGAACGCGCTGCTCGAGCTGGCCGGCAACTGGACCGTCGAGCAGTCGCACTGATCTCATGCCGACCGGTCGCGCGAGGGCGCCCGTGGCGATGATCGGGGCGGGCGTCGTCGCGCCAGGCGGATGCAGCTCGGACGCGCTCTGGCGGTCGGTGCTGTCCGGGCGATCCTTCGCCGAGCCGTACGCCGATCCGCGCCTGCCCTCCGACGCGCGAGCGCTCGTCGGCCGCGTCGACGGTCTCGACCTCGCCAGGTGGTTGTCGCCCACCGACGCCCGCCGGCTCGACCGTACCCATCAGCTCGCCGTCGCCGCCGCCCACCAGGCGCTGGACGACCTGCCGTGCGAGCTGCCGCCGCCCGAGCGGTGCGCGATCGTGTGCGGCGTCGGGATGGGAGCGGCCAGCACGTACGAGCGGCAGCACGACGAGCTGGCCGCGCGCGGCCTGCGCGGGATGAGCCCGCTCGCCGTTCCGGTCCTGATGCCGAGCTCCACCACGGCGGTGCTGTCGATGCGGTTCCGGTTCGCCGGCCCCTGCCTCACGGTCACCACGGCGTGCGCGTCGGGGACGACGGCGATCGGCGAGGGCATGGAGCTGCTCCGGCGCGGAGCGGCCGACCTGGTGCTCGCCGGCGGCAGCGACTGCACGCTGAACTACTCGGCCGTCTGCGGCTTCCTGCGGCTGGACGCGATGAGCCGCTGCACCGACCACCCGCAGCTGGCGTCGCGGCCGTTCGACGTCGACAGGGACGGGCTGGTGCTCGGCGAGGGAGCCGCCTTCGTCGCGCTCGTCCGCGCCGACGACGCCGCAGCCGCCGGCTCCCCCGTGCTGGCGACGCTCACCGGGTTCGCCTCGACGGCCGACGCGCACCACCTGGTCGCGCCGGAGCCGAGCGGCGAGGCGGCGATGCGCTGCATGCAACTGGCGCTGGCCGACGCGGGCGCGGAGCCGGTCGACGTCGCCCACGTCAGCGCGCATGCGACGGGCACCAGGGCCGGCGACCTCGCGGAGGCGACGGCCATCGCCCGGCTGCTCGGCGACGGCACCGTGCCCGTCACCGCCGTCAAGGGCACCACCGGCCACTGCCTCGCCGGCTCGGGCGCGATCGAGGCCGTCATCGCGGCGCGCTCGGTGCGGGAGCGCCTCGTGCCTCCGATCGCCGGGCTGCGGCAGGTCGACCCGAAGCTGGCGATCGACGCGGTGCACGGCGCGCCGCGGCCCATCGGCGACGGCGTCGCGCTGTCGCCGTCGTTCGGCTTCGGCGGCGCCAACGCCTGCCTCGTCCTGGCGGCGCCGTGACCCCGGCACGGCCAGCACGGCCAGCACCGTCAGCGCCGTCAGGGCCGCAGGGTGGCCCCGAGCGAGGCGGCGCTGGCGGCGAGGGTGAAGCGCACCGGGGCCCGCAGCTCGCCCCAGTGCTCCCGCTCGTCGCCGATCACCTCGAGACGCAGCCCGAGCAGGCGCATCAGCGTGCGCGCCTGCGCCGACATCACCCCGCAGGCCACCTCGTAGCCACCGGCGCGCATCTCGAGGTAGAGCCGCGCGAGCAGCGCGACGAACACCGCATGCCGGTGGCTCTGGTAGCCCTGCACCACGCACATCCGCCCCACGTCGACCACCTCGCCGCGCGGCTCCACGACGATCCCCCACGCGTCCTCGGTCGGCAGCGGGCCGGGCGGCAGCACGAGGCGCCCGGCCGAGATCGGCTCGTCGCCGTCCCACCCGATGACGTGGACGGCGGCGTCGTCGTACGCATCGCGCTCCAGGCCGCCGTCGAGCACCGCCGGCGGTACCGCCCCTGCCCACTCGTGCTCGACGACGGCGAGGTAGCGGATGCGCTGCGCGACGGCGCGCTCCTCGGCGCTGCCGGCGACGGTGAACCGGTAGCCGTAGCGGCGCACGACATCGTGCGCGAGCCCGTCGAGGGAGGCCGCCACCCGGCCTTCGGCGCTCATCGCCCCATGGTGCGCCCACCGCGCCGCGGGCGGAACCGGCTCGGAGCCGGCCGATGCGCCCGCTGACCGGCCCGCTGACCGACGCCGAGCTGCTGCGCGAGCTCGAGCCGGCGACGGCCAGCGCGCTCGCCAGGCACCTGGCGGTGGCGCCGGAGTGGTTCCCGCACGAGCTCGTGCCATGGAGCCGCGGCCGCGACTTCGACGGGGCGGCCGGCGAGCCGTGGGCGCCCGAGCAGTCCGCGGTGGCGCCGCCGGTGCGCGCCGCGCTCGAGCTCAACCTGCTCACCGAGGACAACCTGCCGAGCTACCACCTCGCGCTGATGACGAGCTTCGCGGGCGACGGCGCCTGGGGCGAGTGGATCCGCCGCTGGACGGCCGAGGAGGGGCGGCACGCGGCCGCCATCCGCGACTACCTGCTGGTCTCGCGGGCCGTCGACCCGGTGGCGCTGGAGCGCGACCGGATGGTCGCCGTCTCGCGCGGCTGGACCGCGACGACGGCCGGGCCGCTCGATGCGCTCGCGTACGGCGCCCTGCAGGAGCTGGCGACCCGCGTCGCGCACCGCAACACCGGCCGCCTGTCCGGCGATCCGGTCGCCGAGCGGCTGCTCGCGCGGGTCGCCGCGGACGAGAACCTGCACATGGTCCTCTACCGCGACGTCATGGCGGCCGCCCTCGAGCTCGCGCCCGAGCAGGCCGTGCCCGCGATCGAGCGCGAGCTGCGGGCCTTCCGGATGCCGGGTGCAGCCGTACCGGGCTTCGCCCGCCGGAGCGTGCAGATCGCCGACGCCGGGGTCTACGACGTCCGCATCCATCGCGCGGAGGTCGTCGCGCCGCTCCTGCGCCACTGGCGGGCGCTGTCGCTGCCGCTGCGGACGGCGGACGCCCAGCTGGCCCAGGCCGGCATCGCCGGCCACCTCGACGAGCTGGAGCTGATGGCCGCCCGCTACGAGCGCCGCCGCGACGCGCGCCTGGCCACCGCCCCCGAGGCGCCGTCGCCCGGTGCCTAGCCGCGCACCGCGGCGCTTCCTCACCGCCGTGCGGCGGCCATCAGCGCGTTGACCTCGCCGTGGGGCAGCGCCTCGGCGGCGAAGCCGAACGTCCCGAGCCCGGCGACCTCGCGCGCGGCCCGCGCGGCGGCGCCGAGCGCCGCCCTGGCGAGCATCGAGCCGAGGCTGATCCGGCGCGCACCTCGGGCGGCCAGCTCCGCAACGGTCGTCCCCTGGCTCGCCAGCACGTTGACCGGCCGGTCGACCGCGGCGCAGACCGCCTGGACCGCCTCGAGGTCCGGCAGCCCGGGGGCGTACAGCACGTCGGCTCCTGCCCGCGCGTAGGCCCGCAGCCGCCGGATCGTGTCGTCGAGGTCGGCGATGCCGTGCAGGTGGTTCTCCGCGCGCGCCGTGACGGTGAACGGGAACGGCAGCGCGCGCGCCGCCGCCACCGCGGCCTCGACCCGCTCGACCGCCACCGCCATGGGACGGATCGGCGCGGCCGGGTCGGCGGTGGCGTCCTCGATGGAGCCTCCGACGAGGCCGGTGCCGGCGGCCAGGCGGATCGTCTCGGCGACGCCGTCGGGCGAGTCGGCGTAGCAGCTCTCCAGGTCGGCGGAGACCGGCAGGTCGGTGGCCGCCACGATGGCGCGGGCGTTGGCCAGCGCCTCCTCCCGCGTCACCACGTCGGCACCGTCGGGCTTGCCGAGCGAGAAGGCGAGCCCGGCGCTCGTCGTCGCCAGGGCGGGGAAGCCGAGCTGGGCGAGCAGGCGCGCCGACCCCGCGTCCCATGGGTTGGGCAGCACGAAGGCGCCCTCGCCGTGGTGCAGGTCGCGGAAGGCGACCCCGCGCCGGTGCTGCTGCTCGTCCCCGACCGGTTGCGGCATGGGTCCCTGCCCTTCCTCGTCCGGCGCCGCTCGTCAGCCGACCGCCGCGTAGGCGGCCGTCCGGATGTCGTGGTGCACCTGCGGCGGCTCTGACGTCTCGAACATCCGCTGGGTCAGCACGATGACCACCAGGTCGCGGCCGGGGTCGACCAGGAACGACGAGCCGAACCCGCCGTCCCAGCCGTACGCGCCGCTGTCGAGCACCGCCTGGCAGAACCCCCACGACCGGCCGTCGAAGAACGTCGGGCCCAGGCCGCCGCGCGCCTTCTGCTCCGGCGTGAGCTGGTCGGTCGTCATCGCGCGCACCGCGTCGGCCGAGAGCACCGGCGCCCCGCCGCGCAGCAGCATCCGAGCGAGCGCGAGCAGGTCGTCGACGGTCGACACGAGCCCGGCCGCGCCGTCGCCGAAGGCCGGTGGCCGGCTCCAGGTGCCGTCCGGCTGGTCCCACGCGACGAGGCCGTCGGGAGTGGGACGGTAGGCGGTGGCGAGGCGCTCGGTGCCGGCCGTCCAGAAGCCGGTGTCGCGCATGCCGAGCGGCTCGAAGAGGCGGCTGCGCAGCACGTCGGCGTACGGCTCCTTGGCCGCCCTGGCGGCCAGCACGCCGAGCACCGAGGCGCCGGTGTTGTAGAGCCAGCGCTCCCCCGGCTGGGCCAGCAGCGGCAGCGAGCCCAGGCCGGCGATCCACGTGTCGGGGTCGGGCTGCACCGCCGGGTCGGGCGGTCCGATCGTCGACAGGCCGAGCGACTCCGCGGCCGCGACGATCGGCCAGGGCGTCGGCGACATGAGCATCTCCATGACCATGCCGAAGCCGAACGTGAACGTCAGCAGGTGGCGGACGGTGATGGCGCAGGTGGCCGGCACGGTCTCGTCGAGCGGTCCGTCCATGCGGCGCAGCACCCGCCGGTCGGCGAGCTCGGGCAGCAGCCGCTCGACCGGCTCGTCGAGGCCGATCAGCCCTTCCTCGACGAGGGCGAGCGTCGCCGCCGCCGTGATCGGCTTGGTGATCGAGGCGATCCGGAAGATCGAGTCCCGCGCCACCGGCTGCCCGCCGACCGAGAGGCTGCCCAGTGCCTCCACGTGCACGTCGTCGCCGCTCGCCACCAGGGCGACCAGCCCGGGCACCCGGTCGTCGCCGACATGCCCGGACGCTACCTCGTGCAGCCGCTCGATGCCGGCGCTGCGAAGACCTGCGCTCATGGGCCCTCCTCCGGTCGTCCTACCGGTCACGACCCTAGTGGACGCATCGAGCGCTCGGCCGGGGCTCGCTCGTCGCAGGCGAGGATGGGACGATGACTTCGACGTGCGGACAGGGCTGCCGACGAGCAACCGGGGCCAGTCCTGCGCGTTCTGCGGAGCGGCGCGTCCACGATTCGCGCAGGGACTGAACGCAGGCCGTGCGCGGTTCCGGCGTCATGGCAGGGGCTACGCGCTACCGACGTTCTGGACCGCTTGCGCCGACTGCGAAGCCTTGGTCACCGAGCGAGACGACGAAGCGCTGCTCCGCCTCATGGTCCACGCAGAGGAGGACGAGCTGGGGAACCGGGCGGCGTTGGCAGCCTTCCGTGCGGCCGGCCTCGGGGGCGTGCCGCTCCGCGAGGCGTAGGCCCAGATCACCGGAGCGATGCTCGGCCGGACCGGAGAACCCATCACCCGGGCCACGCGCACGGCACTGAAGCACGGCTACGACTCGACCAACGCGCGCAGGCTCAACGAGAGCATTGCGCCGATCGCGGCGGCCCGACGCGCGGTGCCGCGGCGGGTGGCCCGTGCCGCGGCACCGCGCTCCGTTCGGGCGAGGACGATCGAATCAGCTGCAGGGGAACTGGTGATCGCTCGACACCTCGGCGCCGGCGCTGTCCCGCACGTCCACCTCTACCCAAAAAACCCCGGTGATGCATCTGCCGTGGGCCTCGTACGCCTCCATGTCCTTGAAGATGGCGTGCGTTCCGTACCACTGCACCGTGTACGGCGCCGTGCCGCCTGTGTAGTACACGTAGCAGTCGAACGCCATAGGGGCGTCCGATTGGCAGCTGAAGGACGTGATGGCCAGCGATGTCGCCATCGCCGGCGGCCCGATGGGGGCCAAGCTGATCGCCGCCGCGCCCGCGAGCGCAGCTGCGATGCGTCCTGTGCGCATCGTGTTCTCCTCCGAGGTCATGGGCGGTATGCCAGGCGAAGCATCCGTGGCGCGTGGTGAAATGTCAATGCTTGTTGACATGGTTATTGCTCACCTTTGACCAGGCACGCGCAAGCTGTCCACAGCGGCTAGGTTCGTCCACAGTGGCTGGCTTGGCGGCGTTTCCGTCGGTGGCGGCCGGTACGTTCAGCGGATGGTTCAGTCATCCGCACCGCTGGACGCCCTGGGCGCGGCGATCGCATCGCGCGACCGGCGGTCAGCCGGCGAGGAAGAACATGCACCACACCGACTTGCCGTCCGGCGTCGGGCGGATGCCCCACCTGGCCGCGAGCAGCGAGACGAGCTGCAGGCCCCGGCCGTGCTCGTCCTGCAGCGTCGGGCGCAGCCGGCGCGGCAGCAGCATGCCCCCGTCGTAGACCTCGAGGACGATCTGCTCGCTGCTCTGCCGCAGGCGCAGCTCGATCGGCGGGCGGCCGTAGACGACCGCGTTGGTGACCAGCTCGCTCACCAGCAGCACGGCGTCGCCGACGGTGCCCTCGGGCACGCCCCAGGCGGTCAGCGTGGCGGCGACGTACTCCCTTACCTGCTGCACCGCGCGACGCTCGGCGGGCACCGCGCGCCGCACCGAGATCGCCAGGCCGCTCGCCTCGGGCACCCGCGCGAGCAGCACGGCGACGTCGTCCTCCGGGCCCTCGGGCAGCAGCAGCGAGACCAGCTGGTCGGGCAGCTCGGCGAGCGACCGGGCGGTGGCGCCGGCAGCGGTGGTGAGCGCCGCGGCCAGCGCTCCCGCCAGCGCGTCGATGCCGGTGTCGAGGTCGCTGTCCCGCCGCTCGATCAGGCCGTCGGTGCAGAGGGCCACCAGGGTCCCCGGCAGCAGCTCGATGCGCTCCTCGTCGAGCGTCAAGGGCCCGCTGCCGAGCGGCGAGCCGGCGGCGCCCACGAGCCGGTCGGTGGGGCGGCCGGGCACGACGAGCAGCGGGGGCAGGTGCCCGGCGTTGGCGTACGCCAGGCTGTGGTCGGCCGGGTCGTACACCGCGTACAGGCAGGTGACCAGCTGGTCCTCGCCGAGATCGCGGACGACGCCGTCGCAGAGCTCGAGGACGTCGGCGGGCGGCAGATCGAGGCGCGCGTACGCCCGGATGGCGGCGCGCAGCTGCCCCATGACCGCCGCGGCCGGCACCCCCCGCCCCATGACGTCGCCGATGACCAGCGCGGTGCGCCCGGCCCCGAGCTCGATGACGTCGAACCAGTCGCCGCCGACCTGGACGCCCTCGACGCCGGCCCGGTAGTAGGTCGCCACGTCGAGGTGCTCGGGGTGGAAGCTCGGAGGCGGCAGCAGGCTGCGCTGCAGCTCGTCGGCGATGCGGTGCTCGCGGGCCGCGGCCTCGCGGTCGGCCATGGCGGTCGCCAGCTCGTGCTCGGCCTGCCGCTGCTCGGTGACGTCCTGGACCGAGCCGCGCACGACGATCGCCCGGCCCGACCGGTCACGGCCCACCTCGCCGCGCACGTGGGCCCGCCGCTCGCCGGCGGCGCCCATCAGGCGCACCTCGTACTCGACCGGCTTGCCGCTCGCCGCGGCCTCCTCGATCGCCCCCTCGACCTGCGGCAGGTCGTCCGGGTGGATCAGCCGCTGCATCGCGCCCCGGTAGTCCGGCGTCGCCAGCTGCGCCCTGGTCATGCCGATCAGCTCGAGCATCTGGTCGGACGCGCTGACCGTGCCGGAGTGCGGATCGATCTCCCAGCTGCCCACCCGCGCGAGCCGCTGCGCCTGGTCGAGCAGCCGGCGGCTCCGCTCGAGCGCGTCGCGGGCGCGCCGCGCGCGGTCGAGCTCGAGGTTGGCCCGCACCCTGGCGCGCAGCTCGCGCGCGGAGAACGGCTTCGTCAGGTAGTCGTCCGCGCCAGCCTCCAGGCCCTCGGCCACGCCCTCCTCGCCGGCCCTGGCCGACAGCATCACCACCGGCACGGCGGTGGTCGCCGGGTCGTCGCGCAGCGCCGCGAGCAGCCCCAAGCCGTCGAGGCGCGGCATCATCACGTCGGTCAGCACGAGGTCGGGCGGGCTCTCGGTGGCGAGCCGGAGCGCGACCTCGCCGTCGGGCGCGGTCCGGACCCGGTACGACCCCGCCAGCAGCCGGGCGACGTAGTCGCGCATGTCGGCGTTGTCGTCGACGACCAGCACGACCGGCCGGTCGCCGTCGGGCACTGCGCCGCCGGGCGAGGAGCCGTCGGGCACTGCGCCGCCGGGCGAGGGGCCGTCGTCGACGAAGGCGCCGGCGAGTGCCTGCGCGTCGTCGGAGTCCAGCCAGCGGCTCGCCTCGGCCAGGAACCCGCGGGCCTGCCGGGCGACGGACGCCGGGTCGCCGGACGGCGCGGCGAGCACCTGCTCGGCCGGAAGGTGCGCGGTGCCGAACGGCATCCGGACGGTGAAGCTGCTCCCCTCGCCCGGCGCGCTGCGCACGCCCACCTCGCCGCCGTGCATCTGCACCAGCTCGGCGACGAGCGCCAGGCCGATGCCGGACCCCTCGTACGTGCGGGAGCGCGCGCCGACGACCCGGTGGAACCGCTCGAACAGCCGCCCCAGCTCAGCCGGCTCGATGCCGATGCCGGTGTCGCTGACGGTCAGCTCTGCCCCGTGGGCGACCGCCCGCATCCGCACGGTGATGCCGCCCTCGAAGGTGAACTTCAGCGCGTTGGACAGCAGGTTGAGCACGACCTTGGCCCACATCTCCCGGTCGACGTGCACCGGCTCGGGCAGTGGTGGCGCGTCGACGGTGAGGCTCAGCCCGGCCCGGTCGGCCGCCGACCGGAACATGCTGGCGATCTCGACGGTGGAGCGCGCGAGGTCGACCGGCTCGTACCGCGCGGTCTCCCGGCCCGACTCCAGCCGGGAGAAGTCGAGCAGCGCGTTGACGAGCTTGAGCAGCCGCTCCGCGTTGCGGTGCACGACCTCGACCCGCCGGCGATGCGGCTCGGCGAGCGGCGGGTCGGTGTCGGCCAGGGCGTCCTCGGCGGGGCCGAGCAGCAGGGTGAGCGGCGTCCGGAACTCGTGGCTCACGTTGGTGAAGAACGCCGTCTTGGCCCGGTCGAGCTCGGCGAGCTGCTGGGCACGGCGGCGCTCGGCCTCGTACGCCCGCGCGCTGGCGATCCCCGCGGCGATCTGCCCGGCCACGAGGTCGACGAACGACCGGTAGTCGTCGTCGAGGAGCCGGTAGCGGTTGAGCCCGGCGACGAGGAAGCCGTACGGCCGGCTCTGACCCTGCTGCGGCAGGGGCACGACGAGCGCTCGCGCCGGCGGCGCGTCCCACGCGCCGGTCGGCAGCGCGGGGTAGCGGTCGGCGAGCTCGACGACGACCGGCTCCCCGCGGGCCAGCTCGGTCACCGGCCAGGCCGGGGCGGGCTCATCGGCGGCGATCGCCGGCGGGGCCGCGGGATGCCCGTCGGGCACGCCGGCGGAGCAACCGAGGCTGGCGCTGCCGTCCTCGTCGAACGTGTAGAGCAGGGCGAAGGGGAACGACCGCGGGTTGGCGGCGAGGTGCCGCGCCGCCGCGGCGAGCACCTCCACCTCGGTGCGCACCGAGGTGGAGTCGGAGCCGAGGTCGCGGAGCGTCGCCATCCGCCGCTCGCCGATGACCCGCTCGGTGTCCTCGCTGACCACGCAGAGCATGCCGCCGATGCGGCCGTCGTCGTCGGTGAGCGGGCTGTACGAGAAGGTGTGGTAGGTCTCCTCGACGTAGCCGTTGCGCTCGAGGAAGAGCAGCAACGCCTCGTCCCAGGTGGCCTCGCCGGTGCTCATCACCCGCTCGATGCGGGGACCGATGTCGGGCCAGATCTCGGCCCACACCGAGCTGGCCGGCTTGCCCAGTGCCCAGGGGTACTTCGTGCCCAGGGTGTCGCGCCGGTAGGCGGCGTTGCAGAAGAAGGTGAGCTCGGGCCCCCAGGCCATCCACATCGAGAAGCGGGAGGTCAGCAGCACCCGGACCATCGTCCGCAGGCTCTGCGGCCAGCCGGCCGGCGCTCCGAGCGGCGTGCCGTCCCAGTCCACGGCGAGCAGATCGCGGCCGACCTCCCCACTGGCAGCCAGCACCCCCGCGATGTCGGAGCCGACGGGGCCACGACCGCTGGCGTCGGTCACCCATCGCTCCTTCCGCCGCGAACGGGACGAATTGCCGGGCGGAGCGAACAGTAGTGCAGGCGCGCCTGTCCGGCTCGGCGAAGCGCCGCGGCTGCTCCGCCGAGCCGGGCCGCCGACTCAGTGCTGCTTCTTGCCGATCGTCCCGTCGTACGCGGCGTAGAGCCCCTTGCCGGTCGACTGCCGCATCACCGTGCCGGTGTCGCCGGTCGACAGCATCGTCGGGTCGGTGACGCACGACCCGGTGCACCCGTCGGCGAAGGCCACCAGCACCCGGCCCTGGCCGTCGACCGTGATGTCGTTGAAGTCGAGCAGGTTGCGCTGACCGCAGATGTTCGAGTCCGTCACGGTCTTGTTGGAGATGCCCTGCAGGTCGATGCAGCCGCGCTGGACCGGGTCGTTCGGCGTCGCGTCGACGGTGGTCCACGTCGCGCCGCCGTCGTAGGTCGTGGAGATGTAGAGGTGCCATGCGGCAGGGTTGCCGTCCGGGCCGACGAACCCGTTGTGCTGGTCGTCGCCCGTCGCGGTGGTGCCGAGCCAGGCGAAGGCCGCGCGGTCGTCATCGCCGGCGATGACCTCGGGGAACTGCACGTTGTGGATGCCGAGCGGCGTGCTGACGTCGACCGGTGCCGACCACGTCGTGCCGTGGTTGGTCGACACTGCGATCTTGGCCGCGCTCGAGGTGCCGTACGTCGTGGCGCTCGGATTGGTGCCGTCCTGCCAGCCGAGGTAGATGCGCCCGCCGGCGACCTTGTTGCCGCGACCGATCGCCACCGACGGGTCGCTCTCGTCGCTGTTGTTGCCGGCGTCGATCCGGTGCACCCGGTAGGTCAGGCCGTTGTCGGTGCTCACGCTGACCGACGGATGACCGCCGAAGTACTCGGTGTTCGACAGGTTGTCGACCGTGGGCGAGCCGCCGCAGCCCTTGATCGGCAGGTAGGCCGTGCCGTCCGGCCCGACCCGCAGGTGCCCGTGCAGCGCCGAGCACGCGCCGCCCTCGGCCGCGATGACCGGGTCGGGGTCGTCGGGATCGTTGGCCGGTGAGTCGTACGCGGGAACCACCGTGCCGAAGGTGAGACCGCCGTCCTGGCTGACCGCGCAGCCGCCGTTGTAGGAGTTCTGCGCGCAGTAGTAGACGGCGTCGCGGTACGGCGTGAGCGCCTGGATCGGCGAGCCGGCATGGAACGGCCCGCCGCCGACGGTCTGGTGGTCGAGGACCGTGCCGGCGCCGCAGCCCTGGCCGGGCGTCCACGTGCTGCCCGCGTCGTCGCTGAAGGAGAACAAGCTGCACGCCAGGGCCAGCTGGGAGACGAAGGTGCGGTTGGTCCGCTGGTCGGTGACGGTGATCGGGTCGGCACTGGTCGCCGACGTGGCCGGGGTCACGTCGGTCACCGTCATGGTGGCCGGCGTCGTCGAGTCGTCCCACGTGAGGCGCACGTTGCTCGTCTCGCCGTACATCGCCGCGTTGCGAGCGAGGTCGTAGCCGATCGACGGCTCGCCGCCGTCGGCCGTGGTCAGGTAGGCGGTGTAGGAGCTGGCGGCGGCAGCGGTCGCACTGGTGGGGACGGTGGCGAGGCTAGTGGCCGCGGCCACCGTGACGACCGCCGTCGCGATCAGTGCTGCCCGGCCGCGCATGCGAGACAGGTGCACGAGGGCCTCCCAGGAGGGGACGCGCCTCGCCGGCACGGGCCAGGGCCGGCGGGACGTCGACGCTGGCAGGATGCTAGCCCTTGGCCGACGTTCCCGACATGCCCGGGTGCGCCCGGCATCGGCCCGGCGCGGCGCTGCCGGGCTGCCCTGCTACCCGGCGCCGAAGCGCTGCACGATCTCCTGGCAGAACGCCTTGAGGTCGTCGGGCTTGCGGCTCGACACGAGCACGCCAGGCCCGGCCGTGCAGACGGCGACCTCCTCGTCGACCCAGGTGGCCCCGGCGTTGCGCAGGTCGGTCTGCACGCTCGGCCAGCTGGTGATCGTCCGGCCGCGCACCACATCGGCCTCGACGAGCGTCCACGGCCCATGGCAGATCACGGCCACCGGCTTGCCCGAGTCGAGGAACGACTTCGCGAAGGCCACCGCGGGAGGGACCGTCCGCAGCCGGTCCGGGTTGGCGACGCCGCCGGGAAGCACCAGCGCGTCGAACGACGCGGGATCGGCGTCGTCCACCGTCCGGTCCACCTCGAACGTGTCGCCCTTGTCCAGATGGTTGAAGGCCTGCACCGTCCCGGCCTCCGGCGCCACCAGCACCGGGCGCCCCCCTGCGGCCTCCACCGCCTGCCACGGCTCGGTCAGCTCGACCTGCTCGACGCCCTCGTTCGCCACGAGGAACGCGACCGTCCGCCCCCTCAGCTCGCCCGCCATCCCGGCTCCTCTCCGTCGGTCGTGCGCACGCCGGTAGCCCTCCCCATGGACCGCTCCCCCAATCCGTCATCGGGGGTTGCCGGAACGGAAATGTCCCGCCGGGACAGGGCGTTTCACCTGTGGTGGGTCGGCGGGGCCCTTCCGCGCCGCACGCGCGACCCGCCTCCCGAGGAGGACTGACGATGAAGGGCGACCGCGTCGAGATCGTGATCGACGCAGGCGGCACCACGCGCACGTACGAGATCGAGGCCACCCGCGCCGGCCGGCGGGTCGACGTCAGCCACGGCCGCGGCCTGGTGGAGGTCACCGAGGTGACGAGGGGCGGCACGGCCGTGCGCACCGCCCGCTTCATGGCCAGCCGGGTGCTCGCGCTCGTCGAGCACCCGGCGCCACGCCGGCCGGAGCGCGACGACGCGCCGGTGACCAGCCTGCGCCACTCCGCCTGACCCGCTTCGCGGCCCGACCCGCGGTCCCGCGGCGCGAACCGGGAGCGACCGCCCGGTGACGTAAGTGCCCGGGACACCTAGTCGCGCTCACTTACCCCCACAACGCGCCCGCTGGTACGAACAGGACGGGACAGCGCGCCGGTTTCGTAGCTATCGCGGGCCCCTGCGCGCGACCGGAGAGGCGGTCGACCATGACGACAGCGGCGGCGGATCCCACCGAGCTGACCGTTCACATCCTCTGGATCAACTGCGGGCTCTCGTGCGACGGCGACTCCGTCGCCCTCACCACGGCGACGCAGCCGAGCATCGAGGAGATCGTCCTCGGCGCCCTGCCGGGCCTGCCGAAGCTCGCGGTGCACTGGCCGCTCATCGACTTCGAGTGCGGGCCGGTCGAGGGCGCCGACACGTTCATCGAGTGGTTCTTCAAGGCCGAGCGTGGCGAGATCGAACCGTTCGTCCTCGTCGTCGAGGGATCGATCCCCAACGAGGAGATCAACGGTGACGGCTACTTCACCGGGTTCGGCCGCAACCCGCTGACCGGGCAGCCGATCACCGTGAACGAGTGGCTGGACCGGCTCGCCCCGAAGGCACTGGCGGTGCTGGCCGTCGGCACCTGCGCGACGTACGGCGGCATCCACGCCATGGCCGGCAATCCCACGGGCGCCATGGGAGTGCCCGACTACCTCGGCTGGGACTGGAAGTCCAAGGCCGGGCTGCCCATCGTGTGCGTGCCCGGCTGCCCCGTGCACCCGGACAACCTCTCCGAGACGATCCTCTACCTGCTCTACCAGGCCACCGGCCAGGCGCCGATGATCCCGCTCGACGAGGCGCTGCGGCCGCGCTGGCTGTTCGGGCAGACCGTGCACGAGGGCTGCGACCGCGCCGGCTACTACGAGCAGGGCGACTTCGCGAGCGAGTACGGCTCCCCCAAGTGCCTGGTGAAGCTCGGCTGCTGGGGACCGGTCGTCAAGTGCAACGTGCCCAAGCGGGGGTGGGTCAACGGCGTCGGCGGCTGCCCCAACGTGGGCGGGATCTGCATCGCCTGCACGATGCCGGGCTTCCCCGACAAGTTCATGCCCTTCATGGACGAGCCGCCGGGCAGCAGGGTCTCGACGCTCGCCACCGGAGCGGTCTACGGCCCCGTCATCCGCAAGCTGCGGAGCATCACGTTGCGCACGGTGGACAAGGAGCCCAAGTGGCGCCGCAAGGGCCGCACGCTGACCACCGGCTACCGGCCCGATTGGTGACCGGTCCGAGCGGCACCGGCAACGTCGTCCGATTGAGGGAGAGGCGCAGGAGAATGGCGACCACCACCGAAGAGCCTCTGTCGGGTGCCCCGCAGGAGCAGGACAGCGACGTCGTCGAGATGGCGTGGGACCCCGTCACGCGCATCGTCGGCAGCCTGGGCATCTACGCGAGCGTCGACTTCAAGCAGAAGACGGTGCGCGAGTGCCACAGCACCTCGTCGGTCTTCCGCGGCTACAGCATCTTCATGAAGGGCAAGGATCCGCGGGACGCGCACTTCATCACCAGCCGCATCTGCGGCATCTGCGGCGACAACCACGCGACCTGCTCGGTCTACAACCAGAACATGGCGTACGGCATCGCGCCGCCGCCGCTGGGCGAGTGGATCATCAACCTCGGCGAGTCCGCCGAGTACATGTTCGACCACAACATCTTCCAGGAGAACCTGGTCGGGGTCGACTACTGCGAGCGCATGGTGCGCGAGACCAACCCCGGCGTGCTCGCGCTGGCGGAGACCACGCAGGCACCGCACGCGGGCGACCACGGCTACCGCACGATCGCCGACATCATGCGGGCGCTCAACCCGATCGAGGGCGAGTTCTACCGCGAGGCGCTGGCGGTCAGCCGGTGGACGCGCGAGATGTTCTGCCTGATGGAGGGGCGCCACGTCCATCCCTCGACGCTCTACCCCGGCGGGGTCGGCACGGTGGCGACCGTGCAGCTGTTCACCGACTACCTCAGCCGGCTCGCGCGCTACGCGGAGTTCATGAAGCGCGTGGTGCCGCTGCACGACGACCTCTTCGACTTCTTCTACCAGGCGCTGCCGGGCTACGAGCACGTCGGCGAGCGGCGCGTCCTGCTCGGCTGCTGGGGCAGCCTGAACGACCCGGCGCACTGCAACTTCCAGTACCGCGACATGAGCAACTGGGGCCGGAAGATGTTCGTGACCCCCGGCGTGATCGTCGACGGCAAGCTGGTGACCACGGACCTCGTGGACATCAACCTGGGCATCCGGATCCTGCTCGGCAGCTCCTACTACGACGACTGGGACGACCAAGAGGTGTTCGTCACCCACGACCCGCTCGGCAACCCGGTCGACCGGCACCACCCGTGGAACCAGCACACGATCCCGCGCCCGCAGCGCCGCGACTTCGACGGCAAGTACAGCTGGACGATGTCGCCGCGGTGGTTCGACGGCGTCGACCATCTGGCGCTCGACACCGGCGGCGGCCCCATCGCGCGGCTGTGGTCGACGGCGCTCGCCGGCCTCGTCGACGTCGGGTACGTCCGGAGCACCGGCCGCAGCGTCGTCATCAACCTGCCCAAGACGGCGACCAAGCCAGAGGCGACGTTCGAGTGGAAGATCCCCCAGTGGAGCAACGCGATCGAACGGAACCGGGCTCGGACGTACTTCCAGGCGTACGTGGCCGCGCTGGCGTACTACTTCGTCGAGAAGGCGCTCGAGGAGGTACGGGCCGGCCGCACCGAGACGTGGACGCCGTTCAAGGTGCCCGATGAGGCGATCAGCTGCGGGTTCACCGAGGCGGTCCGCGGCGTGCTGAGCCACCACATGGTCATCAGGGACGGCAAGATCGCCAACTACCACCCGTACCCACCTACGCCGTGGAACGGCAGCGTGCGCGACGTCTACGGCACGCCGGGCCCGTACGAGGACGCCGTGCAGAACACGCCGATCTTCGAGGAGAACCCGAAGGAGACGTTCAAGGGCATCGACATCATGCGCGCGGTGCGCAGCTTCGACCCGTGCCTGCCGTGCGGCGTGCACATGTACCTCGGCGGCGGTGACGTGCTGCGCAAGGTGCACACGCCGGTGGGCCTCGACGCCACCCTCGGCGGCTGATCCCGCCATGGGCGACCGGGTGGACGAGTCCGACGTCGCGGTTACCGGGCGGCGCATCGAGAGCCTGCTCGGCGAGCTGACCCGGCTGGAGCCGCGCATCGCCGCGACGGCCGAGGATCTCGTGCGCGAGGTGACCGGGCTCTACGCCGAGGCCCTGGCGCGGATCGTCGACGCCCTCGACGAGGGCACGGTGCGCCGGCTCGCCGCCGACCAGCTCGTCGGCGGCCTGCTCATGGTGCACGAGCTGCACCCCGACGACCTGGCCACCAGGGTCAGGGCCGCCCTCGACGCGGTGCGCCCGGCGCTCGGGGCGCACGCGGGCGGCGTCGAGCTGCTCGGCATCGGCGAGGAGGACGACGGCGCGGTGGTCGCGCTGCGGCTGGAGGGCAGCTGCCACGGCTGCCCGTCCTCGCTCGTCACCGTCCGCCAGTCGATCGAGCGGGCCATCCTCGGCGCGGCCCCCGAGGTGGTCCGGGTCGACGTCGAGGGATTGCACGAGCGCCCTGCCGAGCCGGCGCTGCTGCAGATCCAGCCGATGCGGCCGTACGCCGAGGACGGCTCGGAGTGCCCGGCCGTCGTGGGAGCCGCAACATGACCGGCGAGCCCACCGTCGCTCTGCCCGACGGCGTCGCCCGGCTGCTGCGCCGGCGCCCTCCCCCGCCGCCGGGCGAGCGGTGCGACATGTGCAGCGAGCAGATCGGCGGCGAGCATCCGCACGTCGTCGACGTCACCAGCCGCCGCATCATGTGCTGCTGCCGCGCGTGCGGGATGCTCTTCACCGACGGGGCGGCGGCCGGCGGGCGCTACCGCACGGTGCCTGACCGGTGGCTGCACGACCCGCAGCACCAGCTGAGCGTCGAGGAGTGGGAGCGGTTCAGGATCCCCGTGCGGGTCGCGTTCTTCTTCCTCAACAGCAGCCTCGACCGGGTGGTCGCGCTCTACCCCGGCCCAGGCGGCGCGACCGAGAGCGAGCTCGCGCTCGACGCGTGGGACGACCTGCTCGCCGCGACGCCGCTGGCCGGCATGCTCGCCCCTGACGTCGAGGCGCTGCTCGTCGACAGGGGCGCCGACCGGCGCGCGGGCCGGGCGCAAGCCGGCGAGCAGGAGCCGTCCTGCCACCTGGTGCCGATCGACGCCTGCTACGAGCTCGTCGGGCGGCTGCGGACGAAGTGGGCCGGCTTCGACGGTGGCGAGGAGGCCCGCGACGAGCTCGCCCGGTTCTTCGCGACCGTGCACGAGCGCAGCCGCCCGGTTCGCGTGCCGGCGGGGTGACGATGCTCGACATCGCGTTCTCCTGCCTGGGCGCCCGGCCGGCCACCTGGGCCGCGTTCCCCACCATGCTGCTCGACCTCGAGGTCGAGGAGCGCTCCGGCCGGCGGATCTACGGGCTGGGCCTGCACTGCCAGATCCGCGTCGAGCCGGTGCGCCGGCGCTACGCGCCCGGCGAGGAGGGTGCGCTGCTCGAGCTCTTCGGCGAGCCGGCCCGGTGGCGCGACACGCTGAACCCGATCCAGGTCTGCACGGTGTCGACGATGGTGCCCGGGTTCACCGGCAGCACCTGCTTCGAGCTGCCGGTGCCGTGCACGTACGACACGGAGGTGGCGGCGGCCAAGTACTTCCGCGCCCTCGAGGACGGCGAGATCCCGCTGCTGCTGCTCTTCTCCGGCACGGTCTACTTCTCCGGCGGCGACGGGCTGCTCGTCGAGCAGGTCCCGTGGGACCGCGAGGTGAGCTTCCGGCTGCCCGTCGCCACGTGGCGCGCGCTCATGGACGCGCACTTCCCCGGCACCGGCTGGCTGCGGCTGCGCACCGACGCGCTCGATGCGCTGCAGCGGTTCCGTCGCGAGCGGATGCTCCCGAGCTGGGAGGAGGCCGTCATGGCCCTGCTGAAGGAGGCGGGGGTGGAGCAGGCATGACGACCGGCGAGATGGACCCGTTCGCGACCGCCCGCACGGTCGCCGACACCGTCCTGCTCGAGGGCTACGTGCTGTACCCCTACCGCGCGTCGGCGGCGAAGAACCGGATGCGCTGGCAGTTCGGCGTGCTCATGCCCGCGCCGTGCGCGGCGCGGCATGCGGAGGCCACCGCGAGCCGCACCGAGTGCCTCGTCGACCTCGCCGACGAAGCGGTGCTGCGGGTCCGGCTGCGGTTCCTGCACCTGGTCCGCCGGACCGTCGAGGCCGCGCAGGACGGTGGCTTCGCGCCGGTGGACCGGTTCGAGGTCGGCGATGCGGCGCACGTGCCGTGGGACGAGGGCGAGACCGAGGAGGTGGATCTCGAGGTCGCGCTGGCCGACCTGATCGCCGCCCCGGTCGAGCGCGAGGTCGGGATCGCGGGCTCGCGCGCCTGCGAGCCGCTGCGCCACCCGGCCGGCCGGCTCGTCGGCCGCCTGGTGCGCGAGGCACTGCCGCTGCGGCTGCGGCTGGCGGTCTCCGCGCAGTCGCTGCCCGGCCCGTACGGCGCTCTGCGGTTGCGCGTCGACGTCGAGAACCGCACCGAGGCGCCCGACCCCGGCGCCCCGCGCGAGGAGGCGCTGCGCTCCTCCCTGGTCGCGGCGCACTCGCTGCTGGCGCTGTCGCGGGGCTCGTTCCTCTCGCTGGCCGCGCCGCCGGAGTGGGCCCGGCCGGCCGCCGCCGGGTGCACGAACGAGGGCACCTGGCCGGTGCTGGTGGGCGGGCGGGAGAGCGCGCGCGTGGTGCTGTCCTCCCCGATCATCCTCGACGACGACCCGGCGATCGCGCCGGAGAGCGGGACCGTCCTCTACGACAGCACCGAGATCGACGAGATCCTCACCCTGCGCACGATGACGCTGACCGACGAGGAGAAGCGCGAGGCGCGAGGCACCGATCCGCGCGCGGCGGCTGTCGTCGACGCGGTCGACGGCATCCCGCCGGAGTTGCTGGACCGCCTCCACGGCGCGATCCGGTCGCTGCGCGCGGTGCCGGCCATCGACCGGGTGACGAGCGCGGTGCCGGACCAGCCTCCGGTGCCGCGGATCGAGGCCAGCCCGCCACTGGTGCCCTGGTGGGATCCGGGCGCCGACGACTCGGTCGACCCGGAGCGCGACAGCGTCCTGGTCGGCGGCGTGCCGGTCGCGAGAGGAGCGCACGTGCTGCTGCGGCCCGGGACCCGCGGCGCCGACGCGCAGGACATGTTCCTCGCGGGCAGGAGCGCGACCGTCGAGGCGGTGCTGCACGACGTGGACGGGTGCGTGCACGTGGCGGTCAGCATCGACGACGACCCGCTGGCGGAGGTTCAAGCCGCGCACGGCCGCTACCGCTACTTCCGGCCGGACGAGCTCGAGCCGCTGGAGCGCGCACCATGACCGCCCCGGCCGGCCGGGCGCCGTCCGGTGGAGCGCCGTCCGGGCGCACCCTCGTCGCCGGCGTCGGCAACGTCTTCCTCGGCGACGACGGGTTCGGCAGCGCGGTGGCGCAGGCGCTCGCGCGCCGGGAGCTGCCGGGGGGCGTCGAGGTCGCCGACATCGGCATCCGCGGCGTCCATCTCGCGTACCAGCTGCTGGACGGCTACGACGCGCTGGTGCTCGTCGACGCCGTCGCCCGCGGCGAGCCGGCCGGCACGGTCACCGTCCTCGAGACCTCGCTCGCGGCGCACGCTCGGAGCGACGATGCGGCGCCGCCCGTCGACCCGCACGACATGGGCCCGGACGCGGTGCTCCGGCTGCTCGCCGGCCTCGCGGGCACCCTCGGCGCGGCCGTCGGGCGCGTGCTCGTCGTCGGTTGCGAGCCGGCGAGCCTCGACGAGGGCATCGGCCTGTCGCCGGCGGTCGAAGCCGCCGTGCCCGTCGCGGTGGGCACCGTGCTCGACCTCGTCACGACCGGTCGCGCGCCTGAGCTCGCGACCGGCCTCACTCCTGACCTCACTCCTGACCTCACGACGGGAGAGCGGACATGCACGAGATAGGCATCTGCGAGGACGTGCTGGACGCCGTGCTGCGGCGGGCCGACGGCCGCACGGTGACGAGGGTCAAGGTACGGATCGGCGCCGCGCTGCACGTGTCGCAGGACCTGTTCGACCAGGCGTTCCCGCTCGTGGCGGCCGGCACCGAGGCCGCCGACGCCAGGGTGGAGGTCGTCACCGTGCCCGGCGAGGAGATGGTGCTCGAGTCGATCGCCGTCGCGGCCGGCGCGCCCACCGCAGCCAATGCGGCCGGCGCGCCCACCGCGCCCTCGGCACCGGCCGGCTGAGCGAAGGAGAGCGCCATGTGCCTCGGGATACCCGGCGAGATCGTCGAGATGGACCGCAGCGAGAGCGACCTGGCGCGCGTCGACGTCGCGGGCGTCCGGCGGATGGTCAACGTCGGCCTGCTGGAGGGGCAGCCGCTCGACGTGGGCGACTGGGTGCTCATCCACGTCGGGTTCGCCCTCTCGCGCATCGACGAGGAGGAGGCCAAGGCGGCGATGGACTTCCTGGTGAGCATCGGCCAGGCGTACGACGACGAGATCCGCGCGCTGACGGAGTCGAGCATCGACTGACCGCCGGCGAACCGGCAGGGAGGCACCATGCGCTACGTCGACGAGTTCAGGGACGCGGGCGCCGCACGAGCCGTCGCGGCCCAGATCGCGGCACTGTGCGAGCCCGGCCGTCGCTACAGCTTCATGGAGGTGTGCGGCGGCCACACCCACACCATCTACAAGCACGGCCTGGAGGACTACCTCCCCGAGGCCGTGACGCTCGTGCACGGGCCGGGCTGCCCGGTGTGCGTCATCCCGATGGGCCGGGTCGACGACGCGATCGCCATCGCCGAGCAGCCCGACGTGATCCTCACCAGCTTCGGCGACATGCTGCGCGTGCCGGGGGGGCGCGGCTCGTTCCTCGACGCCAAGGCGGCCGGCGCCGACATCCGCATGGTGTACTCGCCGCTCGACGCGCTGAGGATCGCGCGCACCAACCCGGACAAGCGCGTGGTGTTCATGGCGATCGGCTTCGAGACCACGGCGCCGTCGACCGCGATGACCGTGCTGCGCGCGGCCGCCGACGGCATCGACAACTTCTCCGTCTTCTGCAACCACGTCACGATCATCCCGGCCATCAAGGCGATCCTCGACTCCCCAGACCTGCGGCTGGACGGGTTCCTCGGCCCCGGTCACGTGTCGACGGTGATCGGCTGCCGGCCGTACGAGTTCATCGCGCGCGACCACCGCAAGCCGCTCGTCACCGCCGGCTTCGAGCCGCTCGACATCCTCGCGTCGGTGCTGATGCTGATGCAGCAGCTCGCCGAGGGGCGCACCGAGGTGGAGAACCAGTACGGCCGCGTCGTCCCGTGGGACGGCAACCTGCGGGCGCTGAAGGTCATCGCCGAGGTGATGGAGCTCCGGCCGTACTTCGAGTGGCGCGGCCTGGGGTTCATCTCCCAGTCGGCGCTGCAGGTGCGCGAGTCCTACGCCGCCTTCGACGCCGAGCGCATCTTCGCGCTGCCCGGCGTACGGGTCGCCGACCCCAAGGCGTGCCAGTGCGGCGAGGTGCTCAAGGGCGTGCTGAAGCCCTGGGAGTGCAAGGTGTTCGGCACCGCATGCACCCCCGAGACGCCCATCGGCACCTGCATGGTGTCGAGCGAGGGCGCCTGCGCCGCGTACTACAACTTCGGCCGCTTCAACCGTGCGCGCGTGCGGGAGGTGACCCTGACGTGACGCTCGACCAGGCGCCCACCGGCCGGCCGGACCGCGAGCAGCAGGTCCTCGACCGCATCGAGCAGGTCCGCCGGCGGCGCCCGCGGGTGCGCGAGGAGCGCATCACCCTGGCGCACGGCGCCGGCGGCAAGGCGACCCACACGCTGATCGAGGCCGTGTTCCTCGAGGCGTTCCGCAACCCCCTGCTCGAGCCGCTGGACGACGGCGCCGTGCTCGACCTGCTCGGCGGGCGGCTCGCTCTCACGACCGACGCCTTCGTGGTGTCGCCGCTGTTCTTCCCGGGCGGTTGCATCGGCGACCTCGCCGTCAACGGCACGGTCAACGACCTGGCCATGACCGGTGCCCGGCCCGTCGCGCTGTCGGCGAGCTTCGTGCTCGAGGAGGGCTTCCCCGTCGCGGACCTCCAGCGGATCGTGACCGCGATGGCCGGGGCCGCGCGGCTCGCCGGCGTGCAGGTGGTCACCGGTGACACGAAGGTCGTGCAGCGCGGCAAGGGCGACGGGTGCTACATCACCACGGCCGGCATCGGCGTCGTGGAGCGGCCGGTACGGCTGTCGGCCAGCGCCGCCCGCCCGGGCGACGTCGTGCTCGTCTCCGGACCGGTGGGCGACCACGGCATCACGGTGATGCTCGCGCGCGGCGACCTCGACATCGACGCCGACGTCATGTCCGACACCGCGCCGCTCGCGGAGCTGACCGGTCAGCTGCTCGACGCGGTGCCCGACGTCCGGCTGCTGCGCGATGCGACGCGCGGCGGGGTGGCGACGATCCTCAACGAGGTCGCCACGGCGTCGGACGTCGCGGTCGTCGTCGACGAGGGCGCCGTGCCGGTGCGCCCGGTCGTCACGGGCGCCTGCGAGCTGCTCGGCATCGATCCGCTCTACGTCGCCTGCGAGGGGCGGCTGGTGGCGGTCGTGCCCGAGGCGGCCGCCGCCACCGCTCTCGCCACGCTGCGGGCCCACCCGCTCGGTGCGGGCGCGGCCGTCATCGGGCGGATCGCCGACGACCCGGTGGGGCTCGTGCTGCTGAGGACCGCGTTCGGCGGGACGCGGATCGTCGACATGCTCGTCGGCGATCCGCTGCCCCGCATCTGCTGAAGGAGGAGCGCCATGCGCGCCGTAGGCATCGTCGCAACCGCCGCCGGGATAGCGGTGCTCGCCGGAGGCGCGGTCGTCGTCGTGATGTCGCTCCCGGACATCAGGCGCTACCTGCGCATCAGATCGATGTAGCGGCCGGCGGCGGCGCCCCGCCCATGGCCGCCGCCACCGCTACCTGACCGAGGCTGATCCCGCCGTCGTTCGGCGGCACCCGCACGTGCGTCAGCACGCGGAAGCCGTCGCGCTCCAGCAGCCCCACCAGCAGATCCAGCAGCAGCTGGTTCTGGAGCACGCCGCCGGACAGCGCGACCGCGGCGAGCCCGGTGCGCTCGCGGACCGCGGCGCACGCTGCAGCGGCGCCCACCGCGAGCCCGCGGTGGAAGCGCGTCGCCACCACCGGGACCGGTACGCCAGCCAGCACGTCGGTGACCACCGCCGCGATCAGCTCGGTGCCGCGCAGCACCTCGCCGTCCAGCGGCAGCGGGTAGCTGCCTCTCTCGCCGCGGTCGGCGGCCTGCTCGAGCTGGATGGCTGCCTGCCCCTCGTACGTGACGGCGTCGCGCACGCCGCAGATCGCCGCGACCGCGTCGAAGAGGCGGCCGACGCTCGACGTGCGCGGCGACAGCGCGCTGCGCGCGACCGCTGCCACGTCGTCCCAGCGGGACCCGTGCCGGCGCCGCACGTCGAGGCCGTCGGGCCAGCGATCGCCGTACGTCGTGGCCAGCCACGAGACGGCCATCCGCCACGGCTCGCGCACCGCCCGCGCGCCCCCTGGCATCGGGACGACCTCGAGGTGCGCCATCCTGGCGAAGCCGGTGAGGTCGGCGGCGAGCAGCTCGCCGCCCCACAGCGTGCCGTCGGTGCCGTGGCCGAGCCCGTCGAAGGCGACGCCGATCACCGGCCCGGTCTCCCCGTTGTCGGCCAGGCAGGACGCGATGTGCGCGTGGTGGTGCTGCACCGCCACGAGCTCGACGCCGTCGAGCTCGAGCGCCCACTTGGTCGAGAGGTACTCCGGGTGCTGGTCATGCGCCACCACCTCGGGCTCGATCGCCAGCAGGCGGCGGAAGTGGGCGATGCCGTCCACGAACGACCGCAGCGTCTCCGCGTTCTCCAGGTCGCCGACATGGTGAGACAGGAACGCCCGGCGGCCGCGGGCGAGGGCGAAGACGCTCTTCAGCTCCGCGCCGCAGCCGAGGATCGGCCGGTCGGCGGCGACCGGCAGCGACAGCGGGGCGGGAGCGTAGCCGCGCGACCGGCGGACGGGCTGCGGCCGGCCCCGCCAGAGGCGGACCACCGAGTCGTCGGTGCGGACGTGGATCGGCCGGTCGTGCAGGAGGAACGCGTCGGCGATGCCGGAGAGGCGGGCGAGCGCGTCGTCGTCGCGGAAGGCGATCGGCTCGTCCGAGACGTTGCCGCTCGTCAGCACGATCGGGCCGCCGGCCGCGCGGGACAGCAGGTGGTGCAGCGGGGCGTACGGCAGCATCGTGCCGAGATCGCGGTTGCCCGGCGCCACGGAGGGGGCCACCGCCACGCTGCCGCGGCCGGTCCGGCGCGGCAGCAGGACGATCGGGCGCTGCGGTCCGGACAGCAGCGCAGCGGCCGCGTCGTCGACCCGGACGATGCCCGCGGCGGCCGCGAGGTCGGCGCACAGGACGGCGAACGGCTTGTCCTCGCGGTGCTTGCGGCCCCGCAGCGCGGCCACCGCTCGCTCGTCGCGGGCGTCGGCGGCCAAGTGGTAGCCGCCGAGCCCCTTGACCGCGACCACCGCGCCGGCGCGCAGCAACTCGGCCGCACGGGCGATCGGATCGCCGGCCTCGTCGATCGGCGCGCCGCCCGCGGCAGCGCGCAGCACGAGCCGCGGGCCGCAGGCTGGGCAGCACACCGGCTGCGCGTGGAAGCGGCGGTCCGCCGGGTCGTCGTACTCGCGCCGGCAGTCCGCGCACATCGCGAACCCCGCCATCGTCGTCGACGGCCGGTCGTACGGCACGCCGGTGATGATGGTGAAGCGCGGCCCGCAGTTGGTGCAGTTGACGAACGGGTAGCGGTAGCGGCGGTCCGCCGGGTCGAGCAGCTCGGCGAGGCAGTCGTCGCAGGTGGCCACGTCCGGCGAGATCAGCGCGAGCGGTGCCCCGGTGCGGTCGCTGCCGACGATCGCGAACCCGGCGGCACCGTCGCACGGCAGCGGCGCGGTGGTCAGCCCCTCGACGACGGCGAGCGGTGGCGGCCGGTGCCGCAGCGCGTCGATGAGCGCCTCGACGGCAGCGGGCTCGCCCTGCGCCTCGATGAAGACGCCGCGCGCGTCGTTGCCGACGTGCCCCGCCAGGCCGAGCTCGGTGGCGACCCGATGGACGAAGGGCCGGAACCCGACCCCCTGGACGATCCCCTCGACCCTGATGAGGCAGCGTACGGCCACCGATCACCCCAGCGCGCGCTGAGTGAGCTCCCAGAGGACGTCGTAGATCGTGGTCTGCGCCTCCTGGATGCGGTGCACCGACGACGACGGGACCACGAACAGGTGGTCGATGGCGGCGCTCTCGGCCATCGCAGCCATCGCGCCGCCGTCGTAGCCGGCGAGGGCGACCGTGAGCAGGCCGCGGCTGTGCGCCTCCGCCAGGCCGCGCAGGACGTTGGCCGAGCCGCCGCTGGTCGACAGCGCCAGCGCGATGTCGTCGGCGCGGCCGAAAGCGGCGACCTGCCTCGCGAACACCACGTCGAAGCCGACGTCGTTGGCGAGCGCGGTGAGCGCCGCGACGTCGTTCGTCAGGCCGAGCGCCGGCAGCGGACGGCCGGACGGGGGCGCGCAGAGCAACTGCGCGACGGCCTGCGCGTCGCTGCTGCTGCCACCGTTGCCGAACGCGAGCAGGCGCCCGCCCCTTCGGAAGCGCTCGGCCATCGCGCCCGCGCACGCGACGAGGGCGGCGCCGTGCAGCGCCTCGACCTCGCGGCGGAGCGCGACGATCTCGAGCGCCTTCTCCGCCGTCGACCGCCGCAACTGCGCGCGCACGGCCTCCCTGTCGACCCGCTCCTCGTACAGGAACGGGTACAGCGACTCGATTCCCGTCATCGGCTCCCCCGCTCCAGTCGCGCGATGGCCTCCTTGGCATGCACCAGCACCACGTCGCCGACCCGCGCGTCGACGAGGGCGATGCTCACCTCCTCCGGCCCCGCGCCGGCGTCGACGTGGGCGAGGCCGTCCGGCAGCACCGCCGTCACCCGTGCCTCGACCGCGACGTCGCCGCACGTGATGCAGGCATCGCCGGTGCACCCGCCCGGCCCGGTCATCGCTGCTCCGAAGGCTGCTCGAGGAAGACGTGCACCATCTCCCACAGCACGTGGTAGGTCGTCACGTGGACCTCCTTCACCACCTGCGGATCGTCGGAGCGCGCGACCAGCAGATGGTCGACGGCCGGGTCGCCGGCGAGGTCGCCGCCGTCGCCCCCGGCCAGCGCGACCGTGAGCAGTCCGGCGTCGTGCGCCGCGCGCAGGGCCCGCCGCACGACGACCTCGCGGCCGTCGCAGCTGAGCGCCAGGGCGATGTCGTCCGGCCGCGCCATCAGCCGCAGCGGCGCCGCCAGCATGTCGTGCGGCTCGGTGACCGCGAGGCCGCTCAGCGTGGCGACATCCGCCGTGAGCGACAGCGCCGGCAGCGCGCGCTTGCCGACGATGACCGGATGCACGAACTCGACGGCCACGTGCGCGGCGTCCGCCGCGCTGACGCCACAGCCGAGCACCAGCAGCGTCCCGCCCCGAAGGAACCGGTCGGCCATCGCCTCGCAGGTCGCCGCCACCTCGCCGGCGTCGGCACCGAGCGCCTCGCCGGCGGCGCGCCGCCGGTCGAACGCGGCATGCAGCGCCGCTTCGAGGACCGGCGCGCTCATGACCGTCGCCCGCGCAGCGAGAGCTCCGGCAGCGAGCGCTGCCGGAACAGGAAGCGGTCGAGCGTGTCGCGCAACTGGCGGATGTCGACCACGCACTCGCGCAGGCGCGCGCGGCCCTCGTCGGTCAGCTGGTAGCTGCGGCGCGCGGGCGCGCCGTTCGCCGGCAGCCAGGTGGACTCGACCAGGCCGTCGCGCTCGAGGTGGCGAAGCGTGCGGTAGACCGCACCGGCGTCGCCGTCCACGTCGACCAGCGGCCGCAGCCGCGTGACGAGGTCGTACCCGTGGTCGGAGCGCTCGGCGAGGAGCAGGAGCAGGCACGGGGCAAGGAAGTTGCGCAGGTCGCATGCTTGCATCGCAACTCCTCGGAGCTGGTGGCTCAGCCCTCCTACGACCCTGTTCCTCTCGCTCCGATTCCGCAAGGGTCGCGGCGCCGGCGGGCCAGCCGCGGCATCACCCGTTCGGGGCCTCCATCGCGCTCCTCGATGGTCCGAAATGACCAGTACGAGAAGGAGCGTGCAGCAATGCCGAACATCATGGAGTGGTTGGGGGCAGGCATCCCGCTGACCCTCGTGGCCGACCTGCTCGACCCGGCCGGCCCCTCCTCGGCGGTGCGCTACGCCGAGGAGGCCGGCGACGCCGGCTGGCTGACCGCCGCCTGAGAGCGGCGCGAGCGCCGGCGCAGCACGGCGCCGAGCGTCGCGCTGACGGTCATCCCCGCCGCCGCGCCCACCGCCATGCTCGCGACGACGTCGCTAGGGTGGTGTCGCCCCGTGGTAAGGCGCGATGCCGGCACCGCGATCGCGAGGGGGCCGAGCCCGAGCGCCAGCCACGGCTGCTGCCACGCGGCCGCGGCGGCGAAGGCGCACGCCGATGCGGTGTGCCCCGACGGGAACGACCACGTCGACGGTTGGCGCCCGCCGCTGCGCGCGCCCAGCCGCAGCAGCAGCGGTGGCCGGCGGCGGCGCACGACGAGCTTGAGACCGTGCACGACAGCCGCGTCCAGCGCGACGGCGGCGAGCCCGGCAGCGCCCGCTCGCCTCGTCGCGCTCCAGGGCAGCAGCGCGGCGCCCAGCACGGGCCAGAGCGCACCGCGGTCGGTCACGGCCGTCACCCCGGTGAGCGCGCCACCGATCGGGCCGCGCCCGGCCCCGATCGACGCGCGCAGCGCCCTCGCGTCCAGCAGCCGCACCGGCACCGGCGCCCGTCGTCCGTTGCCGCCCACCGCACCCTCCGCATCTTCCGCATCCATGGGGCCACAGCGCTGGCCGGTACCCCGCGCGGCCGCCGCCGGAACGCACTGCGGGACCACCATGCCGACCCGCCTGGCGGCATGCGCTGACCGGCATGCAGCGAATGGTCGCTGTCGCGCGCCGTTGTCGGCGCACCGGCTCCGGTTCCTCCGGAATTGTCGCCAGGGCCAGGTCCATCATGACTAGTTCGCTCTTCACGGGAGCCCGCCGCGGGCACTAGGGTGCGACGCAACGACCGCGTCGGGGCGGTCTGCCTTCCCCAGGAGGGGATATGACCTTTCGCTTCAAGAAATCACTGATCCTCGGCGTCGCCGCCGCTCTCACCGTGCCAGGGCTCGCCCTGGCCAACAGCGCCAGCGCGACCGAGAGCACGGGCCAGGTGCAGAGCTACGTGGTGCTCTACACCGGCTCGGCGGTGCCGTCCGGCGCCGCCACGACCATCCAGCAGGCCGGCGGCACGGTCGTCGCGAGCTACAGCCAGATCGGCGTCGTGATCGCCCGCTCCGACCGGACCGACTTCCGCAGCGCGATGGCGGTCAAGAGCGGCGTCGAGGGCGTGTCGGCCACGGCTTCCTACGCGACGCAGCTCACCGACACCGTCGCCGACGCCGAGGGCCCGCCTCCCGGCGACCTGCCCAATGCGCCCGCCGCCGACAGCGACACCCTCTCCGGCCTGCAGTGGGACATGCGGCAGATCCACGCGCCGCAGGCGCACGCGATCACCGGCGGCAGCCCGGCCGTCGTCGTCGGTGACATCGACACCGGCATCGACGCCAACCACCCGGACCTCCGGCAGAACGTCGACGACGCCGACAGCGCCAACTGCACGAGCGGCGCGCCCGTGCCCGGCGCCGCCGCGGCCGCCGACGGCAACGGTCACGGCACGCACACCGCTGGCACGATCGCTGCTGCCGCCAACGGCATCGGCATCGTGGGCGTCGCGCCAAACGTGCGCATCGCCGCCATCAAGGCCGGCACCGACGACGGCTTCTTCTTCCCCGAGGCTGTCATCTGCGCCTTCGTCTGGGCCGGCACCCACCACATCGACGTGACCAACAACAGCTACTTCGCCGACCCGTGGCTGTTCAACTGCAAGAACGACCCGGTGCAGCGCGCGATCTGGAAGGCGGAGCAGCGCGCGATCCGGTTCGCGATGAACCAGGGCACCGTCGTGGTGTCCGCCGAGGGCAACGAGTCCGACGACCTGTCGCACCCGACGCAGGACGTCACCAGCCCTGACAACAGCACGCCGCAGACGCGGGCGATCCACAACGACTGCGTCGTCGTGCCGGTCGAGATCTCCGGCGTCATCGGCGTCACCGCCGATGGCAGCTTCCAGCAGGGCACCAACGCCGGCAACTACCCCGACTACCTGAAGTCGTTCTACTCGAGCTACGGATCCGCGACCGCCGACGTGGTGGCTCCCGGTGGCGACTCGCGCTACTTCACCCCTGAGTCGGTCAACGGGCGGATCCTCTCGACCTACCCGGCCAACGCGCCGTGCACGCGGAGCGTGCAGGAGCCGACGGACGACCCGACGTACCCGACCGCCCACTACTGCTACCTGCAGGGCACGTCGATGGCCTCGCCGCACGTCGCCGGCATAGCGGCGCTCGTCATCAGCCGTTACGGCAACCTGTCCACGCCGCAGAACGGCAAGATGCGGCCCGACCAGGTGGCTGCCATGATCTCGCAGACCGCCGACCCGCAGAACTGCCCGACCACGCTGCCCACGACGCCCGTTCCGTACTCGTCGGTCGTCAGCATCAACAACGGCGCGCCGCAGGTCTGCACCGGCGGCCCCGGGTTCAACGACTGGTACGGCAACGGCCAGGCCGACGCGCTCAACGCCGTCACGCACTCCCCGAGCAACTAGCACCTCACCAGCAGCAACAGGGAACGGGCCCGCCACGATCGGCGGGCCCGTTCTCGTTGCCGCTCCCCGCTGAGCCGGGCCTCTACCATCGGCGGCATGACGACGGCGGGGTCGACGCGCGAGCGCGCCGGCGCCGATCTCGCTCTGTGGTCGCTCGCGACCGCCTTCCGGACGGCGGCGCTGGTCTACGCCGCGGTCCGCATCGCGCTCGGGGCCGGCGGCTTCGCGCGACCGGGCCTCGGCTGGGCCGTGCTCGCCGCGCTCGCCGGCTGGACGCTCGTCACCTGCCTCGCCTACCGCCGCCCCAGCGGGCGGCGCCCGCTGCTGCTCGCCGCCGACGTGGCGGTGGCGGTGGCGGCGGTGCTCGCCACGAGGGTGGTCGACACGCCCGCCCACGTCTCGGCCGGCTCGCCGACGCTGCCGGTCGCCTGGGCCGCGGCACCGGTGCTGACCGTCGCCGCGTTCGCCGGACCGGCGTGGGGCACCGCGGCGGCCGTCGCCGTCGCGGTCGCCGACGTCGTGGAGCGCGGCGCGCTCGCCCAGCCCACCGTGAACGGCATCGTGCTGCTGCTCGCCGCCGCCGCGCTCGTCGGTCAGCTGATCCGCACCGAGCGGCGGGTGCGGGCCGCCGAGGCCAGGGCAGCGCGACTGGAGGCCGCCGCCGCCGAGCGCGACCGCATCGCGCGCCACCTGCACGACTCGGTGCTCCAGCTGCTCGCGCTCATCGCCCGCCGGGGCCCCGAGCTCGGCGGCGATGCCGCCGGCTGGGCGCGCGTGGCCGCCGACGCCGAGGCCGACGTACGGCGCCTCGTCGGCACCGGTGCCGCCGGTCCCGGCGACCACGCCGTCCCCGGCCGGTCGGACGGCCGCACCGACGTGGCCGGCGCGCTCGCGCCCCACGCCGCGGAGCGCGTCACCGTGAGCGGCCCCGGCGAGCCGGTGTGGCTCCCCAGCGACGTGGCCGGCGAGCTGGTGGCCGCGGTGGACGAGGCGCTCTCCAACGTGGGCCGGCACGCCGGTCCGGGCGCCAGGGCCTGGGTGCACCTCGACGACGACGGCGAGCAGGTCACCGTCGTCGTGCGCGACGACGGCGCGGGGATCGCGCCCGGCCGGCTCGCCGCGGCGGAGCTGGCCGGGCGGCTCGGCGTCGCGCAGTCCATCGTCGGGCGCCTGCGCGCGCTCGGCGGCGATGCCACCATCGTCTCGTCCCCCGGCACCGGTACGGAGGTGGAGCTGCGTGTCCCCCGCTCACGGGAGAAGCGAGCCCGATAGCGCCGCCGCAGCTGCCGCGCTGCGGGTGATGGTCGTCGACGACCACCCCATCTGGCGCGACGCCGTCACCGGCGACCTCGCCGCCGCGGGCTTCGACGTGGTCGCGACCGCGGGCGACGGCGAGCAGGCGATCCGGGTCGGCACGGCCGTCCGCCCCGACGTCGCGGTCGTCGACCTGCAGCTGCCGAGGGCCGGCGGCGTCGCGGTGACCGCAGCTCTCGTGGCACTCGACCCGCCGGCCAGGGTGCTGGTGCTGTCCGCCAGCGGGGAGCAGCCGGACGTGCTGGCGGCGGTCAAGGCCGGCGCGACCGGCTACCTGCTGAAGTCGGCGAGCGCGGCCGAGCTCGTCGACGCCGTGCGGCGCACGGCCGCGGGCGAGCCGGTCTTCACCGCCGGGCTCGCCGGGCTGGTCCTCGGCGAGTTCCGCCGGATGGCGACCGGCCCGGCCGCCGCCGCCCCGCGGCTGACCGAGCGCGAGACGGAGGTCCTGCGGCTGGTGGCGCGCGGCCTCACGTACCCGCAGATCGCCGAGCGGCTGGTGCTGAGCCCGCGCACGGTCGGCAACCACGTGCAGAACGTGCTCGGCAAGCTGCACCTGCACAACAAGGCCGAGCTGGTGCGCTATGCGCTCGAGCAGGGGCTCGACTGAGCTGAATCGCTCAGGCGGGATCGGGCGCTCGGGCTCATCCGCCGGGCCACCGCGGGCGCGATCGTTCGGTCATGGACGGTCTGTACGCGCTCAAGCCCTGGTACGCGGCCCGGCTCGCGCCGGTGCGCCGGCTCCTCGCCCGATCGGGCGTCTCCCCCGCCGCCGTCCGGCGCACCGCGTCGACCAGCTCGGCGGCGCTCGCCGACTTGAGCAGGTAGCCGGTGGCGCCGGCCTTGACCGCCGCCAGCACGTCGGGCTGCTCGCCGCTGGCGGACAGGACCAGCACCCGGGCCGGCGGGCTCAGCGCCACCAGGGCCGCGGTCACCGCCACGCCGCCCGCCCGCGGCAGCTGCAGGTCCACCACGGCGACGTCGGGCCGGGCCGCGGCGCCGATCCGGATCGCCTGCTCGCCGTCGCCGGCGGTCGCCACGACCTCGAAGCCGGCCGCGGCGAGGTCGCCGGTGACCGCGTCCCGCCAGATCGGATGGTCGTCGACGACCATCACCCGCAGGGCGGGGGCGTCAGCGGGCCGAGCGGGGGACACGCAGCTCCACCTCCGTACCGGTCCCTGGCGAGGAGACGATGGTGGCATCGCCGCCGAGCGCGCGCAGGCGGCCGACGATCGACTGGGCGACGCCGAGCCGCCCGGCCCGCTCCGCCGCCGCCAGGCGGTCGGGCGGGATGCCGACGCCGTCGTCGCGCACGACGACGCTGACCTGCTCGCCGTCGTCGTCGACGTGCACCCAGGCCCTGGCGCCCCGGCCAGCGTGCCGGCCGGCGTTGGCGAGCGCCTCGTCGACCGCGGCCAGCAGCTCGCCGGCCACGTCCGCGGCGAGCCACACCGGCGCGCCGGGCCCGGTCACGGTGACCCGCGCGCCGACGCGGTCGGCGCGCGCGCCGGCCACGTCGGCCACGCCG
>JBJMHZ010000014.1:0-1608 GCA_045807125.1 Frankiaceae bacterium
GGACGCCATCCCGGCGTTGACGGATGGAAGGACCTGCTCCTTGGAGGCCCATTCAGCGCATGAAGCGCCAGCGGTGACCCCCCCTGTCGGGGGTCGGCTGTTGCTTGCGCGAAGGACCGACAAGCGCCTGGTCGACTTGGTCAGGCAGGGAGATGCAGCGGCCTTCGAGGTGCTCTATGACCGCTACCACCTTCGCATCCTCAGCTTCTGTCGCCACATGCTGGGCTCACAGCCCGACGGCGAGGACGCAACCCAGCACGCGTTCGTCGCACTGCACCGTCACATCAGCGCCGACGACCGCGACGTCGACGTCAAGCCGTGGCTCTTCCAGGTGGCTCGCAACCGCTGCCTGTCCATCATCCGCGCTCGCCGTGATCACGCCGACGTGGACGACCCCCTCATGCAGCCCGCGACGGAGGGGCTTGCCGACAACGTCCAGCGGCGCTCGGACCTGCGCGAGCTGCTCGGGGACCTCGGCCAGCTCCCGGAGGACCAGCGCGCGGCGCTCCTGCTCTCGAGCCTCGGGGATCTCAGCGGCGACGAGATCGCGGCGGTCATCGGCTGCCCTCCCAAGAAGGTCAAGGCGCTCGTGTTCCAGGCCAGGACGTCGCTCATGAACGAGCGCGAGGCACGCGACACCGACTGCCAGGTCGTCCGCGAGCAGCTTGCGACGCTTCGCGGCGGTGCGCTGCTGCGCGGCTCGCTGCGCCGCCACGTGCGCCACTGCGACGGCTGCCGGGCGTTCCGCGCCCAGACGCGCACGCAACGCGAGGCGATGGCGCTGCTGCTGCCGGTGATCCCGACCGCCGGGCTCAAGGCAGCGACCATGAGCGCCGCCGTCGGCGGATCCGCCGCCGCGGGCGGCATCGCGACCGCAACGGGTGGCGGCCTGCTGACCGGGCTCGCGGCGACCGGCAAGGCGGGCGCGGCGAAGGTGCTCGTCGCCGCTGCGCTTGCCGGCGGAACCATCGGCGCGGGCGTGGCCGAGGTCAAGCACCTGAGCAACGACTCACAGCCGTCCGCTCCCGCCAAGCGTCACCACGGCTCGGCCAAGGCCAAGCACCAGACGTCGAACGCCGGCTCCGGCGCCGCCGCCAACGGGCACGCCAAGGGCACGCACAACGCCGCCAACGCCTCGCACGGCCACGGCAAGCCGACAACGTCACCGGCCGGCTCGAGCCACGCCGCGACCGGCAAGGGCATCGCCGGCACGCAGCCGGGCCACCACGCGGGCGGCACGGGCAAGGCGAACGCGCCCGGCCAGCTCAAGGCCAAGACGAACAACGGCGAGGCGAACGCCAAGGGGCACATCACCCATCCGGCCAAGCCCGTCACCACGAAGCCCGCGCACACGGCGCCCGTGAAGCCTGAGAGGACCGAACCTCAAGGCCAGGCCAAGCAGCAGCCGAGCACCGTCGCGCCCACCACCAGCACTCCCGAACCCGCGTTGACCACCCCCGTCGACAGCGTCGTCAACGGCAACGTCCACCCGAAATAGCGAAATAGGGTCGCGCCGCGGGGCGGGCGACGCGACCCTGATGATGCAACGCCGCAGGACGCTGGAGGTTGGACGCTTCCTGCGGCCGCCGTAGCTGGCACCCTGGGGCA
>JBJMHZ010000015.1:0-9324 GCA_045807125.1 Frankiaceae bacterium
CGCGGCCGGCGCCCTCGCGGCGCTGCGCCCGTGGGCCCGCCGCCCGCTCTCCCGGCCGGCTGCGGTGGCCGGGACGCTCGCGGCGGTCGCGGCGGCGGCGGCCGCGCTGCTGACCGGGTACGCCGCTGGCGACGCGCCGGCTGGCCGGCTGGCCGGGCTGCTGCTCGTCCTGCCCAACCTTGCGGGCGGCCTCGCCCTGACCTCGATGGCGGTCCCGCTCCACGTGCGGGCCTCCGACGGCGGCCTGCTCGCGAGCGTGCCCGTCGTCGGCTCCCGGGTGCGGCCGGGCGGGCACGCCGACCTGACCCTGCCGGCCCTGATCGGTGCGCACCCGGCGTACGTCGTCCTTCCGCTCGCCACCGCCGCGGTGCTGCTCCTCGCCGCGGCGGTGGCGAGCGGAGCCGGCCGGGAGCAGCCCAGCCCGCTCGCGACGATCGCCTGCTGCGCCGCGGCCGGGGTCGTCACCGCCGCCGTCACGGGCGCCGGCCTGGACCTGCACGGCAGCGGCGTCGCCGAGCCGCTGGCCGGCTCGGCGCGCGCGTCGCTGCCGTGGGCGGCGGTGCTGCCGCCCGCGTGGGTGCTCGCGGCCGACCGGATCGGCCGGCTGCGAAGCGGGCGTCAGCTCACGGTGAGGCGCATCCGCGGGCTGGCCGCGCGACCGAAGCGGACCGACGCCGGCAAGTAAACCCGGTAGACGTCGGTCGTCCGCACGGACGGGGTGACCGTGAAGGCGAACGTGCCGTCGGCCTTGACCTTCGTGGTCGCCCAGGTGTGCCAGCCGCCGTCGTAGTAGCCCTGCCGGTAGACGCTCGCGCCGGACAGGACGGGGCTGACGCTCCCCCGCATCGTGACGCTGTGGCCGGCCCGCACGGTCGTCGACGACAGGGCCGCGCGCACCGCCGGGCGGACCAGGATCGACCGGGTGGCCGTCGTGCCGAGGTAGCCGTTGCCGCCGGCCACCCGCAGCTGCACGCCCTCGTTGGTCGCCGGCCTGAGCGGCAGGCTCACCGTGCCGGTGGACGACGTGGTGAGCGACGTCAGGTACGTCCAGGACGAGTGCCCGGCCGGCCGCAGGTAGACGCCCACCGTCCGCGAGGCGAGGGCGGCACCGGTGTCGGTGCGCCGCAGCGTCGCCGCGAGCGTGGTGCCCGTGCCGTACCGCAGGTCGGTGTCGCCGCTCGTCCGCAGCGTCATCGGGACGTAGGGGGTGACCGCGTTGGACGACGCGGACTCCACGCTGGACAGGCCCGCCGCGTTGGTGGCGCGCACGGTGAACCGGTACGTCGTCGCCGCCCGCAGGCCGGTGAACGTCGCGACGTGCTGCGTGCCGTCCACGGTCACCGTCTGCCCTCCCGGCGATGCGGTGACGGTCGACCCGGTGACGAGCGCGCCACCGTTGTCGTTCGGCTCCCAGGCGACGCGGATGCTCGTGCCGTTGCTGCTCGCGCCGACGTGGATCGGCGCGTACGGGGCGCGCACCGAGAGCGTCCTCGGCGCGCCGCTGGCGAACGACGCGAGGTCGGTGAGCGAGCCGTTGAAGCGCGACATGTCGACCGGGCCGGAGATGCCGGCGACCCTCGCCGAGGCGGTGTACTGCCAGAGCGACCACGCCGACCACGATCCGACGAGCGGCGAGTGCGGCTGCGTCGCACCGGTGCCGTAGTCGGCGATCCAGAGCGGGTAGCGGGCCAGGGCGTGGGTGTTGTCCATCGCCGTCGCCCAGAAGTACCGGTAGGTGTAGATGACCGGCGCGCGCCCGGTGCGGCGCTGCGCCTCGGCGAGGAAGGTCTGCGCCCACGTGATGAGCGACGCGGGCGACAGGCCGCCGTCCTCCTCGAGGTCGAGGATGGGCGGCAGGTCGCCGGCGTGCTGGACGCTCCCGACGACGGCCGCGTAGTGGTCGGCCTGGGTCACCGCTGTCGAGACCGGCAGCGCCGGCCTCGCGTAGTGGTAGGCGCCCCGGTAGAGACCGGCAGCGGGAGCCGCCGCCCAGTCCTTGGCGAAGTACGGGTTGGCGTACCAGTCGCTCTCGGTCGCCTTGATGATGGCGAAGCTGCTGCAGGCGGCGGCGACCTTCGCCCAGTCGATGGCCGCGCCGTTCGGGTGCTGCCATCGCGAGACGTCCGGCCCGGTGGGGCAGCGGGTCGCGGCCAGCGCGGCCGATGGCAGGGCGGCCGACGCGGCGACGCCGAGCGCGGCCATGGCGGCGGTCATCGCGGTGGCAGTGAGCAGCGAGGTGGCGCGCAGGCAGGAGCTACGGGGCATGAGTTCTCTCGCAACCAGGTGCAGCGCCGCCGACCGGAGCGGCCGACCGGGCGCGGGCGGGCAGGGGCGGTTGGGCCGGACGGATCGGACGGCTGAGCCGTTCGGCCGTACGCCCTCTTCATCGGCGGCCGGGGTCACGCCCTGAAGTGGTGAGCGCCGGGTACGTCCCGCGGGCGCCGGTCCGCGGGCGTCAGCGCGCGGCCGGCCGGCGCGCGGGCTGGCGCGCCGGGCGGGGGCGCAGCGTCTCGAGGTGCACGGCCGACTCGGCCGCGTCGAGAGCGGCGCGGCAGCGCTCCTGCGAGTCGGCGACCGCCGTGACGAGCGCGTACCGGCTCGTGACGTGGCCGGCCGGCGGCAGCCGCAGCTCCTGCCCCGGAACGGCGATCACGTCGACGCTGTCGACGCCGGCCGGCAGGCGGTCGCGGTCGACGCGCACCTCGCGCACGATGCCGTCCTCCGCCGGGTACAGGAAGCGCACCGCGGCCACCCGCTGGTGGGTCGGCCGCAGCGACGGCGAGCCGCCGCAGGCGATCGTCGCCGCGACCCGACCGGCGTCGACGCCGAGCGCGAGCCGGCCGACGTCGGGGATGCGGTCGCCGCCGATCCTGGCGTTGATCTCGACGACGCGCGGGCCGGCCGGCGTGAGCCGCAGCTCGGTGTGCGTCCAGCCCGTGTGGAAGCCGACCGCCTCGTGCGCCGCGGCGACGACGGCCGCCACGGCCGGGTCGGTCAGCAGCGGGTCGGCGCCGTCGACGAGGTGGCCGACCTCCTCGAAGCACGGCGGGAAGCCGGTCCACTTGCGGGCGACCAGGGTCACCGTCATCCGGCCCGCCTGCCATGCCGCGTCGACGCTGATCTCCGGCCCGTCGAGGTACTCCTCGACCAGCACGCCGCCCGGTGCGACCTCGGTGATCCGCACGCCGGGCATCGCCGCTCCCCTGGCCAGCCGGAAGCGGCCGGCGAGCTGGTCGGCGCTCTCGACCAGGACCACGCCGGCGCTCGCGTTGAGCGCGCGCGGCTTGACGACCACCGGGTAGCCGATGGCCTCGGCCGCCTCGCGCGCCTCCGCCAGGCTGCCGACCAGGACCGACGCGGCCTGCGGCACGCCGGCCGCGGCCAGCGCCGTCCGCGTCAGGTGCTTGTCGCGGCAGGCGAGCGCCGCCTCCGGCGGGCTGCCGGGCAGGCCGAGCGCCTCGGCCACCGTCGCCGCCTGCACGACCCTCGTGTCGTCCCACGTCACCACGCCGTCCGGGCGCAGCGCCCGCGCCGGGCCGATCATCGCGCCGGCGTCGGCGGTGTCGACCACCACGTGGCCGGCGAGGTAGCGCGCCTCCCACTCCGGCGGCGAGTCGCAGAGCAGCCAGACCCGCCAGTCACCGGCCACCGCCCGCAGCAGGTATTCCCGGTAGACCCGCGAGCCCTTGCCGACGACGAGCAGCAGCGGGCGGTCCGCGACGGTCACCGCGCCTCGCCGGCGGCGGCGAGCACCCTGGCGAGGCCGGGCACCGTCGGATTGAGGTACAGGTCGCGCAGGGCCAGCGTGGGCAGGCCCTGCTCGCGCAGCGCGGCCGCCAGCCGGACGGCGAGCAGCGAGTTGCCGCCGAGGGCGAAGAACGTGTCGTCCGGCCGCACCCGCACGCCGAACAGCCGCTCCCAGGCGGCCAGCACGGCCCGCTCGATGCCGTCGCCGGCCACCGGCGCCCCGTCCGCGGGAGGCCCGTCCGTGAGCGCTGCGTCGGACGTCCGCGGCTCCGGCAGCCGGGCGAGGTCGACCTTGCCGTTGCCGGTGAGCGGCAGCGCGACGAGCGGCGTGACGGTGCTCGGCAGCATGTAGTCGGGCAGGAACGCGGACAGGTGCCGGCGCACCCGGCCGAGGTCCACGTCGCCGCCTGCCCCGGCCGGGACGACGTACGCGTCGAGCCGGGCGCTCGCCCGGTCGCCGGGCACCGCCTCGCGCAGCACGACCACGGCCGCGGCCACCCCCGGCGCGTCGAGCAACCGGCTGCGGATCTCGTTCAGCTCGATGCGGTGGCCGCGCACCTTCACCTGGTCGTCGAGGCGCCCGAGGTGCTCGAGCCGGCCGTCCGGCAGCAGGCGGCCACGGTCGCCGCTGCGGTAGAGCCGGCCGCCCTCCGGCGCGGGCAGGAAGCGCTCCGCGGTGAGGCCCGGCCGGTGCAGGTAGCCGTCGGCCACGCCGGCGCCGCCGACGTGGATCTCGCCGGCGACGCCCGGCGGCACCAGCCGGCCGGCGGGGTCGCGCACCTGCACCGACCAGCCGGGCAGCGCCCGGCCGACGGAGCGCGACCCGGCGAGCGCCTCGCGCCTGGTGACGACCTGCGCCGTGACGTGCACGGTCGTCTCGGTGATGCCGTACATGTTCACCAGGCGGCACTCGGTCTCCGGGTGCCGGTCGAGCCAGCCGAGCAGCGGGCGGGCGTCGAGCGGCTCGCCGCCGAGGACCACCACCCGCGGCAGGCGCGGCAGCGGACGCTCCCTGTCGACCTCCATGAGCTGGGTGAACGCGCTCGGCGTCTGGCTCAGCACGGTGACCCGCTCGGTGGCGAGCAGCTCGGCGAGCTCGGCCGGCGAGCGGGACACCCAGTACGGCACGACCACGAGCCGGCCGCCGGTCGTGAGGCAGCCCCAGATCTCCCAGACCGAGAAGTCGAACGCCGGCGAGTGGAAGAACGTCCACGTGTCGGACGGCCCGGCACCGACGTCGTCGCGGGTGGCCGCCATCAGGTGCGCCACGTTGCGGTGCGGGACGACGACGCCCTTGGGCCGCCCGGTGGAGCCCGACGTGTAGATGACGTAGGCGGGGTCGTCAGGGGATGCGCCGTCCGCCGGCTCACCGGTCGCCGGGCCGGCCGCCAGCAGCGCGCCGGCCACCAGGACGGGCACGCCCTCGGCGGGCCCACCGTCGGCCGACGCGGCGATCACCGCGGCGAGGCCGGCGTCGCGCGCGGTGTAGGCGAGCCGGTCGGCCGGGTAGCCGGGATCGAGCGGGACGTACGCCGCGCCGGCCCTCAGCACCGCGAGCAGCAGGACGACGAGGTCGGCCGAGCGGTCGAGCTGCACGCCGATCCGCGCGTGCCGGCCGATGCCCGCGGCGCGCAGCGCAGCCGCCGCGCGACCAGCGCGCTCGTCCAGCTCGCGGTAGGTGATTCGGCGGGCGCCGTCGCAGACCGCTACCGCGTCGGGCGTCTCCGCTGCCCGTGCCGCGACGGCGGCGTGCACCGTGGTCGGGGTCGCGCCGGTCGGGCGGCCGGCGCCGCCGAGCGCGACGATGCGGCGCCGCTCCTGCTCGCCGAGCGGGTCCAGCTCGGCGAGGCGGGCACCGGGCTCCGCGCCGCGCAGCGCGTGGTGCGCCGCGGCGAGGTGCCGGACGAACGCCCGAGCGACCGCGGGGTCGACCTGCCGGTGGCGGTAGGAGCAGCTCGCCCGCGCGACGCCGGCGCGATCGATCGCGAGCTCGATCGACAGCGGGTGCAGCGGCGCGAGCCAGGCCCGGGCATCGAGCAGCTCGGCGGCCAGCTCGGCAGCGAGCAGCTCGGCGGGCAGCTCGGCGGCGGCGAGCAGCTCCAGGCCCGGGGCGATGGCCAGCCCGGCCGCCGCCGGAGCCGCCGCCGGGTCGCGGGTCGCGGGCCCGGCTGCCGATCGCAGGTAGTCCTCGACGCGCGCCCGCGGGCTCGCCTCGAGGACGGTGCCGGCGCCGGGCACCGGGCCGCCGACGGCGACGAGCTCGCGCCCCTCGTAGCGCGCCAGCACGAGCCCCAGCGCGGCCAGCAGGGTGACCGGGGTCGCGCCCGGCACGGCGACCTGCTCGCGCCCCACCGCCGCGCCGGCGGCGGGGTCGCCGAGCGCCCAGTCCGGCGGCGGCGCGGCGTCGATCCGGTCGAGGGCGCCCAGCATCTCGTCGAGCGCGGCCGGCGAGCCGGCCCGGTGCGCCACCACCACCAGCTCGGCGACGGCGCCCGGACGGCGGAGCAGGACGGCGCGCGCACCGGGGCCGAGCCGCGGGTCGACCGGCCGGGCCAGCTCGCGCTCGCGCAGCCGCTCGGCACCGGCCGTACCGATCTCCTCCACCCATGGCCGGCCGGGCGGGCCGGCCGGCTCGAGCCCCCGCACCCGCACGGCGACGGACCGGCAGAGCCGCCCGTGATCGGTCATGCGCCCTCCCCGCTCGTCCCTCGGCCCGTCCCGCCGCTGATCCCGCTGCTCATCGCGCCGCTCATCGCGCTGCGAAGCCGCCGTCGACGGTCACCACGCTGCCGGTGACCCGGGCGGACTCGTCGGAGGCCAGCCACAGCGCGGCGGCCGCCACGTCGGCCGGCTCGACGAGCGAGTTCATCGGCTGCGCCGCGACGAACGTCTGCTCGTGCTCGTCCACCGGGACGTCCAGCGAGCGGGCGATCTCGGCGAGCATGCGGCCCTCCATCGCCTCGTCGTCGCGCACCGAGCCGGGGCAGAGCGCGTTGACCCGGACCTGGAACGGCGCGAGGTCGAGCGCCGCGGCCTTGGTGAGGCCGATCAGCCCGTGCTTGGCCGCCACGTAGCCGGCGAAGTGCCGGTAGCCCACCAGCCCGGCGGTGGAGGCGACGTTGACGACGCTGCCCGTGCGCTGCGCGATCATCACCCGCCCTACCGCGCTGATGACCCGCCACGCTCCGGACAGGTCGACATCGAGCATCAGCTCCCACTCCTCCGCCCGGATCTCGTGGACCGGTCGCCCGGACGGGGCGGCGATGCCCGCGTTGTTGACCGCGACGTCGACGCGACCGAAGCGCGCGACCGCCGAGTCGACCACGTCGCGCACCGCGCCGAGGTCGCGCACGTCGGCCGCCACCGGCAAGACGGCGGCGCCGCGCTCGCGGCAGAGCCGCACGGTGTGCGCCAGCTGGCCGGCCGACGCCAGCGGGTACGGGACTCCCGCGATGTCGTGCGCGATGTCGACGAGAACGAGGTCGGCGCCCTCGGCAGCGAACGCGAGCGCGCAGGCCCGGCCGATGCCCCGGCCGGCGCCGGTCAGCAGAGCGACCTTGCCGCCCAGGCGGTTCCCGGTTGCGTCCACGGGCACCGCTCAGCCCCGCACCGGCTCGCCGGAGAGCACCTCGGCCATCAGGGCGACCAGCTCGACGGGCGAGTCCACGAAGTACATGTGGTTGCCGGGGAGGTCGACCAGCCGGCACCCCCTCGTGGTGGCCACCGCCCACTCCGCGGCCTGCTCCGGCGTGACGAGCTCGTCGTCGACGCCGCGGATGGACGTGATCGGCGCGTCGAGCGGCCGGTCGGACGGGGCGAGGTACGCCTCGTGCATCTCCACGTCGGCGCGCAGCGTCGGCAGCAGCATCTCGCGCAGCTCGGGGTGCTCGAGCGCGGGATGCGCGTAACCGGCGAACTCGCGCACCCGCGCGAGGAACTCCTCGTCGCTGAGCCCGCTCGCCCGGTCCTCCCGCTTCGTCCACGGGCCGGGCGAGCCGCTGACGAGCACCTGCGCCACGACGAGACCGTCCAGCGCGCTCAGCCGGTGGGCAGCCTCGTACGCCAGCACGGCGCCGAAGCTGTGGCCGAACAGCGCGACCGTGCGCGCGGATCCGATGAGGTCGAGCATCTGCGGCAGCAGCCCCTCGACCTGCTGCGGCACGTCGGGCTGCAACGGCTCGCCGAACCGGTCCTCGCGGCCGGGCAGCTGCACGGGCTGCACGCGCACGGCGTCGGGCGCGTTCTCCTGGCACCGCCGGAACACCGAGGCGCCCGCCCCGGCGAACGGGAAGCACAGCACCGGTACGGCGGCAGGCGCGGCGCTCACGCGGACTCCCCCTCCTTCTCCATCGCGTCCTCCCACGTGCGGCAGATCAGCTCGGCCGTCCCCACCGGATTGGTGCGGACGAAGTAGTGACCGCCGCCCTCGATCACGTGCGTGCGCAGGTCGGCGGCGAGCTCGCCCCACCGCCGGTAGTGCACGGGCTCGTGCGGCAGCCCCGGATCGTCGCCGGCCACCACGACGGTGAACGGCGCGGCGATGCGCCGGTCAGCCCTGGCGGTGCGGTCGAGGAAGTACCGGTAGCCGCCGAGCACGTCATGGCGGAACACGCCCGTCAGCAGGTCGTTGTGCTGCTGGGGCAGGCCGTCCAGGTCGGTGTAGCCGCTCTCGGAGCGGAGGAAGCCGAGGATGTCCTCGTCCGCCCACCCCTCGATCATCTCGATGCTCTCCCGCATGTCCTGGTCGGCCGGGAGCAGCTTCGACCCGACGAGCACGTGCCGCAGGTCGAAGCCCTGCTCCTCCAGCTGCCGCGCCACCTCGACGGTGATGGACGCACCGCCGCAGTGCCCCCACAGCACGAGAGGTGCGCTGATCCGCTCCGCGATCTCCTCGACGACCAGCCGCGCGGTCTCCGCGACGCCGACGAACGAGCCGGGCCGGCTCGGGTCGTGGCCGGGCTGCTCCACGCCGTACACCGCGATGTCGCTCGTCAGCTCCTCGAGCGCGTCGGACAGCGGCGCGAAGTTGATCGGATGCCCGCCCGGGTACGGGAAGCAGACGAGCGCGCACCTCGTCCCGACGTCGGTGCTGGACAGCAGGTGCAGCAGCTCCTCGAGGTCGTCGGCGTCCCTGCGATCCACCAGGCGCGCGAGCTCGCCGAGCCGCGGATGGCGGGTCAGGTCGGTCAGGGTGACCAGGCCGTCCAGCTCGAGCACGACGCGCAGCGCGGACAGCGAGTTGCCGCCGAGCGCGAAGAAGTCGTCCGCCTGGCCGATCCGCTCCACCGGCAGGTCGAGCACCCGCGCCCACGCCTCGGCGATCTCCTCGACGACCGCGGCACCGGCGGTCGCCTCCTCGGCGACCGGTGCGGGCGGTGCGGCCGGTGCCGCTGCGGTCGGCGGCGCCGCCGTGCCGAGCGCCTCCAGACGGCCGCCCGGGCGCCACCGGCCGCGCGTCCCGGTGCGCAGCAGGTAGCGGCCCGGCGCGCCGGGGTCGGGCTCGGCGCCGTGGGGCGCCGGCCCGGCGAGCGAGAGCACGACCTCGCCGGGCGAGCCGATCGGCACCGGCCGCAGGGC
>JBJMHZ010000016.1:0-139171 GCA_045807125.1 Frankiaceae bacterium
CCCCCCCCCCCCCCCCCCCCCCCCCCCCGACTTTTTCGAGGGGGCGGCGGTTCGGTTGTGGCTAGGTCACCCATCCTCATGGCGCGCCGTTAGCCGCAGCCTTCATCAAACTAACGGAGGCGCCGCCCTATGCGCAAAAGACAACTCAACAATCAATCTGACACGAAAGAACGACCTATGGTCAGGCAGTTCTTTCTCCGGCCGATGGAACAGGGGAAGGTGAAGCTCGGGCGCTACCGAATAGGCCAGTCGGCGCCACGCTTCCGCATCACCTGGCACCCGCGGGGCGCTAAGGACTTTGTCAACGTCATCGATTACCCTATCGACCAGGGCGACGGCACGTACGTCCTCTACCGGCAGTTTCAGAATTTCGACCCGCAACTATGCTACATCGAGATAGAACTGACAGAAGCGGAATAAGGACCGCCGCTCCGGTCGAAGGCAAGCAGGCGTCCAATCTCTTACGCAGCCGATACCGGTAGGTACTCGACGAGCGTCGCCACCCCGAGACGGGGCGCCACCAGCTGATCACCGGGTTGGACGGCTTCCCAGTTCTCCGGATGGAACGGTGCCAGCCGAATGGTGAGGCTCGCGCTGGCATCGGCCGGTGGCTCTTCCTCGGTCACGACGAAGGCCGGATCGAGCAGGGGTAGCCCGAGCTCAGCGAGGCGCTGCGCGTCCTTGGGGTCGAACCGCTCGTGGTTCCTAGGCAGTTCCCACTCGACCATCAACGGCACGCCGGGGTGAAGCGAGCGGACAGTTGGCCCCGTGTCCCGGCGCAGCGAGGCGCGCCAGTAACCGCCCTGCTCCAAGGCTTGGATGAGAGAGGCGTGCAGCGCCGTGAAATCTTCCCCGGCCGGGCGGTCCGCCGACGCGCTCATTCCGTGTTCTCGCAGAAGTCCCAGCGCAGAACGTACACCGTCGATTCGAACCAGTCGAGGTAGGTGTCGCTCCACGTTCGCCCATTGGCCGATTTGTATGCCAGATAAGCCCCGGGCACGCTCATGGAGACGATTGTCCCCGCGCACGAGTCCCCTCCGACATTGTGGTAGACGTAGCTGTTGTCGGTGCGGTACGGCGTGTAGCCGTCATAGTCGAGCGACCCGCGCGTGAAGTGCAAGCCAAAGTTGACACCGCCATCCAGATGACCCCGGTAAGTGTCCTTCCACAACATGCGGACTTGGGCACTGAACTTGGTGGGTCGCCAGCTGCACGTGAAGTAGCCGCGAGCTAGCGTTATCAAACCCATCGGCGGGTCGGGGGTCGGCGGGGGCGTGACGGTGTGCGCCCGGCAGTAGTACCGCTTGCCAGTGCCGCCGCAGACACCGTCTGGGGTGGTACCCGTCGGGCAGGTCTGCTCGGAGGTGGTGTCCAGGCCGTCACCGCTGGCCGTTCCGGCCATGCCCGGCGCAATTGCGGAGGCTGTTGGGTCGTCGGCAATGCCCGAGGACATCGAATCGGCGAGCGCATCAGTGCTCGCGTCGTGCCACTGACTGATCGTCATACTGCTGCCGCCCGATGTGGTCGTGACGGCGTAGTCCGGCACAGTGACATCGGTCAGGTCAATCACCGGGTCTGCCGGCGGCGACAGCGGGGCCAGGATGTCAGGGCAACTGTCGGCGTGGCAGACGTAGAGGGCCAGCTGCGTTGTCGCGGCCTCGACGTCCTCCGCGGTCGGGGTCGCCGCCCCGGCCGGTTGATTCAGCGGTGGCTGCGTGGCGACCCAACCAAGCAGGCCGTTGATCGACCCGACCGCCCAGACGGGAAAGCTGCTGCCGTCGGTCCAGCGCGGTTCACTGAGCAGCTGGTAGGCCGGCAGCAGCCCCGGGTCATCGACCCAGTCCGCCCCGTCGCCATTGGCACTCGCCATGGCGTAGGCCTGTAGCTCGGTCAGCGCGTCACGCACGGCCATCGGCACCACACCCGGCGCCTCACCCGGCTCGCTGCTGCCGACGCCGTTCACCGCGGCGACCTCGAAGACGTAGCTCGTCTGACTATCGAGGCCGGTTAGCGTCGCCGTGCGCGCCGTAGCAGGCACGGTCAATGTGACCGTTGGTTGGCTGGCCCCATCGACGCGAGCGGTCACACGGTAGGCACTGATCGCTGCTCCGCCATCAGTTGGGGGCGCGACCCAGCCGATCGTCGCGCTGCCGCTCTGCGCGGAGGCTGCGACGCCAGTTGGTGCGGGCGGTGCCATCGGCGCGCGGAAGTAGCCGTGGACTCGGATAACGACATCGACCGGGTAGTCACCACCGTTCCAGACGTACACCGTGCCGTCCGGGTTCACGCTGGTGTAGCTAGCGACCTCGAAGTTGGAAGTTCGGCCGGTTGGGCTGTACCAGAGGGTCGCAGTGTGGGCCACCGTGTCGTCGCTGTAGAGACCGAGCCAGCCATCGTGGCCGGGGTTGACCGCCACTATCTGGGCAGCTAGGCCACTAACGCCCATACTCGGGAAGCTGCCGATGCCGAGCACCCGGATGGTGCAGCCGGAATGCGCCGCCAGCTTCGGCGAGTCGCTCGTCGTGGGGCAGCTGCTCGTTCCCGTGCCGGTCGTGGTATCGAAGACCTTGCGCTGCGCCGGCACGTAGCTCGAGCCGGGCGTCGACGACGTTGGGGCGCTGTAGTAGCCGCGGACCCGGATGGTTACGGTCGCCGTGCCGGTGCAGCCGAGCAGCTGGAGGTTGAGCTGGCCTGTGGCCGGCAGGGCGATGAGGTCGAAGTTCTCGTCGTCCTGGCCGTTCGTGAAGCTGCCGTCGTAGTCGCTGCGGCCGCTGCCGGCCGGGGTGAGCGAGAAGCCGCCCGAGCATGTCGGGTCCTGCACGATGGTCTGGAGCGCCACCGCGGTGGCCGAACCGTCACTCGGTATGCCGGCCTTGCCGGTCACCTGCACGGTGTAGGCGTTAGCGGCGCTCTTGCCCGGCGGGGTGCCGACGACAAGCGGGCCACTCGTTGGGTTCCCGTACAGGGTGAAGCCGCTCGGGCTGTTGCTGGAGCTGGCGAGCAGCGCTGGGTCGTAGCCGACGTAGGTCGAGCCGGCGGTCGTCGTCGACGCACCGCTGTGGTAGCCGTGCAGCCGCACCACCAGCCGAGAGAGCACGGCACCACTCGGAATCGGTGAGAACCCCGTGATGGCCAGCGCCACGGTGCCGTTGCTGGCTGGCGTCACGATGTCGAAGCCGTTGCGCTCGACGTTCGCCGGGAACGTCAACGACGTATCGGTCGCGCCGGCAGCCGAGCCGGTGGAGAGGACGCCGGCGAAGTTGGCCTGGGTGTTGTACTCCAGCACCACCGCCGAGGCGTTAGCTGGCACGCCAGTCGCGGTGCCACCCACGTTGGTGACCGAGAACGTCAACGTCGAGCCGGGTGCCAGGTTCGGCGCGCTGAGGCCGGTGCCGTTCCTCGAGTCCAGCACCGGTGTACCGGGCAACGGCGTGAACTGGCCGGCCGCTGACAGGAGCGAGACGCCACTACTCGACGTCGCCGAAGCAGTGGGCACGGCTAGCGTCCACGGCGTCGGCACGCCGCTGATGAGCGGCACAGCAAGGACAGCGGTCACCGCTAGGCGCCGCCAGCTCGACGCTGCCCCGAGCATCTGCCGTCCCCGAGTTAGATGCGCGTTGGCCCCCGAGCGGCCAACGCGCGCAAGCAGGCTACTAGACACCCGCGGGCTGCGATAGTCGCCGCACGGAGCTAATGGATGGCATCGAGCCTAGGCCGAACGGCTCAATTGCAGCGGCTGAGACGCTATCGTCAGCACCCCTCCCAGGGGAGGTAGCCGACGGAGTGGTCATTCCTAATTCTCGCTACGAGGCGATACCTGGTTCTGCTCCAGCGCTTCTCTCGCGCACTCTGCTGCCGTTCGAACTAGGTCGTGTTCATCGGTGAGCAACCGCGTGAGCAGTTGCTTCGCGTCTTCGGGAAACCGCTTCGCCAGCTTGGGCAAAGCGCTGGCGGCATCCAGGCGTTGCTCGGGGTCAGGAGAACTGCTGAAGCCAGTGAATGCCTGCACCGCAATAAGCGGAATCTCATCGACGACATCTACCAAACTGGCCCGCCGCTCGTGGCCCACCGGGTACCCTTCAGGCTGGAAGCGCGTGGCCCCGAACGTAGCGTCGAATGCTGCGTGAAAACCCATGCCCACCGCCTTGAGCAGGCATTCGGCTAACGCGAGGTACAGATCGTCCCTTCGCTCACGCCAAACCGATGGCAATTCCTTGGTCACAGAGCTATTATACGCTCAATGCCCAAGATGAGCTATGCGGGAGCGCTTAGTTCTTGTGCCGGCACAGGTAACGGGCGCGCCGGCGTAGCGTCTCGACGTAATCCCCATCGCTCTTCGCGGCGATCTCCCGCAGGAGGCGCAGAACGGCCACGCGGCTCGTTTGGTCGCTCCAGCCGCGCGCGTCCACCTTGTACTTGTCGTACTCGTCCGACCCGGTGGTGTAGTGCACCTGGAGGTGCCCGAGATAGTCGTCCAGCAGCGCAGCGAAGGCCTGCCCCTTCAGCTTCCGGTAGAGGCGCCGCGACAGCCGGTCGAGCAGACGGTCGAGACGCTGCCGCTCCCATGAGCCGTCGCGCTGCTGGTAGCGCTCCAGCACCTTGAGCAGGTGCCCCTCGAGCCCAGGGATCGGGGTCACCCAGCGGGGCCGGCCGCTACCGCTACCGCCGCTGGCACCGCTGAGGCGTCGACCCAGCAAGCTCAGCTGGGCAAGGAGTCCCCAGCCCAGTCCGGCGAGGGGGAGGTACCACCGACCGGGAACACCGTGCAGACCTAGAACGACCCGGACGGCGACCATGCACGCCGCGCCGAGCGCCGCCACGATGTAGACGCCGGTGCGACGCAGGAAGTCGAAGAGGCCGAAGCGGTGATTGCAGCCATCCGTCCAGGCGCAGCCGACGGCCATGGCGAAGCAGAGGGCGGCGATGACGATCAAGAGCTGGGTGGAGTCGGACACCCGGATCACTTCCCCCCTCGCCCGAGCCGTGAGGGCGCCGACCGTCGAGCGGCACCCGCACTGCCCGTGGAGACGGCCTGGATCGATGCCGAGCCCGCCAGCGGCCGTCTATGGCTGACCGGCCATGTTGCCAAGCACAAACCAGACAAAGAGGGCGACTCCTTGGCGATCGATGCCAGCAGGTGCGGTAGGTGCCGAACCTCCTTCGTCAACGGGGAAAGTAGCAACTGGCCTACTTCTGTCAACACTCAGCGTACCCAGGCATCCAGGCGTTGACCACCCAGCAAGGCAGGATCAACGTCGCTCCAACAAAGGGATCCTCTACCTCGGGGGGCCGTTGACGGCGCTCCAGCGCCAGCCCGCCTCTCTCGCTTCGCCCGGCGATGGAGCTACCCGAGGAAGGCCCTAGCAGCTAGCCAAGATCGAGAGAACAGTGCCCTCAATTCTCACCTGAGTCAGGGAGCGAGGCGGCCGAGTCGGCGCTGCGGCCGGGGCAACCTCAGGCCAAGACACGTACCGTCTTGTTTGGCCTCGTCCTGCCGGCATCTTGACTCTCAACGAGAGCTTGTCCCAGTATCGCTGCGTGACATTACCCGAGGATGAAGAGCTCTCGGGCGGCCTTGTCCCTGCTGTAATGTGTCTGGTCGGCGCAACCGGACTGCCTGGGCTGCTTGGTCGCCCGCGGGTTTTGGATGCTGTTGGTGACGTCTTTGCCATTCCTTGAACGTCACCGCGCGAGCGCGCCAACCCAGCTCAGCCGCTACCGGGACCATGGGTGGCCGTCCCCTCCCACCCACGCTGAGCTAACTGGGTGACACGGCGTGTATCACACGCTCAGTTGCGGCTCATACAGTACACATGACGGCGACAGCAAGAGCGTCGCCACAGTCGTTGACGGGACCGTTACACTCGGGAGTACCCATGCCAGGTAGAGGCGAGAAGTTGGCTCAGGACCTCGGCACGCGCGTTAAGAAGCTGCGAGAACGCCTGCGCCTGTCGCAAGCCGAGCTGGCGCGCGCCGCCGGCGTGACCTCTAGCTACATGTCGCTGGTGGAGGGTGGTCATCGCCTCCCGCGGCAGCCTCATCTAGAGGCAATCGCCCTCGCCCTCAAGGCGACGAGCGACTACTTGCTGACCGGCAATGCCGGGTGCGACCGGCTCCAGAGTGAAGTCGACTTTGCGGAGATTGCCCTGCGTAACGGTGATCGGGACACCGCGCTCAAGGGGTTCCAATCAGTCGTGGGTGATTCGGCCGCCAACCTTTGCACCGAAGTGCTACGACAAGCGCAGTGGGGGCTCGCCCGCACTAACGAGCAGCTAGGCGACTATGACGCTGCGCTGGCGGTACTCGATGATCTGCGGGCCGCGACGGACCTCCCGGCGAGCATGGACGCGACTGCTGTAGTGACCGAGACGTGCTATGTCCTTCTAAAGAAGGGCGAGTTCTCCCAGGCGATCAAAGTAGGCCAGGCGGAGTTGGATCGACTGCGCGCGATGGACGCGGGGCTCAAGGCTGTCCGTACCAAGGGCTTCACAGAGCTGGCTTCGACATTGGTCGGCTGCTACCGAGAACTCGGCCAACTTGCCGAGGCGCAAGACTTGGCTCAAGAGGCAATTGGGGTAGCTGAGAAGCGCGGCACGCTACGCGAACGGGGAGCAGCCTACTGGCAGGCGGCGACGGCGGCGAAGGCCGCCGGTAACCTATCGCTGGCTCGGGCACTCAATGACCGGGCAAAAGCCTTAGCTAGCGAGGACGCCAACGACCGGGCAGTTGCCTCGCTGAAGGTCAACGGAGCCTCGTTCGCCCTAGCTGATAAGGATCCAGACCTTCCTGGGATCATCAGCGACCTCAAGGAAGCGCTCGAGGTCTTCAAGACCGATGGCTCGAGCGTCGAGATGGCCGAGACTCTTCGGGTCCTCGCGAGCGCGCATCTGCTCGCCAAGGATCTCACGGCCGCATGGGACGCCATCACTGAAGCAGCGGCCTACGTTCCAGCGAACGCAGTTGTCGAGCGGGCCTACATCCTGAAGGTAGAGGGAGAGATTCGGCAGAAGCGTGGGGACCGCAAGGAAGACATCGTTAGCGCCTACACAGGAGCCGCTAAGGCGCTGGCTGAGGCTACGGTCAAGCACGAGAGCCGGTTGCTCCTTCGAGACGTAGCTACCGGCCTGATGGAAGCCGGAGCATCCGAGCAGGCCGCAGACCTTCTGCTACGGCTCGTCGGCTAGAAGTGCATATGCGCTCCCGCATTGCTTACCGCATCGTCATAGTGCGTGCACGACCTTCACGGATGCCGTCAACGGCCTTGCGCGCAGCAGTCCACCGAGGGGCTGGGAGCCGATGCGCTCGGCGCCCCACTGGTAACAGCTGAGTTCAGAGCCACGCAGATGAGACTAGCCGCGAAGACGCCTAGGACACGTCGCATTTGACGACACCTTCCTGTAGGGAGACGACGAAGCGGCGCTAGTTATAGGCGGACGCGGCGTGCCGCGTCAATGGGTCTTTACCTGTTCTTTAGATACGTCCTCTACCCCATCGCAGATGCCATGGCCCGCTCGACCCGCCTCCGCTCGCACTACGGGACGGTCTATACTCCTCGACTGATGTAATTCGCCCCGTTCTAGGGGTCTCTAACCCGGCGTCAATGCTCGCTTTGTCAGCGGTACATGCGCCGACCATGACGAAAGAAAAACTTCCACCCTTTGCCTGCGCACAACCTGTCAACTTTGGATCGACGTTGGGGCTAGGTCGAACGCTCCGCCCGCTACGCGCCGTCGTGGAAGCCCGGTTCGGGCCCCAGAGGGGCCTGTCCCCTCCATCGTCAACTGCGCAGAACGGCTGGACAGGGCGTACTAGACAGCACTAGCGTCCCGGTCCGGGCTCGCGGCGGTCGCGTCCCGATGGTTGGGGCGGGGTTAGTACACGCAGTGACCCCCCCCCCCCCCCCCGCTGATTTGATCTTGCTGGGAGAGGGGTGCTGGGTGACGCCACGGCGCATCACGCAGGTTTGGCGACTTGGTCTGGTGGTTGCCGCGGTTACCACGCTGGCCGCTTGTGGCAGTGGTTCCAGCGGCTTGAGCGGCAGTACCACCACCAGTCCCAGCAGCTCGCGGGCGGTGCTGTCCTCATCGGCGCCACCGAGCGCCTCGGCCTCACCGACCCCAAGCGCCGTCGAGGCAATCGCCGTCTGCGGCACTGGTGACGCCCACAACGGCGTGACGCTCTACGACCCGACCAGCGGCGCGGTCCTCGAGGAGCGTTCGGCCGGTGACGACGAGATCGGCAGCGCCGGCGGGAGCGGCCAAGTGAGCTTCAACGACGGCGAGGTGACGTTCAGCCCGGCCGGTGGCGGTGCCTGCAAGGACTGGAGCTGGGACGCCAGCCTGACGCAGATCGCCGGGGTCGCCGCGAACCAGCGCGGCGATACCGAAGCCGCCTGGCTGAACCTGAACGATGGCCAGCTCTACGGCGCCGACGACCTGTTTGGCAGCAGCAGCTTCGATGCCAACCAGCTGCCGTCCATCCTAGCCGCGGCCTTCGACCCGTACAGCGAGGACATCTGGTGGCTCCAGGCCGCCGCCGGCTCCGGTGAGCACGACGAGGTAGCTGTTGTCGGGCCTGATGGCAGCAGCCACCCCTACCGCCTGCCCTCCAGCGCCTATGACTGGGGCGAGTACGAGCTGCGCTTCGGGCCGGACGGCGGCCAGCCGACCGTCTGGGCGGTCGAAGACCTGAACAACGGCAGCCTCGAACTCACGCCGAGCGGCCAGGTGCATGCCTTCGAGCGCGACGTGCCGCCCAACCCGGACTACCTGAACATCGACAAGCTGCCAGCCAGCAACTACGGCATCGCCAAGGACTACATCCGCCTGTCGGATGACCGCACCAGCGCCGCCTTTGTGGCCTTCGACTACAACAGCCGCGAGGAGTCCCTCTGGACGGCGCCCGCCAGCGGCGGCGAACCAACCCAGGTGACCAGCTTCGGCACCCCCGACTTGAGCGACGCCGGCTTCCGACAGGTCATCCGCTACGGCCAGGTTGCGCCGCCGCCGAGCTGAGACGGCAGCAGATCAATCCCTGTTACAGGCAGTCGGCTGGAGGCCGTAGCGCGAGGCGCGCCGAACGTACGCATGGGTTGTCCTTGGCTACTCTGGTCATGCAGGACCGCTTAGCGAAGGGAGCCTTGCTCGTGGCGGCACGTTCGGGCACGGCCAACAAGTCCGCACGCGGCAACGGCAGCGTCCAGACGACCACCCTGCACCCGCTCATCCGGCGGGAACTTGGTCAAGTCGACCTGCGACGCACTGAGGTACTACGCGTAGAGGGCAACGTCGCTCTCGATGTCATCGTGCGGAACGGGCCGATCAGCCGCTAGTGCATAAGTTCCGCTAGCAAAGGCGGAGCCGCAGAGGAAGAACCGATATGAGGCGAGTTGGTTGGAGGCATCAATTGCACCAGCTCTCGTCGGTGAAGGTAACATGTCGCTGGCCAAAACAGTAAATGACAACTTTCTGACGCTCTTTTCGCTCAATAAGGTCAGCATGGGTGAAAAACTTGCGACGAACGAACAAGTCCGTGTACCACCCCTGTTGGATGATCTTTGACTGGCCCGGTCAGTTCGCCTAGCTAAGCACTCATCGTTGCAGCACGTCAGCGCCGACGTTCGCTCCACCACACCCACCAAGCGGCAGCGAACGGTACGAGCGCTAAGCCAGCAGCACCAACGTACGCCAGGGGGGCCCACCACGGGGAAGAGCCGGAGCCCCATTGGATGAAACCCGGCTGCCACAGCAGCCATAACGCCCACGGCCATACGAGGATACACAGGCCCAGGGTTAGGGCTATTTTGGACCCCAAGATGATTGAGCGTTTGACCCGTGGATTGCTGATCATCTCCCTGGAACTATAGCAGCCAATTCAGTTAATTCATAGCGGCGAGGAAAGCCCGCTCGTATCCAGCGCTCTGACCGGTCGTCGTCGGGTGAAAGCTCCACGGGAATAGGTGAAGACTCTTAAGGTTGAGGTGAAGCCCGAAGATCCATGACTGAGAGAAGCCACATAACCCGTGCCCGAAGAACCGATCCGGTATCTCGGTCACATAAGACACGGGTACGCCGCCAGCAGCCGCCTGAGTAACGACGGAAGCGATGGCGTTATCGAGCGCCCGGGCCTGCGCATTCAACCATTGGGTGTCATCGTAGTCGAATCGGCCTTGAATGCCATGAGCCCGGTAGACCTGACAGGCGTAGCCGCTCGGTGCCGCGGCTATCTTCTGGAAGTATCGCTTGTGCAAGCCGAACAGCAGCGGATAGCCAGCGACATAGATATGTGCCTTAGGTGCAGCTTGATGTATGCGGCGAAGCACTGTCTTGAGCGGAATAATCGCAATCTTATCAGGCGTCGTGGCGCCACCTGATCCCTTCAGCGCGTCGATTCTACTGGTTACGGTCCTCGTAAGGGCCTTATCCTTCGAACAGCCGTAGCCTTTTCGCTCGACCGGGTACAACCGAAGACACTTCTTTAATACGTCAGCAAAGCCGAGGTCATTGCCGCCAATGGTCAGCGTGATGGTGTGGGCATGCGACGGTATCTGGGTCAGCTGGGCGGGCTCAGTAGAGTTGGCATGATTACGGTAAAAGAAGTCCGCCGTGACCGCACCACTACAGGCTACGAAAGCCAGGGTCCCAAGATGGGCGTCATGATCGAGCAAGGGTCCATACGCTTTGTTCGAGCGATGGCAGTGATCGGCCGTCGGAAGAGTCTGATCGCTCCCCGCAAGGTAGGGAGCGTTGCCCTCGCCTGACGAATACGAGTCGCCCATCGCGACGTAGCTCGGTGCCGGGGGCGGCGGGTGCAACACCGCCTGCTGCAGAGCAACCCGGTAATTCTGTGCCAGAATCGGCACATCAAACGCCGACGCCGATGCAGGATTCACCCCATCGGTTGTCCGCGCCACGTAAAGTCGACCGCGATCGATTCCCCAGTCGTTGGCATGAAAATTATCCAACGTGCCCGGTTGGGCGACGGGGCTGATGGTGACCGACGGCGCCAGTGTGGCCCCACTGCCTTGGGAGACGAAGTCAACCTGTGCATTGTCGCATAACAACGCAGGATTCGAAAAGCAGGGTGCCTGGAAAGCGGCCGGCAGAGCAACCGTCCCATGGATGTCTATGAGTGGCTTGAGCGCGCTTCCCCCGGAAGACATATCGCCCGGGACCAAGGACAGCTGGTGAGTCCACTTGGTTACCCCGTCAGCCCCAATGAAAGTCGTAAAGCTCGATGGCAGGAGCAGGTAGTCGACATGCAGGATTGCCACACCGCCGTTTGGAGCCGCAGCCAGGCTTGTTGCACCCTGACACTGTGTTGATCGTGTATCAGTCCATGTCCACACTTCCCCCTGAGGACTTATCTTCGAGACGCTAGCGATATGCCCGCTTGATATACTGCAGTTCCCGCTAAAACCGGCAATGAAGACTGCACCATCGGCCCCCGGAGTGCTTGTGAAGTCAGCAAATGAGGTAATGGCGCTGCCAACGTCGTACTCGTGAAGCGGGGCTCCCTGGTAGCTCCAATACTCAACGGCGTTATTCGTTGTCTGAACTATGAGTCCTCCTGACCAGGCGTAGAGACCAAAAAGGTCAGGCACGCGTAGGTCGAAGGTGGTGGGCTGACCGGTCGCTGTAGCATAGCCACGGATGCGGGTGGCAAGGCCGTTCCACTCGCCGAAGTAGATATTCCCATCGGCACCGAGTGCCGGTGCATTGTCACGGGCGATGCTGTAATCGCCTATTGGGGTCGCCCAAAGTATCGCGCCGCTTACGCTTCGGGCCATGACTACGAATGCGCCATCGGGGTTGCGTGCCTCGTAATAGGATGTCCCGTGATCGTCCGTAGTGACCGGAGGGCAGGCCCAAGCCGTATGGTCAACGTTCGCCGGCTGAACCCAGTTGACCGTGCCGGCTGGACTCACACTTTGGATGAGGGGGTCCGTCGCAACTTGGGCTGTTGACGTACACGTCGACGTGATGATGTTGCCCTCCGGCGTGGGGAACACGTAACCATCCGATGACATCGGGAGGGTCCAGGCGGAGCCGCTAACCGGTCGGACCTCGGCGGCCGCTGCTGCCGAGAGAGTTCCAGCAGTAAGGCCAGTGGCGACGAATACACAGCCAGCCACCACCACTTGCCGCCACCTACTCATAGCTTGCTCCCCAGTGGCACTTGAGCTGAGCGTCATCGTGGTCAGTGATGCTACAGCCAAACAGAACGCGGGCCAGACCAAAGTTGTCGTTCCAATGAACCTATAGCGAGCTAAGTCACCTAACAGGCCTCATATCGTTCTCTTTGCCCCGCTGCCGCTGGAATCCGCTCAACGAGCCTGAGGTGGCCGGCGACGGGCTCGATCAGAGAACGGAATCGCGCGCCACATAGCCTCCAAGTCACGGGTGAGTTCTCCGCTGGCGTAGTCGTTGGCCGCGTCCACCCATGATTCGCAGAGCGCCACGTAGTAGTGCGGCCCGCAGTAGCCGATCATGACATCGTTGCTGTCATACAGACAGACCTTGGGGTCATGACTGGCAAGCCAAGTGATCAGCCGCCGCACGACGGGCCGCATCACCGGCGTGAGGAGCAGTCGGTCGCAGAACCCTTCGGGGTCCTCGCCAGGTTGGATGGCGGTAGCGAGCTGTTCCAGGTCGCCGGGTTCGCGGTCGAACGGCACCGAGATGATGCCCTCCAGCAGCCAGATGATCGAGATGTCCGTGAGATCGCCGCCGCGGCGCGCCCCCATCGCTTCCAACCGTTGCAGGCCGTAGACCGGTAGGACGCCGAACTGGGCAATGGCCCAGATGGCCTCGGCAGTGGCCCGCCAGAGGTAAGAGTCGTCGTGCAGCGCCGCGCGCCGGGAGAAGAACTTGGTGGCCACCTCGACGTGGTGGGCCGCTAGTTCGGCGAACGGCCGCAGAACTTGCATCACGGCATCGCGGCTTACCATCAGCTCGCGCTGCTGCCCGGTGAGCCCACCATAGGCGTTCTTGGCGATGAGCCGCATGATCGGCTGTTCGCGCTTGCGCAGGCTGTCATCCGCTAAGTAGCAGCCGTGGGCCTCGCGGGCGCGGCGGCGCAGCACAACCGCCGGCTGCTCCTCCGGCGGTTCCTGGAGCAGGATCGCCGACAGAGAGGCGCTTGCTGCTTGCGCGCAGGGGTCGCCGCGGTGCAGCGCCCCATAGTCGGCGCAGGCGAGCCGGACCTCCGAGGCCAGCCGGACCCGCGCCTCCTCGACCTGCTCAACGTGCCAGTCGCTGCCACCGTAGAGCAGATACAGCGTGCCTCGCAGCCGATCGGCCCCGCAGCGCGCCAGGCCGCCGGCGTCCCGGGCCAACACCAAGTCGTCGAGCACTGCCTGCTCGGTGCCCAGTTCACCGCGACGCTTTGGTGCCGGCATGGCGACAAGCGTAATGGGGACCTGGCCACCCTTCTGCCCGTGATCGAAGCGCGGCTTGGTCCATGGCGTCCACTGGAGGGCTCCACGAGGGTCCATGCCGAACCGGTTCTCGCGTGGCCTTCCCGGATCAACCCTTGAAGGAGCGGGTGCATCCCCATCCGCGGCCATCCCTCGACTCTTTGGAGGAGCGATGTCGGAGCTACAGCTGTACCAGCCGTCGACACTGCCGCTGCTGCGCGACGAGCGGCGCACCGGGCGGGCGATCAGCCGCGTACGGTCTGGCGGGGCTGTGCGCCTGGCGCGCGTGGACACCGAGGTGGACATCGCCGTGGGGAAGATGGACGGCTTGACCCTCGCTACCGGGCAGGGGCTGGGCGCGGTCGGCCGGGTGGCACAGGCCGAGCAGCAGCTGGTTCAGCTGGCGCCGCTGGCTTCGGGTCGGCTGGCCTACTTGGCCGACCGGCACATGCTGGCGGTCGGTGACGTGCTCGACGACCTGCGCCGGGACCTGCGGCGGTGTTGAGCGCGCTGGTCATCACTTTGTGCTCGGTCGTTCTCGTCGGGCTGGGCATGGGTGCCCTCTGGCGCTCGGCCCGTCCGACGAATGCCCGTCGACAGCTCAGAGCAATGCAAGCCCAGCGACTGGCTGAGCAGCGGATAGCCGCCATAACGACGGACACGCTGGTCGCCATGCGCGAGGCGATGCGCAACACCGGACGGAGGACGCAGCGGTGACGGCGGCGCAGCCGGCAGCCGAGCCGATGGCCTATCGGACGATCCTGGCCGATCCGCCGTGGAACGTGCAGCAGGTAGGCACTCGGCCGCCGTCGTACCGGCTGCTGCCGGTGGAGCGGATCGCGGCGTTGCCGGTCAGTCAGCTGGCGGCGGAGAGCGCGCACCTGTGGTTGTGGGTGACCAACGGCGTGCTGTTCCTCGGCCAGCAGGTGATGGAGGCCTGGGGCTTCTCCTATAGGGGCTGCCTGACCTGGGTGAAGCCGCGGTTCGGCATGGGACCGTACTTGCGCAACCAGACCGAGCACCTGCTGTTCGGGGTGCGCGGCAGCGCGCCGATGCGCTTCCATGGCCAGGGCAGCTGGCTGTTCGCCCCGCTCCAGGATCATTCGCACAAGCCGGAGGAGCAGTACGCCGTCATCGAGCGCTGCTCGCCGGGGCCGTATCTCGAGCTGTTCGCTCGCCGCACCCGTCCCGGCTGGCACGTCTGGGGCGATCAGGTGGTCAGCGATGTCGACCTGTAGGCCGCTCCCCCGGCGGGGACGGTGAGCCCGCGGTGTCCGCTGGTTGGCAGAGCCCCCGTTCCTGGCTGGAGCGCCTCATCGGTGCCTGCCTCGGCGTGCTGCTCTGCGCGCTCATGTTGCACGTCGCGGCGGTCCTGATCGAGTCGGCCTGGGTCGTCCTGGCCGTCACGGCCGGCGCCGGGCTGATGCTGGTCGCCGCGGTCGTCTGGTGGCGTGGCCGGTTCCGCGATTGGTGAGCCGGCAGGCCAATTTGCGTCCGCGCCCGAGAATCGACCGCTGAGACTGACCGTCCGTTCGCTGTTGTGAAATGGACGCCGGTTAATTGACTGCCGGGCCGGCTCCTCACATACTGCCCTGCACGAAAATGATGAGGGCGCTCATCAAGTAATGGCGAAAGGAGGGGCATGAGCAACAATCGAAAGCGGCGACAGGGAAGCGGTAAGCGCGAACGGCGCATCGTGGTGCGGGGCGTGCGGCGTGACCCGCCGGACCTGCGCAAATTGAGCCGGGCGCTCATCGCCCTGGCCCAAGTCCAGGCCGAGAAGGACGCCCAGAACGAGCACCAGCAAGGCCAGGCAGCTAACCACGAGGGCCGCGATGGCCACTGAGGGTGCCCCCGCGCGCTGGCTGTGGCGGCGCATCATCTGGGTTCGGCCACTCGACGAAGCGAAGGCCTTAGCGCTGCTGCGGCAGTTGGCCGCCGACCAGCGCAGTCCGCGCTTGGTGCTGGAGGCGCGCGCCAGCCAGGACGAGGTTAGCTGGCTGCTCGGTTGCCCGGCCGCTGCCCTTGACGAGCTGGCCGGCCTGCTCAATCGGTTGCTGCCGGGCACGCTGCTGCAACCACTGCCCGCCCCGCGGGAACCGGCTATGGTGGCCGGCCGGTTGCGGGCCAGCACGCGGCACCGGCCACTGCGTACTGATACCCCACTGCACACCACGCGGTCGCTGCTCGGTGCCCTGATGGCCGCGCAAGATAGCGGCGAGCTGGTGGTTCAGGTCGTGCTCGGGCCGCGGCGGGTGCCGCTGGCTATCCCGACCCGCTCGCCGGCGGCCACGGTGCGGCCGTGGTGGGATGCCCTGTGGAGCGGTCAGGGTCGGCAACTCGACAGTGAGAAGCGGACGGCGCTTCGGGCAAAGGTCGGCGACCACGGCTTTGCCTGCACCGTCCGCCTCGGCGTGCGCGCCGGCACCCCGGCGCAGCGACGACGGCTACTGCTCGGACTGCTGGCGGCCGTGCGCACCAGCGAAGCCAGCGGGGTGGTGCTGCGGCTCGTGCCGGAGCGCCCGGCTCGCTTGAACGCTGCCCGCCGCCCGTGGCGTTGGCCGCTGCGCCTCAACGTCGCCGAGGTGCTGACGCTGCTCGGCTGGCCACTCGGCGAGGAGCCCCTGCCCGGCGTAGCCGACCGCCACCCGCGCCTCATGCCGGCCGTCCGTGCAGTCATGGCGCACGGCCGCGTGGTCGGGCAGTCCGCCGTCCCCGGTGACGATCGGGCGCTCGGTCTCAGCGCCCAGGACGCATTGCTGCACCTGCACGTCATCGGGCCCACTGGTACCGGTAAGTCGACGCTGCTCGCCAACCTCATCGTGCAGGATATCGCCGCTGGTAGGGGCGTCGCCGTGGTCGACGGCAAGGGCGACCTGGTGAGCGAGGTGCTGGCCCGCGTCCCGGCCGAGCGGCACGACGACGTGGTGCTGCTCGATGCCGCCGACCGAGAAGCCCCGGTCGGCCTCAATCCGCTGCAACGACACCGCGCGACACCGCCCGAAGTAATCGCGGATGGGGTATTGGCCGTGCTGCACGACCTCTACGCCGATGCCTGGGGTCCGCGCACCCAGGACATCCTGCACGCCTCGCTGCTGACCCTGGCCCGCCGTCGGGACGCCAGCCTCGTGATGCTGCCGCTGCTGCTGACCAACCCCGGCTTTCGCCGCTCGCTGACCGCGCACCTCGATGACCCGCTGGGACTCAGCCCGTTCTGGGCCTGGTACGAGGGACTCAGCGAACAAGAGCGCCAAGCGGTCATCGCGCCGACCATGAACCGGCTGCGGCCGTTCCTGCTGCGGCCCAGCCTGCGGGCGGTGCTCGGGCAGGTGCGGCCCCGCTTCAACGTGCGGCAGGTCTTCACCGAGCGGCGGGTGCTGCTGGTCAACCTGGCCAAGGGCACGGTCGGCAGCGAGGCCGCCGCCCTGCTCGGCTCGCTGGTCGTGGCGCAGCTGTGGCAGGCGACCACCGAGCGCGCCGCCGTTCCGGCCGCCCGGCGGCACCCGGTCATGGTCTACGTCGACGAGGTCCAGGACTACCTGCACCTGCCGACCGATCTAACGGACGTGCTGACCCAAGCTCGGGGCTTCGGCGTCGGGCTGACGCTCGCCCACCAGCACTTGGCCCAATTGCCGCCGGCGATGCGGGCAGCCCTGGCGAACGCCCGCTCCCGCGTCTGCTTCCAGCTCGCCCAGGACGACGCGGCGGTGCTGGCGCGCGGCGGCGACCTCGAGCCGGTGGACTTCGTGAGCTTGCCCCGCTTCCATGCCTACGCCAGCCTGGTCGCGCACGGCCAGGTCACCCCGTACGCCGCGCTGCGCACGCTGCCGCTGACGGAGCCGTGCAGCGACCCCACGGCGCTCCAGGCTGCCAGCCGGGCCCGCTGGGGCCAGCCGCTGGATGAGATCGAGGCCGGATTCGCGGCGCTGCTCCACCCCAAGCGTCCGGTGACTGACGCACTCGGACGGCGTCCGCGGAGGCCGGCATGACCGGGGTGCGCCGCTGTCCGGTCGGTCGTCCGGTCGCGTGGTCGAGCCCCGGACGTTCTACCTGGTCAGGAGCAGCATGCCGGTGGTTAAGGGCCACGACTGATACGGCTAGCTGGAGGTCATCTCCGTGACCGCCGCCTCCGCACGGCTGGGGCGGCGCGGGTTGGCGCGCCTGAGAGTGGAGCTGAGCGAGCGGGACGCGGCGGTGCTGCGGCAGGTGGCCGCTCATCACTTCCTGACCACCGGGCAGGTTGAGGGCCTCTGCTTTACGGCCCACGCCACCCCGCTAGCAGCCGCCCGCGCCTGTCGCCGTACCCTCGCCCGCCTCCATGACCATCGGGTGTTGATGAGGTTGGAGCGACGGATTGGCGGCGTGCGGGCTGGGTCGGCGTCGTTCGTCTGGACGGTCGGCCCGGTCGGTGACCGGCTCCTTCGTGAGGCGCGTGGCGATCCGCGGCGCCGCCGCTGGTACGAGCCTTCCGCGCGTTTCCTCGATCACTGCCTGGCTGTCGCCGATGCTCATCTGCGCTTGCGAGCCGCAGCCGCCCGCGGCACGTTCGAGCTGGTGACCGTCGAGTTGGAACCGGCCTGTTGGCGAAGCTACTTCGGCACTGTCGGAGCCAGCGACGTGCTGCGCCCTGATCTGTACGCGGTGACGGCGCACGGGAAGTACGAGGACTGCTGGTTCATCGAGGTCGACCGGGGCAGCGAGAGCCTGCCCCGGCTGCTCGCCAAGTGCGGCCAGTACGAGGCCTACCGCCGCAGCGGCCCCGAGCAACAGCAGAGCGGCACCTTCCCGCTCGTGGTGTGGCTGCTGCCGGACCGGAAGCGCGCTGACCGCCTGAGCGAGGCCATCGCTACCAGCCGCCTGCTCGACCCGGCGCTGTTCCGCTGCCTGACCGTGGAACGGTTCATCGAGAGCCTGGCCGGAGAAGCGGGATGAGCCCGCGCCTCGACGCGCCGCCGCGCAACCGGGTGCTGATCGGCGACGCCCGCGCGCAACTGGCACGCCTGCCCAGCGGCAGCGTCGACTGCTGCCTGACCTCCCCGCCGTACTACCAGCTGCGCGACTACCAGATTGCGGGGCAGTACGGGCTGGAAGCCGATATCGGCGGCTGGGTGGACCACCTGGAGGCGGTCTGCGCCGAGCTGGCTCGGATACTGACGCCGACCGGCAGCCTGTGGCTGAACCTGGCCGACAGCTACAGCGGCGCGCCGCGCGAGGGCGCGCCGGTCAAGAGCCTGCTGCTCGGGCCCGAGCGGCTGCTACTGCGTCTCATCGGTCAGGGCTGGCGGGTGCGCAACAAGCTGATCTGGGCCAAGTCCAACCCGATGCCCTCACCGGTGCGCGACCGGCTGTCCTGCACCCACGAGGCGGTCTACCTGCTGGTGCGCAACGGGTCCTACTTCTTCGACCTCGACGCCATCCGCGTGCCCCACCAAGGACGGCAGCCCAAGCGGCAGAGCGCAGTAGGCAGCGGCGGGCTCGTCCCGGCGAGCTGGCGGATCCGCTCCGGCGACGACAGCGGCATCCTGGCCCTCAAGGCCGCTGGCCGCGCCGGTCACCCGCTCGGCAAGAACCCCGGCGACGTCTGGACGCTAGCGACCGGCGCCTACCGAGGCAGCCACTACGCCGCCATGCCACTGGCCCTCGCCGAACGGGTCATCCGAGCCGGCTGCCCGGAACGGCGCTGCGCCCGCTGCCGGGCCCCCTGGCAGCGTCCCCTGCATCGCCCGGATCTCGCCACCGCCATCCAGTCGAGCCTGGCCCCGACCTGCGCGTGCGGTGCGCCGAGCGAGCCCGGCCTGGTGGTCGATCCGTTCTTCGGCACCGGCACCACTGCGCTGGCTGCCGAACGCCACGGCCGTGACTGGCTCGGCGTGGAACTGAACCCGGCGTTCCCCGCCCAAGCGGACGAGCGCCTGCACCGCCAGCGCGATCGGGCCGCCTAACCACATGGACCAACCACGAAAGGAGGTGAGATGAGTGAACTTCAACAACAACCCAGCAGTCCCGAGATGGAGACACCACCGGCCACACCGCGCATCTACGTCGCCAGCCTGGCCGACTACAACGCCGGCCGGCTGCACGGCAGCTGGCTCGACGCCGCCCGCAACCCCGAGGACCTGCAAGCCGACATCGCGGCCATGCTGGTGGCATCGCCCGAGCCGAACGCTGAGGAGTGGGCGATCCACGGCCACGACGGCTTCGGCGGCCTACGCCTCGATGAGTACGAGCGCCTCGACACGATTGCGGAGCTGGCGAGCGGCCTCGCTCAGCACGGCGAAGCGTTCGTTGCCTTCGCGGCCTGGGTGGGCACCAGCGAAGCCACCGTCGAGCGGTTCGACAACACCTACTGGGGACAGTGGGACAGTCGCGAGACGTTCGGCGAAGAGTTGCTCACCGACCTCGGTGCCACCCGCCTGCTGGAGGAGCTGCCGGCAATGCTGCAACGTTACCTGCGCTTCGACTACAGCGCCTTCGTGCACGACCTGGAGATCGACGGCGATATCCATACCGTCGACCTGTCCACCGGTCAGGTGGCGGTGTTCGAGGGAGGTTGAGTAATGTTGCGGAATGGGCGACTCGTGCTGACTGGACTCATCAGAAGTGATAAACTGCTAGTGCATAGCAGGAGATTATCGCGATGACGCCTGAGCAGGCCTGCCAGTTCGGCAGCTACCTCCGTGAGCAGCGGCTCGAACACGGTGCGGTGCTGCAACCGAAAGCCGACACCCCGCGCGCGCTCGCCAGCGCCCTTAGACTGCCAGTGGCGGACCTATACGCCGCTGCCAATTATCTGACGCCGGGCGACTTGCCCACGCCACGACCATACCCGCGCACCAAGTATCCTGCCCGACGAGACGATCGACCAGATCGACCGTTATCTGACCCGGCTGATGCGACAACACGGCGTCCAGCGGTCCGATTCCGCCGCACCAAGCGAAGGCGACGCTGACAACAGCTTGAACGACTAACGACGAAAGGGAGACACATGCACGACCGCCCAGCGGATTCAGAACATCACCGACCTGCTGTGGCTCTCGCCCGCGCCGCGGCCGACGCGGTGGTCTACCTGCGGGTGTCGACCAAGGAGCAGGCCGAGCGCGACGGCGACCCGGAGGGCTACTCCATCCCCGCCCAGCGAGACGCCTGCCTGCGCAAGGCCGAAGCGCTCGGCGCGGCGGTGGTGGAGGAGTTCGTCGACCGTGGCGAGTCCGCCCGCTCGGCCAACCGCCCCGAACTGCAACGCCTGCTGCGCTACCTCACCGGCCATCCCGTGCAGTACGTGATCGTGCATAAGGTGGACCGGCTGGCCCGCTCCCGTGCTGACGATGTGACGATCAACCTGGCCATTCAGCAGGCTGGCGCGCGGCTGGTGTCGGTGACCGAGAACATCGACGACACCCCGAGCGGCATCCTGCTGCACGGCATCATGAGTTCGATCGCCGAGTTCTACTCCCGCAATCTCGGCAACGAGGTCCTGAAGGGATTGACCAAGAAGGCCGAAACGGGTGGCACGCCCGGTTGGGCGCCCGTCGGCTACCGCAACCTCATCACCACCGACGAGCGTGGCCGGGAGATGCGCACCGTCGTCTTGGACGAGGAGCGCGCCGGTCTGATGCGCATCGCCTTCGAGGCCTACGCCACCGGCGAGTGGACCACCCGCACCCTGCTCGACGAACTGACCCGGCGCGGCCTCACCACCCGCCGCGGCAAGCCGCTGGTGCAGTCGCACTTCATACGGCTGCTCAAGCACCCCTACTACAAGGGCGTCGTGCGCTATCGGGGCGTCGAGTACCCCGGCCGGCACGAGCCGCTGGTCGACGCCGAGACATGGCAACGCGTCCAAGACGTTTTGGTGGCGCACAACTATGCCGGCGAGAAACGGCGCATCCACCACCACTACCTCAAGGGCAGCGTGTTCTGCGGCCACTGCGGCAGCCGGCTGGTGGTCACCCACGCCACCAACCGGCACGGCACCACCTACGCCTACTTCGTCTGCGTCGGGCGCAAGAAGCGGCAGCCCTGCCCGCAGCGCGCCGTGCTGATCGAGCGCGTCGAAGAACTGGTCGAGGATCACTACCAGAGCGTTCAACTCGCCTCCGCCGAGCGGAAGCGCATCCGCGCCCACATGGAGCGCGACCTGACCACCCGCACCACCAACCTCGCCGCCGAGCGCGACCGCCAAGCCACCCGCCGGCGAGCCCTGCTCGACGAGCGGCAGAAACTGCTGCAAGCGCACTACGCCGGAGCCGTGCCGCTCGATCTGCTCAAGAGCGAGCAACAACGCATCGGTCAAGAACTCGCCGCCGCCGAAGCCTGCCTGGGTGACAGCCAAGACCGCCTGGAACGGGCGCTGCTGAACCTCGACCAAGTACTCGAACTGATCGGCGACTGCCACCGCGCCTACCTGACCGCCGACCCAGCCATCCGTCGCCAGTTCAACCAAGCCTTCTTCACAGCGCTCTACATCCACGATGACGAGACGGTCGAGGCGAAGCTCGCCGAACCGTTTGGCCTGCTCCTCGACCCGCGACTCCGAGCCTGGGCCGACGCGCGAGAACTGCCTCAGCGGCCGACAGGCGAGCGCTACGGACTCACCGACATCGCGATCATCGAAACGAACCAACCCCCGGCCGTCGCTGCGGTCGGGGGTTGGAATATCGACTATTTGGTGGAGGTGCTGAGACGGTACTCGAACCTCGCGGGCCTCGATGAGATGTTCCAGTGCGCACAGGGCTGCTTGGCCCGGGCCTCGGGCGAACGACACCCGCGGCGTCCAGCTGCCGGCAAGCGGTACAAGGTCGCTCAGCGCTTGGACGACGGGACAGTCGCCGAGCTGGTGGCCGACTACGAGGCCGGCACCACGTCGACCGTCCTTATGCAGCGCTACGGCCTGGGCCACGGCACCGTGCTACGGCTGCTCGCGGTGAGCGGAGTCACCATGCGGCACCAAGGGCTGAGCGAGGCGGAAGCCCAGACTGCCGCCGCGCTCTACAGCAGCGGGCTGTCGGTAGTCGGCGTCGCCGACCGGCTAGGGCATCCCATGAGCACGGTCTACCGTGCGCTGATGCGCTCCGGCGTGGTGATGCGGCCGCGACAAGGCGGGCGACGCTAGCGAGGGCGGCTGTGCCGATCCTGCTTCGCCTCGAAGCTCCGCCACGTAGGCCTGCGAGGCTCGCGCCAGCGCGAGATATCTGGTTCGACTCGTAGTACACCGCGAGCGACGATGTGGTACTGCCGACGCATGCGGGTACGCGGCTTACGGCGAGCGGGTCGGGGGCATGGGCGATCATCCTAGGAGTCGATCACTAGACGGTGCGGCAGGCGCTGCGCCGCATCGGTTGTTGCTGCTACGGGACCGACACGACCGTCCTCGGTTCGTCGAGACCAGTGAGCAATCGCCCGCGAGGACCGGAGCGCCGGGCGGGCCGTACGAGGAGATCGGCACACCCAACTAAGCATCACGGCCCCCGTACTGCCTGGGCCCAACCCGCGGCCAGCCGAGTCGCTACCGACGCCGCGCGCAAAGATCGATCTCTCAGACCGAGATCAGTAATCTAATTACGAGCTCCTTCGCAGGTGCCCACTCAGGCTGCTCACCGTATCGCTGCCCCGGCCGGATGATTTTTTCGTGGTCGGCTGGTGTAAGGGCTGCTGACCCGGGGCAGCCCTATATAGCTCATGCAGAAGGGGTGGCGCCGCTGGGGTGGCGCTCCACGCAGGAAGATGCGCCGCTCGGCGGCAGCACTGCTGAGTCGAATCCGCAATGAGCGGGAGGAATCGAGAACCGCCTTCAGACCTACCTCACCGTGCGCTGGATCGATCCTTGGTGCGCAGGAGACGCGCCCGCTGATGATCCGGCTCACCTTGACGAGAGGAATTCATAATGACCTTCCCACGAGCTCGATGGGCACGATCCACGCTCGTCGGAGGACTGGCGACCGCGCTGGCGACGCTGACGTTCGTCGCTCCAGCTCACGCCGTCATCTTGCCCGGAACCAGCAATGACCTGAAGCCCATGCCCGGCACGGCGTCGGGAGCGCTCCCCTATTCCGCCGTGGTGGAGATCGACCTCGGCCCCGGCTACACCTTGGACGGGAAGATCCTCGGTCGGTGCACCGGCTGGATGTACGCGTCCAACATGGTCGCGACCGCAGGGCACTGCATATACGACGAGACCAAGGTCACCGGCGGGTACAAGATCTCGCAGATGACGGTCACGCCCGGCATCAACGGCACGTACAAGCCGTTCCAGACATGCGGAGTGGTGAACGCCTATGTGCCCCCGGAATGGACCCAGGGCCAGAGCCGAACTCAGGAAGGGAACCCTTACTGGGACTACGGTGCGCTCAAGCTCAACTGCACGGTGGGCGACAAGACCGGCCTGCTGAAGTACGGGGCGGCGCCCAATGTCGGATGGCCGACGAGGGTCGTGGGCTACCCGCACAGGTCGGCTGACCCCGCCCTATATCCGGACCACAGCCAGTGGTACAGCGATGACCAGGTTCGGGCGTTCAACGGCTACCAGGTGTTCTACGCCAACGACACCGAGCAGCGAATGAGCGGCGCGCCAGTGATGCAGTGGGACGGCTACCGCAACGAATGGAACGTCGTAGCCATCCACCACGGCGGTGCTGACGACCCCAATTACAACGTCGGCACCCGCATCGCGCCCATCGTGGTCAGCGATCTCCAGTACTGGCAGAACTACGGGTAACCGTGCAGTGCGCCTGGCGCTGCGCTCGTGGGGTGGGCCTCCCGGCCCACCCCACGAGCCACGTCATCGGCAGGTTACGGGCGATACGGGTTCGCATCGGCTTGCCGCGCCGGACGTTTGGGGCTGCTACGTAGTCACAATGTAATGGTACGACGAGACAAGAACCAACAACGCTGGACGAAGCGGCCATCGCCGAGCTGTTTCAAGTAGGGCTCTCGTGGTGTGACGCTAGTGGAGGTCCTGAGACGGTACTCGAACCTCTCGGGCCTCGATGAGATGCTCCAGTCCATACAGGGCTGCTTGGCCCGAGCCTCGGGCAAACGACACCCGCGGCGTCCAGCTGGCGGCAAGCGATACAAGATCAAGCAGCGCTTGGAGCCTGCGACCATCGCCCAGCTGGTAGCCGACTACATGGCCGGAGCGCCGTCCGCTGAACTCATGCGTACCTATCAGCTGGGAAAGGGCACTGTCCTGGGCCTGCTGCGCGAAGCTGGTGTGACATTACGCCATCAAGGGCTCAGCGAAGAGGACCTAGCGGAGGCCAAGGCGCTCTACGCCGCTGGTTTGTCAGTGGTCAAGGTGGCCAACAAGCTTGGGCAAGCTACTGGGACGGTCTATTGGGCGCTGAAACGAGCCGGCGTGAAGATGCGCTCGCCAAACGACCGTGGAGCCCACTGATACATCGCTCCAGCTACTACGACCGGTCGCTCAATCAGTTCTGTTGAATAGCGGTGGCGCGCTACCGAAAACATCCCGGTACGCTGCCCAGACGGCCCGGTGCACCTGTACGTTATCCGTGGCCGGCAGTTGTACAACAACGGTAAGACCTCTGCTCACGCGGTGAGCATTCTGATCTGTGTGAAGTTTGCTCGGCGGTTGAGCCGGACGCTGACCTGCTAGGACAGGCTGCCGGGAGTTCGACCGATCGTAGTTGTTATGCTCATAGGCGCCGAGATGCTGAAAGGTACGCGCCGCACGCTCGGCGACCGATGATCCATAGTGGAGGCACTCGCGGAACCACTTGGCTATCGCCTCGAAATCGTCATCCACTTCGCCAGCCCGGATGGCTTCGAGCAGCTGGCGATACGTCTTGTCCAGGGCGGTATTCCAGATAACGACGCGCTGCCCAGGACCAGCTCGGTAATAGCGCAGCCAGCGCATGTTACGCCATTTCTCATCGAAACTGATGAAGCCGATCGCATGCAGCAAGTGCAACAACTCGCCACGTAGCGGCAGTAAGAATCCTCGATTAGCTAGAAAAAGCGCGGCACGCTCACCATGCTGCGGCGGCGGCTCGGTCTCCAGCAAGAACAAGAGGCGTTGCAACTCATGAATGTCGCTGACCACTGGCCCTTGTAGCGATCGCTGGACGTGCGGCCGGCCCGGGCGACGCCGGCTCACTGCCCTGCTCCCAAGCCGCATGCCGCAACACCACTGTCCCTCGACCGCCGATAGGCTTCGCTTGTCGATATACACCGCGCTGATTTGGCGTCTCTTCGTCGTTCGTAATGGTGCCTCGTCCGTGGCTTTAGCTAAATTTCGACGATAGTGCTGTGCAACGTGCGACGTACATAATTCTTTTACGTATTTATTGTATGTCGTAGGCCACTGCATCGCAAGGCTTTGTAAACGCTTACTTCCCTACTGCTGTCGAATCGGGAACTGGATCTCCCCGGTGCCATGTTAATCTTTCTGCTGCTCGTTCGCTCCACAGACTCCGTCATGTTAGCCGCCCATGAACACTTCCGCTGCGCGGAGGTGACCCGCCAGCGCTTGTTCCAGGCGTCCACGGACGTCACCGCCAAGCAGATAGTGAGGTTGCCCGCGGTACGGGTTGAGGAGTGAGACGCGGTCCCGGATGCTTTCTGGGAACAAATCGATCACGATAAGCTCTCCGCGCCGCAGGAACCGATGCACCAGGTGGTTTACGTGTTCGTCGCGGAATGAGTACCCGATCACGATTAATCGCTGCGCGCCCTGCAAGGCGCGCTTGAAGCTGACGTATAAATCGAGGAACGGCCCGGCTGGCCGGAGCTTGTTGCTGCCGCCCAAGATGAGCGCCGGTCGGTCCCAGTCGTAGCCGCCTCCCGAGCAGAGGTTGGTGTCCTCCGTCCACCGCGGGTAAGAGAGTTGACCACGGAAGCTCAGCTCCGCTAGATCGACCGAGCCGTGCAGCTTGTAGAGCGGCACAGCACCCTCGCGAAAAGCGACAGCCTCGCTCTCCCGCCAGGCGTCCATGCCCGAGTCCACGTCGACGCCCACCTCTTGGCTGGCCTGCTCGACGCAGAGATCATAATTCAGCGTGGCGATGCTGGGCGGCGTGCCGGCGTGGTCGCGGTAGCGCACCAGCGGGTAGAGGTAGTCCACCGGCTCGCTAGGCTTGGCGAGGGTACGCACGGCAATGAGCGCTTCCTCGTCCAGCTTGCGGAACCAGCCAGCTTGGCCGGTACCGGTGGACCGGGTGATCTCCTTCGCCAGCTGGTCGATCTCGTACTGATTCGGCGTCTTCCCGGACGCAAGGTCAGTCAGGATCTCGGCAACACGTCGCTGCCGCCATCCGCCCTGGGTCTGGATCAAGGCCTGCCGGAAGCGGTCCAGGTGCGCGCTCCAGACTGCCACGAACGGCTCGGTGTCGTTCAGGTCGTCAGCAAGCGTGCGGATGACGTTGAGGACTTGCTCCACGTCGGGCGACCGCGGCTCACGACCGTTCGCCGCCTCCCAGAACATCAGGCCGTGCTTGACGAAGCTGAGTACCTGCCGAAACGAGGTCTGATCGAAGCCGCCGACCAGGCCGTCGCGGGTCAGCATCTCGTCCAGCATCGTGTGGGCGTCCGGTACACCGGCCGGCACTGAGGCGCCGGCGCCGAGGAGGACCGCCGTCGCCGGTGCGTCAGCGAAGTCGCTCATGCGCTGGGCCCCAGAATAGTGGGTTGTCTGCGGGGAACGTTGGCCTGCCTCTCCAGCGGAACAAGTGGCCCGATCATGGTGCTGGCAAACGGGAAGGACCGCCGAGCTGCCCAATTCTCCCGCCTTGTTTGGGTTGAACGCAGGGCAGCTCGGCGGCGGCCTCGCTACCGCTTGTCGCGTGGCGGGAGGGGGTCGTTGCCAGGGAAGACGGTGTCCGAATCGCGGACCCTGCCTTCCCGGTCGTGAATCACGAGCTCACCACCGCGGTCGTTCTCGCCTGCCTGCCGGGCGGTGTTGCCAGGGCAATCAGCACCACTAGCGCAACCAACGGCTGCCGAGTGCGGGTCTTCGCTTGGTGTGCATCAATGTTCCTTCCTGACCCGCTGGCCCGGCCGGTCGTCGGGGAGTTGGTTCGTGGGCGAGGCGGCAGGTCAGTAGTGGTACTTGACGGTGAACGTCGGATCGTTCTGCCAGGCCCAGCCGAGGACCAGACGCCCACCCATCGACTGCTGAGCCACAGCGATCTCACTGCTTGACGAGTTCGTGGCGGTGGCGCTGACAAGGCTGGCGCCCCGCGCGAGCAGCGTGACGACACCAACGGTGCCACCAGTCTGGAGGGTGAACGACGACAGCGGCGCGAGCAGCGTGAAGGAGTACGTGCCGTCTGACGCCTTCGGGGCGGCGAAGCTCATGAAGAAGCGCAGCTGCCGCTGGCCGGGCGGCACAGTCAGCACAGCGGATGAGTACCCGCCCTCAGCAGCGGCTTGCTTGATGGCGGCGGCCAGCGCTTGCTCGCGCTCCTGGTCACCGCCGAGGATCGCCTGAAGCGCCTCACCGACCGCCTTGTCCCCGGTCGGGCGGTCGACGTCGTCCATAGCCGTTACCGGGCCGGTGATGTCGTCTTCTGTCCAGCGCAGTAGCGGCTTCTGGATCTGTTGCTGCGACATCGGCAGCAGCAGCTTGACCTCCTGCTTGGGGTCGAGGTCGTCGGCGAGGCTGATGTTCGTCGTGACGAACACCTGGTCGGAGTCAGCTTGGGGCCGGCGGACGACCTCGATCAGGGCGTCTTCGAGCGTGATTGGCACGTTGAGCAGTGGCGCGATGGTCATGGGAGGGGGTCTCCATTTCAAAGCCGGGGCAAGGCGAGCGCCCACAAGGATGACGATGTGGGATGAGCCAGGCGGGGGGACGAGTGTGCGTCCCCCCGCCCGAGCAGAGCTACTTCTCGTTTCGGACGCCCTTGTGCTGGTGCGGGCTGCCGTTCATGATGCGGCCGGTGGCCGTATCTCGCTTGAACCAGGTCTTGCCGACGCGGAACTCGCTGCGTCCCTTGACCGCACCGACGCGGTGGCCGCGCCCGGTGTTCTTCGCCATGCCGTCCACCTCCCTTCTGTACCGATACCTCAAGCGCGATGCCCAGAGAGTGCTCTCATCTAGTAGTCGAGGCAGCACCCGGTGGAGTTAGCGGAAGAGCTAGCTGCGGCACTCCTCGCACAAGCCCGCGACGAGCAGATGCGGCAGGTAGCGGACGAAGCAGCGTTGGCAGGCCCGTTCGGCCGCGGCCTGCCGGTCGCAGCGGCAGCGCCCGCACGTCGGGCAGAACGGCTCGCGGCAGTTGGAACACGGGTAGCTCCGGACAGACCGAGCTTCACCGCAGCACCGCACCTCCCGGACCGGGCGATCATCGAAGCGGCGCGGCTGCTCGACATGAAAGCGCTCGGCGTTCCACAGGTCCGTTCCCGACAGCACGGCGATGATCCAGTTGCCATCGGCCACTGCGTCGAGGTAGTAGTCGGCTTCTTCGCCCCACGGCATCCGCCAGAACGAGCGCCGCGTGACGGCCGCTCGCCGTGCCAGTGTTCGGAGTGGGTGGCCGGCCGGTACGCGCTGGCCCGGCCAGGGGAAGACCCGGGGCCAACCCTGCTCAGGATCCGGCCGCACGCTCGCATACGCCACCGACTCCGCCTCGCGGTCGAGGAGAATGACGGCACCGAGCTGCGGCAAACGCTCGGCGAGCGCAATGCAGCAGACCGGTCTACTGGCCTGGCTCGCACGGTAGAGGTCCAGTACCCCGCTGGCGCGGAGCGGCCGCTTGACCACCGAGGACACCAGCTCCGCCGGCAGTAGCAGTCGCTGAGCGATCCGGTCGCAGACGGTCTCCAGCATTCGTGCCGGCTCACGCTGATCGGCCAGCCAGTCATAGATCTCGGTCGCCTGCTCAACCAGCCAGTGGCCGAGTTCGTGCGCCAAGGTGAAGTTTTGCCGACGACTATTCGGTGTGGGCGCGTAGAGGATGACGCCGTCCTCAAGGAACGACATACCGTCGCAGGCACCACCGTCGTTCCGACGCTTCGTCAGATGGTCGACGGCCTCAACCGCAAGCTCCAACTCCCGACGCAGGGCGCCGAGCGGATTGGCGGCGAAGCGGGCCCTCACCGCCAGCGGGACGTGCTGGAGCGCCAGTTCCACGCACTGCTCAAGATTCACGGCTGTGCCGTTCTTTCGCTTCCATCGCCGTCACCAACGCCTCCACGGCGGCGAGCATCTGGTCAACGTCAGGGTGCTCGCCGCGGTGCACCGTCGTGAGCAGCCGCGATTTCAGCGTCGAGGCGGCCATCGCAACCGAGGTGCGCTGCGCCTTCGCCCAACGCTCAGCAAGCTCGCGAAACCGAAGGCTCTCGATCGCGGCGAGCACCGAGCCTACGTGCGTGCTGGCGCCTTGCGGGGAGACGAGTCGGTCAACCGGACAACCGAGTTCTTCCGCAATGGCGCGGATCATCGCGGGCGCCACCTCAGCGGTTGACCGGTTCTCCCAGTTGAAAACGTCACGCGTATGCACCAGCCAACCGCGCCGGGTGAGATGCTCGGCGAGCGCGCCGACCGTCAGACGGGCGGCCTGGCGCGCCCGCTTCAACGCTTGTGGGTCCAGGGCATAGTCGCCATCGGGGATAAGGCCCAGCATCGCCGCCACCGGATCGGCCTCAAGGGGCGGCGCCCCCTGCGCCACCTCCGACAACAGGTCGGCAACGGCGAGCAGCGACAGGATGTCGTCCCGATCGTCATCGCTCAACGCTGACAGCTCGGGACCTGTGGTGTGGTCGTCCCGGGCTTCGAGCAACTCGGCCAGAAGCGCGTTCCGCTCTTCCGGGGTCATCCCGCACCCTCCTCTCGACTCATCTCTGTCCGCAGCCTGCGTAGCACCTCGGTGGCGATCTGACTGACGCGCGCCGGTGACACTTCGAGTTTGGCGGCGATCTCAGCCCGGGGACGCTTTAACGCCAGGTACTCCCAAGCCACGGTTCGTTGCCGCGCGTCCAGGCACGAGAGTGCCTCCTGGACCCGCGCTTCCGCCTGCGGGCGGTCAACCCGCTCGGCAACCTCCTCAGCCAAGTCACCCTCAGCGACGAAGTCGTGCTCGTCACCGAGGCTCGGCCCGGCGTGGCGGATCGGCGCCGAGCGGATCAAGTCCAGCGCCTTGCGCTTCACCGCCGTGACCATGAAGGCCTGCCAATTGTCGACGACATCCGGTGGCGAGGCGATGAGCGAGGTCAACGCGTCCTGGACTACGTCGGGTGCGTGATCACCAAGGCTGGCCTCACGCAGGATGCTTCTCGCGACGCGGTACATGGCGTCGCGGTGGCGTGAGTAGATGGCCGCCCAATCGGGCGCTGCTTGACCGCTCACGCGTTACGCCTCCCCGCCAGTTGATCTCCGCGTCATGGCGAAGCTCTCCCGTCTGTCGAAGCTTGATCACCGGCCGCCACCTCCCCTCAGGACGTAGTCGATGGACGTCCGAGAACAGTTAGCCGGGGTGCCGGGGGCCGCGACCATAGCGCCCATCGACCGGCAGTTGCCGGTGTGCAGGTTGACCACGCGGCCGACCAGCACGGCGCTCGGGTGGCCCGGTGGCAGCAAGCCCGAGCAGCCGGCGAGCGTGTCGAAGAGGTCTACGTGGCGCTGCTAGATGCGTCAGAGTCTGGGAGCGAAGCCAGCAGCGGCTGCGCTCGCCTAGCGATGCGCCGCTCCCTGTTGGATGCTTACGGCTCAATACTGACGCCCTCACTTCTTAGGTCCTGGAAGGGCCTGGCGGCCGCTGGATTACGGTAAATGCTAAGTCTTCCTGGTGGCTTGTCGTAATCGGCATCGAGCCATGCGACAGCTGAAAGCGCTGGATCGAGCGCCGGTGGGTCCTCGTTGGCCCGCATCTGCGTCGTGACCTCTCCCAACGTGCCGATATCAGCTGCGGTGAAAGCCATCGACACAACGTTGCGCCCGGCGAGCGTGCTACGAAGTAGATCCTCGCTCAAGGCAGTGCCCTCCGCTGCACCGGTGACCACGAGCAGCTCAGCATCATGCCGCGTCACTGCTTGGCAGTAGCGGTTAACCTTCACCGCGATAGCGCCGAGCAACTGGTCCGCAGATGCCACTGCACCAGCGCCGCCAGGCGCCGCGAACTCCACCTGTAACCCGGCGGCGTGGCCGACGATTGCGAAGGTATAGCCCTCGACGTGATGGACACTACTCCTTTGCGTCAGTGGCGAGAGCAGCCACTGCCGAACGCTCTGGTAGATCTGTTTGCTGAGTGCCGAGTCGGCCGGCGCGGGTCGCTCACCTGGACCCTCCACCACGACGAGCCGAACCGGTACGGGGATCTGCTCGAACCGCGCCTTGAGCGCCAACCACTGCCGTCCCCTGGCAACCGCCTCTCGCGGCCTATTCCGCGTCCAAACCTCCGCCAGGAGCAACCGGTCAGATTGAGCTGGGGAGTGCGCCACGAGATCAGGAGTCATACCCTCGAGGTCTGGCTCGTAGCCAATAGCGCGGCCGCTCACGCGCAACAAGGACGCGACACACAGCTCATGAAAAGCGTTCGGGAACGACCCTGCGTCGTGAAGCTTGGGCACCAGCCGGTCGGCACCTGACGCGAGCGCCGCTACCTCTCCCCGCAGCCAAGCACGAAGCTGTTCGTACTGATCAGAGAGCGCGACATGCCATAGCTTCGGTCGCTGGTCTAGCGTCCAGTGTCGATATCTCTTCTGCAAGCGTGCGATGGTCACCGCGTCGAACAGTTCCACGAAACCAATCCCTAGCCCTCGCCTCGGTGTATCACGTACTCGACAGGGGTAGCCTAACGCCCCGTGCCGACAGAACCGGATCGTCGTAACGCGCCTGGCGCGTCCCACAGCGCCATCCCGAACTCTGTCCACAGTCATACTGCGTGAAGCATCATGGAACAAGCTTCAATCTGTGGAGAGACGCCGTCGGGTCGGGGTGCTTGACGCTTCTGGACGAGCGCGACGGCTTCCTCGCGCTGATGCGAAGTCGGCTACGTTCTTCTTGCTCTTGATGTCCCCTAACTTGTCTAGCCTGAGAGGTGCGGCGGCACGTAGGGATTGAAGCCGCCCCGGATGTAGAGCACCAGGTCGCTCGGAACTCGACTCCGCACCAGGGGCACGCCATGCGGCCGTTGCAGCAGCGGGTCGATCCCATCGGCGTAGTTGATGTTGGTACTCGGTGCCGCTCGACTCGGGCGAGCCACCGAAACTGTCGGCACTCAGTGCGACAATGCCCGGCATGTTCCTTACGGCTCACTCGAGCCTCCTCGATGTCTACGCCACCGCCTTGCTCCTGTGCGCGGTCTGCGCCGTCGTCACGCTGGTCACCCTGCCTGAGGCGTCGCGGCCGACGCCGACCGTCCTTGAGCGCTGGCTGTACAAGCGGGCGCGCACGAGGATGAACCGCCGACAGTTGCCCGTCGGGTTTGAGCCGCTGCCGGTGCGCGGGATAGAGGCTGTTCGCCGGGCTCTTGCCTGGTCGTGGGTCGACGCATGGGCACCCGTAGTGCGGGTCGCTCCCACCGCCCTGGCAGCGCTGACGATGCTCACGCTCAGTTCATTGCCACTCCCGCCCGGCCACGCCGACTACCTCGCCTGGGTCGAGTCGGCCGGGCTCGGCACAATTGGCCTGGCGGCCGCTGGCGGGCTACTGGTGCAGGGCAGGCGACGTCGCCGACCAATCCACGCCCACGTGGTCAGGTCGCTCGCTGATGCGCTGCGCTCCTTGGATGAAGCGCAGTCACCCACGGATGGGTACGAGGCCCCCGGGCACCGGGTGATGCGGGCACTTGATGACCTCGAGCGGGCGCTCACCGTCTTCGCGGACAAGCGGTTCACCTCCGACGCCGATACACGGAGGCACCTGCGCGAGGAGGTCAATAAGACGGTCAGCGGCCTCCGGGTGCACAAGCGGCGGGTGCTTGGTAGTGGTGCAAGCCCTGAGCTACGCGCCCTACTCCTGACCCTCCTCGAGCAGTGGAGCGTCGGAAACTACGAGGCGCCACCTAACGCGGCCGCAGCAAGCACCAGCGAGGCCGCCGTTCACGAGGTGACTGCGGCACCGCCGCGACAGCTGGGGCGGCTGCTGGCCCCGCGACTCGCTGTAGTGGTGGCTCTCGGCCTTGCTGCGTGGCTGTGCGAGGTGGTCGGCATCACGAACGCCTTGGACACCCTCGTTAAGGCCATGACAGCGCTGGCCTCGGTACTCGTGATCTTCGACGGCACCAGAAGACTCGGCAGCGATGAACATCCGGTCCCTGCCGCCCCTGGGCGGTCCCGGCGAGATGATGCCGACGCGAGCCAAGGCAGCGATACGGCTGAAACGCTCATTCCCCAGCAGCTAGAACACACTGACGTGAAGTCCCCGACCCGACTACGCAGGGAGGCACAGAGCCAATGACCCAGGCTAAGGGAATTCTACCGGTAGGCGAGGACCGGAAGGTTCTCTACAAGAACCCGCGCATGGCTGGTTACTTCGTCGGCGTCAGACTGAGTGATGCGGCGCAGCCAGGTATGCAAGAGCTACTGGACAGCGTCTCCCAGCTGGTCGACCTTCTCGTGGCCCGCGAGACATCAAGCGAATCAAGCTCCAGGAAGGGCACGAAGGTCGCGGCGGTGGCGGTAGGCTTCGGGCCCCGCTTCTTCACGCTCGCCGGCATCACACCGCCCGCGTCGTTCGCTTCTGGGGCACTGCCAAATGCCACTCCACCGCTGTCCACGGCCACATCGATGGATGCTGATGTCATGTTCTACATCGCGTCCGTCTACGAAGCGCGGGTGAACGCCTTCCTAACCGGACTGGCCCGGCTCCCCAACATCCAAGCTATTACGCTCGAGCGCGGCTACCAGCGCCTTGACGGCACCGAGCCCTTCGGCTACCGCGACGGCGAGCGCAACATCAACTCCCAGCAGCGACCGGTGTTCGTCTTCGTGCATCGCGACGGGCGGCAGCCTAACGAGCCAGCCTGGGCGGACGGTGGCAGCTACATGGCGCTGCTGAAGATCGTCCAGCACTTGGACGCCTTTGCCGCACTGCCGGATGATCAGGCCCGCGACCAGGTGATCGGCCGCCAAAAGGGCGGCACTCGGCTCGACTTGGTCGATCAGGGGATCGACCCCCGTGCTGAGCCGCCGACTGAGCCGACGGGGCTACCGCCGGCTGCACACGTGCGCAAGGCTGGTCCGCGCGGTCATCACGACGACACGGCCGTCTTCCGGCGGGGGTTGCCGTTCGTCGAAACGGTGGACGGCCAGGTCCGTGTTGGCATTCACTTCTGCTCGTTCCAGGCTTCGCTAGACCAATTCGATGTGGTGTTCAATGACTGGATGCTGAATCCGCATTTCCCGACAGAAGCGGGCCCAGATGCCCTCCTGGACCCGAGCCGCGGGTTGACAACCATCGAACGAGTCGGCTTCTTCTTTGTGCCACCGTATCATCCCGCTGGCCTCACCGCGGCGCTCCTCGCGGCTGAGCCAGCCCACCGCCCGCAGAAAACTGGGCGGCTAGCGGTACACAAGCGGGTAGTGGATGGAACCGACCCCAACCGACGGTTCGAACGAGGCGGCTTCACGTTCAATGTAATGAACCGGCAAGGACAGCCTGTCGAGGGTGCTGCGTTCGCTACGGATTCCACGGGACGGGGCATTTGCCCTGTAGAGCTCACAATTGGTGAGTCCTATATTTTACGCGAGGTGCCGCCGCTGCCCGTTGCCAACGTGAGCCCTATCGACACGCCTTTCACGATGGATTCGTCCAACGTGCAGCTTCACGTCGTCAACAACGTTATGCAGCCAAACACTCCGTATGCTACCTGACACACTAACGTCGATTAGAGACACGCTGAGGCGACAACTCGTCCTCCAGTACCCACACGAACGCCACTCCGGAGCGCGGGAAGACCCAGCCGTCGAACTGCACGGCCACGGCGCGGCCGGGCACGCTTGCCGGCGTCTGACTGACACGGGTCTTGCGGCTGCTCGCGATGAAGTCCAGGACGTTGACGTAGGCGATGCCGCAGTCGCTGTAGTCGAGCTCGAAGTCGACGCCGCGGCTTGGTTGCTCGATGTCGAAGTGCAGCAGGTGACCGTGCTGCGAGGTGAGGGTGCGGTAGGTGTAGGCGATCGTCACCGGCTGGCCGGCTTCGACAAGGTTGCGCCCGAGGCTGACGCTGTAGACCTGCCCGGTCTTGCGAACGCTCCTTGAGATGGAGCGTTCCTCGCCGTCGACGCTGAACTGCACCAGCTCGAAGGCAGCGCGGCTCGTTGCGTCACTGTCGTTCTCAGGGCGCATGAACCAGGCTGAGGTCGCAGCTGGCTCCTGGGCCAGCTCGTGGTACTCCTCGCGGCTTGAGGTGCACACGAAGCGCCGCGACGAGTAGCGCGGGATGACGCGGTACTCCCAGCGCACCGTGGCGACGAACGGCGGCACGCCACCTGCCGCGGCCGGTTCAGTACGGGTCAGATCAATGGAGACCCGGACGTCGTACCAGCGCTCGCTGGCGCGGATGGCTTGGTCGCGCACGTCGTTGTAGACCTCGGCGGCGAAGACCTCGTCACCGAGGCGCAGCGCCAGGCTGTTCTCGATGATCTGATCGAGCGTCTCCGGGTTGGTGACCCGCTTGAGGTCATCGCGGTTGAAAGCGAAGCCGTCGATCACGGCGTCGCGGATGGCCGGCGCTTCGGCCCGCAGCACCCGCTCGAGCCGCTGCGTGGCCCGGGCCTCGCTGTCGGTGCGATCCAGGTAGTTGTAAGCGATGGTGATGAGGCCGGTCGTGAACAGCGCCGAGCCGAGGTCATGCAGCGGCCAGTGCTGGAGCCAGGTGAAGCCTTCGGTGGTGTCGATCGCCTGGGCGGCGATCAGGAAGGCCAGCCCAAGTCCAGTTAAGACAGTGGCGAGTAACGCCAGCTTGGTCTTATAGAGCCGTTGCAGCGGGTCATGCATATGTCGCTATGCAGTATAGCAATTTCGCTTACGCTTTTGCTAGCCTACACAACAACAAGCGGCGGCGCAGCCGGGTCCAGTGCCACTCCCGGATGTGCCGCCGCTTGCTGCTGCTTCGTCTGCGGCTAACGGCCGCTGCCACCGTCGGTCATGCGGGCCACCTCCCTCGCCAAGGACCTCCCGGACCACTCCCCACCGAGCGACCTTTGCGAGGCGGATGCTACTCATAAGTCTGTAGACCTACAAGTAGCGAGTGAGCAGCGTCACCTTCCGCCATGGAAGGTGATCTCCAGCGCCGCGTCGGCCAGAACCTGCGCCGCTACCGACAAGAGCGCGGCCTCAGCCAGGAGGCCCTGGCCGACCTCGCCGGGGTGCACCGCACCTACATGGGCGGGCTTGAGCGCGGCGAGCGCAACCTGACGCTCAAGGCTGTCGAGCGCATCGCCGAGCGCCTCGGGCTCGACCCGGTACAGCTGCTGCTGAATCACTGAGCTTTCTCCACGGAGTATGAATTGCGACTGGCCGTTCGGGTTCACGCGCGCTGCCACAGTGGTGGCCAAGTCAGACCCACGCCGAACTCGATTCGCGCCCGGCTGACGTACGCCACCACCGGCAGGAAGCATGGCGTTGATCGCTCGGATGTGCCGCATCCCTCGTAGCAGAACGACCAGGATTGGACGCGGCCAGGGCCGGTGGCACCGTGACGGTCCCATGCCGAGCTGCGTTGGCAGAGGGCTGCAATCTCAGGCGCTGAGGGCCGGCAGGCCCAGGCGATAGCGCCAACGTTGCAAGCACGGTGGTCATGATCTTGAAGTGCAGCGGCGGTAGGTTACCATCCGATACATGCCGCAACAGTCATCCGCCGCGCGCACGAGCCTTTATCGCCTGCTTGGCATCTCGGACTTAGCGACTGCCGTGCAGAAGAAGTACCTCGACCGCACGGACTTCACCGCGACAAAGACCACAGTGGCGGGGCATGCCGCCCTACTCGTCGCGGGGACGATGAGGACCGACACCGTCAAGTGGGGAAGTACCCTCCAGGCGTTGACCAACGAGCAGGTTTCCCTTGGCAACCGTACGGCCGCCGCCGTCCTCATCATCGCCGATCCACCGGATGCTTGGGTACTGGCCTATGGCATGGGCTTCCAGCTGCTCGATCAAACCAAAGTGGATAGCGGATTCGGACAACGCATTGCGATCCGCGCTGCAGACCCGGCTGAACTCAACTCGCTCACCCGTACCACCCTCGATCACCGCCCCCGCACCGATCGCTTCTCGATCCCGAGCGGGGACAACCTTCGTGTCTTTGGTGTCGGTGACTTCGGCGAACTAGTCACGCGCCTAGTTGGGAAGGCGACAATCTCTCACTTGACCGGAGGAGCTAAGCCACTTCGGATTCGGGGAGCTGACGCTCTCAGCATCCCGCTCGGGCGCAAGCCCGACGAACTTATGCATGACCTGGCCGCGCTATCTGACCTCCTTCAGCAATCTCCGCCGGCAGAGCTGGCGGTGCTGGAACAGTTGGTAGCAATTAAGAAACGTCCCGATCTTACCAAGTTGTTAGAAGACGATCTGCTGGACGCGTTCGCTACCCCGACCGTGGCTAAGCTTGGGTTGTCGTGGCCACATGAGCGCATTGACGAGAACGGCACGCCCTCATCATTCAAAATCTTCGGTGCTGGACGCAAGGCAGCCAAAGTTCAGGACGGTATCCCGAATCTGGAGAGCGTTCTACAACCAATCACTTCTGCGCAGCCCACCGCCCGGGCGGCGCTGCTGGACAGCATGAGAATCCAACTGTTCCGAGACGCGGATGGCGAGGAGCCGATCAGTCCGGCAATCCCGCTCAGAAAGTGGCTTGCCTTCGAGACGGACCGCGATGGCAAGCGGTACTGCCTGCACGACGGTAACTGGTATCTGATGAACCAGGACTACGCCGAAAAGCTCAAGAAGCGCACTGAGGCTATCTTCGCGCGTGATCCGGGGATCAAGCTCCCGGAGTGGCCAGCAGGGCAGAACGAAGGCGAGTACAACAACCTGGCCGCCAAACAGTTAGGCGGCGTGCTACTGGACAAGCAACTCATTCGTACCGAGCTACACCGGCGTGGTATTGAAGCATGTGACATTCTGACTTCGGACGGCGTGTTCATCCATGTCAAAGACTTAAGCGCCTCAGCACCTGCGAGCCATTTGCTTGCCCAAGCACTCGTGTCGGCGGATGCGTTGCTCCATGATGCGGAGGCCCGGGACAAGCTGCGCGCCAAGGTAACGGAGAGGGGTGGCGATCCTTCCTGGGTACCCGACACGCCTAGGCGCGTGGTCCTAGGGATGGCGCGAACCGGGACGCTGATCACCAGCGCGCAGCTCTTCACCTTTACCCAGGTTACACTCGTTCGACATGTAGCGGCATTAGAAGCTCGGAGGGTCGAAGTCTTCGTCGTGCCAATCAGCCGGCCCGTCTGAGGCCTTTATGATGTCACCAAGGGTCATGTTCCAGCGCTCGGACGAAGGTCTGGCAGTCTTTCTGCGCCACGCCAGGTAAGCAATGTGGCCTCCTCCTTCTCGGCCGGAAACCCGGTAGGGTCCTCGACCTCCAGGCGACGGCCTGGGCGGCCCCGGCCGGCGGTGGCACGCCGAACCGGGGCCTCGGAACCGCCTGACTAGGAGGCGACCCCGTGAGGCCAGCTAACCATGTGCAACAGCTGCTCGTGTCCGGCATCGTGGCGGTGCAGCGATGAGCCGCCCGGACGGCGGCGGCTTCGGCTATTGCCCGCCGTGGTGCCACGACCGCAGCTACGCCGGCACCGATGACCACCCGGCGATCCACACCGGTCCCCTGTTCGGGGTGCGGGCGCTCCTGCCGGGTGGCAACCCGGTGACGCTGTTCCTGCAGCCGGTCGCCGACTACGTGCGCGGCACGGCGGTCGAGGTGGTGGCACGCAACCTGGCGAACCCGCGAATCATGGTCGCCTTCGGCGACGAGCCGCCACTCTTCTGGCTGCCGCCGGCCGAGAGTCGCTCAACCGCCGCAGCGCTGGTACGGATGGCGGATCAGCTCGAGACAGGACCTAACGTCTAGGGCTTATCACCGGCACCGCCCCGCGCGTGACAGCACTTGATCGGGTGGCGACGGTCTATGGACACTTCTTTGCGCCGAGAGTCACAGCCACACGGCCGCAGTGCTTACCGGCTTGACATATTTGGAGTACCGGGCCGCTGACTATCGTCCACTGATTACTAGACGCTAGACAGTGCGGTAAGCGAAATCAGTGCGACTTAGTTGGCGAGCCGTTGACAGCTGGTTCACGTGCCACTTAACTGACGCCGGATTGCTGCCAGCTCGAAGAAAGGGACATCAGCCATGAGGAAGCTCGCGCTACTAGTTGTCGCCGGTCTCGTCAGTGTCACCGTGAGCGCGGGAGCAACCGCTTCGGCCCTGACTGCTGCCGCCGGGCCGGATTCGCCGGCGCCCTGCTGCTCGCAGCGCTAGCCGTCAGCTGGTACCGCCTTGGCGGCCTCCGCCAGGTAGCGGTAAACCTCCATGGCGTGATGCGGCTGATCAAGCTTACGCAATTTCTCCGCTAGCTCGCGCATCAGGGCCTTGGTTTCTCCGTCCAGACCGCGCTCATGCAGCTGGTCGGCAATCGCCCGATAGGCGTTGCCGGCTTCCGTTACCTCGCCGCGCTCAGCTTGGATGTCCGCCCGCAGCTGCTTGGCGTGAGCCACCTCAACCACGGCCTCCGGCGGCAGGACGCTTTCAGCCCGGGCCGCGGCCGCTTCCGCCTCATCGAACCGCTTGAGCAGGACGTAGCAGCGACCCAGCTCGATCTCCGCGCCGGCGACCTCCGCCGAGGCGCCGGCGACGCGGAGCGTCTGCAACGCATCCTGCAGGAGGCCTTCCGCACGCTTGATCTCAGCCGGCAGCGGGGCAGCGTCTTGCAGGATCAGCCAGGCAGAGTTCAGCTGCAGTGAGGCGACCGCCCGGGCATTGGCCGCTTCGCTGTACAGCGCTAGCGCACTGTCCAGGTAGGTCCGGGCGGTATCGCGGTCGCCGTCCTGCGCCAGGTTCAGCGCCGCCGCCCAGTAGGCGGCGCCGCGCTCGACGAGCGATCCCCGGCTGTTCTCGATCGCCTGCCGGGCCAAAGCCTGCGCTTCCGTCACTAGGCCGCCGTCGCGGTAGCAGCCGACCAGTGTCGAAGCCAGCTCGGTCTGCCCCTCGCGTTCCGGTGACCCGGCGGGGAGCGACGCCAGTTCCTCGAGCCGCGCCGTACCGATCTTGAGCGCTTGCCGCCACTCGCCGATCCGCCGCAGGACAAAGCAGTACTCGGTGATCACCCGCGTACGGCTCACCCCCGCCGGCAGGTCCGGCACGGCGAGCAGCTGTTCAAGCTCTTCGAGCGCTTGGCGGAAGTGGCCGGTGCGCTCGTAGACGCCGACTAAGCCCCACTGTGCCCGCTGTCGCTGCCCCACGCAGGTCAGTTCCGGCGCGTCGGCCAGGACCTGGGAGAAGAGGCGGTAGGCGGTGTCGGTCTCGCCCCGGAGCAGGCAGCCCTCGCCCATCCGGAGCTCAACATCGAAGTCCTCACAGTTCTGGCGACCGGTCAGCAGGTGGTCAACCGTCGCGCCCAGGTGAGGGGCCAACCGGCGGAGAAAGTCTTCCCGGGGAAGGCGGTGCCCGGCCTCCAGCAAGGAGATATAGCTGGGCGCGACCTTGACGCGTCGGGCCAGCTCCGATTGCGACAACTTGCGCTGCATCCGCAGATCACGGATGCGCTCACCAATCGAAACGGCCACCGCTGCCCTCCAGCTGACGTCGCGGCTGCGACCAGTCTACGAAGGGTGTGTTCGGTGGTGCCTGGTCTTCGTGACAAGTTGTCACGAACCTGCCGAGCCGACGATGCACCGAGCAGTCGGTTCTCGGCCGGCAAGCGGCACGATAGCGACGCCGCTGAACACGGCTTGCCACACCTGGGCTACTTAAGGTCACTGGATCGCGATCGACCGGTGGCGCGCCAGCCGGGCGGAGTGAACCGCCGGCCGTGCGGGCCGTGGTGAGTGACCGCTGGTCAGGTCGCCCGAGAAGTACCGAGTGGTGAGTCGCAGCGTGGGCGCCAAGTGGTACGTGCACAGCGCGTCGGTCCCCTTCCCAACGCAGCGCCGCTGCCCCCGAGCGACGAACGAGCGGCGCGATCGACTGCGCGGCTGCCCCCCGGCAAGCGCAGTGATCGCCAGGCGGTGATTTGATCGCGCGTCAACTGAGCCTGTCAAGTGGACGCGCAACTGGCTGTTGACCCGCAACTACCCGCCCAGCGCGGTCGACTGCGAATAGGCACGGCTTCATGCCTGTTGCACTGAGTCACAGCACACACTAGGCTCTAGTGACAACAAGCGCCGATCGCTGCCGCGCGGGGGACGGCAGTGCTCGGGCCCTTGAGCAGGTGGCTCCGGCCACCTGCTCAAGGTGCCGGCCTTGCGGGGAAGGCCCCAGTCGAAGGCCGACGGAGGCATCCCCTGGTAACGGAGTCCGCAACGCCCCCTGAAGCAACCGCGGCGCCGGCAGCGGTCAGCCGGGCGGCGCGAGACCCGGCGACGCGCGCCCTCGTGTTCGGCTGTGGCGCCGTGACGCTCGGTGTCATCGCCAGCAGCTACGACCCGACGTCGATCGCCCTCGAAATCGTGGCGCGCCGCTCGGCGATCAGCGAGCGGCTGGCCGAGGATCGGCAGTTCGTCGCCTGGCATGCCGGCCAGCCGGTGGTCCGGGCGATCCAGGCGGTGCACTTCCTGGACGAGCCGGTAAGCGGCGCCACCCTCAAGGCGCGGCTCGCCGATCCGGCGACCGTCGCGCTGCTGACGGCGGTCCGCGAGGGTCAGGGCGCGGTGGCCGCCGGCTTGGCGCGCTGGCTGCGGGCGGCCAACCTCGAGCAGCGGACCGACGGCCTCCTCCTCGTACCCTGCGAGAACCGCGTCGCACCCGTGCTGCGCGTCCTCGCCGAGCAGCCGCTGCGCCGGCCACTGTGGTGGTCTCCGACGCTGGTGGACCGGCTGTGTACCGAGCGCGGCATCAACGCCGACGGGGTGTACGTGGTGACCGAGGCCTACATGGAGTGGTGCATCCAGCTGCCGGCGAACAGCGGCGGCGCCGCTTTCCAGAGCCACGACGCCGCGACCGTCATCAGCGCGCTCGGCGCTCGCCCGGTCAGCGCGGTCGAACCGCTGGCGGCGCGCAAGCTGGTGCTCTTCAACGGCACGCACGCCGGCGTGGCGGCCAAGTGTTTGCGCGAGTGGGGCGACGAGGCGGCGGACCTGCGCGAGTACGTGGCGACCCCGGCCGGCAGCGCCTTCCTGAGCGGCCTGGCCGCCGAGTTGGCCGTCGCCGTTGAGGTCGCCTACGGTCTGCCCGCCGACGAGGTGCGGCGCTACGCCCGGGACTACGTTCACCGCATCCGGCGCCAGCCCGACACGGTCGGACGGGTGCTGGGCCGGCTGGTGCAGGGCGAGTTCGCGCAGTTCGAGGCGGACATCGAAGCGAAGCTCGGAGAACCGCTGACCATCTTGGAGAACGAAGTCGGTCGGAGTCAGTTCATCCGCGAGGCTCAGGCCCACGCGACCGAACTAATCAGACGTTATCAGGCTCGTCATCGTCAAAGCTAGTCTCGCCATGAATGGCAGCGCGCCATCGCTCGCGCACCTCGGCTGACCGTGCCGGATCATCGCCCGAGCTTTCAGCTGGCTCTCTGGGGAGATCAGGCAGAACGGAGCCTAACGCTACAAGACCGGCGTAAGCTTGCTCAGAAATCTCACCGCTTGCGGGCGGCGCCGTTTCCGCGGCGCTCTGCTCGGCGTCGCGCGCCGTTTCTTCCGAGCGGTAGTCACTCATATGGCTAGGCATTGTAGTGATCACGGGTAGAGGCGTCAAGAAGGAGTGGTCGCTCTTGACGTCGGATATGGTCAAGCCATGGATTCTTCAGCTCGTTCCACTGTTGCCCGAGTCGACCCAACGGGCAAGCGTGGAGAAGGCAGCCAGGAACTCCAGTGCCTGATGCTCCGATAGGTCAAGCTGCCCTTCGTGGGCCAGTGGTTTCGAATAGCCAGAAAGCAACCACGCGAGAAGGCCAACGCTCCCTCTTGCCGCGCCCTGCGTCGTCCCAGTAGGCGGAGGATCAGGGCGAGAACTTGCCCGGCGACCACAAGTGGATGCGCCCGCTCGCGGTGTGCCCGTCCTCGTAGGTGCGCGTGCAGTCCCATGCGGGCGGTAGCCAGTGCCAGGTGATCCCGGACTCTTCTCCTTGCTCAGCGCAGGTGCTCGCGGCCCGATCGGTCAGGGACGCACCGAACAGCACGGTGACGAGCAGTCCGGCGAACGCAAGGGCGACCAGGGTCGCGATCGTGATCACTAGCAGCCGGAAGGCGATCAAGCCAGGTGCCGCGGGGCTAGCTCGACGTCGGTGCATCGGTTCACCCGCCCTCAGACCGGACCATAGATCGGAAACGGTACCGATACAGTCCAAGCTGGCAAGATGGGCTTGGTGCGTGAGGCAAAGACGCACCAGGTCCAGCCCAGCGAGCACCAGCTGTTGACGCGGTGCCCACGCTGACCGTTGACCTTGGCGGTGTCGCTGTACCAGTTGCCGTGCCAGGTCTCGTAGTAGGTCCAGTAGTGCGTGTAGGCGTGCAGCCGCGTTGCGTCGGCGGAGCCGACGGTGTAGGTGGGATAGGTCGTGCCGTCATCGAACGCTGTGTCACCGTAAGCCAGCGGCAAGTTGGAGTCCCAACCGACGTAGCGGTCGGTCTTCACCGAGAAGAAGTGCCGCCCATCGGCGTTGTTGGTGACGAAGTCTTCTTCCCAGGTGACGTTCGGCCCGTAGCACTTCAACGTGTTGAGGGCCCGTGGGCCCCAACCAAACTCCTGGTAGACGTACGCGTCCCAGCCCTCGCTGTCGGCGTAGTTGCTCCAGGGCGTCGGATGGTAGGTCGGGAGCCAGGCGGTACCGCAGGTCGTCTGCGCGGTGAGGGTTGGCTCGGGAAAAGGGTCGGTGCTGCGCGTCACCTGACCACCGAGGGCCGCGAGCTGCGCGCTGGTATCGGTCAGATCGCCCTCGATGAGTACGCCGCTGACAGTGATCGGGAGGCTACCCGCCGCCGTCACCGCCTGACCGGCGTCACTCGGTTGGCTATTGGCCTTGAAGTCGTCAGTGTCCTGCTGCGCCGTCGCCTGATCGGTGGACGACCAGGTCGTGCCGGAGGAGGGATCGTCCGCCAAGCCGTATGAGCTGGCCGCCGCCGATAGGTTCGTGCCGGCGCCGTCATGCAGCGCCTTCGCCTGTCCGGCGAGGATCTGCTGCACCTTGGCCGCGAAGGCCGATGCCAAGCTCGACTGATCGGCCGCGCCCAGGTAGGCGCCGACTGACAGATCGGTCGTCGTGCCGAGGTCGCTGGCGGCGAAGCTGGCGACCATCTCACCCACCTGTCCACCGTTGCCCTGGACAGCGCTCACGGCACTCGTCAGGCTGACTGGGCTCGTGAACGTCACTTCGGCTTGGTCAGCCATCCGGTAGGAGACGCTCGGTGACGGCGGTCCGCTGCTGACGGCGTTCAGCATGGCTGCCGAGAAGGCGTAGCTGGTCGACGGCGCCAGGCCGTCCAGACTGCCCGTCATGGTGCCGATCGGCACGGTGGTCGAGAGCGGGCCGACCGCCGCGTTATCGGTCGGCGTCGCGGTCACCTGCCAGCCGGTGATGGCCGCTCCCCCATCGGCCGGCGTTGCCGGCGGGGTCAACGTCACCGCCACGCTGGCCGAGGGATGGTCGGGGTCGGCTTGCACGACGAGAGACTGCGGCGCCGTAGAGGGAGCCGTCGGTGCCCGGTAGTAGCCGTGCGCCCGGATGACGACGTCGACCGGGTAGTCGCCGCCGTTCCAGACGTAGACCGTGCCGTCGGGATTGACGTCGGTGTAGCTGGCGACCTCGAAGTTGGACGTACGGCCAGTGGGGCTGTACCAGAGCGTCGCGGTGTGGGCGACGCTAGCGCTGCTGTAGAGCCCGAGCCAGCCATCGTGACCGGGGTTAACCGCCACCACCTGGGCGGCGAGGCCGCTGACACCGCTGCTCGGGAAGCTGCCGGTGCCGAGGACCTGGATGGTGCAGCCGGAGTGCGCCGCCAGCTTCGGCGCATCAGCCGTCATCGGGCAGCTGCTCGTACCAGTGCCGCTCGTGGTGTCAAAGACCTTGCGCTGGGCCGGCACGTAGCTCGAGCCGGGCGTCGTAGCGGTTGGCGCGCTGTAGTAGCCGCGGACCCGGATAGTGACCGTCGCCGTACCGGTGCAGCCAAGCAGCTGGAGGCTGAGCTGGCCGCTGCTCGGCAGCGCGATGAGGTCGAAGTTCTCGTCCTCCTGGCCGCTCGTGAAGCTGCCGTCGTAGTCACTGCGGCCGCTGCCGGCCGGCGTGAGCGAGAAGCCACCGCTGCACGCCGGGTCCTGCACGATGGTCTGCAAGGCCACCGCCGTCGCCGAACCGTCGTTTGGCACACCGGCGTTGCCGGCCACCTGGACGGTGTAGCTGCCGCTACCGATGGAGAGCGGCCCGCTCGTGCCGGTGCCGTTTAGGGTGAAGCCGCTCGGGCTGTTGCTGGAGCTGGCCAGCAGCGCCGGGTCGTAGCCGACGTACGTCGAGCCGGCCGTCGCGGTTGACGAGCCGCTGTAGTAGCCGTGCAGCCGCACCACCAGCTTGGAGAGCACCGCGCCAGTCGGGATCGGTGAGAAGCCGGTGATGGCCAGGGCCGCGGTGCCGTTGGCTGCCGGCATCACGATGTCGAAGCCGTTGCGCTCGACGTTGGCCGGGAAGGTCAGCGACGTGTCGGTCGCGCCGGCGGCCACGCCGGTGGACAGCACACCGGCGAAGTTGGCTTGGGTGTTGTACTCCAGCACGACCGCCGAGGTGTTGGCCGGCACGCCGGTCGCCGTGCCGCCAACGGTGGTAACCGAGAACGTCAGCGTCGAGCCAGGTGCCAGGTTGGGGGAGCTGAGGCCGGTACCGTTCCGCGAGTCGAGGACTGGCGTGCCAGGTAGCGGCGTGAACTGACCGGCTGCTGGCAAGAGGGAGATGCCATCTGCTGCCGCGGCCACCGGCACGCTCCGGCCGCGCCAAGGCGAGGTCATCGCGAGAACCAAGGCAAACACCACAACGGCGGCGACCACAAGACGCCGCCACGTCGACCCGGCCCCGAGCATCTGCGTGTCCCCGAGTGAGGTGCGCGTTGGCTCCCCGAGTGGGCCAACGCGCGTAGGAAGAGTACTAGACAGTTACCCCCAGTGATAGACGGACACGGAGTGAATTTGGAGACTAGTGACACCACCCTGAGCGCTAGCGGAGACCGCCGGAAGCCTTGCCTGCCGCGTCAGGCTTGAACACGACCCCCGAAAGCCAGTTGAATGACGACAGTAGATCGACGGTCCGTAGAACCATCTCAACTTCTGGAGTGAAAGAAGACAGTGCGAAGGGTATTGGTAGTCGGAGATCTCACCATCGACCTACTTTTCGAGCTTGCGGGTTCAGCTCTCCACTCGCCCACAAGTAAGGCTGGCGACCTGACAATCTCGTATAAGCCCATCGTTCGCGTCGGAGGATCGGCGATTCTCTTCGCCAAGGCCATATTGGCTCGAACTTCCTTGACCCCTGTGATTTTCTCTGGCGTAGGCGACGATGTCTTCGGCGCACATATAAGTGAGGCTGTTTCCCAGTTGGGATTAGATGTCGACGCAGTGGAGATCGTAAAAGGGTACCGCACTGCCTTAGCTATAACAGGATACTCCCCAGACAGAAGCAGACTGATGCTCAGGCCCGAGGGCCACGCTGGAAAGCACATTCGAGGAGGGCACTGGAAAGAATGGCTCGCCGAGGACGTGGCGAGAGACTGCGACCTGCTATTCATATCAGGTTACGTCATCGCTAGCGCATCTCCGCGCCAGCTTCGCGCGGTTAAAGGGATGGCATCGTGGGCCCGCTCCCACGGCGTACCAGTAATGTTGGACTTGGTACCCCATGAATTCGATAAAGGCGTAGGAAGCCTAGACCTCGCAGCCAAGCTTCTCGGCGGTACTCCAGATGCCTTTGTGGCAGAACTACGTACAGCTCGTTACTTGGGCTTGGTGCCTTCAAAGATGCACGATCAGAGCGAGGAAGAGCAGTCCTTGGCGGCTGCTAGGTCCCTGAGCGCTATCGGTCGCTACGGGCTAATACAATATCAGAGTGGTCGAGGGACCTACCGACAGACCCTTGCTATTCAAGGTGAAGGCGTATACAGTCATGAGTCGACATTCGACGAGGCCGACCGAACGGGGCTCGGCGATATGCTCTGTGTCGAGGCGCTTGTTGAACACGGTTGCATTCAGAGCAGTAAGGTGCGTTAAGCCGCCAGCTGCGCGATCAGATGCCTGAGGCGCTGCAGGTCAAAGAGCGCCGCGGCTTCCTCCTCGCTCATCCTGGTCGAACTGGCGACCCAACCCGCCAGGTCTTCAAGTCGGAGTCGCCGTCGCCGTGCAATCGTCAATAGGGTCGGCTCACAAGCATGAAGCTCCGAGAAGATCGTCGTGATGACGCTCGCGTCGATCTTCCTGCCGCGATAGATTTGGTCGTGAATTGATAGGGTCAGCGTGAAGCAAATTTCCGCTTCAAGCCAACGACTACGTCGGCTATATGCTTGTCCCAGCCAGAGCAGGTCGTAACGGGCTCGAGGGTATTCACCGGCAAGAACCCGCTGCCTGCACGCCGCCGCTAGGATGTCTTGCGCTCGCTCATACTCGTTGGCCAGGAGATAAAGCCGGCCACGCTCGGAAGTCATCCGAGTAGTTTCCGAAACGTCACCTAAAGCTTTGAAGCGAGTCTCAGCGCTGTAGATACTGCGCTCCGCATCAGGCCACTCATATGGCTGCCAGGTGTAATGTAAGGCTAGGTAAGCGTCGCTCTGAGCGAGAAGATGTTCACGCTCTTCTTCTGAAACGTACCCGGGCCTCTGCAACACGTCAGTTATCGCCGCCTCAAGGTCTTGACTTACAACTGGTATACCTTGCTCATTGGCTGCCCAGTTTATCTTGTGCAGTTCCCGAAGAAGTGCACTTTTGGCAATCCAGGCGTGTCCAGCGGCGTCCGCCATCCGTATTGCGGCATCGGTCGCTAGCCGGTACTCTCGGCTCCGATCCAGCTTGCCTAGCGCGATTGATTCAACATTTAGAATCCAGGCTGCTAGCTCGGAGTCTGCGACTGCTTGCTGTCGTATTCGTCCTAACATTCGTAGAGCGGCTCTTGCCTTACCGATTCGCGCCGCGACTGCTGCATTTGTAAGCACCACCCACGCCACTGCCCGTTGTGCCTCTGGCGAGGAAGGAAGCGGTCGATGACGGAGGTGTTGGTTTAACCGCACCAGTGCATCTTGAAGGCCGAGATACTCCCCGCTCAAGTAAGCCTGGAAAAGCTCAGAGTCGCTATCTGGGCCAAAGACATACCTGCCCGACCCAAGAAGCGCACTGAGGAGCAAATAGAAGGTTTCATCATCTAGAGCAGAGGCATGAGTGCTTGTCAAAGCTGCTAGGGTGGGAGACCATCGCCTCTGGACTTCCGGTGTTCTCTTAGAATCCTCGAAGAAGGTTGCCGCGATGCGAGGGTATTGAAGAAGCAGCGCGCTTATCTCCAGCCCGTCCCAGAGATCGACGTTAACGTTTAGCTCGCGCTTGAGAGCAAGCTTGAGTGCCTGTATCTTGTCGAAACTACCGGAGCCAATCGTTCCTGAAAAAGGTACAGATGTGATCAGAAGATAGTTGTCTATGTTGCCGGCCAGCAGAATATGGACAGCCCGAAGTTCCCGCGGTAAATCTCGCAGAACCCGCGACCTATCAGCCGCCAGGGATGTCCGGTAGTGCTTGAACTGGAACACCCACTCCCCTGCCCACGGGTATCGTTCCGTCGTGCAAGGACCGGACAGGACTGCGTCACGTTTACCGTCTTGACCACGAAGCGCGACCATGCGTACTGACGGTGATATCTCCCTCTTAAGTAATGTCACCGCCAGCCAGGTGAATTGCTCAGGAGTGAGCTCTTCAAGACGATGCAAGTCCACCCGCATTAGGACTGAGTAACTACAGCAGACTCAAACGGGCCAGTAGACTGAGCGTAGGCTTGTTCTGTGGGAACTTCGTTAGATCGCTTTCCCGAACCCATATTACTTCCTTGGCGTCCGAAGCTGGCACGGCATCGCCAGACAGATACTCGCCCACGAAGCGCAGGAAAATGAGCAATGTGTCTGTTCCCTTGTAGAGAACCACATCCCAATCAAAGTCCACTGCCTCGACATTGGTGACCTCAACACCGACCTCCTCCCGTACTTCACGGACCGCCGCCTCCAGCGGAGTTTCATCCGGCTCAAGTCCACCTCCGGGAATATGCAGCGAGTCGGGATATGCTCCGCCGGGCTTATTCTGCCGGATGAAGAGATATTCTCCGTCTCTTCTAACTAACATTGAAGCGATGAGTCGCGAGTTCACGCTAGTCCCTCCTACAATTCAGCCTGCTTGCCACGAATGCCTTTATTGTTTCATATTCAGTCTCGTTCGTGAAGATTCCTAGCCGAGACTCGAGCGCCTTATCGCGGCGTAGTTGAGCTATTCGTGCCGAGTACAGCTCACCCCATGCTCGCAACCACCTCTCTTTGTGAGCCTCGGATACGAACTCCCGTGGGCGTTTTCCAGAAGCTTCGTCTGCCGTAAGCCGTTGCAGTGATGTACTCGCCGGAACCTCAAGCGCCACTATGGCATCTGGAAGGGGCATCCTTTGGGCGAGCACACGCCAAAGAGCTTGGTATACGTCGTACTCTGCGGCATCAACCAAACCGAACGCTAGTAAGTGCTCTATGAATATGGGATCGTCCAGGTGCGAACGCTCCATCACCACACTTATCCCCGCTTGCAGCCAGCGCTTCACGATCAGCACCCGCTGGAGCATGAAGTTGAGTTGTAGCTCAAATGCGAAGGAGTGAGGCTCGAAGAACAGTCGGTCGAGGAAGGGATGGTGCGTCGTGCGCTCGTCTATTCCGATCACGGAACGATCCTGGAAGAGGTCAGACGCCAGGCGTGCGACGACTGTACTTTTGCCCGCCCCAGTATTTCCAACCACGACGACATACGCAGGGCACGAGTCTGCGTCGGAACCTATCGGCGGCTCCCATACCGTGAAGTCACGCATCTTTCAGGCAGCCCAGTCCACGAAGTCCAACGCAAGCAGGGTCGCGATCTCCATATCTTCATAGCCATGAGAAGGCCGAAAGGCGAAGTCCCAATCTCGCGTAGCCAAGCAGGGACGAAGCACGTTATCTACTCCGAGTCGAAGAGAGCGAGACTGCTCAGTACAGCTTGCCCTCTTGGAGCAACGCCCACAGCGCAGTCCCTGCGACGTTCGATAGCTGCGCACCTGGACACGTCCCTTGTCCCGAACTTGGGTGGCCGCTCGCGCCAGTGCCTGTAGCCGTGAGAGGTACTCGTTACTGAAAGAAGGGCTTGCGGCCTCATCAGACAACAGCGCGAAGATATTCACGTCGAACGAGAGCCCAGCCGTTCGGGACAATAGTCCTGCCGCGCGGTCGAGATCAGCGACGCCTACGGGCAGGTTGAACCGGAGTACGGTATCAGTAGCTGCGCAGCGCTCGATAAGTTCAGTAAGCCAGGGCGGTAGTTGCCAGGTACCGTTCGAGGCAATGAGGGTTTCCGCTTGTAGCGATACATGTAAGCGACTGACGCTGGCGGCCAGCAGACTTTCTAACTTCTTCGGGAGGAACACTCCATTCGTAGTCACGCCAACATCCGGAAAGAACTGACGGCCAAGTCGGACAAGGTCATCTACTTGCCGGTGTATCAGCGGCTCCCCGCCGGTCAATTGTAGGCGCCGGAACCCCGCGTTTGCAGCGGCACCAAATGCGATGCCGGCCGATTCAAGGCTCATTGTCCCCCGATCGGGCCCTCCCTCGTTATGGCAGAATTGGCAGTGCAGGTTGCAGTTCCCGACTATGGATACTCGAAAGTAGAGAGCAGTGTCGGATATAGCTTCCGGGATTGACCTACTGGTTGAGAAGATTCTTTCTTGGACCTGTATTGCAAGCTGGTGACGTTCCCCTTCGGTTACTCGACGGCGTGGTGGAGCCAGAAAAGTTACGTCCTGGCGCAAGGGACACCTCCTCCTCGTTCATAGCCTCACTCAGGTTTTTTGACGAAGTTCCAGTGCCGCTCTCGGATGGCACTGCCCATCAACGGCCCATCTTGGCGGTCGTACTGCGCTGACGTCTGCGCGCCGGTCTTGCGCAGGTAGCTGACTAAGGTCGGAGGTCGACACAGCACGCCACTCTGGCACAAGCTCCACCGCTCGTCAGGGTCCCGGGGTCGCAGGGGCTCGCGTCTCTTCTAGGATGCCCCTGTTTGCCCGTTTCGATAGAGCCTTCGGACGCGGGCGTAGCGAGCCGCATGGTGGAGGAGTCGGTGCCGGATGAGAGGTCGACGGTTGTGGCCCGGCAGCCAGAGCCGCAGCCGCCTCACTCCAGAAACAACTAGCAATGTGGCAAGCGACTCAGTGCCGCCCGACCTATGTCTCCATACGTCAGCGTGGCGTACTGCACCAGACCAGGCGAGCCCTGCACGCGCACCCAGATGTTGGAGCTGCGTGGCCGCTCGCCGGCACTCACGTCAGACGTGATCCTCCGGCCCGTGGTCTTGCACAGGGCAGGCGCGGTGTCGCCGTCGGTGAAGGTGCCGTTCGCGTTCTTGTCGTGCGCTGACGTACCGACGCCCGGGTAGACATCAATGATCTTGGACGACGTGCCGCCGAGCGCATCGAACGTGAAGGTGGCGGTCGGGCCTGTTGCTGTTGTGTCTGGGGAGGACGCGCTTCTACCGCTCCCCTGCGCGCCGGTGCTGCCACCACGGTGCAGCGCCAGGAACGAGCCGATCCCCACAACCGCCAGTACTAGTGCGAGGCCAGCTGCGATCAACCATCGGCGCCACGGCCGAGGTGGTGGGACGGCCACGAACTCCAGCAGGAACGCCGCGAAGCGCCGGAAGCTCGTGCGACGGCGATCTTCGAAGCGGTCTTCGTTCAAGCCGTAGCGCTGCAAGACCGCTGCCTTCAACTGCTTCGGCCGCTGCTGGCCCGGCGTGCCGCCGTCTGCGGCAAAGAACATGGCACGCACGAAGTCGGCTTCGTCAGCGTTCCCACGCTTCCGCCAAGCATCGAGGCCTTCATCAAGCAGGCGGCGGATGAGGGGGATGCGCGGCGCGACCCGATCCCGGGTGTAGATGCGAGCCAACCGCTCAAGCTCGGGCGTCTCAACTGGCGACTGCTGCCCGGCCGATAGCTCAAGATCGTCTAGACCGCGCCAGCGAGCGTGGGTCAGCTCGTCAACGAGGGCCGCGACCCGCTCTGCTTTGTCCTTGGGCTCCTTCACGGCTTCGAGTCTCGCATCGGCCTCGGTCGCGCCCATCGGGGCCAGCAGGGAAGATCGCCGGCGCCCAAGTTCCGCCTTATACCGGGTTTTACTGTCTTGTTTGTCCGAATTATCGGAGCTGAAGTCGTCCCAGCGCACACCCGCTCGGTGCCCAGGGACCGCCTGGCAGCGGGGGGCGCGGGAAGGAGTCAGCTCCGATGTCGAGCGACCTCACGCCTTACCTGGGCGCTCACGCGCCGCTGCTGCGCGACGCCCGGCGCGCCGGGCGAGCCATCTCCCGCCAGCAGGCGCAGGCCCAGGTGCGCCTCGCCGCTATCGATCTTGAAACGGACGCATCCCTGGCCAAGGTGGAGAGCTGCAGCATCGTGACGACGCAGGCAGCCGTGGCGGTCTGCAAGCTGAGCCAAGTCCACAAGCAACTGGAGACGCTGGCCCCGGACGCCAGCGGTCGGTTGGCCATGGTGGTGGACTCCCACGCGATCATGATGGTCGAGCTGCTCAACGACCACCAGCGCGTCCTCAGGCGGCGGTGAGCGCCGTGCTGCTCCTCACCGTCATCGTCACTACGGTGCTGCTGCTAGGCGGCATGGCCGTCGGCGCCGTCGTGCGCGGCTACCTGCTGCTGCCGAGCGACCGGCGCCGCCTGAGCGAGCTGGCCAGCCAGCTCTACACGCAGGCGAGCATCGATCTCACGACCCGCGCCAGCCTCCAGGCGATGCACGACATCGTCCGGACCCATCGTGAGGGGCGCTAGCAGTGATGCGCCTCCAAGCGGACTCCCACCGGTGGGGACAGGGGTGAGTCAAATGCGGGGGTGGCGTCCCGGACCGCGGTCCTGGCGCGAGCAGCTGATCGGCGGCGTCATCTCGTTCTTCGCCATCCTGATCGGGCTCCAGGTGCTTGGTGTGCTGATCATCCACTTGCTCGGCCCGTTTCTGCCGCTCCTCCTCGGGCTGCTGATTCTGGCCGTCGTGCTGCGCGCCATCGTGCGCCGCTACTGATAGGCCGGCGACAGCTGCAGCGGCTTTTCCACAGGCGAGCTGCCGATTCCACAACGGCCGCCAGCTTGACTGGTGCCAGAAGTTTCCATACAAGGACAAAGTAGGGGACCGGAGTATCAGCTGCCTTTCTAGGGCCAAGTGGGTCGGCGCTGGTGCCTCCGGTTTCCACTACTGAATAGCGAATACGAAAGGAGGAGGGCGGCTATGGCGAGGGAGGTGAGGATCACGGTGCGCGGCGTGCCGCGCGAGCAGCCGGATTTGCGGCGGCTGGCCCGGGCGCTTCTCGAAGCCGTCCGCGCCGAGCAGTGCCGCCGGGCGCAGCGCCCCGCTGACAGCGAGGCGGCAGCGCCGGAGGACGAGGAGGCGGCGTCGTGAGTGCTGCGCTCGAGTTGTTGGGCACCGCCAGCCTCTTGCCACCCGCCTTGCTGGTGCTGCGGGCGGGACTGACCAAGGAGATGCAGGCCGCGCCGGTGGTGCTGGGCTTGCGCTTTCCGGGCGAGTTCGACGCCGCGACGGTGGAAGCCTTCCTGGTCGCCCTCACCGGACTACTGCCGCCGTGGTGGCGGCGGCTGGTGGTCCAGCCGGTGATCACCTTCGAGCTGCTGGCCGACGCGGACGGCGTCACGCACCGCTTGGTGGTGCCGCAGGCCGCGCAGGAGTACGTCGAGCGGGCGCTGCAGGCGCACGCGCCGAGCGTCCGCGTCGAGCCCGTCACGGACACGGCCTGGACGCCGAGCTACGCCGTGGAGTACCGGGCGACTACGCCCAACCGACCGCTGCGCGTCGACCCGACCGGCATCGCCAGCGGGCTACTGGCGGCCGTGCAGCCGCTCCGCCGCAGTGAGCGGCTCATCGTGCAGTGGCTGGTGGCCGCGGCTGGGCCGGTGCCGGCTCCGCGGCTGGTGAGCACCAAGGGAACTCAGCCCACACCGCCGCTGCTGGATAGCGGGATGCTTGCCACGGCCGAGGCGGTGACCGCCCGGCGCAAGAAGCTGCGAGCGCCGCTGCTCATCGCGACCGGCCGCGTCGGCGCCCTGGCGGCCAACCGCGACCGGGCCATCGCGCTGGTGCGGCGGGTGGAGGGGCCGCTGCACGGCACGCGGGCCCCAGGCGCGCACCTGCGGCGGCGGCTACTGCCACCGGAGACCGTCGCCGGACGGATTGCCCGGCGCAGCGTGCCGCTGCTGCGCTGGCCGGCTCTGCTCAATAGCGAAGAGGCCGCCGGCGTTATTGGCTGGCCCACCTCCAGCGCGCCGGTCCCCGGCCTGCCGCGCGGTGGCTGCCGGTTGCTGCCCGTCGCGAACGCGGTGCCGACGCAGGGCACCGTCCTCGGTACCGCGACCTTCCCCGGCCAAGCCGCCCGCCCGGTAGCGCTCGGTCTCGACGCCCGCTTCCGCCACCTGGCGGTCACCGGCCCGACCGGGGTCGGTAAGACGACGCTGCTCACGCACGTCGCGGTCCAGGACCTCGCGGCCGGTCACGGCCTGGTGGTGCTGGACCCGAAAGGTGATCTTGTTCGGTCGATCGCCGAGCGGCTGCCGGAGCAGCGGCTCGAGGACGTCATCCTGCTCGACCCGGCCGACGACGCCCGCCCGGTCGGCTACAACCCGCTGCACGCCACCACGTCCGGAAATCGCGAGCTGGCCGTCGAGCAGGTCCTCGGCGTCATGCACGCCATCTGGCAGGCGAACTGGGGCCCCCGGACGGATGAGATCCTGCGTGGCTGCCTGACGGCCCTCGCGCACGTCGGCGGCATGACGCTCTGCGAGGTGCCGGCGCTGCTGACCGACGCCGGGTTCCGCCGCCGGGTGCTGCGCGGAGTGGACGACCCGTTCGGCGTCGAGGGGTTCTGGGCGGGCTTCGAGGGCTGGAGCGACGGCGAGCGCGCCAGCGCCACCGCGCCGTTGCTGAACAAGGTGCGGGCGCTCACCATGCGGCCGCGACTGCGCGGCATTCTCGGCCAGGCTGAGGGGGCGATCGACTTCGGTCGGATCATCGCGCGGCGCCAGGTGCTGCTCGTCAATCTCGCGGTCGGCCAGATCGGCTCCGAGGCTGCCTATCTGCTGGGCGCGCTGCTGTTCGCCGGCCTGTGGGACGCCGTCTCGGCACGCGGTCACCTGCCACCCGAACGCCGCCCGACGGTGATGGCCGTCATCGACGAGTTCCAGCACGTGGTGGCGCTGCCGACGCCCGCTGAGACGATCCTGGCGGAGGCCCGCTCCTACCGGCTGGGGCTGACGATCGCGCACCAGCACCTCGGCCAGCTCGACGCCGACCTCCAGCACGCCGTGATGGCCAACGCTCGCAGCAAGCTGCTGTTCCAGGCCGCCCGCGACGACGCCGCCGTCTTCGCCCGCGAGCTGGGAGGCGGACTCACCGCTGATGACCTGACGGGCATCCCGGCCTACGAGGCGGTCGCCAGCTGCTTCTCCGCCGGCCATGTCCAACCCCCGACCACCCTGCGCACCGCGCCGCTTGAACCGCCGCTGCGCGACTTCGAGGCCGTTCGGGCGGCTTCACGGCAGCGCTGGGGCGTCGACCGGGCCGACGTCGAGGCCGCGCTGCTCGCCCGGCAGCAAGGCCAGCACGAGCCAGCACCGCGCATCGGGCGATCACCCCGGAGGCAGCCGTGAGCGCGCGTCCAACCGAGCGCGCCCTGTCCGGTCGGTCGTCCGGTCGCGTCGAGTCGCTGCCCGCGAAGCACGAGGTCAAGGCCACTATGGCAATGGATAGCAACAACGACTCAGTACGCGCAGCGACTGCTGGCTGCCTGAGGGTGCGAGCGGCTCGGGCCGAGCAGATCATCTTGGATCTCACCCCGCTCGAACTCTCCATCGTTGCCACGCTTGAACGGATAAGGCTAGCGAGTGGGCGAGAGCTCGCGCGGCTGCACTTTGCACCTTCTCCTAGTGGAGCCCGACACGCGCGCCGGGTACTGGCTTCCTTGACTGCTCGGCGAGTGCTAGCCCGCTTGGACCGCAGGATCGGTGGCAAGCGCGCGGGCAGCGCTGGCTACCTCTACGGTCTCGATGTCGTGGGGCAACGGCTCGTCCGGCCGGACAGCACCTATCGCCGCCCCTGGACGCCGGGGCACCCGGTCGTAGCGCACGCCGTCGCGGTGACCGACTGCTACGTGCGGCTGGTGGAACTGACGCGTGCCGGCCGGTTGGAACTGCTGGACTTCGACGCCGAACCGGCCTGCTGGCGCTCGTTCGCGGCCGGTGGCGGCACCCGCCTGACGCTCAAGCCCGATGCCTACGTGCGGCTCGCGAATGGCGCCTACGAGGACCGCTGGTTCCTGGAGGTCGACCGGGCCACCGAGGACCTGGGCCGCATCCTGCGCAAGGCGCAACTCTACGGGCGCTACTGGCAGAGCGGCCGCGAGGCGGTGTTCCCGCGCGTGCTGTGGCTGACCATCCGCCTGGCCCGCCGCAAGGCGCTCCAGCGTGCCCTCCGCCAGCTGCCGGCCGACCACCAGCGGCTGTTCCAGGTCGACCTGCTGAGCGAGTTCGACGCCGTCATCACCGCCGGCGCCGCTGACCAACTGCTTAACGACACCACGAGAGGAGGTGATACATGACCAGCGACCCGGCGCTGCCGCAGGCAATCGGCGACCGGCCGCTACACGCGTGGCGCTACGCCCGGAGCGGGCCGTCCGCTCCCCTGCGAGCGGCGCCCGCCGAGCTGCCGCGCAACCGGATCCTCGTCGGGGACGCCCACGAGCAGCTACGCCGCCTGCCGACGGCGAGCGTCGACTGCTGCATCACCTCACCGCCGTACTACCAGCTGCGCGACTACGGCGTCGACGGGCAGCTCGGCCTGGAACCGCACGTCGATGACTGGGTGAGCGCCCTGCACGCCACGCTGAGAGAGGTCGCCCGCGTGCTGAAGCCGACCGGCGCGCTGTGGCTGAACCTCGGCGACGCCTACTCGACCGCGCGTCGCTACGGCGCGCCGCCGAAGGGCCTGCTTCTGGCGCCCGAGCGACTCGTGCTGGCGCTGGCAGCCGATGGCTGGCTAGTGCGCAACAAGGTGATCTGGGCCAAGCCCAACCCGATGCCACACTCGGTGGCCGACCGGCTGAACACCGCCTACGAGGTCATCTACCTGCTGGTGCGTGCGCCCCGCTACGTCTTCCACCTGGATGAGATCCGCGAGCCGCACCGTAGCCGCCCTCCGTCCCGTCGTGCACGACAGGCAGGCAAGTACGACGGACCATCCCGAGCCTGGACCGCGGCGCTCACCCCCAGTCGGGGCGGCCTCATGCAAGCACACCTTGAAGGTCGCGCGGGCCATGTGCTGGGGAAGAACCCTGGCGACGTCTGGTGGCTGCCCACCGGCAGCTACCGCGGCGCCCACTTCGCCACCTTCCCGGAAGCGCTGGTCGCCCGGCCACTGCTCGCCACCTGCCCCGAGCGGCTCTGCACCGCCTGCGGTGCACCCTGGCGTCGCCCCGTCACCCGGCAGGTCATCGGCACTCCGCAGGAGCCGCAGCGCGACGGTCCGCTCCTGCGCTATCCCGCGCGATGGAGTGTCGAACACGCACTCGGGCCGCTGCGACCGAGCTGTGCGTGCACGGCCGGCTGGCAACCCGGCGTGGTGCTGGACCCGTTCTTCGGCAGCGGCACCGTCGGCGTCGTCGCCGAGCGGCTCAAGCGTGACTGGCTCGGCATCGAGCTGAACCCGGCGTACGCATACCTGGCGGAGAGTCGCATCCGCGCTGCTCGCGAGAGCGAACCACCGCCCGCGGCCACCGCGCGAGCGGCCTGAAGCACGCACCTAACGCAACCCCACGAGAGGAGGTGAGATGAGTGATCCAGAACAACCAGAGCAAGCGATCGAAACGCAGGACGCACCCCGCCCGCGCATCTGGGTCGCCCCACTGGCTGAACCGCCACGCGGGCGTTGGCTGGAGGCGGCACGCGATCCGGACGAACTGCAGGATGACATCACCTGGATGCTGCTCGGCTCCGCCGACCCGCGGAACGAGGAATGGAGCATCGGCGACTACGAGGGCTTCGGGCCGCTGCGACTGAGCAGCCGCGAGGACCTGGCGGCGGTTAGCCGTCTGGCGCGCGGCATCCTCACTCACGGTCCGGCCTTCGCCACCTGGGCCGCGCTCGCCGGCACCGAACGTGCCCAGTCTGATGAGTTCACGGACGCCTACCTCGGCGAGTGGGATTCCGTTACCGCTTACGCCGAACAGCTCGCGGACGACCTGGGGTACACCGCCCTGCTCGATGCGGCGCTCCCGCCGCACCTCAAGCCCTACGTCTGCTTCGATGCCGCAGCCTACGGACGTGATCTCGTGCGGGAAGGCGCGCTCGCCGCCCTGCCGACTCCCACTGGCCGCGTCTGGCTGTTCAGTCTCACGCTCGGCGCGCGGGGGCCGTGAAGCGCCAACCATCCAAAGGGTGCCTGCCTCGTCGGTGGCCTGCGGTTTCTCAAGAGACGACTGCCAACCGGGCATTCGCCGGCCGCACCACACCGAGGAGGTCGTGACCATGCGTCACACCGACCAACAGCCCGCGCAGCAGGCGGTCGCGCCATGAAGACCATGGCCATCCGCCTGGACGACGGGTTGCACGCGCAGCTCGCCGTCGTCGCGCAGCTCGAGGGCCAGTCCCTCAACGACGCAATCCGGCTAGCCGTCGAGGCCTACATCGGCCAGCGCAAGACGGCGCTCAAGGGTCACGCGGATGACGCGCTCGCCGCGATCGAGCGCGACGCGGCCACCCGCCGGGAGGCCATCACCGCGCTGTTCGGTGATGGCCCCGCCACCGCCCCGACCACGTCGGCACAGTCAGGCTCCCAGCAGCCGACTGCCCGCGGTCGCGGCAAGGAAGGAGGCGCTGCTCGGTAAGCGTCCACTTCGCCCGGCAGGAGGCTCTCGGTCTTGGCGTCGCTCTCAAAGCGATCCGACCGAGAGACCTCCTGCCATCTTCCACCACACCACTAATTGACGAGAGATAAATAGTAAGGCTCATTAACTGTTGTACTTTTTACCAGTTCCTTTTGGCACCAAGGACGGTAGAATTCTGGGACAATAAAGAGAAGGAGGAATAATTTGAAATCACTATCGAATCAGCGCCTGGGCGAAGCCTTGCGCGCTGCCCGGTACGCAAAAGGCTTGACCACCCGCCAGATCGGTGCGGGGGTCGGCATCTCGCACCCTCAGGTCAGCAAGATCGAAGCTGGTCGCTTCGCCGTTCCGCCGGAGAAGCTGCGGGCCTTCGCCGAAGTGCTGGACCTCAAGCCCGATGACTTGTTCGCCCTAGCAGGGTATCCGGTAGCAGGGCAACCGGCATTGGCGCCGTACCTGCGCAGCCGCTACGGCGCCGAGCTACCGGAGCAGGCCATCGATCAGATCACCGAATACTTCGAGCTGCTGCGCAGGAAGCACACGATCGAGCGCGGTGAGGACGAGCTGAGCGGCTCACACGGGGGTCCCCGATGAGCCGCGGCGCGCTCAGCGTGCTGCGCGACCTCATGCCGATCCGGCCGCTCAATCAGGTCGAGGCGCTGCGCATGGCCGAGCTGCAAGCCGAGCGACTGCTCAAGCTCGCCGGCGTCACGGAAGCGCCCGTGCCCGATCGGGTCATCACGAGCATCCCGAAGGTTGAAGTACGGCGCATCCGACCGTGGCCGGCACATGGCACCACTGACTGGGCGGGCTCCACCTGGGTCATTGTGCTGAACGCTGCTGATGCGCCACTGCAGCAGCGCTTCAGCCTGGCGCACGAGTTCAAGCACATCCTCGATGACCGCTTCATCGATGTCCTGTATCCCGACCTGCCGGGCTGGCCGCGCCGCGAACGCACCGAGGCGATCTGCGAGTACTTCGCTGGTTGTCTGCTAGTGCCGAAGCGCTGGCTGCGTCAAGCCTGGGACGACGGACTGCGCGACCTAACCGCTCTTGCGCACGAGTTTCAGGTCAGCCGACCGGCGATGCAGACCCGGTTGTCGCAGACCGGGCTACTGCCGTGTGCGCCACGCCAGCAGAGCGCGTACGGCCGCTACCAGCGCAGCAGCAAGGCCACCACCTTCCTCACGGGAGTCGCCGCATGACCACCACCACATCAACCTGCTCGTGCGGGCTCAAGCACGGCGTGCTGTACCTGCGGGTCAGTACGCCAAGCCAGGTCAAGACGGATTACGACCCGGAGGGCATCTCCATCCCGGCTCAACGGCTGGCCTGCCAGCGCAAGACCGAGCAACTCGGTGCGCACATCATCGGCGAGTACGTTGAGCCCGGCCGGTCCGGCACCAGCATGGAGAAGCGGCCGGAGTTCCAAGCCATGCTGGCGCGCATCCGGGAGCAGCGCGATGTCGACTACGTCATCGTCTATAAGCTCAGCCGGCTCAACCGCAACCGGTTGGACGATGCCATGGTGCTGATGGCGCTCCGCGCCGCCAAGGTGACCCTTGTCTCGGCCACCGAGAGCATCGATGACACCCCGGTTGGCCAGCTGATGCACGGCATCCTGGCGGCCTTCAACGAGTTCCGCTCCGCCGAGGACGGCGCCGACATCCGCTACAAGATGCGGCAGAAGGCCAAAAACGGCGGCACGCTCGGTCCGGCGCCGGTGGGCTACCTGAACACCCGGATCAACCTCGAGGGCCGGGAAATCCGCATCGTCGTACTAGACGACGAACGCGCTGAATTGGTGCGGCAAGCCTTCGAGCTGTACGCCAGCGGCGACTACTCCATCGAGTTGCTGCACGCCACCATGGCCGATCTAGGCCTGGCCTGCCGACCGACGCAGCGCTGGCCCCGTGGCAAGCCGATCTCGCCGCAGACGCTGCACAAGATGCTCCAGAACCCCTACTACGCCGGCTGGATCACCGTGGACGGTCAGCTGATCAAGGGCCGCCACGAGCCGCTCATCAGCCAAGCGCTGTTCGACCGCGTGCAAGCCGTCATGGAGGCGCGCTCCCGTCGTGGCCAACGCGACCGCGTGCTGACGCACTACCTCAAGGGCAACCTGTTCTGCGACCGCTGCCAGCAAGCCGGCCGAACCGCCCGGCTCATCTACACCGAGGCCCGGGGACGCAACAGGCAGCGCTACGGCTACTTCCTCTGCCGTGGCCGGCAGAGCGGCGTCTGCGACCTGCCGCACCTGCCCGCCCTCGAAGTCGAGGACGCCATTGCCAGGCACTACCACACGCTGCGCCTCGCTGACGACTTCGTCGCGGCGGTCGAAAAGCAGCTCACCGCCACCCTCGCTGATGAACTAAAGCTGATGCGGGAGCTGCACGCCCGGCTGACCAAGCAACTGGCCAAGCTCGACGCCCGCGAGGCCCGCCTGATCGACCTAGCGGCCGACGGCTTGCTCGACCGCAGCAAGATCATGGAGCGCAGCAACGCCATCAAAGTCGAACGGCAGCGCCTTCAGGACAGCCTGGCCGACACCAGCAGCCAGCTTGAGGTCGGAGCCGAACGCCTGCGCGGCTGCCTGGCGCTGCTCAGCGACATCATGGGCCTCTACCAGCGCGGCAGTGATGGGGTGCGGCGACAGCTGAACGCCACCTTCTACGAGCGCTTCTACCTCGATGATGATCACGGCGCCCGAGTCATGAACGACGTCGTCGAGCCGCCCTTCGATGACATCCAAGCCGCCAGCGCTGCCTACCAGCGGCAGCAGAACAAGCTGGCCAAGGCCAGGAACGGCAGCAGGCCCGACCTGGTGGTCGGGCCTGCTCAGGAGGACGCCCCGCCGTGGCTGGCGGACGTTTTTCCGGTCAGTGTTTCGAGTAAGCGTGTGATGGTGGAGCTGAGGGGACTCGAACCCCTGACCCCTTGCATGCCATGCAAGTGCGCTACCAACTGCGCCACAGCCCCAAGCCCGGCGAGCCGGGCGACGACCAGTATGCCGCATGCCCGCCGGGCGGGCCCAACCGGCCCCAGCCAGCCCGAGCCGGCCGCAACCGGTCCTCAGATGTCGGCCGAGCGCGCCCGGCCCTCGTCGGCGTCGGGCTCGACGTCGAAAGCGCCCACCCGCGAGCGGTCCACCGGCTCGGTGACGCCCGCGTTGTGCTCGGCCAGCCGGAAGCCGCGATCGCCCTCCAGCAGCACCGTCCACCGGGCGTTGCCGAGCGGCGCCAGCCGCCACCACGTCTCTGTCGGCAGCTCCAGGAACTGGCCGATGATCGCCCGCGCCGTACCGCCGTGCAGCACCGCGACGACCACCTCGCCGGCGCCCACCGACTCCAGCGCGGCCCGCAGCACCGTGCACGAGCGCGCGGCCACCTCGGCGTACGTCTCGCCACCGCCCCGGCGCACGTCCTCGCCGCGCACCCAGGCCGCATGCTCCTCGGGGAAGCGCTCGATCACCTCTGGCCGACCCAGGCCCTGCCAGCCGCCGAGGTAGATCTCCTGGAGCTCCGGGTGCACGTCGGCGACCAGCCCGGTCTCCTTCTCGAGGTACGCGGCACTCCCGCGGGCGCGGCCCGCCGATGACGTGAGCAGCCGCGCCGGCGGCAGCTGGGCCAGCACCTGCGCGGCCAGCGCCACGTCGACCAGTCCCGCCTGCTCCAGGTCGGAGTCGAGCTGCCCCTGGAACCGGCCGTCGACGTTCCAGCGCGTACGGCCGTGCCGCCACAGCACCAGCCGGCGCGCGGAGCCGCTCAGGGCTCCCCCGCGCCCACCCGGTGCGGGGCGCGGTCCCCTGCCTCGTCGTCGAACGCGACGAGCGGGCAGTCCTTCCACAGCCGCTCGAGCTGGTAGAACTCCCGCTCCTCGGTCAGCTGGACGTGCACCACGATGTCCGCGTAGTCGAGCAGCACCCAGCGGCCCTCACGCTCGCCCTCGCGCCTGATCGGCTTGGCCCCGACGCCCCGCAGCCGCTCCTCGACCGCGTCGATGACGGCGCGCACCTGGCGGTCGTTGGTGGCCGACGCGATCACGAAGCAGTCGGTGATGACCAGCTGCTCGCTGACGTCGATGATCAGGATGTCGCGGGCCTGCTTGTCGGAGGCCGCGGTGGCGGCAGCGAGAGCCAGCTCGACGGCGCGGTCGGTTGCGGTCACGGGCGCCCTTCGGGTCGGGTACGGAAGGCGTGCCCTACCACGATCTCATGGCCGGTAGTCGGTCCCCAGGATCACGACCGCGTCCGCCGCGCTGGTGGGCTGCTGGTCGACGGCTATGTCACCGTCCGGCAACCCCAGGGCGGCCGCCACGCGGTGCCCCAGCGCGTGCGAGGCCGAGGAGTCGTCCGGCACCAGCACCACCGACTGCTCGTGCGCGAACGAGAAGCCCTGCTGGTTCTCCGAGTGCACGAAGACGAGCCCGTGCCGGTCGAGCTTGGCGTGGGCTGTCTCGCCGAGGCCGAGCGCCCCCGTGCCGTTCACGACGATCACCCGGTTGTGCCCGCTGGCGCGGGCCGCGGGCACCGACGCGGCCAGGTAGCGGTGCACCAGCTGGTCGATCTGGTCCGACTGCGGGGTGAGCAGATCGTCGCCGGTGCCCACCGGCTGCACCGGGAGCGTCTCGAACGACAGGGCCTCGGACGCGTCGGCGGCGTGCAGCCCGGCGAGCACGGCTCCCGTGCGGGCCGGGGCCAGCCCGAAGACCACCCCGCCGCCGAGGGCCTGCAGGGCGGCCGCATCGTCCGACGCCTTGGCCGGCAGCGCGTCGATCAACCCGGTGAGGACGGTGGTGAAGCGGGCCAGCCGCGCCTGCTCGGTCTCGTCCGCGCCTCGGTAAGTGGCGTACGCGACGGCCTGCGCGCCGGAGAGGTGCTGCGCACCACCCTTCGTGACCAGTACCTGCTCGGTGCGCCCCGGCCCCGGCACGACCACGTCGGTGTCGACGTGGTCGACGTCCACGCCGCCGAGGTGGTCCACGAGGGCACCGAGCGCGGTCGTGTCGATGAGCAGCGCCCCGTCGACGGTGACGCCCATGACGTCACCGAGGGTCTCGGCCGGCACCCGGGCACTGCCCAGCGTGGCGGTCTGCCCGAACTGGAGCTGCCCCCGCCCCGGTACGTCGGCGACGAGGGTCGACGGCACGGGCACCACCGCGCCCTGCCGGGTGGCCGGGTCGTGCGCCAGCAGCGCGCTCTCGATCGCGGCGCCGTTCGCGCCCTTCACCATCAGCAGCAGCGTGACCTGCGTACGGCCGGTCGCGACCGGCCCCTTGCCGTGCCGGTGACTACCACCGCGAACGACGACGAGCAGCAGCAGGACGAGGACGACGGCGAGGACGGCCCCTCCGGCGAGCGCCAGGCGCCGGTTGCGCCGCCGCCGCGCGGCCCGGCGCTCGGCGCGCCGCTGCGAGCGCCGATCGGCCCGGCCCGGCGATGGTGCGCCGTGGCCCGTGATCGGCTGCGGTGCGCCGTGGCCCTTGGCCGGCCGACGAGCGGCCGTACGGTCGCCCCGGTGCCCACCGGAGCGCGGCGGGCGGCGCGGCTCAGAGGGCTCAGAGGGCGCGGACGGCTCAGGCGATGCCGTCGGCGCCCCCGGCACCGGCGGGACCGGCGCAGGCCTTGCCGCCGCAGGGGGCGGCAGCGGCCCGTCGGGCCACCGGGTGGGCACGTAGCGCCCGCCGCCGTGCCGCCCGGCGGCCCTGGTGGCCGTCCCGCGGCCCCTGGCCGGTCGGTCGCTCACGGCGCGCTCCGGTAGAGGCGCCGCTTGTTGATGTACTGCACGATTCCGTCTGGCACGAGATACCAGATCGGCTGATTGGCCCTCACCCTTTCGCGGCAATCTGTCGAGGAGATCGCCATGGCGGGGATCTCGATGAGGCTGACCCGCCCCTCCGGCAGCCCTGGGTCGGCCAGCTGGTGGCCTGGCCGCGTCACGCCGATGAAGTGCGCGAGGCGGAACAGGTCGTCCGCCCGGTGCCACTCCAGGATCTGCGCGAGCGCATCGGCGCCCGTGATGAAGAACAGCTCGGCGTCGTCGGCGCGCTCGGCCCGCAGGTCGAGCAGCGTGTCGATGGTGTAGGTGGGACCGGGGCGGTCGACGTCGAGCCGGCTGACGGAGAACCGCGGGTTGGACGCGGTCGCGATGACCGTCATGAGGTAGCGGTCCTCGGCCGGGGTGACGTCCTCGGCCGCCTTCTGCCAGGGCCGGCCGGTGGGGACGAAGACGACCTCGTCGAGCTCGAAGCGGCCCGCCACCTCGCTCGCCACCACCAGGTGGCCGTGGTGGATTGGGTCGAAGGTGCCGCCCATGACCCCGACCCTCGGACGAGCCGTCACGGCACGACCATAGCCGGATGATCGTCCCGACCGGCCCACCGGCGAGCCAGCGGGCTTCGTGTCATCGCAGCCCTGGCAGCGGCGCGGGACCGTCCGTCCACGACACCACCCGGACGACCTTGCCGGCCTCGATCCTCGGGACCGACCCGCCCGGCAGCACCGCCACGTCCGCGTGCAGCCCGAGGCGCTCGAAGAGCGCGTGGTAGAGCTCGCGCTGCACGGCCGCCGGATCGGCGTCGCCGCCGGCCTCGCACGCGACGACCAGCCGAGCGGTAGGAGCCCGGCGGTCGGCCACCAGAAGGTAGTGCGGGGCGATCCGCGGGTCGGCCAGCAGCACCGCCTCGACCTCGCTCGGGTAGACGTTGACCCCGCGCACCACGAGCATGTCGTCGCGCCGCCCGAGCACCTTGCTCATCCGGACGAGCGTCCGGCCGCACGGGCAGTCGCCGCGCGCCAACGTGGCGATGTCCCCCGTGCGGTAGCGCAGCAGCGGCAGCGCCCGCTTCGTCGGCGTCGTGAACGTCAGCTCGCCCGGCCGGCCGTCCAGCACCGGCTCGCCGGTCGACGGGTCGAGCGCCTCGACGATGAAGTGGTCCTCGTTGACGTGCAGGCCGTCCTGGGCCTCGATGCACTCGGTGGCGACGCCCGGCCCGATCACCTCCGACAAGCCGTAGATGTCGAGCGCCTTCAGCGGCAGCATCGCCTCGATCTGGCGGCGCAGCGCGTCGCTCCACGGCTCGGCACCGAAGACGCCCGCGCGCAGGGAGACGTCGTCGGGACCGGCGCCCGCGGCGGACAGCGCCTCGGCGAGGTGGATCGCGTACGACGGCGTGCAGGTGAGCACGTCCGGCCGCAGGTCGATGATGAGGCGCACCTGCCGGTCGGTCAGGCCGCCCGACATCGGGATCACCGTCGCACCGAGCCGGATCGCGCCCTGGTGGATGCCGAGCCCGCCGGTGAACAGCCCGTACCCGTACGCGTTGTGCACCACCGATCCGCTGGTCGCCCCGGCGCAGCCGAGCGACCGCGCGCACATCTGCGCCCACAGGTCGAGGTCCTCGCGCGCGTAGCCGACGAGGGTCGGCCGCCCGCCGGTGCCCGACGACCCGTGCACCACCACGACGTCGTCCATGCCGACCGCCAGCATGCCGAACGGGTACGCGTCCCACAGGTCCTGCTTGCTCGTCGTCGGCAGCCGCGGCAGGTCAGCGAGCGTCACGTCGTTCCCGCTGGTCGCGCCGGCGGCCGCGAGCCGCTGTCCCTGCACGCCGTTCGCCGCGATCAGGCGGTCGACGAGCGAGCGCAGCCTGGTCTCCTGCAGCGCCGCGCGCTCGTCGCGCGACATCGTCTCGGCCGCCGGGTCGAACATCCGCGACGCCTCCTCGCTCGGCAGTGGCACCTCAGTGGCACGGCGCCCGCATCATCCCGCAGGCAGCAAGCCCGCCACGAACCCGCTCAGCTGCGCGGCGTTGCGGCACTCGACCATCTCGACGACGTCCGCGTACGCGAGGGCGGCCGAGTCGCCGCTTCCCCACTGGGCGCGCGGCTCGGGATTGAGCCAGTACGCGTGCCGCGACTCCGCGACGAGGCGCCGCAGCACGGGCAGGCCGGGCGAGCGGTAGTTGGTGCGCCCGTCGCCCAGCACCAGCAGCGACGTACGGGGCGTCACCGCGTCGGGCCAGCGCTCCGCGAGCACCTCGAAGGCGTGCCCGTAGTCGGAGTGGCCGTCGAACCACACGACCTGCGCGGCCGCGGTCATCCGGCGCACCGCATCGGCTGGGTCGGGGTTGCCGGCGAAGAAGCGGGTGACCTCGTCGCAGGTGTCGACGAACGCGAACGACCGCACCCTGGTGAACTGACCGGACAGCGCAGCGGTCAGCAGGAGCGTGAAGTGCGCGAAGCCGGCGACCGATCCGCTCACGTCGCACAGCAGCACGAGATCGGGCTTGTGCGGTCTCGGCGGCCGGTGGCGGGTGACCACCGGCACGCCGCCGGCCGCGAGCGAGGCGCGCATCGTGCGGCGGAAGTCGAGCCGTCCGGACCGCCGGTGGTGCCGGCGCGCGGCGAGGCGGGTCGCGAGCCGGCGGGCGAGCGGCTGCACCTGCCGCCGCAGCTCGTCGAGCTCGGCCCGGCCGGCGCGCAGGAAGTCGACCTCCTCGACGGGTGGGCGGACGGCCGTGGGCGCAATGGCGTCGGCGCCGCGCTCCTCGGCGAGGCGCCGGCGCACCTCGGCGTCGACCGCGTCCTCGAAGGCGCGGATGCGCTCCGCCGCGACCTGCCGGGCGACCCGCTCGGCGAGTCCGCCGCGCGGCGCATCCCCCAGCATCGCGTCGAGCAGCCGCGCGACGAGCGTCTCCGGCGCGACCCGGCGCAGCACCCGGTAGCCGAACCACGACGACCGCCCGCCCTGCGCCTGCCCCTGTCCCATGGCGGCGACCGCCTCCCGGGCCAGGCCGCGCACCGCCTCGTCATCGCCGTCCACCAGACCTTGGAGCAGGCGCTCGCGCAGCTCGTCGCGCAACGGGTCGGGCTGCCCCGGTCGCGGCGGCAGCGCCGGCTCCTCCGGGGTCACCGTCCCCGCGGGGTCGCCCGTCGCGGCCGGGAAGCACAGGTCGAACAGCCGGTCGAAGCTCTCGCGATGCGCGGCCCGCTTGCAGCACGCGGCGGCGAGACCGGCGCGCAGCGCCTCGCGGTCGAGCAGCGGCACGACGGCAAGCACCCGCGCGGCGTCGAGCGTCTCGGCCACCGACACCGCGATGCCCGCCCGGCGAAGCGCACCGGCGAGCGCCACCGCACGGTCGACCAGCCCGGAAGGCACGACGGCCGCCCTGCCGCTCAGTCGCCCGGCAGGCCGAGCTCGCCGGCCGCGCGCACCTGGTCGGACACGTGCTTCAGCACTACGCCGAGCGTCTCCCGCACCGTGCGCTCGTCGAGCGTGCCCAGGCCGAGCGCGAGCACCGTACGGCCCCAGTCGAGCGTCTCGGCGATGGACGGCGGCTTCTTCAGCTCCAGCGAGCGCAGCAGCCGTACGGTGCTGACGAGCTGGTCGGCCAGCGCGTCGGCAAGGCCGGGCACCCGCGCGAGCACGATCTCCTTCTCGCGGGCGGCCGACGGGTAGTCGAGGTGCAGGAAGAGGCAGCGGCGCTTGAGCGCCTCGGACAGCTCGCGCGTCGCGTTGCTGGTGAGCACCACGAACGGGCGCCGCGTCGCGGCGATCGTGCCGAGCTCGGGCACGGTCACCTGGAAGTCCGACAGCACCTCGAGCAGCAGCGCCTCGAACTCGAGGTCGGCCTTGTCGGTCTCGTCCACGAGCAGGACGGTCGGCTCGGCGCGACGGATGGCGGTCAGCAGCGGCCGGGCGAGCAGGAAGTCCTCGCTGAAGATGTCCCCGTGCGTGCGCTCCCAGGACGAGACGGCGTCCGGATCGGCGAGCGTCGCCGCCTGGATGCGCAGCAGCTGCTTGCGGTAGTCCCACTCGTGCAGCGCCCGCGCCTCGTCGATGCCCTCGTAGCACTGGAGCCGGATGAGCCCCGCCCCGGTCGCCTCGGCGACCGCCTTGGCCAGCTCGGTCTTCCCCACGCCCGCCGGGCCCTCGACGAGCAGCGGCTTGCCGAGGCGGTCGGCGAGGAACACGGTCGTCGCGGTGCCCCGGTCGGCGAGGTAGCCGACCGCGGCGAGGCGGGCGCTCACGTCGTCCGGGCTCGCGAACTGCGGCTGCACGGCGGCCACGGCACCCCCTACGGCGCTCGGTCCGGACCGGCGGCGGCGCGCACCGGGCTCCGCAGCCAGCGTACGGCCACCCGGTCGTCCCTGCGCTCAGCCGCCGATCGGCCCGTCCCCAGCCCCGACGCGCGCGAGGACGCCGGCGAGCAGCGCCATCCGCGGGGCGATGCTCGACAGCGCGAGCCACTCGTCCGGGCTGTGGTCGTCGCCCCCGATCGGCCCCAGCCCGTCGATGACGGGCAGGCCCACCGCCGCGACGGTGTTCGCGTCCGCCGCGCCGCCGGTCGAGGCGGCGTCGACGGCGAAGCCCAGCTCGCCGGCCACCGCGCGCACCACGTCGACGAGGGCGGCGATCTGCGGCGTGGGCTCCATGGGGGCGTGGGTGGCGCCGCGACGGGAGGTCGCGACGGTGCCCGCGACCCACGAGCGCTCGACGATCGCGTCGACCGCGCGCAGCGCCTCGTCCAGCTCCTCTCGGTGGGTCGCCCGCACGTCCACGTGCAGCTCGGCGCGCTCGGCCACCATGTTGGGACGGGTGCCTGACCGCAGCACGCCGACGTTGACGGTCACGCCGGGCCAGCGGCCGTTCAGCGCCTGCATCTCGACGGTCTTGTGCGCCGCCTCGAGCGCCGCGCTGTGGCCGCGCTCCGGCTCGACGCCCGCGTGCGCCGCGCGCCCCACGATGTCGACGATGAGCTCCACGATGCCCTTGCGGGAAGAGACGATGTCGCCGTTCTCCCGCCCGCACTCGAGGCAGAACCCGGCATCGGACTGGCGGGCCAGGTCCTCCAGGTACGGCCGCGAGAACGGCGACCCGAGCTCCTCGTCCGGCGAGCAGGTGAAGACCACCCCGGCGTGCTCGGTCCAGCCCGCCGCGTCGAGCAGCTCGAGCGCGTGCAGGCCGGTCAGCAGGCCGCCCTTGTCGTCGGTGACGCCGGGGCCGATGACCCGGTCGCCGTCGATGCGCACCGGCCGGGCGGCTGCCGTGCCGGCCTCGTACACGGTGTCGCAGTGCGCGAGCAGCAGCAGCCGGCGCCCGCCGGCATCGGCGAGGCGGCGCCCGGTCCGCCGCCCGATCAGGAGATCGCCCAGCGGGGTGCCGCCGGCGACCGGCTGGTGCCCGACGCGCTCCACCGCGAGGTCAGCCTTCGCGAACCGCTCCCCGCACCAGTCCACCATCGCGTTGACGCCGTCCCTGTCGTAGCTGCCGCTGTCGATGGCGCATACCTGGGTGAGGTCGTCGAGGAACAGCGGCACCCGCTCCTGCGCGAGGGCGAGCAGCTGGGCGGGCGTCGGCGGTGGCACCGGTGGGACCTTTCGATCGAGGGCCGGCGGACGGATCGAGGCGTCAGCCCGATCGGTGGGTCAGCGCCGAGTCTCGCACGGGCGGCTCCGGGGGCTCGCCGGGCGAGCACGTGGGGCGGACGGTTCCCGGCATGGTCCACATCGGTCTCCGCCGTCCACAGCCACCCGGCCGACCCGCCAGGAGCGACGGCCGACCGGCCCAGGATGACCGCGCACCGCTTCGCCGACCCGTCCGGACGTGGCCTCCGGACCGACCCGAGGAGGGTCCGTGCCCCCGACCCCATCCGCGCTGCATCACCTGGGCGGCCGGCTCCGCGCCGCTGAGCAGGAGCTCCGCGACGTGCGGCGCGGGCTCCTCCGCGCCCTCTCCGCCGACGGGTGGTCGGGGGCGGCGCACGACGGCCTGCTCGCCGCCGGCGAGTCCGTCTCGGCGCGCCTGCGCGCGCTCGCGGACCGGTTCGCCACGACGGCCGAGCGCGCCCACTGGCTGGCCGGGCGATGCCCGAGCGCACCGGCCGTGCCGGCCCCGCCGGCCCCGCCGGCGCCGGCCGAGCCCGCGCCGCCCGGCCGGCCGTGGGCGGTCGAGCCGTGACCGGGCGGCCGATCGCCGCCTCGTACGCCTCGCTGCACGGCATCGCCGACGAGCTGCGGCGCGGCGCCGCACGGGTCGGCGCGCTCGGGCCACGCCTGCTCGCCGACCTGGCGCGGTCGGGCCTGGAGCTGCTGCCCCTCGCCGGCGTCCTCGGTAGCGCCGGGCTGGCGGCCGACATCGGCGGCTGCTGCGGCGTCCCCGGGCTGCCGACGGCCGCCGCCGAGCTGGCCGCTCTCGCCCTGCGGGTACGGGCTGCCGCGCTCGCCTACGCAAGGGTCGACGACGCGGTGGCGGCGACCGTCGGCGCGGCGACGTGGCCGGTCGCCGGGCCCCTCGCGGCGCAGGCGGCTCTCGCCGCGCCCTTGCGGTCGATCGCCCTGCTCGTCGCCTGGGACGCCGAGCATCGCCTGCTGCCGGCCGGCGACCGCTGGCTCGCCGACCCGGTCCTCGATCTCATGGACCGGGCGGTGGAGGGCACGACCGCCGTGCATCCGGTCGACCCGGCCGCGCTGCGCGCCGGTGGCGTCGATGTCGCGACGCTGCTCGCCGCCGGAGGGTCGGCCGCGGGCGCACTGCGCGCAGTCGCCGAGCTGAGCGACCCGGCGCTCCCGTCGACCTTCGCCGTGGTGCAGACCGGCACCGGTCCACCGCCGCGCTTCGTCGTCTGCATGCCCGGCCTGCAGCGCTGGTGGGGCGCCGATCGCGGGTCGGCCGACCTGCCAGGGGCGATCGCGACGCTCACCGGTCACTCCAGCTACGTGACGGGGGTCCGGCGGCAGCTAGGGGCGCTGCCCTCCGGCAGCGAGGTGCTGCTGGTCGGGCACAGCCAGGGCGGCATGGTCGCGCAGGCGCTCGCTGCCGACCACGGGCTGCGCGCGGCCGGCATCGTGGTGGCTGGTGCGCTCTCGGCCGGCTCCCCTCGGCTGGCCGACGCCCCGCTGCCCGGCGTCCCTTACCTGGCACTGGAGAGCGCCGGTGACCCCGTCCCGCCCCTGCGGGCGGTCGCGGCCGGCGGCCTGCTGCCCGCCGTCCCGCAATCGGCGCACCCCGGCACGGTCGTCGTCCGGTTCCCGGCGACGCACCGCGGCCTCTCGCTGACCAACCACCGCCTCGCCGAGGGCGGCTACCTCGACGCGGCCGCGTCGGCCGACGCCCGGGTGGTCGCCTTCCGGCACCGGATGGCGCGCTTCTTCACCGGCTCGGTCGTCGGCGTGCGGGCCTACCAGGTGACCGACGGCGGGCTGCTGGCCGGGGTGGCGCCGTGAGCCGGCTCGCCGTCCTCTGGCGCGGCGCGGCCCTTCTCGAGCGGTCAGGCGGGCGGGCGCCAGGTCCCCGTCGGGTAGACGGGCACGAGCGGGGTCAGCGGCACCGTCGTGACGCGCTCCAGAGCCATCCGCCGGTCGGCGACGCCCCGCTCGACGACCTCGAGGCCGACGACCTCCCACGGCGGCAGCTGGGCGCTGCTGCGGTGCTCGCCCCACAGCCGGAGGGCGAGGGCGCAGGCGTCCCCGCAGCTCTCCGCCTCCTCCCAGTAGCGCACCTCGGCGCAGTCGGCGGCGTACCGGCCGGAGACCAGGAAGGGATGCTCGGCGACGAGGCGCTCGAGCGCCGCGCAGACCTCGACGGCAGGCCGCGACTCACCCGCGACGGTGAGGGTCACCAGCCACAAGCGCCCGTCCGGCATCCGCGCGCTCCTCCGAGTCCGCGACGCACGGCGACGGTCGTCGCCCGGTTGGGCGACCCCGCGCTCGCGCGCCGGCCCGAGTCGCGCGGTGCTCGCGGTGAGCGTCGAGCAGCCCGGGCATTTCCGCTGTTTCGTAGTTGACCAGCCCACGGGCGCCCGCGTGGCCGTTTTCGCGAGAAGGGCGGCGGGATCAGCACGATGACCACGGCGGATGCGTGATCGCGCGAACCCCGCGGAGTCCCCCGGACCCGGCGCTCAGGACCGCCCGTCGAGCCGGTAGTCGGTGCCCCGCGGACCCAGCGGCCGGTCGATCCACGCCTCGCTGGCCGGGTGCCAGTCGAAGGTGACGCCACCGATGGTCACCTCGGCACCGGCTTGCGCCCCGGCCTCGGCGAGCGCCTTCTCGACGCCTGCCTTCGCGAGCCGATCGGCGAGGTAGCCGACCGCCTCCTCGTTGTCGAAGTTCGTCTGGCGCACCCAGCGCTCCGGCTTATCGCCGCGGACGACGTACGCGCCGCCCGGCTGAGCGTGCACCTCGAACTCCTTCTCGCCCAGCGCGGGCGGGCGCAGGACGATGCGGGTCGGCTCGGCGGCGGGCGCGGCGGCACGGGCGGCGGTCACGTGGCGGGCCAGGGCGTACGCGAGCTCGCGCAGTCCCTCCCGCGTCGCCGCGGACGCCTCGAGCACCTCCAGGCCGCGGGCCAGCAGGTCGGGTCGGACGAGCTCGGCCAGCTCCCGGGCCGCCGGCACGTCGAGCTTGTTGAGGACCACGAGGCGCGGCCGGTCGGCGAGCCCGCCGTAGGCGGCCAGCTCGGCCTCGATCGCGTCGACGTCCGACAACGGGTCGCGGCCGGGCTCCTCGGTGGCGCAGTCGACGACGTGAGCGAGCACGGCGCAGCGCTCGACGTGGCGCAGGAACTCCAGGCCGAGGCCGCGACCCTGCGAGGCGCCAGGGATGAGGCCGGGCACGTCGGCGACCGTGAGGACGGTGTCGCCGGCCGTCACCACGCCGAGATTGGGGACGAGCGTCGTGAAGGGGTAGTCGGCGACCTTGGGCTTGGCCGCCGACAGCGCGGCGACCAGCGAGGACTTGCCGGCGTTCGGGAAGCCGACCAGGGCCACGTCGGCGACGGTCTTCAGCTCGAGGACGACGTGGCGGCTCTCGCCCGGCTCGCCGAGCAGGGCGAAGCCCGGCGCCTTGCGGCGCGCCGAGGCGAGCGCGGCGTTGCCGAGACCGCCGCGGCCCCCGCGCGCGATCACGAAGCGGCTGCCCACGCCGACCAGGTCGCAGAGCACCTCGCAGGTGCGCTCGTCCATGACGAGCGTGCCGTCGGGGACCGGCAGGACGAGGTCGGTGCCGTCGGCGCCGTTGCGGTTGCTGCCCTGGCCGGCCCGGCCGCTGGTGGCCTTGCGATGCGGCGAGAAGTGGTAGTCGATCAGCGTGGTGACGCCAGGGTCCACCTCGAGCACGATGTCGCCGCCGCGGCCGCCGTTGCCGCCGTCGGGACCCCCGAGCGGCTTGAACTTCTCCCGGTGCACCGACGCGCAACCGTGCCCGCCGTCACCGGCGGTGAGGTGCAGGACTACCCGGTCGACGAAGGTCGGCACGGTGCTCCTCCCTGAGGCGCCGGTAGGTCGGCGCCCGGCTGCGAAGCGCGGCGAGGGCGGCCGGAGCATCCGGCCGCCCTCGAGGTCGAACTAGCTCGGCTGGCGCGTCAGGCCGACGCCTCGGCCGGGACGATGTTGACCACCTTGCGGCCGCGCCGGGTGCCGAACTGGACGGTGCCCTTCGCGAGCGCGAACAGCGTGTCGTCGCCGCCGCGCCCGACGAAGGCGCCGGGGTGGAAGTGCGTGCCGCGCTGGCGGACGAGGATCTCGCCGGCGTTGACCGCCTGGCCGCCGAAGCGCTTCACGCCGAGCCGCTGGGCGTTGGAATCGCGTCCGTTGCGGCTGGACGATGCACCCTTCTTGTGTGCCATGACAGCCCTACTTCCCGGTCTCGATCCCGGTGACCCGCAGCTGGCTGAGCTCCTGACGGTGCCCCATGCGCTTGCGGTAACCGGTCTTGTTCTTGTACTTGATGATCTCGATCTTGGGCCCGCGGGTGTGCGTGACCACCTCGGCGGTGACCGTCACGCCGGCCAGCTGGGCCGCGTCGGAGGTCACCGCGCCGTCATCGACGACGAGCAGCGCCGGGAGCCTGATCGCGTCACCCGGCGCGCCGGTGACCCGGTTGACCTCGACGACGTCACCGACGGCCACCTTGTGCTGCCTGCCGCCGCTGCGGACGATCGCGTACACCGCGGAACTCCTGACTGCTCGGGTTCGAGGGCGCACCACCGACGCTCGGCAGGCACGCGACAACGGGCGCACCAGCTCCTGGGAGGCGGCGCACCGCCATGACAGGGTACGGACCGCCGGGGCACGGGGTCAAACCGGCCATCGCTCGGCATCGCTCGGCCGGCCCGGCATGCCCGTCATGGCCCGGCGTGACTCAGCCATCGCTCAGCCGTCCCTCGGCGATCGCCCCGGGACGGCTCGGCGGATCATTCGGCGCTCGCCGCCGCCGGGGGTCCGGCCGGCCGGGACGCGCCCCGCCGCCGCCGGGCCGGGCGGGCGGCCTCGGCGCGGACCAGGACGTGGGCCGGCTCGGCGACCGGCGCCTCGCCGGCCGGAGCGGGGTCGGGGCTCGCCGTGGCCGCACCGCTCGCCGTGGCCGCACCGGTCGCCGTGGCCACACCGGTCGCCGTGGCCGCACCCGTCGCCTTGGCCGCGGCAGCGGCCGGCTCCCGGCGGCTGCGCCGCCGCTTGGGGGTGATGGCCGGGCCCGGCTCGGCGTCGGGGGCTACGCCGAGCGTGGCCGGGCGGGCGGGCGGGCGGGCGGCGCCGACATCCGCACCGGCATCGACATCGATGTCGGCGAGGTCGGCGGCGAGGCTGTCGGCGACGTCGCCCGCCGCCACCGCCGCATCGGCGACCGCCTGCTCCAGCGCCTCCTCGTCGGTCACGTCGGCGCCCTCGCCGGCCTGCAGGGCCGGCTCCGGCGACTCCAGCGGCTCCGGCGACTCGGCGCGCTTGCCCCTGCGGTCGCGGCGCCGCTCGGCCGGGACCTCGTCGTCCTTGGCCTTGCGCCCGCCGGCCGCCTTGCGCTCGGCAGGCTTGCGCTCGGCGGCCTTGCGCTCGGTGGCCTTGGCCGGCTTGCGCTCGGGAACGGCCGGCGCGCCGCCGTCGAGGTGCACCTTCACCCCGCGGCCGTTGCACTCCGGGCACGGCTCGCTGAACGCCTCGAGCAGCCCCTGACCGACCCGCTTGCGGGTCATCTGCACCAGCCCGAGCGAGGTGACCTCGGCCACCTGGTGCTTGGTGCGGTCGCGCCCGAGGCACTCGATGAGCCGGCGCAGGACGAGCTCGCGGTTGCTCTCCAGCACCATGTCGATGAAATCGATGACGATGATGCCGCCGAGGTCGCGCAGCCGCAGCTGCCGGACGATCTCCTCCGCCGCCTCGAGGTTGTTCTTGGTGACGGTCTCCTCGAGGTTGCCGCCCTTGCCGATGAACTTGCCGGTGTTGACGTCGATCACCACCATCGCCTCGGTGCGATCGATCACCAGCGAGCCGCCCGACGGCAGCCAGACCTTGCGGTCCAGCGCCTTGGTGAGCTGCTCGTCCACGCGGTAGGCCGAGAACGCGTCCTCGTTCTTGACCCAGTGCCGCAGCCGCGGGGCGAGATCGGGCGCCAGGTGGTCGACGTACTGCTCGACGGTGTCCCACTCCGAGTCGCCCTGGACGACGAGCTCCTTGAAGTCCTCGTTGAACACGTCGCGGATGACCCGGATGACGAGGTCGGGCTCGGCGTAGAGCAGGGCCGGCGCGCTCGTGCCCGCCTTCGCGGCCTTGCGCTCGATGTCCTCCCACTGGGCCTGGAGGCGGCCGACGTCGCGGCCGAGCTCCTCCTCGGAGGTGCCCTCGGCAGCGGTGCGCACGATCACGCCGGCGTCCTCGGGGGTGACCTTCTTGAGGATCGCCTTCAGGCGCGCCCGCTCCTTGTCGGGGAGCTTGCGGCTGATGCCGGTCATGCTGCCGGACGGTACGTAGACGAGGAACCGGCCCGGCAGGCTCACCTGGCTGGTGAGCCGGGCGCCCTTGTGGCCGATCGGGTCCTTCGTCACCTGGACGAGCACCGTCTGCCCCGGCCTGAGCGCCTGCTCGATCCGGTGGGCGCGCCCCTCGATGCCGCTCGCGTCGTAGTTGACCTCGCCCGCGTACAGCACGGCGTTGCGACCCTTGCCGATGTCGACGAAGGCGGCCTCCATGCTGGGCAGCACGTTCTGCACCTTGCCGAGGTAGACGTTGCCGACGTACGACACCGCGCTCGCCTTGGTGACGTAGTGCTCGACCAGCACGCCGTCCTCGAGCACGGCGATCTGGGTGCGGTCGGCCTGCTGGCGGACCACCATCACCCGGTCGACCGACTCGCGCCGCGCGAGGAACTCGGCCTCGGTGACGAGCGGCACCCGGCGACGGCCCTGCTCGCGACCCTCGCGGCGGCGCTGGCGCTTGGCCTCCAGGCGGGTCGAGCCGGTGAGGCCGCGAACCTCCTCGCTCGCCTCCCGGCGAGGCTCGCGGACGTGGACGACGGTGTCCGGCTCCTCCGCGGCGTCGCCCTCCTCGCCCCGGCGGCGACGGCGGCGACGGCGGCGGCGGGTGGTCTCGGCGGCCTCGCCATCGGGCTCCTCGCCCGGCTCGGCGGGCGCCTCGGCGGCGGACTCGTCCTCCTCGGCGGACTCGTCGGTGGTCTCGCGCTCGGCGTCGCCACCGCGTCCCCGGCCGCGTCCCCGGCGGCCTCGCCGACGGCGGCGGCGGGCGGCCTCCGACTCCTCCGCGGAGTCCTCCGCGCCCGGCTCGTCCTCGTCCGGCGCGGCGGGGCCCTCGGCGGCGGGCTCGGCCGGCGCCACCGGCGTCCCTGCCCCCTCGGGCGCCGGCTCCGGCTGGTCGCGCCTGGACCGGCGCCGCGCGGGCGGGGCCGGCTCGTCGGCGGCCGGCCCGGCATCGGGCGCCGGCTCGACCGGCCGTGGCGCCTGGAACATCACCACCGGGGGCACGGCCGGCCCGGCCGGCACTGAGGGCATGGCCGACCCGGACGGCCCGGCTCCTGCGGCGGCCGTGGCCGGTGCGGGGGCAGCGGTGGCGCTCTTGCGGGCCCTGGCGCGCTTGGCGGGAGCGGGTGCCTCGGGAGCTGGCTCGGTCGCCGGCTCGGGAGCGCCTTGCAGCGCCGTGGCGGCAGCCTTCCTGGACCGGGCGCGCTTGGCAGGGGCTGCAGGTGCCTCCGTCACCTCCGCCGGGCTCGCGGGCTCGGGCGGCGCGGCCGCGGCCTTGCGGGCCCTGGTGCGCTTCACCGGAGCGGGCGCCTCGGCCGGGGTCTCGGTCGCGGGCTCCGGCTGTGCGGCGGCGGCCTTGCGGGCCCTGGTGCGCTTCGCCGGAGCGGGCGCGTCGGCCGGGCTCGCGGCCGGGACCGGCGCCGGGGCCCCGGTCGCGGCCTCGGGCGGCGCGGCGGTCTTGCGGGCCCTGGTGCGCTTCGCGGGAGCGGCAGCCGGCCCTGCTTCGGCAGTGGTCTCGGCGGTGGCCCTGGCGCTGCGCCTGGTCCTGGATCGGGGGGTGGACTGGGCTTCGGCGGGATCGCCTGCGGGGGCGGCCGGCGCCTTGCCGGTCGGCTCGTCGTCGAGCATCCGGATGGATCTCCTGTCATGCTCCCGGGCGCGAGGAACGCGGCCACGCGGGAGCTCGTCGGTTCGTTTCACCGGCAGGCGATGACCGCTCGCCGGCAAGTCTGCTGGTGCGCCTAGCCCGCGGGCGTGGCGCCGACGACCGAGTCCGGCGCTCCCGCGGCCGAGCGGTCGGCCGCGAGCGGGTCGGCGATCCGGCCACCGTCGCCGAGCGGCCCCTGCGCCAGCCGAGTCACCCGAGCTTCGGTTGACGGCGGCACCCGGTCGGCCACGCTGCGGACGGCGGTAAGGACGTCGTCGGGTCGGACGGCCGGTGTCACGTGCCGCACGACCAGATCAAGTATCGCACGGTGCCCGGCGTCCGGTACGAACGCCTCCGTCCCGGCGCGTCCGATGGCCGCCCCGTCCACCGGCTCGCGCGTCGGCTCGACCACCGGCTCGACCGTGGCTCCCGGTTCGTCGGCACCCGCTCCGTCGAGCACGGTCAGCGACACCACGGGGCCGCGCGCGTCGAAGCTGCGCCGCCCGTCCTTGGTCAGCCGCTCGACCCCGACCTCGTCCCTGGCCAGGAACGCGGCAACGGCCGCAGCCGCGTCTGCCGGTGCCAGCCCGGGGATCTCGATCCGCCACCGCGACGCCTCCAGCCGGTCGGCCAGCGCACCGGCGCCGCCCGGTCGGCCGACGGCCACCTCGATCACCTCGATCACGTCGAGCCCGTCCGGCAGCGAGGCGTCGAGCGCGTCGCGCACCGCCTCGGGGCGGCAGGCCGCGGCCAGGCCGATCTCCAGGTACTCGGCCTCGCTGGCGACGCCCGTGGACGCCGCTCCCGCGTACGAGATCCTCGGGTGCGGCCGGAAGCCGGCCGAGAAGGCGATCGGCACCCCGGCCCGGCGCACCGCGCGCTCGAACGCCCGCTGGAAGTCGCGGTGGCTGGTGAACCGCAACCGGCCCCGCTTGGCGTAGTGGATCCGCAGCCGCTGCACCACCGGCGGTGGCGGCGGCCCCTCGGGGCTGCGGGCCATCTAGCGGCCGGCTCCGGTCGGGGCAGGCGGGAGCGCGTTGCCCACCGGCACGAGCGGGATGAGCGTGCGCCCCGTCGGACCGGTCTGGATCTCGGTGCCCTGGCTCGGGCACACGCCGCAGTCGAAGCAGCCGTCCCACCGGCAGTCCTCGACCTCGTCGCCGGACAGCGCGTCCTGCCAGTCCGACCACAGCCACTGCTTGTCCAGCCCGGAGTCGAGGTGGTCCCAGGGCAGCACCTCGTCCTGCGCCCGCTCGCGGGTCGTGTACCAGTCGAGGTCGACCGGCGTGCCGGCGAGCACGTCGGCGCACGCACCGGCCCAGCGCTGGAAGGAGAAGTGCTCGCTCCAGCCGTCGAAGCGGCCGCCGCGCTCCCAGACCGCGCGGATCACGGCGCCCACCCGCCGGTCGCCGCGCGAGAGCAGGCCCTCGACGATGCCGGGCCGGCCGTCGTGGTAGCGCATCCCGATCGAGCGCCCGTACCGCCGGTCGGCGCGGATCGCCTGCCTGAGCTTGGACAGCCGCGCGTCGGTGGTCTCGTGGTCGAGCTGGGCCGTCCACTGAAACGGCGTGTGCGGCTTCGGGACGAACCCGCCGATCGACACCGTGCAGCGGATGTCCTTGTGCCCGGTGGCCGCCCGCCCGGCCTCGATGACCCGGCCGGCCAGCGTCGCTATCTGCAGCACGTCCTCGTCGGTCTCGGTGGGCAGCCCGCACATGAAGTACAGCTTGACCTGACGCCAGCCGGCGGCGTACGCGGTCGTCACCGTCCTGATGAGGTCGTCCTCGCCCACCATCTTGTTGATGACCCGGCGGATCCGCTCGGAGCCGCCCTCCGGCGCGAACGTGAGGCCGCTGCGCCGCCCGTTGCGGGAGAGCTCGTTGGCCAGCGTGACGTTGAACGCGTCGACGCGGGTGCTCGGCAGCGACAGGCTGACGTTGGTGCCCTCGTACCGGTCGGCGAGCCCGACGGCGATCGCCTCGATCTCGCTGTGGTCGGCGCTCGACAGGCTGAGCAGCCCGACCTCCTCGTAGCCGCTCTCCGCCACGCCCTGCGCCACCATGGCGCCGATCGTGTCGATGCTCCGCTCGCGCACCGGCCGGGTGATCATGCCGGCCTGGCAGAACCGGCAGCCGCGCGTGCAGCCCCGGAAGATCTCCACGCTGTAGCGCTCGTGCACCGTCTCGGCGAGCGGGACGAGCGGCTTCTTGGGGTACGGCCACTCGTCGAGGTCGGTCACCGTGTGCTTCTGCACCCGCTCCGGCACGCCCGGCCGGTTGGGCACCACCCGCTCGATGCGGCCGTCGGGCAGGTAGCTCACGTCGTAGAACCGCGGGACGTAGACGCCGCCGCCGGCCGCGAGCCGCAGCAGCAACCCGTCACGGCCGCCCGGGCGGCCCTGCGCCTTCCAGGTCCGTACGGCGTCGGTCACCGCGAGGACCGCCTCCTCGCCGTCGCCGAGCACGGCGGCGTCGATGAACTCGGCGATCGGCTCGGGGTTGAAGGCGGCGTGGCCGCCGGCGATGACGACCGGCACGTCGTCGCCGCGGTCGGCGGCGCAGAGCGGGATGCCGGCGAGGTCGAGCGCGGCCAGCAGGTTGGTGTAGCCGAGCTCGGTCGAGAAGCTCACGCCGAGCAGGTCGAAGGCGGCGACCGGGCGGTGCCCGTCGACGGTGAACTGCGGGACGCCGTGCTCGCGCATGAGCGCCTCGAGATCGGGCCAGATCGCGTAGGTGCGCTCGGCCAGCACGCCCGGCTGCTCGTTGAGCAGCTCGTAGAGGATCATGACGCCCTGGTTGGGCAGCCCGACCTCGTACGCGTCTGGGTACATGAGGCACCAGCGGACGTCGGCCGCGTCCCAGTCCTTGACGGCGGAGTTCAGCTCGCCGCCGACGTACTGGATCGGCTTCGCCACCCGCGGCAGCAGCGGCTCGAGACGGCCGAACAGCGACTCGACGGGCATGGTGCTGGCTACCTCACGGTGGCTGGCGGCGACTGACCGGACCGGACGTCCCAGCGTAACCCGCGCCGGCAGAGGGCGGCCCGGGCCGGCCGCGTCAGCTCGCGCTGGTGCGCAGGTGGACGTTCTGCAGCAGGCCGATCGCCATCATGTTGGCGAACATCGACGAGCCGCCGTAGGACACGAACGGCAGCGGGAGGCCGGTCACCGGCATGATCCCGAGGGTCATCCCGATGTTCTCGAACCCCTGGAAGGTGAACCACGCGACGACGCCCACCGCGACCAGGGTGCCGAACGCGTCGGTCGCCCGCGACGCGATGCGCAGCCCGCGCCACAGCACCACCCCGAACAGCGCGATGATGCCGCCGGCCCCCACCAGGCCGAACTCCTCCCCCGCCACCGTGTAGACGAAGTCGGTCTGCTGCTCCGGGACGAACTGGCCGTTGGTCTGCGGCCCCTGGAACAGGCCCTTGCCCAGCACGCCGCCGGAGCCGATCGCGATCCGCGCCTGCGCGGTGTTCCAGCCGGTGCTGCGCGAGTCGTCGTTGGGATGGGTGAACGCGGTGATGCGGTCGACCTGGTACTTGGACAGGGCGCCGGCCTGCACCGCGCCGTAGACGAGCAGGCCGCCGACCAGCACCAGGCCGGCCAGCCACCGGGTGGGCACGCCGGACACGGCCAGCACCACGAAGATGAGGAACACCAGCACGAGGACGGTGCCGAGGTCGGGCTGGAGCATGATGAGCCCGATCGGCACGGCGCAGAGCCCGAGCGCGATGAGCACGTCGCCGCCCGGCGGCGAGTCGGCGCCCTCCCGCTTCTCGCCGAGGAACATCGCCAGCCCGACGACGAGCGCGATCTTGGCGAACTCCGACGGCTGGACGGTGAAACCGCCGCCCACCGCTATCCAGGATTTCGCGCCGTTGACGGTCGCGCCGAGCGGGGAGAGGACGGCGACCAGGCCGATGCACGACAGCACGTAGACGACTGGCGTGTAGGCGCGCAGCAGCCGGTAGTCGACCAGCGTCGTCACCACGGCCAGCACCAGCCCGATCGCGAGGTTGAGCAGGTGCTTCTTCAGGAACCCGGTGGGGTCGAGGTGGGCCTGCAGCGCGTGCGGCCGAGTCGCCGCCCACACCAGCACCGCCCCGAACAGCGACATCGCGAGGGCCGCGGCGGCCAGGATCCAGTCGGCGCGGCGCAGCGGCGACTCGCGGTCGAGCGCGCGGGACCAGCCGCTCGAGCGGGCCCGGGTCAGCGGGGCGGCGCGCGGCGTCGTCCAGTCGGTCACGGCGACCGACCGCCTGTCGCTGTCCACGGCCGCCAGCCTACGTCCGCGGCGAGCCTGGCCGACCCTGCGGCGAGCCTGGCCGACCCTGCGGGCTCGGCCGCAGGCAGCGCCGCCGGGAGGTCGCCCGGCCAGCCCCCGCCGGCCGGGGCGACGGGCCTGACCGGTCCGAGCGGCCCGAGGGCCGTCACCGACGGCGACGGGCTCGGTGACGCGCCCGCCTTGCCCGGCTTCGGCGGGAGCGTCCGCGAGCCGGCCGGCCCCTTCGTCGCCACCGTCCCGTCCGGGTTGAACCGCGGCAGCCGGCGGTTGAGCCCCTGGGGCAGCGCCGCCGTGCGCCCCTCCAGGCCGTAGATGCCGTCCCACACCTCGCGCGCTGCCGGCGCGGCGACCGCCGCGCCGAAGCCGCCGTACGGCACGACGATCATCGTGACGAACTGGGCCGGCTTGCCGGGCGGGCCGGCGAACGACGCGAACCACGACGTGTCGGAGTGGTGCAGCTTCTGCGCCGTGCCGGTCTTGCCGCCGACGGCCACCTTGGCGAACGGGAAGCCCTTGAAGGCGGTGTAGCCGGTGCCGCCCTTGGCCTGGGTCACGTCGTACATCGCCTGGCGGATGCCGTCCAGCGTCGACCGCTTCACCGGGAGGCGGCGGCGCACCGGCGCGTCGATCCTCCGCACGACCTTGCCGTCGGGCGAGACGACCGCCTTGGCGATCCGCGGCGAGTAGACCCGGCCGCCGTTGACCAGCGCCGCGTAGGCCATCGCGTTCTGCAGCGGGGTCACGAGGACGGTGCCCTGCCCGATGTCCATGTTGACCTGGTCACCGGGGAGGAAGAGGGTGTCGCCGCGGTCGGGGTGGTCGCAGCGCTGCTCGTCCTCGGCCCGGCGCTTCGGGTCGGCCTGCGGGGGGTGCTGCACGCCCTTGCTGTCGGTGTAGCCGTGGGCACCGTCGCAGAACTGCTGGTGGTAGTACGTGCCGAGCTGCTGCTTGCCCTCCCAGCCGATGATCATGCCGGTGGCCTCGCCTGGCAGGTCGATGCCGCTCGCCGCGCCCATGCCGTAGGCCTGCGCCATGCGCACCACGGCCTCGACCGGCTTCTTGTGCTCGCGCACCACCCGCCGGTAGTCCGTCGCGTACTCGTTCCTGGCGAAGTTGTAGTAGACGGTGTCGCAGGAGTACTGGATGGTCTGGCGCAGGCTGATGACGCCCTTCGCCTCGCCCTCGGAGTTGTGGAAGGTGCGGCCACCCACGTCGATCGAGGACGGGCAGCTGTACGAGCCGTACCAGCTGGCGAGGTGCTCGGTGTCGACGATGGCCGAGGTCGAGACCAGCTTGAAGGTGGAGCCGGGCGCGTACTCGCCCTGGTAGGAGAGGCCGAGCAGCTTGTTGCCCCGCTGGAGGCGGTCGTACTGCGCCTGGGTGACGGTGCCGTTCCAGATGTTGGGGTCGTACGACGGGTAGCTCGCCATCGCGACGATGTGGCCGGTGCGGGCGTCGACGACGACCCCGGCCGCCGTCCGCGGGTGCACCGGGTTGCGGGGATCGGCCGTCGGAGCCCGCCGGATCGCGTCGGCGAGGGACCGCTCCAGCACCCGCTGGACCCCGGCGTCGAGGGACAGCACCAGGTTGTCCCCCGGCTGCGCCGCCCGGTCGCGCACGGTGCCGCTCACGTGCCCGAACCGGTCGATCGACATCGTCCGGACGCCGTCGCGGCCGCGCAGGTAGCGCTCGTAGACCGACTCGATCCCTGCGCGCCCCACCCTGTCGGTGGGCTGGTAGTCCTTGAAGGCCGCCGCCTGCAGCTCGGCCTGGCTGATCGGCCCGAGGTAGCCGAGCAGGTGGGCCGCGTTGGCCCGCAGCGGCTCCGGGTAGTTCCGCACGCCCTGCAGCTGCGCGGTGACGCCGGGGAACTCCGACTGCCGCTCGGCGATCATCAGCGCCGTGCGGGTGTTGGCGTCGACGCCGGCGTCGAGCGCCGTGACCGGGATCGGCTGGTAGGGCGAGCCCGCCCAGCACGGCCGCTCGTCGTGGACCTCGTAGCAGTAGCGCACCCGGTGGGCGAGCGTGCGGTAGCGCTGGTGCAGCACCGTGGCGAGGCGGTGCAGCACCGCGACGCCCTTGTCCTTCTGCTTGTCGAGCGTCACCCGGTCGACCGAGACGACGAGCATCGCCCGGTTGGTGGCGAGCGGCCGGCCCCACTCGTCGAGGATGCCGCCGCGAGGTGCCGCCGTGACGATGTCGCGGGTGGTGGTGACGGTCGCGGCGGCGGCGTACTTGTCGCCGGCGAGCACCTGCATGTACCAGAGCCGGCCGAACAGCGTGAGCAGGAGAGACAGCACCAGCACGTGCAGGAGGAACAACCGCAGCCGCGATCGCTCGCTCACGAGGGCGCTCCTCCGGGGGACGAGGTGGAGGTCGGCAGGGGGACCGGGATCGACCGGCTCCGGGGGAACGACCGGTCCCGCAAGGGGGTTCCCTCGACCGGCCCGCGGCCAGGTCGCCTGGAGCCGCCCGGGGCCACCATCGTAGAGGACGGGACCGGCGAAACGGGGCGGGCGCGGCTCACCGGCGGCGCGGATCGCCCTCGCCCGGCCGGTCGAGCAGGCCGATGACCGGCACCACGAACGGCGTGAGCAGGACGTCGTACAGCACCGCGGCCGGCAGCAGGTGCGCCACGGCGTCCCAGGTCACGTGCTCGTCGCCGAAGACCCGCCCGACGCCGGCGTCGAGCAGCACGACCAGCACGGCGGTCAGGGCCACGATGACCATCGGCATGAAGGCCGACCGCTCGGCCTCGTCCCTCGCCAGGCCGGCGAGGTAGCCGGCGATGCACAGGACGAGCGCGAGCCGCCCGACCGCGTGGTCGGCCGGCGGTGCCAGGTCGGCGAGCAGGCCGGCGGCGAACCCGACGACGCAGCCGGCGAGCGGCCCGCGCAGCACGGCGAAGGCCACCACCACGACGACGAGCAGGTCGGGCGTCGCCCCAGGCAGCCGCAGCACGGGGAACGCGCTGCGCTGCAGGAGCAGGGCGGTGAGCAGGAACGCCGCCGCGACGACGACCGAGCGCGCCCGCATCACTGCCGCCCGGCGGGCGTCGTCGACGGGTTGGGCGTCGCCCGGGGCACCAGCGCGTCGCGCGGCGCCGCGCGCGGCGGGGGGAAGATGACGCCCAGCAGGTCCAGCTCGCTGAAGTCGACGAACGGCTGGACGATCGCCTTCGCGGCGAGCTGCCCCGGCGCGTTGTCGACCGCGATGACCCGGCCGATCGGCACGTCCGGCACGTACGGCACGTAGTTGCGCGACCCGAGCGTGACGACGGTGTCGCCGGGCTTGATGGACGCGTTCTGCTTGACGATGGTCAGCTCGAGGCTGCCGTCGGGCCGGCCGGTGACCTCACCGAAGTCGCCGGTGCGCGCGAGGCGGACGCCGACGGTCACTCCCGGGTCGGTGATGAGCGCGACGGTGGACGTGCCGCGGTCGACCCGTACCACCTTCCCGACGAGGCCGAGGCCGCTGACCACCGTCATGTCGGGGCGGACGCCGTCGCGCACCCCGACGTCGACGGCCACCGTGCGGTCGAAGCCCACGCCGCCCCCGAAGGCCACGACGTCGGCCGGCTTCGTCGTGAAGTACGTCGCGTACCCCAGCAGCCGGTCGAGCTCGGAGGCCCGCCGGTGGTCGTCGCCGCTCATGTCGAGCTGGCGGCGCAGCGTCTCGTTCTCCTTGCGCAGCTGCGCGACCCGGCCGCTGTCGGTGCCGAAGTGCACCGTGTCGGCGAGCGGGCGCATCGCCGACGAGACCGCCCGCTCCCCCGGCCCGACGACGGCGGCCACGGCCCGCTCGAGCGAGCGCAGCGGCGACCGGGCGTTGGTCCGGTAGTCGATGGTCAGCAGGGTGAACGACGTGAGCAGGAGCAACGCGAGCACCAGCCGCGCGCGGCGGGTGTCCCTCATCATCGAACCGGAGGTGCCGGGGCGCCGCCCGGGGATCAGTGCCGTGGCTCGGAGATGAGCACCGGCTGGAGCACCTCGAACTCCTCCACGCACTTGCCGGAGCCCATGGCCACCGAGTGCAGGGGGTTGTCGGCGATGTGGATCGGCATGCCGGTCTCGTGGCGCAGCCGCTCGTCGAGCCCGCGCAGCAGCGCACCGCCGCCGGTGAGGACGATCCCGCGATCCATGATGTCGCCGGACAGCTCGGGCGGGCACTTGTCGAGCGTCGTCTTCACCGCGTCGACGATGGCGTTGACCGGCTCCTCGATCGCCTTGCGGATCTCCTCGGCGCTCACCACGATCGTCTTCGGCAGGCCGGAGACGAGGTCGCGGCCGCGGATCTCGGCGTGCGGCTCGTCCGGCATCGGGAAGGCCGACCCGATGGCCATCTTGATCTCCTCGGCGGTGCGCTCGCCCAGCATGAGCGAGTACTCCTTCTTGACGTAGGAGACGATGGCGTTGTCGAGCTCGTCGCCGCCGACCCGGATCGACTGGCTGGTGACGATGCCACCGAGCGAGATGACGGCGACCTCGGTGGTGCCGCCGCCGATGTCGACCACCATGTTGCCGGTCGGCTCGTGCACCGGCAGGCCGGAGCCGATGGCCGCCGCCATGGGCTCCTCGATGATGTAGACCTTGCGCGCCCCTGCGGCGTAGGCCGCGTCCTTGACGGCGCGCTGCTCGACGCCGGTGATGCCGGACGGTACGCACACGACGATCCGCGGGCGGGCGAGGCGACTGCGCCGGTGCACCTTCTGGATGAAGTAGCGCAGCATCCGCTCGGTGGTCTCGAAGTCGGCGATGACGCCGTCCTTCAGCGGCCGGATGGCGATGATGTTGCCGGGGGTGCGGCCGATCATCCGCTTGGCCTCGGTGCCCACCGCAAGGATGCCGGCGTTGTTGGTGTTGATGGCGACGACCGAGGGCTCGTTGAGGACGATCCCCTTCCCGCGGACGTAAACGAGCGTGTTCGCGGTGCCGAGGTCGACGGCCATGTCGCGGCCGAGGAACGAGAGGCTGTTGGCCATGAGCAGCGGTGCGCCTTCCGAAGTGCGGGGGGACGCCCGGCCGATCGCCCGGGCGAGGCGCCCGCCGCGGAGGCATGCCGTACGGGCGCTCCAAGCATCGTATAGGCCCGTGCGGGCGATGGTGCGGATCCCTCGCCGATCAGCCGCCTTCGAGCGGTGGCCCCCGGCCCCGTACGGCGGACGGCCCCGCCGCCCTCCTTCCGGAGGGGACGGGGCCGTCCTGGTGAGTGCCGTGGTGCGCTGGACGTGCCGGTCAGCCGCTCAGTGCAGGCTGGCCAGCCCGTTCAGGAACGCCTCGCCGGTCGGGGTGCCCCGGCCCGTGACGTCGTCGTAGCCGGGCGCCGCGTGGATCGTCAGCCCCTGGTCGTACGAGAGGTAGCGCAGCGTGGTGCGCAGGCCGCCACTGGCGTCCTGGCTGTTGATGAAGTCCACGCGGGCGACGGCCTGCGTGGTGGCCGGCTGCACGATGTCGTGCAGGGCGCCGGCCCCGAGCTGGTACAGCGCCGGGTTGGCGAACCCGAGGGGTGCGCCGGCCCGCTGCTCAGCCAGAGCCATCACGCCGGCGAGCAGCGGGGACGACAGGCTGGTGCCGCCGATCCGGTACTCGTCGTAGTAGGCGCCGTCGGAGAACGTCTGCGTCTGGCCCACCCGGAAGCCGGTGTTGGGGTCACCGAGCATCGCAACGTCCGGGATGACGCGCATCGGCTGCGAGCGCTGGCCGTGCGCGGTCGCCAGTGCGTTCGGCACGACGCCGGCCTGGTAGGACGGCTGGGCGAACAGGCGGCTGGTGCCACCACCCGAGCCAGTGGTGTAGACGGGGGCGCCCCAGGTGTTGTCGGCGTTGAGCGGGGCGCGGCCGGTCTCCCAGCCGGTCTCGAACAGGTAGTCGTTGCTCGCGCCCACCGCGAGGGCGGTGCCGCCGACCGCGGTCGCCCACGGGCTGACCGCAGGCCAGTCCGGGGTCGCCTGCGCCGGGTTGCCCGAGCCGCCGGTCTCGTCACCGGCGTCGCCGCTGGAGAAGTAGACCCCGATGCCCTCGGCCGCGGCCTGGATCATGATGTCGTTGTAGGGCTTGACGTAGCCGTTCGGCAGCAGCTCGGTCGACCACCCGTAGCTGTTGCTGACGATGTCGGCCAGGTGCTTGTCCACGACGTGGTTGAGGGCCGCGTCGAGGTCCTGGTAGTTGTTCGGGCCGCTGACGTAGAGGATGTCGGCCCCCGGCGCCATCGAGTGGACGGCCTCGATGTCGAGGGTCTCCTCGCCGTACCAGCCGGACGGGCTCTGCGAGTTGTTGTCCTTCACCCGGTAGGTGCCCGGCGCCACGTTCTGCTGGAAGTTGCTGTTGGTGAGCTGCGGCAGGCCGTAGTGGCTGGAGTAGGTGTTGGCGTCGTCGACGATCGTCGGCGAGGCGTAGGCGTCGATGATGCCGACGGTCACGCCGGAGCCGTCGTTGCCGCTCGCGACCGCGCCGGCGACGCCGTAGGCGCCGCGCAGCTGCGAGGCGACGTAGCCGCACGGGGCGTACGGGTAGTTGCCCGGCTGCGCCGTGTCGATCTTCTCAGCCCAGTACGCCGAGCACGGCTGCGAGTTGCGGAAGCCGGAGGACGGCGGCGCGTCGGTGCCGACCGACTGGCGGGCCCGCGCCGCGTCGGTGTGCACGAGGGCCGAGGACTGGTCGAGGCCGACGACGCCCTGCACGACGCTCGCGAGCGAGGCCGGGATGCTGAGCGCCTGCTCGGGCGCCCGCAGGGTCTGGCCGTCGACCGCGTACATGCCGAAGCCGGCGCCGAAGGCCGCGCTGGCCTGCTCGACGGTGCCCTCGGCGGCGACGTAGTGGTTGTTCTGCGGGGTGTAGTCAACGGTGAAGCCCGCGCCGTGCAGCCAGTTCTGCACCGACTGGACGTCGGCCTGGGTGGGCGCGTACTGCGCCCGGAACTGCGACGGCGAGAGGAAGTGGCGGTAGTTGGCGTTGCCGGGCGTGGAGACGGCCAGGGCGTAGTTCGCCGCGGCGTCGCCGCCGCGCCAGCCCAGATAGACCCGGAAGCCGACATGGTCGCTGCCGGCGGCAGCGCCCTTGAAGGCGGCGGACGTGGCCCACGAGGGGACGCTGCCCGACAGCGTCGCCTGCTGGGACGGCGCGGCGTTGGCCGCTCCCGCCGTGCCCAGGGCCATACCGAGTGCGGTCACTGCGGCAGCGCCGCCCGCGACCCACTTGGTCGAGATACGCATGGGACCTCCCGATACGGCGGCGTGACCAGACACGCCGCCCGCCGGATTAGGTCATAGTTAGTTAGCGCGACGCAAGGCTTGACAGGTGAATGTCACCCCAACGAGTGATGGCACGAGCGGATCGTTCCCCTCTCGGGTGGGTATGTCCCGCCTTCCGCCACGGTGCGCCGGGCCGGGAGCGCCCGCTCAGTTGTCGCCGCCGGGCGCGGCCGGGAGCACCGGGAGCGCCGGGAAGAAGGTCGCGATCTCCCTGGTCGCCGCGTCAGCGCCGTCCGATGCATGCACGAGGTTCTCCCGGTTGGACAGCGAGTGGTCGCCCCGGATCGTGCCCGGCGCCGCCTGCCGGCCGTCGGTGGCGCCGACGAGGGTCCTGACGACGGCGATCGCCTCGTCGCCCTCGACCACGGCCGCGACGATCGGGCCGCCGGTGATGAAGTCGAGCAGCGCCTCGTAGAACGGCTTGCCCGCGTGCTCTGCGTAGTGGCGGGCGGCCGTGTCGCGGTCGACGGTGCGCAGGTCCATCGCCACCAGGGCGAGTCCCTTGCGCTCCAGCCGGCCGACGACGTCACCGATCAGGCCGCGCCGGACCGCGTCGGGCTTCAGCAGGACGAGCGTGCGTTGCGTCACGATCGAGGAGCCTACCGGCGCTCGCCCGCGTCGACGGCTCCCGCCCGCGCGTGGGCGGCCATGGCCGCGGCGTACGACCGGCGCATCGACAGCCAACCGATCCACAGCCCGCTGAAGAGGACCGCCAGGAACAGCAGGAAGCCGGACAGCGCGCCGGCGGCGAGGGTCGCGGCCTGCAGGACGCTGCCGGCGACGACGGCCGCGCGCTCGGCCCGGCGCAGGAGGCCCGCGACGACGAGGTCGGCCACCGCGATGACGATGAGCCCGGCCACCGCGACGGCCGGCGCGCCACCGGACCGGTGGGTGACGATCGGCACCGACAGGCCGACGACGATCGCGTGGGTGATGAGGATGGCCGCGCCGATGCCGCGCAGGCCGCGGGCCGGGTCGCGGGGCCGCCCGGCCGGCGGGGCAGCGGTCACGGCGCCCCACCGCGCAGCAGGGTGCGAGCCTCGCCCACGGTGACCACCGAGCCGGTGACCAGCACGCCCGCGCCGCCGAGCGCCTCCTGCTCGGCCAGCTCCGTCGCGCGGTCGATCGCGTCGTCGAGGCGGCTCACCACCTCGACCCGGTCGGCGCCGAACGCCTGCTCCGCCAGCTCGCCGAGCTCGGCGGCCGGCATCGCCCGCGGCGACGAGCTCTGCGTGACGACCACCGAGGCGAGCAGCGGCTCCAGCGCGTCGAGGAAGCCCCGTACGTCCTTGTCGGCGAGCATCCCGACCACGCCGACGAGCTTGGTGAGGGCGAACGCCTCGCCGACGGCGGCGACGAGGGCAGCGGCTCCCGCCGGGTTGTGCGCGCTGTCGAGCAGGACGGTCGGCGACGTGCGGACGACCTCGAGGCGCCCTGGCGAGTCGGCCTGCGCGAAGGCCAGGCGCACCGGCTCGAGGTCGAGCGTGCCCCTGCCGGCGGCGGCCGCGCCGAAGAACGCCTCGACGGCCGCGAGCGCGCACGCCGCGTTGCCAGCCTGGTGGGCGCCGTGCAGCGGCAGGAAGACCTCGGGGTAGTCGCCGCCGAGGCCGCGCAGGGTCAGCAGCTGCCCTCCGACCGCGACCCGCCGCGAGAGCACGCCGAACTCCATGCCCTCGCGGGCCACCGCCACGTCGGTCTCGACGGCGCGCTCGAGCAGCACCCTGGCGGCCTCCACCGACTGCTGCGCGATGACGAGCGCGGCCCCGGGCTTCACGATGCCGGCCTTCTCGGCCGCGATCTCCTCCACGGTGTCGCCGAGCCACTGGGTGTGGTCGAGCGCGATGGGGGTCACGACCGCGACGCTCGCGTCGATGACGTTGGTGGCGTCCCACGCGCCGCCCATGCCCACCTCGACGACGGCGACGTCGACCGGGGCGTCGGCGAAGGCGGCGAACGCCATCGCGGTGAGGATCTCGTGGTAGGTGACCCGGTCGGGGTGCCGCGCGTCGATCAGCTCGGCGAACGGGCGCACCTCCTCGTAGACCTGCGCGAAGGCCCCCGGCGACAGCGGCACCCCGTCGAGGCAGATGCGCTCGCGGACGCTAGCGAGGTGCGGGCTCGTGGTGCGCCCCGTGCGGAGGCCGAAGGCGCGCAGCAGCGCGTCGATCATCCGGGTGGTGCTCGTCTTGCCGTTGGTGCCGGTCACGTGGATCGACGGGTAGGCGCGCTGCGGCGAGCCCAGCACGTCGACGAGGTCGCGGATGCGCGTGAGGTCGGGCAGCATCCGCTGCGGCAGACGCTCGGCCAGGCCAGCCTCGGCCCGGGCGAAGCGCGCCCCCGCTGCCTCCCCCGACCCCGCTGCCTCCCCCGACCCCGCTGCCTGACCCGACCCCGTCGCCCCTCCCGATCGCGTCGGCCCCCCCGACCCCGGCGGCGTCACGACGGGAGGGCGTCGAGCTGCGCCCTGAGCGGGGCCAGCTCGGCCTCCGCCGCCGCCAGCCGGTCGCGGATCTTGCCCACCACGTGCGGCGGCGCGTTGTCGACGAAGGCGGGGTTGGCGAGCTTGGCGGCCGCCTGCTCGCGCTCCCGCTCGGCCGCGCTCACCAGCTTCGCGAGGCGGGCCCGCTCGGCGCCGGGGTCGATGGCGTCGGCGAGGTCGATGCCGACCCGTACGCCCGGCGCCACCACCACCCGCCGGCCGGGCGGCGGCTCTCCCACCTCGACGGGGGCCAGCCCGGCGAGCGCCTCGAGCTGCGCCAGCTGCCCTGGCACGGCCACCTCGGCGCCCGGGTCATCGAACCGCAGCGTGGCGGCGAGGCGCTGCCGCGGCTTGACGCCCTGCTCGGCCCGGAACCGGCGCACCTCCGTGACGAGCCCGCGCAGCAGCGCCAGCTCGGCCTCCGCCGCCGGGTCGCGATGGCTCTCGTCGGCGACCGGCCAGCTCGCGATCACCACGCTCTCGCCGCCGGTGAGCGACGTCCACAGCTCCTCGGTGACGAACGGCATGACCGGGTGCAGCAGGCGCAGCAACGCGTCGAGCACGTGCCCGAGAACCCGCCTGGTGACCGCGGCCGGCTCGCCGCCGCCGTCGATCGGCGCCTTGGCCAGCTCGACGTACCAGTCGAACACCTCGTCCCACGCGAAGTGGAACAGCGTGTCGGCCACCTTGCCGAACTCGAACGACTCGTAGAGCGCATCGACCTCGACGATGACGGCCGACAACCGGGAGAGGATCCACCGGTCGGCGCCGGCCATCCGCTCGGTGGCGGGCAGCGGCCCCTCGACGGTGGCGCCGCGCATCAGCGCGAACCGGCCGGCGTTCCACAGCTTCGTGACGAAGTTGCGACTGCCCTGCACCCACTCCTCGGAGATCGCGAGGTCGGCGCCCGGGTTGGCCCCCTTGGCGAGGGTGAAGCGCAGCGCGTCGGCGCCGTAGTCGCTCACGAGATCGAGCGGGTCGACGACGTTGCCACGCGACTTCGACATCTTCTTGCCGTGCCGGTCGCGCACCAGGCCGTGCAGGGCCACCACGTCGAACGGCACGGCCGGGGGATCGCGGCGATCGGACATCGCGTAGATGCCGAACATCATCATCCGGGCGACCCAGAAGAACAGGATGTCGTAACCGGTGACGAGGACGCTGGTCGGGTAGAAGCGCGCGAGGTCGGCGGTGCCCTCCGGCCAGCCCAGCGTCGAGAACGGCCAGAGCGCGCTCGAGAACCAGGTGTCGAGCACGTCCTCGTCCTGCTGCCAGCCGGCCTCGGCCGACGGCGGCTCGTCGTCGGGCCCGAGCACTCGCACCTGGCCATCGGGCCCGTACCACACCGGGATGCGGTGACCCCACCACAGCTGCCGGCTGATGCACCAGTCGTGCATGTTGTCGACCCAGTCGAAGTAGCGCTGGGCCAGCTCCGGCGGCTCGATGCGGGTGCGACCGGCCCGGACGGCGTCGCCCGCGGCGGCCGCGAGCGGCGCCACCTTGACGAACCACTGGAGGGACAGCCTCGGCTCAACCACGGTGTCGCAACGCGAGCAGTGCCCGACCGCGTGCACGTACGGCCGCCGCTCGGCGACGACGCGGCCCTCCTCGCGGAGCATCTGCTTGATGGTGTCGCGCGCCTCGAACCGGTCGAGCCCCTGCCACGGGCCGGGCAGCGTGATGACGCCGCGCTCGTCGAGCACCGTGACCGACTCGAGGTCGTGCCGCTGACCGATGTCGAAGTCGTTCGGGTCGTGCGCGGGGGTCACCTTGACCGCCCCGCTGCCGAAGGCGGGGTCGACGTGCCCGTCGGCGATCACCCGGATCTTGCGGCCGACGAGTGGCAGCTCGAGCTCGGTGCCCACGAGGTGCCGGTAGCGCTCGTCGTCGGGGTGGACGGCCACCGCCGTGTCGCCGAGCATCGTCTCGACGCGCGTGGTGGCGACGGTGATCGGCCCGTAGGAGATGGAGACCAGCTCGCCCTCGTCGTCGTGGTGCTCGACCTCGATGTCGGACAGCGCGGTCAGGCAGCGCGGGCACCAGTTGATGATGCGCTCGGCGCGGTAGATGAGGCCGTCATCGTGCAGCCGCTTGAAGATGGTGAGGACGGCGCGGGACAGTCCCTCGTCCATCGTGAAGCGCTCGCGCGACCAGTCGACCCCGTCGCCGAGCCGGCGCATCTGGTCGAGGATGCGACCGCCGTACTCGCGGCGCCACTCCCACACCCGGGAGACGAACGCGGCGCGGCCGAGGTCGTGGCGGCTCTTGCCCTCCTTGGCCAGCTCGCGCTCGACGACGTTCTGCGTGGCGATGCCGGCGTGGTCCATGCCCGGCAGCCAGAGCGCCTCGTACCCCTGCATCCGCCGGCGCCTGGTGAGCGCGTCCATCAGGGCGTGGTCGAGCGCGTGCCCCATGTGGAGGCTGCCGGTGACGTTGGGCGGCGGGATGACGATGCTGAACGGCGGCCGGCCGCTCGACGCATCGGCCCGGAAGTAGCCGCGGGCTACCCACTGCTCGTACAGGCGCCCCTCGACATCGGCCGGCGAATAGGTCGACGGCAGGTCACGGCCCCGCAGCGCGGGGGGGTCGGCGAGATGGGCGTCGGTCATGGGCGTCAGTGTACGAAGCCAGGCCGACGTTCCCCCGCGAATATCCCCAGGCCTCGCGCGACGGGGCGGGCACCGCCGAAGCAGCGCCCGCCCCGCGGGTCATGCGATCAGGAGTGCTTCCAGGTCACCGAGAAGCTGCCGCCCGAGATCGCGCCGGTCGAGGCCTTGGTCGTGCTGCCCGAGACCATGTCGATGCGGTCGAGGCCGGACAGGCTGCCGAACGCCGTGCCGTTGGCGGTCGCGCCGCTGAAGCTGACCGTGCCGAAGTTCGACAGCGGCAGCACGCCGCCGCTGCTCGACGGCGCCTCGGCGATGACCTCGGCGGAGGCGAGCTTGGCCGACGTCAGCTTGGCGCTGATGGTGTGCGACCAGCCCCGCGTGGTGTTGCTGATCGTCAGCGTGAAGCTGCCAGAGCCGTTCGTCGTCACCGACGCGGTGAAGTTGTCGCCCGGCGCCACCGTGTCGCTGAAGTTCTTCGGGAACTTCGGGTACATCTCGTACCAGGACGAGTAGACCGCCCGACCGCTGCTGCAGTCGGCCTCGGTGCCGGTCTGCTCCACGGTGCCGCTGCCGTCGCCGTCGAGGCCGACCCAGAAGCTCGACCAGGTGTTGGTCGCCGTGCACGAGACCGCGGGCTGCGTCCACGAGGCCGAGACGCTGGTGTAGCGCCCGCCGGTGACGGCGTAGCCCGCCCAGTTGCTGCTCGTGCTGTGGGCAAGGCCGTGGGTGAGCCGGTGGACCGGCCCGGCCCAGCTGACGCCGTGCGGCGAGGGGCCAGTCGCCGCTGCGACGCCGGGAATGGACAGGGAGATTGCGGCTGCCCCGGCGGCGAGAGCCCCGAGCAGCGCCATGCGAGTCGTACGGAGACGCATCTGCACCCCTTCCGTCTGCCGGGCCGGCCAGCATGGCGGCCCGCAGGGCGGAACGATAGTGACCAATGGCCCCGCTGGGGAGAGGGAAGCGGGCGCCGCGTGTCGCCGCGACGCCCGCCCTACCGTGCTCTCGCTATCAGATGTGGTGCCAGGTCACCGAGAAGCTGCCGCCGCTGATGCTCGACGGCGTCGCCTTCGTGGTGCTGCCGGACGCCATCGTGATGGCATCGCGGCCGGCCAGGCTGCCGAACAGCGTGCCGTTGGCGGTCGAGCCGGAGAAGCTGACGGTGCCGAAGTTCGACAGCGGCAGCACGCCGCTGCTGCTCGACGGCGCCTCGGCGATGACCTCGGCCGACGACAGCGCGGCGCTGTTGTAGGTGGCGGTGGTCGTGTGCGACCAGCCCCGCGTCGTGTCGCTCAGCTTGAGGGTGAAGCTACCGCTGCCGTTCGTCGTCACCGATGCGGTGAAGTGGTCGCCGGGCGCGACCGTGTTGCTGTAGTTCACCGGGAACTTCGGATACATCTCGTACCAGGACGAGTAGACCGCCCGGCCGCCGCTGCAGTCGGCCTCGGTGCCGGTCTGCTCGACGCTGCCGCTGTTGTAGCCGTCGAGGCCGACCCAGAAGCTCGACCACGTGTTGGTCGAGGTGCAGGAGACGGCCGGCTGCACCCAGCTGGCCGACACGCTCGTGTAGCGGGTACCGGCGGCGCCGACGGCGTAGCCGGCCCAGTTGCTGCTCGTGCTGTTCCAGTGGTGGTCGACCCGCGTGCCGACGTGGTGCGACGCGACCGGCCCGTGCGAGACGGCGGTCGCGACCGCGGGCGTCGACGCCAGCGCGCCGCCGAGCCCGGTAGCGGCGATGGCCAGCGCAGCGAGGGTGCGCCGGACAGGAGGAATGCGCATAGGACGCTCCTAAGCCCCGAGGCGGGTGATTTCCCCGCACGATGGACCAGACGGTAGTCCTTGGTTCACGCACCCAAGAAGCCGCGAACGGTCATCAACCGGCAAAGGAGATTTGGCTCGTACGACGGAACCTGCAGCGCACCATGGGCCGCGCGGCGCCGGTCAGGACGGAAGGACCGACCAGGGATGGGAGCTCAGGCGCTCTTCTCGCGGCGCTCCCGCTTGGGGGCCTCGCGCGGCACCAGCGTCGGGTTGACGTGCTCGAGGACGACCTGGCCGCTGATCACGACGCGGGCGACGTCCTTGCGGCTCGGGATGTCGTACATCACCGAGAGCAGCACCTCTTCCATGATCGCCCGCAGGCCGCGGGCGCCGGTGCCGCGCAGGGTGGCCTGGTCGGCCATCGCGTCGAGCGCGTCGTCGGTGAACTCCAGCTCGACGCCGTCGAGCTCGAACAGGCGGCGGTACTGCCGGACGAGCGCGTTCTTGGGCTCGGTCAGGATGCGGATGAGCGCGCTGCGGTCGAGGTTGTGGACGCTCGTGATGACCGGCAGCCGTCCGACGAACTCGGGGATCATGCCGTACTTGAGCAGATCCTCCGGCATGACCTCGGAGAACACGTCGCCCGGGTCGATCTCGTTCTTGGAGTGCAGCACGGCGCCGAAGCCGATCGACTTCTTGCCGATGCGACCTTCGATGATCTTGTCGAGGCCGGCGAACGCCCCACCGCAGATGAACAGCACGTTGGTGGTGTCGATCTGGATGAACTCCTGGTGGGGGTGCTTGCGGCCGCCCTGCGGCGGCACGCTCGCCGTGGTGCCCTCGAGGATCTTGAGCAGGGCCTGCTGGACGCCCTCGCCGGACACGTCGCGGGTGATCGACGGGTTCTCGCTCTTGCGGGCGATCTTGTCGACCTCGTCGATGTAGATGATGCCGGTCTCGGCCTTCTTGACGTCGTAGTCGGCGGCCTGGATCAGCTTGAGCAGGATGTTCTCGACGTCCTCGCCGACGTAGCCGGCCTCGGTGAGCGCCGTCGCGTCGGCGATGGCGAACGGGACGTTGAGCATCTTGGCGAGGGTCTGGGCGAGCAGCGTCTTGCCGGAGCCGGTGGGGCCGAGCAGCAGGATGTTGGACTTGGCCAGCTCGACGGAGTCCTTCTCAGTGCCGCCGGCCTGCACCCGCTTGTAGTGGTTGTAGACGGCGACCGACAGGGTCTTCTTGGCCGCGTCCTGGCCGATGACGTACTGGTCGAGGAACTCGTAGATCTCCCGAGGCTTGGGCAGCTCGTCCCACTTGAGCTCGGCAGACTCGGAGAGCTCCTCCTCGATGATCTCGTTGCACAGGTCGATGCACTCGTCGCAGATGTAGACGCCGGGGCCCGCGATGAGCTTCTTGACCTGCTTCTGGCTCTTGCCGCAGAACGAGCATTTGAGCAGGTCACCACCGTCGCCGATGCGTGCCACGCCTGACCCCATCCTTCTCGCCTGCCGCTGGATTGGACCCGTCGTCCGCAAGGCCGGCCCAGGTACGACGGTACTGCCTCAAGGCGCCCATGTGGACCCAATCACGGGGTGGACCGGCGTGCCGGTCGCCCCGCCAGGTGGCGCGCCGCGATCTCAGGCCGTCAGCGCGCCGCCAGGCCGGAGACCTTCCGGGTGCTGATCACCTCGTCGATGATGCCGTACTCGAGGGCCTCGTCGGCCGTGAGGATCTTGTCGCGCTCGATGTCGCTGCGCACCTGATCAAGGGCCCGGCCGGTGTGGTGGGCCAGCAGCTCCTCGAGCTGGGTGCGCAGGCGAAGCACCTCGCGAGCCTGGATCTCGATGTCGCTGACCTGCCCGCCGCCCTCGGTGTAGGGCTGGTGGATGAGGACCCGCGAATGGGCCAGCGCGTAGCGCTTGCCCTTGGACCCTGCCGCCAGGATCACGGCCGCCGCCGAGGCCGCCTGCCCCATGCAGATCGTCGACACGTCCGGCCGGATGAACTGCATGGTGTCGTAGATGGCCGTCAGCCCGGTCATCGAGCCGCCGGGCGAGTTGATGTAGATGTTGATGTCACGGTCCGGGTCCTGCGACTCGAGGTGCAGCAGCTGGGCCATGACCACGTTGCTCACGTCGTCGTCGATCGGCGTGCCGAGGAAGATGATGCGCTCCTTCAGCAGGTAGCTGAAGATGTCCCAGCCGCGATCGCCCCTGCTCGTCTGCTCGACGACGTTGGGGATGATGTAGCGGGCGGACGGGCCTGCGGTCATGGTGTCTCTCCCGGAGGATCTGGGCGGCGAGCGGGGAGGGTACCGGCCGGCCACGCCGTCCGAGGACGACCGGCCGGCGGGGCGCCACCCGTCCTGTCGACCCTAACTCGACGGTCCGACAGGACCATCCGGCCCCACGCCCGAACCGGTGGATTTCGCTATGGGCGCACCCGGCCGGAGCAGTGCCGGTCGAGCCGGACGGGCTCAGGCGGGCTCGTGGTCGTGGCTGTGATCGTGCCCGTGGTCCGCGTGGTCCTCGACGTCCGCGTGGTCCTCGGCGTCCCCGTCGTCCTCGGCGTCCCCGTCGTCCGTGGCCCCCGGCTCGACGTCGCTGGCCTCGAGCTTGGACAGGTCGACCGGGTTGCCGGAGGCGTCGGTGATCACGGCCTGCTCGAGGACGAGGGCGAGCGCCTTGCCGCGCAGCACCTCGGCGAGCAGCGCCCCGAGCTGGCCGGAGGAGGCGAGCGAGTTGGCGAACTCCTGCGGCGCCATGCCCGAGCGCTGCGCCCGGCGGACGATGTGCTCGGTCAGCTCGGCCTCGTTGACGTCCAGCTCCTCCTTGGTGGCGATCGCGTCGAGGATGAACTGCGCCTTGACCGCGTCGCGGGCGCCGGTGGCGAGCTCGGTCTCGAACGTCTCGCGGCTCTTGCCCTCCGTGGCGAGGTAGTCGTCGAGGGACATCCCGATGCCGGACAGCTGCTGATCCATGCTCTCGCGGCGCCAGGCCAGCTCGGCCTCGGCAAGGCTCTCGGGCACCGGCACGTCGGTGCGCTCCATGAGCGCATCGAGGGCCCGGTCGCGGGCCTGGCTGCCCTGCTCGAGCAGCCGGACCCGGCCCATCCGGTCGCGGATGTCGGCCCGCAGCTCGTCCAGGGTGTCGAACTCGCTCGCCAGGTGGGCGAACTCGTCGTCGAGCTCGGGCAGCTCCTTGCTCTTGACCGAGTTGACGGTGACCGTGACGTCGGCGGTCTGGCTGGCCCGCTCGCCGGCGACCAGCGTGGTGGGGAACGTGCGGCTCTCCCCCGCCGAGAGCCCGGGCAGCGCGTCGTCCAGGCCCTCCACCAGCGCGCCGCTGCCGACCTCGTACGACATCCCCTTGGCGCTGGCGCCGGGGAACGGCTCACCGTCGATCGAGGCGTCGAGGTCCATCGTGACGTAGTCGCCGGTCCCGGCCGGCCGGTCGACGCCGGCCAGCGTCGCGAAGCGCTCGCGCAGCGCGTCGAGCTGCTGCTGGACCTGCTCGTCGGTCACCGTCGCGTCGTCCACCGTGACCGGCAGCCCGGCGTAGTCGGGCAGTTCGATCTGGGGCCGGACGTCCACCTCGGCGGTGAAGACCAGCTGCGCGCCGTCGGCGAACTCGGTGACGTCGACCTGCGGCTGCCCGACGACCTTGACGTCGTTGTCGCGCACGGCGTCGCCGTAGAAGCGCGGGATGGCGTCGTTGACCGCCTCCTCGAGCACGTACCCGCGCCCGACCCGCTGGTCGATGATCGGCGGCGGCACCTTGCCCGGCCGGAAGCCCGCGATGCGCACCTGCCCGGCGATCTTCTTGTACGCGACGTCGAGGCTCGGCTTGAGCTCGTCGAAGGGCACTTCGACGGTCAGCTTCACCCTGGTCGGCGAGACGCTCTCGACGGCAGTCTTCACGGTTGACGGCACCTTCTGCGTGGCTGGCGGGGCTCGGTACGAGGACGTGCGGCAAGCCCGAGGCTACCGGGCCGGATCGCGGCGCCCCAGGGCGGTGGCCGACCGGCTGCGGACCGGTGGCCGCCGGCCGCGGATCGGCTGGTCGGGGCGGGGAGACTCGAACTCCCGATCTCCTGCACCCAAAGCAGGCGCGCTAGCCACTACGCTACGCCCCGCGGCCGCGCCCCCGAGTCTAGAGGAGCGCCCGCCCGCCGGTCGGCGGGCCGCTCGCGGGCTCGCCAGGCGCTACCCTTGACCACGCGCTCACCGCGCGCGGGTGTAGCTCAATGGCAGAGCCCCAGCCTTCCAAGCTGGCCATGCGGGTTCGATTCCCGTCGCCCGCTCTCCCCGAAGTGGCTGGTCAAAGCCCCGAGGCGTCGACCGCCGGCTGCCGTCCCCATGGGACCCTCCCCCCCGCGTGCCCCTCTGTGCGTCTTCGTGCACGCACGTCCGCGTCCCCACGAGCGTCCCCGTCTCGGCCTGGAGATGCTCGCGGGTACGTCGGCGGGGACGCCACATAGCCAGCTTTCGGCCATGAGCAGGAATCGCCGCCGGTTCGGACGCATCCGCCGCCTGTCGTCCGGGCGATACCAGGCCCGCTATAGCCTCGGCGACGGGCGACTGCGCTCCGCGCCGAGCACGTTCGCCACGCTCGCCGAGGCAGAGCAGTTCCTCGCCGCGGTGGAGACGGAGTTGCTTCGCGGTACATCGTTCGACCCGGATGCCGGCGACATCCGGCTCGACGGCTACGCCCCGCGGTGGCTGGACGAGCGCCCGGTCGAGCTGCAACCCCGAACCAGGGAGATCTACACCGGCCTGCTCGACCGTCACATCTACCCCGCCTTCGGCGCGACGCCGATCAACGGGATCACGAGCGCCGCGGTACGGACATGGCACGCCTCGCTGCGCGCGCACGGCGTCGGCCAGGTGACGACCGCGAAGGCCTACCGGTTGCTGAAAGCCATCCTGAACACGGCCGTCGAGGACGAGCTGATCCCGCGCAACCCGTGCCGGCTCAAGGGAGCAGGGATCGAGCGGTCAGCGGAACGCAAGCCGCCGTCGCTCGCCGAGGTCGAGCTGATCGCGGCCGCCATCCAGCCGCGCTACCGGCTGCTCGTCCTGCTCGGCGCGTGGTCGGGGCTGCGCTGGGGCGAGCTGGCCGCGCTCACTCGCCAGCGGATCGACCGGCTGCATGGGGTGCTGCACGTCGTGGAGGCAATGGTGCAGGCCGACGGCCGCGCACCGGCACATCGGTCCACCGAAGTCGGCGGCGGGACGCCGCACCGTCGCGATCCCCCCGCACCTGTGGCCGGAGATCGAGGGGCACCTGGCGTCGTTCGTGGGACCGGAGCCGACCGCACTGCTGTTCACCAAGGCGAACGGCGCGTCGCTGGATCGGGCGAACTTCCACATCTGGTGGCGGCGCGCGATCAAGGAGTCCGGGGTGCCGGCGTACCACTTCCACGACCTGCGGCATCTCGCCGCGACGATGGCCGCGGTGAGCGGCGCGACGACGCGCGAGCTGATGCGACGGATGGGCCACTCCAGCCAGCGGGCTGCGTTGATCTACCAGCACGCCACCGAGGACCGCGACCTCGCGATAGCCGAGGCGATGAGCCGGTTGGTGCAGTCGACGCCGCTGCCCGACGTGCGGGCGGCAGCCGATGGGCAAGCGTGAGCGACGACGTCGGCGCGAGGCGGCCGCGCTGGTCGGGTCGTCGCTCACGGCGATGCGCGCCCTCGGACGCCCTGAGCTGCTCCGGACGCTGGTCGCCCGCCGGCAGGAACTCGATCGGGCCATCGCCGACGAGGTCGACCGGCTGTCCGCCGCCGACGTCGGGTGGGGGAGATCGGGGCGGCCCTCGGCGTCAGTCGGCAGGCCGCGCGTCAGGGGGCGATCAGGCGACGCCAGATGCCCTCGCGACAACAGGCGTTGTCGCCGTCTCGGCGAGAGACAAGTGTGTACGACTCGAATTGATTCTTCGACCGGGACCACTCGGTCACGGGGAACTGTTGTGACCGCAACGTCCGTGCCGGCGCTGCTCGACGAGCTGTTGCCGCCGGTCCGCCATCAACTTGAGCACGATGACGTGATCGTCGGGTTGCACCAGCTCCAGGTCCTTGCCGCGCAGCCCGGCGACGGCAACCGCGTGCGCATCGGTGTCGTCGGTCTTGCGGCCGCTGCCGCCGCCGAGCGCGCGGACCCAGGCCGACGCCGGGCCGGGACGTTGAGCACTGAAGCGGTTCGCCCGCGCGTGGCGAGACCACACGTGGATGACGACAACGGACCGTCGGCGCGAGCAAGGCTGCAACTCAAAGACCTTCACGTCCTATCGAGGCGGACGCCCAAGGTGGACCGAGCTAATCAAAGGTCTGGGTGAGCGTCGGCAGTTTCGTCCGCAGCGGCCGCAGGTGGTAACGGGGCGTCGCGCAGACTCTGGATCATGCGCTCGTCGGCGACTTCCGCGGTCAGCGAGAGGTCCTGGAGGAAACGGCTGAGCAACTGTCGCGCCACGAACTCGACGAGTTCAAGGGTCGACTGAGGCGTGCCGTCGAGATCCGTCGCCGCGTACTTGCTGGGCGCGCGACCATGCACTACGTCTGAGCGGTAAGAGTAAGCCCGGGTCACGACCATCCGCGTGAAATCGGGCTTCCATTCGTCAGCTAGCAGGGCTGCCGTTCGCATGGCGACCTTGTAGGTCGTTTCGCCGGGTCCTCTGTCGCCGACGAGGGCTTCCAGGGCAACGCATAAGTCGACGACGCTGTCATCCGTGTCGTCCCGACGCGTGGCGGTGACGAGACGGCGGGCCGCTAGTCGCACGCGAGACGGGAGCTTGGCGTCGCTGCTGCCGCTCACGTGAGCCCGTAGGTATTTCGTGTCCTGGGACGTGAGTTGGCTTTGCGGTTGCTCTGTCACGTGCTCGAGGCGCTTCGGATACCGAGGAATCACCGGGCCAGGGAGCAGTACGGGCAGGTCCGCGATGTACCCGTTGGCCCAACCATGCGGGCGGAAGACGAAGTGTCCGTAACCGCTGTGTCCGGATGTGGCGGCTGCGAGGGCTTGGAAGAACTCGTCGATCTGCTCGATCGGATACTGGCCGTCTAACGGATTTACAAAGCCTGGGAACGAGAACTCACAGCCAACGGTCATTCCTGGTATCACGAGGGTGTGGGTGGCCGCGCGAAGCGCCGCGGCGTGCTGTAAGGCCTGAGTCGTTACCGGCCATCGAGCTCTTTGTGTCTCGGTGCTCATCCGTTCGATCCGCCACCCATTCGGCAGGTCGATGAGGTCGTCGTCGAATGACACTCCGAGAATCGGAACGAGCAGCTCAGACGCGAGGGCGCCGTGGTGGAGCCAGAAGTGCTCCAGCTCGCAGTAGACGTCAACCAGGTCGTTGGTGTCTGGCGCATTCCAGCCGTGTTGGTGCAGGTGCCGCTCTGCCATGTTTTCAGGCAATTGTGCGGCGCCAAATACGACGAAGCGCTGGCCCATCTCGTCGTCAAGTCGTGGGCCACCGAGAAATCGGGTGACCTGATCGTCCGCGTGTACAAGAGCGAGGAACTGGTCGAAGCCGTCAAGGTCTCGGTAGGCCACCTTGGCCGTCCACGAGGTGTCCAGGCTAAACACGCTGCCGTAGTTCGGGGGGCCGCTGGCAGTCTTGACCCAAGTGAAGGGACTGTCGCCTGGTGCTTCCGGATCCACAATCGGATAGCTCTGGTGCATCTCGAAGCGATGACCAGAGTCGTGGAGTCCGTGGAGCACGTCCAGCATGGCGAGGCTGACTCGCCTGGCCGCCTCGAAGAGATCAGGTCGCTGCGGCGTTGCATTCCGCTGGTTGCCTATCATCACGCAGGAATGGTGTCACAACGTCGTTGCATTGATCCACCGATTCCTCGCGTCGACGGGGTGACCTTGGCCAGGGTCTCGCTGGCGGCGGCGGTTTAGGTCTACTCGATCGAGAACACGACGGCCGTATGGAGGTCGTCGCTGGTGCGCCAGCGGTGGCGGTTCAGGACGTCCTTCTGCAGCAGCGCCTGCCAGGACTCCATGGCGGCGTTGTTACCGGCCCAGGCGACGCGCTCCATCGAGCCCTGCAGCCCCGCGTGTGTCAGGACCCCGCGGATGATCTTGCTCGGACTGCCAGGGCGTGGTCGCTGTGGACCACGGGCATTGCGGATGCAAGCGACAACGCCGCTGTCAACGCGCTTCTAGAAGCTGGGGTGCGGCCACTGTAATGATTAGAATGACAAGCGCCGCAACGCCGAATATCGAAAGGCCCAAAGCCCAAGTCTTGAAGCCGGGCAGGCGCGCAAGCGGACTGAAGACCCACGCGTCGGCCGGAGTCGCGTTGCGACGTCGGCGCCAGTCAGGACCATGGGCTTGCGGCGAAAGTCCGTTCGCGCTCTCGAACTCGGCTAACCAGTGCGCGTCTGTAATCTCCGCTTGCCGATGCCGAGTCAAGATCTGAACCGTAAGAAACGTAGCGACGAGCGACAGGAGGCAGGCCACTGCCCTCGCCAGCCGTCTGCTTCCGGAATCAAGGGCGATGGTGAAGAGGAAGGCTTGAGCCGTGAGGCTCACCGCTGGGACCTGCCACAGGAGGTTGTCGAACTGCGCCCTGCGGGCGGCGACGGCCGCATAGACGGCTGGTGCGAGGCCGGCGTCGTCGCCGCGAGTGCTATCTGCTGGCATATCGGTCATGTTTAGATCTTCACGTATACAGGCGGGGGAGGCAACCGACCACGCCGCTGACAACGCACGCCTCGGACGCGCGTCGCGCTTCTGCCGATGAGCGGATGCCGGAGAACTGTCGCTACCTCATGAGCCGGCGGTGGGCCGCATGGACGTCGGGACGGCTGGTTCTACGCGAAGTCGGTAAGGCGAAGGTCAGAGCGCCTGCACCCTTCCGACTTCGCCGACAACGTCACAGCGTCGCTACTGCACGTCATCGGTCGCCAGGGCGGGCGTGCCACAGTCAACAGTGCTACTTCCACGTCTCCAGTGCGCTGCCAACCACAGGTGCGTTCTTCGCCAGTGTGGTTCGCCAATCCAGTCGGCCCTTGTACTGCAGATGGCCGATGACGACAATGCGGGCGACGCCGAGTTGGTTGGCGACTTGGTCGACCCACGGTCCGCCAATCCTGGCTGGGACCTTCGGGAACGCGGACCGAAACAGCAGTTCCCCAGCTACGTCGTCAGCCTCCGACTCCTCAACGCCGTGCCCAACGCGCGGGTCGACGATTTCCTCGACGATGTAGTGCTGTTCGTCGACGTGCCCCTTCAGGATGTGACCGATCTCGTGCAGCAGCGTGAACAAGACCTTGTCCAGGCGCTTGCCTCGCCCGGACAGGCCGATCACCGGATAGCCGTCGACGTACATGGCTCCGCCGTCGATCTTGGCTGATGGAAAGGCCTCGACGAAGACCAGACGCACGCCGGCCTCCCGGAATCGATCCGGAAGTCCCTCGAAGTCCTCCGACGTGTGCAGGGTCTGCGACAGGCTCCGGGCCAAGCCCCTGAGCTTCTTGTCGCTGTAGGGCTCTACCGGCGGTTGCCGTCGCGCCTGCCTGCGGACACAGGCGAACCAGGTGGTCTGCAGGAGGCTGAGGTCCTCGTGCTTGTTCGCGCGGCGGGCCACGGCCAGAAACGCCGGCTGGTCTTCGAGGGAAGCGAGCTCGTACAGCTCCATGACCTGCTTCGCGAGGTCATGCAGGTTGGTGGCGGTGAGGATGCCGCGCTTGCGGAGCAGTTCGACGGGGGCGTGCTTGCTGATCAAGGCTCGGGTGCGGACCTCGCTAAGGCGGGTCTGCGTCCCTGCGTCCTTCGCCTGCTCTGCCAGCAGAAACTGGTCCTGCAGGTTGAGCCACAGCTCAGCGCTGGTGTCGAGCGCCGCCGCGATTTGGGCAGCCGACTCGCGCGTGATCTCCTTCTTGCCGTTGATGATCTCAGAGACGAACTGGGTCGGTCGTCCGAGGATCACCGCGAAGTCACCCTGCGACCAGCCACGGGCCTCGAGCTCGTCGGCGAGCAGCTTCCCAACCGGGTCTTGGTCGATCGGCAGCGGGTCGTGCGCAGAGGTGGTCTTCACGGCGTTTCCGTCTCGGGGGAAAGGAGCTCGAAGACCACAGGGCCCTCGACGCTCTTGAAGTTCAGTCCGATCACGCGGCCCGAGCTCAACGTGGCCCGCGCCTTGGCGGGGTCGTCGCCGTGCGGCTCGACCCGCAGCATGCGCAGGTTCCGAAGATCCGTTTGAATCTTCGCCGCCCGTGCGCAGTAGTCGAGGCGGCGGTATTCCTTCGCCTCAGCATGGCTCCAGCCCTCCGGCCGGTATGCGTCGTCCTCGACGAGACGGCTCAAGGCCACGTCCAGGTACTCCCGATCCACGCTGTCCGGTCTCCATCACCCGTGGGCTGATGACGTGTCTACTGGCATGGACGCTAGCGGCCCGGCGGCCATTCCTCTCGCTGACACGCTGTTCACATGTTCGTTAACAGGTCTTCACCGTATGGGTGATACTCGTGATGCTACCCTAGGAGTCGAGCCCGGCCTTTCCGGGTGGACACAGCGGTCAACCCGCTCCGGGAGCCGCCGAGCAGAGGAGCACTACCGGCATGAACATCACCGCTACCGGCAAGGCCGACAACCCCGACCACGGCAAGGACGTCACGTTCACCGTCCACGACGAGGACGACGGCGCGTCTGGCACCTTCACGGTCAAGCGCGGCTCCAGCCTCGCCGACGCCATCGAAGACGCGTACGCGGCCGTGAAGCGGACCCCCGCCGAGGGCGACCAGATCAAGGGCGACGGGACCGGCACGCCGATCACCGCCGGCGCGCACGACACCGTCGCGGCGTATCTCGCGCACGGCGGCGTCCTCGCCTGGTTGATCTCCGGCCCGACCGGCGGCGCCACCCTGTGACGTCGGCAGTGATCCCTGCGCACGCCCTCGCCCGGGCAGCCGCGGAAGCACACCTTCAGGTGCTGGCCCCGCGGCTGTCCGAGTGGGGGTGGAGCACCACGTGGATCGGCGACGTGCAGCTGCGCGTCGACGCCCTCGGCGTCCGCGCCGACGGGCAGGCCGACCCCTACGTCGTCGACCTCGAGTTCTCCACCTACGACATCGAGCCGCCGCGCGTCCTGTTCGTCCTGCCTGACCCGTACGGGCAGCAGCCGACCAGCACCAGTATCTGGTGGCCGCGGTTCGAGGGGGCGCCACCGTTCGAGTTCGCGCTGCACCACGCCTACCCGTTCGAGAACGGGACCCGCCCCGGGCAGCTCGTCTGCTTCAGCCACAGCCGCGACTACTACTTCACCGGCCACAGCCCGCAGCCCGGCCAGCGCTGGCAGCAGGGCAGGCACACCGTCGCCGCGACCCTCACCCGGCTGCGTCACGTGCTGACCGCGCCGTACTACCAGGGACCCTCCGGTGCTGACCCTCACTGACGCCACCTGGAAGCAGATGCTCGCGATGCTCGCCACGAGTCCCCCCGGTGTGGAGCGCGTCGCCTACCTCGACGGCGTCCGCACCGGCGACGGCACCAGCCCCGCCATAGGGATCGTCACGACCGTCTCCGTCCCGTACGCCGTGCAGAGCGCCGGGCACTTCACCGTCAGCGCCGAGGAGATGTCCCGCGCCGGCGCGCACCTGCGCCGCCATGGCCTCGTCCGCCTCGCCCAGGTCCACACCCACCCCGGGCACGACACCCGCCACAGCCCCACCGACGACGAGAGCGCCTACAGCCGCAAGGCCGGCGCCGTCTCGATCGTCCTGCCCTGGCACGCCGCCGGCGACCCGTCCGCCGCCGACGGCACCGTCCACGTCCACGACGGCTACGGCTGGCGTCAGCTCAGCCAGGCCGACGCCGAGGCGTTCATCCGCGTCATCCCCGCCACCATCGACACCCGCCCGACTCGGGTCAATGCCGCCGCTGGGCAGCCCGGCACGAGTTCTTCGCGAGGCCGGAGGAGGTGGGGACCGTGGGCGACGATCTGGGCGCGCGTCACGCGTCGACGCTGAACGGAACGCTGCTCCCGCCCGGTAAGCAGCCCCCGGTCGCCGTCGTCCTCGAGACGTCAGCCTCGGCCTCGCCCGCATGGCAGGCCGCAACATGGCTGCTGTGCGACCTCGTCAGCCGCGGCCTCGGGCACGCCTCGACGCTCACGATCGTCACCGGCGACACCACCGCCGTCATCGCCCTGCCGGGCGTCGCAGTCGGCGCAGCTTTCGGGCCCGCCCTCGTCGCCCGCTCCGCCGCGGTCGGCGGCGTTCCGGCCGTCCTTTCCGACATCGCACCGCTGGACGCGATCACCGTCCGCGTCGGGCCCGGCAGGTCGGCCGCAGGCCTCGAGGTCATCGCAGACAACTGGGCCGGCGGCGTCCGCACCCCAGGCGAAGCCCCTCACCTCGGCCTCGACGAGCCGACCCTGTTCATCGGCTCGCTCATCGGCGCCTGCCACGCCGCGGCCGCCCTGTTCCGCCAGGCCCGACTCTCCGAGCCCGGCCACAGCAGCGTCTGGCACGACGCCTGGACCCTCCAGCTCAGCAATCTCACCGACGCCACGCCCTCCGCCGGCCCCAGCCGCGCCGACCTCCGCCTCGACGACCTGGTCCTCGCCGGCATGGGCGCCGTCGGCAACGCTTTCGCCCTCACCACCCTCACCCACCCCGGCGCCACGGGAACCCTCCGCGCCGCCGACTACGACCACATCGACCTCACCAATCTCAACCGCTGCCTGCTGTTCGTCCGCGACCACCTCGGCCAGCTCAAGGCCGACATCGCCAACGACGTCACCCGCGACCTCGGCCAGCCCCACGCGGCCTTGCTGGTCATACCCGAGCGCGCCGAGCGGGCGTTCCGCAACACCCCTGTCCCCGCCCTCGTCAGCGTCGTTGACACCAACCGCGCCCGCGAAGCGATCAACCAGCTCGTTCCGCGGATCGCACTCGCCGGCAGCACCTTTAACCTGCGAGTCCAGACCAACACGTTCGGCCAGCCCGGTCCCTGCCTGCGCTGCGGCAACCCGCCCGAACCGGTGGAACCGGACCGGGACGTCAAGGCCAGGGTGCTCGCCGCCAAGGCGGACGAGCTCGAAGAGCTGGCCGTCCAAGCCGGCCAGACCGTCGGGGAGCTCCTCACTTGGGCATCCGCCCCCGGCTGCGGCGAGCTCGACGCCACGGTCCTACCCGCCCTCCGGCACGAGGGGCCCGCCACCTTCTCGGTCGGGTTCGTCTCCGCCCTCTCCGGCGTCCTGCTCGCCGCGACCGCGATCCGGGCCCAGCACCGGCCTCTAGGCGCTCCGATGATCGCCCGGGCGCAGCTCCTCCGGCCGGGCGGACGCCTTCAGGGGCCGCAGCCGTCAGCCGCAGATCCCGAGTGCCCTGCCTGCGGGCCGCGAGGCGCACTGCCAAGGACATGGCGACGGATCTGGGAGTGAACGCGGGGCACTCATGTCCGTCACGCGAACACGACACGCTTGCCATCAGGAAACGAAAGGGCCGTTCTTGATGTCGTCGAGCCCGCTGAAAAGGGGCAGGTGCGTCGCTACCCGCTCGGCCGGCGTCCGCTTATGCCGCCAACCGGTCGCCCAATACGACGCACCATCGGCGTGGTCTCGTGCGAGCACCGGGCGAGTCGGCGTCGCCGCGGCCGGTCGGAGCGAACGCGCGATAGCGCTCGAGCGACGGTCATCTGGCGCGGCGGACCGCGCGGGTAAGCGTCCGGCGTACCCACTCTGCTCGGGTCTCGCCGGCGGCCTCAGCGGCCCTGGTGGCCGCCTCGTCTAGTTCGGACGAGATACGCACCCGCAGCAGCGGGGAGTCCGCGGACTTCGACAACGACGGCCGCCCGCGCTTGCGCCTTGCCGACCGCGTCCTCGACCGCCGACTCCACGTAGGCCTCGTCGACGAAGCGGCCCTTTCTGTCACGGAGCACCTCGTCGTCGGCCACGTCGGCACCGAGGACGTACCCCTTGCGGCCGGCCATGCCGCTCACCTCCGCAGCCCTGTCGGCATCACATGGATGACGACGTCCTCGTCGCCGCGGTCTAGCGCGACGATCTCCAGCTCGATGCCGCGATCGTCCTCACCGATCCAGACGAGCCGCGCGTCATGCGAGGCTATCGCCGCCACTCGCACCGGCTCGACGGAGTTGATCACCGTCATGGCGTGGGCCTTGCTGACACGGTGGCGGAGCGCTGAGCGGTACCACCGAACCAGTCGGTGCACTCGAATATTGGGGCACGGAAAGAAGCGCAACGAGCGACCCCGCGAGCGTCCCCGCGACCTTCGACGGCCGTGTCCCTTCGTGCCCCATCGGGCGCATACTCGGGGTGCCAGTCCCCTACTTAGGAGGCTCCTTGCTATGACCGCCGCGCTCGCCCGAGCGCAGCAGGCGGTCGATCTGGGCGCTTCTGCCCGCTTCCAAGCTGGCCATGCCGGTTCGATCCCGGTCACCCGCTCTCCCAGGTCAGAGCCGTCGCCCGCGCGCCTCGCGGGACGCTACGCGCTGCCGTCCCCTCCACCCAGGCCAGGTGGCAAAGGCAAGATCGGTCGACCTAGCTCACCACCGTAATTGGTCCGCGGCCAGCGCCGAGATGTCCTCCTCCGAGATCCGCGTGCCTCCGATGACCCGCGCGCTGCCGAACGGATCAGTGGCCGAGCCACTGGGCAGGACGAGGACGACCTCGTTGTAGAACACGTACAGCTGGAGATCGTGGCCGAGCTGCGCCTCGCTCGTCGGGATGTTGACGGGGTAGCTCTGCGCCCCACCGCCGGTTACGTACACGACGAGCGTGTTCTGGCCGCCGAACGTGTTGTTGCCCGGGTTGCTCGGCGAGGAGTTGCGGGAGACCGCTATCGAGTTGGGCGCGTACCCGCTGCTCGACAGGATGCCGGCGAGGCGGCCATACATCGGCTGGTTGTTGATGATCAGCAACAGCGCGTTTGGAGTCGCGTTGAAGATATAGACGTCGCCAAGCGCCGAGGAGGACGGATCCTGCCCAGACAGCTCCGGCACCTGAGCGGCAAGCGCTTCCAAGGATGCTCTGCGCAGTTGACTCCAGGGGTCATCACCCGAAGCAGCGGACATCGCGTCAGCGAAGTAGCGCGCTAGCTCGTCGCTCACCACTCCACCTCCACGAAGCCCTTCCTCTTCCCTTGGACGACTTCCTTGCGCTGGTCGGTGACCTGGGACCAAATCTCCTCCCATAGCCGCCTACCAGCAACGTCCGTCACTTCGACCACGAAGGCGTCGATGAGACCGCCCATGGGCTGCACTCTCGGCGTGACCACGTAGGGTTGCTCGGAAGTTACGCCTTGCAGCGTGAGCAGTTGACTCAACCTTGCCCAGTCCTCTGGCGAGAAGTCAGCTACCAACGAGCGATCTATCAGCAGAGCCAAGTCGACATCGTGGGGTGCCGCCCAGTCCTTGTGAGTCACGAACCCGCCGTCGACCCACAACACACCTCTCGGCACCAAAGCCCTGAGCACCTGGAGGTACAGCTCCAATCCGGTGAAGATCACCCGCCGTTCATCCGCGTACGGTGCCTTGTCCACGAACGTCTCGCGAAGCTCCTCCAGCGTCGCTCGATGGATGCCGGCCGGCAACAGACCATCGGAGGTCAGATCGGGCAGCACGCCATCTCCCTAGGTCGGCACACGACGAAGAATAGCGGCGAATCGGGCTACAGACGGTGTCAGCCACGCATCAGTCCAAGACCCGGCGCAGCGTCAGGCAGTGTCGCTCGCCATCGCCCCGTCGTCACTGCATACGTAACGAGCTCCCCACCTTCGCTTCCGACGATGTTGAGGACGGCTTGGCATCGCTCCGAGACTAACTGTGCTGGCTCACGCGGCTTCCGTCACAGCATCTGCATCCCGGCCGTGCCCTTTCGCGTGCCCTGTAGCTACGGGGCTCCACAGGGACTGACGGGTCACCCCGGGGGCCAGCGCACTGCCGCTGACCTACGCCTACGGCTACACCCGCGTGTCAGCGCGACAGGCGGTGCCGACCTTCCAAGCTGGCCATGCGGGTTCGATTCCCGTCGCCCGCTCTCCCAGGTCAGATGCGGTTTGCCTCCCGCTCGGTGCCTCGGCCTGAGGGCCGCGCGCCCTCATCGGACGGCAGCCATCAACCGAGCGCTCCTGTCACGTGGGGTCAATGGCGAGGTCTCGGTAGGCGGGGGTGAGCTCGGACCAGCGGGCATGCCAGTCGGCCGCCTCGCGGCCTTCGACGTGCGCGGTCAGATCCTCCACGTGCGCCTGCCAGCCTGCCCCGTAGCCCGGTAGCTCATTGAGGAGGATGCCGCTCTCCTCGATGACGAGACGGGTCTTGTCCTGCTCGGGGACGAGCGTGGCATCGATGACGGTCTCGTCGGGCGCGCCCGGGGACAAGGTGACGGTCAGGCGGGACGGCGCTTGGCAGACATCGATCCGGCCTGGGCCGTCCCATGAACTGGTGAACCGGGCGTGGATCCGTCCCCCCAGGCGGAGATCGCCGTCGACGTCGGCGATCCAACGGGCCAGGCGGCGTGGATCGGTGAGCGCGGACCAAAGGTCATCGATGTCGGTGTCGTACAGATCCTCCATCCGGACGGCCCCCTTGCCATCCTGCGTGCGGCGGAACGCACCCAGGATGCGGACGCTTGCGGGGATGCTGGTCATGAGCGGCTCCTTAGGTCAGTTCGTGCGGCCTCATAGTTCGGACTTGCCTCGGCCGACCTCGGCATGAAGGGCATCCAGACGCTGCTCCCACAGGGCGCGATACCGACCCAGCCACGCGTCGACCTCGGCCAGCGGCTCCGGGCGCAGGCTGTAGATCCGCCGCTGCGCGTCGTGCTGCACATCGACGAGCCCGGCGTCGCGCAGCACCCGGAGGTGACGGGAGACGCCCGGCCGGGCGATGGGCAGCAGGTCAGCCAGTTCGCTGACTGCGGCCGGATGGTCCCTCAGCACTTCCAGGACCGTCCGTCGGCTCGCGTCCGACAACGCGTGCAGCACTGCGTCCATGGCGCTAACGTACCCAGCCTGTTACGTAACAGTCAAGGTACATACACTGATGGCCCGCCGTACGGGTGCCCGGCTGCCAGGGGACCTCAGCCGCCGGAGACGAGCACCGCTCTTGCCTCTCCTACTCGCAGCGGCCGCTGGGTGGTGTAGTCGACGGCGGCCGTGTCCAGGTCGCGGGTGCCCACCTGGTAGTCGACGACGTACGAGGGCGTCCAGCGCACCGTCACGCTCAGGGGGTACGTGCCGCGCGCGTCGTACGTCGCGACGACGCCGGTGCCGGCCCGGCCGTCGTGCGCGGTGTAGTAGGCGCTGTCGACCCGCGGGTCGGGGGTGACGCCGGGCACGTACGGCGTGCCGGCCGTCTGCAGGGTGCGGGCGGCGCTGCCGTCGCCCAGGCGCCACGTCCAGGCGCCCGTCACCGTCAATGTGACGCTCACCCCGTCGACGGTCGCGCTGACCGCGTGCATGGGGTCGTCCGGGCGCCCGGTGCGCGGGTCGACCGCCCAGAGAACGGTCGGTAGGTGCACGAGGGTGGCCCCGGCCGGCGCCGACTCGATGCGCGGTGGCCCGAGCGGCAGGCGGCGCATGAGCTGCGCGACCACGTCGCTGTCGAGCGTGGCGCGGTCGACGAAATCGCCGTTGCCCAGGCAGGCGGTGCCGACGTTGCCGAGGGCCTCGGGCTGGGTGCCCCGGAAGATGAAGTAGAGCAACGCCGTCTTGTCTCGGGCCCGGCAGAGCGTCAGAGCCGGCCCGCAGAGCGCGGCGTCATCGCCAGGAGCGTTTCCTCTGCACGCCGGTGCGAAGTCGTAGTAGTACCGCGGCCCGGTACCGCCTCCGCCGCCGCTCTCACCAGTGGCGGCCGCAATCTTGTGCAACGCATTGACCGTGAGCACGTACCCCTCATTGGAGTGCGAGCTGCTGCCCTGCGGAGGGGGGCACTCGTAGCACAAGTCAGCCAACGCGGTCCCCGGTGCGGTCAGGACACAACCCATGATGAAGATCGCCGCGGCAGGGCGAGCCCAGCAACTCATTGGGGCCCACCAAAGAACACTCGCTCGACGAACCATCGGCCCTGCAAATAACGCAGGAAAAGCTGGTCCGTCTGACGCTTGACGTCCGTGAGCTTGTCCACTCGGTGGCCAGACTGGTCCACCAGCGGCATGCTTCGCAAAGAGAACGTGACTGTGGCTACTGCAGCGTTTCCTATCGGCTTGGCGACCGTCAGGGCCTGCAGCTTGTAGCCATCGCCCTCGAAGTGCTCTCTCTTCTTGGCAACACGATCGATGAGGGCGATTTGACTCCGGCATTCACAGCCTGCGCGGGTATAACGCCTAAGAACAGCGGTCCTCCCCGTGTTGAGAGCCTGGTTAGCCGTCAGGTAGTAGGAGCGGACGAAGACCTCGGCGCCCTGCTTGGTGAACGGCGTCTTGGGCGGCGGGCCGGCCTTGGCCAGCGGCACGGAGGAGCTGGCGGACGGGGTGACGCTGCTCGGGGACGCCGATGTGGTCGACGCGGCGCTCGGCAGCGGCGTGAGAGTTGGCGAGGTTCGCGCGTCGCTTGCCGTGCAGGAGGCGGTGGCGACGCCCAGCACCACGACCGTCGCCAGGACGAGCGCCTCGACTCGCGACCTCCCCCTCATGATCATGAGTGGGGATTCTGGCGCACCGCCGCAAATCCCTGCAAGGCGGGTGTCACCTCCTGTGGACATCGTGAGCGTCGCCGCTCGACCGGTGCGTCGGCGGAGACGGCGGCAGCACCTATGGGCGCCACAGGAGCAGGCGCATGTCCTGGAGCCGCTCGGCGAAGGTCCCCGCCGGTGACGCCGCACGCAGCAGGTCGCGCAGGTCACCGACGAACGAGGGAAGCCGGTCGCCGAACAGATGCGGCGCGGCGCTGGACAGCGACAGCACCGAGGCGATCACTTCGTCCTCGGTCCGGATGAACGCGTCGCCGCCCGGGGCCGGGATGATCTCCGGGCCGGTCAACCGGGCCCCGCGAAATGCCTGCTCCTCATCGTTCGGCAGCGAGCCGGTCACTGCCTGCTGGCCGGCGCGCCGGCGCGGCCCCAGGTAGGTCCGGACCAGGTCGTTGATGCGGTCGCGCGGCGGTAGCGGATGCGGGAGCCCGGCCGTGTCGGATGCGCCCTCGCGGGTGGTGGCGCCGACGTGAACGCAGCAGCCGTCAGGGGCGAGCCAGCCACGGACCTTGCGGGCGACGACGCGCCGGTCCATCCAGTGGAACGACTGAGCCAGCGTCACCACGTCGACCCGAGGCAGGTCCTCCGGCAGGTCCTCGGCCGCCGAGCGCACCCATTCGACGTTCGCCACGCCCCGGCGACGGGCTTCGTCCGCGCCGACCGCGAGCATCTGCGCGTCCGCGTCCACCGCGAGGACATGCGCGAACAGCGGTGCGAGCAAGAGCGTGAGCGACCCGGGCCCGCAGCCGAGATCCAGCAGGGTGCCGCGGCCGTCCAGGCTCAGCCGCTCGCCCAACGCGTCGGCGAGCCGCTGCGGGTACGGCAGCCGTCCGATGCGGTAGTGCTCGGCGCATCCCGCGTACAGCGAGTCGTCCCAGAGCCGTGGCACGCCCGTGATGATAGGGGCCCCGATGGCGCTCAGGAGCCCTCGGTGTCCGGCCGCGCCGGCCGGTCGGCTGGCCGCCGCAGGACGTAGATCGACGTCTCCCTGAGCATCCCGCGGCGACCGCGCAGCCGGGTGATGAGGATGTCGAGGGGCGACTGCCACGTCAGCGGCAGCGGCAGCCGGACGCGCCCGACGGCGAGCTGGTTGCCTTGCCCCTCGGCCCGCTTGCGGACGGCCTCGACGAGGGCCTTGCCCGACTCCCACAGCTCCTTCCAGAGCGGCTGCGGGTAGGGCCAGCCGACCGTGCCGAACTTCTCGAGCACCAGTCCGGTGCGGTCGGCCATCTCGGCCATCCCGGACGGGAACGCGTACACGATGTGGTCGGCGTTCTCCCAGGTGATGCCGAGGGCGCCGGTGCGCTGCCGGCGAGGTGAGTACGGGTTGGGCGTGGTGATGACGAGCCTGCCGCCCGGCCGCAGCGCCTCGCGGGCCATCGCCAGCAGCGCCTGCGGCGTCGGCAGATGCTCGATGACCTCGCCAGCCACGACGACGTCGAACGGCCCCCGCTCGAGGATCGGCGTGAGATCGCCGGTGATGTCGGCGTGGACCACGTCGTAGCCGGCCTCGCGCATCTGCCGGATGCCGGCCTCGTCGTAGTCGACGCCGACGCACTCGGCAGCGGCCTTCCGCACGTGGTCGTGCAGCCAGTTGCCCCCGCCGCCCGAGGCGAACGAGAAGTCGTGCGAGACGCAGCCGACGTCGAGCACCTTCTTGCGGCGGGCGTAGCCGCGCACGACCCCGATACGGGTGCCGTCGAGCGTGGTGGCCGCGCGCTTGAGCTGCTTGTGCCGGTACTTGAGGGCCTGCACGCTGTTCGGGTGGGCTCCGGCGTCCCGCCAGGGCATGGGCGGCTCTCCTCGACTGGGCAGCGGGCTTCGATCAGGAACAACTTCTCATGGGCCGGGTCGAATCGGTTCGAGGGCTCGGGCCCGGAGCGTCGCCGCCGCACCCCGTGCGGCCCGGGGACGGGTCAGTCGAGGGCGACGAGGTCCATCGCGGCCAGGTGATCGGGGTCGGCGATCATCTCGACGGCGACGACCCGGCCGTCGCGGATTGTGAAGTCCCACACCACCTTGGGACGGCCGTCGACCGCCCACATGATGCCGATGTCACCGTCGAGGGACGCGGCGGTCGCGGCGAGGGCACGGCCGGAGAACATGCCGGCGACCGCTGCCGGCCCGGCCAGCGACTCCGGCGCGCCCATCCGTACGGCAGTCGCGTCGGCATGCAGCGCCACCCCGGGGTGGAGCAGCGCGATCAGCCGGTCGAACTCGCCTCCGCGCGAGGCGGCGAGGAAGGCGTCGATCACCTCCCGCTGTCGCACCGGATCGGTCTCGGCGTCCCGGCCCGCGCCCTGCACCTTGCGGCGCCCCCGGTAGGCGAGCTGCTTGGTGGCCTCCGGCGACCGCTCCAGGATGACGGCGATGTCGTCGAACGGCACCGAGAACATGTCGTGCAGGACGAACGCCAGCCGCTCGGTCGGCGCGAGCGTGTCGAGAACGACGAGCAGCGCCGTACCGACCGAGTCGGCGAGCACGGCCTGCTGCTCGGGGTCGTCACCGGCGGCCGGTGCCAGCTCGCCCAGCTCGGTCAGGTCGCCGGCCGCGAGCCCCTCGACGCGCTGCCGGGCGCCACGAGCCCGCAGCATGTCCAGCGCGACCCGCGCCACCACCGTCGTGAGCCAGCCGCGCAGGTTGGCGACGCTGTCGGCGTCGGCCCGGCTCAGGCGCAGCCACGCCTCCTGCACCGCGTCGTCGGCCTCGGCCCCCGAGCCGAGCATGCGCATCGTGACGCCCCTGAGGTGCCGGCGATGCTCCTCGAACCGCGCGCCCAGCTCGTCGTGCCCGTCCATCCGTTACCCCTTGCCCGTCGCATCCGTCATCCAGTCCGACGGCCCACGAGCGGCCGAGGTAACAGTCACCCGCGAAGGAGCGCTCATGACGACGTCCGGCCTGCAGACGGTGATCTACCCGGTGAGCGACATCGCCGCCGCGCGCGAGCTGTACGGCGCGCTGACCGAGGTCCCGCCGATCATGGACGAGCAGTACTACGTCGGCTACCAGGTCAACGGCCAGGACATCGGCCTCGACCCCAACGGTCACCGGCGCGGCCTCACCGGTCCGGTCGGCTACTGGCACGTGGACGACATCCGCCAGTCCATCGAGCGGCTCACCGCGCGCGGCGCAACGGTCACCGCCGAGGTGACCGGCGTCGGCGGCGGGAAGCTGATCGCCACCCTCACCGACTCGGACGGCAACGTCCTCGGCCTGCTGCAGCAGCCGTAGCCGGCCCGACTCCCCCACCGACGAAGCGATTGGACGCACGCCATGCTCGGCCGCAAGGACTACACCAGGGAAGAGCTCGACCACGCGAGAGCTGTGGTCGAGCAGCAGCTCATCGCGTACGGCGGCCTCGTCAAGGCGGTCGCCGCGGCGCCCGACCCGCAGGCGGGGTCCGCGCTCGACGCGTTCGAGGCGCGCTTCTTCAACGACATGGTCCTCGTGCTCGACCGGCTCTTCGTGCATCGGCTGCGCTCGGTCACCGGCAAGGACGGCAACCCGCTCAACGAGGTGGAGCTGCTCACCGATTCGCTGATGAGCAACGACGGCGTCCTGCGCGGCAACAACGTGATCAAGTACGCGCCGGAGCAGTCCGTCCTGAAGCTCCGGATCGGCGACCGGATCGCGCTGACCGCCGAGCAGTTCGTGCGCCTCGCCCGGGCATTCCTCGACGAGATCGAGCGCAAGTTCCTCTGAACCACCGCGCACGCCATCCATGTCTCCAGCAGCGTCTCCGGCAGCGATCGCATGAGCGCCCACGCGATGAGCCTCTGGCGCTGCGCTATCCCGACCGGTCGGGCTGGCCGTCGCCGGTGGTCTGGGCCACCCAGAAGACGGCGCCCGCCGGGTCGGCGAGGCCGGCCATGGTGCCGTACGGCGTGTCGAGCGCCGGGCGCAGCACCGATCCGCCGGACCGCTCCGCGGCGGCGACCGCTGCGGCAGCGTCGGCCACCGCGAAGTAGACGAGCCAGTGCGCCGGCATGCCCTCGATGCCGAACATGCCGCCCATGCCGCCGAGGGGGGCCTGCTCCCCTGCCAGGTGGAACAGCGCGTAGTCGGGACCCGCTGCGGCCAGCGGCTCCGTCCGGAAGCCGAAGAGCGCCTCGTAGAACGCGCGGGCTCCGTCAGGATCGGGCGAGCGCAGGTCCTCCCACATGAGGCCGCCCGGCTCGTTGACGATGCCGGCGCCGATGTGCGTCCCCGCCTGCCACACCGCGAACGTGGCACCGGTCGGGTCGGCCGCGATGAGCATCCGCCCGAACGGTCCGACGTCACCGGGCGGCAGCAGGACCGATCCCCCGTGCTCGGCGATCTCCGCGGCGGTCCTGTCCGCGTCGTCGCTCGCGAAGTACAGGGTCCAGCCGACCGGGCCGCCCTCCCGCGCGGGACCGATGCCGGCGGCGATCGCACCGCCCACCCCGGCGATGACATAGCCGCCGTAGTCCTCACCGGTGCCTTGGTAGGTCCACCCCAGCACGTCGGCGTAGAACGACGTGACCGCGTCGACGTCGGGCACGCTGAGATCGGTCCAGCACGGCATGCCGGCCGGCCATGGCGAAGTGCGAATGCTCATGCCGGCATCTTCCACTCCCTGCGGCGTCGATGCATCGCCTGCCGTGGCGCCCTCGCGCACCGCTGCGATCGCCGGTTCAGCCCTTGGCGCAAGCCGTTGACCCGCCGCCGGGCGCGCGCCGATCGTGGAGTGGCGTCGAAGGAGGCCCAGCCATGCCCGTTCCCGACCGACCCGGCGCCGGCGCGCCGCCGTTCCCCCAGCCGCCGGAGCCGCCCTGGCCCAAGCCGCCGACGCTGCCGCGGCTGCAGCGCACCGAGCCCCTGCACATCCCCACCGTCGTGCAGCCCGAGCTGGCCTGCCCGGGCCCGGAGGAGCACTACGGCTGCGCGTCGGTCACCGGCCTCGACCCGCAGTCCTGGGAGGCGATCCTGCGGGAGCGCTTCGCCGCCGGCTACCGCCTGCTGCACGTCGTGCCCGGCGACGGCGGGCAGGCGCTGCTCGTCTTCGAGCACCGCGACGCCTGAGGCCGGGCGCGCCCGGCGGCGGTTGCGCTCCGACGGCGACGGGAACCATGGATCGACAGCCACGTCAGGAGGTCGGGCATGGGCACCGACGACAAGGTCACCGACACCGACATGAGCCCCAGCGGCCCCCAGGGAGTCGGCGAGAGCATCACCAGGCAGGGCAACGAGCTCGTCCACGGCGCTGAGGACTCGGCGCACCAGGAGGGCGGCACCTCCCGCGACGAGGCCCGCGCCAACGCTCAGCAGGCCGACCGGGAGAAGGACCGCCTTCAGGGCAGCATCGACCCGAAGCGCCCCGGCCCCGAGCCCGACTGAGGAGCCCGACCGGCCCCGAGGTTGCCGTCACCTCACCGATGAGTCCCGGCCGGACCGGGCGTCATAGCGGTACGTACGCAAGCCGCTGGGCGCCGGTCCGCCGGCGCGGTGAGGAGGAACCATGGGCCGCCCCGTCGTGCACTTCGAGATCATCGGCACGGACGCGGAGAAGCTCCGCCATTACTACGGCGAGCTGTTCGACTGGAAGTTCTCGGCCGACAACCCGATGAACTACGGCCTCACCTCGCGCGAGGACAACCTCTCCGCCGAGGGCATCGGGCTCGCCGGCGGCGTGGGCGCCGGGCCGGAGGGCTACCCGGGCCACGTGACCGTCTACGTCGAGGTCCCTGACGTGGAGGCCGCGCTCGCCAAGGCCGAGAGCCTCGGCGGGTCTCGGGTGATGGGCCCGGAGAAGGTGATGGAGGGCGTGGAGATCGGCCTGTTCGCCGACCCGGAGGGGCATCAGGTCGGCCTGGTCAAGTCGCCGTCGTAACGGTCGGGCCTGGCTTGCTCAGCGCACGACGACGGTGAGCCGCCAGGCGCGGGCAGGAGCTGCCGGACCTCGCAGGCGGGCAAGGACGGTCGCGGTGCCCGTCCGCCGGGCGGTCAGCACGAACCTCTCCCCGCGGCCGGTCGCCGAGACGGCGCCCAGCCGGACGGCGGCCCGCACGGAGCCGGCCAGCCGGGGGCGCGCCCAGCCCGCCCGGTCGCTCGGCGCGAGGGCGACGGTGACTGCCGCGCCCCGGGCCAGGCAGATCGTCGCGCCGTACGGGGGGCCGTAGCCGTAGCCGAGCGTCGCCCCGTCACGGGCGCACTCGGCGACGGCTCGGCCGGTCGTGCGCCGCTGCTGATCGGCTGCGGGCCGGCTGGACGGGCGCGCTGGCGCCGACGCGCTCCGTTCGGTGGGCACGGTCGGCACGGTGGGTGCGATCGGCACGGTGGGTGCGGTGGGCAGCGGTGCGGTCGCGGCGGCCGGGCCGGTCGCCGCCGGGGCGGTGCCGCCCTGGCTGCACCCGCACAGGAGACCGGCCAGCACCATGAGCGCCGCAAGCCCGGCGGGCGCTCTCCTGGCGCGGACGAGGCGCACGGGCACACCGACCTCCCTCTCCGGACCGTTCCGGGCCTTCGTGCCATGAATAGCGGTCGGTGGGTGCTTCGGGACGTCCTGCGCCGGGGTGAAGCGGTCACCGCCACGTGTCACCAGGCCGATAGCCGCTGACCAGCGTGCCGTGCCTGGTAGTTGTGGGTACGACCGCGTGGAACAGGACCCGGCCCGGGCTCGCCATGCGGCTCCGGCACCGCGACGAGAGGGCTGCTAGATGCGCACGGCGAACGAACGCGTACCGGTGCGGACCATCGCGACGGCCATCGCCATGGTGCTGGGCGCGATCATCGCGGTCTACCTGGTGCGGCACCTCTCGCGAGTGATCATCTGGGTCGTCATCGCCGGGTTCTTCACCGTGCTGCTCTACCCGATGGTCAACTTCGTCGAGAACCGGATGCACTTCAAGCGCAGCCTGGCGACCTTGGTCGTGGTGCTCGGCTGCTTCCTGGTGCTCGGCGCGATGGGCTACCTGCTCGTGCAGCCGCTGATCAGCGAGGGCTCGAACTTCGCCGCCAAGCTCCCCGACTACATCGACCAGGCGCGGACCGGCCGGGGGCCGGTCGGTCACCTCATCACCCGCTTCCACGTCGACACGTGGGTGGCCCAGCACCAGCAGCAGATCACCAAGGCGCTCACCAACATCGGTGGCGGTGCCGTCGGCATCGCCAGGACCGCGGGCAACTTCATCTTCGGCACGGTGACCGTGGTGGTGCTGACCTTCCTCATGGTCCTCGAGGCCCCGAAGCTGATCGAGGGCTCGCTCGCGCTGCTGTCGTCCCCGCGCGCGGAGCGGGTCCGCCGGGTCGGCGGCGACTGCACCAAGGCCGTCCTCGGCTACATGACCGGCAACCTGCTCATCAGCGTGATCTGCGGGGCCAGCACCTACGTCGTGCTGCTGCTCACCGGCGTCCCATACGCGGGGGTCATCGCGGTGTTCGTCGCGCTCGCCGACCTCATTCCGCTGGTGGGGGCGACCCTCGGTGCGGTCGTGGCCGTCGGCGTGGCCCTGCTGCACTCGGTCACGGCCGGCATCATCGTCGTGGCGTTCTTCGTCATCTACCAGCAGCTGGAGAACCACCTGCTCCAGCCGGTGATCATGTCGCGCACGGTCAACCTCAACCCGCTCGCGGTGTTCCTCAGCGTGCTCGTCGGCGTCGAGCTGCTCGGTATCCTCGGCGCGCTGATCGCGATCCCGATCGCCTCCATGATCCAGGTGATCATCAGGGATGTGTACGACGTGCGAAAGGGGCGCCTCAAGCCCGAGCCGACGGTCGGCGCGGAGGAAGTGCCGATCGACCGGGGACCGCGCGGCGGCCCGGACCACGAGACGTCGATGCACCCGGCCGGAGCGGCCGGCACCCTGGGCGACCCGGCCTCCGCTCAGGTCGCCCGCGCGGACCGCTCGTAGGCGGCCCCGGGTGCGCGGCGTCGGGGCGCGGTGCGCGGGTAGGTCGGCGGCGACCGTCCCCACGATCGCCGCGGAGGAAGACGCATGACCGACCAGGAGCGCAGCGTGACGCCGCTCGAGGCCCAGCGGCTCGACCCGGAGCGGGCTACCTCCGAGCGGGCCGGCGAGACGCCCCCGCACGAGGACGCCGAGCGGCTGGAGTCCGCCCTGCGCGAGGGCGGCCCGCTGCCCGACCGTGACGACGGCGACGCTGGTGCGGCGGCCCGGGAGGCGCCGCTCGACCCGGGCGGCACCTCACTGCCCTGAGCCCAGCGCACGGCCGGCCCCGCCGTTGTGCCGGCGCTCCTCCACGATGCGCTGGTGGCTGCGGATGATGCGCAGCATCGTCACGAGCACGACGCCGCCCACGACGTTGCCGACCACCGCGAGCCCGAACCAGTGCGCCCACTCGGCGTAGCCGTACGGCGCGTGGCCGCCCGTGAGCGCGAGGAAGCAGAGCAGCGAGTCGAGCACCGAGTGGAACATCTGCAGGCCGGCGAGCAGGAAGGCGCCGGCGACGGCAGCCATCACCTTGGTCGGCATCGAGTCGGTGCCCTGCTGCATGCGGGTCATCAAGGTGATGGCCGCGCCGGCGACGACCGCGAGCGCGAACGCGTTCGGGTCCCAGGCCGACTCGGCGAACGGCCGGGCCACCTCGACCGCCTCCGCGTGCAGCTGCGGGTAGGCCCGCATGACGATCCACGCCATGACCCAGCCGCCCAGCAGGTTGCCGGCAAGGGTCCCGCCCCACAGCCGGCCCAGGTCCCGTACCGTCGCGCGCTTGGCGGCGACCGCGGTGATCGGTACGAGGAAGCCCTCGGTGAACAGCTCGCTATGGCCGAGCAGCAGGGCAAGGAAGCCGATCGAGAAGGCGAGCCCGCCGAGCAGGGCGCTGCCGGTGGCCCGGTGGACGGCCAGCAGGGCGAGGATCCCGATCACGACGTCGATCCCCGCGACGGTGGAGGTGGCGAGCAGGGCGCGCCAGTCGCGGTGCAGCCGGTGCTCGCCCTCCTCGACGATGTGGTCGAAGGCCCGCTCCAGCCGGGGCTCGAGCTGGCCCTCCCCCGCGGGCTGCTCGACGTCGTGGGCCAGCTGCGTCATGGGGGTCGCTCCAGCGGACGGGAGGGTCGGGTCAGGCGCGGGGGTGAGCCTGTCCGGCCGGGCGGCGGTCAAACGGCGGCGCCGCCGGCGTCAGCGGCATCGCCCCGGCGTCATCCGGCGTCACCCGGTGCGCCAGAGCACCACCAGCGCGCGGTCGTCGTTGGCGCCCGAGCGCATGGCGTCCATCAGCCGCCGGGCGCCGCCGCTGAACGTACGGGGCACCAGCCGCTCGGCCTCCCCGAGCAGCCGGTCGATGCCGAGCGACAGGTCGCGCCCGCGCACCTCGACGACGCCGTCGGTGTAGAGGAGCAGCGCGTCGCCCGGGCGCAGCCGGCCGCGCTCGACGTCGTAGTCCGGCTCCGCGAGCAGCCCGAGGGCGACGCCACTGAGCTGGGAGATCCGCCATTGCCCGCTGCCGGCGTCGAAGTGCACGACCGGCGGGTGCCCGGCCGTCTCGATGCGGTAGTCGCCGGTCACCACGTCGATGACGACGTGGACGGCCGTGGCGAACCCCTCGTCCCAGCCCTGCCGGATCAGGTAGCGGTTGGCCTCGTGCAGGAACCGCTCGGGCGGCACCGCGCCGAGCAGGCCACCGAAGGCGCCCGAGAGCAGCAGCGCCCTGGTGCCGGCGCCGAGGCCCTTGCCGGACACGTCGATCAGGGCCACCTCGAGCACGCGGCCCTCGTTGAGCGAGCTGACGAGGAAGTCGCCGCCGAACGACGCGCCGCCCGCCGACTCCAGCACCACGTCGGCGCCCCAGCCGGTCGGCAGCGGCGGAAGCTCGCCCTGCTCGCGCAGCTTGTCCCGCAGCTCGAGCAGCATGGACTCGCCGCGCAGCCCGGGCATGCCGACCCGCTCCCGCGACGCGGACAGCCAGTACGCGATCGCCGCACCGACGCCGAGCGCCACGAGGACGCCGACCCGCACCGCGTGGACGCCGACCCGCGAGACGTCGAAGGCCGTCATGATCGCCGTCGCCCCGATGAGCAGCTGGGTCGCGGCCCTGCGCAGCAGGAACCCGCCGACCAGCAGCGGCAGCAGCATCACCGCCGGCGGCACCACGATCGCGCCGATGTACCCCGCGCCGAGCCCGATGCCGGCGATCGTGAGCAGCAGCAGCGGCAGCGCGAGGCGCCCGGCCGCCGGCAGCACCCGGCGCCACCCCGCCAGGAACCGCCGGCCGATCCGGGGACGCCGAGGCCGTCGGGCACCATGCATGATCAACGGCAGCCTATGCGCCCGGGCGAGTGGCAACCAGCGGGCTGGTGCCCTCGGGGCACGAGGTAAGGGAGGTAAAACTATTAGCTCCGCCGACCCCGACCGGAGTAGACCGGACAGGTGACTGCGACAGAGAGCTCGAGGAGCGCCGTCGGCGCTCCGGCCGGCATCGAGCTGCGGCCCGTCACCGACGAGGAGTGGCCCGACTTCGTCCGCGCCGGCGAGATCCCGTTCCACAACGAGCCGCGGCCGGCCGACTTCGAGCTGTTCCGCATCGGCTTCCCGCTCGAGCTCACCGTCGCCGCCTTCGAGGCGGGGCGCATCGTGGCGACGTCCGGCGCCTTCGACTTCCAGCTCGGCGTCCCGGGCGGCGCCGACGTCAGGACCGCGGGCGTGACGGCGGTCGGCACCCTCCCGACCCATCGGCGGCGTGGCCTGCTGACCGCGATCATGCGGCGCCAGCTCACCGACTACCACGAGGCCGGCATCCCGCTCGCGGCGCTCTGGGCGTCCGAGTCGGCGATCTACGGGCGCTTCGGGTACGGCCTCGCGAGCTGGTGCCTGCGGGTCGAGGTCCCGCGCGGCAGCGCCTTCGTCCCCGGCGTGGTGCCGGCCGGTGGCCGCCTCCGCCTCGCCGATCCGCAGTCGACGCAGTCGTGGGAGCTGCTCGCGGCCGTCGACGCGCGGAGCCGGGCGGGCCGGCCGGGGCGCTACGCCCGCGACGCGGCGTGGATGCGCCGCACGGCAGCCGACCCGGAGCACTGGCGCGACGGCAGCGGCCCGCTCCAGCTCGTCCTGCACGAGGGCGACGACGGGGTCGACGGGTTCGCGCTGTACTCGGTGACCACCAAGTGGGAGCAGAGCCTGCCGGCGGGGCAGGCGTCGGTGCGCGAGCTCCAGGCCACCAGCGGCGCCGTGCACGCCACGCTGTGGCGCTACCTGCTCGACATCGACCTGGTGGCGACCGTCGTGGCCCGCGCCCTGCCGCTCGACGAGCCGCTGCTCGCCATGCTCGCCGACCCGCGGGGGGCACGGCCGTGCCTGCGGGACAACCTGTTCGTGCGCCTCGTCGACGTGCCGGTCGCGCTCGCGGCCCGTACGTACTCGCGGCCGCTGGACACCGTGATCGCGGTGCGCGACCCGCTGTGCCCCTGGAACGAGGACCGGTTCCGGCTCTGCGGCGACGCCACCGGGGCACGCTGCTCCCCTACCTCCGACGCGCCGGAGCTGACCGTGTCGAGCACGACGCTGGGAGCGGCCTACCTCGGCGGCCCGACGCTGCGCACGCTCGCGGCTGCCGGGCAGGTCCAGGAGGACCGGCCGGGTGCGCTCGCCGCCGTCTCGGCGGCGTTCCACGGCGAGGTCGCGCCGTACTGCTCGGAGGTGTTCTGACCCGGTCAGTCGCCGGGCAGCGGCGGCAGCTCGTGCCCGGCCTCGTACGCGCCCAGCATCGCGAGCCGCCGCCGGTGCCGCTCCTCGCCGGAGAAGGCGGTGGCGAGGAAGACCTCGACCAGGTGGACGGCGACGTCCGGGTCGAGCATGCGAGCTCCGAGGCTGACGACGTTGGCGTCGTTGTGCTCGCGGCCGAGCCGAGCGGTCTCCTCGGTCCAGGCGAGCGCCGCCCGCACGCCGGGCACCTTGTTGGCGGCGATGGCCTCGCCGTTGCCCGAGCCGCCGATGACGACGCCGAGGCTGCCGGGGTCCCCGGCCGTCCTGGCCGCCGCCCTGAGCACGTACGGCGGGTAGTCGTCGTCCGGGTCGAAGGCGGCGGGACCGCAGTCGACTGGGTCGTGGCCCAGCGCGCGCAGGTGGTCGACGAGCCGCCGCTTGAGCTCGAAGCCGGCATGGTCGGAGCCCAGGTAGACGCGCATGGCAGGCAAGTGTGGCAGAGGTTGCCGTGCTGACGGTGCTCGGCGTGGACGGCTGCCCTGGTGGCTGGATCGGCGCCCTCGTGACCGTGGACGGGCGGCGCCGCCCGCGCGGGGTGCGCTGGTTGCTCGTCCCCGACGCGGCCGGCCTCGTCGCGGCGGCCGCCGAGGCAGCCGTCACCGCCGTCGACATGCCGATCGGGCTGCCCGACGTCGGCCCGCGCGGCTGCGACACCGCGGCCCGGGCGCTGCTCGGACCGCGCGCGTCGTCGGTGTTCCCGGCACCGGTGCGCGCCGTGCTCGACGCCGCGGACTATCCCGACGCGTGCGAGCGGTCGCGGGCGGCCTGCGGGCGGGCGCTGTCCAAGCAGGCATGGGGAATCGTCCCGCGGATCGCCGACCTCGACGCCCGGATGACTCCCGCTCTGCAGGACACGATCCTCGAGGCGCACCCCGAGCTCGCCTTCGTCCGACTGAGCGGTGGCTGGCTGGAGCCGAAGCGGACGTCAACCGGTGCGGCGCAGCGCGTCGCGGCTCTCGCTCGCTGGCTGCCCGCCGCGTCCGACGCCTTGGCAACGGCGCCCCGGCCGGCCCGCCGCGACGACGCCGCCGACGCGCTCGTGCTGGCCTGGGTAGCGCTGCGGCGCGTCACTGGGGTGGCCATCGTCCTGCCCGGCGTCCCGGAGCGGGACGCGCGAGGGCTGCGCATGGAGATCGTCAGCTGATTGCCTCCCCTCGCCTGACCTGCGGGTGCTGGGGTCAGGCGGTGGTTCGTCGTCGGTGCCGGTGGTGGGTGCGGCCATCGGGGGCGGTCGCGGTCCAGCCGCCGTCGGTGTCGGGGTCGAGCGTCCAATGGTTCTCGTGGAGGAGGTGGTGGTGGTAGGCGCAGAGCAGGACGAGGTTGGCCACTAGTTGATAATCTGCCCTTCGTGACTTCGGTGCGGGCGGCGGCCCTGTACGCGCGGATCTCCTCCGATCAGGAGGGCAGCGGCCTCGGCGTCAAGCGGCAGCTTGAGGACTGCCGGCGGCTCGCGGACTCGCTCGGCTGGCAGGTGGCCGAGGAGTACGTGGACAACGACCTGTCCGCCTACTCCGGCAAGCGCCGGCCCGCGTACGAGCGGATGCTCGCCGACCTGGCCGAGGGTCGCCGCGACGCGGTGGTGGTCTATCACATCGACCGGCTGACCCGCCGGCCGATCGAGCTTGAGCAGTTCGTCGCCATCGTGGACGCCGCGCGGGTGCGGCACGTGCGGTTCGTCTCCGGAGACTTGGACATCGGCAACGGCGACGGGCTGATGATGGCCCGTATCCTGGCCGCGATGGCCGCCAACGAGTCCGCGACGAAGAGCCGGCGGGTTCGCCGCAAGCTTGAGCAGGTCGCCGCCCAAGGCCGCCCGCACGGCGGATCGCTGCGCCCGTTCGGCTACGACGACGACCGCGTGACGATCCGCCACGACGAGGCCGAGGTCGTTCGGCAGCTCGCGGCTCGGTTCATCGCCGGGGAGTCGCTGCGGTCCTTGGCGACCTGGCTGGACGAGCAGGGCGTCAAGACCGTCGCGGGCGGGACGTGGCGCACGCCCACGTTGCGGACGATGCTTGCGTCGCCGCGGATCGCCGGGCTTCGCCAGCACCGTGGCCAGGTCGTCGGCAAGGCGATGTGGGAGCCGATCATCAACGAGCAGGACCGCGACCGGATCGTCGGCAGGTTGGACCAGCAGGCGACCTCGGGTCGGCGCGCGCCGCGCAACTACCTGCTCACAGGGCTGCTGCGGTGCGGCCGGTGCGGGAACCGGCTCTACTCCTCCGCCAGGGAGACGACCCGCCGCTACGTCTGCTCCGCCGGCCCCGACCACGGCGGCTGCGGCCGGCTCAGCGTCATCGCCAGCCCAGTCGAGGATCTGATCGCCGATGCGGTGCTGTACCGGCTGGACACCCCCGACCTGGCGCGGGCACTGGCCGGTCGCGCGGCCGGGAACGCCGATGCTGCCGCGCTGGCCGAGCAGATCACGGCCGACAAGGCACAGCTCCACGAGCTCGCCGAGGCGTACGGGACCAAGCAGATCACCATGCGGGACTGGCTGACCGCCAAGAGGCCCATCGAGGACCGCATCGCTGACCTCGAGCGGCGGTTGCGCCGCGCCACCGACACGACCGCGCTAGAAGGGCTGCCGGGCACCGGCGCGGAGCTACGGGAGCGTTGGGACGACCTACGACTCACCCGGCAGCACGCCATCGTCGCCGCGATCGTCGACCACGCCGTGATCGGCCCCGGCCGGCCCGGTGCCCGAGGGCTCGACCCGAGCCGCGTTCAGCCCGTGTGGCGGCTGTAGGCGGGCGGCATCCGGATCGGCGGGGCGCGTCCGCGCCCCCGCCGCCCGGCCCGCCGCGCCGCCCAGCAGGACGCGCACCCGAGCGACCGTCGCCTCGTCGGTCACCTTCACCGGCACGCCCTGCGCGGCGCAGGAGGCTTCCACGAACGCGCGCACGGCATCGGGGTCTAGGCGGCCCATTGCGCCCACACCGCCGGCGGACCCTGCCAGTCCAGCTCGTCGGCCGACCACCACACCCGCTCCGGCGCGGAGCCCATCCGTTCCGATGCCTGGGCCAGCACGTCCTCGGCACTGCGGCCTCTGATGACCTCCTTGCGCGGCTGGAAGCCCTGCGCGACCTCGTAGCGGTGCAGCCCACCGGCTGCCGACAGGTCCTTGGCGACGTACTTCGACAGGTACCGCGCCGCCAGCCGCCCCTGGTGCAGGGACGTGGAACCGACCGGCAGATCGCCGAGCAGCTTGACGTGAACGAACCCGCGCCCCCACGCGTGCTCGATCACGCTGCGCTTGACGTAGCGACCCGCCGCGAAGTGCAGGTGCAACCCGTGCCCGGACTTGTGCCACTCCGGCACCCACAAGTACGGCAACGCACGCCCGCCCAGCGACGAACGCAAGGCGCGGAAGAAGCCCGCCACGTCGGCGCGCACCTGGCGCGCATCGTGGCAGCCCTCACCCGCATACGTCAGGGTGCCGAGCCGGTTCAGCCGGTTCGCCGCGCAGTACCGGCGCACCTTCGCCCGCGCCCGCCGGCCCGCCTCGGCGGCGGCCCGCTCGGGATCAGCGGCAGGGCCACGCTTACCGAGCGGCGGGCGACGCCGCGCCACCCAGCACCCGCCACCCTCGGCGGCATCCGGATACAACGACAACGACCAACCCGCGCGCAGCACAGTGCGGCGAGATGACACGGAGGACAGGGACGACACGGCGACCTCAGGCGAGACAGACCGACAGGGGACTGTCGGCCCCACCCGGTGAACCGGTGTGCCGCCTCTGGTTGAGCGCCTAGACCGAGAGCACGAGGCGGGGCCCTAGCCGCCTGCGGCCAGGCTTAAGAGGGCCGCTTAGTCGCCTCATCACATCTGTTCGGGAGTTCTCGTTACGAGCCCGCACCAGGCGCGGGCGGCGCACCTGGCTCCACAGGTCGCCCCCTCGCGGCTGGACCTGGGCTCACTCGGTTGCTGCCACGTAGCGAGGGTGACCGTGGCATCGCCAGCAACGTTCGCACGCCCATCGCGGCGTCCCGTGGAGCGACACGCCGGAGCGATGACGGCCAACCGACCCCGCCACCACGAGAGAGCCGCACCGGCCCCCGCCGCGTCCAGGGCGCTACGCGGCCTGCGGCGAACCCTGGACCCGGCGGAACCCGGCACGGCTGTCAGCACACTGCCGGAGCCCGAGAGGTGAGGAGCTACCCCGCTTCGTCAGCGACCGGGGATCCCTTCCAGCAGATCGGCGAGCCGGACCAGCGCGGCCGCCAGCGAGCGAGTGCTGCCGGTGCCGAGCAGCACGTACTGCTCGTCACCCCGCCCCAGCACCACCAGCGGATCGGTCATGCCGGGTGCCCTCAGGCCATGCGCAATAAAGGGGGCAGCGCCGTCCCCGGTCACGCCCAGCGGCGCGGTGGAGTGCTGCGCGGGATGGTCGGTCGTGCCCTCGGCGTCCTGGTCGACGCACCACGGCGGGCAGGGATCGAGCGCATGCCAATCTGTAGCCACGGGGCTCGCCTCCTTGCAGGCGGGTTCCGAGGCTCCGGTCGACGTTCCCGCGTCGGCCGGAGCCGCCTTGTCGAGTGATCGGGCTCTAACTCCCGACGACTGTACGGGTTTTGGCATGCGGTGTGAAGCGCCGCTAGGTTGCCGCCGTGACCCACCACCTGGTCGGCATGGCCGAGGTCGCCGAGCTGCTCGGCGTCGGCCGTCAGCGCGCCCACGAGCTGACCCGCCGACCCGACTTCCCCGCGCCCCAAGCCCGCCTCAAGGCCGGTGCCATCTGGTTGCGCGAGGACGTCGAGCGCTGGCTCGCCGACAGCGGCGAGCGACGCCCCGGCCGACCCCCACGCAAGGACTGAGCCGTCGAAGGCCGCTCCGAGTTTCGTTGCTACTTCAAGTCAAGCAGGCCGGTCCTCGTACTCTTCGTCGTCCACGTCATCGTCCGTCATGTCCGCCGGTTCCTCATCGGTCGCCGTCTCCTCGTACGGCAAGTCGTTCAAGAAGGCCACCAAGGCCTCCTCTCTGCGTACTCGACGGCTGCGATCCGTAGCGGCCCTGCCAACAGCGTCTCGATATGCAGTAACGGACCCCGGCTCATTGCTGGTCTGTGCCGCCCCTACCCGAATGCTGAACTCGGTCAATTTATCCCGCAGCGCATCGAACTCACCCAAAGTGCGAGGCAGAAGGATCTTTCCCCGCGCTATCGCCAAAAACAGCGTGTAGAAATCTGATTTCCGGTACCATCGCGTACCGCCCATCTTGGGCTTAGGAAATAACTCAACCAGGAAGCCAAGGACAACCTCGAAGCGACTCAATACCTCGTCAGCGAAGGGGAAATTGTCAGCGTATTGGCGGTAGTAGGCGTCCAGAGACTCTTTCTTATTCTGTGGCCAGTGAAGGGAACCGATGATGAGCTCGCTAACGTACTCGGTATCTAGCATGCGCCGCCGTTGCATCTTGGTGAAAATGCGGAATTGCTCCCACTCTTCACGCTCAACCAACTTTTCTGCTATGGCAAGCATGCCGTTGGCATAGATCGAGTAGCGAAGCTCCTGCGCGTTCAACGAGACGTTGGATTGGTTGAGGCGATGGAATATGTGTCTGACTTGTTGCTCATCGAGCCCTTCCAGGTCACGCACAATCAGCTTGTACCTACGGAACCTGTCGCGCTCTGTAGAAGACAACTGTGAATAACGCTTCCCGTACCAGGGGGTATCTGCCAGGGTATAGAGCGGCTGCAGCTTATTGAGATCGAAGGAGACTGCGAAGCCGTCAGCAAGGAACTCGAGGCACGCTCGGAGACGCTGCTGGCCGTCTACGACTGCGACAGCGTCGCCTAGAGCCGTTGAGGTCTGAACGTAAACCTCCGGCACGGGGTACGAGCGAAGAATCGAGTCCACCAGGAAGGACTTCTCCTCGTCGGTCCACACCGGACGCCGCTGGAACGGTGGCCTAAGCTCGAGCTTCTCCAGATGACTTTGGTCAGCGAACCAACCTATCGTCTGGTGACTGGTGTTAAGGAAGGCTCCGCCTGACACCTGATTCTCCTTCACTACGCTGGTCGCCCGCACTCAGATATCTTCGGTAGGATCCTAAAGCCTCAGCCTGAGCAGCCCTAAGGGCCGCCCCATTTCGGTATATGCGAACTCGCAGCACCCGTCCATGCAGGATAGCAGGAAGATCTTCCTGGGATCGCTGAAGCTCTCGAGACCACTCATTCCCGAAGGGCAGGTAACTTAGAAAGTAATTAGCAGCGATTACGCCTTCGTAGATATAGTGCTGGCGATGGGCTCCGAAGAGGCGTCGACCCTCCTCATCTAACCCAGAAATTACGTTCGGGTCTGTGAGCCTAAACCAATCCCAAGCACGGTCGAAGTGCCCGGTGGAGATTACAGCTATATCGAGGTCGGATTGCTTGTCGAAGACCTTGAACTTCTTGCGCGCACTCAGGCTCCGGCCTGTGCCAGCGCTGCCAACCACGACAAGTTCCCTGCCGTCCAATCCCAGATTTTGAGCCAAGCGATCACGCCAAGCCAGATAGCGCCGCTTACTATCGAATGTGAATGGAAGGCGGTCCAGAACGATCCGACCAACAAGAAGGTGAAGTGGTTCGTCCTCACGCGCCAGCCTGTCGAACTCCTGCACCGATATGGCGTTCCAGTCCGATTCGGATGGCTCGGGCATGCGGTCCTCCGACGATGTCATGCCACCTCCGATCCGAGAGCCATCGCTACGACTCGCATACCGTGCCCCCACCCGGAGCGAGAACCTACAAGAGAGAGACAGTACTGAGAGCACGTCTTCAGAAACACCCTCGTCGAGGCATCGTCAGGCTGTGGAGGCGACTCCCCCTTGCGCCGTAGCCCCTGTTCACTGCCAAGGGACGTCTTTGCGACTAGCGAGGCTCGCCAGGTCCGTCGGGCCGCCGTCGACCCAGTGCACGAGGTGGTGAGCTTGGCACCACGGCGGCGCGCGATCGCAGCCGGGGAACAAGCAGCCGCCGTCGCGGGCGGCGAGGGCGCGGCGCTGCGCCGTGGTGGGCAGCCGGGCGGCGCGGCCGAGGTCGAGGACCTCCCCGGCGGGCCCAAGCACGACGCGGAGGAGCTCGGCGTCGCAGCCGAGCCGGCGCAGTGCCTCGCCGTCGAGGGCCCCGCTCCAAGGCAGGTCGACGCGGTCGCCGACGGCGAGGGCGGCCAGGTCGATGGTGACGGCCAGCCGCGCGGCTTGTCCCCGCCGGTGGCGGGCAGCTGCCCGGAGACCGGGACGGCGCGGGCTAGCTCGGCCAGGCCGTCGCGGCGGCGCTGGGCCGTCGTGCGGGCCGACCTCCGGCAGGCGCGTCCACCCAACGCTGAGCGCAGGGCGCGGAAGAAGCCCCGCCACATCGGCGCGCACCTGGCGCGGCTCGTGACAACCCTCGTCCACTGAGCAAGATGGACGGCGTGACTGTTCACGTCTCGGCACTGACCCGCGCCTTCGTGCTTCAGGTCGGTGATCGCCTCGTTACACAAGGACCGCCGGGGTCGGCGAGACCTTGGGATCCCTATGCCAACAAGACAATCGTTGTGCTAGCGCGTAACGGCACGCTGGTGGTGTCTTACGCCGGGTTGGCGCATATGCAATCCAAGCCAACAGATCAATGGCTCGCGGAGGCCATAACCGGGAGATCCTTCGTGCCGGGCCCTACCGGTAATCTGACTATGGGGTTTGATACTACATTCCATATCACCGTTCGGGATGTCACTAGGTCTCTCATCGTTGCTGTCGAGCGCGACCTGCCGCAAGAAGCGGCGAGTCGCCGCATTCAAGGGCTGCACATACTGATCACGGGGTGGGTTTGGAAGCGGCGTGCACAATTTGATATCAGCCAACCTCGACCGGTAGCGCTCATCATGCGCCACTCGGGCAAGCCCGGCACTTCCATACAGCAGGAAGCACTTCCACGCTTTTGGCGATGGGACAAGACAAGCATGCTTGCCGTAATCGGTGCTGGTCTTGCTGATCACAAGGCGCATCTGCTTAAAGAGTTATCGCGCGACAATGTGCACTTCACGGACAAAGACTATGAGCGCCTGGTCGTCGCAGCGATACGGAATCGTGCGCTGGATAGTACAGGTGACGTCGTTGGCAAAGATTGCATGACAGTTTCGATTGGCAGGTCTCAAGCGCTTCGTATCCGGTTCAGCCGGTATGCTAATTCCGATAGTCAGCATACCGCGTACACCCCGTTCGTACTTGGGCGTGGATTCCTCTTCCCGCCCCTCCTCCTTACGGGACAGGGATTCAGTCTAAGGGCCGGAGAACTCTCAATACCGATAGAATCCGATCCCCCGTTGACCGAACAAGGACGTTTCATCACACAGGGACAACCTCGCCGACCGTATCCTGGACAGTAAGGGTCTTGCGCAGACGTCCTTTCCGCGCGACTGTTACCGCAGGCTTCAGTTCTCCTGCGCTAGAGCTTGAATTGATTGTTGTAGTAGCTGACTGACCGTTTCGCGTCCGCGCGTGTCACCAGGAGGAAGCAGCGCCAGCGCCTCCTGGTAGAGATTGATCGCTCGGGTAAGGTCGGTGCGATCACCGGATACGAAGTAGCGCTCGCGCAAGGCAGTGGCGAGATTGCTATTGATACCCGGGGTTTGCGGATAGGTCACCGGTACGGACTCGCGCGCCTGCTGGTAGAGGTCAATCGCTCTGTCCAGGTCGACGGGATCACCAGATGCCAACGACCGCTCCCGCAGCGCGTTCGCCAAGTTGCTCATGATGCCCGCGACTTGCGGATGCCTCGGCCCGAGGGCACCGGTCAACGACTCGCGCGCCTGCTGGTAGAGGTCAATCGCTCTGTCCAGGTCGACGGGATCACCAGATGCCAACGACCGCTCCCGCAGCGCGTTCGCCAAGTTGCTCATGATGCTGGCTAGCTGCGGGGCCGTACCCCCTTGAGCTTGAGCAAGTTCGAAGGCCTCAAGAGCAGCCTGAGCCGCATCGCTCGGATTCCCCATATTAGCGAGAACATTGGACAGGTTAGTGAGCCCGATCGCCAAGTCGCCGATAAGGCTCGGGTCGACCCTTATGAGGCCACGTCTGATGTCAACGGCTTCACGAATTGTAGTCGCGGCATCGGCGAGCCGGCCGTCTCGGGTCTGCACGACGCCAAGGTTGTTCAAGTAGATCGCTAACTCGACATTCCGCGCGACTGCTTTTTCTTGATTAGCGACCCGCCGACCGATAGCGACTGCTTCTTGTAGCGCAGCAATTGCTTCTTGTCTCTCACCTCGCTCCGCTAAACGGTTGCCATAGTCGTTGAGGGCGGCCGCGAGGTCGGCTTCGCGAGATTCTTTTCTCCTGGAATGCCGTATATCCTCGACTCGGTCGCGAAGGCGTCGAAGGTCTCTGGCCGAGAACTGATTCACGGCTCCACCCCCGTCCCGCCGATTTCGGTGGCTGGCCACGGTACGTCTTGACTGATCGCAAATCTGGCTGACTCCTCTGTATAGTACTCCGTCTCGCTTCTCGTGCCGTCCGGGAAAATACGAACTTGCCGCATTACAAGTCCCGTCGATGTGACAGAAGTTGCCACCGACCTTCGGCCGAGGGCGGAAATAGCGCTGTCAGTAGACGAGTAGATCGTCCCACCAGCCCCCCGGGAGTTCTGCTGGTGTCGCTCCGACAGCCTGATCGCAACGGCGGACGTGATCGTAAGCAACCCAACCGTCAGCCAAGCCCAGACGTTCCGCTTCCAGTCGGTGGCAAAGTTGATAGCGACGCCCACGCCCGAGACGAGGAACGCCGCCCCTAGCGCTCTCAGCCACTCTCTCCACCGCGCGAACATCAGCCGGCAGCGTAACGGACAGGGACTCGCGAGCTGTCGAGCGGTGCCGCTGCGCACGTACGGTCGCTCGCTCGCCAACTTGGGAGAGCCCCCAATGGTTGGCTTAGTGACTAGCCAGGTCGCCGAGTCGGTGGGGCCTCGCGGCCCCGAAGTTGATCACCACCTGCCGCCAAACGCACTGACACGCCGAGCGACACGCCCGATTCCCGGACTTATCGCGGCAGGTGGTGATCAAGTTCTCATGAGTAGCCGCGAGAGCCCGCGCTGGGGACGCATGAGCGACTAGCCAGGTTGGCCAGGTCAGCTGTGCCGCTGGCGGCCCGGTGCACGAGGTGGTGGGGCTTGGCGCCAGGTGCTGGGCGGCCAGCCGGGGATGAGTGCCGTGGCACACGGGGCAGCGGGTCGCGCTGATCCTCGTTCGCGCGCCCACCTTCGCTGAGCCCGAATACGCTCGCCTCATGGACTCTTTCGAGGATCGCGTTGCCGCCAACCGAGCAGCACGCGCCGCCGCCGACGAAGCGGCTGCGGCCGCACGGACGGCCTTCGATCGCCAGGCGACGGCCGCTGCCGAAAGGGCGCTGGAGAAGATAGGGGCCGTGGAGGCAGCGGTCAAAGCGGTGCGTCAGCTCCCGCTGCCAGCCCCCTACCGGCAGGCGGCCAGCGCGCGGCGATGGCGGGGATCCAATCCGGTGATGTCGATCGACCGCCATCAGGTGTACGCGGCTGAGGAGTTCAAGAAGGCGCTCATCGGCGACAGAGGCACGGTGACGGTGATCGGATGGCGGTTCAGCATCTATCACCACTCGAGAGCGAGGCTGGAAGTAGACATCCGACCAGGGCAACCAGCCACCTTCGACGTCAGCACTCCCGGACCGAGAACCTCTACGTCCACCGCAGGGCGCGAGCTGCGGGACGTGTGCAAGCTCGGCATCGTCAGCTGGGACGCTGACAAGCGCTGGGAGAGTCCGTCGGTGTCATGGCCCGGTTCCGTGTCGGTCGTGGACCTGCTGGATAGCTTCCTCACCGTTGCGGTCGAACTAGTAGTCAGCCGAACCGGCAGTTGACCGCGACGGTGCCAGTCAGCGATTCACGACTGCGCGCCTCTCCCGATTGCGGACCATCAGGGTCGCCGCCGTACCACCTTCCTACCGCAGTCGCGGGCCGCCGGTTCAGTCGGCGCCATCGAGGGTCGTACTAACGACTGGCGAGGTTCGTAGCGGTAGTCGGACCGACTCAGGCCGCGGCGAGGAAGGCCCGCCCCGCGAGCCCCTCGACTGCGAGCGCCATCCCGACTCAGAATTCGCTGGTCCGAGGGTAAGACTCGCCCATGGCCGAGCGCGGTGAGCCAGGGTGGACCGCACAAGGTGGAGAGGCGTCCACGGACGTGGTGTGCGATCGGCCCGTTGATCTGCGTGGCGTCGTGAGTTGAGACGGCCACCGCGTGATCCTCAACGAGATCTGTCGAAGGAACTCGAGCGAGGAGACCACGCGATGGCCGCACCGCCCAGTATCGACCTGTCCGGCTGGTTGTCCGAGCAGCTGGAGCAGGCGAGCCCTGACCTGTTGCGGGCGATGCTCGCCTCGTTCGTGGAGGCGTTGATGAGCGCCGACGCGGACGCGGTC
>JBJMHZ010000017.1:0-82496 GCA_045807125.1 Frankiaceae bacterium
CGCACCGACGTCGTCGGCATCTTCCCCAACCGCGACGCGCTGACCCGCCTGGTCGGCGCCGTCCTCGCCGAGCAACACGACGAATGGACCGAGATGCGCCGCTACATCGGCCTCGACGTGCTCACCCGATGCCGGCCCGCCCCCCACCACGAAGCCCAAAGGACCGAGGAGATGCCCCTGACCGCCATCACCGCATAAAGTCAGCCGAAGGATCACGCGGCGACCAACTCACACACCACGCCGGCGGGCGCGACCTTCGCCAATCACCCTACGCCGAGAACGATTACGTCTACTACGGTGATGGTCAGTGGGTTTACGGAAACATGCTGTATGCGCCTGGCTGCGCGAAGGTTCGCGGAGTGATCGACATCTCTTACGCGGACGCCGTTGGCTGGGCAATAAACGCCGGGTGCAACTTTTAGCCCTGGCTGTCTTCCAAGCGGGCACTGCGCGGCTGATGTGGTTTCGTGTGGAGACGCAGTTGTTGTGCATCCAACCTTGAACGGGAGGTGGCGCTTGGGGCTGGCCCGGTTGCGTAGACACTCGACTTTGGGTGTTGAGCCCGGGAAGGAGGTGCCTCCTGGGCCGTCCACCGAAGCGGCAGACCGGTCGACCGATCGCGCAGGTGGCTCGTGATCTTGGGGTGAGGAGATCAGCTCCGGCAAATTGGCCGCCGCGAGCGTGTCCAGCGTGATCGCCGAGATCTCAGCCGGCCGCTGGGCGAGGAAGTCCTCGACCTTGTGGTGATCGCTCCGACCGAGCCTGAACTCCACACCCACGGGGTCCTCCTACTCGACGCCTGCTACCGTCACGCCATAGTATGCGACAGAGAGGCCGCCAGAGCCTTGACAAACGAGGTGACACGCGCGATGGCCGCACCCGGTGCGCTCGCCCACAAGGTTTCGGACCTGATCTCTACCCTAGGGCTGACGCAAGAAGAGATAGGCCGGATCGTCGACGCTTCCGCTCGCTCTGTGTCCCGATGGTCCAGCGGCGAAGTCGTCCCGCAGCGGCTCAACAAGCAACGCCTGATCGAGCTTGCCTACGTGGCCGAGGCCGTTACGCAGGTCATGCCCCGCGAGCATGCCAACCTGTGGATGTTCACCCCGAACCGGCTCCTCGAGCACGATGCGCCAGCTGACCGCATCCGAGCCGGCCAGTACAAGGACGTCCTCGACCTTATAGAGGCACTGGCTGACGGCGTCGTCGTGTGAGCGATCAGCTCGACGAGGGAGTCGTTCAGCGAGTCAACGATCTTGGCACCGTCCTCTGGTCGGGACAGGCCTACCGCTACACCAGCGCGGGACGTGACCCACTGTCGGGCGTCGGTGCCCGGCTCTACGGCGGCCGCTGGAACCCGCGCGGAAGCTTCCCGACCATCTATCTGGCCCAGCCGGCGGCGGCCTGCACGGCGGAGTTCGACCGCGCATCGCGAGCGAACAACACGGACCCGCTCGTTCGGCTGCGCGCGCCCCATGAACTGCACACCATCACCGTGACGGGCGCGCCGCTCCTCGACCTGCGAACCGAAGGCGCGCTGCGCTACGTCGGCCTTGCGTTCGAAGACATCCAGGATGACGACTGGACGGCGTGCCAAGCGGTCGGCCATGCCGCTTGGTTCCTGGAGACCGCCGGCGTCGTCGCCCCCTCGGCCACCGGGGCCGGGATCGTCATCGCCGTGTTCGAGAATCGACTGCGGCCCGGACAACTACGCCTTCGCAGCAGCGTGACCCTCGACGAGGCGACCTACCAGCGCGCGAGCCAGCAACTCGAACCACCGTCCGGGCCGGCTAACACATAACCCTGCCTCGCCTGCTGCCTCAAGCCGCCAGCTGCGGCAGTAGGACTAAGGACACCTGCCGGCAGAACGCGGCCCGCTGGAAGATCGGCCGTGGTCGCACCGGTCGTCTTCCTGATCCTTCCGACGGCCATCCTCTTCCTGCTCCACCTCGACTTCATCAGCCTCGACATCTCCTCGCCGTACGGGGCCCCGCAACGACCGAGGCGGCGGCGTTGGCGACTACGGCATCGGTGAGGTTGCCGGCCGGGATCGGCACGCCGAGCGGTACCGGGCACTCGCGCACGCAGTCCCTCCTCAGCCCTTCGCCGTCCCTGCCTCTTCCTGCCTCTCTCTGCCCCCCGTTGCCCTTCTTGCCCTTCTGCCGGGAGCGCGGTGGGCAGCAGGTCAGCCCGTGGCATCGTGTCGGCGTGCCACTGGTGGACCTCATCGACGAGACGTACGTCGTCGCGCCGCCGGCCGAGCTGGCCGCCCGGCTGCGCCAGCCCGAGCTGTGGCGGGACTGGTGGCCGGCGCTCGACCTCGTCGTCTTCCAGGACCGGGGCGAGCAGGGCGTGCGCTGGACGGTCACCGGGGCGCTCGCCGGCACCAGCGAGATCTGGCTGGAGCCGGTCGGCGACGGCACGATCGTGCACTACTACCTGCGCGCCGATCCCACGCGGCGGGGCAGCGCCACCGAGCCGGTCGACGGGTCGCCGCGGCGGCTCGCCCGGCTGGCCAGGCGGATCGCCCGCGAGCACGCCGTCGCGCTGAAGGCGCGGGTCAACGCCCTGAAGGACGAGCTCGAGCGGGGCCGGGAGCCCGGCATGCCTCCCGCGCCGGGCGGGCCGGTGGCGGTCAAGGACGGGACCGATCGTGCCGAGACGTGACCCGTGGAAAGCACCCGCTGCCCCCGATGCGCCGCCCTCGTCCCCGCGGGCGCGCCGTGGTGCGGTCAGTGCTACGCCGACCTGCGCCCGCCGACGCCGCCCGAGCCCGACCCCCACCCCGACCCGCTGACCGCCCCGCTCGCGCTGATCGAGGCCGGTCTGGCCCCGCTCGCCGGCCCGGCCGTCGCGACCGCGCCGGCGCGGGAGACCCCCGGTGCCGGGTCGGCCGATCCGGCTGACCCTCCCGTCCGGCGCCCCACCTGGCCCTGCCTGCGCTGCCAGCACGTCAACGACGTGGACGACGATGCCTGCCGGCGCTGCGGCGGCGGCTTCCTCGCCGGGGTCGAGCAGGCCGACATCGCCCTGCCCGGCATCGGCCGGGCCAGGAGCATGGAGCGATCGCACAAGATCGCTCTCATCGTCGGCGGATCTGTCGCGCTGATGCTCTTCCTGGTCGGAATGAGCATCGTCATCGGCACGCTGGTCTGAGCGGCCTCGCGGGACGCCCCGAGTCGCCTACGCTCGACCCATGCGGGTCAACGTCGTGTCCGACGTGCACTGCCGCGTCGACCGCCTCGCCGCGGCCAGCGCGGGCGCGGACGCGCTGCTCTGCCTCGGCGACCTCCTGCTCTTCCTCGACTACGACCACCACGGCGAGGGCATCTTCGCCGACCTGTTCGGCTCCGGCGCGGCGGCGCGGCTGATCGAGCTGCGCACGGCCGGCCGCTTCGACGAGGCCAGGGACTGGTCGGGCAAGCACTGGTCGACCGTGGGCGATCGCCAGGCGGTGATCGACGGCGCCATCCACCGCCAGTACGCGGCGCTGTTCGACGCGATGCCGGTGCCCGCCTACCTGACGTACGGCAACGTCGACGTGCCGCACCTGCTGCGCGAGCACGTCCACGACGGCCAGCGGGTGCTCGACGGCGAGGTCGTCGAGCTCGGGGGCCGCACGTTCGGCTTCGTCGGGGGCGGCCTGCGGACCCGCTACCGGACGCCGTACGAGCTCGACGACGACGAGTACGCCGCCAAGGTCGCCGCGGTCGGCTCGGTCGACGTGCTGTGCGCCCACATCCCGCCCGACGTGCCCGACCTGCTCTTCGACACCGTCGCCCGCCGGCTGGAGCGGGGCAGCCAGGCGCTGCTGGCCGCCATCCACGAGACCCGGCCGAAGCTGGTCCTGTTCGGGCACGTCCACAACCCGCTGGCCGCCCGGATGCGGATCGGCCGCACCGAGTGCGTCAACGTCGGGCACTTCCGGGCGACCGGCACGCCGTACCGGCTGGAGTGGTAGCGGTAGCCTGAGCGGCCCCAGGGGCGGGCCGGTCAGGGTGCCCGGGGGACGACCAGCGGCCGATGCGAGGGCGAGGAGAGCGCCGATGGCTGACGAGTCCAGCCAGTCGATCACGATCGCGGCGCAGCCGGGCGAGGTGATGGCTGTCGTGGCCGACTTCGACAGCTACCCGGAGTGGGCCGACGGCATCCGCACCGCCGAGGTTCTCGAGCGCCACCCCGACGGCCGGGCCAGGCAGGTGCGCTTCGTCATCGACGCCGGCGTGGTCAAGGACGACTACGTGCTCGAGTACGACTGGGCCGCCGACGGCAGCAGGGTCGACTGGCACCTGGTCAAGGGGCAGCTGCAGCGCTCCCAGCGCGGCAGCTACCAGCTGCACGGCGCCGGCGGTGGCACCGAGGTCGTCTACGCGCTCTCGGTCGACCTCGCGATGCCGATGCTCGGGATGCTCAAGCGCAAGGCGGAGAGAGTGATCATGGACACCGCGCTGCGCAAGCTCAAGGCGCGGGTGGAGGGCTGACCGGCACCGGTCCGTCCCGGCCGCTCTCGTCGTCACGACCGACGCCGCGCGCTCGCCGGCCCGAGGCGAACCAGGGCGGAAGGAGGAGGGTGACTCTCACCATCGGCGTCGACGTCGGCGGCACCAACGTGCGGGCCGGCGTCGTCGACGACAGCGGCTGCATCATCCACCGGGTGCAGCGCTCGACGCCGGTCGCCAACCGCGAGGCGGTGCTCGCCAGCATCGCCGAGGCGATCCGCGAGTGCAGCGCCGCGCACGCCGTCGCGATCGCGGGCGTCGCGGTCGCGGGGTTCGTCGACGCGGCCGGCACCCGGCTGATCTTCGCCGCCAACCTCCCGCTGCGGGAGGAGCCGCTGAAGGCCGAGCTCGAGAGCCGCACCGGCCTGCGGGTGCTGGTCGAGAACGACGCCAACGCCGCCGCCTGGGGGGAGTACCGCTTCGGCGGCGGCCACGGCGACGACATGGTCTGCGTCACCGTCGGGACGGGCGTGGGGGGCGGCATCGTCCTCGGCGGCCGGCTCGTGCGCGGGCGCTGGGGCTTCGCCGCCGAGATCGGGCACCTGCGGATGGTGCCGGGCGGCCTGCCCTGCGGGTGCGGCCGGCGCGGCTGCCTGGAGCAGTACGCGAGCGGGCAGGCGCTGGTGCGCGAGGCGCGCCACCGGGCGGCCGAGGACCGCTCCGCCGCCGGCCGGTTGCTCGCGCTCGGCGACGGCACTCCCGAGGGCGTCCAGGGTCCGCACGTCACCGAGGCGGCCCGGCTCGGCGACCCGGTCGCGGTCGCCGCGTTCCACAGCATCGGCACCTGGCTGGGGGAGGGGCTCGCCCAGCTCGCCGCCGTCCTCGACCCGGCCTCGTTCGTCGTCGGCGGTGGCGTGTCGGCGGCCGGCGACGTCCTGCTCGCCCCGGCCAGGGTCGCGTACGCCGGGGCGCTCACCGCCGTCGAGCACCGGCCGCCGGCCGAGATCCGGCTGGCCGAGCTCGGCAACGACGCCGGCCTCGTCGGCGCCGCCGACCTCGCCCGCTCGTGAGCCGCCCGCTCGCCGTCGGCGTCGACATCGGCGGCACCAAGCTGGCCGCCGGCGTGGTCGACGGGCAGGGCCGGATCGTCGACCGGCTGCTGCGCGACACCCCCGACAAGGCGCTGCGCCCCGTCGTCGTCGAGGACACCGTGGCCGAGCTCGTCGCCGAGCTCGCGTCCCGGCACGACGTACGGGCCGTCGGCGTCGGCGCGGCCGGCTTCGTCGACGCTGCCCGCGGGGCGGTGCTCTTCGCCCCGCACCTGGCCTGGCGCGAGGAGCCGCTGCGCGACGCGCTGGCGCGGCGCACCGGCCTGCCGGTCGTCGTGGAGAACGACGCCAACGCCGCGGCCTGGGCGGAGTGGCGGTTCGGCGCCGCCAGGGGGGCGGACCAGTTCGCCTGCGTCACGCTCGGCACCGGCATCGGGGGCGCCCTGGTGCTGGATGGCGCCCTGCGGCGCGGGGCCTCCGGCGTCGCGGGGGAGTTCGGGCACATGCAGGTCGTCCCGGACGGACTGCCCTGCCCCTGCGGCAACTGCGGCTGCTGGGAGCAGTACTGCAGCGGCTCGGCGCTGCGGCGGCTGGCCAGGGAGCTGCTGGTCGCCGATCCGGCCGCGGCCGCCGGCCTGCTGGCCAGGGCCGGCGGCGACCCGGAGCTGCTCACCGGTCCGCTGCTGGTCGCCGCGGCCGGCGACGGCGACCCCGCCGCGCTGCGGGTCGTCGCCGAGGTCGGCCGCTGGCTCGGGGTGGGGCTGGCCAACCTCGCCGCCGTGCTCGACCCGGCGCTGCTCGTCATCGGCGGCGGCGTCGGCGAGGCCGGCGAGCTGCTCCTCGGGCCGGCCCGCGCCGCGTTCCGCGCCCGGCTGGTCGGGCGCGGGCACCGGCCGGAGGCCAGGATCGCCCCTGCCGCCCTCGGCAACGCCGCCGGCCTCATCGGGGCCGCCGACCTCGCGGCCGCGTCGGCCGGCTGAGCCTCTCTCCGCTCCGCCGGCTGCAGATCCGCCCGCGATCGCCGATCACCGAAGCGGGCGCCCACCCGGTGGGCGGACCGGCGCCGGAGCCGGTCGTCCATGGGAGGATGAGCGTTCCGCTTCGCGCCCCGGCGCCCGGTGCAGGCGGTACGGGGAGGGCGAGGCCGGGCGAGTCGGTGGCTTCCGCGGGCTTCCGCGGCTTCGGCGGTGAGGAGGTGGAGCGGTGCGGGTGGTCGCGGCACTGGGCGGCAACGCGCTGAGCCCCGGCGGGGGGAGCGGCACGGTTCAGGAGATGAGGACGGCACTGGCCGGCACGAGCCGGTTCCTCGCCGACCTCGTCGAGCGCGGCGTCGAGCTGGTGCTGACCCACGGCAACGGGCCGCAGGTCGGGCGCATCCTGCTCCAGCAGGAGTACGCGGCCGAGCACGTGCCGCCGATGCCGATGGACGTGTGCGGCGCCGAGAGCCAGGGCCAGATCGGCTACCTGCTGGCGCAGGAGCTCGACAGCGAGCTGCGCCGGCGCGGCGCCCACCGCTCGGTGCTGTGCTTCGTCACCCAGGTCGTGGTCGACGGGCGCGATCCGGCGTTCAGGCGGCCGACCAAGCCGGTGGGCCCCCCCTACGACGAGGCCGAGGCGCAGCGCCTCGCCAACGAGACCGGGTACGTCTACCAGCGGCAGTCCGGCGACCGGTGGCGACGGGTGGTCGCCTCCCCGATGCCGCTGCGGTTCGTCGAGGAGGAGCCGCTGCTGCAGGTCATCGCCGCCGGCCACGTCGTCATCGCGGCCGGTGGCGGGGGCGTGCCGGTGGTGGAGGTCGGCTCCGAGCTGCGGGGCGTCGAGGCCGTCGTCGACAAGGACCGCACCGCGGCCCGGCTGGCCTCGCTGGTCGGCGCCGACCTGCTGCTGATCCTCACCGAGGTGCCGAGGGTGCAGGTCGGCTTTGGGACGTCCGGTGCGTACGAGCTGCGCGAGCTCACCGTCGCCAACGCCCGCAAGCTGCTCGACGACGGCGAGTTCCCCGAGGGGTCGATGGGCCCCAAGATCGACGCGTGCTGCGCGTTCGTCGAGGGCGGGGGCCCCAGGGCGGTCATCGCCGCGCTGGCCGATGCGGCCGGCGCGGTCTTCGGCGAGGCCGGCACCGCGGTGGTGCCCGGGTGACCGACGCCGCACCGGTGGAGCTGCGGGTCCTGTCCTACAACGTCAGGTCGCTGCGCGACGGGCGGCTGGCGGTCGCCGACGTCATCAGGTCATGCGCGCCGGACGTCGTGTGCGTGCAGGAGGCGCCGCGGCTCGCGCGGTGGCGGTCGAAGGCGGCCGCGCTGGCGCGCGAGTCGGCGACCGTGGTCGTCACCGGCGGGCGCACCGCCGGGGCGATGCTCGTGCTGTGCCGGCTGGGCGTCGACGTCCGCTGGCGCGAGGACCTGCGGCTGTCCAGGACGCCGGGGCTGCACCAGCGCGGCCTCGCCCTTGCCGGGCTGCGCCTGGCCGGGCGCGACCTCGTCGTGGCGAGCTTCCACCTCGGGCTGCGCCCCGGCGAGCGGCTGCGCCACGTCGACGAGATCGCCGGCCGGCTCCGCACCGTCGACGCTCCGGTGGTGCTGGGCGGCGACGTCAACGAGCAGCCGGGGCAGCCGTCCTGGCTCGCGCTCTGCGAGCGGTGGCGCGACGCGTACGCGGCCGCGCCGGCCGGCGAGGGCAACACGTACAGCGCCCGGCATCCGCACAAGCGCATCGACGGCATCTTCGCCGACCCGGCGATCGAGGTGGTCTCCTGCGGCGTCCCCGACGCGCCGGGGGCGGGGCTCGCCAGCGACCACCGGCCGGTGCTGGCGGTGCTGCGCCTGCCCTGAGCCGGCCCTGGGCCGGCCCCGATCAGGGGTGCCGGTAGTCGAGGACGAGCTCGGTGGCGAGCTGCTCGAGGAACAGGCCGATGTCGGTCACGATGCCGACGGCGTGGGCGGTGCCGCGGTCGGCGAGCTTGGTCACCGTGGCCGGGTTGATGTCGACGCACACGACGGGCACCGACGCCGGCAGCATGTTGCCGGTGCCGATGGCGTGCAGCATGGTCGCCACCATGATGGCGATGCCGACGCCGCTCAGCTCGGCGCGCATCGCGCGCTGGCCCTCGACCACGTCGGTGTAGACGTCGGGCAGCGGGCCGTCGTCGCGCACCGAGCCGACGAGCACGAAGGGCTTGCCGGCCTCGACCAGCGCGTGCATCACGCCGTCGGCCAGCACGCCGGCCTTGACCGCGCCGGCGATCGAGCCGTGCTTGCGGATGATGTTGATGGCGCGGATGTGGTGCTCGTGGCCGTGCTCGACCCCCTTGCCGCGCGAGAGGTCGACGCCGAGCGAGGTGCCGAAGAGCGCCGACTCGATGTCGTGCGTGGCGAGCGCGTTGCCGGCGAAGACGACGTCGACGTAGCCCGCCCGCACGAGGGCCATCATCGCGGGCGAGGCGCCGGTGTGGACGACGGCCGGCCCGCACACCCAGAGGGCCCGCTGGCCCTCGGCCTTGACCTCGCGGATCTGCTGGGCGATCTGGCGCACCAGCAGGGCCTGCGGCTTCTCGCTCGACACGACCGAGGACATGAACTCGAACCCGGACTCGTCCGGCGTGGTGCGGGAGTGCACCGGCGGCACCACCTTGACGCCCGAGGCGCCGCAGACGATCTGCATCCCCTTGCGCACGTCGGACATCGGGATGGTGCGCACCCGCCTGCTCTCCACGACGAGCGCGCAGTCCATCTCCGGCTGCTCGACCGGCACCCACTCGCCGTCGAGGCGGACGACCGTCTCGAGGTTGGTGGTGGAGTAGAAATCGTCCGGGAAGACGCCGTCCTGCTCGGCCTCGCGGAGCACCAGCTCGCCGGGGTCGACCGGGTTGGCGCCGTGCGTCTGGAGCCGCATGACGAGCCGCGACAGCACCTCGCCGGACTCGGCCGAGACCGTGACCCTCGCGTACGACTCGTCCTCGTGGGTGCGGCCGACGTCGAGGCGCTCGATGCGGTAGTCGCCGCCGTACTCGAGCACGTCGTCGAGGATCCGAGCGAAGCTGCCCGAGTCGATCAAGTGCCCCGTCAGCTCGACGGTCTCGCTGACCTCCACGACGACTGCTCCTCCTGCTCGCGCCCTCGACCGGCGGCTGCAACTCTAGCCGCGCCGGCCTCAGACGACCGCGCCGTCGTCCTCGTCGTCCCCGCTCGTGTCGCGCATGCGCCAGACGAGCGTCGCGAACCCGCCGAGGATGCCGAACGCCGCGGCGGCCTGGACGATGGGATCGAGCTGCCAATGGAGCACTCCGCCGCCGATCAGCAGGGCCAGGCCGCCGACGAGGCCCACCAAGGCCCAGAACGTCGCCATCGCCGGGCGCGGCAGCGGCGGCGGCGGCTCGGGGACGAAGTGCTCGTCGAGGTACGCCTCGACGTGCGGCGGCAGCTGGTCCCGCGGGGGCTCGACGAGCGGCGGGCGCACCACCCGCGACGGCGGCAGGGCGGCCGTCCCGTCCTCGGGGCCGATGTCCTCGGCCGCCGGCCAGGGGCGCTCCCCGTCGGAGGACCACGGGTCGTGGAACCCGGCCACGATCTCGTCGAACGGGTCGATCGGCGGGCTCGGCGCGGTGGGCGAGGACGGCTGCCCGCCCACCGGGCCGTCCGGGTGGTCCTGGTGGGAGAGCTCTGCCTGGACGACCTCGCGGGCCTCCGTGCGCCGGGAGCCGTCGACCCAGAGCCGGTCGGTCGGGCGCTCTGGCAGCCGGACGTCGAGGTAGCCGCCGACGTGCCCTGGGGTCGGGGCGACGTAGGCGGCGATGCCGGCCCTGCGCAGCGCCTCCAGCAGCGGCAGCGCGATGCGCGGGTCGAGGTCGAGCAGCGCGACGAAGTGCTCGGCGGCGAGGCCGTTGTCGCGCGGGCGCGGCCGGTTGGTGCGGTCGCCGGCTCCTCCCGGTGGGCCGGGCGGCGGTGGGCTCGTCATGCCGGCTCCCGCTCTGCGGTGGGTGCCAGCCGCCGCACGAGCGCGAGGCTGCGGTCGAAGATGGTCGGCGCGTCGTTGTCGAGCGTCGCGACGTGGTAGCTGTCGGGCAGCACCACCTCCTCCACGTCGGTGGAGGACACCCCGGCGAGGAGCAGCCGGGCCGACAGCGGCTCGACCACGTGGTCCTCGGCGCTGCGCAGGACGAGCAGCGGCTGGTGAACCCGCCCGAGGTCGGCCACCGTCAGCGCCCAGAGCGCCCGCAGCGAGTGGAACGCGCGGGTCGGCAGCCGGCCGTAGCCCATCTCGGTGACGCCCGGCCGCTTGATGTCGTCGACCACGCCGGGCATCGACGGCACGACGCGGGAGAGCGGGCCGGACAGCCGGGCCCGCAGGTCGGTCGTCGCGAGCGAGGGATTGACCACCACCAGGCCGGCGACCTCGTCGCCGCGCTCCTCGGCGAGGCGCAGCGCGAGGCAGCCGCCGACCGACAGCCCCATCGCGACGACCACGTCGCAGCGGGCGCGCAGCGCCAGGAAGGCGCGCTCGGCCTCGGCGTACCAGTCGGGCCAGCGGGTGAGGTTGAGCTCCTGCCAGCGGGTGCCGTGGCCGGGCAGGCGCGGCGCCGTGACCGTGAGGCCGGCGGCGGCGAGGTGCTCGGCCCACGGCCGGGTGCTCGCGGGGGAGCCGGTGAAGCCGTGCAGCACGAGGGCACCGACCGGCCCGCCGTCGGCGTGGAACGGCTCGGTCCCTGCCTGCATCGGCACGAGGCGCCTCCTCGTTGCTCGACGAGCGCTCGTACGGGCGCTCGGGGACGCATGGTCGCACGCGGGTGGGGGGACGTGCCGGCCGGTCATCGCCCGGCGGCGCGGGGCCCCTCCTCGATGGTGTCACGACGAGGGGCACCAGCGGCAGGTGCAGGGACCTATTCGTGGCCGATCCGGTGCAGGGGCGCACGACGTGCCCCCGACGTGCCCCCGACGTGCCGACCGGGCGATTCCGCCCCGCGGCCGCCTGCTGCCCGCGGGGGCGACGCGCCGAGCCGGGGTCGCGGACTGGCGCGGCGGCGCCGGTGCCGTCACTGTAGGGCCTCGCAAGGGCCTCGCACGGGTGGCCCGGACGGCACGGGCGCCCCTGGGGACGTCGGCCCATTGCGGTGCCACCGACGGCCTGCGTAGGGTCGGTGCCGAGAGGAGGCGGGGTGTTCTACTGGCTGGTCAAGGTCGTGCTGACGCCGATCCTGCGCTCGGCGTGGCGCCCGTGGGCCGAGGGGCTGGAGAACATCCCCGACGACGGCCCCGCGATCATCGCCAGCAACCACCTGGCCTTCTGCGACTCGATCTTCATGCCGCTGCTCGTGCCGCGGAAGGTCACGTTCCTCGCGAAGTCGGAGTACTTCACCGAGCGGGGGCTGAAGGGCCGGCTGAAGCGGCTTTTCTTCACGAGCGTCGGCCAGGTGCCGATCGACCGCAGCGGCGGCAGCGCGAGCCAGGCCGCGCTCAGCACCGGCGTCCGGCTGCTGTCCGAGGGGCACCTGCTCGGCATCTACCCCGAGGGGACGCGCTCGCCCGACGGCCGGCTCTACCGCGGCCGCACCGGCGTCGCGTGGATGGCGCTGCAGGCGGGCGTCAAGGTCATCCCCTGCGCCATGATCGACACCGAGGTCGTCAACCCGCCCGGCTCGGTGCTGTGGAAGCTGCGCCCGCGCCCGGGCGTGCGGTTCGGCAAGCCGCTCGACTTCTCCCGCTACGCCGGGATGGAGGGCGACCGCTTCGTCCTCCGCTCGATGACCGACGAGATCATGTACGAGCTGATGCTGCTGTCCGGGCAGGAGTACGTCGACCTGTACGCGACCAAGGCGAAGGCCGAGCGGGCGCGGGCCGAGCGCAGCGAGCGCGCGGAGCCGCCGACCAAGGCCGAGATCGACGACGCGCGGCAGCCGCAGTCCCGCGCCAGCTAGGCCGGGCTAGTCCTCGGGCATGCAGATCCACAGCACCGGGTAGGCGAGCAGGTGGCTGCCCGGCACGATCAGCAGCACGAGGACGAACAGCAGGCGGGCCGGGCCCGGTCGCAGCCCGAGCCGCCGGCCCAGGCCGGAGCAGACCCCGGCGAGCACGCGGTCGTCGCGCGGCCGGGTCAGCCCGTTGCGGCGGAAGAAGTCGTGGATGTCGTCCATGGCTCAGCATGGCCTCCCGGCGGACGCCGCCGCCACCGGTTCGGGGTGGTCGCCGCCGGCCTACGCGGGCGCAGTGGCGACGATCTCCCCGGCGGCCACGACGGCGCGAAGCGGTCGCGCCGGGTCGGCGAGCGCGCCGATGTCGGTGAGGGGGTCGCGGTCGACGACGAGGAGGTCGGCGAGCGCTCCGGGCGCCAGCGTCCCGATCTCCCCTTCGAGACCGACGAGCTCCGCGGCCGTCACGGTCGCCGACCGGATCACCGAGAGGGGACCGAGCACCTCGCTGCGGATCCGGAGCTCCTCGCGCTGGTGCGCCCGCATGCCGGCGAGCAGGTCGGTGCCGAGAACGATCCGTACGCCGGCCCTGGCCGCCCGCTCCAGGGCACCGAGGCCGGCGTCGAGCACCTCGGCGAGCTTGGCCTGGCTCTCGGGCGGCAGCCCGAACCGGGCTCCCTCGCGGTCCAGCGCCCAGTAGGTGACCAGCGTCGGGACGAGGAACGCGCCGTGCTCGAGCAGCGATGCCACCGCCTCGTCGTCGATGAGGTTCCCGTGCTCGATCGACCGCACCCCCGCGGCCACCGCCCGCATGACGGCGCGCGCCGAGTAGGCGTGCGCGGCGACGTATCGGTTCGCCGCCTCGGCCTCCTCGACGACGGCGCGCAGCTCCGCCATCGAGTACTGGGTCGAGTCGATGCGGTCGGTCGGCGAGGCCACCCCGCCAGAGGCCATCACCTTGAGGTGGTGCGCGCCCTTGCGCAGCTCGTCGCGAGCGGCGAGGCGCACCGCGTCGACGCCGTCGGCCACGCGGCCCTCCGCCGGCGTGCACCCGCAATCGTCCAGCACGTGCTCGTCGGGTCCCCGGCCGTCCGCGTGCCCTCCGGTCTGGCTGATCGCCTTGCCGCAGAACAGCAGCCGCGGGCCGCGCACGAGCCCGTCCCGCACGGCGGCCGCCAGCCCGTGGTCCGCGCCGCCCGCGTCGCGCACCGTCGTGAACCCCCGCAGCAGCGTCGCCTCGAGCTCGCGGGCCGCGGTCAGGGCGACGTAGGCCGGCGACCACCGCCCGAGCGTCGCGAGGTCGGCGGTCGCCGCGGTGACGTGGACGTGCGCGTCGATGAGGCCGGGCAGCACGTAGCGGCCCCTGGCATCCAGGGTGCGAGCCCCCGCCGGGGCGGCCAGTCCCGGCCGCGCGTCGACGATCCGGCCGTCGACCGCGAGCAGGTCGACCTCGTCGTAGGCGCCCGTCACGACGTCGAGCACTAGCCCGTCCTTGACCAGGACCGTCCCGCTCATGGCTCCACCCAGCCCTTCGCTCGCTCGACGGCGGCGCGCCAGCGGGCGTGCGCCGGGCCGTCCCGCTCGCCGGCCGTCGGCGAGAACCGGCGGTCCAGCCGCCAGGTGCCGGCCAGCTCGTCGGTCGAGGACCACACGCCGGTGCCGAGCCCGGCGAGGAAGGCCGCGCCGAGCGCCGTCGTCTCCCGCGCCTCTGGGCGGCGCACCGGCACGCCGAGCTGGTCGGCCTGCAGCTGGCAGAGCAGGTCGTTGACCGACGCGCCACCGTCCACCGACAGCTCGGGCAGCGCCAGCCCGGCCGCCTCGGTCATCACGTCGACGACGTCGCGCACCTGGAAGGCGATCGACTCCAGCGTGGCGCGGGCGAGGTGCGCGCGGCCGGTGCCCCTGGTGATGCCGACGATCGTGCCGCGGGCCGCCGGGTCCCAGTCCGGCGCGCCGAGGCCGGTCAGCGCCGGCACGAAGACCACGCCGCCGGAGTCGGGCACCGACCGGGCGAGCCCCTCGATCTCGTCCGCCGAGCCGATCAGGCCGAGCCCGTCGCGCAGCCACTGCACGGCCGCGCCGGTGACGAAGACGGCGCCCTCCAGCGCGTACGCCGGGCCGTCGCCGAGGTCCCACGCCACCGTGGTCAGCAGCCCGGCGTCCGAGCGCACGGGCGTGCCGCCGGTGTTGACGAGGACGAACGAGCCGGTGCCGTACGTGCACTTCGCCTCGCCCTCGCGATAGCACGCCTGGCCGAACAGCGCGGCCTGCTGGTCGCCCGCGATCCCGGCGACCGGCAGGTCGAGGCCGAGGAACGCGTCCGGCGACGTGCGACCGAGCCGGCCGCTGGACGCCACGACCTCGGGCAGCGCGCCGACCGGCACCCCGAGCAGATCGCAGAGCTCAGCCGACCACCGGCCCCCGGCGAGGTCGTAGAGCAGCGTGCGCGACGCGTTCGACGGGTCGGTGACGTGCGCGCCGCCGGTCATCCTCGCGACCACGTACGAGTCGACCGTCCCGACGGCGACCAGGCCATCGCGCACCCCGGCCCACGACCGCTCGTCGTTCTCGGCGAGCCAGGTGAGCTTGGTGCCGGTGAAGTACGGGTCGAGCCGCAGCCCGGTGAGCTCGGCCACCCGGGGCTCGTGGCCGGCCGCGCGCAGCCGGTCGCAGATCGCCGCCGTGCGGCGGTCCTGCCAGACGATCGCCCGGCGGGGCGCGGCGAGGGTGCGCCGGTCCCACAGCACGGCGGTCTCCCGCTGGTTGGTGAGGCCGACCGCCGCCAGGCCCGCCGCCGGGGAGCCGGCCACCCCGTCGAGCGCCTGGCGGGCCGCCGCGAGCGTCGCCTGCCAGATCTGCTCGGGCTCGTGCTCGACCCAGCCGGGCCGCGGGAAGTGCTGCGGGATCTCCTCGTAGCCGCGGGCGGCGATCCGGCCGTCATCGGTCACCACCAGCGCGGTGACCCCCGTCGTACCGGCGTCCACGGCGAGAACGGCCATGCCGCCGACCCTAGTGGCGGCGGCTCAGCCGGTGGGGGCGAGCACCTCGACGCGCACCCTGGCCACGCCGCTGAAGCCGAGCGCGACCGCGCCGGCGTGCGAGGAGTCGATGATCCGGCCGTCGGCGTACGGGCCGCGGTCGTTGACCAGCATGTTGACCGCGCGGCCGGTGGCCGGGTCGGTCACGTGGACGACCGTGCCGAGCGGCACCGCGAGCATCGCGCAGGTGAGCTGCTCGGGGTCGTACGGCGCTCCCGACGCGGTGGGGTTGCCGGCGAAGCCCGGCCCGTACCAGGAGGACTCGCCGACGAGCGCCTGCCCGGTCGGGGCGTAGCCCGCTGGGTAGCCCGCACCGGCCGCCTGCAGGACGGCCAGCACGCCGCGCTGGCCGGAGAGGGCAGCCCGGCCCCGGGGCCCGGCGTCGACCGCGACCGCGAGGGTGACCTGCTCGGAGAGGGCGTCGAGCTGGGCGCGGCGGGCGGCGAGCTGGCGGCGCACGAGCGCGCCGGCCCGCTCGGCGGCCTGGTTGACGGCGTAGGCCGCCTGCGCCCGCTCGAGCAGCGCCCTCGCCCGGTCCTGGGCGGCGTACGCCTGCGCGGCCCGCCGCTGGAGCGAGGCCCGCAGCCGGTCGGCCTCCTCGGCCAGCCGGCGCAGGGCGGTCGCCTGCCTGGTGGCCTGGCCGAGCAGGTCGGCCGCGTCGCCGCCGGTGCGGCTCGCGGCGGCGTCGAGCAGCTGCTGGGTGGGGCTCTGCAGGCCGGCGAGGAACGCGCTGACCGGATCGGCCTGGGTGGCCTCGTACAGGTCGTGGGCGCGTCGCCCGAGCTGCGCGTCGATCGTCCGGCGCTCGTCGGCGATCCGGTCGAGCGCCACCCGCAGGTAGACGTCGCGGGCCTGCTCGGCGAGGACCGCGTCGGCCGCCGACTGCGCCTGCGCGGTCGCCGCGTCGAGCGCGGCCCGCAGCGCGGCCGGGCTGCCCTGCCCCGGCGCCGCGCGGGCGGGGGCGGCGATCGGCAGGGCCGGCGCCACGAGGGCAGCGCCGATCACGGCGGCGCTGACGATCGCACGGACGGCCACACCTTCCGGTCGGCGGGGCCGGAGCGCGGCTTTACTAGGCTGGCCCTCCAGCAGGCTGGGGGCGAGCGGGTCGAAGGAGCGAGCGCATGCGCGTGGGGGTGCTGACCGGTGGCGGCGACTGCCCGGGGCTGAACGCGGTGATCAGGGCGGTCGTCCGCAAGGGCGTGGAGGTCTACGGCCACGAGTTCGCCGGCTTCCGCGACGGCTGGCGCGGCCCGCTGCAGGGCGAGGCGAGCGAGCTCGGCATCGCGCAGGTGCGCGGCATCCTGCCGAGGGGCGGGACGATCCTCGGGTCGAGCCGGACCAACCCGTTCAAGGTCGACGGCGGCGTCGAGCGGATCACGGACAACCTCGCCCAGCTCGGGGTCGAGGCGCTGGTGGCGATCGGCGGCGAGGACACCCTCGGCGTCGCGACCCGCCTGCACGAGCTCGGGGTGCAGGTCGTCGGCGTCCCGAAGACGATCGACAACGACCTCGGCGCCACCGACTACACGTTCGGCTTCGACACCGCGGTCAACATCGCGATGGAGGCGATCGACCGGCTGCACACCACGGCCGAGAGCCACCACCGGGTGCTGATCGTCGAGGTGATGGGCCGCCACGCGGGCTGGATCGCGCTGCACGCGGGCATGGCCGGCGGAGCCAACGTCATCCTCATCCCCGAGCGGCCGTTCGACATCGACGCGGTCTGCCGCTACATCGAGCACCGGTTCGCCAGCCAGTACGCCCCGATCGTCGTGGTCGCCGAGGGCGCGACGCCCGGCGAGGGCACGATGGCGCTGCACTCCGGCGAGCTCGACGCCTTCGGCCACGTCCGCCTCGGCGGCATCGGCGACCGGCTGGCGAGCGAGATCGAGCACCGCACCGGCAAGGAGTCGAGGGCCACCGTGCTGGGGCACGTCCAGCGGGGCGGCACGCCGACGGCGTACGACCGGGTGCTCGCGACCCGCTTCGGCCTCGCCGCCATCGACGCGGTGCACGAGGGTCGCTGGGGCACCATGACCGCGCTGCGCGGCACCGACATCGTCCCGGTGCCGCTGGAGGAGGCGACCCGCGAGCTGAAGCTGGTGCCGGTGGAGCGCTACGCCGAGGCCGAGGTGTTCTTCGGCTGAGCGCCCCGGCGGCCCCGGTTAGGCTCTAGGCGTGACGTCCCAGGCACCGCGCGCCGGAGAGCCGCTCGACTGGCGGTCGTGCCCGGCTGCGCAGCAGCCGGACTGGGCCGACCAGTCGGCGCTCGCCGCGGTCGCTGTCGAGCTCGCGGCGATGCCGCCGCTCGTCGTGCCGGCCGAGGTCGACACGCTGCGGGGGCGGCTGGCCAGCGTCGCGCGGGGCGAGGCGTTCCTGCTCCAGGGCGGCGACTGCGCCGAGACGTTCGCGGGGGCCAATGCCGACCAGATCCGGGAGAAGCTGAAGACCCTCCTCCAGATGGCGATCGTGCTGACGTACGGCGCGAGCATGCCGGTGGTCAAGGTCGGCCGCATCGCCGGTCAGTACGCCAAGCCACGCAGCAACCCGGTCGAGATCGTCGACGGGGTGCCGCTCCCGTCCTACCGCGGCGACGCCGTCAACGACCTCGCCCGCACCCTCGAGGCGCGCATGCCGGACCCGCGCCGGATGCTGCGCGCCTACCACTCGTCGGCGGCCACGCTCAACCTGCTGCGCGCCTTCGCGACCGGCGGCGACTCCGACCTGCGGGCCGTCCACGACTGGAACAAGGACTTCGTCAGGCGCAGCCCGGCCGGGCGCCGCTACGAGTCGATCGCCACCGACATCGACCGCGCGCTCGCCTTCATGGCCGCGTGCGGCCTCGACCTCGACCGCGTCCTCGAGGCGCGCGGCGTCGAGCTGTACTCCAGCCACGAGGCGCTGCTGCTGGAGTACGAGGCCGCGCTCACCCGGCTCGACGAGCGCGGCCGGGCGTACGACCTGTCCGGCCACCTGGTCTGGGTGGGGGAGCGGACGAGGGCGCTCGGCGGCGCCCACGTCGCCTTCGCCGGCAGCATCGCCAACCCGGTCGGGCTCAAGCTCGGGCCCCGCGCGACCCCGGAGGAGGCGGCCGCCCTCATCGACGCGCTCGACCCGGCGCGCGAGCCGGGCCGGGTCACGGTGATCACCCGCATGGGCGCCGACCGCGTGCACGACCTGCTGCCGCCGATCGTGGAGAAGGTCCAGGGCACCGGCGCCGCCGTGGTCTGGGCGTGCGACCCGATGCACGGCAACACCATCGAGTCGGCGAGCGGGCTGAAGACCCGGCACTTCGACGACGTGATCGCCGAGGTCACCGGCTTCTTCGAGGTGCACGCCGCGCTCGGCACGCACCCGGGCGGCATCCACATCGAGCTGACCGGCGACAACGTGACCGAGTGCCTCGGTGGGGGCGAGGCGATCGGCGAGGCCGACCTCGCCGGTCGGTACGAGACCGCCTGCGACCCGCGCCTCAACACCGGGCAGTCGCTCGAGCTCGCGTTCCTCGTCGCCGAGATGCTCCAGCAGCAGCGCCGCAGACGGCTGGCCGGCGGCTACTGAGCTGGCCGGAGCCGCTGCCGCGGTCCAGCCCGGCGAGGCGCCGCCCGCGGCGGATCGCCGCGGGCGCCGCCCGCGGCGGATCGCCGCCTACCGGGCCGCGAGGGCGGTGAGGATGCCGGCGACCAGGCCGGCGACGGCGGCGAGCGCGAGCAGCGACAGGACGAGCATCGCCCGCACCGGCGCCGCGTCGGTGGCATCGGGGGGCTCCTCGGCGGTGAACGTCACGAGGTCGAGCGAGCGCGGGAGCGCGGCGGCGGCGCGCCCGCGCGCCCTGGCCAGCACGGCGGCCCGCTCCTCGCCGCCCATCTCGATCACGGGGAGCGCGCCGACCAGGCGGCGGGCCCGGTCCTGGGCGCTGACCACGTCGCCGCAGTCGGGGCAGCCGGCCACGTGCCGCGCGACGGCGATCTCCCGCGCGGGCGGCACCGTTCCGTCGGCGTACCGGCCGAGCAAGCCCGCATCGGCCACCGGGTGCGGCCGGTGGCCGACGAGGTCGGCCGGGTCGCGGCCGCAGACCTCGCGGAACAGCCGCAGCCGCCCGTCCGCGACGGCCCGTGCGGCCTCGTCGGCGCCCACCTCGAGCGTCGCGGCCGCGACCTCGACCGGCAGGTCGTAGTGGTCGCGGAGGAGGACGGCCGTGCGCGCCGGCGGCGGCAGGTGGCCGAGCGCCTCCTCCACCGTCACGCCGTCGGCCCCGTCGCCGGCCGGCTCGCCGGGCTCGTCGCACGAGCTGCGGGCGGCCAGGGCCCGCGAGGCGGCGAACCAGGCGCCGATGGCGTCCGGCGCCGGGCGAGGGCCGTCGGCCACCTCGTCGACCAGCCCGAGCAGGGTCCTACCGACGATCTCGGTCGCCTCGGGCTCGGGGCAGCCGAGGCGGCGGACCAGGTCGTGCACCTGGTCGAGGTGGGTCGTCGCGACGAGCTCCACCTGATCGGCCGCGGCCAGCATCCGGTCGCCCGCAGCGAGGCTCTCGGTCACGGGGATACCTTAGGTGCGAGCCCGTCCAGCCGCATCGAGGAGCCGTCGCGCGTGTCCCGTTCCCCTCTCGTCGCCGACCTTCGCAGCGACACCCTGACGCGCCCCACCGCCGGCATGCGCGCGGCGATGGCCGAGGCCGAGGTCGGCGACGACGTCTACGGCGAGGACCCGAGCGTCAACGCGCTCGAGGCCGAGATGGCCGCGCTGCTCGGCAAGGAGGCAGCCCTGTTCGTCCCGACCGGGACGATGGGCAACCAGATCTGCGTGCGGCTGCTCGTGCCGCCGGCCGGCGAGCTGCTCTGCGACGCCGACGCGCACATCGTGACGTACGAGAACGGCGGCGCGGCGCAGCACGGCTCGGTGCAGACGCGCACGCTGGTCTCCGCCCGCGGGCTGCTCGACCCCGACGCGGTCGCCGCGCAGGTCCGGCCGGAGGGCTGGGGCACGGTCGTCACGTCCGCGGTCGCCGTCGAGCACACCCACAACCGCGGCGGCGGCGCGGTCTACCCGCTCGAGACGCTGCGCCGGCTGCGCGCCGTCACCACCGAGCGCGGGGCCGCCCTGCACTGCGACGGCGCGCGGATCTTCAACGCCCACGTGGCGAGCGGCGTGCCGCTGGCGACGTACGGCGAGCTCTTCGACGCGATGTCGGTCTGCCTCTCGAAGGGCCTGGGCGCGCCGGTCGGCTCGGTCGTGCTCGCCGGCGCCGAGGCGATCGCGAGGGGCCGGGTGCTGCGTCACCGGCTGGGCGGTGCGATGCGGCAGGCCGGCATCATCGCCGCGGCCGGGCGCTACGCGATCGCCCACCACATCGAGCGGCTGGCCGAGGACCACCGGCGGGCGAAGGAGCTGGCCACCGCCATCGCCGACAAGGCGCCCGGCACGGTCGACCCGGCGCGGGTCGAGACCAACATCGTCCTGATCGACACCACCGGTAGCGGGCACGATGCCACGTCGCTCACCGCGGCCGCCGCGGAGGAGGGCGTCCTCGTCGGGGTGGTGGCGCCCCGGCAGGTGCGCCTGGTGACCCACCTCGACGTCGACGACGAGGGCTGCGCGCGGGCCGCCGAGGTGCTGAGCCGGCTGCTGGCGGGCTGACCCCCGGTCGGGCCGGCGGCCGGCGCGATGCGAGACTGCCACGGTGGTCCGACGAAGCGCGCTCTCGTACGGGGCCTCCGGGGGTGGGTGAGCCGAGGCTCCCGCCGGGGCAGTACGTCCCTCGCGGCTGGCCGGTCCTGCACTACGGCCCCGTCCCGAAGTTCCGCCCCGAGTCGTGGGACTTCCACGTCTTCGGCGCGTGCGCCGGCGAGACGAGCTGGCGCTGGGAGGAGTTCGCCGGCCTGCCCCGCGCCGACGTCGAGGCCGACCTGCACTGCGTGACGAAGTTCTCGCTGCTCGGCAGCCGGTGGACGGGCGTGCCCGCGTCGGCGGTGCTCGAGCTGGCCCCGCCCGTCCCGGCGGCGACCCACGTCATGGTGTGGGCCGAGTACGGCTACAGCACCAACATGAGCATCGACGACTTCGCCGCGGCGGACTCGCTCTTCGCCATGGCGCGCGACGGCGAGCCGCTCACCCCCGAGCACGGCTTCCCGGTGCGGCTCATCGTGCCCAGGCTCTACGCCTGGAAGGGGCCGAAGTGGGTGCGCGGCGTCGAGTACCTCACCGAGGACCGGCGCGGGTTCTGGGAGCAGCGCGGCTACCACAACCGGGCCGATCCGTGGCGCCAGCAGCGCTACAGCTACCAGGAGGAGCCGGGCGAGGGCCCGGCGGGGTGAGCGCTCACGTCTCGAGCCGCGACACCGACCGCTTCGACCCCGACCGCGGCCCGAGCTCGACGAGGAACATCGCGCCGAGGACCAGGATGGAGCCGGCCAGGGTCCGCAGGCCCATGCTCTCGCCGGCCAGCCACACCGCGAACAGCCCGGCGAACACCGGCTCCATCGTCATGATCACGGCGGTCCTCGTCGGGTCGAGGATCGACTGCGCCCAGGTCTGCACGAAGAAGGCGAACGCGGTCGCGGCGAGCGCCGTCACCGCGATGGCGAACCACGTGCCGGCCGTCGGCGGGGGAGCGAGCCCGTCCCCCGCGGGCACGGCGGCCACCGCGCAGATCAGCGTCACGGTGGCCAGCTGGACGACGGCCAGGCCCACCGCGTCGTGGCGGTGCGACCACTCGCCCAGCCCCACGATGTGCACTGCGAACGCGACCGCGCAGCAGAAGGTGATCGCGATGCCGGCGAGCGACCCGTGCTGCCCGGAGATCGAGCCGATCGAGAGCAGCGCCAGCCCGGCCGTCGCGACGGTCACCGCCAGCCAGGCGGTCGCCGGCACCCGCCGGCGCAGCGCGACCGCGCCCACCAGCGGGGTCAGGACGACGAACATGCCGGTGACGAAGCCGGAGACGCCGGCGGGGGTCGACTGGAGGCCGATCGTCTGGGCGACGTAGCCCGAGCCGAGGGCGAGCCCCAGCCACGCCCCGTGCCGGCGCCCGGCCGCCCCCAGCGTGACCACGCTGCGCGGTCGTACGGCGAGCATCGCGACGGCCGCGAGCGCGAAGCGCCACGCGAGGAAGTCGAGGACGGTCATCGGCCCGTCCGGCTCGATGGAGTGCTTCACGATCGGGAAGGTGGAGCCCCAGATCGCCGTGACGACGACCAGGCTCGCCGTTGCGCCCGCGACCCGCGACCCGCGCCCGGTCACCGGTCGCGCAGCGCTTTCAGCGTGGCGACGTCGCTCGCGTGCCTCTCGCGCTCGCCCGGCGTCTCGATGAGGACGGGGACGCCGCGGGTCGCGGGATGGCGGAACAGCTCGCCGAAGGGCTCCAGCCCGATCCGGCCGCTGCCGAGCGCCTCGTGCCGGTCGCGGCGGGAGCCGCACGGGTCCTTGCTGTCGTTGGCGTGCACGAGGCCCAGCCGGCCCGGGCCGACGGCGCGGCCGAGAGCGGTGAGCGTCGCCCGCATCCCGCCCGGCGTCGCGACGTCGTGCCCGGCGGCGAAGAGGTGGCAGGTGTCGACGCACGCCCCGAGCCCCTGGTGGCCGCCGTCGACGGCGTCGAGGTAGCTCGCCAGCTCGTCCACGGTCGCCGCGAGCGCGGCCCCGCCACCGGCGGTCGGCTCCACCAGCAGCCGCACCCCGGCGGCCGCCGCCTCGTCGAGCAGCGGCAGCAGCAGCTCGCGCGAGCTCGCGAGCGCCGCGTCGCGGCGCCCGGCGACCACCGTCGAGCCGGCGTGGAAGACGACTCCCGCGGCGCCGATCGCGGCGGCCCTGGCCAGCGCGTGCCGCAGGCAGGCGACCGAGCGCTCGAGGGTCTCCTCGCTCGGGGAGGCGAGGTTGACGAGGTACGGGGCGTGGACGAAGGCGAGCCGCCCGTCGTCCACGCACCCCGCCCGGAACCGCTCGTCCTGCCGGGCGTCGCCGGCCGACCTGGCCCAGCCGCGCGGGTTGGAGACGAACACCTGCACCGCCTCGGCGCCGATGGCCCTGGCGTAGGCGAGCGCGCGGGACCCGAGGCCGCCGGCGGCGAAGACGTGCGCCCCCACGGGGGCTGGCTGGGGAGCGCGCACGGGTCAGATGACGGCCAGCGTCACCGTGCCGCCGCGCCGCACCGTGGTGCCCGACTGCGGGTCCTGCGCCACCACCCGGCCCTCACCGCCGCCGAAGAGCGACTCGATGCGCACCTTGAGGCCCAGGGCCTCGAGCGTGCGCCGGGCGTCCTCGGCGGTGCGCCCCGTCACCATCGGCACGCGCACGACGTCGGGTCCCTTGGAGACCACGAGCTGGATGGTGTCGCCGCCGTACGCGGTGGCGCCCGCCGCCGGGGTGCTGGAGATCACCACGCCCTTGTCGACGGTGTCGCTGAACTGGAGGCTGACCGTCCCCACCGTCAGGCCGGCGGAGGTGACGGCCCGCTTGGCGGCGGCCAGCGGGCTGCCGGCGAGCGTCGGCACCTGGATCGGCCGGCGGCCCTTGCTGACCACGAGCCGCACCTGGTCGCCCTTGTAGAGCATCGTGCCGGCCCGCGGCCGGGTGGCGAGGACGATGCCGCTGCTCACCGTCTCGCTGTAGACGTAGCTGATGCGGTCGGAGACGGCGAGGCCGGCCTTGCCGATCGCCTCCCTGGCGTCGGCGACCTGGTCGCCGGCCAGGTGCGGGACGGCGTGCGGCTGGCGGCCCTTCGACAGGGTGAGGGTCACGACGGCGTCGCTGCGCACCCGCCCGGTCGGGCGCTCGCCGACGACCCGTCCCGCGCCCACCCGCTCGCTGTAGACGGCGCCGGCGTAGGCGACCCGCAACCCGGCGGTGCGCAGCATCCGCTCGGCGGTCGACTTGTCCTTGCCGTCGACGGAAGGGACCGCGACGTAGCGCACCCGGTGCAGGGCGCGGCCGCCGACCGTGCCGCCGACCGCCGCGGCCAGGCAGGCGGCGGTGACGAGCGCGACGACCACCCACCACCGGCGGCCGTGCCGCCGCTGGCGCCGCGCCGGCCGGTCGCCGGGGGGCCCGGCCTGGCCGGTCGCCGGGGGGCCCGGCACGACCGGCGTGTCGTGCCGCCAGGTGGGCTGGTGGTCGGCCCAGCGCCCCGGCCGGTCGATCACGTCGGTGTCGGCGGTTCCCGGGTCGGGAGCGGGGCGCTCGTCGAGGTCGATCGGCTCGGGCGGCAGCGCCGCCGCGACGGCGGTCGCCTCGGCGAGGAAGGCGCCGGCGTTGCGCGGGCGCCGGTCGGGGTCGCGGGCGGTGGCCCGCCGCACCAGCGCGTCGACCGCGACCGGCAGGCCGGGCACGGTCAGCGACGGCGGCGGCACGTCCTCGTGCACGTGCCGGTAGGCGACCGACAGCGGGTTGTCGGACTGGAACGGGACGGCGCCGGTGAGCAGCTCGTACAGCAGGATGCCGGCCGCGTGGACGTCGCTGCGCGGGTCGGCGACGCCGCGCTCGACCTGCTCGGGCGAGAGGTAGGCGACCGTGCCCATCAGCAGCCCGTGCGTGCCGGTGAGGGTGGCCGACTGCACCGCCCTGGCGAGCCCGAAGTCGGCGACCTTCACCGCGCCGTCGTCAGCGATGAGGACGTTCTCCGGCTTGATGTCGCGGTGCACGATGCCCGCGGCGTGGGCCGCGGCGAGGGCCCCGAGCACCGAGCGCATGACGTGCAGCGCGTGGGCGGGGGAGAGGCGGCCGCGCTCGCGCAGGAGCGCCCGCAGCGTGCGCCCGGCGACGTGCTCCATGACGAGGAACACGACCCCGCCGTCGTTGCCCTGGTCGTAGACGGCCACCACGCCGGGGTGGGAGAGCCGGGCGGCGGCCTTGGCCTCCCGGCTGAACCGGGCGACGAACTCCTCGTCGTCGGCCAGGGCCGGGTGCATCACCTTGACGGCGACCACCCGGTCGAGCCGGCGGTCGACGGCGCGGTACACGGTGGCCATGCCGCCGCGAGCCAGGCGCCGCTCGACGGCGTAGCGCCCGTCGAGGACGCGGCCCACCAGGGGGTCGGCGACCGTCGTGTCCACGCGGTCGAGTCTACGGTCGGCCCGCGCGGGCGCCGGGGACGCTGGGGACGCCGCCCGGCCGGTCACCGCCGGGCGAACCGCTGCCGCAGGCTCAGGACGTCGGCCACGTAGGTGCGGGTGTCGGCGTACATCCCGTGCGCGCGCACCGAGGCCAGCCCCTGGTAGTAGCCCGCGACGGCGGTGCGCAGCGGCGCGGCCCTGGTCAGCAGGCGGAGCAGGACGACCCCGGCGCGCACGTTGTCAGCCGTGTCGCGCAGGTCGAGCGGCTCGTGCAGGACGTCGCTGGACAGCCACCGGCCGGTCGAGGGCAGCACCTGCATCACCCCGATGGCCCCCACGCGGGAGACGACCCGCTGGTTGAAGCCGGACTCCATGTACGACAGCCCGAGCGCGAGCGCCGGGTCGACGCCGTAGTGGCGCGCGGTCGCGGCGATGAGCCGCCGCACCTCGGCGCGGCCGGGGACCGGCCGGCCGGCGGCGGAGCTGGCTGCCCGCGCGGGCAGCACGATCGTGAGGCGCTGGCCGGGAACGATGAGCCCCGACGCGCTGAGATGGTTGCGCGCCACGATCGAGCGCACGGTGGTCCGGGTGCGGCGGGCGATGACCGTCACGTTGTCCCCGGACCGGACGACGTAGTGCACCGTCCGGTGCGCCGTCGCCCGGCTGCCGGGCCGCACGGCGCTGCCATTGCCCGGCACGGCGAGCAGCTGCCCGGCGATGATGAGGTCGCTCCCGACCCGGATGTGGTTGAGCCTGCGCAGCGTCGCGACGCTCGTGTGGTGGGAGCGCGCCAGCCCCCAGAGCGTGTCCCCCGCGTGCACCCGCACGTGCAGCACGCCGGGGGCCGCCGCGGTGGCGACGACGCCGAGCAGGACGGGGACGGCGAGCGCGCGCGCCAGCGCGCCCCGGCTCGTGGGTCGCAACCTCACGGCGGCCTCCAGGTCTCGTCCGCACGGCTCGGCCTCCGTGCGCGAACGATCACGCTAGCCGGGCTGTGACGGTCGTGACAAGAGTGGCGGATGTTGCGAGACGGGCGATCAGTGGTCGGTGCGTCAGTGGCGGCCGTGCCGGCCGAGGGTCTGCACGGGCGTCGCGCCGGGACGGGTCCACTGCGGGACGGGCCGGCTGGTCGGGCCCCAGGTGGGGACGCCGTCGGCGTCCGAGCGCCAGAACCAGCCGATCGGCGCGCCATGCCCACCGACCGGCGAGTCGGCCTGAGGGGCCTCGGGCCAGCCCTCGGGGTCGTCCTCCCACGCCTCGCGGCGGCCGTAGGGCGTCATGTCGAGCAGGCCAAGGGAGGCGTTGACCGGCTCGTTGCCCCGGCCCGTCGTGGAGTAGGTGAGGAACGCGCGGTCGCCGTCGCGCAGGTAGCAGACGATCTGCCCCATTCCCCCGCCGACCGGCGCGGCCGCGTCGCGCACCGAGTACCAGGGCTCGGTGTAGCCCATGAACTCGACGTAGGGGGCCACCTCGTCCGGGCGGCCCGAGGTCAGGACGGCGAACGAGACGCCGCGGGCGTGGAGGTAGACGGCGTCCCTCAGGTGCCAGGCCGTGGTGGTGCAGCCCTCGCACTGCCCCTGGTGCGGCGCGCCGTCGTACCACATGTGCTTGTAGACCACGAGCTCGTCGCGGCCCTGGAACAGGTCCAGGAACGGGACCGGGCCGTCGGGTCCGACGACCTCGACCGTCCCGTCGAGCTCCACCATCGGCAGCCGGCGGCGGGCCGCGGCGATGGCGTCGCCCTCGCGGGTGTGGGCCTTCTCGCGGACCAGCAGCTCGTCGCGCGCGGCCTGCCAGGTGGCCAGGTCGACGACGGGCGGGCGGCCGGGCAGCGCGGTGGCCGGGTCGTCCGGCGTGGGCGTCATGGTGCCCTCCGTGGTGTCTCGTGCCGGGCAGCGTCGCCCGGCGTTCCTGCGACGGTCACGAGAGCAGACTGGCGACCCGGCCGGAACTCATCGCAGCCGCGCTCTCGGCCGGCTGCCGGGCTGGCCCTGCCCGTGACCGCGGGCGACCCCCTCATGCCACCCTGGTGGGCGTGACCGACGCATCGGACGTCCTGACCGACCTCGACCGCCTGGTCGACGCCTGGCTCACCCTCCCAGAGGTCGCCGAGCAGCTGGGGCTGCCGGTGACCAGGGCCCGCCAGCTGCTCTCCGAGCGCAAGCTCGCGGCGGTGCGGCGCGGGCCCAATGCGGCGCTCATGGTGCCCGCGGCGTTCCTGGTCGCCGATGCGGCCGCCGATGCGGTTGCCGACGCACCCGGCGGCGCCGGCACCGCCGTCCTCAAGGGCCTGCCGGGGGCGCTGACGCTGCTGCAGGACGCCGGTTACTCCGACCAGGAGGCGATCCGCTGGCTGTTCACCCCCGACCCCACGCTCCCCGGCTCCCCCGTCGAGGCCCTGCGGGCCAACCGGGGCACCGAGGTGAAGCGCCGCGCGCAGGCGCTCGGCTTCTAGTGCGGCGCCCGATGCGGCCGGCCCGGCTGCGCAAGGCGGCCTACCTCGGCGTGCTCGCCGGCTGCGCCGCCACGACGCTCCCCCTTGAGGTGGTGCTCGGCGCGCGCGCCTACCGGCGTCCGGGCCGGCTGCTGGCGACGGTCGCGCCGGTCGCCGCGGCGTTCGCGGCCTGGGACGTGGCGGCGATCAGGGCGGGGTGGTGGCGCTACGACCCGGAGCTGACGACCGGCGTGGCGCTCCCCGGCGACCTGCCCATCGAGGAGGCGCTGTTCTTCCTCGTGGTCCCGGTCTGCGCGGTGCTCACGCTGGAAGCGGTACGGGTGCGGAGGCCGGCATGGGTCATCGGCGACGAATGACGTACACGGGGGCGTCGGCGGCCGCCGTCGTGGCCACCGTGGCGACCGATCTCGCCGTGACGCGCACCCGCCTCGTCACCCGTCGGTCGTTCTGGGCGGCGTACGCCATCGTCCTGTCGTTCCAGCTGCTCACCAACGGCGTGCTGGCGGGCCGGCGCATCGTCGTCTACGACGAGCAGCGCATCACCGGGCTGCGGGTGGCGGGGGCGCCGGTCGAGGACCTCGGGTTCGGCTTCGCGCTCGTCACGCAGACGCTCGCGTGGTGGGTCTGGTGGGGGCGGCGGCCCCACTGGCGGGCTCAGCAGCGCCACGGTCGCTCGCCCGACGGCAGCGCCGGGCCCTGGCAAGGGCGGGGAGCGCCACCGCGGCCCGGCGGCGCAGCGGCACGCTGACCCGGCGGTCGAGCACCCGGTAGCCCGATCGCTCCACCTCGTCGAGGATGCCGCCGTAGAGGGTGAAGGCGGTCCGGATGCAGTCCCGGCTCGTCGGGTGCAGCAGGTCGATGCCGGGCGCGGCCGACCGGTAGACCTCCCTCGTGCGCTCGATCTCGAAGGCGAGCAGCCGGCGAACCCGCTCGTCGAGCACGCCCGCCGCCAGCTCGGCGCGCTCGACGCCGTGCGCGGCCAGGTCCTCGGCCGGCAGGTAGAGCCGCCCTCGCCGCAGGTCCTCGCCGACGTCGCGGATGAAGTTCGAGAGCTGGAAGGCGATGCCGAGCTCGCGGGCTCGCGACGCGGCGGCTGCCGCGTCGAGCGGCTCGAGGATCGGGACCATCTGCAGGCCGATGACGGCGGCCGACCCCTCGACGTAGCGCAGGAGGTCGGCGTAGGTCGGGTAGCCGGTCACCGTCAGGTCCATGCGCATCGACGCGAGGAAGGCGTCGAAGTGCGCGAGCGGCAGGTCCCACCGCCGGATCGTGTCGCGCAGGGCCGGCAGCACCGGCCCGTCGGCGGCCCCCGACCGGAACCGGTCCGTCAGCTCGCCGAGCCGGCGCTCGCGCTCGGCCGGCGAGCGCGGGCTGCCCAGGTCGTCGACGATCTCGTCGGCCCAGCGCGCGAAGCCGTAGAGCGCGTGCACGTACGGGCGCTTCCACGGTGGCAGCAGGAGGGTCGCCAGGTAGTACGTCCGGCCGTGCGCCGCGTTGAGCCGGCGGCAGGCCTCGTACGACGCGCGCAGCCGCGGGTCGGCGATGCCAGCTGCGTCGAGGTCGCGCCGTCCCATGACCCGAGTGTCGCAGCGATCCGCTCCCGCCGCCTCCCGGCCGGCGCGGGCGCCGAGCGGCCGCTCAGAGCCAGGCCCTGGAGCGGTAGGCCGGGTCGGGACCGGTGATCCGCTCGGCCGCGAGCCGGCCGGAGAGCAGCACCATCGGCACGCCGACGCCAGGCTGCGTCGACGATCCGGTGAGGACGACGTTGTCCAGGCCACGCGCGAGGGTGGCCTGGCGGAAGGGGCCGGTCTGGAGCAGCGAGTGCGAGGTCGCGAACGGCGCCCCGTGCGCCATGCCCCGGCGCTCCCACTCCAGCGGCGTCGTCACCTGCTCGAGCTCGACGGCGTCGCCGAACCCGACGTACCCGCGGCTTTCCAGGGTGGCGACCATCTCGTCGCGGTAGCCGGGACCGACCGCCCGCCAGTTCAGCCCCGCCTCGAGGTTGGGCGTCGGCGCCAGCACGTAGTACGCCTGCCGCCCCTCCGGCGCGAGCGACGGGTCGGTGCGCGTCGGGTTGGTCACCAGCAGGGACGGGTCGCGCATGAGCCGGCCGCGGTCGATGACGTCGTCGAAGACCTCGCGCCAGGCCCGGCCGAAGTGGATGTTGTGGTGGGCGATCCGCCCGTACGAGGCGCGCGAGCCGGCCAGCAGCACCACGCAGGACGGCGAGTAGCGCAGCCGGTCGATGCGGCGCGGTCGCGCGGCGGCCGGCAGCAGGTCGCGCCAGGCCACCGGCAGATCGGCGTTGACGACGACCACGTCGGCAGGGACCCGCTCGCCGCCGGTGGTCACCACGCCGGTGGCCCGGCCGGCCGCCGTCTCGATGCGGGCGACCTCGGTGCCGTACCGCAGCTCGACGCCGTGGTCGGCCGCCGCGGCCGCGAGCGCCCGCGGCACGGCGTGCATCCCGCCCATCGGGAACCACACGCCGGCCACCACGTCCATGTACGCGATGACCGCGTAGAGGGCCAGGGCGTCGTAGGGCGAGAGGCCCGCGTACATCGACTGGAACGACAGCAGCCGTCTCGTGCGCGGGTCGTGCAGGTAGCGGCCCACCACGGGGGCGAGGCGGCGGAAGCCGCCCATCGCCGCCAGCCGGGCGAGCGACGGGCGGACGAGGTCGAGGGGGGAGTCGAGGTTGCGGTCGATGAACCCGCGCATCTCCAGCCGGTAGAGCTTGGTGGCGTAGGCGGCGAAGCTGCGGTAGCCGGCGGCCTCGCGGGCCCCGCACGTCCGCTCGATCTCGGCAGCGGTCGCCTCCACGCCCGGCCGCACGTCGAGCGTCGAGCCGTCGGGGTAGTGCGCCCGGTAGGCCGGGTCCAGCCGGACCAGCTCGAGCCGGTCGGACAGCCGCTCGCCGACGCAGGCCAGCGCGTCCTCGATCAGCTCCGGCATGGTGAGCACCGTGGGCCCGGTGTCGAAGGAGTAGCCGCCGCGGCGCAGGACGCCGGCCCGCCCGCCCGGCTCGTCGGCCCGCTCGATCACCGTGACCTGGCGACCGGCACCGGCGAGGCGCAGGGCGGCCGACAGGCCGCCGAGCCCGGCACCCACCACGACGACCGAGCCGGTCGGGCCGGGCACGGTCCGCACGGTGGTCTCCTCGCGGCTCGGCTTCGGTCTCGGTGCCAGCGTACGGGCGCGACCCGGCGCCCGCACGGCGAGCGGAGCGCGCGCCCGTCACCGGTAGTTGGTATGGTGCAACTACCAGGAGCAGTTGTTGAACGCAATTCATTAGAACCGCTTCGGGATTGCGCGTTGCCGGTGCCGAGACGATTTGCCTACGATCAGTGCGCGGCGAAGCCGCCATCGGCTCTCGTCCCCGGGCGAAGCGGCAGGAGACGGGGCGGCGCGGGTGCCGGCCGGAGGAGGTGGCGTTGACCGTGGCGAGGTGCCGCGCCCGCCGCCGGCTGCGCTCCCTGGCCGTGCTGCCGGGCGGCAGCATCGGATGAGCGCAGCCACCGTGCCGGAGCCGGCGGCGATACCGGCCGGGGCGCCGGCGGCGATGCCAGCCGGGATACCCGCCGAGCTGACCGCCGCCGTGGCGCCGAAGGCCGGCCGGGAGAACTTCCCGGTCGCGCCCCGGTTCCTGCCCCCAGCCCTGCGCCGCGACCTCACCGCCATCTACGGCTTCGCCCGCCTCGTGGACGACATCGGGGACGAGGCGCCCGGCTCGCCGGCCGAGCGCGAGCGCCTGCTCGACCTCGTCGACGCCGACCTCGACCGCATCGCCGCCGGCTCGCTGCCGCAGCACCCCCTGCTGCGGCAACTGGTGCCGACGGTGACCGCCCACCGGTTGCCGCTGCTGCCATTCCGCCGCCTCGTCGAGGCCAATCGGGTCGATCAGCGGGTGACCCGCTACCGGACGTTCGACGACCTCGCCGCCTACTGCCGGCTGTCCGCCAATCCGGTCGGTCACCTGGTGCTCGGGGTCTTCGACGCCGCGACGCCGGCCCGGCTGGCCCGCTCCGACGACGTGTGCACCGCCCTGCAGCTCGCCGAGCACTGGCAGGACGTCGCCGAGGACCTTGCGCGCGGGCGGATCTACCTGCCGCTCGAGGACCTCGCCGCGCACGGCATCGACGAGCGCGACCTCGCCACGGCGCCCGCGAGCGACGCGGTGCGCCGGTTGATGGCCTTCCAGGTGCGCAGGGCGCGCCGGATGCTGGACGAGGGCGCGCCGCTCGTCGCCACCCTCGCCGGCCCGGCGCGGGTGGCCGTTGCCGCCTTCGTGGCCGGTGGCAGGGCCGCCCTCGGCGCGATCGCGGCCGCCGACTTCGACGTGCTCAGCGCGACCCGTCGGGCGGGGCGCCTGCGGCTCGCCCGCGAGGTGGTGCGGGCCCTTCGCACCGGTGGTCCGCGATGACCGTGACCGGGTCGACGCCGGCCGTCGCCGTGGCCTACGCCGAATGCGAGCGCATCACCCGGAGCGAGGCGCGCAATTTCTCGTACGGCATTCGGCTGCTGCCGGCCGACAAGCGGGCTGCGCTCTCCGCCGTCTATGCATTCTCCCGGCGAATCGACGATATCGGCGACGGCGATCTGAATGACGACGAGAAATTGCAGCTGCTCGCCGCGGCCCGCACCGATCTGACCCACCTCGGCGACCGGCCGGACGACCCGGTGCTGGTCGCCCTCGCCGATGCCGCCCACCGGTTCCCGCTGCCGCTCGGTGCGTTCGAGGAGCTGATCGAGGGGGTCGAGCTCGACGTGCGGGGCGCCACCTGCACGACGGCCGAGGACCTCGTTCACTACTGCCGGTGCGTCGCCGGCTCCATCGGGCGGCTCTCGCTCGGCGTGTTCACCGCGCCCGACCCGGCGGTCGCGACGCCGCTCGCCGACACCCTCGGCCTCGCGCTCCAGCTCACCAACATCCTGCGCGACGTGCGCGAGGACACCGCCACCGGCCGCAGCTACCTGCCGAAGGAGGACCTCGCCGCCCACGGGGTCGACCTGCGGCTCGACGACGATGGCCGGCTGGTCGGCTCGCCGGCCCTCGACGAGCTGATCCGCTTCGAGGCGGCCAGGGCGCAGGCGTGGTACGCCGAGGGCATCGCGCTGCTCGACCTGCTCGACCGCCGCAGCCGGGCCTGCTGCGCGGCGATGGCCGGCATCTACCACCGGGTGCTGCGCCGGATCGCGGCCGACCCGGCGGCCGTGCGCGACGGGCGCGTCGCGCTGCCGACGGCGCAGAAGCTCGCCGTCGCGGCTCGCGCGCTGGCCGGGTGGTCGGTGTGAGCGGCATCGCCGCCCCGGCGCGGGTGGTCGTGGTCGGCGGCGGCCTGGCCGGCCTGTCGGCCGCGATCGGGGCGGTCGACGCGGGCGCGGCGGTCACCCTGCTCGAGTCGCGGCCCCGGCTCGGCGGCGCCACCCACTCGTTCTCCCGCTCCGGCCTCGTGGTCGACAATGGCCAGCACGTGCTGCTGCGCTGCTGCACCGCCTACCTCGGCTTCCTGCGCCGGCTCGGCGTCGCCGACTGGACCGCCATGCAGCCGCGCCTAGCGGTGCCGGTCGTCCGCCCGGGCGCGCCGCGGCCGGTCTGGTTGCGCCGCGGCGGCCTGCCCGCGCCGCTGCATCTCGCGCCGGCCGTGCTCGCCTACCGCCAGCTCAGCCCGCTGGAGCGGCTCAAGGTGCCGCGCGCCGCCCTCGCCCTGCGCCGCCTCGACCCGGACGACGAAGGCCTCGACGCCGCGTCCTTCGGCGACTGGCTGCGCCGGCACGGCCAGTCCCGCAACGCGATCGACGCGCTGTGGGACCTCATCTGCACGGCCACCCTCAACACGCCCCCCGACGCCGCCTCGCTCAAGCTCGCCGCGAAGGTCTTCCGCACCGGCCTGCTCGAGGACAAGGCGGCCGCCGACATCGGCTACCCGCTCGTCCCGCTCGGCCGGCTGCACGGCGAAGCGGCGGAGCGGGCGCTCGCGGCGGCCGGCGCCACCGTCCGGCTGCGTACCAGGGTGCGGGCGGTCGAGCGGGACGGCGGCGGCTTCGGCGTGGTCACCGACGAGGGGCGGGTGCCGGCCGACGCGGTCGTCGTGGCGGTGCCGCACGACGCCGCCGGCGGCTTGCTGCCGCCCGGCACCGTGCGCGCGCAGGAGCGGCTCGGCGAGCTCGGCGCGTCCCCGATCCTCGACGTCCACGTCGTTTACGACCGCCGGGTCACCGACCTGCCGCTCCTCGGTGCGATCGGCACGCCGGCGCAGTGGATCTTCGACCGCACCGAGAGCTCCGGCCTCGCCGCCGGCGGCGGCGGCGAGCAGTACCTCGCCGTGTCGGTCTCGGCGGCCGACGCGCTGATCGACCGCTCGGTGGCCGAGCTGCGCGAGCTGTTCCTGCCCGAGCTCGGGCGGCTGCTGCCACGGGCGCGCGACGCCCGCGTCGTCGAGCTCTTCGTCACCAGGGAGCGGACCGCGACGTTCCGCCAGGGCCCCGGCAGCCACTCGCTGCGGGCCGGCACCCGTACCGCGCTGCCCGGCCTCTACCTGGCCGGCGCGTGGACCGACACCGGGTGGCCGGCCACCATGGAGGGCGCCGTGCGCAGCGGGCGCGCGGCGGCCGAGGCGGTCGTGGCCGGCCTCGGCGGCCGCACCGGCGGCCGGCTCCCCGAAGGAGCGGCGGCATGAGCCGGCTCGGGCCGCCGCCGGCCCTCACGAGGGCGCGCGACCTCGTCGCAGGACCGCTGCGGGCCTCGGTCGACCGGCTGCCGTCGCCGGCGATGCGCCGGGTCGCCGGCTACCACTTCGGCTGGGTCGCCCCCGACGGCACGCCGATCGAGGGCGGTGGCGGCAAGTACGTCCGGCCGGCCCTCGTGCTGCTCTGCGCCGAGGCGGTCGGCGGCGCCCCAGCCGTCGCGGTGCCCGGCGCGGTCGCGGTGGAGCTGGTGCACAACTTCTCGCTGCTGCACGACGACCTGATGGACCGCGACGAGGAGCGCCATCACCGGCGCACGGCGTGGACGGTCTTCGGCCCCGCGATGGCCGTCCTCGCAGGCGACGCGCTCCTGGCCCTCGCCGAGCAGGTGCTGGGCGACGTGCCGGGCGAGCCGGCCCGCGAGGCGCTGCGCCACCTCAACGCGGCCACCCAGGAGCTCATCCGCGGCCAGGTCGACGACCTGTCGTTCGAGGAGCGGATGGACGTCACGCTCGACGAGGCCCTGGCGATGGTGGGCGGCAAGACCGCGTCGCTCATGGGTTGCTCGGCCTCGATGGGCGCGGTGCTCGCCGGTGCCGACGCGGCGAGGGCCGGCGCGCTCGGCGAGTTCGGCACCCACATCGGGCTGGCCTTCCAGCTCGTCGACGACCTGCTCGGCATCTGGGGCCGTCCGGAGGTCACCGGCAAGCCGGTGCTGGCCGACCTGCGGGTGCGCAAGAAGAGCGTCCCCGTCGTGCACGCCCTCACCGCCGGCGGCGCCAGCTCCGAGCGGCTCGCCGCGCTGCTCGCCGCCGAGGAGTGGCGCGACGAGGAGGAGGTCGTCCTCGCCGCCAAGCTCGTCGAGGACGCCGGCAGCCGCGACTGGACCCAGCGCGAGGCGGTGCGCCGCCTCGACCTCGCCGCCGAGGCCCTCGACCGGGCCAGCCCTGCCCCCGCCGCTCGCGCCAAGCTGATCGACCTGGCCCGCTTCATCACCGACCGGGAGCGCTGAGCCGATGACGATCCAAGCCCGTCCCGACCTGCCCGCCCAGCGCAGCTCCGGACCGGTCGTCGACCTCGGGGTGGCCGAGGCGCTCGGCCAGGCCCGCGACCACCTGCTCCGGCTGCAGCACGCCGACGGCTGGTGGAAGGGCGAGCTCCAGACCAACGTCACGATGGACGCCGAGGACCTCCTGCTCCGCCAGTTCCTCGGCATCCGCACCGCGCGGGACACCGCGGCGTCGGCGCGGTGGATCCGCTCGCAGCAGCGGGCCGACGGGACGTGGGCCACGTTCCACGGCGGACCGCCCGACCTGTCCACCACCGTCGAGGCCTACGTCGCGCTGCGGCTCGCCGGCGACGACCCGGCCTCGCTGCACCTGTCCGCCGCGGCCACCTGGATCCGCGCGCAGGGCGGCGTCGAGCGCACCAGGGTGTTCACCCGGATCTGGCTGGCGCTGTTCGGCTGGTGGGACTGGGAGAAGCTGCCGGTGATGCCCCCTGAGCTCGTGCTGCTGCCGTCCCGCTTCCCGCTCAACGTCTACGACTGGGCGTGCTGGGCGCGCCAGACCGTCGTGCCGCTCACCGTCGTCTGCTCGCTGCGGCCGCGCCGCGATCTCGGCGTCGACATCAGCGAGATCTACGCCGGCGCGCCGGAGGAGCAGGTGCGGCCGCGCCGGCCGCTGCTGTCGTGGGCAGGCGCCTTCCAGCGCCTCGACCGCGTGCTGCACGCCTACGAGCGGCTCCCGGTGCACCCGCTGCGGGCCATGGCCGTCCGCAAGGCCATCGAGTGGATCGTCCGCCGGCAGGAGTCCGACGGCGGATGGGGCGGCATCCAGCCGCCGTGGGTCTACAGCATCATCGCGCTGCACCTGAGCGGCTACGCCCTCGACCACCCGGTGCTGGCCTCGGCGATCGAGGGGCTCGAGGGCTTCACGATCCGCGAGCAGGGCCCGGACGGCCCGATCCGCCGGCTCGAGGCCTGCCAGTCGCCAGTGTGGGACACCGCGCTCGCGGTCATCGCGCTCGACGACGCCGGCCTTGCGCCCGACCATCCCGCGCAACGGCGGGCCGCCCGCTGGCTCCTCGGCGAGGAGGTCCGGGTCAGCGGCGACTGGGCGGTCCGCCGGCCCGGCCTCGCTCCCGGCGGCTGGGCGTTCGAGTTCGCCAACGACGGCTACCCCGACGTCGACGACACGGCCGAGGTCGTCCTCGCGCTGCGCCGGGTGGCCGGTGCGATGCCGGAGGTCGAGCCGGCGCTGCGCCGCGGCGTCGCGTGGGCGGTGGGGATGCAGAGCAGGGGCGGCGGCTGGGCGGCCTTCGACGCCGACAACGTCCAGCGGCTGTGCATGAAGCTGCCGTTCTGCGACTTCGGCGCCGTCATCGATCCGCCGAGCGCCGACGTCACCGCGCACATGGTCGAGATGCTCGCCGTCGAGGCCCGCGCCGGGCACGACGACCCGGTGGCGGCCGCCGCCGCCCGCGACGGCATCGCCTGGCTGCTGCGCGAGCAGGAGGACGACGGCTCGTGGTTCGGCCGGTGGGGCGCCAACCACGTCTACGGCACGGGAGCCGCGGTGCCCGCGCTCGTCGAGGCCGGCTACCCGGCGACGCACCCCTCGATCCGGCGGGCCGTGCGCTGGCTCGCCGGGCACCAGAACGCCGACGGCGGCTGGGGAGAGGACCTGCGGTCCTACCGCGACCCTGCCTGGCGGGGCCGCGGCGAGTCGACGGCCTCGCAGACCGCCTGGGCGCTCCTCGCGCTGGTCGCGGCCGGCGAGGCGGCCTCGCCGGCCGCGCGGCGCGGCGTCGAGCACCTGGTGCGCACCCAGCGAGCCGACGGGACGTGGGACGAGCCGTGGTTCACCGGCACCGGCTTCCCGGGCGACTTCTACATCAACTACCACCTCTACCGGCTCGTCTTCCCGGTGATGGCCCTCGGCCGCTACGGCGCCGCCCTCGCCAGCGAGGCCGCATGACGACCGGTGCCCTGCTCGTCCTCGCGCCGCTGCGCCTGGAGGCGAGAGCGGTGCGCGCGGGCGCGCCCGGCGCGACGGTGGTGCGCACCGGCATGGGGCCGCGCCGGGCCACCCGCGCCGGTCATGGGCTCCCGCCGGCCGCGGGCGCCGTCGCGGTCGCCGGGCTGTGCGGCGCGTTGCAGCGCGGGCTGCGGGCCGGTGACGTGGTGGTGGCCAGCGAGGTCCGCGGCCCCGACGGCACGGTGACCCGCTGCGCGCCGCCGGCCCTCGTCGCCACGGCACTGCGGTCCCGCGGGCTTCGCGTGCACGTCGGCCCGCTGGCCTGCACCGAGCGGCTGGTGCGCGGGCCGGCGCGAGGCGAGCTCGCGACCACCGGCGCGCTCGCCGTCGACATGGAGTCGGCCTGGCTGGCGCCGGGGGCCGCCGCGGCGCTGCCCGGCGCGCCGTTCACCGTCGTGCGCGTGGTGGTCGACACCGTCGAGTCGCCGTTGCTACGGCCGGCCACGGTGGCGAGCGGCGTGCGCGCGCTTCGCGTCCTGCGCACGGCGGCGGCAGCGCTCGCCGACTGGGCGGCGGCGGCCGGCCCCCGGCAGGTGCTGCTGGCCGGACCGCGGTCGTTCTGCGCCGGCCCGGCGTCGGACGACGTCGGCAGCGCCAACTCCTCCAGCTCGGTGCGGCTCGTCGAGGTCGCCCGGCGCGAGGGGTGCGCGGCGCACCTCGTCGACGACGCGAGCGACATCGACCTGCGCTGGCTGGCCGGCGCCGCCCGCGTCGGCCTTGCCGCCGGCGCGTCGGCGCCACCCGTCCTCGTCGACGACATCGTCTCCGCGCTGTCCGGGCTCGGACCGGTCGAGATCACCGAGCGCACGGTCGTGGAGGAGCAGCTTCAGTTCCAGCTACCGAAGGAGGTGAGCTGACGATGGCCGTCCCCCTCCGGCAGAACCTCGCTCTCGGGGCCTACCTGGCCAAGCAGAAGCTCAAGGGCCGTGAGAAGTTCCCGCTCATCGTCGAGCTCGAGCCGCTGTTCGCCTGCAACCTGGCGTGCGCCGGCTGCGGCAAGATCCAGTACCCCCCGTCGGTGCTGAAGCAGCGCATGCCGGTCGACCAGGCCATCGCGGCGATCGAGGAGTGCGGCGCGCCGATGGTGTCGATCGCGGGCGGCGAGCCGCTGATCCACCCCGAGATCGACGTGCTCGTCGCCGAGCTCGTCAAGCGCAAGAAGTTCATCTACCTGTGCACCAACGCGCTGCTGCTCAAGAAGAAGATGGACAGGTTCGTGCCGTCGCCGTACTTCGCGTGGGCGGTCCACGTCGACGGGCTGCGCGAGCGCCACGACGAGAGCGTCTGCAAGGAGGGCGTGTTCGACGTCGCGGTGGAGGCGATCCGTGAGGCCAAGGCGCGCGGCTTCCGCGTGACGACCAACACCACGTTCTTCAACACCGACACGCCGCAGACCGTCATCGACGTCCTCAACTTCCTGAACGACGAGGCGAAGGTCGACCAGATGATGATCTCGCCGGCCTACGCCTACGAGAAGGCGCCCGACCAGGAGCACTTCCTCGGCGTGCAGGAGACCACCGAGCTGTTCCGCAAGGCGTTCGCGGGCGGCAACCGCAAGCGCTGGCGGCTCAACCATTCGCCGCTGTTCCTCGACTTCCTCGAGGGCAAGATCGATTTCCCTTGCACCGCATGGGGCATCCCGTCGTACTCCATCTTCGGCTGGCAGCGGCCGTGCTACCTGATGAGCGACGGCTACGTGCCGTCGTACGCAGAGCTCGTCGAGACCACCGACTGGGACTCGTACGGGCGCGGCAAGGACCCGCGCTGCGCCAACTGCATGGCGCACTGCGGCTACGAGCCGAGCGCCGTGCTCGCCACGATGGGGTCGCTGAAGCAGACGCTGCGCGCCGCCGCGGGCGGCTGACCCCTGTGGTCAGTCCGCCCTCGTCATCCGAGCCGCCCGGCGAGCGCCCGGTAGAGCGCCGGCGCGGCGCCGCGCAGCCGCGCCGGCAGCCGCAGCCAGCCGGGCACCCACACCTCGGGGCGGTCCCGGCGCACCGCCTCGACGATCGCGGCGGCGACCCTGTCGGCGGGGATGGGTTGCGGCCAGCGGCGCTCGTACGGCCGGTTGCGGCGGTCGAAGAACGCGGTCGCGACCACGCCGGGCGCGACCGTCGTGACGCCGACGCCGCTCGACGCGACCTCGAGCCGAAGGCTGTCGGCGAACGTCGCCAGGCCGGCCTTGGTCGCGGCGTACACCGACTCGCCCGGCACCCCCGTCGCGCCGGCGACCGACGTCACCATGACGAGATGACCGCACCCGCGCTGCACCATGCCGGGCAGCAGCGCGCGGGTGAGCGCCATCGGCGCGGTGAGGTTGACGGCCACCAGCCGGTCGATGTCCGCCGCGACCATCGCCGCGACCGGCCCCGCCCAGCCGACGCCCGCGTTGTTCACCAGCAGGTCGATCCGGCCCGCGACGCCGAGCGCGGCGGCCGCGACCAGCTCCGGTCCGCCCAGCACGGCGAGGTCGCCCGGCACCGGGTGGCCGCCCATCTCGGCAGCGACGGCGGCGAGCGCGTCCTCGTCGCGACCGGCCAGCAGCACGGTCGCGCCGGCGACGGCGAGCCGGCGGGCGGTGGCCCGGCCGATGCCGCTCGACGCGCCCGTCACGAGGGCCACGGCCCCGGTCAGCCGCACGGCGCCATCGCAGAACCTCCGAGGATCGGCCGCCCGATGCGGCCTGCCCAACCTACCGATGTCCATTGGGGAGCGTGCACAGGTGAGCACAGGTGAGCGGCCGATGAGCGCGGAGCCGGCGACGTTCTACCGCGAGTCCGACGCCGATCGCGGCGCCCTCGCCGGGCAGACCGTCACGGTCGTCGGCTACGGCAACCTGGGCCGGTCGATGGCGCTGAACCTGCGCGACTCCGGGCTGCGCGTGGTCGTCGGCAACATCCGCGACGACTACCGAGCGCAGGCGTTGGCCGACGGCTTCGACGCCCACGACATCGCCGACGCGGTCGCCCTCGGCGACGTCGTCTACCTGCTGGTGCCGGACGAGGTCATCCCCGAGGTCTTCCGCGAGCAGGTGGAGCCGCGGCTGCGCGACGGCTCCGCCATCGTGGTCGGATCGGGCTACGTGCTCGCCTACGACCTCGTCAAGCCACCGGCCGGCGTCGACGTGCTGCTGCTCGCGCCGAGGATGCTGGGCGAGGAGGTCCGCCGCACCTACACCGAGGAGATCGGCTTCCTGAGCTACGTCTCGGTCGAGCAGGACGCCAGCGGTACCGCCAAGGAGCGGCTGCTGGCGCTCGCGTCGGCCGCGGGCTCGTTGCAGCGCGGCGCGCTCGAGCTGACCGCGCGGCAGGAGGCGATGCTCGACCTGTTCGTGGAGCAGACCGTCGGACCCTATCTCGGCACGGCCTTCCAGCTCGCGTTCCGCGTCGGCACCGAGGCCGGGCTGCCGCCGGAGGCGCTCGTCTGCGAGCTCTACATGTCCGGCGAGATGTCGCGGACCATCCAGACGATGGCCGATGTCGGCTTCTACCAATCGGTCACCTGGCACGGGCTGGTCGCGACCTACGGCGGGTTCACCGGCACGCTCGCCATCGACAAGGACGCGATGCTGCGCTACTTCACCGAGCGGCTGGACTACATCCGGTCCGGCGGGTTCGCCCGCGCGCTCCAGGAGGAGGAGGCCGGCGGCTACCCGACGGTCGCCGCGATCGAGGCGATCACCAAGGTGGCCAACCCGCTCACCGACGCCGAGGACCGGGTGCGGGCGGCGCTCGACCCCGCCGACTGACCCGGCGCACGCCGAGACGATCGCCCTGGTGGTCGACGACGCCGGGGCCGGCGCCGCCGGCCCCGCGCCGAGATCGGTTGCCGATTCCGCAACCGGTTGCGGAATCGGCAACCGTTCGTGGGCGAGATCCGCCGGCGGCTCCGGTCGATCGGGCCGATCCGGCGATCTGACCGTGGAGCAGGCGGGCCGGCGCCGATCAGCGGCCGTAGAGCAGGCGGGCCAGGCGCCGCCAGCCGGCCGGCCCGGCGATCCGCGGGAACCATTGCGGCTCGCGGCCGGGCCGGAAGCGGCTGTCGGTGATGGTCTGCGTCATGCAGTACGCGAGCAGGCCCTCGCCGCCGCCCTGGCGGCCGGTGCCCGATGCGCCGCTGCCGCCGAACGGCAGTTGCGGCATCGCGTAGTTGACCGCGACGTCGTTGACCGCGACGGCCCCGGCCCGCAGCCGCGCGGCGACCCGCAGCCCGCGGTCGCGGTCGGCCGTCCACACCGACGCGGCCAAGGCGTAGGCGCAGTCGTTCACCGCCTCGACCGCGGCCGCCTCGTCGGCCACCGCCATTACCGGCAGCACCGGCCCGAACGTCTCCTCGCGCATGACGGTCATCGCGTGGTCGACGCCGGTCAGCAGCGCCGGCTCGACGTACGGGCGCCCGCCGGCATCCACCCGCCGGCCGCCCCGGCACAGCGTCGCGCCCCTCGCGACCGCGTCGGCGACATGCGCGAGGACGACGTCGGCCTGGCCGGGGCCGATCAGCGGCCCGATGTCGGTGCGGGCGTCGCCGCTGCCCGCGGTGACGGCGTCGAGCGCGCGCTCGAGCTCGGCGACGAACGCGTCGTGCACGGCGGCCTCGACGTAGACCCGCTCGACGGAGACGCAGGACTGCCCGGCGTTGAAGCAGGCGCCCCAGGCCGTGGCCCGCGCCGCGCGCCGCAGGTCGGCGTCGGCGAGGACGACGAGCGCGTCCTTGCCACCGAGCTCGGCGACCACCGGCACCAGCCGCTCGGCCGCGGCGCGAGCCACCGACCGGCCGGTGCGCGTCGAGCCGGTGACCGCCACCACGTCCACGTCGGCCGCGACGAGGGCGGCGCCGGTCGCGGCATCGCCCTGCACCACCTGCACGACGCCGGGCGGCAGCCCGGCCGCCGCGACGACCTCGGCCACGAGCGCACCGGATCGCGGCGTGACCTCCGACGGCTTGAGCACGACCGTGCAGCCGGCCGCGAGCGCCGTCGCGACCGGCAGGAACGGCAGCAGGAACGGGTAGTTCCACGGCGCGATGACCGCCGCGACCCCGCGCGGGCGCTGCGCCAGCCATGCGGACTTGGTCCACACCGGTCGCGGCGACACCCGCCGGGTCGCCAGGATCGCGGGCGCCTGCCGGGCCAGCCAGTCGGCGTGCGCGGCGGCGTGCGTCACCTCGGCCATCACGACGTCGGCGGCCGGCTTGCCGGTCTCGGCGGTCACCACCTCGACGATGCGGTCGGCGGACGCGACGACCTGCCGCCGCACGGCGGCCAGCGCCGCCGCCCGATCGGCCGGCGTCGTGACGCCCCACGTGGCGAAGGCGGCGCGCGCCCGAGCGACTCCCTCGGCGACCGTCTCCACCACCTGGTCCGTCATGGTCACCGGAGGCTACCCGACCGACCGGCCAGCCTCCTGCTCCGGCGGGGTCGGGTCGATCACGCGCACGTGCGGGTCGTCCAGGTCATAGCCCAGCCGCGCCACCATGTCGGACGTGCCGCCCGGGCCGTCGCCCGTCCGGCCGTTCCACACGACGATCGCGCACGGCTCGTCGTCGAGCTGCTTGGCAAGCTCGACCATCCAGGCGTTGGTGCGGGCGAACACCTCGTCGCCCTCCGGCACGTCGTCGACCTCCGCGGCCAGCTCGCGGACCTCGACCACGTCGAGGAGCGCGCGGAACCGGCGGCTCCAGTCCGTGCCGGGGAGCTCGACCGACTGGCGCTCGAACTCGCGCGGCGGCAGGGCGAGGCACAGCACGACGTGCGCTCCGCGCGCCCGACCCTCCTCCGCGGCGATGATGTCCGCGCCGCGCGCGCCGCCCGTGATGACCGTCGTGCCGGGCCCCGTGCGCCAGCCGGCGAGCGCATCCCGCACGCGCTCGGTCACCCACTCCACCCGCGACGGCGGGAACCGCGGCGCTGGCCGGTCGGGAGCATCGACCAGGTGCCCGCTCACGAGCACGACGCCCTTCACGGGCCCACCAGCCGGCGCATCGCGGCGAGCACCTCGTCCAGCCCGGCTCGTACGTCGGACTGCTCGTGCAGGCGGACGCTGTGGGCGAGGTCGTCGATGGTGGCCTCGAGGTTGAACTGGCTGGCGCCCTGCAGCCGGATCTCGTCGAGCAGCGCGCGCGCGCCGTCGACGTCGCCGCTGTCGAACGCCGCACCGATCAGCGTGGGCCGCGCCCACTCGTCGTCCGGCCGGATCGCCATGCTGGCCCGGCACGCGGTCATGGCGACGGTCGCGGTCTCGGTCGCGCGCTTCTCGTCGCCCTCCTTGCCGCGGATGCGGTACAGGCGCGGGAGGTTCGACGACGGGTAGTAGTCGTTCAGGTCGAGCGCCATTCCTCGCTCGTACGCGTCGATCGCGCGCTCGAGGTAGCGCCGGCGCTCGTCCGATCCCTCGGGCGCCGCGCGCATCAGCTGCTTGTAGCGGCCGCCCAGCAGGCCCCAGCGCTCGGACGTGCCTCCCGAGCGCTCGATGAGCCCCTGCAACGCTGCCGCAGACTCCTCGACCCGGCCGGTCTTGGCGAGCGCCAGCTGCCGCTGCTCCACGACCGTGGGGTGGCGCTGGAGCCGGTCGGGCAGATCGTCGACGTACGCGAGCACCTCGGGCCAACCGACGTTGTCGCGGATCGCGGCGATCAGCTCGAGGACGACCGACTCGCGGATCGCCGGCTTGGCGCCGTACGCAGCCACGAGGTCGCGCGTGCGGCTCTTCCGCGCCTCGTCGCTCGTCGCGAGCCGGATCGCCCGGATGTCGGTCTCGAAGCCCGACAGCTCGTCCACCACGTCAGCGAACGCCGGGGCGCTGCCATCCTTGCGGTCCGGGTAGCCGGGCAGCGCCACGCACACGGGCGACGGCCCGTTCAGCAGCGGAGAAAGGCCAGCGCGCAGCGCCGCCCTCGCAGCCTCCACGTTGGGGGCGGGGCAGGACCCGTCGGTGAGGGGGTAGGAGAGGCGGCGCATCTGCGCCATGTCGAAGACGGGCTGCGCCCAACTGGCCGCGACGAGGACGCACCCGGTGCACTCCGCGGCGTGCCGCACGCCGACCTCGTAGTAGACGTTGGAGTTGGCGAGCGACACGTCGGCGACGACCACGTCCGCTAGTACCAGCCGCTGGATCATCTCGACCACGATCAGCGCGCCGATGTCGGCGTCGGCCCGCACGGCGCGGAACCCCAGTTCCTCCAGCACGGGCTGGTGCACCCTGTGCCACAGCGCGTCGAAGTCCACCACCGACGGCACGCCGTCGCCCGTCAGCCCCGTCGGCTTCTGCCCGAAGGGCATCACCATGAAGGCGATCTGCTGGCTCATCGATCCCCCTCTCCGGTGCCTGCCTCGATGCCTGCCTCGATGCTTGTCACGGTGCTTGTCTCGCCCCTCGCGGCCGACTTGAGGACCAGCTGACCCCACTGACCGTTCTCGCTCCGGAAGATCTGCTCGACCCGTTGCACGAGGGCGACGAGATCGTCCTCGGTCGTCACTGCGTCCCAGTCGATCTCGGCCTCCTGGAGGTTGAGCGCGGTGTCGCCGTAGAGCTTGTGCAGCTGGGCGTGGCCCATCATCGCGTCGTACGCGGTGATGGCGCCGGCGAGGGCGGCGAGGATCGCGGCAGCCACGCCGGACCAGGCACGTGCGCTGCCGGACACGGCCTGCCCCACGACGCCGGCCACGGCGGACAGGAGCAGCAGCGCGTTGCGGACGTTGACCGCCTGGCGGTGCGCCCGGCCGTACTCGTCAGCGCGGCCGTCGTAGAACGTGCGCTGGTCGGCGATGCGCAGCTCGCTGTAGAGCTCGCGGAAGCGGGCGACGCGATCGGTCATCCCAGCTCCTCCCCTCGCTGGATCGCGATGACTGCCTCGCGAAGGGCCCGCTCGCGACCGGAGCCGGCGTACCGGCCGGTAGTCGAGAGGTACTGGAAGTGCAGCGCGCGCAGCCGCTCGGCCTTGACCCGCTGGTCGAGGTAGTCCGACTGCGCCGTCGCCTCCTTGACCCGTGCACTGCTCGCGGCGAGTCCCACGCCGAGCACCGCCAGCACCAGCTCCGGCCAGCGCGAGTGCGGCAGCGCGGCCTGCAGGCCGCCCAGGCCGGTCACCGCGGCAGCGCCGAGCAGCACCAGGCACTGCTGGCGCCGGTAGCGATTCTGCTCGCGCAGGGCACCGAGGTCGTACTTGGTGAAGACCGGTTCCACCACGGTCGCGAGCAGTGCGAAGTCGGCGTCGAGCTCGGGGTAGCCGGCCTTCTTCTCCGGCGGGATCACCGCCGGTGACCGGCCAGGCGCGCGCAGCTTGGGAAGCCTGGCGAGCAAGGGCACGCGTCGCCTCCATGTGGCCATGAGCCACCTCTCCTTCCCGCGTCGCTCCGCGGCCTCATGGCCGTGCTCGGCGTGCGCTCCGCCATGAGCTCGGCCCGCAGCGCCCCGATCCGAGATCCGCACGCGGGCATTGTCGTCCTCTCGCAGCTCGATGGAAGCCCGTTCGCCGCGACGATCACCAGGTGTCCCGGGCACGGCCACCGGGCAGGGGCAGCAGCGACCCGGCTTCCGAGGGAGAGGAACGCGGCGATGTCGGATGCGGACGGGGACTACGAGCCCTCCGGCGAGCGGTGGCCCGTCGACGAGGACGACTACGGCCTCGACAGCGACGAGGGCAACGTGCGCATGCAGCAGGTCGTCGCCGATCTGGTGGCGCAGGCCGAGCGCGGCGAGGTCGAGCGCCGGGAGGCCGTCGTGCTGCTCGCGGACGCGCTCGAGGAGATGTCGGGCGACCACCCGGAGGTGACCGACATCACCGTGCGCAGCCGGCTGGTCGCCGTGCTCGACCCCGTCTTCACCGCCCAGGGCTGGGAGCGGCTGGGGCCGTTCGAGTTCTGAGCCGCCTCAGGCCGCGCGGCGGGTCGCGGCGACCGCCAGCTCGGCCAGCGCCTCGGTCGCCTCGGTCGCCTCCCTGCCGATCGGCGCCGCGGCGAGCGCGCCCAGCGCCCGGTCGGTCAGCTCGGCGATGAGCCGCTCGACGTGGTCCAGTGCGCCGGTGCCCGCGATGATCTCGCGCATGGTGGCCAGCTCGCCCTCGTCGAGCCCAGGGTCGCCGAGGCCGCTCCGTACCCGGGCCGCCGCGCCGCGGCCGGCCTGCCGCAGCGCCGTGACCACCAGCACGGTGCGCTTGCCCTCGCGCAGGTCGTCGCCCGCCGGCTTGCCGGTCACCGCCGGGTCGCCGAAGACGCCGAGCACGTCGTCGCGCAGCTGGAACGCCTCGCCGAGCGGCAGCCCGTACGCGGAGAACGCGGTGAGCAGCGCGTCGTCGGCGCCGGCGAGCGAGGCGCCGATCAGCAGCGGCCGCTGCACCGTGTAGGTCGCGGTCTTGAACCGGGCGATCCGCAGCGCGTCGACGGCCGGCGCCTCCGCCGTGACCTGGCCGACGATGTCGAGGTACTGACCGGCCATGACCTCGGTGCGCATGGCGTCGTAGCAGGACGCGGCGCGCAGCAGCGCCTCGGCCGGCAGCCCGGACGAGCGGAGCATCTCGTCGGACCACGCGAGGCAGAGGTCGCCGAGCAGGATCGCCGCCGACCGCCCGAACGCCTCGGCGTCGCCGCGCCACCCCTCCTGCCGGTGCAGCGTCGCGAACCGCCGGTGCACCGCTGGCCTGCCCCTCCTGCGGTCGCTGCGGTCCATCACGTCGTCGTGGACGAGCGCGCATGCGTGGAGAAGCTCCAGGGCGGCCGCCGCGGCGACGATCGTGTCGGCGTCGGGGCCGCCGGCAGCCCGCCAGGCCCAGTAGCAGAACGCCGGGCGCACCCGCTTGCCGCCGTGGGTCACGAACTCGGCGATCGTGTCGGCCACCGGCACCAGGTCGTCACCGATCGCCTCCAGCGCGGGCCGGCGGGCCCCGACGAAGGCGTCGAGCGCCTTCGTCACCCGTGCGCGCAGGTCCGCGCGATCGAGCGGGTCGACCAGGTTCACGGGGCGACGCTCCAGGATCTCGGGCGGGAGAGGCGGTAGGAGAGGCCGTGGTCACGAGTATCCGGGCTCCGCTGCCGCCCGCCACTCGGGACGTGCTCGCCGATCAGGTGCCCGGGGGAATACCGTCGTCGCATGCCGCCGAAGGTGCCCCTGCCGCGGGCCAGGACGATCCGGGAGCTGCTCGACAAGGGCGAGCGGTCGTACTCCTTCGAGTTCTTCCCGCCCAGGACGCCGGAGGGCGAGCGGCAGCTGTGGCAGGCCATCCGCCAGCTCGAGGCGCTGCATCCGACGTTCGTGTCGGTGACGTACGGCGCGGGCGGCAGCACGAGGGGCACCACCGTCCGGCTGACCGAGCGGATCGCCGCCGAGACGACGCTCACCCCGCTCGGCCACCTGACCGCCGTCGATCACTCGGTGGCCGAGCTGCGGCACGTCGTCGGGCAGTACGCCGACGCCGGCATCCGCAACGTGCTCGCGCTGCGCGGCGACCCGCCCGGCGATCCGCGCGGCGAGTGGCACCCGCACCCGCAGGGGCTCAACTACGCCGAGGATCTCGTCCGGCTCGTCCGGTCGGCCGGCCAGCTCTGCGTGGGGGTCGCCGCCTTCCCCGAGAAGCACCCGCGCTCGCCCGACATCGACACCGACGTGCGCTACTTCGTCCAGAAGTGCCGCGCGGGCGCCGATTTCGCCATCACCCAGATGTTCTTCCGGGCCGAGGACTACCTGCGCCTGCGCGACCGCGTGGCGCGCCACGGCTGCGACGTGCCGATCATCCCGGGCATCATGCCGGTCACCAACGTGGGCCAGATCGAGCGGTTCGCCGTGCTGTCCGGCGCGGCCTTCCCCGCCGACCTGGCCGAGCGGCTGCACCGGGTGCAGGACGACCCGGACGCCGTACGGGCGATCGGCGTCGAGGTGGCCACGGAGCTGTGCGAGCAGCTGCTCGCCGAAGGGGCGCCCGGCCTGCACTTCATCACGCTCAACCGGTCGACCGCGACGAGGGAGATCTACCAGCGCCTGCGCGAGCTCGCGATCGTCCGGCCGAGCTGACGCCCGGTTGGTGGACCGCTACGCCGCGGGGATGCCCGACGGGTCCATGTGGAGGACCTCCCACACGTGACCGTCGATGTCCTGGAAGCTCCCGCCGTGCATCGGCCCCTCGTCCATGACCGGCTTCCACGGCTTGCCGCCGGCGGCGATGGCCTTGGCGACCAGCTCGTCCACCTCGTCCCTGCTCGCGCAGGATAGGCAGGTGAGCACCTCGGTCGCGTGCGCGGTGTCGGCGATGTCGGTGGTGATGAACGTCCGGAAGAACTCCTCGACGAGCAGCATGACGTAGCTGTGCCCGTCGTCGATCACCAGGCAGGCGGCCTTGTCGTCGCTGAACCGCGCGTCGAAGCCGAAGCCGAGCGAGGAGAAGAACCGCTTCGAGCTCTCCAGGTCCCGCACCGGCAGGTTGACGAAGATCATGCGTCCCACGGCTGGTCTCCTCGCATCCGCTGGGTCGCCGCCGTCCGGCCGACCCTCGCAGGGTGATGACGACCGCGAGCGCCGCGACTCACCGGCGGTGCCTCAGCGGCGGTAGCTCACCACGCGGAACGTCTCGGCGTACGCGATGCCGTGCGGCTCGCCGAAGTCGGCGGCCCGCTGCCGGATCCGCCGCTCCATCGCGTCGACCACGGCCGGGTCGGGACCGAGCTGCGAGCGGTGGCAGCGCAGCGCCTCCACCTTGCGATCGATCGTCTCGGACACGTCGACCGGCACGGCGTACGCGGCCGGACCCATGATCCAGCTCTCCTCCAGGGCGCGCCACGGCTGGAGGCCCTCGGCGAGCAGCTCGGGGAAGATCGAGGCCGTCGTCCCGCCGGTCATCGTGATGTCGAGCGTGCACTGGCCGACCGCCCGGTGGTCGGGGTGGTTGACGAAGCGGTCGGTCGGCAGCGGCTGCGGGTCGAGGGTGAGCAGCCGGTGCGGCCGGTGCCGCCGGAACTGGCGGGACAGCGCCAGCCGCAGCTCGAGGTCGTCGAAGACCTCCGAGTCCATCCAGTCGAGGAAGGTCACGTCGGTCACGCCGACGGTCGCGGCTGCCGCCCGCTGCTCCTTCTCGCGCAGCGCGCCGTACTCGTCAGGGTCCATGTGCGCGTCCCAGGCGCCCTTCTGGCCGCGGGTGACGACGACGTAGCGCACGTCCCAGCCCTCGTCGGTCCAGCGGGCGACGGTGCCGGCCGCGCCGAAGTCGACGTCGTCGGGGTGGGCGAACACGGCGAGGGCGCGGCGGGGCTCGCCGGCGGGGTCGGAGGGCATGGGCCGACCTTATCGAGCGGTGCCCGGTGGTCACCGCTAGCGTGGGCAGGTGATCCCCGACCGGGACGCGTACTTCCGGCGCTGGGCCGCCCTGCACGGCGGCTACGACCCGGCCACGCAGGGCCGGCTCGTGCGCTGGTGGCTGTCGATGGCCTACGCGGTCGCGGCGCCGCTGGCGAGGGCGGGCGTGGCGCCCGGCGCCGTGACGGCCGCCGCCGTCGTGCTGGCCTACGCCGTGCCGGCGATCGCGCTGGCCGGCGGGGCCTGGGCGGGCGCGGCCGCCGTCGCCGCCGCCGCGTCGGGGCTCGCCGACAACCTCGACGGCGCGGTCGCCATCCTGCGCGACCGGACGACCGGGTGGGGGTACGTCATCGATTCGGTCGCCGACCGTGCGGCCGACGCTGCCTACCTGCTCGCGCTCTGGTGGCTCGGGGCGCCCGGCGGGCTGTGCGTCGGCGCCGGCGCGGGGGTGGTGCTGCTCGAGTACGGGCGGGCGCGGGCCGGCAACGCCGGACTGACCGAGATCGGCGTCGTCACCGTCGGGGAGCGCCCGACCCGGGTCATCGTCACCGTCGCTGCCCTGCTCGCCGCCGGGCTGCACCCGGGGCGGGCTGCCCTGCTCGCCGGGCTCGGCGCCGCGGCGACCCTCGGCGTGACGCTCACCGGGTCGGCGCAGCTCGCGGTGGTCGTCCGCCGCACCCTGCGCTGAGTCCCCCTGGTCAGGCCGGTCCCACCAGGCCGGCCACGATCCGCGCCGACAGGACGACCAGCGGCAGGCCGCCGCCAGGGTGAGCCGACCCGCCGACCAGGAACAGGCCGGGCACCGGCGAGCGGTTGGCCGGTCGCAGGAAGGCGGCGGCGACGCCGTTCGACGACGTGCCGTAGATCGCCCCGCCGGGCGCCGCTGTCTCGCGCTCGAGGTCGGCCGGCGTCCTGATCTCGCGGAGCACGACGCGGTCGCGCACGTCGAGCCCGCGGGCGGCCATCGTGGCCAGCACCCGGTCGGCGTACGACTCCGCCAGCCCGGGCGCCGCCCAGTCGATCGCGCCGCCGTCGCCGGCCACGCCGTGGCGAGGCGCGTTGACCAGCACGAACCACGCCTCGTGCCCGTCGGGAGCGACCGAGGCATCGTGCGGGACGGTCACGTAGACGGTGGGGTCCGCCACGGGCCGGGCCGGTCGCCCGAAGACCGCGTCGAACTCGGCGTCGTAGTCGGGGGGGAACAGCACGCTGTGGTGCGCCGGCCGGTGGCGGCCGGCTCGCACGCCCAGCAGCAGCGCGAAGCCGGACAGCGACGGCGTCGCCCGGCGCAGCGCCCGCAGCGGAGCGGTGGTCGCCGCCACGCTGCCCGGCAGGAGGCGCCCGTAGAGGTGCGCGGCGTCGGCGTCGGACACCACGACGTCGGCCGGCAGCCGCGAGCCGTCGGCGAGGCGCACGCCGCCCACCCGGCCGCCGTCGACCACCACCCCGGTCACCTCGGCGCCGAGCAGCACCCGGCTGCCGCGCTCGACGGCCCGGTCGAGCACCGCCTGCCCGAGCCGGTGCAGGCCGCCGTCGACGTACCACCCGCCGAAGGCCTGCTCGGCGTACGGGACGGTCACCAGCGCGGCCGGCGCGCGCCGCGGGTCGGACCCGGTGTAGGTGGCGTAGCGGTCGAGCAGCATGCGCAGCCGCGGATCGCGCAGCCGCCGCCGCCCGAGCGCGCGCAGCGTCCGCCACGGGGCGATCGCCCGCAGGTCGCCCAGCCGGTGCGCTTGGCGGGCGAGCGCCCGCCAGCCTTCGAGCGGCGAGCTCAGCACCGGCCCGTACGTGGCGGCCCACACCCTGGCGGCGTGGTCGAGCAGCCGCCGCCAGTCGGTGCCGCTGCCCGGCAGCAGGACGTCGTCGATCTCGGCGCAGAGCTGGTCGAGGTCGGCGGCGGTGCGCAGCTCGGTCCCGTCGGCGAACCGGTAGCGGGCGACGGGGTCCAGCCGCCGCAGCCGTACCGCGCCGGCCAGCGGGTCGCCGGTCGCCGCGAACAGCTCCTCGAGGACGAACGGCATGGTCACGAGCGAGGGCCCGGCGTCGAAGCGGAAGCCGTCGCGCTCGACCAGCGCCAGCTTGCCGCCGATCCGCTCGGCGCGCTCGCAGACGGTGACGTCGTGGCCGAGCGCGGCCAGCCGGGCGGCGGCGGCCAGGCCGCCGACGCCTGCGCCGATCACGACGACCCTCACCGCACCGGCCGGCCCTTCCAGCGCAGGGCGCCCGCTCGGCGCCGGGCGTGCGAGAGCCCGACCAGCCAGCAGAGGGCGAGCACGGACAGCGGGTGCGCGAGCGGGTCCGGCCAGGCTCGGCCACCGGTCCGCCGGGCGGCGACGACCCGTCCGGCCACGCCGGCGGCGTAGCCGGCCAGCCCCACCCGACTGCCACGCAGCGCGGCGGCGGCGGGGACGACGTAGGCCAGGGCGAGCAGCGCGCACGCGCCGGCCGCGGCCGGCGGGGGCCCGAGCGCCGACCACAACGACTTGGCGTAGCCGTCGACGAGCTCGCCGCCGGACCCGTACATCCGGCACTCCGCCAGATCGGTCCCGTCGGCGACCGCGCCCCTGCCGCCTGTCCGCTTGACCGCCCGCAGCAGCGCGATGTCGTCGAGCACCTCGCCGCGGACGGCGGCGTGGCCGCCGCACCGGTCGTACGCGGCCCTCGTCATCGCCAACAGCTGCCCGTTGGCGGCGGCCAGCGACGGCCGGGGCGAGCGCTCCGCGAGCCGCACCGGCAGCAGCGTGAGCCACGACCACTGCAGCAGCGGCTGCACCAGCCGGGGGAGCGGCCCGTCAGCGAGCTGGCGCGGGTAGGGCGAGACGAGGTCCAGCCGGTGGGCGTCGAGCATGGCGGCGGTGGCCGCCAGGGCGTCGGGTGCGAGGACGACGTCGGCATCGACGAAGACGAGCACCTCACCGGTGGCGAGCGTGGCGAGGCGGGCGCACGCCCACGGCTTGCCGAGCCAGCCGGGCGGTGGCTCGCCGGCGCCCGCGAAGAGCCGCAGCCGCGGGTCGTCGCCGCCCGCCAGCCGTGCCTCGTCGGCGGTCGCGTCGACCGAGCCGTCGTCGACGACGACGATCTCGAGGTGCGGGACGCCCCGCTGCGCGAGCAGCGAGGCGACGCACCGGCCGATGCTGCCCTGCTCGTCGCGGGCCGGCACGAGGGCCGAGACCCGGCGGGCGCACCGCGGCGCCTGCGCCGGCGGCCGGCGCAGCAGTCGCGCGTTGGCCATCGCGTGCGCGGTGCCCGCCGCGGCCAGGGCGCTCCCGGCCGCGACCACGGCCGCGCTCAGCCTCGGCGCCACAGCGACCAGCCGAGCGGCAGCGCCACCAGCCCCATGGCGAGCCCGCCTGCCACCGCTACCGCCGGCAGGTGGAAGAACGCGACGTCGGCCAGCACGGAGGACGCGCACGTCCACAGGTAGAGCCCGTGCGGCACGCCGTCCCGTCCGGTCAGGCCGCGCGGGACGGCGCCGTCCAGGACGAGCATCAGCAGCACCGAGACGGCCAGCCAGCCCGCGTAGTTGGTGAGCGGCACCGTGCCGACGCCCGGCAGGGTGGCGCCGACGCCGGACCAGGCCCAGTGCCCGGCAGCCACCATCTGCGGGTCGAGGAAGACGTCCCACGAGGCGAGCGCCCACCCGGCGACGAGCGGGATCGCCCACCGCCGGCCGCCGGCGAGCCGGCGACCAGCGAGCAGCGCGGGCCACGCCATCATCGCCCAGGCCAGCCCGATCACCACCGGCACGCCGAGCGGATGCGGGCCGAGGCCCGTGCCGTACGCGTAGGTGCCGAACGGCCACCCGGTGCGCACGCCGGCGACCTCGACGGCGTACCCGCCCCCGGCGGCCAGCGTGACGAGCGCCGCGGCGGCCCGCGGGCCGCGGGTGGCGGCGGCGTGGGTCACCGAGGCGAGGAAGAACGTCACGACGGTCGCCACCGTCAGCGCGTCGCGCGGCCGGCCCAGCGCCACCAGCGGGTAGGCCACCTGCATCGCGACGGTCGCCGCGGCCAGGCCCAGCGCGGGCGCCGTTGCCGGCGTCAGTGCGCGGGCGGGCCTCGCGCGCGGGGGAGAGACGACGGCCGGCATGCCTGCCAGCGTAGGAGCGGCGGGCGGCAGCTGCCCGGCGAGCGGCCGCGACCGACCCGCGATGAGGCCCGGCCGGGGGGGGGTCAGCGCTGCCTGAACCGGCGGGCGCGGCGGGCCCGGCCGGCACTGCGGTCGGCGAGCAGCACGCCGGCGGCCGAGCGCCCGCTCGCGCCGAACACGCTGCCGCCCGGGTGCGTCGAGGCCCCGCAGAGGTACAGCCCGCGCACCGGCCCGCGGTAGCCGGCCCACTCCGGCACGGGCCGCAGGGCGAACATCGCGTCGAGCCCCATCTCGACGTGCATGACGTTGCCGCGCAGCAGGCCGAGCTCGCGCTCGAGGTCGAGCGGGGTCTGCACGTGCATCCGCTCGACGCTGCCGGCGAAGCCGGGCGCGAGCGCGTCCACCGCCATCACCAGCTTGGTGGCCTCCCGCTCGCCGATCTCGTCCCAGCTCGCGCCGTCGGCCAGCTCGTACGGGTGCCACTGGCCCCACACGGTGACGTTGTGCCTGCCGGGCGGCGCGATGGTCGGGTCGATCGACGAGAAGGACATCGCGAGGGCGGCCGGCGCGCGCGGCGGGTGGCCGGCGACGAAGTGGCCGTGCGCCTCGCGCAGCTGCCGCCGCGAGCCGGCGAGCAGCTGCAGGCCGCGCCAGGCCGAGCCGTCCGGCGGCGCCGACGGGTACGGCGGCAGCGCCGTCGTCCCGAGCCGCACCACCATGCCGATCCCGTTGCCCACCCGTACCCGTCGCCGCGCGCGAGAGAGCAGGTCGTCGTCGCCCAGCAGGGCGACCGTGGTCAGCACGTGGCAGCCGGCGAGCACGGCCCGCGCCGGCACGTGGTCGCCGGACGCGGTCGTCACGCCGGTGACCTCGCCGCGGTAGGTCGTGATGCGGCTGGCGCCGTCCCCCAGCCGCAGCGCCCCGCCGTACGACGCGAGCCGCGCGGCGAGCGCCTTCGCCAGCGCGCCACTGCCGCCGATCGGCCGCCCTGGCGGGCAGTCGTGCAGCACCGCGTTCCAGCCGACGAGGTCGGCGGTCGCCACCTCGTGCGTCGGCGGCCCGGACTGCGCGCCCAGCCAGGCGAGCGCGGTCTTCAGCCGCTCGTCGCCGAAGTGCGCATCGAGCAGCGCATCGGCCGGCTGGAGGAACTGCCGGGCCAGCTCGGCGCCCGGCAGGCCGGAGCCCTTGCCGACGCCCCAGAGCCGACGCCCCAGGTTGCGCCCGGTGGGCGGCTCCTGGAAGGCGGCGAGGATGCGGTGGTTGCGCGCGCCCCAGTCCAGCACGAACGCCTCGTACGCGTCGGCGTCGCGCTGCCCGCACGCCGCCTCGATCGAGGCGCAGGTGCGCGCGAGGTCGACGGAGAAGGTGATGGCGACCTGCCCGCCGTCGCCGGTGGCGAAGGGCGCGAACGCCCACGGGTCGCAGTCGACGTAGGCGAGGCCGGCCTCGGCGAGCCGCAGGTCCTCGACGATGCCGGTGTGGCGCACCATGATGTGCGCGCTCGACCCGCGGTCGACGAGGTAGCCGGGGAAGCGCTCGACGGTCGACACCGCACCGCCGGCGACCGTGTCGCGCTCGACCACCTCGACGTCGAGCCCGGCACGGGCGAGGTAGCAGGCGGCGACGAGGGCGTTGTGCCCGGCACCCACCACGACGACGTCCCGCACCCGTGCAGCCTACGGGCGGCTCGAGGCCGGCGCAGCGTCCAGCGAGGCTCGACCGGGCGGCGGCACACTGCGGGGCGAAAGCGGCAGATGGCGATGAGGAGGCGAGATCATGGGCAGCGGTCGGAGAATCGGCGGCGCGCTCGTCGCGATGGCGGCGGCGCTGCTGCTGGCGAGCCCTGCGCACGCGGGCAACATCTGGGTCATCAAGACGGCGCCGAGCCCGTCCAACGGGCAACCGGTCACCGGCGGCGGCAGCTGGATCGTCAACAAGCCCAGCGGCTACTACATCGGCCGCGCGATGGTCGGCACCCGCTTCGACGTCGTGACGACGACATCGGCCAACTGGCACTACGGCCGGGCCATCGACACGGTGAACATGTGCGGCTGGGTGATGCCGGGATCGATGAACTACCAGGCGGGCAGCCAGGCCGACTCGTGCTCGGCGACGTCCGGCGTCGTCGTCGACATGGCGCACCGGCTCTACATCGGCAAGGACTTCAACGCGCCGGCGCATGCGACCGGCGACGGCACGTCCGTACCGGCCGGGTCGTGCGCCTTCTACTACAACTACTTCTACGGCAGCAACTTCTCGACGGGCGGCGGCCACTGGAGCAACTACGCGGGCAGCACCTCGGCCGGTTACGTGCTCTACCGGTTCACCACGCGCGACGGCGGCGCGCGGGTCGTCCGCGATCCCAACCTGGGCTGGGGATTCGTCTCGTCGTCCTGCGTCGGCACGACCTCGACCGTCTACAACGACAACGACTGACCCAGCGCCCGTCCGCGGTACGTGCCGGTCGCGTCGGTGACCGCGAACCGCGCGAAGAGCTCCTCGGCGTACCATCGCTCGGCACCCGTGCGGCGCACGACGCCGACGTGCGCGGCGGTGCCGTAGGCGAACGCACGCAGCGCGGCGTCCGACTCCCACACGGAGAACGTGCCCTGCAGGCCGATCGGCGCCTCGCCGATGCCGAGCGACAGCGCAAGGCCGGGCGCCGCCCGCAGGTCGTGCACCACCGGCGGGGTCGCCCGCCAGAACGCGACCGCCCGGGCGGGCGCCAGCCGCGCGCGGGTGATCGCCGCGACCGGCCCGTCCGGCGCGGCGGCCCGCCGCGCGACCGCGCCGCCGAACGGCTCCGCGCCCGACCAGCGCCCGCGCGAGGCCAGTGGCAGCAGCGTCACGCGCAACCGCTCGTCGGCCAGCGCGCCCCAGCGGCGCGCCACGGCTGACGACTCGAACGCCGCGGCCGCGTCGTACCTCGACCAGCAGGCGAGCGCGGCCCAGTGCCGGACGTCGGCGTCGAGCGGCGTGAACGTGCGCCCAGAGCCCGTGCCGAGCAGCTTCGCGAACGCCACGCCGGGAGCCCGGCGCAGCCGCCCGCGGTCGAGCGCCATCCGCCCGAGCGCCGCGCCGACGCGGCGCAGCGGCACGCCCCACACGTGCAGCGTGACGACGGCGGGGCCGGCGGTCGTCACTCGAGGATCGGCAGGAACGGCATCGACAGTGCCCCGCCGGCCGGCAGGCCCAGGTGGGCGGCGAGCCCGGCGAGCGGCTCCCACGCGGGCAGGCCGGCGCTGGCCGCCGCCGGGTCCTCGCTGGACGCGGCCGGCCGCACCCGTGCGAGCGGCGAGATCTTGGGGAACTCGCGGACCGTCCCGCGGCCGGTCGCCAAGCGGGCCCGGTCGCGCGCTGCGTCGATGGCGAGGTCGAGCCCGCCGAGCCGGTCGACCAGGCCGCGCTCCAGCGCATCGGCACCGCTCCACACCCGGCCCTGCGCCACCTCGTGCACGGCCGACGACGACATCCGGCGGCCCTCTCCGACCTTGGCGACGAAGTCGTCGTACACCGCGTCCAGGTAGCGTTGGATCCGCTCCCACTCGCCCTCGGCGAACGGCCGCCTGGTCGAGAACATCAACGCCCGCTCGGCCGCCGTCACGGTCTCGACGGTGACGCCGAGGCGGTCCAGCAGCTCGCGGATCACCGGCTTGCCGCCGAAGACGCCGATCGATCCGGTCAGCGTCCCCGGGTGGGCGACGATCTCGTCCGCGCCGCAGGAGACGTAGTAGCCGCCCGACCCGGCGACGTCGCCCATCGACACGACCACCGGCTTGCCGGCCTGGCGGGCGAGGCGGACGCTGCGCCAGATCACGTCGGAGGCGACCGCCGAGCCGCCCGGGCTGTCGACGCGCAGCACGATGGCGCGCACCGCGTCGTCCTCGGTGGCCGCGCGCAGCGCCGCGCTCACGGTGTCCGAGCCGATGCTGTCGCCGGTGAGCGGGCTGCGCCCGCTGCGGCCGATGCGGATCGGCCCGACCGCGTGCACGAGCGCGACGACCGGCTCGCCGCGCCTGCGCACCCGGTCGATCGGCCCCGGCCGCGCCGCCTGCCTGCGGTAGCGCTCGGCGAAGAGCAGCCGCACGGCATCGGCACCGCCCGGCCCGCCGGCCCGCTCGCGCGCCCTCGCGTGGACCTCGTCGCGGTAGCCGAGCCGGTCGACGAGGCCGCGCTCGCGAGCCTCCTCGGCCAGCAGGGGACCGGCGTCGATCGCCGCCTGGACGTCGCGCGGGTCGAGGCGGCGCGCGGCGGCGATGCCGGCGACGAGCTGCTCCTGCGCGGACTCGACCAGCCGCGTGGTCGCCTCGCGGTGCTCGGGCGTGAAGGCGGCGTGGGTGAGCGCGTTGGGCGCGTTCTTGTACTCGTACCGCTTGCCGACCTCGACCCGTACGCCGGCCTTGGCGAGCGCGTCGTGCAGGAAGGTCACGTCGGCGCCCACGCCGATGAGCCCCACCGACCCCGACGGCAGCAACCAGACCTCGTCGCACGCGGTGGACACGTAGTACGGCACGTTGCCCGGGCCGAACTCGTTGAACGCGTCCGACCACGCGATCGCCCACTTGCCGGCCGCGCGGAACCGCTCGACCGCGTCGCGCAGCTCCTGCGCCGTGCCGAGGCCCATGCGGCGGCCGCCGAGGCGCACGAGCAGCCCACGCACGTGGGCGTCGTCGGCGGCGAGCCGCAGCGCCTCCAGCACGTGCGGCAGGACGGCGCGGCGGCGGGCGCCGATCTTGCCGATCGGGTCGGCGGGCGAGCGCTCGAGGATGCCCTCGGTGAGGTCGAGCTCGAGGACGATGGGCGCGCGGCGGCGCATCAGCGATGCGGCGGCTGGCAACGACGGCGACATGAGCAGCACGCTATCCGCTGCGCCGATCCGTCGCAGACCGGGAGCCTGGTGCCACACTGGACCCCGTGATCGTCGACTGCGCGGTGTACGACGACGGCGTGCGCCGGCCGGGCACTCCGCCGCTCGACCAGGTCTTCGAGGCCGCCAGGGAGCATGACCGCAGCTTCGCCTGGATCGGCCTGAGCTCGCCCACCGAGGGCGAGTTCGACCAGATGCGGGTCGAGTTCGGCCTGCACCAGCTCGCGATCGAGGACGCGGTCAAGGCCCATCAGCGACCGAAGATCGAGGTCTACGGCGACACGTTGTTCGTGGTCATCAAGCCGGCCCGCTACGTCGACCGCAACGAGATCATCAAGGTCAGCCAGATCATGCTGTTCATCGGGCGGGGCTTCGTCGTCACGGTCCGGCACGGCGGCGTTGCCCTGACCGACGTGCGCGAGGAGCTGGAGCGCGAGCCGGAGCGGCTGCGCTGCGGGCCGGGGGCCGTGCTGCACGCCGTCCTCGACCACGTCGTCGACGGGTACGAGGCGGCGCTCGCCGATCTCGACAGCGACATCGACGAGGTGGAGGACGAGGTCTTCCGCCCCGGCAGGGGCAACCACGCCGAGCGGATCTACCGGATGAAGCGCGAGGTGCTCGAGCTGCGCCGGGCCGTGGTGCCGCTCACCACGCCGGTGGAGCGGCTCACGAGCCGCGAGGTGCCGTGGATCGTCCCCGAGCTCCGTCCGTACTTCCGCGACGTCCACGACCATCTGATGCGCTCGGCCGACCACGTCGACCAGCTCGACGGCCTGCTGACGAGCGTGCTCGGCGCGCAGCTCACGCAGGTGACCGTGGCGCAGAACGAGGACATGCGGAAGATCTCGGCGTGGGTGGCGATCGCCGCCGTACCGACCATGCTCGCCGGCATCTACGGGATGAACTTCCACCACATGCCCGAGCTGTCGTGGTCGTTCGGCTACTACTGGATCCTCGGCGTCATGGCGGTGGCATGCACCGGGCTGTACGCGCTGTTCCGCCGCAGCGGCTGGCTCTGAGGCCGGCTACGGCAGGACGCGGCGCACCGACTCCTCGCTGCGGCCGACGACGGCCGAGCCGTCGTCCGCGACGATGATCGGCCGCTGGATCAGGATGGGGTGCTCGACCATCGCCTCGATCCAGCGCCGCCGGTCGTGCGGCAGGTCGGCGAGGCCGATCTCGCGGGCGACCGGCTCGCTCGTGCGCGCGATGTCCCACGGCTCGAGGCCGAGGCGGGCGAGCACCTCGTCCAGCTCGTCGGCGGTCGGCGGCTCGTCGAGGTAGCGGCGCACGGTGTAGGCGACGCCGGCCTCGTCGAGCAGCTCCTTCGCGACGCGGCACTTGGAGCAGCCAGGGTTGAACCACATCTCCACGGCCGTGCAGCCTACCCGGTGCGGTGCCCGCCCCGCCCTGCCCCGCCCTGCCCCGCCCTGCCCGGTGATCCACCGACTGCGCAGCGGGCAGGACAGGTGCGTAGGTTTGCTGCGCAGCCGGCGAGGCGGCGCGGGTCGGACGAGCGGAGGGGCACGGGCGATGGCTGACTTCACGACGCGGCCGCAGATCACCGGCACGCTGGGCGTGGTCTCGGCGAGCCACTGGCTCGCGGCTCAGACGGGCATGGCGATGCTCGAGCGCGGCGGCAACGCCTTCGACGCGGCGGTGGCGGCCGGCTTCGTCCTCCAGGTCGTCGAGCCGCACCTCAACGGCCCGGGCGGCGAGCTGCCGGCGATCGGCTGCCTGCGCGACGGCGAGCCGTTCGTGCTGTGCGGCCAGGGGACGGCGCCGGCCCTCGCGACCGTGCAGCGGATGCGCGGCGAGCTCGACCTCGACCTCGTTCCCGGCACCGGCCTGCTCGCCGCGTGCGTGCCGGGCTCCTTCGGCGGCTGGCTGCTGCTGCTGGAGCGGTACGGCACGCTGTCGCTGGAGGACGTGCTGGAGCCGGCCATCGGCTACGCCGAGCACGGCCACCCGCTGCTGGCCTCGGCGGCGGACACGATCGGCACGGTGGCCGAGCTGTTCCGCGAGGAGTGGCCCACGTCGGCCGAGACGTTCCTGCCCGGCGGCCGGGCGCCGGTGGGCGGGTCGCGGTTCGCCAACGCAGCGCTGGCCGCGACGTACCGGCGGATCCTCGACCAGGCCGCGGCGGCCGGCAGCGGCCGGGAGGCGCGCATCGAGCGAGCCAGGCTGGCCTACTACGAAGGGTTCGTCGCCGAGGCGATCGATCGGTTCTGCTCGACCGCCGAGCTGATGGACGTCTCGGGCGAGCGCCACGGCGGACTGCTGCGCGGCGAGGACATGGCCGGCTGGCGGGCGACGGTGGAGGCGCCGGTCACCCTCGACCACGCCGGGCTCACCGTCTGCAAGACCGGGCCGTGGGGCCAGGGACCGGTCTTCCTCCAGCAGCTCGCCCTGCTCGCCGGCTTCGACCTCGCCGCCATGGGGCCGGGCAGCCCGGACTTCGTGCACGCCGTGGTGGAGTGCGCCAAGCTCGCGTTCGCCGACCGCGAGGCCCACTACGGCGACCCCGCCTTCGCCGACGTGCCGCTCGACGAGCTGCTGTCGGCCGCGTACGCCGACGAGCGCCGCCGCCTGGTGGGCGAGGAGGCGTCCGGCGAGCTGCGCCCCGGCGCGCCTGGCGGGCGCCGGCCGGTGCTGCCGCCGTACGTCGTCGCCGCCGGGAGCGCTGGCGGGGGCGCGGCCGGTGACGGCGCCGGCGCGGGGGAGCCGACCGTCGACGCGCGCGGCCGGACGGCGGGCGACACGGTGCACGTCAGCGTCGCCGACCGGTGGGGCAACGTGGTGGCCTGCACGCCGAGTGGCGGGTGGCTGCAGAGCTCGCCGGTGGTGCCAGGGCTCGGCTGGCCGCTCGGCACCCGCGCGCAGATGTTCTGGCTCGACGAGGGGCTGCCCACGACCATCGCCCCCCGCAAGCGGCCGCGCACCACGCTCTCGCCGACCCTCGTGCTGCGCGACGGCCGGCCGCATCTCGGCTTCGGCACGCCTGGCGGGGACCAGCAGGACCAGTGGTCGCTGCTGTTCTTCCTCCACCACGTGAGCTTCGGGATGGACCTGCAGGCCGCGATCGACGCGCCGGCCTTCCACACCACGGCGTTCCCGTCGTCGTTCTGGCCGCGCGGGACCGTCCCGCGCGAGGTAGTGGTCGAGGGTCGGCTGCCGGCGGCGACGGTGGCGGAGCTGCGGCGGCGCGGTCACGCGGTGACGGTGGCCGGCGACTGGTCGCTCGGCCGGATGAGCGCGGTGTCCTCGGGCGCCGACGGCTTCCTGCGCGCGGGCGCCAACCCGCGCGGCATGCAGGGCTACGCCGTCGGGCGTTGAGCAAGCTCCCGGCCGCGGGTCATGGCCGGCGCTGCACCACGACGGTTCCGACGATCTTGTCCGCGAAGGTCTGGCGCTTGCTGTCCCAGAGCGGCCAGAGGTAGCCCAGGTAGCACAGGGCACTGTCGACGGCGTGCAGGATCTGCCGCCCCAGCGCGAGCCAGCCGCCGATGAACTGGCCGGTGCTCTCCCTGATCACCGCGAGGCCGAGGACCTGCTTGCCGACGGTCGCGCCCCTGGTCCCCTCTCGCCAGTAGTTCCAGATCCAGAACGCGAGCGGCAGCAGCGCCCCGACGATGATCAGCACCACCGCGCCGGCGCTGACCGACCCGTCGTCGCCGGCGCCGGTCGATCGCCCGGCCTGCACCACCAGACCGGCGAAGAGCGGGATCATGCAGGCCGCGAGGACCAGCCAGTCGAAGAGGAGCGCGCCGGCGCGCTGGAGCCAGTGGGCGTACGGAACGGACGGCGGCGGTCGCTGCGAGCCGGTCGGGGAGCTGCCCCACGGCTGGGCGTACGGGTCGTCGGATGCGCTCATCCGGCACCCCTTCCTCCGCGCGTCGCACCGGACCGTCCGGCAGGAACCCTCGTACCACGAATGCGGGGCGTCGTCCTTGCGGTGCGCCCCGACGCGCAGGCCTACATGACCTCGGCCGGCTCGCCGGCGGTCAGCCGCAGCAGCTCCTCGTACGTGGTGGGGAAGACGTCGTGCGGCGTGCCGGCCGCCGCCCACACCACGTCGTAGCGCTGCAAGGCGATGTCGACGACGGTGCCGACCGGCTCGGGGTGCCCGACGGGCGCGACCCCGCCGATGGCGAAGCCGGTGACCCGCCGCACCGTGTCGGGGTCGGCCGGCGCGAGCGAGCCGACGCCGAGCAGCGCCGCCACCTTCGTCGTGTCGACGCGATGGGCCCCGCTCGCGAGGATCAGCACCGGCGAGCCGTCGGCGAGGAAGAGCAGGCTCTTCACGATCGCTCCGACGCTGCAGCCGAGGGCGGCCGCCGCCTCGGCCGCGGTGCGGGCCGAGTCGCTGAGCCGCCGGACGCGGCCGACCGCCTGGTAGGCGTCGAGCGTCGCCTGCACCCGCGCGGCCGCCGGGTGCAGCGGCGGCAAGCCGGCGCCTGCTGCTGGGCCGGCGACCGGGTCGGCGGGGTCGCCGGGGTCGGCGGGCGAGGGCTGGTCGGCCATCGGGGGCGGGCTGGGCTCGGCGTCAGGGCGACGGGGTCGGGGGGACCGTGGCGAGCTGCTGGTAGACCGCGCCCGGAGGCAACGTCATCCCGGCGGGCAGCGGCGGGCCGGGGGTGACGCCGTTGTCGGTGGTGGCGCCGCCGTTGCAGCCGCAGAGCAGGATGCCGGCGAGGGCTGCGCCGCCAGCGGCGGCGGCGACGCTGAGGGCCCGATGGCGCATGGCGAGACCGTACCGGACGAGGGGGCCGGGAGCGGGCACGGGGGGCCTGCCGCGTCGACGCCCGGCCGGTCAGGGCCGGTCCCGGGACGGGGCCCCGCGGCTGGCCGGCATCCCGGGAGGGGCGTCCTTCACTGTCCCGCCCTGATGCCCCGCTCGGGATTGACGACCGCGCGCCGGAGCGGTTTACTAGGCCACGTGTTCGAACATATGTTCGAACACCCCGGCGAGCACTTTCGGGGGAGCACGTCGGGGCCCGCCCGTGCCGCCGTGCGGATGTCGACCCCCGTCGGCGGCCGGGCGGGCGACGGAACCGACGTGGCCCGGTGTGAGGAAGCACCGAGCCGATCGGTCTCCATGAGTGTGCACGCTGCCGCCTTCCTCCGGCACCCCCGCTTCCGGTGTGTCGCGTGGAAGGAGTGGTGACGGACGATGGCCAGGATCTGCTGCGACCCGATCGAGGTGCGCCGGCGGGACGCCGCGCCCGATCAGTTCCTCTGGCGCGGGCGCCTCTACCTGGTGCGCGACGTCCACGCGCACTGGATGTCCGGCGGCCAGTGGTGGCGCCGGCCCGACGGTGCGCTCGACGACGCCGACCGCGAGTACTGGCGGGTCGAGGCCGGCAGCGCCGCCGGCACCGGCGTCTACGACCTGTGCTTCGACCCGATCCACGGCGAGTGGGCCGTGGTCCGGGTCCACGACTGAGCCGCCATGACCGGACCGACCATGACCAGACCGATCCAGGCCCGCCCGTCCCTGCCCGGGCCGGCTCCGACCGCCGGCCGCCGCGGGGGTGCGGCCGGCGGCGAGCTGCTCGTCCTCGCCCGCCGCGGCCTCGTCGAGGCCGGCCTGGCGGGTGCGCCGGGCGAGCGCTACGCCGCGGCCCACCTCGCCGCGCTGCGGGCGGCTGCCGCCGTCCTCGCGGCGCGCGCCCAGCCGGCGAGCGCCGGGCCAGGGCGGCACGGGGGCCGTGGGCAGCGCGGTCGCCGCCCGACGAGCGCGTGGGTCCTGCTCGCCCGGGTGGCGCCCGAGCTCGCCGAGTGGGCGGCGCTCTTCGCCGCCGGCGCGCGCAAGCGGGCAGCCGCCGAGGCGGGGCTCACCAGGGTGGTCAGCGCTCGCGAGGCCGACGACCTGCTCCGCGACGCCGAGACGTTCCTCGCGCTGGTCGAGACCACGCTGGGGCTGGCTCACCAGCCGACGCTCGCCGGGATACCGGCATGAGCGCGGCGTGAGCAGGACGAGAGCGTCCACCTGCCGTGTCCACTGACCCCTTCGTGCACCTGCACGTCGCGTCCGGCTACTCGCTCCGCTACGGCGTCAACCATCCGCGCGAGCTGGTCGAGCGGGCGGCCGGCCTCGGCATGGACGCGCTCGCGCTCACCGACCGCGACGGCGTCTACGGCGCGGTGAAGTTCGTGACCGCCTGCCGCGGCGCGGGCATCCGCCCGCTGCTCGGCGTCGACCTCGCCGTCCGGCCGGCCATCGCCCTGGAGCCCGGTGGCGGCTGGAGCGGCGCCGGCGCGCGGCGCACGCCCGCGCGGGGCGGCGCGTTCGTCGATCCCCGCCACCCGAGGGTCACCGTCCTGGCCCGGCCAGGCGGCGGCTGGGCGGCCCTGTGCCGGCTGGTCTCGGCGACTCACCTCGCCGGCGAGCGGGGAGCGCCGGTCAGCTCGGCGGAGCTGATCGCGGGCCACGCCGACCACCTCGTCGTCCTGCTCGGCCCCGACTCCGACGTGGGGCGCGCCGTCGCCGCCCGCCGTCCCGACCTCGCCGCGGCACGGCTGGCCAGGTGGCGGGCCCTCGTCGGCCCCGGCGACCTGGTGCTCGAGGTCGTCCACCATCGCGGCCCGGGCGATCTCGCGCTCGCCACGCGCACGGCGCTCCTCGCCCGCGAGCTCGGTGTCCCGGCGGTCCTCACCAATGCGGTGCGGCACCTCGACCGCGCCGACGGCCCGGTCGCCGACGTCCTCGACGCGGCCCGCCGCCTCGTCGCGCTCGACGCCCGCCACGTCGACCGGGTCAACGCCGAGGGCCACTTCGCCGCCGGCAAGGAGATGGCCGAGCTGGCCGGCGAGATCGCAAGGGCGGCCGGCGACGAGCGGATCGGCCGCGACCTCCTCGCCCGCACCCGCCAGATCGCCGACCGGTGCGCCCTCGACGCGCGGGCCGACCTCGGCATCGGCGAGGTGCACTTCCCCGAGCTCGCGGTACGGGGGACCGACGCCGCCCGGGACGCCGATGCGGTGCTGCGGGAGCGCTGCCAGACCGGCTTCGGCCGGCGCGGGACGCCGGCCTCGAGCGAGGCGCTGGCCCGGCTCGACGAGGAGCTGGCCGTCATCGCGGAGCTCGGCTACCCGGCCTACTTCCTCGCGGTGGCCGACGTCACCGACCTGATCCGCGGCATGGGCGTGCGCTGCGCTGCGCGTGGCTCCGGCGCCGGCAGCCTCGTCACCTACCTGCTCGGCATCTCCGACGTCGACCCGCTGCGCTACGGCCTGCTGATGGAGCGGTTCCTCTCGCCGCTGCGCCGCGCCTTGCCCGACATCGACGTCGACGTCGAGTCGGCCCGCCGCACCGAGATCTACGAGCGGATCCTCGACCGCTACGGCGGCGAGCGGTGCGCGTGCGTGTCGATGATGGACACCTACCGCGCGCGGCACGCGATCCGCGACGTCGGCGGGGCGCTCGGGCTGCCACCGGCCGAGGTCGACGCGATCGCCAAGGCGTTCCCGCACATCCGGGCGAGCCAGCTCTCGGCGGCGCTGGCCGACCTGCCGGAGCTGCGGACGAGCGGGCTCGCCGACCCGGCCAGGGCCGGCCAGCTCGACCAGCTCTTCCGGCTCGCCGAGCGGCTGGACGGGCTGCCGCGGCACATCGCGCTGCACCCGTGCGGCGTCCTGCTCTCCGATGCCACGCTGCTCGACCGCACGCCCGTCGAGGCGAGCTGGCTCGGCTTCCCGATGAGCCAGTTCGACAAGGACGACGTCGAGGAGCTCGGGCTGCTCAAGCTCGACGTCCTCGGCGTGCGCATGCAGTCGGCGATCGCGCACGCCGTCGGCGAGATCGAGCGGGTCGACGGCGAGCGCGTCGACGTGGACGCGGTCGCGCGCGATGACCCGGAGACGTTCGCGCTCATCCAGTCGACGCGGACGCTCGGCTGCTTCCAGATCGAGTCGCCCGGTCAGCGCGAGCTGATCGGGAAGTTCGCGCCGCGGACGTTCGAGGACCTCATCATCGACATCTCGCTGTTCCGCCCCGGCCCGGTGAAGACCGACATGGTCACGCCGTTCCTCGAGGCCAGGCACGGCTGGCGGGCGCCGAGCTACCTGCACACCGACCTCGAGCCGGCGCTCGCCGAGACGTGCGGCGTCGTCGTCTTCCACGAGCAGGTGCTGCGGGTCGTCTCGGTCATCACCGGATGCTCGCTCGCCGAGGCCGACGAGGTGCGGCGGGCGCTCGGCGACCCGGTCGGCCAGGACGAGGTGCGCACCTGGTTCTTCCCGGCGGCCCTGCGCCAGGGCTACGAGCCGGAGACCGTCGAGGCGGTGTGGCAGCTGCTGCAGGGCTTCGCGTCGTTCGGCTTCTGCAAGGCGCACGCGGCCGCCTTCGCCCTGCCGACCTACCAGTCGGCGTGGCTGAAGGCGCACCACCCGGCGGCGTTCCTGGCCGGGGTCCTCACGCACGACCCCGGCATGTACCCGAAGCGGCTCATCCTCGACGACGCCCGCCAGCTCGGCATCGCGATCCTGCCGCTCGACGTCAACGCCTCCGACGCCGCCTACCGCGTCGAGCCGATCGGCCGGGCCGGCGGCGAGGAGGGGCCGGCGCACGGGATCCGGCTCGGGCTGGCCGACGTCAAGGGCATCACCGAGGCCGAGCTGGCCGGCATCGTCGCCGGGCGGCCGTACGGCTCGCTGTCGGACTTCTGGCAGCGCGCGGCGGTGTCCCGGCCGGTGCTGGAGCGGCTCGTCGTGGCCGGCGCCTTCGATGCGGTGCACGGCATCGGCGAGCCCGGCAGCGGGCGGGGCCGGCAGCTGCGTCGCCGCGGCGGGGTGACCAGGCGCGACCTGCTGCTGCAGATCGGCGAGTTCGACGACTACGCGCGGGCGCTGCGCCGCGGCGGCCGGTCCGGGGGCGGCAAGCGGTGGCGGCGCGGCGCGGGCGCCGGCCCGGCAACCAACCCGGCAAGCAGCGGGGCGGGGGACGTGCGGGCGCTGGCGGCCCGCCAGTCGCGGGCGCCGGCCCCGGCGCCCGCCGTCGAGCCGCAGCTGGCCCTCGACCTCGACGACGCTCCGACCGGCGTACGCCCGAGCGGCCTGCCGGAGATGACGCAGGCCGAGCGGGTGCGAGCCGAGCTCGAGGTGCTCGGGCTCGACGCGAGCGCGCACGTCCTCGCGTTCTACGAGCCGTTCCTCGCCGCGCTCGGCGTCACCAGGGCGCGCGACCTGCTCCAGTGCCGCAGCCGCGCGGAGGTCCTCGTGGCCGGGGTGAAGGTGGCGACCCAGACGCCGCCGATCCGCTCCGGGCGGCGGGTGGTGTTCGTCACGCTCGACGACGCGACCGGCCCGGTCGACGCGACGCTGTTCGAGGAGGCGCAGGCCGGCTACGCCGCCACCGTCTTCCACTCGTGGCTGCTGGTGATCAGGGGCACGGTGCGCCGTACCGGCCCGCGGGGGATCTCCCTGCTCGCGAGCGGGTGCTGGGAGCTGTCCCGGCTGCGCGACGTGTGGGAGGCGGAGGGCCCCGAGGGCGTCCACCGCGAGCTCGGGCTGACGTCGGCCGGCTTCACCGAGGCGGCGACCCGGGGCGCGGCGCAGAGCCGGTCGACCCGCCCGGTGCCGGCCGCTCCGCCGCTGGGCGGCGGGGCGGTCCGCCGCTACGCCAGCGGGTTCGCGCTGTCGCCGTACGCCGATGTCCGCCCAGCCGGCGACGACGGCAGGAGCGCGCCGCGCCGGCTGTGGCACTCGAGCCCTGGCAGCTCCGGTGGGTGATCCGGTGCCCGTCCCGGTGCGGGGCGCATGCCGGGGCGCATGCCGGAGCGGCCGCCTGACCGGCGGCGACTCGCTAGCCTTGGCGGCATGCCCGCCCCCCAGCACCGGTCCTGACCGGGAAGTGCCGTGGTGACCGGGGAGCAGCCGCCGCGCGACCGACCCGGCGACCGACCCGGCGACGAAGGCTGCCCCATCCTGCACGTCGACATGGACGCGTTCTACGCGAGCGTCGAGCTGCGCCGCCGTCCGGAGCTGGCCGGCCGGCCGGTCATCGTCGGCGGCACCGGCAACCGGGCGGTGGTGCTCTCGGCGAGCTACCCGGCGCGCGGGCACGGCGTCCACAGCGCCATGCCGGTCGTGCGGGCGCGCCGGCTCTGCCCCGATGCGGTCGTGATCGAGCCGGACATGGGGGCCTACCAGCGCGCGTCCGCCGGCATCATGGAGGCCTTCCGGTCCATCACGCCGCTCGTCGAGCCGATCTCGCTCGACGAGGCGTTCCTCGACGTCGGCGGCGCCCGGCGGCGGCTCGGGTCACCGGCCAGGATCGCCGAGCTGATCCGGGCCCGGATCGCCGACGAGCAGGGCCTCACCTGCTCGGTCGGGGTGGCTCCGACGAAGTTCGTCGCGAAGCTCGCGTCGGCCCGCTGCAAGCCGGACGGGCTGCTCGTGGTCCCCGCCGGCGACGTCGTCGCCTTCCTGCACCCGTTGCCGGTCGGCGCGCTGTGGGGGGTCGGCGAGCGCACCGAGGCGGCGCTGCTGCGGCTCGGCCTGCGCACCGTCGGCGACCTCGCCCACACCCCCCGCGCGACCCTCCAGCGGGCGCTCGGGCGCGCCGTCGGCGCCCACCTCGCCGAGCTGGCCTGGGGCCACGACCCGCGCTCCGTCGTCCCCCTGGTGCCGGAGCGCAGCACCGGGGCCGAGGAGACGTTCTCCTACGACGTCGACGACCCCGCCGTCGTGCACCGCGAGCTGCTGCGGCTGTCCGAGCGGACGGCGGCCCGGCTGCGGGCGGCCGGCACGGTCGGCAGGACGGTGAGCATCAAGGTGCGCTTCGCCGACTTCAGCACGATCACCAGGGCAAGGACGCTGCCCGACCCGACCGACGTCGCCCAGGAGATCTACGCGGTCGCCCGCGCCCTGTACGACGGCCTCGGGCTGGAGCGCGCCCGCATCCGCCTCGTGGGCGTGCGGGCCGAGGGGCTGAGCGAGGCCGGCACGGCGCCCCGTCAGCTGATGCTGGGGGAGCGCCAGCACGGCTGGCGCGACGCCGAGGTCGCCGTCGACCGCGCGTCGCGCCGGTTCGGCGCCGGCGCGGTACGGCCGGCGGCGCTCGTCGACCCGCACGGTGCCGGCTGGGGCGCCGGCTGGGGCTCCGGCCCGGTTCGCCCGCCGTCGCCAGCGCGGCCGGCCGACGGCTCCGGCGAGCCGCCGGGGTGACCTGCGTCCCGATCGGTCCACAAGCACCCTTTCGCCGTACGCGGGCGAGGCTTAGCTGTCTTTCACTGTGGGGACGTCGCTCGTATCCTCGACGGTGGGGTGGTTTCGCGCCCTGGCAGTTCCCCGGCGCCCTGGGGGTCATGGTGCGTCGGCCGTACGCCCGGGAGGAGGGTCGTGCCGCTCTCTGATCACGAGCAGCGCCTGCTCGAGCAGATCGAACGGGCGCTCTATGCCGAGGACCCGAAGTTCGCGTCCACGGTCCGCTCCTCCGACCTGCGCCACTATCACCGGCGCCGGGTCGTCAGGGGCGCGCTCGTGTGCGCGATCGGTCTCGGTGCCGTGGTCGGCGGCGTGGTCGGCGGCTTCGTGGCGCTGGTCGCCGTCGGTGCCATCGTCGCGGTCCTGGGGGCTGTCGTAGCCGCGACGGCCTGGCGCCGTGCCCGCGGTGACGTGGTCACCCAGGTGCGGCGGGCCAGGGCGCGCAGCGACCGGCTCCCCTTCCGCGCCCGCATGGAGGAGCGCTGGCAACGGCGCTGGGACGAGCGCAACCTCTAGCTCACCGTCGGCCCGCAGGCGGGACCGGTCAGGCCCCGCGCATCCCAGGCCGGCGCACCGCCCGGCGGGCGGCCGCGACCAGCCGGCCGGCCACCGCGTCCATCGCGTCGAGCGCCGCCTGCACCCCCCGGCCGACCGCGCCGCTGGTCGCGCGGAGCGCCGACGACGGGAGCAGCCGGGCGCGCAGCCGCACCCACCTGGTGACGGCGGCCCGCAGGTCGCGGCTCACGAGCCGGGCGTCGCCCTCCACGTCGCCGACCGCGCCGAGCCCGGGCGCGTACCGAGCCCGCTCCTCCGCGGCGGCCAGCCGCCTGACCGCCGCCGCCGCTCCCGGCGAGAGGTGGCCCCACTCGGTGAGCCGGCGCGCGACGGTCCGCGGCGAGTCGCTCGCAGGGACGCGCATCCCGAGGTCGGCCGCGTCCACGAGCACGTCATGCCAGGCGAGGTGCGCCCTGGCGATCGGGTCGCGGGCGCGCGCGTGCGACCGCCGCCGGCCGATGCTGCGGGACAGCGGCAGGGCGGCGAGCGCCAGCAGCAGCAGGCCACCGAGCGAGATCAGCGCCAGCGAGCGGGCCGACAGCGCCGCCGGGCGCGCGGCGGGAGCGATCGGGAAGTCGGTGCCGCCGTTCGGGATCGGCTCGACGCGGCTCTTCGGGAAGCCATGTGGCGCGGTGGGTCCGCCGGCCCCCGTCCTCGGGTCCGTGACGCCCGGCTGGCCGGGGTGGCTGCCGGCGGGCAACTCCGGCGACTGCGTGGCGTAGCGGGGTGGAGTGGCCTGCCGGTCCGAGCGCGGCGTCGGCTCGAAGCGCAGCCAGCCGATGCCCTCGAAGTACAGCTCCGGCCAGGCGTGCGCGTCGGCGCTCGTCACGCGGTACTCGCCCGGACGGCCGGTCGGCGTCCCAGGGGTGAAGCCGACCGCGACCCGAGCCGGGATGCCGATCATGCGGGCCATGACCGCCATCGCGGCGGCGAACTGCTCGCAGAAGCCGTGCTTGCTCGTGATGACGAAGTCCGCCAGCCGGTCGGGGCCGTCGCCCGACCTGGTGGAGGTGTCGTAGACGAACGTGGTGTGCGCGAAGAAGTCCTGCAGGGCGAGCGCCTTCTGGTACGGCGTCGGGTAGCCCTTGGTGAGCTTGACCGCCACGGCCGCCACCGGCCGCGAGACGTTGGCCGGGATGTCGTAGTACGGCTGCACGTCGCGCGGTGCGTCGGCACGGGGCTGCACCGTCGCCCGGGTGAGCGTGTCGAGGCTGGGGTTGGGGGAGACGGCGGTGAGGTCGTACGTCATGCCCCGCGTGTTGTCGTGCAGCGAGAAGATCGTGTGGGTGTCCGCGTCGTAGACCCATTGGTCGCTGACATGGCCGCCGACCGACGTGGTGTTCTCGGGCACCGGCAGCCAGTGGAGGTCGAGCGTGGAGTCGATCTGCACGTGCATGCTGAACGTGGTGCTGCGCACCCCCCGCTGCACCACCGACGGCGCGGGCAGCTGGTCGTTGGCGTGGCCGTCGGCCCTTTGAGCCGTCTGCGACCAGCCGAGGTTGTCGGTGTAGGTGTCGAGCGTCGTCCACTGCAGGTACGTCGGCTCCGCGCCAGGGCTGAGCTGGTAGACCAGCTGCTGGGTCGGCTGGCCCTGCCGCAGGTAGCCGTAGATCTTGGCGATCGGGCTGTAGGTGACGGAGGTGCCGCCGGTGCCGGTGCCGGTGCCGCTGCCGAGGCCGAGCAGGTGCGGGTGGTCGAGCGTCGGGAGCAGCGGCGGCACCACGAGCGCGATGCCGAGCGCCGCGAAGCCGATGCGCCGGCCGGTCTGGCCGATCGCCCCGTGCGGCGACGCGTCGGGCACCAGCTCCGGATGGGGGCCGCCGGCCGGCAGCTCGACGGCCCGGCCCCAGCGGGTCGTGCGGTCGCGCCCCTCGCGCAGCAGGAGGGCGAGGTAGCCGACGGCGCCGAGGATGAACGGCAGCGGGCCGGTGCCGTGCGGCGACAGCCATTCCGGCACCGAGTACAGCGCCAGCAGCGGCAGGCCGGTGAGCGCCGCCCGCACGGTGAGCAGGTCGACCAGGATGGCGATCGCTCCGACGCCCATCGTCGTCACCAGCACCAGGCCGGGGCGGCTCGGGACGGGCGCGGCGAGCGAGTTGATGTCGCTGAAAGCCTGGTCGGCGAGCTCGCGCAGCCGGGAGATCGCGGCCGGCGTCGGGACGAAGCCGAGGTAGGAGTCGGTGGACGCGTAGCGCGCGCAGACGAACATCGTGAGCCCGGTCACCGCCCCCACGGCCCGCCACAGGGTCGGCAGCAGCAGGTGGCTGCCGAGCCGGCTACCGGCCTCGGCCCCGATGAGAACGGCGACGATGCCGCCGACGGTCGGCCAGAGCCAGCCGTGGTCGACGTAGACCGCGGCGAGCGAGGTCGACGTGAGCGCGGTCGCGAGCGCCGCGAAGAGGGCCAGCCGGGTGCGCGGGCTCATCGACGTCCTCTCCTGACCGAAGCGGCGCCGCCGGTCGGCGGCACGGTGACCGGTACGGCGCGGGGCGCCGCGTGCGCCGTGCCCTGGGGCACGGCGCCGGGCGTGGCGCCATCGGGCCTGGACGGCTTGGCGACCGGGCCGGCCGAGGCCAGCTGCGGCCAGAGCGACGGCAGCGCGGTCCCGTGCCCGGCCGTCGCGACCCGCCAGCCGGCGCCGAGCAGGACGTCGGTGACCGCGTCGAGCGCCTCGTCGGCGCTCGCCCTGATGCGCGGCGCCAGCGACGTCCACGAGGCGGTGTCGAGCAGCACGGCGAGGTTGCCTCCGACGGCATGGGTGGCGTGGGCCAGCTGCCGCGCCTCGTCGAGGCTCAGCGCGCCGAGGACCGCGACGAACAGGCCGCTCCCGCCGCGCCAGCCCTCGACCGACGGCAGCAGCGGCGAGCGCGCGACGGTGGCCACCGCCAGCTGGTCGAGCAGGGTGGTCTGGTCGGCGGCGATCTCGACGCCGGACAGCCGCGGGTCGACGAGGCCGGGACCGAGGCGCACGGTGTAGCCGCCGCGCAGCAGGTGCACGCCGATCGACGCGATGGCGCTGCATGCGTACTCGAACGACGAGCCGGGGCCGTCGCCGCGGTGCGCGGCGACCCGGGTGTCGAGCATCAGCACGGCGCTCGCCTGCCAGGGCTGCTCCTCGCGGCGCACCTGCAGCTCGCCGGTGCGCGCGGTGGTGCGCCAGTGGATGCGGCGCAGATCGTCGCCCTGGCGGTACTGCCTGGTCGCGACGTCGTCGTCCCCGGTCGCCGCGATCGAGCGGCCCCTGCTCTCGCCGGTGCCGTTCCACCCGCCGGTCACCCGGACCGCCGGCAGCGGCCAGACGACCGGCGTCACGACGAGGGTGTCGACGGCGGTGAAGGCGCGGGTGAGCTCGCACATCCCGAACGGGTCGGTGAGGCGGATGGTCAGCGGGCCGATCGTGTACTTGCCGCGGACGTCGGAGCGCAGCGCGTAGGTGACGTCGCGGATGCCCTCCGGCTCCAGGCGGTTGAGGACGAACCGGGGCCGGGCCCCGAGGGTGTACGGGAGGGTGTCCTCGATGAGCAGCACGCCGGTGGGGAACCGCGACACGTTGTGCAGCCGCAGCACCACCCGCCCCGGCCGCCCGGCCTCCAGGCGGGCCGGGTCGATGAACCGCTGGCAGGCCAGCCGGTAGCGCGTCCGGTAGACGACGGCGGCCGACACCAGCGGCAGGACGAGCAGCAGCAGCCCGATGCGCACCAGGTCGCGCTGCCCGACGATGACGCCGCAGAAGATGCAGGAGAGGCCGGCCGCGATGAAGCACCGTCCCCGCAGGGTGAGGCCGTGCAGCGCCTCGCGCATCAGCGGTTCCGGCGGTCGCGGCGCTGCTCGCCGGACGGCACGGGCACCCTGCCGAGCAGCTCGCCGACGATCTGCTCCGGCGCGCGCCGCGAGATCTGCGCCTCGGCGGACAGCAGCAGCCGGTGCGCCAGCACGGGCTGGAGCAGCGCCTGGACGTCGTCGGGGAGGACGAACTCGCGCCCGTCGAGGGCGGCGGCCGCCCGGGCGGCGCGCAGCAGGTGCAGGGTGGCGCGCGGCGAGGCGCCGAGCCGCAGCTCGGGCAGCTCGCGGGTGGCGCTCACCAGCTCGACCGCGTAGCGGCGCATCGCGTCGGAGACGTAGATCCCGCGCACGGTCTCGACGAGCCGGCTCACGGTCAGCGCGTCGGTGACCGGCTGCAGGTCGTCCAGCGGGTTGCGCAGGCCGTGGTTGTCGAGCATGTCGAGCTCGGCGCTCGCGGCGGGGTAGCCCATCGAGATGCGGGCGGTGAAGCGGTCGCGCTGCGCCTCGGGGAGCGGGTAGGTGCCCTCCATCTCGATCGGGTTCTGGGTGGCGATCACCATGAACGGCGCGGCCAGCTCGTAGGTCGTGCCGTCGACCGTGACCTGCCGCTCCTCCATGCACTCCAGCAGGGCCGACTGGGTCTTGGGCGAGGCCCGGTTGATCTCGTCGCCGACGACGATGTTGGCGAAGATCGCGCCCGGCTTGAACTCGAACTCGCGGTTCTCCTGGTTGTAGACGGAGACGCCGGTGACGTCGCTCGGCAGCAGGTCGGGCGTGAACTGGATGCGCCGCACCGAGCAGTCGATCGAGCGGGCGAGCGCCTTCGCGAGCATCGTCTTGCCGACGCCGGGGACGTCCTCGATCAGCAGGTGACCCTCGCCGAGCAGCACGGTGACGGCGAGCCGGACGGCTTCGGTCTTGCCCTCGATGACCCGTTCGATCGACTCGGTGATCCGGTCGGTGACTGCTCCGAGCTCCTCGAGCGCGGCCCCCGTGGGCGGCGCCTGCCGCGCGAGCGGCTGCGTCGCGAACTCCATCTGACCCGACACGCGGTCCTCCTGCTCTCCGGCCGGCTCGCCCATGCCCTAAAGCTTCGCCCATCGAGTCTGACAGGTCACGCGGCGGTCGGCCCCCGCCAATCGTTACGATCATGTCGCGGTGGCCGGTCGTCACCGGCCGGTAACGCCGGACGGCCCGGCCGGGCCGGCTCCCGGCAGTCGCGCCGTTCCCTGCCCACGTCGTGACGGAGGTCCCGCCGATGCCCGCAGACATCCCGGCGGAGGGCGCTCGGCGGTGACGCCGGGCGACCCGCTCGAGGTCAACCGGATCTTCCACGACCACGAGTGCGCCTACTACGACGAGCGGTTCGCGATCGTCCACGACCGCCGCTCCGGCCGGTCGGCGCTCCGCGAGGCGCAGCGCCTGCTCGGCCGTCAGCTGCGCCGGGACGAGACCGTGCTCGACGTCGGCTGCGGCACCGGCTGGTTCGCCGCCGGGCTGCGCCGCGCGGCGCCGGAGCTGCGGGTGATCGGCGCCGACGTCTCCGCCGGCATGCTCGGCCGGGCCCGCGCCGAAGGGGCGTGGCCGCTGGTGCAGTGCGACGCCGGCCGGCTGCCGCTCGCCGACGCGACGGTCGACGTGGTCACCTGCCGCGGCGTCCTCCATCACCTGCCGGACGTCGAGGGCGCGCTGGCGGAGTGGCACCGGGTGCTGCGGCCGGGCGGCGCCGTCATCGTCGCCAGCGAGCCGACGGAGGCCGTCGAGCGGCACGGGGCGGTGCTGGTCCGCCGGCTGCTGCCGCTGCTGCACCGCCCGCTGACGCCGGAGCAGGACTTCTGGGAGGTCGCGTCCATGGCGGCCAACCTGCACGTCCTGTCCGCGACGGGGCTCGCCGTGCTGGCTCGCCGGGCCGGCTACGCCGCGGTCGAGCTGCGGACCTCCGGCTTCGCCGAGACGCTGGCGATGACCGCGTCGTACGTCGCGCAGGGCCGCCGCCCGGCCCTGCGCCGGCTCCCGTGGCGGGCGCTGATCGGCGCGGGGCGGGCCCTCGACGCTGCCGTCCTCGACCGGGCGCTGCCGGCCGACCGGCTGCACACCGTCACCGGCGCGCTGCGGGCCTGAGGCCCGAAAGGCCCCTGCTCGCCCCTGCTCGCTCTTGCTCGTTCTTGGCTAGGACGCCGTCCTGGTGAGCAGCCTGGTGCGCTCGGCGCCGTCGCCCGCGAGGTCGACGACGGTCCATGCCATCGCGATGCCGCCGTCGAGGATCGCCTTGTCGGCGCTCGGGCGCGCGCAGTGCTGCGCGAACTCGGGCTGGTGGTTGCTCGACCCGTCGGACTCGATCGCGATCATCGGCTGGATCGTCGGCATGGCGAGCGAGACGTTGGCCATGTCGGTTGACCCGGCCGCCTTCGCCTCCGGGCTGTCCGCCGCGATGAACGTCCGCCCGAGCGACTCGGCGTTGCGGCGGTAGAGCGCGCACATGCCGGCGTCGTGGTCGAACTCGGAGTACGGCGGCGAGGCCGACGTGATCTCGTAGCTGCAGCCGGTGGCCAGCGCCCCGGCCTCGAAGCAGTGCTCGACCCGCGGCTGGAGCTCGGCGAGCTCGGCCAGGGTGCGGGCCCGGACGTACCACGAGCCGGTGGTGCGCGACGGCACGATGTTGGGCGCGTCGCCGCCGTGGCGGACGATGCCGTGGATGCGGTCGCTGCCGTGGATGTGCTGGCGCAGCAGGCCGATCGCCACCTGCGAGACGGTGAGCGCGTCGGCGGCGTTGATGCCGGCCTGCGGGTAGGCGGACGCGTGCGCGTCGCGGCCGTGGAACTCGACGTCGAAGTGCGAGACCGCGAGGGTCTCCGGGTCGAGCTGCTCGTGCGGGGCCGGGTGCACCATCATCGCGGCGTGGATGCCGGCGAACGCGCCGCGGTCGAGCATGAGGATCTTGCCGCCGCCACCCTCCTCGGCCGGCGTGCCGAGCACCTTCACCGTCACGCCGATGTCGTCGGCGACCGCCGCGAGGCCCAGCCCGGCGGCGACGGCCGCGGCGGCGATGACGTTGTGGCCGCAGGCATGGCCGACGCCCGGCAGCGCGTCGTACTCGGCGCAGATGCCGATCACGAGGTCGCCGTTGCCGTAGGTGGCGGTCAGCGCGGTCGGCAGGTCGGCCACGCCGGTCACGACGTCGAACCCGTGGTCGGACAGCAGCCCGCCGACCCACTCGCAGGCGCGCTCCTCCTCGAACCCGAGCTCGGGATGCTCGTGCAGGCGGTGCGAGAGCCCGACGAGCGCATCGCTCGAGCGCTCGATGGTGGCGCGGGTGGCGTCCTTGACGTCCATGTGACCTCCCACGGTCGGTGCGTGCGATGCCGGGACGGCGCCGCTAGAGCAGGCCCGGCTTGGTGAACTCCTTTCCCAGCAGGTAGTGGTCCAGCCACGCGAAGACCGTCTCGTACCAGACCCGGCTGTTGTTGGGCTTCAGGACCCAGTGGTTCTCGTCGGGGAACAGCAGGAACTTCGACTCGACGCCGTAGCGGCGCAGGTCGGTGTAGAGCCGCAATGCCTCGCCGATGGGGACGCGGTCGTCGTCCTCGCCGTGGGTGACGAGCATCGGAGTGCGGATCTTCTCCAGGTGCAGGTGCGGCGAGTTGTCGCGCCACTGGCTGTCGTCGGCCCACGGGTCGCCGAACTCGTACTCCAGCCAGGCCACGTCGTCGGTGGTGGCGTGGAACTGGTTGAGCGACCACAGGCTGGCGTGGGTGACGATGCAGCTGAACCGGTCGGTGTGGCCGGCCACCCAGTTGGCCATGTAGCCGCCGAACGACCCTCCCATCGCCGCCGTCCGCGAGCCGTCGATGTCGTCGCGGTCCGCCGCCGCCTCGACGAGGGTCATCAGGTCGGTGTACGGCTCGAAGCCCCAGCGTCCCCAGCCGCGCTGGACGAACGCCTGCCCGTAACCGGTCGAGAGGGCCGGGTCGGGGAGCAGCACCGCGTAGCCGCGCTCGGCGAGCAGGTGCGGGCACCACCGCCAGTGCCAGTCGTTCCACGACGAGAGCGGGCCGCCGTGGATGAACACGACGAGCGGCGCCGGCTGCTCCGCGCTCGCCCCTTCCGGCAGGACCAGCCACGAGCGCACCGGCGTGCCGTCGTCCGTCGTGGCGTTGACCTCGGCGACCCGGCTGGGCAGCTCCAGCGGGTGCCCGGGTGTCGGCAGCACCGCCGGGTCCTGGTCGTCGACCGACACGTCGAGGCGGGTGGCGTGCGGCGGCGCCTCGATGAGCGCGCGCAGGGCGTAGACGAAGCGGCCGTCGGGGGACGGGTTGGGGTCGTGGAACGTCCCGGACGCCGACAGCCGGCGGGTCTCGCCGCTCGTGACGTCGACGCGGAAGACGGGGCCTCGGCCCTGCTCGTCGGCGCAGAAGTAGACGGCCGACGAGTCGGGCGCCCACGTCGGCGAGCTGGGCCACAGGTCGAGCTCCGTCGCGAGCTGCCGCGCCTCCCCGCTCGCCAGCTCGATCAGCCACAGGGTGGTCCGGCTCGCGCTGTCGACCGATCCCTGCGTGGACCGGATCACGGCCACCCACCGCCCGTCCGGGGAGCAGGCGGGGGAGTCGTGCCAGCAGGCATCGGCGTGCAGCAGCGTGCGCCGCTCGCCGCCGGCGACGTCGATCGCGACCACGTCGGTGGTGCGGTCGAGCACGCCGCCGTGCTGCCAGGTGGTCACCACCGTCGACCCGTCGGGGGTGATGTCGAACGTCGCCTCGTCGAGCGCGCGCCCCGGCTCGGGAGTGATGTCGCGCAGCTCGAGGTGCTCGCCACTCCCGGTGGGCGGACCGGCCACGAGCAGCCGCGGCTCCCGCGGGCCGAGCTCGTGGTCCCAGAAGCGGAACGGGTAGGTCTCGAGCAGCACCGCGGTGACCTTCGCGTCCTTGCGCGCCTTGCCCCGCTCGCCGTCCTCGTCGAGCGACGACGTGCCGGGGAAGGCCTCGCTCAGCACGACGACGGTGCCGCTGTCGCGGGCGACCGCCACCGACGCGATGCCGGCCGGCGTGGTGGCGACCACCTCGGCCTCGCCGCCACCTGGCGGCAGCAGCCAGAGCGCGGCAACCTCCTCGTCCGGTTCCTTCGCCGAAGGGTCGGGCCGCCGCGAGGCGAACAGCAGCCCGCCGTCCGGGAGGAAGGCCGGCCCGCTCTCGCCGGGCGCCGAGCGGGTGAGCCGCCTGGCCGGCCGCTTGCCGGCCGGATCGATCTCCCACAGCGCGGTCACGAACCTCGTGCCGTCGGGGGACAGCGTCGCGACCGAGGTGATCAACCGGTCGCCGGCCGGTGAGAGGACGAGATCGGAGACGCGCGGCGAGGCGAGGAAGGCGTCGAGGTCGAAGGCCATGGCCCCGCAGCCTATGTCGCCGCCCGTACGAGCGGGAGGGCGCGTCCAACGTGAGCGAGGGCGGGGGACGGCACGGGGGTGGCGGGGCCGGGGCCGGCGCGACCGCTCCACTGCGCTCCACGCGGGTCGAGCTGCGGTTCTTCCCCGGACCGCGGGAGATTTCAGCGCGGTTTGGGTTGCGTGTGGGGGACAGTGGAGTAAAGTGGCGCGCAGCGGCGAAGGGCGGGAGGTCGAGCGGTGTTCCTCGGCACCCATCACCCGCGCCTCGACGACAAGGGCCGGCTCTTCCTGCCGGCGCGGTTCCGGGACCAGCTGGCGGAGGGGCTCGTGATCACCAAGGGGCAGGAGCGCTGCCTCTACGTGTGGCCGCAGGAGGAGTTCGCCGCCATCACCGCCCAGCTCCGGGCGGCGCCGGTCACCAGCAAGTCCGCCCGCGACTACCTGCGGGTGCTGTTCGCCGGTGCCTCCGACGAGCTGCCCGACAAGCAGGGCCGCATCACGATCCCGCCGCCGCTGCGCACCTACGCCGGCCTGACCAGGGACTGCGTCGTCATCGGCGCCAACGCGCGGGTCGAGATCTGGGACGCGAGCGCCTGGAGGCAGTACGAGGCCGAGCAGGAGCAGCGATTCGCCGAGATCAGCGAGGAGGTGCTGCCAGGGGTGTTCTGACCCGTGCCCGCTCCTCCCGTCCGCTGCCTGCCCTCTGCCCGCCCTCTGCACGGCCTGCGCGTGCGGCGAGGCCTCCGGCCCGTCCATGCCCTGGCGCACCTTCCCCGGTGCCAGGACACGGACGGGCGGGGACCCCGCCGGACGGGCGGCACCACTTCCCCCCACCGAGCGGCCAGGGCCTCGCAGGCTCGCGACCGCCGGCGAACGCACCCGCAGGAAGGGTCGACATGACGCCACCGACACCCGCCGAGCAGTCGCTCGCCGCCGAGCTGCGCTCGTCGGCGCTGCTGCTCGGGCTGCTGCTGCTCGTCGTCCTCGCCGGCGTGGGGCTCGGGCTGATCAGCGGCCTGGCGTCCTGATCGTGGGCGCGCCAGGTGAGCCCCCGGTGACCTCCGGCGGGCACGTCCCCGTGCTCCTCGACCGGGTGGTCGAGCTGCTCGGGCCCGCGCTGGCCGATCGCGAGGCGGTCATGGTCGACGCCACCCTCGGGCTCGGCGGGCACGCCGAGGCGCTGCTCGATCGCCACCCCCGGCTGCGGCTCCTCGGCATCGACAGGGACCGGCAGGCGCTGGCGGCGAGCGCCGAGCGGCTGGCCCGGTTCGCCGGGCGCACCACCTTCATCCACGCCGTCCACGACGAGCTGCCCCACGTGCTCGACCGGCTGGGGCTCGCCACGGTCGACGGCGTGCTGCTCGACCTCGGCGTCTCGTCGCTGCAGCTCGACGTCGCCGAGCGCGGCTTCGCCTACGCCCAGGACGCCCCGCTCGACATGCGCATGGACCAAGGCGCCGGCCGGACCGCGGCCGAGGTGGTCAACACCTATCCGGCGACGGAGCTGGCGCGCATCCTGCGCGAGTACGGCGAGGAGCGGTTCGCGCGGCGGATCGCCGACGCGATCGTCCGCGAGCGCGGCCGCGAGCCGCTCACCAGCAGCGCCAGGCTGGCCGACATCGTCCGCGCGGCGATCCCCGCCGCGACCAGGCGCACCGGCGGCAACCCGGCCAAGCGCACCTTCCAGGCGCTGCGGATCGAGGTCAACGCCGAGCTCGAGGTGCTGCGGCGGACGGTGCCGGCCGCGGTGGCCGCCATCGCCGTCGGCGGCCGCATCGTCGTGCTCGCGTACCACTCCCTCGAGGACCGGATCGTCAAGCGCGCCCTCGTCGCGCTGAGCACGAGCACGGCGCCACCGGGACTGCCGGTGACGCTCCCCGAGCACGAGCCGCAGCTGCGCCTGCTCGTCCGCGGCGCCGAGGAGGCGCCGCCGGCCGAGGTCGCCGCCAACCCGCGGGCCAGGAGCGTGCGGCTGCGGGCCGCCGAGCGCATCAGGGCGGCGGCGTGAGCGCCCAACCGCTGTCGGCGCCCCGCCGGCCCACGGCGCCCGGGCGAGCCGAGCGGCCGCGGGTGCCGCTCGTGGCCGTGCCGCTGCCCGCCGCCAGGGCGCCGAGGGCGCCGTTCGTCGCGCTGGTCATCGGACTGCTCGGCGGTGGCCTGATCGCCCTGCTGCTGCTCAACACCGCGCTCGCGCAGGGCGCCTTCGCCCTGCGCGACCTCCAGCGCCGCAGCGTGGCGCTGACCGAGGAGCAGCAGGAGCTCGCCACCCGGCTGGCCGACGAGCAGCAGCCGGGCGCCCTCGCGAGGCGGGCGAGGGCCCTCGGGATGGTGCCGGGCGGCGTGCCGGCGTTCCTGCGCCTGCCCGACGGCACGGTCGTCGGCACCCCGCATGCGGCCAGCCGGCCCGCGCCCGCCGTTCCCACGCCGGCGGCCGCCGCGCTCGCCAAGCCCGCCACGAGCGCGCCGGCCGCGAAGGCGACCAAGACCACCAAGACCACCAAGGCCACCAAGGCCACCAAGGCCGCGCCGAGGGCGAGCAAGCCGACCACGAAGCCCGCCGGGAAGCCCACCAGGAGGACGAAGCCGTGACCCCTCCCGACCCGGCCACCAGGCGGGCCGGCGCACCGGGCCAGGCCCGGGCCCGCGCCGGCGCCGGCGCCGTGCCACCAGCCCGCGGCGCGCGCCCGGC
>JBJMHZ010000018.1:0-12063 GCA_045807125.1 Frankiaceae bacterium
GCCGCCGCGGCGACCACGCCGGCGGCGAGCCGCCTGCCGCCGTCCGCGCTTCGCGCCCCGGCCGCGCTTCGCGCCCCGGCCGCGAGCGGCACCGACCAGGCGAGCACCACCTTGGCCGCCCGCCCCGGGCGCAGGTCGAGCAGGTTGACGACCCCGGCCGCGCCGGCGACGACCCCGGCCGACAGCAGCGCACCGGGGGTCGCCCCGTCGGCGAGCGCCGCTCCCGCGGCGGCGCTCGCGCCGGCACCGGCCAGCTTCACCACCCCGGCCGAGACCCGGCCGGTCCGCAGCGCGGCGAGGTGGCCGCGCAGGCCCTTGGTCGCCCGCTCGTCGGCCCGGCCGGTCCTGGCGTCGTCGTACCAGCCGACCGCGGCGGCACCGGTCACCGCGACGGCCGCACCCGCGAGCAGGCGCAGGCCGGCGGCACGGGCCGGGCCGGGCAGCATGCCGGGCACCCCCGCGCCGGTCAGCACGGCCGTGCCGGCGGCGACGCCCGCCAGCGCGCCGGCCGCGGCGGCCGGGCCGGCGTGCAGCGTCACCGGGACGCCGGCATGGTTGCGTCGATGCCAGCGATCCTCCGCTCCGCCCGCTCCGTCCCCTCCGGTCGCCGTCCCCCGGTCGCGCCGCTCCAGCAGGGCGAGCGCGCCGCGGGCGCTCGCAGCCGCCGCGATCCCCGCCGACAGCACCGCTGCGGGCACTGCTGCGGGCACTGCTGCGGGCACCGTCCCGCGCCGCGCCGAGCCGGCGCTCACGGCTCCAGGCCGGGCAGCGCGGAGTCGCCGGCGGCGGCCTGCCCGTACGCGCCGGCATCGCCGCGACGCTGGGCGGCCAGCGCGAAGACCGTGGCGACCCGCCCGCGCGAGGTGTCGGCCGAGTCGACCGTCGACACGGTGTCGGCCACGTCGTTGCCGCGCACCGCGGCGAGCAGCGCGCCGGAGCGGGTGGCCTCCGCCGGGCCGGCGACGACCGCGCCGTCGCCGTCGGCGTCGAGCTCGGCGACGAGGTCGCTGAGGGCTTGGGTGCCGGCCGACGCGGACGGGGCCGGCGTGGCGCCGGGCGGGCTGCCAGGGCCGCTGACGACGAGCGCGAGATCGCCAGGGCGAACGCCGGTGCCCCGCACCTTCAGCATGCGGGCGCTCTCCAGTCCGCTCAGCAGCTGCTCCAGCGCGGCGGAGCTGACGGAGCCGCTCGTCCCGTGCGCCATCAGCAGCGCCGCGAGCAGGTAGGCGGCGCGCTGCGACGGGGTCGCGCCGCCCTCCGGAAGGGTGACGCTCGCGGGCGCGAGGCTCGTCACGATGCTGCTGAGCCGCGCCGACTGGTCCGGGTCGACGTAGTTGCGGTTGAGCTTGAGCTCGCTCGCGACCGTACCGCCCGCGTCGAGCACAGCCTGCGCGAGCCGCCCGGTGAGCGCGTCGCTCGCGCCCGGCGCCTCGATGATGACCACCCGGTCACCGACCAGCCGGTCCGCGACGAGCGGCTGCTCGGCGGCCGCCGCGAACGCGTCGTCGCGGCCGAGCCTGGACTGCGTGTCGCTCAGCTGCCCGCGCAGGGCCGACTTGTCGTTGGTGAGCTGGTTGACCCGGTTGTTCAGATCCTTCAGCACGACGCCGTTGATGGTCGTGGTGCCGAGGACCAAGCCGATGGCGCCGGCAAGGAACACGGCGACGATGGACACGACGTGGTAGCGGAAGTCGATCAACGCAGCAGTCCCTGGAGCCAGAAGAGGAAGTCGTCCCACTTGTCGAAGACGATCTTCCAGTACAGCTGGCCCACCGGCGTCACGGCGGTGGCCACCGCGATGACGGCGAGCGCCGCCACGACGAGCAGGAGCAGCGAGGACGACCGGATGCGGCTGCGGTAGAGGCGGCTCACCCCCTTGGCGTCGACGAGCTTGCCACCCACCCGCAGCCGGGTCAGGAACGTGCTGGCCATGCCGGCCCGCCCCTTGTCGAGGAACTCGACGAGCGTCGCGTGGCTGCCGACGGCCACGATGAGGCTCGCGCCCTTCTCGTCGGCGAGCAGCATGGCGACGTCCTCGCTGGTGCCGGCGGCGGGGAACAGCACGGCGTGCAGGCCCAGCTCCTCGACCCGCCGCAGGCCGGGGGCCCGCCCGTCGGGGTAGGCGTGCACGACCAGCTCGGCGCCGCAGCGCAGCGTCTCGTCGCTCACCGAGTCGAAGTCGCCGACGACGATCTGCGGCACGTAGCCGCACTCCCGCAGCGCGTCGGCGCCGCCGTCCACGCCCATCAGGACCGGTCGGTACTCGCGGATGTAGGGCCGCAGCGCCTGCAGGTCCTCGCGGTAGTTGTAGCCGCGGACGACGAGCAGCACCTGCCGGCCCTCGATCTGGGTGCGGATGTCGGGCACGCCGACGCCGTCGAGCAGCAGGTCGCGCTCGCGGCGCAGGTACTCCATCGTGTTGGCGGCGAACGCCTCGATCTGCACCGCCAGCCCGGCGCGCGCCTCGGCGAGCGCGGCGTCGACCAGCTCCCTCGTCTGGAGCGTCCCCTTGGCGGCCACCTCCTCGGAGGAGGTGTAGAGCGTGTCGCCGTCGAGGCGGACGAGGTCGCCGTCGCGCACCGCGCTGAGCACCTCGGGGCCGACGTCGTCGACGAGCGGGATGCCCGCGTCGAGCAGCACCTCGGGGCCAAGGTTGGGGTAGCGACCGCTGATGCTCGGCGCCACGTTGACCACAGCCGTGACACCGGCCGCGACCAGGGCCTCGGCGGCGACCCGGTCGAGGTCGACATGGTCGATGACCGCGATCTCCCCTGGTCGGATCCGCTTGGTGAGGCTCTTGGTGCGAGCGTCGAGCCGCACCGTGCCCACCACCCCGCTGTCGGGACGATGACGGCTTCGGCGGAACACCGCACGGCTCACGGTGTCATGCTCCCACGGGCAGCAACGGCGGATCCCCGGGCCGCGCCGCCAGCACCGGGGACGGCGGCTCGCGGCCGGCTCGGGCGGACTCGCGGCAGGCTCACGAGGAAGGTCGCTCACCACCCTTCGCCGCGGCGGCGGTGGCGAGCAGCTCCTCGGCATGCCCCTGCGCCAGCGCCGACGACTCCAGACCGGCCAGCATGCGCGACAGCTCGCGCACCCGGCCGGCGTCGTCCAGCGCCACCACCCCGCTCGCGGTCACCGTCCCGTCCCCGGACTTCTCGACCATCAGGTGCCGGTCGGCGAACGCGGCCACCTGCGGCAGGTGCGTGACGACGATGACTTGCGCGCTGCGGGCCAGCCGGGCGAGCCGGCGCCCGATCTCGACCGCCGCCCGGCCCCCCACCCCCGCGTCGACCTCGTCGAAGACGAACGTCGGCACCGGATCGGCCCCGGCGAGCACCACCTCGACGGCGAGCATCACGCGGGACAGCTCGCCGCCGGAGGCCCCTCGCGCCAGCGGCCGTGCCGCCGCGCCCGCGTGGGGCCGCAGCAGCAGCGCCACCTCGTCGACGCCGGCCGGACCGTAGGCCAGGATCCGGTCGCCGACCGGCAGCCCGTCCGGGTCGTCGCGCTGGGCGAGCTCGACGGCGAGCGCAGCCTGCGGCATGGCGAGGCCGCGCAGCTCGCTGCCCACCGCCGCGGCGAACCGGTCGGCCGCTGCGGTCCGCGCCAGGCTGAGCCGCCCGGCCAGGTCGGCGAGCCGCTCCGCCAGCGCCGCGCGCTCGCTCTCGAGCGCCGTGATCCGGTCGTCGGCGCCGTCGAGCTCAGCGAGCCGGTGCTGAGCCCGATCGGCCCACGCGAGCACCTCGCTCGCGTCGCCGCCGTACTTGCGGGTGAGCGCGGTGAGCGCGGCCAGCCGCTCGTTGGCGGTGGCCAGGCGCACCGGATCGGCGTCGACGCCGGCGGCGTACGACGCGAGATCGGCGGCCACGTCGGCGAGCAGGAAGCCGGCCTCCGCGACCCGGCCGGCCAGCGCCGCGAGCGCCTCGTCATGGCCCTGCACCGGGTCGAGCGCCCGCCGGGCCGCGGTGAGCAGGCCGAGCGCGTCGACCTCGTCGAGGGCGTCGGCGTCGCCGGTGAGCGCTACCTGCGCCTCGCCGGCCGCGCGCCGCAGCGCGTCGGCATGGGACAACCGGTCGAGCTCGGCGACGAGCGCGCGGTCCTCCCCCGCCGCTGGCGCCACCGCGGCGATCTCGGCCAGCCCGAACCGGAGCACGTCGGCCTCCTGGGCTCGCTCGCGAGCCCTGGCCCGCAGCTCGGCGAGCGTGGCCACCGCATCGGCGTGGCGGGCGTAGGTGGCCGCGTAGGCGTCGAGCTGCTCGCGCACCGCCGCGCCGGCGTAGGCGTCGAGCGCGTCGCGCTGCGCCGCCGCGCGCAGCAACCGGTGCTGGTCGGACTGCCCGTGCACGGCGACGAGCCAGTCGGCCAGCTCGGCGAGCACGGCCACCGGGACCGCGCGCCCGCCGAGGTGGGCCCTCCCGCGCCCCTCGGCGCTGACCGAGCGATTCACGATCATCTCGTCGCCGTCGAGCTCGGCGCCGGCCTCGCGCGCCCTGGCCGCCACCCGGCCCGCCGGATCGACGCGCAACCGGCCCTCGACCACGGCCCGCGCGGCACCGGGCCGCACCAGCCCGGCGTCGGCGCGCCTGCCCAGGAGCAGGGCGAGCCCCTGCACCACCATCGTCTTGCCGGCGCCGGTCTCGCCGGTCACCACCGTGAGGCCAGGGCCCAGCTCGAGGACGGCGTCGTCGATGACGCCGAGCCCCTGGATGCGCATCTCCTCGAGCACGGCGCCACGATAGCCGCTGCCGCCGACCGTTTCGTGGCCCCGCGCGGCACCGCGTCAGCGCAGTACCCCCGCCGTGCCCGCGCGGTACCGGCGGCGTGCCGCTCAGTCCACGTGCCCGCGCCAGCCGCCGACCGGCAGGCCGAACTTCGCCACCAGCCGGTCGGTGAAGTGCCGCTGGTGCAGCCTGGCCAACCGCACGGGACGATGGCCCCTGCGCACCTCGATGCGCGTGCCCGGCGCCAGCTCCACCGTCCGCCGCCCGTCGCAGTTGAGCACCGCCGGCGTCTCGCCGAGCAGCTCGATCGCGAGCACCGAGTCGGGTCCGGTCACCAGCGGCCGGCTGAACAGCGCGTGCGCGCTGATCGGCACCAGCAGCAGGGCCTCGACCTGCGGCCAGACGACCGGACCGCCGGCCGAGAAGGCGTACGCGGTCGAGCCGGTGGGCGTCGCGAGGACCACGCCGTCGCAGCCCCAGCGCGACAGCGGGCGCCCGTCGACCTCCACGACGACCTCGAGCATGCGCTCGCGCGCCGCCTTCTCGACCGATGCCTCGTTGAGCGCCCAGCCGACGTCGTAGCGGCCGTCGGCGTAGTAGATCGCCACATCGACGGTCATCCGCTCCTCGACCTCGTAATGGCCGGCGACGACCCGCTCGACCGTCGCGTGCAGCGCCTCCCGCTCGGCCTCGGCCAGGAAGCCGACCCGGCCGAGGTTGATCCCGAGCACCGGGGTGCCGGCGGGGCGCGCCAGCTCGGCCGCCCGCAGCAGCGTGCCGTCGCCGCCGACCACGATGACGAGCTCGACGTCACCGGCCAGCGCCTTGTCGACCGGGACGACCGTCGCGCCGTCGAGGTCGAGCTGGGCAGCCTCCGTCTCGAGGACCCGGACGCCGATCCCCGCCGCGCACAGCTGGCGGCACACGGACGTGGTCGTGGTGACCGCCGCCTGCCGCCCGGTGTGGACGACGAGCAGCACCTCGCGCACGCTCATGCCGGCCCCGCCTCGACGGCGCGCACCAGCTCGTCCCGGACGAGCGGGGGCGCGCCGGCACGCAGCCACAGGAAGTACTCGACGTTGCCGGCCGGCCCGGGCAGCGGGCTGGCGACCACGCCGGCCACCCCCAGCCCGAGCGTGGCCGCGGCCGCGGCCACCTCGGCGACCGCGTCGGCGCGCAGCGCGGCGTCGTGGACCACGCCACCGGGCCCCAGCCGCTCGCGCCCCACCTCGAACTGCGGCTTGACCATCGGCAGGAGGTCGGCGCCGGGCGTGGCGCAGGCGACCAGCGCCGGGAGCACCAGCCGCAGCGAGATGAAGGACAGGTCACCGACGACGAGGTCCACCGGCTCACCCACCTGCTCCGGGGCGAGCGCGCGTACGTTGGTCCGCTCCAGCAGGGTCACCCGCTGATCGGTGCGCAGCGACCAGGCCAGCTGCCCGTAGCCCACGTCGACCGCGACCACGTGCGTGGCGCCCCTGCGCAGCAGGACGTCGGTGAACCCACCGGTCGAGGCTCCGGCGTCGAGGCAGCGCTGGCCGGCCACCACGAGCCCTCGCGGCGCGAGGGCGTCGAGCGCGCCGGCGAGCTTGTGGCCGCCCCGCGAGACGTAATCGGCGGACGGGTCGGCACCCTCGACGCGCAGCGACACCCCGCCGTCGACCTGCGTCGCGACCTTGGTGGCCGGCCGGCCGCTCACCCGCACCCGCCCGGCCGCCACGAGCTCGGCGGCCTGCTCCCGCGACCGCGCGAGCCCGCGCCTGACGAGCTCGGCGTCCAGCCGGAGGCGCCGAGCCACCCTACGCGCCGTCGAGATCGGCGAGCGCGTCCTGCAGGAGCCGGTGCACGTCCTCGTAGACCGCGACGTGGCCGGCCACGTCGCCGGCGAGCGGCTCGCCGCCGAGCGCGCCCAGTCGCTCGAGCGCCGCGTCGACGCGAGGCTCCCCGGTGTGGTCCATGGCAGGCGATCCCTTCGAGCGCCGGGCCGTCGGCTCCGGTAGGCACGACGCTACCCGACGGGGCCGCCGGCCGCAGGGAGCAGCCCGTCGAGCCGCACGGCCCGTGCCGTCGGCGCGTGCGCGGCCGGCAGCTGCACCTGCCGCACCGGCCGGCCGGCGTCGGCCGCCGCCCACGCCGCGGCCGCGGTGACGCGGAGCAGGTCGACCGGCCGGCCCTCGCCCGGCGGGCCGGACACCAGGATCTCGGCCCCCCGCGCCACGGCGCGCCACCCGCCGCAGCTCCACCCGTCGCCGTCGGGCAGCGGCGCCTCGTGCCGGTCGAGGAGCGCGTCGAGGCCGGCCCCGACGTAGCAGGGACGGCGCTCGGGCGGCGCGAGGATCAGCTCGGCCCCGGTCGAGACGCCGGTGAGCACCAGCAGGCTGTCGACGCCGCCACGGACCGCCCCTTCGATGTCGGTGTCGAGCCGATCGCCCACCATCAGCGGGCACGCCGCGCCGATCCGGCGGACCGCCTCGGCCAGCAGGGCCGGCTCCGGCTTCCCGGCGAACGCCGCCGGGCCGTGACCCACCGCCGCCGCGACCGCACCGACCAGGGCGCCGTTGCCGGGCTGCAGGCCCCGCTCGCCTGGCACCGTGAGGTCGCCGTTGGTCGCGATCCACCACGCTCCCCGGGCCACCGCCACGGCGGCCTCGGCCAGGTCGGCGTAGGCCAGGTCGGGGGCGTAGCCCTGGGCCACGGCGGCCGGGCGGTCGTCCGCCGACGCCACCAGCGTGCAACCCGCCTCGCGCAGCGCCGCGCGCAGTCCCTCGCCGCCGATGGGGAGCACCGTCGCGCCGGTGCCGAACCGCTGCACCAGCACCCTGGCCGCGGCCTGCGCCGACGTGACGACGTCGGCGGCGGTGGCGGGGAGCCCCATGGCGACTAGCCGCTCCGCCACCGCCTCCGGGGTCCTGGACGCGTTGTTGGTCACGTAGGCGACCCGCATGCCGCGCTCCTCGACCGCACCGACCACGGCGGCCGCCCCGTCGATCGCCCGGGAACCGAGGTAGACCACCCCGTCGAGGTCGAGCAGCGCCGCGTCGTACGCCTGGGCCAGCGGCTCGCGGGACGCGCGCCATCCGCCGGCCCGGCGCCCGCCCGTCACCGGCGGGCGAGGGCGGCCCTCGCCCCGCGCAGCGCCTTGCCGTAGTGCCCGATGTCGGGGCGCATCGCGACCGCCAGCGCCAGGTGCTCGACCGCGCGGCGCAGGTCACCGGTGCGTGCCGCCGCCAACCCGAGGCCGAACTGCGCGTAGTCGTCGACCGGGTTGTCCTCGATGATCCGGGCGAAGTTGTCGCGGGCCTCGGCGTACATCCCGGCGTCGAACTGCGCCCTGGCCAGCGCCTCGCGCACCGACCGCGACGCGGGCTCGGCTTCGGCCGCGCGGTCGAGCAGCTGCGCCGCCGCGGCCGGATTGCCGCTCGCGAGCAGCTCGAGGCCCCGGCGGTACCAGTCGTAGACCCCTCCCGCGGGGGCGACGTCGGCCACCGGCTCGCGATCGGCCGGCGACGCGCCCCCACCGTCGTAGCTGTCGGAGTGGTCCGCTCCCACCACGAGCCTCCCTCGCTGCGCGCGCCGGTGTCCCCTCCAGCATGCCTTGCGCGGGGCCGGATAGGCACCTCGGTGGGCGCGTCGCCGCGATGGTGCCGGGCGCTCGGCGAGGCGGTCATCGGTCGGCCGCCCGTACCACCGACGCCGCATCGACCTCGACCTCGCAGCGGCTCACCGGTCCGGTCGGCGAGCGCCAGAAGCGCCGCCGCAGCGCGCCCGTCACCTCGACGGTGTCGCCGGCCCGCCAGGCGAGCGCGGCGCGCCGGAGCGCCGCCCGCCACGCGACGCAGTCGAGCGTGTCGACCGTCGGCGCCCGATCGCCAGGCCGCTTGCGCCGTCGCGCCGGACGGTCGACGACCAGCCGGAACGACGCGATCAGGTCCCCGCTCGGCAGCTGCCTGCTCTCGGCCGGCGCAGCGAGCCGCCCGCGCAGCACCACCTCGTTGCAGTGCTCCGCTGCCGCGCCCGTCATCGTCATCAGCACCCCCTTCGAGCGGCCGGTCGGCGGACCCGCGCATGCCTACGATGGACCCCTGGTACGGCGCTCACGGCGCGCGCCGGCCGGCCTGTGGACGGCGAGCGCCGCTGTGGACGGTGGGAGGGCGCGGTGGACGACCGGACGGCCGGGGCACCCGAGCCGGCGACGGGGACCGGGCCCGGCCACTTAGAGGACCCTGGGCCGGTCGATCTCGGCGACGGCGTGCTGGTGCTGGACACGATGATGTCGGGGTACGCGGGGATCACCGCCGGCTACCTCATCACCGGTCCGCGGCCCTGCCTGGTGGAGACCGGCACCGCCAACTCGGCGCCGCGGGTCGCGGCGGCGCTGGCGGCTCACGGCCTCGGGCCGGAGGACCTGGCCACGATCGTCGTGACGCACGTCCACCTCGATCACGCTGGCGGGGTGGGCGATCTCGCCCGCGCCTTCCCGGCCAGTGAGATCGTCGTCCACGAGCGCGGCGCCCGGCACCTGGTGGACCCGAGCCGGCTGATGGCCAGCGCTGCGCGGGTCTACGGACCGGACCTCGACCGGCTTTTCGGTCCGCTGCTGCCGACCGCCGCCGAGCGGGTGCGCAGCCTCGGCGACGAGGGCAGCATCGATCTCGGCGGCGGCCGGGCGCTGCGCAGCTACTACTCGCCGGGGCACGCGAAGCACCACGTCGGTCTGCTCGACACGCTCACCGGCGACCTCTACGTCGGCGACGCCGCCGGGGTCTACGTCCCCGACGTGGACATCGTCCGACCCGCGACCCCGCCGCCGGACTTCGACCTCGACGTCGCGCTCGCCTCGCTGCGACTGTTCGCCGACCTCGAGCCGACCCGGCTCCTGTTCAGCCACTTCGGCCCGGTCGAGCACGTGACGGACGTGCTCGACCGCTCCGTCGCGGAGCTGCGGCACTGGGTCGAGCTGGTGCGCGAGGCACGCTCCGATCGGCTGGATCTCGACCACGCGGTGGCCATGGTCCGCGACCGGACCGCCGAGCGGCACGCAGCCCTGTACGCCCGGCCCGACCTTGACCGCAAGTTCGACGAGCTGTCGTCGGTGCGGGCCAACGTCGCCGGCATCGACCGGTGGCTGGCCACCCGCAGCGGCGAGGACTTCACGATGGGGGATGCGGCGCCGTCCAGTGGCGCCAGCGACTAGCTGGCCCGGCGGGCGGCGCCGAGGCGACCGGCACCGTCACGCGTCGGCGTCCGGCCCGGAGCGCAGCTGCTCCACCCGCTCGGCCGCGTCGGTCAGCTCATCCTCGTCGACGGCGGCCACCGCCTCGAACCACCCGATCGCCTCGTCGCGCCGTCCAGCGGCCAGCAGGGCGTCGGCATAGGCGTACCAGAGCCGCTCCGTCCACTCGGCCGCCTCGCCCGAGTGCAGCTCGGGCACTTCCAGGGTCAGCACCGCCGCGTCGGGCTGACCGAGATCGCGGCGGGCGCCGGCGGCCACGATCAGCAGCTCGACGCGGCCGGCCCGGTCGAGCCGGCGGGCATCGGCGTGGTCGAGCAGCGCGAGCGCCCGCTCCGGCCGGCCGAGCCCGCGCTCGCAATCGGCCATCACCGGCAGGACGTCGGGGTTGTCGGCCAGTCGGCGCGCGGCCCGCAGCTCGGTGAGCGCCTCGGCATAGCGCCCGGCCGCGTACGCGGTGAGCCCGGCCGCCTCCCGCACGGCGGCGACCCGCGCCGCCAGCCGCCTGGCCTCCATCGCATGCCGGGACGCGAGCGCCGGGTCGGTATCGATCAGCGTGCCGGCCGCCACCAGGTGACCGGCCACCCGCTCGGCCAGCTGCTTGGGCAGCGACCTCAGCTCGCCCCACACCGCGCGGTCGAGCTGGTCGGGCGTGACGTCGGGCGGCAAGGCAAGCTCGTCGGCGCGCGGGCGGCGGCCGCGCTCACCGGCGGGAAAACGACCCGCGGCCCGCGGGGCGGCCTCCCTCGCGTCCTTCGGTGCCGGCCGGCCGCGACGCTCACCGCTGCGGGGGCGACCGGTGGCGTCCCGCCCAGCGGCGGAGCGGCCACCCTGCCCCGGCCCGCCGGGACGGCGGCGCGGCTCGCTCTCGGACATCGCAGGCCCTTCCTCGCTGTCGCTCGCCATGATCGCCCCGGAACGACGACGAGGGCCACCCCACTGGGATGGCCCTCGATCATCGAAGAATGTCCGGCGGCGTCCTACTCTCCCACCCCGTCACCAGGGCAGTACCATCGGCGCTGAAGGGCTTAGCTTCCGGGTTCGGAATGGGACCGGGCGTTTCCCCTTCGCCATGGCCGCCGAAACGCTATGGAGATGTGGCCGAGCTCCCGACCGTATCTCGGGAACCGCACAGTGGACGCGTAGCTTCTTTGTGGTCAAGCCCTCGGCCTATTAGTACCGGTCAGCTCCATGCGTTGCCGCACTTCCACTTCCGGCCTATCAACCCGATGATCTTGTCGGGGGCCTTACCAGGTTAACCCTGTGGGAGACCTCATCTTGAAGCGAGCTTCCCGCTTAGATGCTTTCAGCGGTTATCCCTTCCGAACGTAGCTAACCAGCGGTGCCCTTGGCAGGACAACTGGCACACCAGAGGTTCGTCCGTCCCGGTCCTCTCGTACTAGGGACAGCCCTTCTCAAGTCTCCTGCGCGCGCGGCGGATAGGGACCGAACTGTCTCACGACGTTCTAAACCCAGCTCGCGTACCGCTTTAATGGGCGAACAGCCCAACCCTTGGGACCTACTCCAGCCCCAGGATGCGACGAGCCGACATCGAGGTGCCAAACCTTGCCGTCGATATGAACTCTTGGGCAAGATAAGCCTGTTATCCCCGGGGTAGCTTTTATCCGTTGAGCCACACTCCTTCCACACGGGAATGTGGGATCACTAAGTCCGACTTTCGTCCCTGCTCGGCCTGTCCGCCTCGCAGTCAAGCTCGCTTGTGCCTTTACACTCTTTACGGGTGATGTCCATCCACCCTGAGCGAACCTTTGAGCGCCTCCGTTACTCTTTGGGAGGCGACCGCCCCAGTCAAACTACCCACCTGGTCCTGTGAGCACACCGGATCACGGTTGTGCCTGAGAGATAAGTTATACGAAAAGTGGTATTTCACGTGCGCCTCCCCCTCTTCCACAAAAGAGGGTTCATTGGCTCCCACCTATGCTACGTAACGTGTACCTCAGCTCAAGGCCAGGGTGTAGTAAAGCTCCACGGGGTCTTTTTGTCCTGTCGTGGGTAACCCGTATCTTCACGGGTACTTCAATTTCGCCGAGCCCCCTGTCGAGACAGTGCTCAAGTCGTTACTCCTTTCGTGCGGGTCGGAACTTA
>JBJMHZ010000019.1:0-2114 GCA_045807125.1 Frankiaceae bacterium
ACGGCCTCCACGACGTGCGCCGCCCCGCGGCCGCCGGTGAGCTCGCGGACCGCCGCGATGCCCTCCTCGCCGCGCTCGGCGACGACGTCGGTCGCGCCGAAGGACCGCCCGACCGCGGCGCGGTCGGCGTGCCGGCTCATCAAGATGACCCGCTCGGCGCCCAACAGCTGCCGGGCACCGAGGACGGCGCACAGCCCGACCGCGCCGTCGCCGATCACCGCCACCGTCGAGCCCTCCGTGGCCCCCGCCAGGACCGCGCCGTGCAGCCCGGTGCCCGCCACGTCGGTGAGCGCGAGCAGCGCGGGCAGCAGCGCTTCATCGACGCCGGCGAGCCCGCCTGGGACCGCGACCAGCGTGCCGTCGGCCTGGGGCACCCGCACTGCCTCGCCCTGCCCACCGTCGGTGCCCGGCGCGCCGAACGTCCCTCCGTTGTCGCAGCGCACCTGGATGCCGTCCTGACAGGCCGGGCAGGTGTTGTCCGACCACTGGAAAGGCGCCACGACGAAGTCGCCCGGGCGCACGGTGACGACCTCGCCGCCGACCTCCTCGACGACGCCGATGAACTCGTGACCCATCCGCGAGCCGGCCGGGCGGTCGATGACCCCGCGGTAGGCCCAGAGGTCGGAGCCGCAGACGCAGGCGCGCACGACGCGCACGACCGCGTCGGTCGGCTCGACGAGCGCAGGGTCGGGGACGTCGCCGACGGTGACGGTGCCGGCGGCCTGGTGGAGGGCGGCGCGCATGGGGTTCCTCTCGTGCGGATCGGTCAGGCGGCGGCGGTGCGGGAGGCGACGAAGGCGGCGAGCTCGTCGAGGTGGGCCGCCTCGTTCACGCGCCGGCCCTCCTCGATGTCGTGGATGAGCTCGGCGACCTTGTCGAAGATCGGGCCGGAGACGTCGCGGAGCATCTCGTCGATCTCGGTCTTGCGCTTGCGCACCGCGAGGTCGCGGTAGATGCCGCTGTGGGTCTTCGCGCTGCGCCGGTTGAACTCCGCCAGCCGGTCCAGCGACCCCTCGAGGTCGTCGGGCACGAAGCCGTCGAAGCTCTCCACCCGCACCGGCGCCTGAGCGAGGACCTCCTGGGCGATGGCGATCATGACGGGGCGGTACTCCGGCCGCTCCAGCGTCTCGGCGATCGACAGGTCGGACACGGCGCCGGCCCAGAGCATCGCGCCGTACGCCTCCTTGCCCCACAGGTAGCCGAGCACGTTGTCGGTCGGCTTGGCGTAGGGCAGCAGCTCGGCCAGCTCCCGCACGCGCGGGGTGATCGTGCCGCCGTCGAGCTCGCCGACCCGGAACGTCGCCACGTTGCCCTGCATGATCACGCCTGGCGACATGAGGTCGGCGCCGAAGTTGACGAAGCTGGAGATCACCCGTTCGCGGCCGACGGCCTCGATGAGGGTGTCGGCCGTGAGCCCGTTCTGCACGGTGAGCACGTAGCCCTCGGGGGCGAGCCGGTCGCGCAGCAGGTCGGCCGCCGACCGGGTGTGCAGGCTCTTGACGGCGACGATCGCGCGCTCGATGCGGTCGGGCAGCTCGTCGGGCGTGACCGCCGGGATCTGCACCGTGAACTCGTCCACCGGGCCCTCGATCCGCAGGCCGTGCTCCCGGATGGCGGCCACGTGCGCGGCGTCGGCGTCGCAGAGCAGGACGTCGTGCCCAGCGCGCACCAGGTGGGCCCCGAGCGTGCCGCCGATCGCCCCGCCGCCGATGATGACCAGCGGCGCGCTCACGCCGGCGTCCCGGCGGGGACGGCGCGGTCGACGAAGTCGCGGATCGTCTGCTGGAACAGCTCGCGCTCCTCCACCTGCGGCGAGTGGCCGGACCGCTCGAAGACCACCAGTTCGGCGTTCGGCATCAGCGACGCGATCGTCTCCGACGAGCTGACCGGCGTGACCCAGTCGCGCCGTCCGACGGTGACCAGCGTGGGCACGGTGACCTTCGGCAGGTCGGCCTTCAGGTCGTAGCCGCCCCAGTTGTGCTGGAAGCACCAGTTGTGCGCCTCGTGCCGGTAGATGCCGGCCTCGACCGCGGCGGCGGACTTCACCGGGTCGTACTCGTAGTCGTAGAGCGGGATCAGCTCCGACCACAGCTGCTTGAGGTCGGCGTCGTCGC
>JBJMHZ010000020.1:0-74735 GCA_045807125.1 Frankiaceae bacterium
CGCACCGACGTCGTCGGCATCTTCCCCAACCGCGACGCGCTGACCCGCCTGGTCGGCGCCGTCCTCGCCGAGCAACACGACGAATGGACCGAGATGCGCCGCTACATCGGCCTCGACGTGCTCACCCGATGCCGGCCCGCCCCCCACCACGAAGCCCAAAGGACCGAGGAGATGCCCCTGACCGCCATCACCGCATAAAGTCAGCCGAAGGATCACGCGGCGACCAACTCACACACCACGCCGGCGGGCGCGACCACGTCAACAGGGCAGCAGGCCCCTTTGGAGAACCATGACCGACGAGCGGCGAGACGTAACCGTCCCCGGCGTGACCGCGCGCGGAACCGGTGAGGCATACGCGGGTGGCATTGAGATGTCGGCCAACCTCTGGCTGGCCTGGGGCATGATCGCAATTGACGCCGCCGCGGGAGCGTTCGCGGCCCGGCGCGCTGGCTGTGAGGACGGGCTCGGGGAGGAAACGCGTCAGGGGCTGGTCTCGGTTTGCGCCTCGGCGTTCAGCATGGAAGCCCTCTCCCGCGATCTTGCTTCGGTACTTAGCCCACCGCAACGCACAAGAAGCGGCGGCAGCAGCAGGTCCAACGCTGCCAACGTCGTTGGCGAGGTGCTGAAGCGAAGCATCCAGACGCCCAAGCGGGGCCTTGAACTCGGCCAGCGGTGGACGCCAGTGTTCCAACTACGCGACTCAGCCGTGCATTACGAGGAGAAGTCGAAGCCCACCCAGCTACATCCCTCGGGAGGGCACACCTCATTCGTCAATGTCCAGTTCAGCGCGGACGCGGCACGGGACGCTGCGCTGCTGCTTGTCGAGACCGTCGCCGGCGTGGTCGAAGCTCCGAAGGTTGCGGTCCGCGATTGGGCGATACGGCAGCGTTCGGCTATGGAGCTCCTAACAGGTAGAGCCGATGGCCGTCCGTGACGGCTCCCCGTGCCTTTAGTGCGGCCCCGCGCTGCGTCCGATGGCGCGGGAAGGCCGTGGAGCGTTTCCGGGATCCAGGGATACCCGACCAGCGCCTCAGCGCCTCAGCGACATGCTCAGCGGCCTTCTCGGGGCCATTCCGCCCCCGCTTGGCTCAGGCCCGCTCCCGTGCTGCGGTCGGGAGCCTGGCCGATGCCGGCAGCGAGTGGCACACCGGAGGCGCGCCGGCGCTGGTCCCCCTCCGCCGGCCCTTACCGCAGGTGCGGTGAGGCCGAGAACGGCCGGCCCACCTCGCCGGAAAGCGTCTCGGGGGTAACGCTCCCAGCCGGGGACCGGCCGTCCGGCGAGCGACGCTAGCGCTCATCCCAACGCGAGCCCATGCACGGCGAGCGGAGTCGTGGCGAGGGCGCTAACCAGTAACGCTTACCGGATACTGACGGCGCATGGTTAGTAGCCAGTCGACAGATCGGAGCGCATCATGCGTCGCTTCACCGCAGCCGTCATCCTTGCCGCCACCGCCGCGCTGACGGCAGCCGTCGCCGCTCCGGCGGCAGCGACCCCGCTCGCCGGAGCCGCTGGCATCCCCTGCTGCGAGCCGCGCTAGGGCGAATGAACGGCGGCCGTGGCTGGGCGGATGGGCGCGGCGGACACGCCCAGCGCGGCTGCCATCCGCCACAAGGCGGCGACCGCCTCCTTGTCTCGTTCCATCGTCGTCAGCACCGCTGCCAGCTCGCCCCACACCGGGCCGGCCTGCCGGCCGGCGCCGTACGCCGTGAGGGCCGCGGCGGCATCCTCGTAGCACGCGACGGCCTCGTCCTCCCTGCCGTCGGCGAACGACGCGGCGGCCAGCACGGCGAGCACTCGCGCCCGTTCCAGTGGCGCCGCCGGCACGCGCTCCAAGGCCGCTCGGGCGGTGTCCACCGCCTCATCGACGCGGCCAGCGAGCAGCAGGCAGCGGGCTAGCTCCTTCTCAGCCATCGCCACGTTCGTTGGGTTGCTGTGGCCGCTTTCGATCAAGCCGCCCATCGATTCCCGCAGGTGCGCCTCGGCTGCCGCGAGGTCGACGCCGGGCAGTCGCAGCATGTAGCCCGCGACGTTGATGCGAAGGGCGGCGATGGCGAAGTCGTTGCCGATCTCCCCGTAGAGGGCGATGGCCCGGTCGGCGAGCTTGATAGCGGCCCGGAACTCGCCCTGCGCCTCCGCGACGATCGCCGCGTTCCAGTAGGCCGCGCCACGAGCGGACATCGACCCGCTCGCCTCGACGGCGACGACGAGGGAGTCGATGAGCTGCTGCGCGCGGGTCAGGTCGCCGCGCTCGGTGTAAGCCCACACCAGCGTCGACACCAGCTCGGCGAGCCCCTCGGTGACGTGCGCGCGTGGTCCTGTCACCGGACCGACAGCGGCGAGGGCGTTCTCCCCGAGGTCGATCGCACGACCTAGATCACCGGCGAAGGCGTAGGCGCGGCACAGCCAGGTTTGCAGTGCCACCCGGCTCACGCTGGACGGGAGGTCGTGAGCGTCAAGCAGCGCCTCGAAGCCGGCGATCGCGTCGCCCTGCCGACCGAGCGACCAGTCGGCTCGAGCGATGCCGTACTGCGCCTCTCGCTGCTCGGGCACGTAGCCGTCGCCAAGTGCGGCCGCATCCTCGTAGGCGGCCACGAACCGCTCGCGCGCCGTCGCGGGGTCGCCGTTGCGAAAGGCGACCTCGCCGAACCGCAGGTCGACCTCGTGGGCGTGAACCTGCCCATCGCGGCCGGTGACGAGGTAATCGACGGTCGTGTCGAGCGCGCCGGCCAGGCTGCGAAGGACGGACTCACGCGGCCGGCGGCGCTTGCCCCGCTCGATCAGCGCGACGTACGGCGCGGTGATGTACGCGGCTTCCGCAAGAGCGGCCTGGCTCAAGCCCTTCCGCTGCCGCAAGGCGACAACGCGCCCACCGATGCCGTCCGCCATGAATGCCCCCGAGAAGGGTCAGATGTGACCGAAGATCGTGACGGGAGACTACTCCCGGCGTCGTGACGAGCCTAGAGAGGGGCGGGCCACCCCCACAGCTCGGCTAGGACCGTTATGTACAGGCGCTGACACCATGCGTAGATCAACCGGGTGTTTCCGCCGACCTGGTTCCACTCGCCCTCGGCAGAGAACGCTAGAGGCGGCCGTAGTTAACGGTGTATCCGAGGCGCTCGCAGACGTTAGCGGTGTCGTTCACGGCTGCGGCGAGAAGCGCCGCCTCGTCCCGAAGATCGCCAGCCCCGGCCTCGGCTGTGCTGCTGACCGCCTCGGCGGATGACTGGACACGTTGGAGCGCCGACCGGAGCCCCTGATCTGATGCGCCGCCCCGAGCCGTCATCGCAGCGTCCGCGATCAGCGTCATGTCGAGCCGCGCCGGGACGGGGTTTACGCGCTGGTAGAGCATGGCCTCCACGTCGTCGCGCACGGGCGCGAGAGCCTTGTCGAACACCCGGCAGGCAGCAATGTCACCGGGTGACCCGGCCGGCTTGGAGGTGGTCGCCGCCCGAGAGGACGTCGATGTCGATGACGGACGGGGGGAGGCGGACGCGGCGGCCCCGGAGGGGGAGGAGCATCCCGCCGCGAACACAAGGGCAGCGCCACTGGAGAGCGCTAGAACGGCCGGGGCGACAGGGCGCAGGGTCCATGCCGCACAGAACACCGCAGACTGACGCCTGACACAAGCCCTCCGGGCCGGCAGGTACGCAGCGATTCACTGCGCAGCTTCGCTTCCTGATGGCTGTACGCCGCAGGCTCGGTCACCACGAGGTCGGCAGTGCTGGCGGCGAGCGCGAGATCGACCCCCACGACCCCGGAACCGCGCCCGAGCAGCAGCAGCGGCAGCGCCGGCACCCACGGTCAGCGCGAGCTGCCCGGTCATGCGATCACCACGTCTCGTGACCACTCGGTGACCACTCGACCGCTGACCTGCGCCGATTCATGCGTCGCGTGACTAGGAGACTTGCTCGGTACGGGCGTCGAAACTCACGACAGAACCGTATCCGGGTCGTTACCTCCGCTCGCCGAGAGGTCCGGCCGTGGGTAGCGCGGTGATCCGGCCCTCGCGTGGGCACGCGGACGCCCGCTCGGCTCAACCGGGCGGGTTCGGGGCGTGCGTCATCGCCGTAGGGCGTGCGGGGACGCGGCTGGACGTGCCGCGCTCAGGGAGTGCCGTCAGGTCAGGCGGCGAGCGGGACGCTCGCGCTCGCGGCGAGGGTCGTTGCGAGGCGAGCGAGGATCGTCAGATCGGCGTGCAGCCGCACCCGGTCAAGGCGACGGACCCGCAGCGGCGCGAAGCCCCATTCGCCTTTCAGGTGGCCGAAGGCGCGTTCGACCGCGCCGCGCTGCCGGTACAGGGCCTTGAAGCGCGGGGTGCTGCGCGGGATCAGCGGGTGCAGCCGGTCGGCGGCGATCCACACCGACGCGGGCGAGCAGTCCCCGGTCGGGCAGCGCCACTTGCTCGCGCCGCGCTTCGCGTCCGATCCGGCGAACGTCCACGCACCGTGGTCACAGGTCGGAGGCTTGTCCTTCCCTGCCTTCACTGCGGCGGTGTTCCGCAGGCTGATGACCGGCCGGATGCCCCGGCCCTCGCACTCCTGGTAGAGCTTGGTCGTGTCGTAGCCCCGGTCCATGACGCAGTGCGCCGGGACGATCCCGCGCCGGGCGAGCGCGTCGAGCAGCGGCGCGACGATGACCGTCTCGGAGGTCTTCGCCGTCTCCACCTGCCAGGCCACCGGAAGGCCGGTGGTGGCGCACACGGCGGCGTGCAGCTTGTACCCGTAGTAGCCACCACCGCTGCGGGTGCTGACCGACGACCGGTGCCCCCAGGTCGCGTCGGGGTCGGAGAACCGCTCGCGGAGCGGGCCGTTGCGGGACAACCGTCGCTGACCGTTCGCGTAGGCAGGCATATCCGACCCGTCGATAGCGACCGTCTCGCCGAAGCCCGGCAGCGTCGCGGCGAGCCGCACGACCACTGCATCAAGGCAGCGGTCCAGCGCCACCCGGTCGTCCCGCAGCTTGCGTGCGAAGCGGTAGCACGCCTGCCGCGACGGGGCGCACCCGATCACCGCGCGGAGCGCGGCGTGGTCGCTCACGAGTCGGACGACGCGCGTCCAGGTCGGCAGTGCGTAGACCGCCTTCACCAGTGCCATGCCGACGAGCGCGCGCGAGCCGTAGCCGGTGCGACCGGTCCATCGCGCGTCGTCGAGCGCTGCGATCCACGCCCGTACTTCGGGCACGTCGAGCAGGAGCCGTACATGTTCCGCGTCTCGCGCGGGTGTTACCGTGGCCTCGGCCATGAGGGTGCTACCTCTTGGTCCAGACCCCCGGGCGGGTGCAACCGTCGCGGGGGTCACCTATTCGCTGACAACGCCCACGCTATAGCAGGGGTACGACAAAAAGCGCCCCAATTTCCGCCGCTCGGAAACTTTCACGGAGAAGTCGTCGCCGGTGGGGACGAGCCGGGTTGCGGCATGTTGGCCGGGTCGAATTGCGCCGCGGGTAGTGGCGTAGCTCCTCTGACAACAGCGGGGGCGAACATATGAAGCACGGACTCGGTGGTCACCTGCATGTGCCGCATGGTGAGTTGCAGGGAACCAGAGAGGATAGCGATGTCGCCGAAGAGGGCCGCCACGTATTCCTCGAAGCGTGGCTCAATCGGAAAGCAGTTGTAGAGATTCAAATCCTCGGGCAGATCTTCGGGGGCAGCCTTGTCGAAGGTCCACCGGCCGATCTCCACCTTCGCGCCACCTACGAGCGGGCCGTCGAGCACCCCGACGGTGGGCGTCCCGTAGGGTTCGGGGAAGTCAGGTATGTAGGGGTTGCCAACTGTGTACCAGACAGGCTTGATGAGTCGGTGCTTGTCGGCATTGTCAAAGTCGCGGATCAGGCGCAAGTAGTGCGGGATGGGTCGTGGGATGAACGCGGCAGGCCCCCATATGTCGACGTTCTGAGCGTTGTACGGTTGCAACTCCTCGATCCGCTCCCTGTCCTCGTCCCGCAGCGCGCCGATATTCAAGATGGGCTTGACGGCATTCTTGAACTCGGTCGGCGTGTCAACGATTGGGAAGGAGATTCGGCGCGAGGCTTTGGCGTCGCTGTCGATCCCTGGCTTGGCGCGCAGGGCGAGTTGGTACGCCAAGTGATCGAGGGCCGCCCGGAGGTTGTGAACGAAGTCGCCGAAGAGGAGCGCCCAATGTGGCGGGGGGATTTGCAGTCGGTCGACGTAGAAGACATACTCGGGTGCTTCAATATCGAGCTCGTAGGTGATTTCATACGGACGCGCGTACACAAAGGTGCCCATTTCTTGCCAAAGCTGGCCCATGTGCGTCGCCGCCCAATGCAGCTTCATGCCGGGAGTGATCATTGAGGGATCGGCCACGGCGGGAGCCTACTAGCGTCGGCGCACGAGTGATGGTGACGCGCCCGCCCAGGAGGGTACTGCTAGCCCACAGGATTCGGTGCAGTAACATGACCGAACTGTGGACGGCCGGTGGACAACCCTGGGGATGGAGCGGATGGTCTCGGTCCACGACGCAGAGCTACAGGACAGCACGGAAAGTAGCCGAACCGCTGCGCTCCCCCACGCTGCCGAGTAGGGGGCTGGCGCGATGTCCACGAAGCTGCAGGGCCTGCGGGTCGACGAGATCCGGCACATGGCGCGGCAGGACGCTCAGGACATCCTGAGCCAGCACTGGACCCCCTACATGCTGCCTGTAGAGCCGGTGACCATCGCTCGCAGTCTCGGGCTCTCGGTGTTCTCGGCTCAGCTAGGCGATGATGTCTTCGGGATGCTCGTCGGTGGCAGCGGTGGGGCCGACATCTATCTGGACAGGGACCAGCCCCGAAAGAGGTTCCGCTTCTCTTGCGCCCATGAGATTGGGCACTATCTCCTGCGGGCGGATGACCTGACGCCGGATTCAGCCTTCATCGACAAGCGCTCAGATGATACGCGGGGCGTAGCCGACGAGATTTATGCCAACGACTTCGCCGGGTCATTACTGATGCCAGAGCCGGAACTGCTCGCCGAAATCAGAGCTGGTAGAGACATCTATGCGCTCGCTCGCATCTTCGACGTCTCATTGGATGCGCTGCGCTACCGGCGGCAGTTGCTGGCGGCGTAACGATGTCCAGTGATGAGGGCGACTCTACCGCGAAGAAAGAGGGGGCAGAGCAAGGGGCCGCCGCTCCATCATCGAAAGCTCCGCAGGACAAGCGCGCGGCACAAGAACTGTTCCGGGACACCCCACGAGAGTTGACCGATGGGGCAGGCCCACCACCCGAAGTTGCCACCGGTGAAGGCGCGGGCGACTTAGGAGCGCCTACCTTTTCTAAGCTGCTTACCTTTCATCCGTTCAGCAGTTTCTTCTTTTGGCTAGCTGAGCATCAGTACCCAAGTGGCGAGAAGTATGAGTTCCCTGCGAGACGACTCCGCGAAAGAAACAAATGGTTCTACTGGATTTGCGTCGCCCTGGACACCTTCATCACGCTTATCGCTGCGCTGCTTCTGTTGCTCTTTGCCACGGCAGTGCTGTACAAGGCAATATGGCTCACACCGGACGGCAAGTCCCTTCCTCCCCGGCAAGTGACTGGAATGGCATGACTGAGCCTCCGGCATACAGCCGGAGGCTCAGTCATGCCTTGCGGGACCACGAGGGTCAGAGGCTCGCCACCCCTTCAGCCACGTCCGCGAGGCGAATCAGCGCGGCGGCGAGCGACCGGGAGCAAGGGGCACTCAGGGTGGCGAGGTCGAGGTCCGCGTCCGTGATGAGCGCTCGGATGACCTGCCCGTCCAACGGCAACATCAGCAGGGCGTGCAGGACGGTTGGGAAGCCGTCGGGCCGCTCGGCGTCCACGGCGAGGCTGTGCCCCTCGTGACGCGGCGGGTGGTCAGGGGTGCCCGCGTACTCGCGGTCGCTGCACCACCACGGGCACGGACTGCCGGGCGGTTCGGTCGGGTCGTGCGATTCTCGGTCCACGGCGCGTGCCTTTCAGGAGGCGTGCGTCCAGGCCCCGGCCGGGTGTTAGCGCACTCGGTCGGGGCCGCCCCGCCGGGTCGGCGGACGGCAGGACGGACGCTATGGCCGTGGGCCGACAGTCCCGAGGGGCGAAACGATCAAGGCTGGGGTAAGCGCGGCCGGATCGTGGGGTACGCCAACGGCCCACCGTCGACAGGCGAACCGCCTACCTGCGCGTTCGCGTTTCGACGCTCTCTCCTAGCAATCACACCGGGACGCGCCTTCCGCAGCCCAAAACTCAGCGGTAGGCGCCCCTGCGGCTCGCGCGCGGGGGTTTCCTCAGTTCAGGGAGGAAGAACCCTTGAGAGGGCTGTCCTGGTCAGCCGTTCGGCTGCCGGCGGAGATCCGCACCTTTGCGCTGTCCGGCGCATGTCCGGGACGAGAGAGACACGGCTTCTGCCGCAACGGAGATCAGGTTCGCGATACCTTGATGGCCGCGACCGGTAGGAATACCGGCACTGGGGGTAATGCATGTGCCTGGGTGGCTAGTCAGCCTTCGGTAGGGCACCGCTCGGGGGCTGCCAAAGCGTCGGACTTGAGAGCTCGGCCGCTGATGGAGCCGTCAGCGGAGACTGTGTCTTACGAAGTCGACTGCTCGAGGCCGCTCGTAGCTGGTCGCGGGCTGTGCTTCACGGCCAGGCTAGCGACCCGGAGGAGAGTCCGCGTGAACGATGCGACCGACCATTGCGTCTACCTGTACCGCGATCCGAACAGCCAGAAGATCGTCTACGTCGGCAGGGGCGCAACCCCTGGCAGGGCGGTTCAGCATACACGCGGCAGCCACAACCTTTGCCTACGCGCGATCATCGACGCGGGCGACTACTCAATCGAGCTGGCCGGGCCGTACTCGTCAGCGAAGGCCGCTGCCGCCGTGGAGGCGGCGCTGATTTCGGCCTTGCGGCTTCCGACGACGCAGGCGGCGCTGACTAACGGCGCGCAGGGGGAGGGGCCGCGGTTCCGGCCGTTCGGGGTTCCCGCGGACTACGCCGACCGACTGTTGCTGCCGCCGCTCACGGTGACGGAGGTCGGCGTCATCACGGGCGGGGCTCTCATTGTCCGGAACAGCTTCGGCGGCGAGCTGGCACCGGGCCGCCCCAGGCTCGATCCGCTGCATCCGCAGGACGACGTGATCGCGGAGAACCTCAGGCGGTACTGGCTCTTGGCAAGGCTGGTCCCCCGGTGGGTGTCCGACCCGCCGACGTGCCCGAAGGTCATCCTCAGTGCAGCCGGGCCAGTCAGGCACCGGTACGTGCCGGGCGCGTCGCTCATCGACACGGCCCGGATCGGAACAGGCGATCCCAGGGAGGTCCCGCTCGCCCGGCCCCTTGACCTCGACGCGTGCGGGCTCCGGGGGCGAATGCTGGCGGGGGTCAAGTTCGACCTCGGCCGGCAGTCTCACTTCTTGTGGGTCACCGGTGACGGCACGGTCACCTACGACACGCGGCGCCCGAACGCTGAAGGTGGGCCCGGGCGACTACCGCATGAGCAGTAGCCGGTCCGACGCCCGGGTGGCGGGGAGCCGTGCCGCGACATCACCGGCCGATCGCCGGTCTTCCCGTCATGACGGTCCAGCTGGCGTCGTCGGACCAGAGCGAGTTCAGTTCCACGAATGGCTGGATCGCGGCTTCGCGGTGATCGCCGAGCAGGACCGCGGTGGCGTCACGGCGACATCAACTGGTCCTGGCGGCGGGGCGGCGGGGAGAGGCAGGCGTCGCACCCGCCTCGCATCTCGCCATAGCTCCTTGCTCACCTGTCGTCGCCCTGAGTGGATCAGCAGTCCGAACTGCGTTCCTCGACCCAGATGAGTCCATCAGTCCTCAGCGCGGACTATACGTCGTATGGGTCTTGCGAGCGGATAACTCCGCCTGGACACTATCTATCAATATGGGGACCGAACGGCGGGCGCTGGAGATAAAAGAGCGCCGGGCGGCGCCGCTCCCGTCACGCGGGCTCGTCGTGCCGGGGCATAACGTGCTCAGCGCCGTCCTCGTCATACCAGGTGACGGTCGCGGTCGGCTCGATGAAGTCGATGTGGGCTCCGTTGAGGCCGCTTCCCAGCGCCAGGTGCATGCCGCACGCTGCCTCGTTCATCGGCGTGTTCCACCGCCAGTCGATGTCGTCCGGCGGCAGGCTGTTGGTCGCGAAGGCCAGCTCCGTTGTGGCCGTGTCCACGTCACGGTCGACGAGTGGAAGCAGGTCGTGGAGGACGTCGCGGCCGCCGGCCGTGCGGATGCGCGTGACGCGCGAGTCGACGAGCTGGAGTCTCAGGGGGAACTCGCCGCTGCTGCGGTAGCTCTGCAAGCGCGCCCACGCCTCGTCCGCCATTGGCCGCACCTTCCGCCAGTGGTAGCGGTGACAGGCGACGGCCGCTCCCGTGGCGACGTACTCACCGTTCAGCCGATGGCAGGGGGTCGTCGATCCCCGGGCGGCGACGAGCGCCATTTCGAGGTAGTCCGCGGGCGTCGTCCACTCGCCCAAGGCGGTCTCGACGTCGAGTTTCGGCTGCAGCACGCCGATGTCGTCGTCGAGCTCCAACGCGCAGGAAGCGTCAGGGGTGGCGATCGTGAGGGTGCCGACGGCCTGCTCCAGCATGGTCATCCAGTCGAAGGCCTGAGCGACGGCGTCGTCGAAGTCGACGGCTGCGAGCATCTGCAGGGAGTACAGCGCGGTGTCGTCGTCCGCGCCGAACGACGAGATCGGCACCGAAAGCAGGCGGCACCTTTCCAGAGCGGCCCAGGCTTCGTCGGACACGGACTTCGCCAGGTCCGTGGAGACGAGGACCACCGCGGTACCGGGCGGCGCCTGCCGCGGGTCCGCGTTGAAGTCTTCAAGACCGAGCGTCCGCAGCCCCGTGCCAGCCAAGCTGTCGCGGAGGGTCGGTGTGCCGACCACGAACAACGGATCGTGCGTCTGGAACACGGACGACAGCGCCGCGCGCAGTCGACCTGCGTCGAGAGTCGGTGTCGTCGAGCGACCCACCCGCCCGACGACGGGCGGGTTGTTTGCGTCCGTCAGATCGCTCGGCAGGGGCACGCGAGAATACCGCCGGCGCAGACGGTCTCTTCTGCCGGCGCCTCGTCCTGAAGGCAGCCCCAACCGAGTGAGTGCTTGTACGAGAAGTAGTTCTGGACGTCCACCGGCTCGGGGGCGTAGGACGCGTTGCGACTGCTGATCATGCGAGAGCTCCGCTTCGTGTCACCGTAGACAGAGATCCTGCGCTTGACTGCACTGGCTGCCATGGAGAGAGCACCCCGCCCTCATAAGTGGACGAACCCTGGCGGTTCGCCTAGGTCGGGATCTTCGCAGCGGCCCGGGGCAGAGTCAAGGTGGGGCGTCCCGCGCATGAACCAGCGCTTCTACCTTGACGAATCGGGTGCGACGCGCATCGCGGCGATGGACGCCTACGACCTGGCGGTGCAGGAGGTCGAAGACCGTCACCACGCTCAGCGCCTTCGCCGCGGATGAGCTCAAGGATTTCGGCTACCGCCACGTGGTGCTGGTCGAGGGCAATGACCTGCGGCTGATCGACGTCGGGATCCTGTCCCGGCTGCCGATCGGCGGGGTCACCTCGTGGCGGCACCTAGCCACTGGCCATCGGCCTGTCCGATCAGTGCGGGCGTGGTCGCCGCGAAGCAGGTCGGCGACCCGCTCGCGGCCAAAGTTGCCGGTTGCGACGGCGTCAGGAATATAACGACGACGAGGTGCTCGACGGGTCTGCGTGCTTGCTGCCGCTGCTCTTGCTCTCGGTTCTCGCTGTCGTGTCCGCTCGGTCTGTCCACCCCTATAGGGGGTGGGGTGGACGGACATGTCCGCTGTCGGGAAGGACACGCGCGGACACCTGCGGACACGGCGAGGTCATTCGGCCTCCCCCGTTCGGTAGTGGGTGGCCGTGTCGGTGCCGGTGTTCACGAGGTCGCCCCGTCTGACCAGCGACTTTAGGGCGCGGTGGAAGGACGAGGAAGGCATCTTCACGATGCTGCGCAGTTCGCTCTTGCTGGCTCCGGTGTCCGCGAAGTGGTCGAGGAACGCAGACAGCAGCTTGCGCTCGTTCTCGGTTCGCTCGGACTCGTGTCCGTGGCGGTTGGACACGACGACGCAGCTTGCCAGCACGGGGTCAAGCGCCAGCATGTGGCGGTCGTGGCGCGGCCCGTCCTTGCGCTTGGTTCGCTCTAGGGTAAGCCGGTTGGGGTCGCCGCTGATGGTGTAGATGGTGTCCATCGCGCCTTCGAGGGCGCTGCTTCCGCGGACGTTGGTCCCGTCCTTCCCGGTGTGATGGACAAGCAGGACGGTCGCCCCGGCGGCGCGGCGGATTCGGTCTGCCGCGTCGACCGCGATGCCGATGTCTCTGGCACTGTTCTCGTCAGCGCCGACGAGGCAGCGGGCGAGGGTGTCGAGGACGACGAGGCGATACCTGTCCTCGGCGCAGAGCTGCGCGAGCGCTTCCACCTGGGCCGGCTGTTGGAGCTGGACCGGCTGTGGGAGGACGGTCAGTCCGCCGACGTCGTGCCCCCACGCGTACTCCCACGCCTGGATGCGCTGGTGCAGGCCGTGCGCCCCTTCGCCCGCGACGTACAGCACGCGGCCGGGGCGCGGGATTGGCCGTGTAAGTACCGGCCTTCGCCGCGGCGAGGCGCTCGGCTGACGTGGGCCGACGTCAATCTCGATGAGGGATGGCTGTCTGAACCGCCCCGGCGAGTCCGGAGACTCCATTCCTGGAAGGGTTGGAGTCATGTCAGAGAGTACGTCGAAGAGGTACCCGGCCGAGCTGCGTGAGCGGGCGGTCCGGATGGTCGCCGAGGTCCGGGTCGAGCACGAGTCGGAGTGGGCGGCGATGGGCAGGGTCGCCGAGTTGCTCGGGATCGGCACGCCCGAGACGGTGCGCAAGTGGTGCCGGCAGGGCGAGGTCGATGCCGGGCAGCGGCCCGGCGTGACGAGCGAGGACTCCGTGGAGTTGAAGCGGCTCAAGCGGGAGAACGCCGAGCTCAAGCGCGCCAATGCGATCTTGAAGGCTGCATCGGCTTTCTTCGCGGCCGAGCTCGACCGGCCACTGCACTGATCGTCGCGTTCATCGACGAGCACGTCGGTCAACGCCACGAGGACGCCGACGGGCAGGGTCTGCGCTGGGGTGTCGAGTCGATCTGTGAGCAGCTCACCGCGATGGGCTGCAAGATCGCCCCTGCGACCTACTACGAGCACCGCTCCCGCACGCCGTCGGCGCGCGAGGTGCGGGACGCGGAGTTGAAGCCGAGGATCGCCGCCGCGCATGCCGCGAACTACGGCGTCTTCGGTGCGCGGAAGGTGTGGCTGACCCTCAACCGCGAACGCACCGAAGACGACCCGCCGATCGCTCGCTGCACCGTCGAACGGCTCATGGCCGAGCTCGGGCTTGCTGGCGCGGTGCGGGGCAAGGTCAAGCGCACCACGATCAGCGACCCGAAGGCCGCTAAGCCGCACGACCTGGTGAACCGGAACTTCCGGCCGCTGGCTCCGGACCGGCTATGGGTTGCCGACTTCACGTATGTCTCGACGTGGTCGGGCTGGTGCTACACCGCGTTCGTCATCGACGCCTACGCCCGGCGGATCGTGGGCTGGTCGGTCGCGACCACCATGACCAGCCAGCTCGTCGTCGACGCCGTCGAACAGGGCATCTGGACCAGGCAGCGCGACGGCAAGGATGTCGCCGGGCTGATCGCCCACCATGATCACCGAAGCCAGTACCTATCCGTCAGCTACGCCGAGCACCTCGACACCGCCGGGATCAAGCCCTCAACCGGGGCGGTCGGCTCGTCGTTCGACAATGCGCTGGCCGAATCGGTGATCGGGCTCTACAAGGCCGAGTTGATCAAACCTCGCCGTCCCTGGAAGGGCTTCGACGATCTCGAGATCGCCACCGCCGAATGGGTCGACTGGTTCAATCACCGCCGGCCCTTCGAGTACTGCGATGACCTCACACCCGTCGAGGCCGAACAGGCTCACTACGCTCACCACCAGACCCAGCGACCGCCGGAGTCTCAAGCTAGGAAGTCTCCGGACTCGCCGGGGCGGTTCACTACGCGGCAACGCCGTTCACTACCTCGAGACTCCCGCGCCACCCGAACCGCACCCGACAGGCGTCAGCACGTCAGTCACCGCAGTGCAGTACCGGGCAGAGGCCGCGGCTGATGCGTCTCGACTGCTCCTAGCGACGCTGAGGACCGTCGCCGGCAACCCCAAAGCGGAGGTCGAAGCTTGGGCAGCCAGTGCGAGCCCCGCGATCCAGCAACTTGAGTCGAGAGCAGCTCAATCCGCTCTGTGACCAGTCTGTGACCAGTCCGGCCTGTTGACCGGTCGAACGCCTCGGCTATACGGCGCTGACCTGCGCGTTCGCAGAAGCCGATCGGTGGGCCTGGTGGGATTCGAACCCACACTGTCGCGGGTTTGAGCCGCGTCCCTCTGCCGGTTGGGGTACAGACCCGAAGCGCTGACCAGCCTAGCGGGTCGTACGGAGGCGCACGGGGATCGCTCAGTCCTCGCCGATGCGGTGCAAGCGCATGGTGTTGGTCGACCCCGGTCGCCCCACCGGGCTGCCGAAGACCACGCAGACGAGGTCGCCGGTGCGGCAGCGGTCGATCTCCAGCAGCGACGCGTCGACCTGGCGCACCATCTCGTCGGTGTGCGCCACCGCCGGCACGATGAACGTCTCGACGCCCCACGACAGCGCCAGGCTGCTGCGCACCGCCGGGTCGGGGGTGAACGCGAGCAGCGGGATCGCCGGGCGGTGCCTGGCGAGCCGGCGCGCGCTCTCGCCGGTCTGCGTGAACGCCACCAGGTAGCGGGCACCGAGCCCGGCGGCGGAGAGGGTGGCCGCCCGTGCGATCGCGCCGCCGATCGTGGTCGGCGCCCCTTGCAGCGGCGGCAGCCGGTCGAGCGCCGCAGCCTCGGTGGTCGCGATGATCCGCGCCATCGTGGCCACCGTCTCGACGGGGTAGCGCCCGACGCTGGTCTCGGCCGAGAGCATCACCGCGTCGGCGCCGTCGAGGATCGCGTTGGCGACGTCGGACGCCTCGGCCCTGGTGGGGCGCGGCGCCGACACCATCGACTCGAGCATCTGGGTCGCGACGATGACCGGCTTCGCCGCCTCGCGCGCCGCCGTCACCGCCCGCTTCTGGACGACCGGCACCTCCTCGAGCGGCAGCTCGACGCCGAGGTCGCCGCGAGCCACCATCAGGCCGTCGAACGCCTCGACCACCTCGCCGAGCCGGCTCACCGCCTGCGGCTTCTCCAGCTTGGCGAGCACCGGCAGCCGGACGCCCTCCTCGTCCATCACGCGGTGCACGGCGTCGACGTCCTCGGGACCGCGGACGAACGACAGCGCGATGAGGTCGGCGCGCAGCCGCAGCGCCCAGCGCAGGTCCTCGACGTCCTTGTCGGACAGGGCTGGCACGCTCACCGCGACGCCCGGCAGGTTGAGCCCCTTGTGGTCGCCGACCGCGCCGCCGACGAGCACGCGCGTGCGCACGTCGCTGCCGGCCACCGCCGTGACCTCGAGGGCCACCTTGCCGTCGTCGACGAGGATGCGGTCGCCGACCCGCACGTCACCAGCGAGCCCGGCGTACGTCGTCGAGCACCGGTCGCGGCCGCCAGGCACGTCGTCGACGGTGATGGTGAACGCGTCGCCGGCGGCGAGCTGGACCGGCCCGTCCGCGAACGTGCCCAGCCTGATCTTCGGGCCCTGCAGGTCGGCGAGCACCGCGACCGCCCGCCCGGCCCGATCGGAGGCCGCCCGCACGGTCGCGTAGTGCGCGGCGTGCTCGTCGTGCGTGCCGTGCGAGAGGTTGAGGCGGGCGACGTCCATGCCCGCCGCCACGAGCGCCCTGATCGCCTCCGGCGACGAGGTCGCCGGCCCGAGCGTGCAGACGATCTTGGCTCGCCGGCCCATCGCCGCCTCCTCGTCCCGGCCCGGCGGCCACCGTACCGCCGGGCGAGGACGGGACGGCGCAGCTACCGCGGGCGGTCGGTGGGCTCGATCGGCGCGGGCAGCGTCGTCGTGCCCATGAGGAAGCGGTCGACGGCGGCGGCCGCCGCGCGGCCCTCGGCGATCGCCCACACGACGAGCGACTGCCCCCGGCCCATGTCGCCGGCGACGAAGATGCCGGGCGCGGAGGTCATCCACGAGGCGTCCCGTACGACGTTGCCGCGGGCGTCGAGCTCGAGGCCGAGCTGCTCGACGAGCCCGCCCCGCTCGGTGCCGACGAACCCCATCGCGAGCAGCGCGAGGTCGCACGGCAGCTCCCGCTCGGTGCCTGGCACCTCGGCGAAGCCACCGCCCGACGGCACCACGTCGACCAGCACGAGCGCCCGCACCCGGCCGTCGGCGTCGCCGGCGAACCGCTTGGTCGAGACGCCGTAGTGCCGCTCGCCGCCCTCCTCGTGCGCGCTAGACGTGCGGTAGATCGTCGGGCACGTCGGCCACGGCATCGCCTCGGTGCGCGCGCCCGGCGGCCGCTGCAGGATCTCGAGCTGGCTCACCGACGCCGCGCCCTGACGGTGCGCGGTGCCGATGCAGTCGGCGCCGGTGTCGCCGCCGCCGATGACGACGACGTGCTTGCCGGCCGCGGTGACCGCCGGCTCGGCCGGCGATCCGCCGCCCGCCTGGCGCACCGCGCGGTTGGCGAGCGGCAAGTACTCCATCGCGGCGTGGATGCCCGCCAGCGCCCGCCCTGGGACGGGCAGCTCGCGCGGCACGGGGCAGCCGCCCGCGAGGACGACCGCGTCGAAGCCCGCGCGCAGCTCGGCCGCGTCGAGCTCCGCGCCGACGTGGACGCCCGTGCGGAAGCGGGTGCCCTCGGCCCGCATCTGGTCGAGCCGCCGGTCGAGGTGGCGCTTCTCCAGCTTGAAGTCCGGGATGCCGTAGCGGAGCAGCCCGCCGATCTCGTCGGCCCGCTCGAGCACCACGACGGCGTGGCCCGTCCTGGTCAGCTGCTGCGCGGCGGCCAGCCCGGCCGGGCCGGACCCGACCACCGCGACCGTGCGCCCCGTCGGGCGGGCCGGCCGGACCGGCGCCACCCAGCCCTCGGCCCACGCCCGGTCGACGATCGACACCTCGACCTGCTTGACGGCCACCGGGTCGCTCCCCAGCCCGAGCACGCAGGCCGACTCGCACGGTGCCGGGCACAGCCGGCCGGTGAGCTCCGGGAAGTTGTTGGTGGCGTGCAGCCGCTCGATCGCCTCGCGCCACTCGCCGCGCCAGGCCAGCTCGTTCCACTCCGGGATCAGGTTGCCGAGCGGGCAGCCGTGCGGGGCGCTGTGGCAGAACGGGACCCCGCAGTCCATGCACCGCCCGGCCTGGGCGACGACGCCGTCCGCCGGCAGGTCCTCGTGGACCTCGCGCCAGTCGCGGATGCGCACGTCGACCGGGCGCCTGGCGGCGGTCCGCCGCGCGGTGGTGAGGAAACCGGTCGGATCAGCCACCGTGCGCCTCCGCCGTGACGAGCGCCGCGCGCCGGGCGCCGACGCGAGCGGGAACGGCCGCGAGCGCGCGCTTGTAGTCGCGCGGCATCACGGTGGTGAAGCGTGACCGGCTCGCGGCCCAGTCGGCGAGCAGGCCGGCGGCGACCGGCGAGCCGGTCTCGCGCGCGTACCGGGCGAGCAGGTCGCGCAGCCGCTCGGCCTCGTCGTCCCCGAGCGGGTCCAGGTCGACCATCTCGTGGTTGACCCGCACCGGGTCGAGGTCGAGCACGTGCGCGACGCCGCCCGACATGCCGGCGGCGAAGTTGCGCCCGGTCGGGCCGATCACGACCACGAGACCACCGGTCATGTACTCGCAACCGTGGTCCCCGACGCCCTCGACCACCGCCGTGGCGCCGGAGTTGCGCACTGCGAACCGCTCGCCCACCAGGCCACGCACCAGCGCCTCTCCCCCGGTCGCCCCGTAGAGCAGGACGTTGCCGGCGATGACGTTGCGCTCGGCGGCGTACGTCGCCTCCAGTGGCGGCCGCAGCACGATCCGGCCGCCGGACAGGCCCTTGCCGAGGTAGTCGTTGGCGTCGCCGAGGAGGCGCAGGGTGATGCCCCTCGGCAGGAACGCGCCGAACGACGGGCCGGCCGAGCCGGTGAACGCGATGTCGATGGTGTCGTCGGGCAGCCCGCCACCGCCGTACCGCTCGGTGACGGCGTGGCCGAGCATCGTCCCCACCGTCCGGTTGACGTTGCGGACCGGCAGCTCGAGCGTGACCCGGCGGCCGTCCGTCAGCGCCCCCTCGGCCAGCTGCAGCAGGGTGTTGTCGAGCGCCGCGTCCAGGCCGTGGTCCTGCGCGGTGACGCACCGGCGAGGCGCCGAGGCGGGCAGGTCGGGCACGTGCAGGATCGGTGCGAGGTCGAGGCCGGCCGCCTTCCAGTGCTCGACTGCCGGCGCCACGTCGAGCAGGTCGGCGCGGCCCACCGCCTCGTCGACGGAGCGCAGGCCGAGCGTGGCCAGGTGCTCGCGAACCTCCTGCGCGATGTACTCGAAGAACGTGATGACGAACTCCGGCTTGCCGGTGAACCGCTTGCGCAGCTCGGGATTCTGCGTCGCCACGCCCACCGGGCAGGTGTCGAGGTGGCACACCCGCATCATCACGCAGCCGCTCACCACGAGCGGCGCCGTCGCGAAGCCGAACTCCTCCGCGCCGAGCAATGCGGCGATCACGACGTCCCGGCCGGTCTTCAGCTGGCCGTCGACCTGCACGACGATGCGGCCGCGCAGGCCGTTCAGCAGCAAGGTCTGCTGCGTCTCGGCGAGGCCGAGCTCCCATGGCGCGCCGGCGTGCTTCAGCGACGTGAGCGGCGACGCGCCGGTGCCACCGTCGTGCCCGGAGATCAGCACGACGTCGGCCTTGGCCTTGGCCACTCCAGCGGCGACCGTGCCGACCCCGACCTCGGCCACCAGCTTGACGTGCACCCTCGCCCGCGGGTTGGCGTTCTTGAGGTCGTGCACGAGCTGCTTGAGATCCTCGATCGAGTAGATGTCGTGGTGCGGGGGCGGCGAGATCAGTCCGACGCCGGGCGTGGAGTGCCGGGTGCGGGCGATCCACGGGTAGACCTTGTGGCCGGGCAGCTGGCCGCCCTCGCCTGGCTTCGCCCCCTGCGCCATCTTGATCTGCAGGTCGTCGGCGTTGACGAGGTAGTCGCTGGTGACGCCGAACCGGCCGCTCGCCACCTGCTTGACGGCGCTGCGCCGCTCGGGGTCGTGCAGCCGCTCCGGGTCCTCGCCGCCCTCGCCGGTGTTGGACTTCCCGCCGATGCGGTTCATCGCGACGGCGAGCGTCTCGTGCGCCTCGCGCGAGATCGACCCGTACGACATCGCGCCCGTCGAGAACCGCCGCACGATCGACTCGATCGGCTCCACCTCGTCGATCGGCACGGGCGCGCGCCCGTCCGTCACGAGGCCGAGCAGGCCGCGAAGCGTACCGATGCGGCGGGACCGGTCGTCGATCGCCTGCGTGTACTCCTTGAAGATCTCGTAGCGCCTGCTGCGCGTCGCGTGCTGCAGCTTGAAGACGGTGTGCGGATCGAACAGGTGCGGCTCGCCCTCCCGCCGCCACTGGTACTCGCCTCCGACGGCGAGGCCGCGGTGCGCCGGCTGGTCGTCGGCGTGCGCGTGGCGGTGCCTGGCCGCGACCTCGGCAGCCACTACGTCGAGCCCGATGCCGCCGAGATTGGACGGCGTACCGGTGAAGTGCTCGTCCACCAGCTCCGCGCCGAGCCCGATGGCCTCGAACACCTGCGCACCGGTGTAGGAGGCGATGGTGGAGATGCCCATCTTGCTCATCACCTTGAGCACGCCCTTGCCGAGGGCCCTCACGTAGTTGCGCACCGCGCGCTGCTCGTCGACGCCGGCCACCCGGCCGTGCCGCGCCAGGTCGCGCACCGTCTCGATCGCGAGGTAGGGGTTGACGGCAGCGGCGCCGTACCCGATGAGCAGCGCGACGTGGTGCACCTCGCGCGCGTCGCCCGACTCGACGACCAGACCGACGCGGGTACGGGTGCGCTGCCGCACGAGGTGGTGATGCACCGTGCTGGTGAGCAGCAGCGACGGGACGGGCGCGAGCTCGGCGGTCGAGCCGCGGTCGGACAGCACGACGATGCGCGCGCCGCCCGCGATCGCGGCCGACACCTCGCCGCGGATCCGCTCGATCGCGGCCGACAGCGCGCTGGCCCCACCGGCCACCGGGTAGAGCCCGCGCACGACGACGGCGGAGAAGCCCGGCAGGTCGCCGTCATCGTCGATGTGCGCGAGCTTGGCGAGCTCGTGGTCGTCCAGCACCGGATGCGGCAGCACCACCTGCCGGCAGCTCGCCGGCGCCGGCTCGAGCAGGTTGCCCTCGGCGCCGATGCTGGTCCGCAGCGAGGTGACCAGCTCCTCGCGGATGGCGTCCAGCGGCGGGTTGGTCACCTGCGCGAACAGCTGCTGGAAGTAGTCGAACAGCAGCCGGGGCCGCCCGGACAGCACGGCGATCGGCGTGTCGGTGCCCATGGAGCCCACCGGCTCGGCGCCCGACGCCGCCATCGGCGCGAGCACCACCCGCAGCTCCTCCTCGGTGTAGCCGAACGCCTGCTGGCGGCGCAGCAGCTGCTCCTGCGAGGAGTCGGCATCGAAAGCAGCGCCGGGAACGGCGTCGGGCGAGCGCGGCGGCAGCTCCTCCAGCTGCAGCAGCCCGGCGTGCAGCCACTCCTCGTACGGATGCTCGGCGACCAGCTCGCCCTTGACCTCGTCGTCGTCCACGACCCGGTGGCGCTCGAGGTCGACGAGCAGCATGCGGCCCGGCTGGAGCCGGCCCTTGCGCACGACCCTCGCCGGATCGATGTCGAGCACGCCGACCTCGCTCGCCATGACGACGAGGCGGTCGTCGGTGACCCAGTACCGCGCCGGGCGAAGGCCGTTGCGGTCGAGCAGCGCCCCGATCACCGTGCCGTCGCTGAAGGCGATGCACGCCGGGCCGTCCCACGGCTCCATCAGGCAGCCGTGGAACCGGTAGAACGCGCGGCGCGCGCCGCCCATCTCGGCGTGGTCCTCCCACGCCTCGGGGATCATCATCAGCACCGCGTGGGCCAGCGAGCGGCCGCCGAGGTGCAGCAGCTCGAGCACCTCGTCGAAGCTCGCCGAGTCCGAGCCGTCCGGGTCGATCACCGGGAGCAGCCGCGCCAGGTCGCCGGGGATCAGCCGCGAGGAGAGCAGCGCCTCGCGCGCCCGCATCCAGTTGCGGTTGCCCCGCACGGTGTTGATCTCGCCGTTGTGCGCGATGTAGCGGTACGGGTGCGCGCGCGACCAGCTCGGGAACGTGTTGGTCGAGAACCGCGAGTGCACGAGCGCGAGCGCGCTCGCGAAGCGGGGGTCGTGCAGGTCGGGGAAGAACGACGGCAGCTGCCGTGGCGTGAGCATCCCCTTGTAGACCATGGTGCGCGCGGACAGGCTCGCGAAGTACGCGCCGGCCTCGTGCCCGGCCCGCTTGCGCAGGCAGTACGCGAGCCGCTCGAGCGCCAGGCCCTCGGCCGCCCCGTCCCTGCCGTCCCTGCCATCCCTGCCGTCCCCGGCGACCAGCAGCTGCCGCAGCACCGGCCGGGCCGCGGCCGCGGTGCTGCCGAGCCCCTCCGGCTCGACCGGCACGTCGCGCCAGCCGAGCACGCGCAGGCCCTCCTCGGCCGCGATCTCCCCCACCCGCCGCTCAACCGCCGCCCGCTCGTCGGCGCCGGGCGGCAGGAACGCGATGCCGGCCGCGTACGACCCGGCCGGCGGCAGCGCGAACGGCACGACCGCGCGCAGGAAGGCGTCGGGCAGCTGGACGAGGATGCCTGCGCCGTCACCGGTGCTGGCCTCGTCGCCGGTGGCTCCCCGGTGGTCGAGGTTGACCAGCGCGGTGAGGCTCCGCTGGACCACGTCGTGGCTCGCCCGGCCGGACAGGTCGGCGACGAAGCTGACGCCACAGGCGTCGTGCTCGTGCTGACCGTCGTAGAGGCCCTGCGGCGCAGGGGGCGCCGGGGGCGCCGAGCGTGCGGGAATCGGCCGGAACGGCTCGCGCATGGGCACGTCCTCCGTCGTCGACGAGCATCGGGTCCTCGGGACGACGTTGGCCCTGCGGTACGTGGAACCGTACCCCGAGCGGGAGCCGGCGGTAACCGGCGTGGCCGGGGCGGATCAGGAAATGGCGGCGCCGACCAGGTGGCCGACGCCGAAGGTGACCGCGGCGGCGCAGGCGCCCAGCACGAGCTGGCGCAGGCCGGACACCCAGGCCGGGCGCCCGGTGAAGCGGGAGACCAGCGCACCGGCGCCGAGCAGGCCGGCGGCGGCCACCAGGAGCGACCACACCAGCGAGGACGCCCCGAGCAGGTACGGCAGGAGCGGCAGGAATGCCCCGACCGCGAACGCGGCGAGGCTCGACCCGGCCGCCACCCACGCCGACGGCAGGTCGTCCGGGTCGACGCCGAGCTCCTCGCGGACGTGGATCCGCAACGCCTGCTCCGGGTCGGCGGAGAGCTGGCGGGCGACCTCGGCGGCCAGCTCGGGAGTCAAGCCCCTCGCCCGGTAGACCGCGGCGAGCTCGTCCTGCTCGGCCTGCGGCACCCGCGCGAGCTCGGCCCGCTCGGTGGCGATCTCGGCCCTGGCCAGCTCGGCCTGCGAGGTGACGGAGACGTACTCGCCGGTGGCCATCGAGAACGCGCCGGCCACCAGCCCGGCGAACCCGGCCACGAGGACGGCGGACCGGCCCGTCTCGGCCGCCGCCACGCCGGTGATCAGCGCGACGTTGGAGACCAGCCCGTCCATCACGCCGAACACGGCCGGGCGCAGCCAGCCGCCGGTGACGTCGCGGTGGGTGTGGTGGATCTCGGACCGGTCGCGCTGGGGGCTCACCGGCGGCTCGGGCAGCGCCGACGGCGGCGTCGACGGGAGAGCCGGCAGGGCCGTCCCTGGGCGGTCCATGGTCACGGTGCCACGCTACCCGTGGACGGCGCGGGGCGAGCTCCCGGCGCCCCGCCCGTCTCGGCTGCTTCGCCCGGTCCCGGCTCGGGCGTCGCGGCGCCGCCCGGCCCGGCTCGCGGGTCGACGACGGGCTCGCGGCCCATCCGCCTGGTGAGCACGAGATAGGCGACCGCGCCGGCGAAGAGCAGGACGGAGGTCCAGTCGTTGAGGCGCAGGCCGAGCACGTGATGGGCCTGGTCGACGCGCAGCGCCTCGATCCAGCCGCGGCCCGCCGTGTAACCGGCGACGTAGAGCGCGAAGACCCGCCCGTGCCCCATCCGCCAGCGCCGGTCGGCCCACACCAGCAGGAACGCGAGCGAGAGGTCCCAGAGCGACTCGTAGAGGAACGTCGGGTGGTAGAGCCCCGGCGCGTCGCCGTGGGTGATGCGCAGGGCCCACGGCAGGTCGGTGTGCCGCCCGAAGAGCTCCTGGTTGAAGTAGTTGCCCCAGCGGCCGATCGCCTGGGCGACGACGATCCCGGGCGCCGCCGCGTCCGCGAACGGCGGCAGCGCGATGCCCCTGCGGCGGCAGCCGATCCATGCCCCCACCGCGCCGAGCGAGATCGCGCCCCAGATGCCGAGCCCGCCGCGCCAGATCTCGAGGGCGCCGAGCGGGTGCCAGTCGTCGTGGGAGAAGTAGAGCTCTGGGTCGGTGATCACGTGGTAGATGCGTCCGCCGACGAGCCCGAACGGCACCGCCCAGAGCGCCACGTCGGGGACCGTGCCCTTGAGCCCGCCGCGGGCGACCCACCGGCGATCGCCGATCCATACGCAGACGACGACGCCGACGATGATCGCCAGGGCGTACGCGCGGACCGGGAACGGGCCGAGGTGCCAGACGCCCTGGGCGGGACTGGGGATCTCAGCGACCGGCGGAGCGAGCGAGGGGGCGAGCGGCACGGCACCGACGCTACCCCGGCGACGGCCGGCCGCGGCGGACGCCGGCGGCGAGCTCGCCGGCCAGCGCGCGCACCGCCGCGACGCCCGCGGCCGGGTCGGGCGCGTCGAGCAGGCAGCGGACGAGCGCCGAGCCGACGATGACGCCGTCGGCATAGCCGGCCACCTCGGCGGCCTGCTCCCCCGTCCCGACCCCCAGCCCGACCGCGACCGGCGTGGTGGTCACCGCGCGCACCCGGGCAACCAGCCGGCTCGCCGTCGTCCCCACCGACTCGCGCGCGCCGGTGACGCCCATCGTGGAGGCCGCGTAGACGAAGCCGCCGGTGGCGTCGCTGACCGTGCGCAGCCGCTGCTCGCTGGACGACGGCGCGACCAGGAAGACCGGATCGAGGTCGTGCTTGGCGCAGGCGGCCAGCCACTCCCCCGCCTCCTCGGGCGTGAGATCGGGCGCGATGGCGCCGGCGCCTCCCGCGGCGGCCAGGTCGGCCGCGAAGCGGGCGGCGCCGTACCGCTCGATCGGGTTCCAGTAGCTCATGACCAGCGTGGGCGCGCCGGTGGCGGCCGCCACCCGCTCCACGGTGGCGAGGACGTCGGCGGTGCGGCAGCCGGCCGCCAGTGCGTGCTGCACCGCCGCCTGGATCACCGGCCCGTCCATCAGCGGGTCGCTGTACGGCAGGCCCACCTCCACCACGTCGACGCCGGCCGCCACCATCGCGGCCATCGCCTCGACCGCGCCGTCGACGGACGGGAAGCCCGCCGGGAGGTAGCCGACGAGGACGGCCCTGCGCTCGGCCCTCGCCATGGCGAAGGCGGCGCCGAGGCCGCTCACCCGGGGTCCAGCCCGAACCACCGGGCCGCGGTGTCGACGTCCTTGTCGCCGCGCCCGGACAGGTTGACGAGGACGATCGCGTCCGGTCCCAGCTCGCGGCCGACCACGAGCGCGCCGGCCAGCGCGTGCGCGCTCTCGATCGCCGGGATGATGCCCTCCGTCCGGCAGAGCAGCCGGAAAGCGTCCATCGCCTCCGCGTCGGTCACCGGCCGGTACTCGGCGCGCCCGGTGTCGTGCAGCCACGCGTGCTCGGGGCCGACCGCCGGGTAGTCGAGCCCGGCCGAGATCGAGTGCGACTCGCGGGTCTGCCCGTCCTCGTCCTGCAGCACGTACGTCCTCGCGCCGTGCAGCACGCCGGACGAGCCGCCGGTGATCGACGCGGCGTGCCGGCCGGTGCCGAGGCCGTCGCCGCCGGCCTCGAAGCCGACCAGGCGCACGCCCGGGTCCTCGAGGAACCCGGCGAAGATGCCCATCGCGTTGGAGCCGCCGCCCACGCACGCGCAGACCGCGTCGGGCAGCCGGCCGGTCAGCGCGAGCACCTGGGCGCGCGCCTCGTCGCCGATGACGCGGTGGAAGTCGCGCACCATCGCCGGGAACGGGTGCGGCCCGGCCACCGTGCCCAGCAGGTAGTGCGTGGTGCCGACGTTGGTGACCCAGTCGCGCATCGCCTCGTTGATGGCGTCCTTGAGGGTCCGGCTGCCGGTCGCGACGGGCACGACCTCGGCACCGAGCAGGCGCATGCGGACGACGTTGAGCGCCTGGCGCCTGGTGTCCTCCTCGCCCATGTAGACCGCGCAGTCGAGGCCGAGCAGGGCGGCCGCCGTGGCGGTGGCCACGCCGTGCTGGCCGGCGCCGGTCTCGGCGATCACCCGCCGCTTGCCCATGCGCTGCGCGAGCAGCGCCTGACCGAGGACGTTGTTGATCTTGTGCGACCCGGTGTGGTTGAGGTCCTCGCGCTTCAGCAGCACCCGCGCGCCGCCGGCCTCGCGGGCGAACCGGCTGGCCTCGGTGAGGAGGCTGGGCCGACCGGTGTAGGTGGCGTGCAGCCCGGCCAGCCGGCGCTGGAAGGCGTCGTCGCGCCTGGCCCGCTCGTACGCGTCGGACAGCTCGTCGAGGGCGGCGATCAGCGCCTCGGGCACGAACCGGCCGCCGTACGGACCGAAGTGCCCGGCCGGCGCGGGCCCGGCGAGGTCGCTCGTCACCGCCCCAGCCTAGCGAGGGCCGGGCCTCGCCCAGCCGGGCAGCAAGCGCGCCGCCGTCCGCTCAGCATTGCCCCGGCCGGGTGGCCGGGTGGGCCCCCGCGGTGACCAGCTCGGCCACCGCCTGGCGCGGGTCCCGCCCGGTGACGAGGCCCTCGCCGACGAGCACCGCGTCGGCCCCGCAGGCGGCGTAGGCCAGCAGGTCGTGCGGGCCGCGCACCCCCGACTCGGCCACCTTCACCACGTCGGCCGGGATGCCGGGGGCGAGCCGGGCGAAGACGGTCCTGTCGACCTCGAGGGTCTTGAGGTTGCGGGCGTTGACGCCCACCACGCGGGCGCCGGCCTCGAGCGCGCGGTGCGTCTCGTCCTCGTCGTGCACCTCGACGATCGGCGTCAGCCCGAGCGACTCGGCGCGCTCGACGAGCGAGACCAGCGCGTTGTGGTCGAGGACCGCCGCGATCAGCAGCACGAGGTCGGCGCCGTGCGCGCGGGCCTCCCACAGCTGGTACGAGCTGACGATGAAGTCCTTGCGCAGCAACGGCACGTCGACGCTGGCCCGCACCGCGTCGAGATCGTCGAGCGAGCCGCCGAACCGGCGCCGCTCGGTCAGGACCGAGATGACGCTCGCGCCGCCGGCCTCGTAGTCGCGGGCCAGCGCCGCCGGGTCGGCGATCGCGGCGAGCGCCCCCTTCGACGGGCTCATCCGCTTGACCTCGGCGATGACGCCGACCCCCGGCCGCCGCAGGGCGGCGACCCCGTCCCGCGACGGAGGGATCCGCTCGGCCTGCCGCTTCAGATCCTCGAGCGGCACCGCGCGCTGCCGCTCGGCCAGATCGGCTTGGACGCCGACGAGGATCTCCTCCAGCACGTTCAAGGCGGTGATCTCCTCGCTGCATAGGACGCCGCTGGTGTGGTGGAGCCGGTTCCTCGGCCGCATGGTAGTCGGGGGCTCAGGGCCGGTCGGGGGTCGGGTCGGCGGTTGGATCGTCGCCCCTGTCGAACGCCTCCCACTGCGCGACCTGCGGGTCGCGCTCGACGGTCCGGCGCGCCGCCGGTGCCTCGTACCTCGCCGACATCGCGGCCCACCGGCGGCCCCGCGCCGCGACCAGCCAGCCCCCGGCGGCGACGAGCGCGCCCCCCGCGGCCGTGACGGCCGGCCACGCGGTCACCCGGCCGGCCGTTCCGGACAGCGCCGCGACCACCGCGGCGACCACGCCGAGCCCGACCACGACGAGGAGCCAGCCGACGGCCACCCTGACCCAGCCGCGGCTGGCCGCCACGGCGAGCGCGCCGGCCACGGCCACGTACGCGAGGGCGCCCGGCGCGTCGGACAGCGCCGAGCCGTCCACGCGCACCGTGCGCGGCGGGAACGGCGCCCGCACGACGTGCTGGACCAGCCACGGCCGCGACGCCCCGGCGAGGACGACGATGCCGCCGGCGACGCACAGCGCGGCCGCCACGATCTGCTCGCGCCGGTGGGAGGCCATCAGCGGCTCGCCATCAGCGGCTCACCCGGCCGGGCGCATGGCCTCGGCGGCCGCGATGGCCTGCAGGACGGCGGCGGCCTTCGCGTGGCACTCGCGGTCCTCCGCGGCCGGGTCGGAGTCGGCGACGATGCCGGCGCCGGCCTGCACGTAGCCGACGCCGTCGCGCAGCACCGCCGTGCGGATCGCGATCGCGGTGTCGAGGTCGCCGGCCACGTCGAGGTAGCCGACGACGCCGCCGTACAGGCCGCGCCTGGTGGGCTCCATCTTCTCGATCAGCTCCATCGCGCGGGGCTTCGGCGCCCCGGACAGCGTCCCGGCCGGGAAGCATGCGGCGAGCACGTCGAGCGCGTCGACGCCGTCGGCGAGCTCGCCGACGACGGTCGAGACGATGTGCATGACGTGCGAGTAGCGCTCCACGGCCATCAGCTCGACGACGTCGACCGTGCCCGGCCGGCACACCCGGCCGAGGTCGTTGCGCCCGAGGTCGACCAGCATCACGTGCTCGGCCCGCTCCTTGGCGTCGCCGACGAGCTCGGCGGCGAGGGCGGCGTCCTCCTCCGGCGTGACGCCGCGCGGCCGGCTGCCGGCGATCGGGTGCATCATCGCCCGGCGCCCGGTCACCTTCACGAGCGCCTCCGGGCTCGACCCGACGACGTCGTGGTCGTCGAAGCGCAGCAGGTACATGTACGGGCTCGGGTTGGACGCCCGCAGCGCCCGGTAGACGTCGAGCGCCGAGGCCTCCGTACGGACCTCGAACCGCTGCGACAGCACGATCTGGAACGCCTCGCCGGCCCTGATCTCCTCCTTGGCCAGCTCGACGGCCTCCCGGTAGCCGACGCGCGGCCCGGTCACCGCCACGTCGAGCGGCCGGGCGGGCGCCAGCTCGGTGACCGTCGCCGGCGCGGTGGTGGCCAGCGCTGCAGTCATCGCGTCGAGCCGCGCGACCGCATCGTCGTACGCCGCGCGCGGGTCGTCGTCCGGCCCGCACAGCGCATTGGCGACCAGCAGCACGGTGCCGTCGGCGTGGTCGAGCACGGCGAGGTCGGTGACGAGCAGCATCGTCAGCTCGGGCAGCCCGAGGTCGTCGTCGGCGATGTCGGGCAGCCGCTCCAGGCGGCGCACCATGTCGTAGCCGAGGTAGCCCACGAGCCCGCCGGTGAGCGGCGGCAGCCCCTCCGGCCGCGGGGTGCGCAGCGCTGCGGCGGTGGCGCGGAGGACGGCGAACGGGTCGCCGGCGAGCGGCACGCCAGGCGGCGGATCGCCCAGCCAGACCGCCTCGCCGCGGCGCTCGGTCAGCACCGCCCGGCTGCGCGCGCCGACGAACGAGTACCGCGACCACGACCGGCCGTGCTCGGCGGACTCGAGCAGGAACGTCCCCGGCCCGCCGGCCAGCTTGCGGTAGACCCCGACCGGGGTCTCCGCGTCGGCCAGGAGCCGCCGGGTCACCGGCACCACGGCGCGCTCGCGCGCGCAGGCGGCGAAGGCCTCGTACGCGGGACTCGCCGGCAGCTCGGGCATGGCGCCCATTGTCGCAGCGACCGGTGAACCACGAACCGTGCCCGCTCCGTAGCAGGATGGGGTGGCTCAGCGGAGGAGCAGGAGGAGGGCGGCGGGTGGCGACGACCGGGGAGCCCGGCAGGGAGGCGCGCGAGGCGGCCGGTCGCTGGACGGTCGCGCGCCAGGTCGGCCAGTTCACCGCCGTCGGCCTGCTCGCCGTCGTCCTCGTCGGCGTGGCGACCGCGGTGGCCAGCCAGCGGGTGGGGCAGCGGGAGGCGATCGTCGACGCGCGCACCACCACGTTGCTCAAGGCGCAGACCGTCGTCGAGCCGGCCGTCACCGACGGGCTGGCCTCCGGCGAGCCGGCCGCGGTGGCGAAGGTGTCGGCCGTCGTCCGCAAGAGCGTGCTCGACCGCTCGCTCGTACGGGTCAAGATCTGGACCAGGCAGGGCCGCATCGTCTACTCCGACGAGCCCAGGCTGGAGGGGACGTCGTACGCGCTCGGACGGGACGAGATCGCCGCGGTCGACACCGGCGTCATCGAGGCAGAGGTCAGCGACCTGTCGAAGCCGGAGAACCGCTTCGAGCGCGGCCAGGGGAAGCTGCTCGAGGTCTACCTGCCGATCCGGACGCCGAGCGGGCAGCGGCTGCTGTTCGAGGCGTACTTCCGCTACGACGCGGTGTCGGCGTCTGGCCGGCGCATCTGGCGGAGCTTCGCGCCCATCTCGCTCGGCGCGCTCGTCGCGCTCGAGCTCGTGCAGATCCCGCTCGCGTGGTCGCTCGCCCGGCGGCTGCGGGAGCGGCAGCGCGAGCGGGAGCGCCTGCTGCGCCGGGCGATCGACGCCTCGGACGTGGAGCGGCGGCGCATCGCGAGCGACCTGCACGACGGCGTGGTGCAGGACCTCGCGGGCGTCGCGTACTCGCTGGCCGCGTCCTCGCGCGGCAACGGGCTGCCGCCACCCACGGCCGCGCTGCTCGACGACTCGGCCGGGCAGGTGCGCGAGAGCATCAAGACGCTGCGGACGCTGCTCGTCGACATCTACCCGCCGAAGCTGGCCGAGGCCGGCCTCGCCAGCGCTCTGACCGACCTGGTCGCGACCGTCCGCAACCGCGGCACGGCCGTCGCCCTCGACGCGGACGACCTGCACGAGCCGCTGCCGGAGCCGGTCGCCGCGCTGCTCTACCGGGCCGCCCAGGAGGCGCTGCGCAACGTGCTGGCGCACGCGGCCGCGGGCTCGGTACGGGTCCGGGCCGCCACCGCCGGCGACGCCGCGACCCTCGACGTCGAGGACGACGGCGTCGGCTTCGACCCGGCGACGGCCCGCGCGTCGGTGGCCGAGGGGCACCTGGGACTGCGTGGGCTCGCCGACCGGGTCGCCGACGCCGGTGGGCGGCTCAGGGTCGACGCGGCCCCCGGCGAGGGGACGCGCATGCACGTGGAGGTGCCGCTCCGGTGATCCGCGTCGTGATCGTGGACGACCACGCCGTCGTGCGCAGCGGCCTGGAGCGGCTGCTCGGCGCCGAGGACGACATCGAGGTGGTCGGCATCGCCGGCGACGGCGCGGCGGCGCACGAGCTGCTCGCCTCCACGGCGCCCGACGTCTTCCTCATGGACCTGTCGATGCCGGGCGTCGGCGGGATCGAGGCGACGAGGCGCATCATCGCCGATTCCCCCGGCACCCACGTCGTCGTGCTCACGTCGTTCGCCGACCGGCAGCGGATCCTCGACGCGCTGGAGGCGGGGGCCGTGGGCTACCTGCTGAAGGACGCCGACCCGGCCGAGGTCGCGGCCGCCGTGCGGGCCGCGGCAGCCGGCGGCTCCCCGCTCGACCCCAAGGCGGCCCGCGTCCTGCTCGACGCGCGCCGCTCGCCCGACCCGGCGGCCCGGCTCTCGGCGCGCGAGCGCGAGGTGCTGGCCCTCGTGGCGCAGGGCCTGCCCAACAAGCACATCGCGCGCCGGCTCGGCATCGCGGAGCGGACGGTGAAGGCGCACCTCACCAGCGTCTTCCAGACGATCGGCGTCGCCGACCGCACGCAAGCGGCGCTGTGGGCGCGCGAGCACCTGCCCCCGTCCTGACGCGCTGGGCGGGGGCAGGTGCCGGCGGTGGCGCGGGTCAGCCGTCCCCGTGGCCCGAGTCGTCGCCGCCGTGCCCGGAGCCGCTGCCGGAGTCGTCGCCGCCCGAGCCGTCGCCGCCGTGGCCAGAGCCGCCGCCCGGGTCCTCCGAGCCCGACCGCGCACCGCCGTTGTCGTCACCGGCGTCGTGGGTCGCCGGGTCGTCCGAGCCCGACCGCGCACCGCCGTTGTCGTCCCCGGCGTCGTGGGTGGTCGGGTCGTCCGAGCCGCCGCGGGCCGCGGCGTCGGCCGCCGGGGCCGCCGCCGGCGTCGGCGTCGGCGTCGTGGCGCTGGGGATCACCGCCTGCGGCGGCGGCTGGGTGTCCACCGACGCGGCGGCGGCGTACGCCCCGCCGCCGAGCAGCACGGTGGCGGCGGTGATGAAAGCGATCCTGAAGCGGCTGGCGCTCATGGTGGTCTCCTGATGCGTTCGATCGTCGATCCGTCGCTTCGGAGCCTGCGTCGTCGCCGGGGCAGCGCACCACCGGACGATGGTGCTAGCACCTCGGTGCTAGCACCATCGAACGATTGCCGACCGGACCGTGCGCACCGGCATCGTTCGCCTCACCCGATACCGCAGGAGGCGGCGATGATGAACAGGAACGCACGTACGACTGGTGCAGCGCTCGTGCTGCTCACCGGACTGCTCGCACCCGTGGCGCTGGCCGGCCCGGCGAGCGCGAGCGGCGGCGGCGTGACCGCACGGGGCGCGTGCGGCACGGCCACCTGGAAGCTCAAGGCGGCGCACGACGACGGCCGCATCCAGGTCGAGCTCGAGGTCGACTCCAACCGCGCCGGGCAGGCGTGGTCGGTGCGCATCACGGACAACGGCACGACGGTCTTCTCCGGCACCCGCACCACGCTCGCCCCGAGCGGGTCGTTCGAGGTGCGCAAGCTCATCGCCAACCGCGCGGGCGCCGACGTCATCCGGGCGCGGGCCACGCGCGGCACCCAGGTGTGCGCCGGCTCGGTGACCCTCTGACGACCGGGGCGGGGCGGACGCTGCGCGGCCGGCGCGGCGCCCGCTCCGCCCCACCGACGTGCTCGGCGGCCGGGCCGCCATGGCGTAGTGGGATCGTCTGGTCATGACGGCCGAGCCGCCCCTGTTCGTCTACGGCACCCTGACCGTCGACGAGGTGCTGCGGGCGCTCATCGGGCGCGTGCCGGCCCGGCGACCGGGCGCCGTTGCCGGCTGGCGGGCCGCCGCACTGCGCGGCCACCCGTTCCCCGGGCTCGTGCCGGCCGACGGCGAAGCCCGCGGCTTCGTCCTCACCGATCTCGCGGACGGCGAGCTCGACCTCCTCGACGCGTTCGAGGGCCCGGCGTACGAGCGGCAGCCGCTCGAGCTGACCGACGGGACGGCGGTGGTCGGGTACGTCTGGCTGGACGAGCCTCGCGCGCTCGCCGATGACTGGGACGTCGAGCGGTTCCGCAGCGACGAGCTGCCTGCCTATCTCGAGCGGTGCGCCGCCTGGCTCGCGGGCGTCAGAACGGGCCGAGGTCGCCCGCGGCGTAGTGCAGCTCGTCGGCGATGACGAGGAGGTCGGCGGCGACCGCCGGGTCGGCGAGGCTGCGGTCGTCGACCAGCTCGACCGCGTCGCGGGCCCGTTCCCACAGCGCGACGCAGGTCTCGCCGGTGAACCATCCCTCGTACAGCACGCCCTCCGCGTCGGTCTGCGCGTAGAGCTCGCGGGCCACCCGCTGGGTCAGCGCCCGGTCGCGCGCCCGCAGCGCGCCGGCCGGCACGCCCAGCTCGACGGCCGCCCGCCCGCGGGTGTCGGCGAGCACGACGTCGCGCGTGAGCGCCACCACCGACAGCCGCTGGTCCGGCCCGGGCGACACGAGCGCGGCGTCGCCGAAGGTCTCGGCGACCGCGCAGGCGAGCGTGGTCGTGAGGTAGAGCACCCCGTGGTGGAGGTGGCGGACCGGTGGCCCGGCCGGATGGTGGTCGAAGCGGCCGCGCGGGTGCGGCCCGTAGTAGCGGAAGCCGCTGCCGTCGCCGTAGTAGCGGCTGTCGTAGAGGCGGACGTGGACGGTCGCGGCCGGTGCGATGACGACGACCGGAGCGCCCGGGAAGGTCACCGGCTGCCGACGTAGCTCGCCGCGTCGACCACCGCGTCGGCGTGGCCGGCGCGCAGGGCGTCGACCGGCGTCCGGCCGTCGAGCTGGCGCGACGGGAGGACGAACCAGCGCACTGAGCGCATCTCGTCGGCGTGGCGGGGCAGCGCCCGCCAGGCCTCGATCACGCCGGGCAGCAGCGCGCCGTCCTCGAACTGCCAGGCCGGGTAGCGCCAGTCGCCGCGATGACGGAAGGCGACCAGCCGGCGGGCCACCCGCCGCTTGGTGACCGCCGCCGGGCTGACCGCGAGCCGGCGGGCGACCTCGGTGGTCGAGAGCGAGTCGCCGACGAGCTCGTGCCGCAGGTCGAGGTAGGCCTCGAGGGTGCGGGCCCTGGCCGCGGCGACCCGCTCGGGCGGATGGCTGCGGATCGCCGCCGGCAGCGCGGTGGGCCGCCGGCGGGTGGCCGTGGCGGCGGAGGCGACCACCGCGGCCTCGATGGCGACGGCGTCGTCCTCGCCCGCGTACTGAAGGCGCCTGGTGAGGTCGCCGACCCGCTCGACCAAGGAGCTCATGCACCGATCCTAGTACCGCTGGTACGGCTCGCACCAGCGCAACCTCATCCGGTGAGCTGGGCCGACCAGGAGGCGTGCAGCTCGGCGTAGCGCCCCGGCCGGTCGACGAGCTCGCGGTGGGGGCCGCGCTGGACCACCCGCCCGGCGTCGACGACGATCACCTCGTCGGCCGCCTCGGCCGTCGAGAGCCGGTGCGCGATGGTGACCGTCGTCCGGCCCCTGGTGAGCCCCTCGAGCGCCCGCTGCAGCCGCACCTCGGTGCCGGGGTCGACCGCGCTGGTCGCCTCGTCGAGCAGCAGCAGGTCGGGATCGGCGAGGTAGGCCCTGGCCAGGGCGACGAGCTGGCGCTCCCCCGCCGAGAGGGACTCGCCGCGCTCCCCCACCCGGGTGCTGATCCCGTGCGGGAGCCCGGCGACCCAGTCGGCCAGCCCCAGCTCGGTGAAGGCCGCCTCGAGCTCGCGGTCGGTCGCCTCGGGGCGGCCGTACCGGGCGTTGCCGCCGACCGTCGAGTCGAACAGGAACCCGTCCTGCGGCACCATGACCACCCGCCGGCGCAGCGACCCGAACCGCACGTCGGTCAGCGGGACGCCGGAGAGCAGCACCCGGCCGCTCACCGGATCCATGAGCCGGGTGAGCAGCTTCGCGAACGTCGTCTTGCCCGAGCCGGTCTCGCCGACGATCGCCACCCTCGTCCGCGGTGCGATCTCGAGGTCGACGTCGGTCAGCACCTCCGGGCCGCCGGGGTAGGCGAAGTGGACGTGCTCGAAGCGCACCCCGACCGGTCCCGGCGGCAGGTCGCGGCCCCGCTCGGCCGGGTCGGCGACGTCGGTCGGCATGTCGAGCACCTCGATCACCCGCCGCCAGCCGGCGATCGCGTTCTGCGCCTCGTTCAGCACCTCGGTGGCCGCCTGCACCGGCGCGACGAACAGCGTCACCAGGAACAGGAACGCGATGAGCTCGCCCTCGGTGACGTGGCCGCCGATGCCGAGCAGCACGCCGACCACGACGATACCGGCGTTGGCCACCGCCGCGACGATCTCGCCGGTCGAGAACGTCACCGCCGACAGCACCTGCGCCTTGATGGCCGCGTGCATGTGCCGGTCGACCGCCTCGTCGACCCGCCGCTCGGTGCGGTCCTCGACGCCGTACGCCTTGATCACCGACGCGCCGACGACGGACTCCGACACGGCCGCGAGCAGGTCGCCGATCCTCCGGCGCACGACGCCGTACGCGGCGTTGAGCTTGGCCTGGAAGTGCTGCATCGCCCACGCGAGCGGCGCGAAGCAGACGTAGACCAGGAGCGTGAGCTGCCAGGAGTAGACCGCCATCAGCACGGTGGCGACGGCCAGCTGCCCGCAGCTGACGATGAGCAGGATGCCGCCCCACTGCATGAACGTGCTGATCTGGTCGACGTCGCTGGTGACCCGCGACACCATCGAGCCGCGCCGCTCCGTCGCCTGGTGCAGCATCGACAGGTCGTGCACGTGGCGGAACGCCCTGGTGCGCAGCGCGGCCAGGCCCGACTCGGTGCTCACGTAGAGCCGGACGTTCATCAGGTAGGCGCACACCGCCGTCACGAGCACCGCGACGATCGCCGCGAGAACGGCGGTGCGGACGAAGCCGGTGTCGGAGCCGCCGGAGCCACCGGAGCCGCCGGAGCCGCGCAGCCCGTGGTCGATCGTCTGCTGCACCGCGACGGGGACGACGACCCGGCCGGCCGTCGCGACGATCGCGAGCAGCAGGGTGACGCCGAGCCCGGCGCGGAACTCGGGGATCATGCGGACGCCGCGCACGAGCGTGCGCCAGGCACCGTCCTCGGGCGGCGGCCGCTCCTTCGATCGCTCCGCCGGACGCTCCACCGTCGTCGCGGTCATGCGGCCGGCTCCGATTCCTCGTCGCGCTCGGAGTCCCGCTCCTCGGCCTTGGCGGCGAGCCGCTCGGCCTGGGCGCGCTCGTACGCGGTGATCAGCTGCCGGTAGCCAGGCGTCGTCACGAGCAGCTCCTCGTGCGAGCCGCGGGCCAGCACCCGGCCACGCTCGACGTAGACGACCTCGTCGGCGAGCGTGATCGTCGAGCGCCGGTAGGCGATGACCACGACCGAGGACGGGGCCGCCCCCCGACCGGCTGCGCGCAGCCCCGCCAGGATCGCCTGCTCGACGGCGGGGTCGACGCTCGACGTCGCGTCGTCGAGCACGAGCAGCCGGGGCCGGCGGACGAGGGCGCGCGCGAGCGCGAGGCGCTGTCGCTGGCCGCCGGAGAGCGTCGTGCCGCGCTCGCCGATCCGCGAGTCGAGCCCCTCGGGCAGCCGCTGGACGAAGCGGTCGGCCTGCGCCACCGCCAGCGCCGCCCACACCTCCTCCTCCGGCACCTCGGCGCCGAGCGTGACGTTGCCGCGCACGGTGTCGTCGAACAGGAACGTCTGCTGGGCCACCAGCGCGGCGATCGAGCTCACGCCGCCAGCCGCGAGGTCGCGCAGGTCGGTCGAGTCGAGCAGCACGGCACCGTCGTCGGGGTCGACGAGCCGCACCAGCAGCGTGGTGAGGGTCGACTTGCCGGAGCCGGTGGGCCCGACGACCGCGACCGTCCGGCCGGCCGGCACGTCGAGCGTGACGTCGTGCAGCGCGGGCGAGACCTCCTCGCCGTCGCGGTACGCGTAGCTCGTCCCGCGCAGCTCGAGGGTGGCCGGGCCGGTGCCGTCCGGCGCCGGGCCGGCGCCGTAGGCCATCGAGCCGGTCGCGGTCAGCACCCGGTCGACCCGCTCCCACCCGGCCACCGCGCGCGGCAGGTCGGCGAAGACCCAGCCGATCGCCCTGATCGGGAAGGCGAGCAGGGTGAACAGGTAGGCGACCTGCACGAGCTGGCTCGCGCTGATGTCGCCGTGCTGCAGCCGGACGGTGCCGACCAGCAGGACGAGCAGCACGGCCAGGTTGGGCAGGGCCTCCAGCGCCGGGTCGAACAGGCCGCGCAGCCGGCCGAGCGCCACGTTGGCCTCGCGCAGGTCCTGCGCCTTGGCGGCGAACCGGTCGGTCTCGTCGGCCTCGCGGCCCAGCGTCTTGACGACGAGGCCACCGTCGAAGCTCTCGTGCGCGACGGCGCTCACCTCGCCGCGCAACCGCTGGGCGCGGGCCGCCCGCGGCGCGAGCGCGCGGCCGTACACGTAGGTCAGGATCGCCACGAGCGGGAAGACGACGAAGCCGATGATGGCCAGCACCCAGTCGGTGACGAGGACGAGAACGGCCGTCGTCAGCAGCATGAGCACGACGCCGCAGGCGAGCGGGAAGGGCGAGATCGTCCACCACATCGCCTCGACGTCGGAATTGGCGTTGGACAGCAGCGTGCCGGTCGGCCAGCGCTGGTGCCAGGCGAGCGGGAGGCGGAGGTACTGGCGGGTCACCCGCCGGCGGTAGTCGGCCTGCAACCGGTACTGCATGGTGCCGGCGCCCACCCGGCGCACGACCACGCCGGCCGACTTCACCACGGCGAGGCCGACGATGAGCGCCGCTCCGGCGGCCAGCGCGCCGGCCGTGGTGCGGCCGTCGCGGAACGACGGCACGATCACGTGACCGGTCACCCAGCCGAGCGCGTACGCCTGCGCCACCGTGAGCAGCGCATAGACGGCGGAGCCGGCGACGGCGATCGCGTAGATGCGGGGCTGCTCGCGCACGGCGCGGCCGAGCAGCCACAGGCCACGCCTGATGACCGCTCCGGAGGGCTGGGCGAGAGGCTCTTCGGGCACCCGACCAGCCTAGCGTGTCGTTAGCAAGGCGAAAAAACGATTGCGCGGACGGCGGCGGGCCCGGTCGGCGCGCTACCGCGCAGGGTGATGATCCTCTGCGGGCTGACGCGGGTCATTCGCAGCCGGGAGAGGCGGCCGCCGCCGACGCCACCAGCGCCGCCAGCGCCTCCGGCAGCGTGAAGGCGCCCGCGTGCAGCGCCCGGCCCACGATCGCGCCCTCGACGCCCACGCCTCGCAAAGCGGCCAGGGCCCGCAGGTCGTCCAGGGTGGCCACCCCGCCGCTCGCGATGACGAGGCTGTCGGTCGCGGCGGACACGGCGCGCAGCAGGCCGAGGTCGGGGCCGGCGAGCGACCCGTCGCGCTGCGCGTCGGTGACGACGTACCGGCGGCAGCCGGCCGCGTCGAGGCGGCGCACCGCGTCGGCGACGTCGCCGCCCTCCCAGGGCGCGCCGCGCGCAGCCAGCCGGCCGTCGCGCACGTCGAGGCAGACCGCCACCCGCTCCCCGTGCGCGGCGACGACGGCCTCGACCCACTCGGGCCGGCGCAGCGCGTCGGTGGCGAGGTTGACCCGGGCGCAGCCGGTGGCGAGGGCGGCGCCGAGCGACGCGTCGTCGCGGATCCCGCCGGACAGCGCCACGGGCACGTCGAGCGTGGCGACCACCCGCGCGAGCAGCGCATGGTTGCTGCCCGTGCCGAAGGCCGCGTCGAGGTCGGCGAGGTGCACCCATGGCGCGCCGGCCCGCTGCCAGCGCAGCGCGATCGCGACCGGATCGGTGCCGGATCCCGCATCGGTCCCGCCCCCGTCGCCGGCCAGGCGCGCGACCCGGCCGGCGGCCACGTCGACCGCCGGGAGCAGGACGAAGCCGCCCGGAGCGGCCGGCGTCACCGCTCCCCGCCGGTGACGACGACGAAGCCGGGCGGCGCGCTCCCCTGCCCGGCCTCCCCGCCGGCGCCGACCAGGTAGCCGGGCAGGCCGAGGACCGTCACGAAGTGGTGGTAGCGGTCACCCGGGTCGGGATAGTCGGCGACGAGCACCCGCGCGAGGTCGCCGGGCAGCGCGCGGGCGTCGGTCGCGTCGATCAGCCGCTCGACCACGCCGACCGCGGCCAGCCCGGCCGCCGGTCCCGGCACGTCGGGCGAGCGGTACGCGACGATCTCCTCGCCGAAGACGTACAGCCGGACGTCGAGGGCCGCGTCGACCCGCACCCACAGGACCGGCGCGCCGAGGCCGTCCGAGAGGGTGGCGGCGAGCGCGGCGGCGTCCGCGCCGCCGGACGGAATGACCCCGCACCACCGGTCCTCGGTCGGGCCGACCTGCGCCTGCGCACCTGGCGGGCAGCCGGTGACGCCAGCCGCGAGAACGGCGACGACGCGCTCGTGCGAGGTCCGGACGGCGAGGTGCTGGTAGCCCGTCACGCCCTGGCGGCGGCCCGGTCGACGACCTGCACGCCGTCCTTCCAGACCTGCTCGACGCGCTCGTCGAGATCGGCGAGCTCCAACGGGTCGCCGTCGACGACGACGAGGTCGGCGCGCTTGCCCGGCTCCACGCTGCCGAGCTCGCCGGCCAGCCCCATCAGCGCGGCCGCGGACGACGTCGCCGAGACGAGGGCCTCCTCCGGCTTCATGCCCACCTCCTGCATGAGCGCCAGCTCGCGCAGGTTGGTGCCGTGCGGGCCGACGCCGGAGTCGGTGCCCATCGCGATGCGGACGCCGGCGGCCACCGCCTGCCGGATCGCCTCGCGGTGGATGCCCACGACGTCGCGCGCCTTCTGCACCATCTGCTCGGGCATCCGGGCACCGGCCTCCACGGCCTCGAGCACGCTGACCGGCGCGACGAGCGTCGGCACCAGCCAGGTGCCGTGCTCGAGCATCATGGCGATGCCCTCCTCGTCGAGGAAGATCCCGTGCTCGATCGAGCGGATGCCGGCGCGGATCGCGTTCTTGATGCCGTCGGTCGCCTGCGCGTGCGCCATGACGTACGTGTGCGCCGCGGTCGCCTCGGCGACCATCTCCTCGAGCTCGTCCATCCGGAAGTGCGCGTGGCGCGGGTCGTCGCGGGGCGAGAGCACGCCGCCGGACGTGCACACCTTGATCTGGTCGGCGCCCGCCCTGATCAGCTCGCGCACCTTGAGCCTGGCCGCCACCGCGCCGTCGACGATCGAGTCGGGCATGCCGGGATGAGCGCGCAGCCCGATGTCGGCGCCGCACACCATCCAGTTGTCCGCGTGGCCACCGGTCTGGCTCAGGATCTGCACCGAGATGCGCAGCCGGGGGCCGACCACGTAGCCCCGCTCGACCGCCTCCTTCACGCCGAGGTCGGCGCCACCGGCGTCGCGGACCGTCGTGATGCCCACGTCGAGCGTGCGGCGCAGGTTGTCGGCGGCCTCGAAGAACTGGAGCGAGAACGGCCGGTTGAGCGCGGCGAGCATGTCGACGCCGCTGAACGCCACGTGGACGTGGGTGTCGAACATGCCGGGCAGCAGTCCCTTGCCGGTGACGTCGACGGCGAAGTCGCCGTCGAGGCCGGTGCCGACGTCGAGGACGCGCCCGTCCTCGATCACCACGTCGGCGTCGGCGACCGCCGCGCCGGTGCCGTCGAACAGTCGCCCGCCGGTGAACAGGGTCCGTGTCATCGCAAGCTCCTCACGCCGGCCGCGCCGGTGCACGGAGCAGCGGCACGCACGGCCCCGAGCCTACGCGTCCGGTCCGGGCGGCGCAGGGGCCGAGCTGGCGTGGGCATCCACCGGACTGGCGCGAGCGCCCCGAGTTGAGACGATGGGCGGATGGTGGAGCGGAGGGACCGGCGAGCGGTGACCGCGCTGCCGCTGTTCCCGCTCGGCACCGTGCTGGTGCCGGGGCAGTCGCTGCCGCTGCACGTGTTCGAGCAGCGCTACCGGCTGCTCGTCGACCGGCTGCTGGCGCTGCCGGCCGGCGTGCCGCGACGCTTCGGGGTGATCGCGATCCGGCGCGGCCGCGAGGTGGGCTCCGTCCCCGAGCTGCACGAGGTGGGCTGCACGGCCGAGCTGCAGCACGTGCAGGCCCACGCCGACGGCCGGTTCGACATCGTGACCACCGGCGGGGTGCGGTTCCGGGTCGTCGAGATCGACGTCAGCCAGCCGTACCTCACCGCCGAGGTCGAGCTGCTCCCCGAGCCGGCGGGCGACCATGCGGAACGGCTCGCGGCGCTGGTGCGCTCGGCGTACGAGGGTTACGCGGACGCGCTGACCGCGCTCGGCGTCGAGGCGCGCGAGCCGCGCGGGCTGCCGGCCGACCCGATCGCGCTCTCCTACGCGGTGGCCGCGTCGATGGTGCTCGACCTGCCGGAGCGGCAGGCGCTGCTCGCCAGCGACGACGCCGCCCTGCGGCTGGCGAGCGAGCGCTCGCTGCTGCGCCGGGAGACCGCCCTGCTGCGGCACCTGTCGGCCGTTCCCGGCGCCGCGCTGCTGCGCAGCGAGCCGATCGCGCCCAACTGAGGGCCCAGGACGGCGGACGGCCCCCCGGCAGCTGGTGCCGGGGGGCCGTCGCGTGGCGCGCTGGATCAGTGGGCGAACAGGTCGTCCATCGTCGGCACGTTGGCCCGGTCGGCCGCGTTGCCGAGGTAGCCGAGGTGCCAGAGCTTCTCGACGGTCGCGAGGAACGAGTAGTGGTTGTACGGGGTGTCGCTGACGAACGGGTGCCGGTTGTGCGTGGTGATGAGGATCGCCGGCACCAGGCCGCCGCCGTAGACGCCGCCCGGCCAGTCCGGGCTGATCCGCGGGTCGCCGGCGGGCACGAACGGCGAGTCGCAGCAGCCCTCCGCGCTCTCCCAGTCACCGACCGTGGGGTTGCTGGCGTCGAAGTCGTTCTCGTCGGCGGTGACGAAGATCGCGCTGTTCTGCGTCCACGCGGGCGAGGCCATGATCGCCTGGACCGTGCGCTGCACGAAGTCGTCGGCCTTGTGCTGGAGCGCCACGTCGGCGGCGTCCGGCTGGGTCGCGTCGCCGTACGGGCACGGCGTCTCCGGCCGCCCGGCGACCGGCGAGTAGACCCCGCCGTGCATGTCGTTGCACTGGTCGGGGGTGATCCACACGAAGTTGCCCACGTCGCCGGATGCGAGGTCGGCCGACAGGTCCTCGTACGGCTTGACGTGCGCCATCCGCGCCGGGTTGGTCCTGATGTCCTGCATCAGCGCGAAGGGGTTGTGCTTGATGGCGTAGAGCGCGGTGCTGCCGGGGGCGGTCGGCGCCAGCTTGTCGGCCGGGTCGATCGCCTCCATGTAGGCGTCCCAGGTCAGGCCGTGCGACTCCAGCTGGTCGACGAGGTTGGGCACGTCGAGGACGTGCACGCTGTCGTCCTGGATGCCCCAGTTGCTGCCGGTGATCGAGGCGATGTAGTTCGGCTCGCTCGGGTGCGTGACGCCGTAGTAGTGCGTCGCGGTGGCGTAGGAGTGGGCGAGCGCGGTGATGTACGGAGCGACGAGGTCGCCCTGGCCGTCGCGCTGGTCGATGACGCTGTGCTGGGAGTGGTTCTCCAGCATGATCATGAAGACGTGGTCGAGCCCGGAGTGCAGGCTCGGCGAGCTCGAGGCGCTGGCGGCCGACGCGCCGCCGAACGTGGCCAGCGTGCCGAGCCCCGCTGCGGCGAGCATCGCGATGCCGGCACGCAAGGATGACCTCATGCAGTTCTCCCCTTGGTCGAAGTCGGGTCGGGGAGAGGCTAGGGCGGCCCGGGCCTCCTCGACAAGCGGATCGGCGGTGAACGGAGGGTGACGACGTGAGCCGCCGGCCGCCCCGGCCGGCCCTGTCGACGCCCGCGACCGTCGCGGCGGCGCGCGCCGGCGTCGAGGTGACCGTGCACCCGTACGAGGCGACGGCCGGCGGGTCGTACGGCGCCGCCGCCGCGGCGGCGCTGGGCGTGGCGCCGGCCCGGGTGCTGAAGACGCTGGTCACGGAGGTGGACGGCGCGCCGGCGATCGCGGTCGTGCCGGTGGCCGGCTCGCTGGACCTGAAGGCCCTCGCCGTCGCGCTCGGCGGCAAGCACGCCACCCTCGCCGAGCCGGCGGGCGCCGAGCGGCTCACCGGCTACGTCGTCGGCGGGATCAGCCCGCTCGGGCAGCGCCGGGCGCTGCGCACGGTCGTCGACAGCAGCGCGCTCGGCCATCCGACGGTGTACGTGAGCGCCGGCCGGCGCGGCCTGCAGCTGCAGATCGCGCCCGGCGACCTCGTCCGGCTCACCGGCGCGACGACGGCGCCGATCAGCCGCTGACCGCCGGGCCGGCCGGGCCCCTGGCCGCCGAGCCGTTGCCCACGGCGCCCGGCCCGTACGAGAGCCCGAGCACGAAGGCGAGCAGCGCGCCGACCGGCCAGGCGACGAGGGTGCCCTTGGCCCGCAGGCCGAGCGGGCCGCGCACCGTCGTCCCGGTCGGGTCGGTGCGCAGGGCATGGTGGAACCCGCCGGAGCCGAACGACGTGCCGAGCTTCCAGGCGACGATCGCGCCGGCGATGCCGCCCACGGCCAGGCCGATGGCGACGCCGAGGGCGCAGCGGCGCCCCACGAGGTAGGCCACCGTCCCGCACAGCAGCCCCACCACCGCCGTCAGCAGGAAGAACGTGCCGTCGTCGGCGATGAAGGCCTTGGTCTCCGGGTCGACCGGCGAGCCCCTGCCGGTGGCCACCACCTGGTAGAGCACCCGGGGCGCCAGCGCGTACCAGATGCCCGCGACCGGCACCCCGAGGGCCGCGAGGCCGAGCGCGGTGAGCAGGCCGGCGCGCGCCTCCGCCGCGGCGGGCGGCTCCGCCCGCAGGGCGGGCTCGGCAGGCGCGACCGGCGCCGGCTCCGCGTCCTGCACTGGCTCGCTCACGTCCGACATCCAACCAGAGCCGCCCGGCGCCCACCGCCGCTCACCGGCGGACGGCGCGCCGGAAGGCGACCGCCGCCAACGCGAGCGTGGCCACCGCGACGGCGGCGCAGGCGCCGAGATCGGCGGCGATCGTCCACCAGTGCGGGTGCGGCCGGAAGGCGCCGGCGAGCGCGTCGGCCGCGTAGGTGGACGGGACGGCCGCGCGCAGCGCCTGCACCGGCCACGGCAGCCGGGCAGCCGGCACCAGATCGAGGAAGATCACCGCGGACATCCCGAGCTGGCCGGCGAGCGTGGCCAGCTCGGCCCGCGGCAGCAGCAGCCCGAGCGCGGCGCCCAGCCCGGCGAGCGCGGCGCCGGCGAGGACGACGACGGCCGGCAGCAGCGCGAGCGGGGCCACCGGCAGCTGGTAGAGCGCGACGCCGGCGAGCGCCGTCACCACCGAGCCGGGCAGGGTGAAGGTCGCGTACGAGGCCGCGGTGCCGAGCACCACCGCGCTGGGCGCGACCGGCAGCGCGCCGTAGTAGTCCAGGGCACCGGTCCCCCGCAGCATCCCGAACCGCTGCGCCAGCAGGTTGAGCGCGACGAAGGCGACGACGAGCACCGTCGAGCCGGCGACGATCTGCTCCTTCGTGAGCTCGTCGGTGGCCGAGACGATGCCGCGCAGCAGCACGAGCAGCCCCACCGACTGCAGGGTGGCGACGAGCAGCAACGGGCCGCGCGCCGCCCGCGCCCGCGCGAGCTGGCCGGCGTAGACGGCCGCCGCGGCAGCTGCCCAGCCCGGCGCCGGCGGCACCGGCGGGGCGGCCGGCGGCGCGGCGGACCGGGCGCGCAGCGTGGTGCTCACGCCCGCTCCAAGCCGGCGGGCTCGCCGAGCGCCAGGTAGACGTCCTCCAGCGAAGGCGTGGTCAGCGAGAAGTCGTCCATGGCCGTGAGCGCCGGGCCGGTGGACAGGCGCTCGAGCGCGGCGCGCGCCTCGGCCGGCGTGAGCCGGGCGCTCCAGCGCCGGCCGGTGACCGAGGCGCGGCGGGCGAGCATCGCCACCGTGGGGTCGCCGGGCGGCGGGTCGGTGCGCCAGACCACGTCGAGCCGCACGTCGTCCCCGGCGAGCGCCTTCAGCCCGCCGGGGGTGTCGCACGCGACGACCCGGCCGCGGCGAAGGACGGCGACCCGGTCGACGACGCTCTCGGCCTCCCGCACGTCGTGCGTGACGAGGACGACGGTCGCGCCGCCGGCCGCCTGCCGGCGCCGCAGCGCGCCCCACACCGCGCGCCTGGCCACCGGGTCGAGCCCGGTCGTCGGCTCGTCGAGGACGAGCACCGGGCGATCGCCGGCCAGTGCCGTGCCGACCGCGGCCAGCCGCCGCTGCCCGCCGGACAGCGCGGTCAGCGGCTTGGTGGCCACCGCGGCGAGGCCGAGCTCGGCGAGCAGGTCGTCCCGCTCGGCGCGGGCCCTCCTGGCGCCGAGCCCGCGCAGCCGAGCGGTCGTCTCGATCGCGGTGCCGACCGGCAGCTCGGCCAGGGCGGGCTCGTCCTGGGCGAGATAGGCGACGTACCGCGAGCTGAGCTCTGGGCGCCCGGCCACCGGCATGCCGAACAGCTCCACCGTTCCGCGGTCGGGCCGGAGCAGCCCGATCAGCTGCCGGACCAGCGTCGACTTGCCGGCGCCGTTGGGGCCGAGCAGGCCGAGCACGCGCCCGGCCGGCACGTCGAGGTCGATGCCGTCGTTCGCGGGCCGGTCGGCGCCGGGGTAGGACTTGACCAGCGACCGGACGGCGTAGCACGGCGGTGCGTCGCTGGCGCTCATCGAGCCTTCCGGGACGGGCTGGCTCCGGGCCCGCTCGGGCACCGCCCACGGGCCCGAGGGGGGCACAGCACAGGCTACGACCCGGCACCGGCCGGCTCGCCGCCGCCGGTGCGCAGCTGCCCGCCGGCCACCACCGCCGCCACCCGCCGCCAGGTGCGCGGGTCGGCCAGCGGGTCGGCGTCGAGCAGCACGACGGCGGCGGGAGCCCCGGCCGAGACGGTGCCGGGCGCCACGCCGGGCCATCCGGCGCAGGCGGCCCGCAGCGCCCCCGCCGGGCCGAGCCCGGCCCGCGCCAGCAGGGCCAGCTCGCGCGGATCCACCCCCGGCCTGGTGCCCGCGTTGCCGAGGTCGGTGCCGTAGCGCACCGGCACGCCCGCGGCCAGCAGCGCCGCGACGTTGGCCAGCGCGGCGGACGGGTCACCCTGGGCCGGCTCGGCGGCGAACGTCGCGAGCGTGCCCGTCACCGTCGCTCCCGCCGCCGCGAGGCGCGCCACCAGCTCGGCCGGCAGCAGCTCGGCGGGGGCGTGCGCCAGCTCGTCGACCCCCGCGTCGAGGGCCCGCTCGACCATGGCGACGGTGAGCGCGTGCGCGACCACCGGCCGGCCGAGCGCGTGCGCGGCCTCGACGACGGCGGCCGCCGTCGCCCGGTCGGGCACCGGGCCCCCGCGCGGCTCGAGGGCGAGCTTCACCACCGAGGCGCCGCGCGCGACCACGGCGGCGACGGCGGCGCGGGCGGCGCCCGGGTCGTCGGCGAACCGGGCGTAGCCGCCCGCGCCCCACGACGCCGACGGGTAGCCCCCGGTGGCGGTGAGGATCTCGCCCGCGTACGTCACCATCGGCGGTGCGCCCGCCGCCCAGCCGGCCGCCGCCTCGACCGGCGCGCCGAGATCGCGCGCCGCCACCACGCCGCCGGCGAGCAGCAGCTCGGGCGCGCTGAGGCCGAGGTGCACGTGGGCGTCCGTGACCCCGGGGCCGATCCAGTGCAAGGGGCCGCCGAGGGACGGCCGGTCGTCGGGGACGTCGACGCCGCGAGCCTCGCCGGCCGCGACGACCGAGCCGTCGGCGCCGACCACGACGACGCCGTCCTCGACCGGCCGAGCGGGGTCGTGGTCGCCGCCGGGCCAGAGCCGGCCGCGCAGCACGACGCCGCCGGTGCGGGCGAGCGAGCGGGCGGGCGGGCTCATCGCAACGGGCCGTGCCCGCCGGGCCGCCGGATCAGCTCGCGCGCCGCGTCGATGCGCTCAGCCCCCATGCTCGCGGGCACCACCAGCGCGAGGCGGCTCGCGTCGCGAGCGTCCATGCCGGCTGCCTACCCCACGGCCGAGGAACCCAGCAGGGCCTTGAGATCGCCCATCAGCGCCGGCGTGGGAGCGACCCGCAGCCGGTCGTCGAGCTTCAGCACCTTGACCCGCGTGCCGGTCGTGAGCTGCAGGTGGACCTCGGTGGTGCCCGGATGGGTGGCGAGCACCTCGCGCAGCCGGTCGATCACCGGCGGCGTGCACCGCGCGGCCGGCAGGCTGATCATCACCGGGCCGCGCGGGCCCTGCGAGAGATCGGGGATGCTCAGCTCCATCGCGATGAGCTTCGGGACGTCCTCGCGGCGGTCGAGCCGACCCCGCACCACGACGACCGCGTCCTCGACCAGATGCACGGCGCACTGCAGGTAGGTCGCCGGGAAGAGCATCACGTCGATCGCGCCCTCGAGGTCCTCGAGCGTCGCGATGGCCCAGGAGTCGCCCTTCTTGGTGAGCTTGCGCTGCACGCCGGTGATGAGCCCGCCGACCGTCACGATCTGGCCGTCGTGCCTCGTCTCGTCGGCGGTGAGCGCCGCGACGCCGCAGTCGGAGGCCGCCGCGAGGACGTGCTCGATGCCGAGCAACGGGTGGTCGGACACGTACAGGCCGAGCATCTCCCGCTCGTAGCCGAGCAGGATGCTCTTGTCCCACTCGCCCACCGGGACGGTGACCTCCAGCATGGGGTCGATGCCAGCGCCGTCACCGCCGTCGCCCTCGTCGTCGCCGAAGCCGCCGAACAGGTCGTACTGCCCGATGGCCTCCGCCCGCTTGGTCTCCATCACCGCATCGACGGCCTGCTCGTGGACGGTCAGCAGGCCGCGCCTCGTGTGCCCGAGCAGGTCGAACGCGCCGGCCTTGACCAGCGACTCGACGACCTTCTTGTTGCACGTCTGCGCATCGCACTTGCGCAGGAAGTCGCCGAAGTCGGCGAACCGGCCCTTCCCGCTGCGCGCCGCGACGATCGAGGCCACCACGTTGCCGCCCACGTTGCGGATCGCCGACAGGCCGAAGCGGATGTCGGTGCCGACCGGGGTGAAGTTGGCCTCGGAGGAGTTGACGTCGGGCGGCAGCACCTTGATGCCCATGCGCCGGCACTCGTGCAGGTAGAGCGCGCTCTTGTCCTTGTCGTCCTTGACGCTCGTGAGCAGCGCGGCCATGTACTCGGCCGGGTAGTTGGCCTTGAGGTAGGCGGTCCAGTAGCTGACCACGCCGTAGCCGGCGCTGTGCGACTTGTTGAACGCGTAGTCGGCGAACGGGACGAGGATGTCCCAGATCGTCTTGACCGCACCCTCGGAGTAGCCGCGCTCTTGCATGCCGGCGCGGAAGCCGACGTACTCCTTGTCGAGGATCTCCCGCTTCTTCTTGCCCATGGCGCGGCGCAGCAGGTCGGCCTGGCCGAGGCTGTAGCCGGCCAGCTTCTGCGCGATCGCCATGACCTGCTCCTGGTAGACGATCAGCCCGTAGGTCTCGCCCAGGATCTCGGCCAGCGGCTCGGCCAGCTCGGGGTGCAGCGGGACGACCGGCTTGCGGCCGTTCTTGCGGTCGGCGTAGTCGACGTGCGCGTTGGCGCCCATCGGCCCCGGCCGGTAGAGCGCGATGACCGCCGAGATGTCGGCGAACGACGTCGGCCGCATGAGTCGCAGCAGCGAGCGCAGGCCGGCACCGTCGAGCTGGAAGACGCCGAGCGTCTCGCCGCTGCCGAGCAGCTCGTAGGTCGCCGGGTCGGCGTCGAGGTCGAGCGACTCGAGGACGAGCTCCTCGTCTCGGTTGATCTTGATGTTGGCGAGGCAGTCGTCGAGGACGGTGAGGTTGCGCAGGCCGAGGAAGTCCATCTTCAGCAGGCCGAGCGTCTCGCAGGCGCCCATGTCGAACTGGGTGATGATCGCGCCGTCCTGCTCGCGGCGCTGGATCGGGATGACGTCGAGCAGCGGCTCGCGGGACAGGATCACGCCGGCGGCGTGCACGCCCCATTGCCGCTTCAGCCCCTCGAGGCCGCGGGCGGTGTCGACGACGCGCTTGGCGTCGGGGTCGGAGTCGTAGAGCGTGCGGAGCTCGCCGGCCTCGGCGTAGCGGGAATGCGCCGGGTCGAAGACGGCGGCCAGCGGGACGTCCTTGCCCATGACCGGCGGCGGCATCGCCTTGGTGATCCGGTCGCCCATCGCGAACGGGTAGCCGAGCACCCTGGCCGAGTCCTTGACCGCCTGCTTGGCCTTGATCGTGCCGTAGGTGATGATCTGGGCGACCCGCTCCTCGCCGTACTTCTGCGTGGCGTAGCGGATCATGTCGCCGCGCCGGCGCTCGTCGAAGTCGATGTCGATGTCGGGCATCGAGATGCGCTCGGGGTTGAGGAAGCGCTCGAAGAGCAGGCCGTGCGCGACCGGGTCGAGCTCGGTGATGCCGAGCGCGTAGGCGATCAGGCACCCGGCCGCCGACCCCCGGCCCGGCCCGACCCGGATGCCGGCCTCGGCGGCGTAGCGGACGAGGTCGGCGACGACGAGGAAGTAGCCGGGGAAGCCCATCTGGGCGATGACGCCGAGCTCGTAGTCGGCCTGCGCCCGCCGGTCGGCCGGCACGCCGGACGGGAACCGCCTGGCGAGGCCGCGCTCGACCTCCTTGCGCAGCCAGCTGTCCTCGGTCTCGCCGGGCGGCACCGGGAACTGCGGCATCAGGTTGGCGCCCTCGACGAACGAGACCTCGCAGCGCTCGGCGACGGCGAGGGTGCTCTCGCATGCCTCGGGCAGCTCGGCCCAGACCGCCCGCATCTCCTGGGGCGACTTGAGGTAGTAGTCATGGCCCTCGAGCTTGAAGCGCTTGGGATCGGCCATGGTCTTGCCGGACTGGACGCAGAGCAGCACCTCGTGCGCGGCGGCGTCGCTCGCGTACGTGTAGTGCAGGTCGTTGGTGGCGATGAGCGGCAGCCCGGCATCGCGCGAGAGTCGCAGCAGATCCGCGCGAACCCGCTGCTCCACCCCGAGCCCGTGGTCCATCAGCTCGCAGAAGAAGTTGTCCTTGCCGAAGATGTCCTGCAGCTCGCCGGCCGCCTGCTTCGCGCCCGCGTAGTCGCCGATCCGCAGCCGCGTCTGGATCTCGCCACCGGGGCAGCCCGTCGTGCCGATCACCCCCGTGGCGTGGCGGGCGAGCAGCTCGCGGTCGATGCGCGGCTTGTAGAAGTAGCCCTCGAGGCTCGCGAGGCTCGCCATCCGGAACAGGTTGTGCATGCCCTCGGTGGTCTGCGACAGCAGCGTCATGTGGGTGTAGGCCCCGCCGCCGGACACGTCGTCCTCGCCGCCGTCGGCCCACCGCACCCGGGTGCGGTCGAAGCGGGAAGTGCCGGGGGTGACGTAGGCCTCCATGCCGATGATCGGCTTGACGCCCACCGTGCGGGCCTGCTTGTAGAACTCGAACGCGCCGAACACGTTGCCGTGGTCGGTCATCGCCAGCGCCGGCATCCCCATCCGCGCGCACTCGGCGAGCAGGTCGCCCACGCGGGCCGCGCCGTCGAGCATGGAGTACTCGGTGTGCACGTGCAGGTGCACGAACGAGTCGCCCATGCAGACAGCCTCCTCCAGCTGGTGACCACCGGACCACCGGTCGCGACGAGCGGGCGCCGGGGAAGGAGCGCTCGAGCCGTGCAGCGAAACCGCGAGGCCAAGTGAACCACGGGCGTCGGACGGTTCTCCGGTGACCGGCGGGTGCCCCAGCACGGTCGGCGTGTCGGCCGCGCGGCCCGGCCGGGCGGGTCAGCGCGGGGTGGCGCTGACCCGGCTAGCCGCCGGCGACGGGCCGGTCGACGTCGGGCTCGGGGTGGGGCTCGGCGCCGGGCCGGAGCAGCTGGGCGAGCCGGTCGGCGACCCGCTCGGCGACCCGCTCGGCGACGGGGTCGGCGAGCCGGTGGCGGTCGGGACGGGCGTCGGGGTCGGCGACTGGGTGGGGCCCGGCGATCCGCTCGACCCGGTGGCGGACGGCTCAGGGGTCGGCGAGGCGGCGGGCGAGTCGCAGGCCGGGACCGGCGTGCCGGTCGGGGTGGGCGAGCCCGTGGGCGTGGGCGTCCCGGTGGGCGTGGCGGTCACCGTCGGCGAGCCGGTCGGCGTGGGCGATCCGCTCGGCGTCGGTGATCCGCTCGGCGAGGCGGTCGGCGATGCCGTGGGCGATCCGCTCGGCGAGGCCGTCGGCGAGGCGGTCGGCGAGGCGGTGGGCGAGGCCGTCGGGTGCGGGGATGCCGACGGCCCCGGCCGGCTCGTCCCCTGGCCGTCGCTGGTCCCGAGCGCTCCGGCGGCCACGGTGGTGACGACCGGCCGCCCTGCCGCGTAGCCGGCCGCGAGCCGCAGCACTAGCCGGACGTACCAGTCGGCGTGGTTGTACGCGTGCACCGCCGCCGCCATCCGGGCCGGGCTGCGCAGGTCGCCGCCGGCGGCGCACAGGTAGCGCCCGGCGGCGAGCGCGGCGTCGAAGACGTTCTCCGGGTCGGCGCGCCCGTCGCCGTTGGCGTCGACCCCCCAGCCCGCCCAGGTGGAGGGGAGGAACTGCATGGGGCCGACGGCCCGGTCCCAGCGGGAGTCGCCGTCGAGGCGGCCGCCGTCAGTGTCCGCGATCGTCGCCAGCCCGGTCGCCCCGGACAGCACCGGCCCGAGGATGGGCCGGACGCTCGTCCCGTCGGCCCCGAGCAGGCCACCGCCGTGCCCCGACTCGACCTGCCCGATCGCGGCGAGCAGCCACCAGCGCAGCCCGCACGCGGGCTGGTCCGCGGCGAGCCGCCCGGCCGCCGCCCGGTAGGCGGCGAGAGCCACGGCCGGCACGCCGGCGGAGGCCGTCGCGGGAACCGTGACCGGCCCAGCCGGGGCGGCGGAGAGCGGCGGCGGGGCCACGAGCGGTGGCGTCACCCGGGTCTGCTCGATCTGCGGCTGCTCGCCGCCCACGGTCGCGGGCGGCAGGTCGGCGAGCGACTGGTAGGGCGAGAGCGGGCCCGTCGCGGCCGGCTGGGACGAGGGGGCGGCCGACCCGCCACCGGTGGACGGCGGGGTGGCCGGTGGGGTGGCGACGACGCTCAGCGCACCCGCGACGGCGACTCCCAACGTCAACCGGGTGAGCAACGACATCGTCTGATGGCCCTCCAGATGGGAAGCCGGGCACGCAAGCACCCGAGTTGTCCGCTTTCACCGTACGTTGAGGGCCGCGCCGGTGCCAGCCCCAAGGGGGTCACCCGTCGGTTGCCGCCCGTGACCGTGATCACGCCGGTACGTCGTGGGTCGAGCGGGTAGGTCCCTGCCCGCCGCATCGATCGGAGACCGGACGTGGAGCTGGGCCAGAAGAAGCGCGTGAGGGCGCCGGCCCGGACGCGCGCCGCCCCCGGGCGCGCACGTCGGCGCGGAACGAGGCCAGGCAGGAGCTCTTCGCGGACATCCTCGCCAAGGTGGTGAAGCAGCGCCCGGCCGTCCGGATGCCGCGTCGCACCGGGGACAGCTGGCTGTCGTTCGCCTCGGGCCCGTTCGGGTACTGGGCGCTGTCCCAGATCGCGGACGGCCGGCTCCGCGTCGAGGCCTACCTGGATTGCGGGGACCGGGAGCGGAACAAGCGGCTGCTCGACGAGCTCGCCGCCGATCGCGAGGCCTGGGACGCGAGGACCGGCCTGTCGCTCTGCTTCGAGCGACTCGATGCCAAGAAGGCGTCGAGGATCGCCGTTTACCGGCAGCTCGACCTGTCAGAGGGCGCCGACCGGGTGCAGCGGCGAGCCGTGGTCGACTGGGCGGCCCGCGCGCTCGTCGCGATGCTCGACGCGCTGAACGAGCCGCTGCGGGCCAGGGCCAAGGAGCTGCGAGCCGAGGCGGCCGGTCGGCCCCCCGAGCCTCTCGCCATCCCCGCGCCATGACCTCTGCAGCGGGCCGGAGCGGCTGGACGAGCCGGCGGCGGCGGACGGGTCAGGGCCGCAGGAGCGGCTTGCGCATGGTCACGTGCGGGATGCCGGCCTCCTCGTACGCGGCGCCGACGGCGGCGTAGCCGGCCCGGTGGTAGAACCCGGTGGCGTGGGCCTGCGCGTGCAGCTCCACCGCGCCGAGGCCGAGCTCGCCGGCCCGCTGCTCCAGCAGGCTCAGCAGCGCAGCCCCCACTCCCCGCCCGCGCGCGGGCGGCACCACCGCCATCCGGCCGACGACCCCGACGCCGCCGTCGCCGACCACCAGCCGGCCGGTGCCGACGACCGCGCCGTCCAGCACCGCGACGGCGTGGTGCGCGCGCTGGTCCTCGCCGTCGTACTCCAGCTCGACCGGCACGCCCTGCTCCTCGACGAAGACCCGCCAGCGCACCGCCCTGGCGGCCGGCAGCTCCGCCGCCTCTGCCAGGTGCACGTCGACCGGGCTCACGCCTCGGCCGCGAGCACGTCGAGGGCGTGGCGCAGGTCCACCGGGTAGTCGCTGGTGAGCTCGACCCGCCCGCCCGACGGGTGCTCGAAGCCGAGCCGGACGGCGTGCAGCCACTGCCGGGTCAGCCCGAGCCGGGCCGACAGCACGGGGTCGGCACCGTACTGGCCGTCCCCCGCGCAGGGATGGCGCAGGGCGGCCATGTGGACCCGGATCTGGTGGGTGCGCCCGGTCTCCAGCCGCACGTCGAGCAGCGAGGCCGCGCGGAACGCCTCGAGCGTCTCGTAGTGGGTCACGCTCGGCTTGCCGCCGGCCACGACCGCGAACCGGAACGGGTGGGACGGGTGCCGGTCGATGGGGGCGTCGACCGTGCCGCGCAGCGGGTCGGGGTGACCCTGCACGAGGGCGTGGTAGCCCTTGTCGACGCTGCGCTCCCGGAACGCCTGCTTGAGCGCGGAGTACGCCCGCTCGCTCTTGGCCAGCACCATCAGCCCGCTGGTGCCGGAGTCCAGCCGGTGCACCACGCCCTGGCGCTCGGCGGCGCCGGACGTGGCGATGCGATGGCCGGCGGCCATCAGCGCCCCGACGACGGTCGGTCCCTCGTACCCGGGACTCGGGTGGGCCGCGACGCCGGGCGGCTTGTCGACGACGATCAGGTCGGCGTCCTCGTGCACCACCCGCAGGCCCTCGACGGGCGTCGGCGTGGCCACCGGTGCGACGGGTGGCGGGGGCAGCTCGATCTCCAGCCAGGCGCCGCCGGCCACCCGGTCGGACTTGCCGCACGCCGCGCCGTCGACGGTGGCGAGGCCGGCCTCGATGATGTCCGCGGCCGCGGTGCGGGACAGCCCGAACAGCCTGGCGACGGCGGCGTCGAGGCGCAGGCCGTCGAGGCCGTCCGGCACCGGGAGGGTGCGGCGGTCAGTCACGCTCCGAGTATGCCGAGGCGTCGCCGTCACCGGCATGCTCGGCGTCGCCGGGCAGGCCGGGGTCGCGGCGCCGGCCGTCGACGTCGATGCCCCTGGCGGCCAGCAGCACCGCGAGCGCGCCGCCGCAGACGATCGCCGAGTCGGCCAGGTTGAAGATCGGCCAGTGCGGCAGCTTGATCCAGTCGACGACGTAGCCGCGGAACGGCGCCGGTGCCCGGAAGACCCGGTCGATCAGGTTGCCGAGCGCGCCGCCGAGCAGCAGCCCGAGCGTGACCGCCCACCCGGTGCTGGACAACCGGCGGGCGGTCCGCACGATCGCGACGATCACGGCCACCGCGACGAGCGCGAACAGCGCGGTCTGCCCCGTGCCGATGGAGAAGGCGGCGCCTGGGTTGCGCGCCTGCGTCAGCCGCAGGACGCCGTCGACGACGTCGACGTAGGCCCCCGGCTCGAGGTGCCGGACGATCTCGATCTTGCTGATGAGGTCGGCGACGAGCACGACGACGGCGACCACGGTCAGCAGCCCCACCGTGCGGGCCGAGGGCTGGTGCGACGCGGCCGGCCGCCCTGCTCGGTCGGGCTCGCTCAGCGACGCTCCTCGCGCTGCTTGCATGACACGCACAGCGTGGCACGCGGGAACGCCTGCAGGCGGGCCTTCCCGATCGGGTTGCCGCAGCTCTCGCAGATGCCGTACGTGCCGGCGTCGAGCCGCACGAGGGCCCGCTCGACCTGGGCGAGCAGCTCCCTGGTGTTGGACGCGAGCGACAGCTCGTGCTCGCGCTCGAAGGTCTTGGTGCCCGCGTCGGCCTGGTCGTCGCCGGCGCCCTCGCCGGAGTCGCGCAGCTGCTCTGCCCAGCTCTGCTCCGCGTCGGCGATCTCGCCGCGCAGCTCGGCGGCCTGGGCGTCGAGCTCGCTCCTGATCTCGGCGAGCTCCTGCGCCGTCCACGGATCCTCGTCCGGCCGGGTGGCCGGCCGTGCGGGCGCCGACTTGGCCGGGGCCTTCGCGGGCGCCTTGGCCGGTGCCTTCGACGCGGCCGGGGCCGGGGCCTTCGCGGGCGCCTTGGCCGGTGCCTTCGACGCGGCCGGGGCCGGGGCCTTCGCGGGCGCCTTGGTCGCGCTCTTGGCGGGTGCCTTGGCGGCCGGCGCTGCCTTGGCCGGCGCTGCCTTGGCCGGCGCTGCCTTAGCGGTGACCTTCGCCGCCGCGTCCTTCGATGCGTCCTTGGCGGGGGCCTTGGCCGGGACCTTGGCGGCGGCCTTGCTGGTCGCCGCCCTCGCAGGCGCCTTGGCCGGTGCCTTCGAGGCGGCCTTCGCCGGTGCCTTCGAGGGGCTCTTCGACGCGGCCGGCGCGGCCTTGGCCGGCGCCTTCGCCGGCTTCGTCTCCTTGTCAGCGGCCCTGGTCGTCCTGGCGGTCGCCTTGGCCGCTGCCGACACGGGCGCGCTCGCCGTGGCCCTCTTGCCTGCCATCGTCCTCGCCCCCATAAAAAATGGGCGTCCCGCACGGGACGGGACGACTTCCGCATGATCATCGAAGTCCAGGCAGGATAAGCCCGGCTTGTCTCCCCGGCAACGCGGCGCGCCGCCCATCGCTTCCCGAGGCGGCCCCCCTTTCCCGGAGCCGTCACCTTAGCCGATGCCACGCCGATCAGCGATTTCCATTTCCGGGCCGAGCGGGCGCATTGCTACGATCGCCAGCGCGGAGCAGGCAGTGACGGGACGAGTAGCGCCGGCAGCAGCGCAGAGCGATCCGGGGACGGTGGGAGCCCGGGGGCGAGCCCGGCGCGAAGATCACCCCGAGCCGCCGGAAGAACGGCGCCCGAGCGCCCAGTAGACCCGGCCCGCGACGACGAGAGGGGCGCCAGGCACGCGCCCAAGGAGGGTGGTACCGCGGGGTCCGGCACGGCCGGCCACCTCGTCCCTCCGCCGGGATCGCATGACAGGCGGAGCAGTGACGAAGCACCCGACGGGCGAGCCCGACCGCACCCCCCGCGACGGCACCGGCGCCACCAGGTCGGGCCTGCGCGCGATGCCGGCCCAGGTCGACCTGCCAGCCCTCGAGCGGACCGTGCTCGAGCGCTGGCGCGACGGCAAGGTATTCGAGCGCTCGCTCGCCGCCACCGACGGCGGCCCGTTGTGGGTGTTCTACGAGGGGCCGCCGACCGCCAACGGCAAGCCGGGCACGCACCACGTCGAGGCTCGCGCTTTCAAGGACCTGTTTCCCCGCTTCCGCACGATGAAGGGCTACCACGTGCCGCGCCGCGGCGGCTGGGACTGCCACGGCCTGCCCGTTGAGCTCGCCGTCGAGAAGGAGCTCGGCTTCTCCGGCAAGCAGGACATCGAGGCGTACGGCGTCGCCGAGTTCAACGCGAAGTGCCGCGAGTCCGTGCAGCGCTTCGTGAGCGAGTGGGAGGACATGTCGCGCCGGATGGGGTACTGGGCCGATCTCGACGGCGCGTACTGGACGATGAGCGACGAGTACGTCGAGAGCGTCTGGTGGTCGCTGAAGACGATCTTCGAGGCCGGGCTGCTCGTCCAGGACCACCGGGTGACGCCGTACTGCCCGCGCTGCGGCACCGGCCTGTCCGACCACGAGGTCGCCCAGGGCTACCTCACCGTGACCGACCCGAGCGTCTACGTCCGCTTCCCGGTGGAGTCCGGCCCGTGGGCCGGCAAGGCCAGCCTGCTGGTCTGGACGACGACGCCGTGGACGCTGATCAGCAACACCGCGGTAGCGGTGCACCCCGACGTGACGTACGCCGTCGTGCGCGCCGGCGACGAGACGCTGGTGATCGCCGAGCCGCTGCTCGGCGCCGTGCTCGGCGAGGCGCCGTACGAGGTGCTCGCCACGATGCCGGGCCGCGAGCTCGAGCGCACCGCGTACCGCCGGCCGTTCGACGTCGTCGCGTTCCCCGAGGGCTCGAGCGCGCACTACGTCGGGGTGGCCGACTACGTCACGACCGAGGACGGCACCGGCCTCGTCCACCAGGCTCCCGCGTTCGGCGCGGACGACCTCGCCGTCGCCCGCCGCTACGGGCTGCCGGTGGTCAACCCGGTGCGCCCCGACGGCAGGTTCGACGAGCACCTGCCGCTCGTCGGCGGCCTGTTCTTCAAGGCGGCCGACCCGGTCATCGTCGACGACCTGCGCCACCGCGGCCTGCTGCTGCGGGCCACCAGGCACGAGCACAGCTATCCGCACTGCTGGCGCTGCGACACGCCCCTGCTGTACTACGCGCTGCCGTCCTGGTTCATCCGCACCACGGCGATCAAGGACAAGCTGCTCGCCGAGAACGCCCGCACCGACTGGCACCCGCCCACGATCCGCACCGGCCGCTACGGCGACTGGCTGGAGAACAACATCGACTGGGCGCTCTCGCGCAGTCGGTACTGGGGCACGCCGCTGCCGATCTGGCGCTGCGCGGCCGGTCACCTCACCGCGGTCGGCTCGCGGGCCGAGCTCGGCGAGCTGGCCGGCCGCGACCTCGCCGACCTCGACCCGCACCGGCCGTACGTCGACGAGGTCTCGTTCGCCTGCCCGCACGGGGGTTGCGGCGCGCCGGCGACCCGCGTTCCCGAGGTGATCGACACCTGGTACGACTCGGGGGCGATGCCGTTCGCCCAGCACGGCTACCCGCACCGCGGGGTCGAGGAGTTCGAGGCCAACTACCCGGCGCAGTTCATCGCCGAGGCGATCGACCAGACCCGCGGCTGGTTCTACACGCTGATGGCGGTCGGCACGCTGATCTTCGACCGGTCGGCGTACGAGACCGTGCTCTGCCTCGGGCACATCCTCGACGAGCAGGGCCGCAAGATGAGCAAGCACCTCGGCAACGTCCTCGACCCGTTCGAGCTCTTCGAGCGGCACGGGGCCGACGCCGTGCGCTGGCTCATGCTCTGCGGCGGCAACCCGTGGTCGGTCCGCCGGGTCGGGCACGAGGTGCTCGAGGAGATCGTCCGCAAGGTGCTCCTCACCTACTGGAACACCGCGTCGTTCCTCGTGCTCTACGCGCGGGCGAGCGGGTGGACGCCGGGCGACCCGGCACCGGAGCTGGCCGACCGGCCGCTGCTCGACCGCTGGGCGCTGTCCGAGCTGCACCGGACGGTGCTCGAGGTCGACGCCGGGCTCGAGGCGTACGACACGGTGCGCGCCGGGCGGCGGATCGCCGAGCTCGTCGACGACCTCTCGAACTGGTACGTGCGCCGCTCCCGCCGCCGCTTCTGGGACGGCGACCCGGCGGCCCTCGCCACCCTGCACGAGTGCCTCGAGGTGCTCACCCGGCTGATGGCGCCCTTCGTGCCGTTCGTGACCGACGAGGTGCACCAGCGGCTCGTCGCCGACGTGTGGGACGACCTGCCGGACTCGGTGCACCTGCGGGACTGGCCGCGGGTCGACGGGTCGCTCGTCGACGACGAGCTCGCCACCCAGATGGCGCTGGTCCGGCGGGTCGTCGAGCTCGGCCGGCAGGCAAGGGCGCAGTCCGGCATCAAGAACCGCCAGCCGCTGTCATGGTTGTCCGTCTTCGATCTCGCCTGGCAGGCCGTGCCGGATGAACTGCGTCGCATCGCCTGCGATGAGCTCAACGTCGAAGGCGAAGGGCCGCTCAACGCGCTGGTCCACGTGCTCGACACCCAGGTGAAGCCGAACTTCCGCACCCTCGGCAAGCGCTTCGGCTCGCGGACCAAGGAGGTCGCCGCGGCCATCACCGCTGCCGACCCGGCTCGCATCGCGGAGGCGGCCTCACGAGGGGCCGTGGCCTTCGAGCTCGACGGCGAGCCGATAACGCTGGCGCGCGATGACGTCATCATCAGTGAGGCTCCCCGCGAGGGGTACGCCGTCGCCAGCGAGGGTGGCCTGTCGGTCGCGCTCGACACGCGGATCACGCCGGAGCTGCGCCGGGCCGGGCTGCTGCGCGACGTGGTCAGGCTGGTGCAGGAGGCGCGCAAGGGCACCGGCCTCGACGTCACCGACCGCATCGAGCTGTGGTGGACGAGCGCGGACGACGAGCTGGCCGGCGCGCTGCGGGGCGGCGCGGCCACCCTCGCCGCCGAGGTCCTCGCCACGTCGGTGAGCGAGGGCGCGCCGCTCGCGCGGCTCAAGCCGCACGCCGAGCCCGATCTCGGGCTGACGTTCTGGCTGCGGATGGCCGGCGCCTGACCGGCCCGGCGGCCGCCGGGCCGCTTGCTCACCTGCGCATTTCCACCCGATCAGCGGAATCAAGCTGATGGTCGTCCGCTGCCGATGCTCTCAATGCCACAGGGACGACTGCTCCGTAGGGAGCAACGCCCCGAAGCGTCCGCCCCGAGCTTCGCGGAGGCCCAGGTGTCCGTCGCACCTCTCTCGCTGTCCGCGCACAGCGCGGCCGGCGGCCTGCGCCTGAACCCGCATGCCGTCGCCGTGCCTGCGCTGTCCAGCCACGTACGGCCCGCGATCGTGCTCCAGGAGCGGGAGGCCCGCCAGCTGCTCCAGGCCGCTCAGCGCCAGGACGTCAGCATCGGCGGGCACCTGTCGGCCGGTCCGGCCGGCATCCAGATCTGGAGCGGGCCGTGGGACGGCCCGACCGGCGGGCACGGCAGCGCCGTGCACCTCGGCTCGGTGGACTGGAGCTACGACACGCCGGTGAAGCACTACTGCACGATCTACCGCGCGATGGTCACCAAGGCCGGCGTGGCGGCCGGCGAGACGACCACGTCGATCCTCGGCAGGGTGCTCGCGCTGTCCGGCCTGCCGGTCGAGGGCAACCGGGTGACGATGCCGCAGCCGCCGGCGCGGGACCCGTTCCGCAACCGGCACTGAGCGGCACTGAGCGGCACTGACCGCGCCGACCCGGACGATCACCGGCCCAGCGCGGCCAGGCACCGGCTCGCCGTCAGGGCAGGCAGACCCCGCAGGGCAGGGCCCCCTCGGCGCGGGCGGCCGCCCTGCTCACCTCGCGGCTCTCGGTGGCCACGCTGACGTAGCGGCAGTCCGGGCGGTGGTAGCGACCCCGGACGAGGACGACCGGCGGCCCGGCCGCCGCAGCGACCGGCACGTCGGCGGCCTCCTCAGCCTCGTCGAGCGCCTCCTCCGCTTCGTCGACGGTCTCGTCGGCGGCCTCGGCCGACGGCCCCGCAGCCACCGGCGCGACCGATGCCGATGCCGGTGCCACCTCGCCGGGCCCCGGAGCGCCGGTGACGGCGCTGGCGGGGCCCACCGGGCCGTCCTGGACCGGCGGGGCCGGCACCGCCGGGCCGGCGCCGGCGATGGCCTCGTCGGGCCGGCAGGCGCCGCACGGCGTGTAGCCGGCCGTCCGCGCCTCCCCCACCTCGAGCGGCTGCGGGCCGCGCCCCTCGAGGTAGCGGCATCCCGCGACGTGGTAGCGCGGCCGCCCCGGCACGACCAGCACCTCGACGCCGGCCGCGAGGGCGGCGCCGGCGACCGCCGGCGACCGCGACTCGGCCGGCGGCGGCGCGTCGGTGCCGGCTGGTAGGGATCCCGCCGCGGGCGCGGCCGGCGGCTCGGCCGGCCTGGCGATCCGGATCGTCTCGGCCGCGACCGTCGCGGCGCCGGGCCCGTCGTCGGCACCGGCGACCTGCGGGCGGCGGCCCCGCTCGCGCAGAGCGCCGGCGACGAGGAGCGCCGCGGCCCCCGCGCTGACCCCGATCGAGACCCAGATCTGCCAGGGCGTGCCGGCCTGGTCGCCGGTGAAGAACACGCCGTCGACGAGCAGGCCGGCGGCGAGGAACACCAGCACGCCGCTGATGAGGATCACGGGCTCAGCTCCCCCTGGAGGTCGTCGGGCGCGGGCGGGTCACGGCCCGGCCGGCTCCGGCCCCTCGCTCTCGACCTCCATGCGGCCGGCCTCGCGCGGTGGCGCAGACGGCTCGCCGGCCGAGCCGACGAACGGCTGCCCGGCGGGGCGCCCCACGTAGGGGTTGGCCGCCGCGTCCGTCCGCTGCGGGTAGGGGTTGGGCGGCGGCGGCCCTGGCGGCGTGGCCGGGACGGCGCCGGCCATCGAGCCGGGCGCGCGGCCCGGGGTGCCGCCGGGGGGCACCAGGCCGGGGACGCCGGCGGGCGCCCCGCCTGGCGCACCGGGTGCGCCTGGAGGAGCGGGCGCGCCGGGTCCACCGAGCGCGCTGGTCGCGTTCGGCTGCCCGGGGGCCGGCCGGCCCTGCCCGCCGTCGCCGCGGCTGCCCTCCAGCTCGCGGAGCTGGTTCTCCAGGTAGGCCTTGAGCCGGGTGCGGTACTCGCGCTCGAACGCGCGCAGGCTCTCCACCCTGGCCTCCAGCTCGGTCTTGCGCCGGTCGAGCTCGCCCACCGTCGCCTCGTGGCGCTGCTGGGCCTCGCGCTCGATCGCGGCGGCCCTGGTGCGCGCCTCCGCGAGGTGCTTGTCGGCCTCGGCCCTGGCCTCGGCGATCGCCTGGTCGGCGGTGCGCTGGGCCATCTGGAGGGTGCGCAGGGCTGCCTGGTCGGCGCCCTCCGCGCTCGGCGCGGCGGCCGGCGGCGGGGCCGGCGCGGCGGCCTGCTGGATCGTGGCCGGGCCGGCCGCCGGCGCGCTGGCCAGCTGCTGCTGGAGCGTCGTGACCCGCGCCCGCAGGTCGTTGTTCTCGGTGTGCAGCCGCCCTAGCTCGGCCTCGACCTCGTCGAGGAAGGCATCGACCTCGTCTTCGTCGTAGCCCTTGCGCAGGCCGCGCTGGGAGCTGAACTCCTTGTTGTGGACGTCCTGCGGTGTGAGTGGCATCGGGGTCACCTCGGCAACGGGCCGGCGGCTCGCCGGCGACGGCACGATCGGCTGGGGGTGTCGACCATCGCGATCATCCTAGGGTGGGCCACACCGCGCGGGCGAGCGCGTACAGCACCGCGACGACGACGATGAAGGCCAGGTCGATCCCGACGTTGCCGATGCGCAGCGGGGGGATCAGCCGCCGCAGGAAGCGCAACGGCGGGTCGGTGAGCGTGAACGTGATCTCGAGCAGGACCGCGACCGCGCCGCTCGCCCGGAAGTTCGGCGCGAAGACGAAGATCCAGCTCATCACCATGCGGATGAAGAACAGCGCCAGGTAGGCCCAGGTCAGGTAGATGAGGACGGACGCGAGGACGTGCATCAGGCCGCCCTCCGCCGGAAGGGAGCGCTGGTCGCCGTGGAGGTGATCGGCACCGGTCTCCTAGCTCTGGTTGAAGAACCCACCCTCGGCGATCCTCGCCTTGTCCTCGGCCGTGACGTCGACGTTGGCGGGCGAGAGCAGGAACACCTTGTTGGTGATGCGCTCGATGCTGCCACGCAGGCCGAAGATGAGCCCGGCGGCGAAGTCGACGAGGCGCTTGGCGTCGCCGTCGTCCATCTCGGTGAGGTTGATGATGACCGGCGTGCCGTCGCGGAAGTTCTCGCCGATGGTGCGCGCCTCGTTGTAGGTGCGGGGGTGCAGCGTGGTGATCCGGTAGGTCGGCTCCGCCGCCTCCGCGGCTCGGGGGACCGTGGTGACGCGGTAGTGGTCGACGGCCAGCCGGCCGCCGCGATCGTCGAGCGGGCGCGCGGGCGACGGCGCCGCGCCGGCGCGGAGCGGCTCCCGGCGGGCCGGCTGCTCGTCGACCTCGTACGGGTCGTACTCCTCGTCGTAGGCCTCGTCGTCCTCGACGATGCCGAGGTAGAGACCCATCTTGCGCAGCGCGCCAGCCATCGACCGTCCTCCGGGGCGAGGTATGCGTCGGCCGGGTGCGCCGCAGGCGTGCCCAGCCGCTCGAGGCGACCCTACCGGACCGCGGGCGCCCGACGGCCGAGCAACGCCGTGCCGACACGCACGTGGGTCGCGCCGTGCCGGATCGCGCTCTCCAGGTCGCCGCTCATGCCGGCCGAGACCGCGGTGGCGCCCGGATGCACGGCGCGCACGGCCGCGGCCACCTCGGCCAGCAGGGCGAAGGCTGGGTCGGGGTCGGCGTCGGCCGGCGCCACCGCCATCACGCCGCCGAGGCGCAGGCCGGCCGTCGAGGCGACTAGGTCGGCGAGCCGGCCGGCCTCGCCGGGCGCCACCCCGCCGCGGCCCACGGGGTCAGCGCGCTCGTCCAGCGACACCTGCACGAGCGCGGTGATCTCCCGGTCGGCCCGCACCGCCTCGCGGCCGAGGGCAGCGACCAGCCGCGGCCGGTCGAGCGAGTGGACCACGGCGGCGTAGCCGGCGACCGAGCGGCACTTGTTGGTCTGCAGCTGCCCGATGAAGTGCCAGCTCAGCTCGAGATCGGCGAGCTCGGCGGCCTTGGGGGCCGCCTCCTGGTCGCGGTTCTCCCCGACGTCGCGCACGCCGAGCCCGGCCAGCAGCCGCACGTCGGTGGCGGGCCGGGTCTTGCTCACCGCGACGAGCGTCACGCCGGCCGGGTCGCGGCCGGCGGCCGCGCACGCGCCGGCCAGGCGGGCCCGCAAGGCCGCCAGGTTGGCGGCCAGCTCCTCGCGGCGGCTCACCGCTCGCCCAGCCAGACCAGCCCGGCGAACCGGCCGGTCACGCCGTCGCGGCGGTGGGAGTACAGCTCGAGATCCTCCGCCGGGCAGGCAGGGTCGACCGAGCACCGGCGCACGCCGGCATCGGCAAGCTGGCGGGCGAGGCCGGCGCGCAGGTCGACCGCCGGCCGGCCGGCCGGCGTCTCGGCCGCCGAGCCGGGGGCCGCCGCCGCCACGTCGGTGCGCATCCGCTCCGGGACCTCGTGATGGGCGGCGCAGAGGCAGGGACCGACGTGGGCGATCGTCCGCGCCGGGTCGGCGCCGAGGTCGTTCATCGCGGCGACCACCCGCGCGAGCACGCCCAGCGCCAGGCCGGCCCGCCCGGCATGAGCCGCCCCCACCACGCCGGCGACCGGGTCGGCGAGCAGCACCGGTGCGCAGTCGGCGACCAGCACCGTCAGCACGGTGCCGGGCGTGGTGGTCACGAGCCCGTCGGCGCCGGCCAGGGGGACGGCCGGCGCCTCCCCGACGGCCACGACCTCGGCGCCGTGCACCTGCTCCATCCAGGCGAAGCCGGCAAGCGGGCGCCCGAGCTCGGCGGCGGTCAGCTCCCGGTTGGCGACGACCCGCGCCGGATCGTCGCCCACGTGCAGGGCCAGGTTGCGGCCGGCGTACGGCGGCGCGCTCGTGCCGCCGCGGCGGTCGGTGACCACCGCGGTGACACCGCCGCCGAGGGCCACCGCTCGCACCTGATCGCGCGCCTACTTGAGGAAGTCGGGGACGTCGAGGTCGTCGGCGTCGTCGAACACGATCGTGCGGCGGGGCGCCACCGGCTCCTGGGGCCGCCACGGCGCGCCACCGACCGGCTGCTCGCGGCGCACCGGCTGCGTGGGCGCATGCGCCGGCGGCTCCGCGACCGGCCGGGCCGGCTCGCGCGGCCCGGCCGCCACGGTGACCGGCTCCTTGGGCAGCTCGACGACGTCGCGCCGGCCCTCGCTCCTGGCCGGCTCGGCGGCCGGCGAGGCAGGGACGGCCTGCTCGCGGCGGCGGCTCTCCTGGCGCAGCGGGGCCGGCCGGCCACCGTCGAAGCCGGCGGCGATGACGGTGACCCGCACCTCGTCGCCGAGCGCGTCGTCGATGACCGCGCCGAAGATGATGTTGGCCTCGGGGTGGGCAGCGTCGGCGACCAGCTGAGCGGCCTCGTTGATCTCGAACAGGCCGAGGTCGGAGCCGCCCGCGATGGACAGCAGGACGCCGTGCGCGCCGTCGATCGACGCCTCGAGCAGCGGGCTGGAGATGGCCATCTCCGCGGCGGCGACCGCGCGCTCGTCGCCGCGCGCCGAGCCGATGCCCATGAGGGCGGAGCCGGCGTTGCTCATGACCGACTTCACGTCGGCGAAGTCGAGGTTGATCAGGCCGGGCGTGGTGATCAGGTCGGTGATGCCCTGCACGCCGGACAGCAGCACCTGGTCGGCCTGGCGGAAGGCCTCGATCATGCTGATCGTCCGGTCGCTGATCGAGAGCAGCCGGTCGTTCGGGATGACGATCAGCGTGTCGACCTCGGCGGCCAGCTCGTCGATGCCGGTCTCGGCCTGGCCGGCGCGCCGCCGCCCCTCGAAGGTGAACGGCCGGGTGACCACGCCGATGGTGAGCGCGCCGAGGCTCTTCGCGACCCTGGCGACCACGGGCGCGCCGCCGGTACCGGTGCCGCCGCCCTCCCCGGCGGTGACGAAGACCATGTCGGCGCCCTTCAGCACCTCCTCGATCTCGTCCCGGTGGTCGTCGGCCGCCTTGCGGCCGACCTCGGGGTCGGCGCCGGCGCCGAGCCCCCTCGTGAGCTCGCGGCCGACGTCGAGCTTGACGTCGGCGTCGCTCATCAGCAACGCCTGGGCGTCGGTGTTGATGGCGATGAACTCGACGCCCTTGAGCCCGACCTCGATCATGCGGTTGACGGCATTGACGCCGCCGCCGCCGATGCCGACGACCTTGATCACCGCCAGGTAGTTCTGCGGAGCTGCCACCTCGCGCGCCTTCCGTTCGGAGGGGGTGCCGAGCCGACCGCGGCGGGCCGACCGGCCTTGACGGGGCCGGGGAAGTCGGCGGACCGGGTCGGACGGACCGCCCGGCTTGCTGCACCGGCGTGTCGCGGCCGTCCTACCGACCCTCACCCTCAAGTTGAGGTAAACAGTTATGTCAACCTGTGGGCTGTCGCGGACAGTAGGCAAGCCGCTGGTCGCATGCAAGCGAACGCGCCGGTGCGGGGCCGGGCGCGTCGCGCCGCTTCCGGTGCGGCGCCGGAAGCGGCGCGCGTCGCGCGAGGCGATGATCGCGAGCGCCGGTGAGCGGCGCCGGCCGCACGGATGGGGGACGCGGCACGGGGCACGGGGGGACGAACCGGCCGGTCTCAGCGGATGGTGGCGATGCTCGGCGTGCTGACGTCGTAGACGTGGCCCGGCCGGCGCAGCAGCGCGGCGAGGACGGCGGCCTTGCGGATCCCGTCCCCCGGCGTGCCCCACACCACGGTCTTGACCGCCCGCCCGCGGCGCAGCAGCAGCTCCACCTTGGCCGGCGTCGGCGCCTCTATCGTGCTGACCTGCCGGCGCACCTGCTGGGGCAGCGCCGCCAGCACGGCGAGGGCGGCCCTCGTGGCCGGGTCGCCGCTGGCGGCCGCGCGCACCTGCAGCAGCGGGAGCCGGGGCGGGCGCGACGCGACCGGCCAGAACGGCACTCCCCCGGCGTCGACGAGGCGGTAGCCGTCACCGTGCGCGACCACGGCAACCGCTACCCGCTCGGTGACGACCACCCGCACGGTGCGCGGCCAGTCCCGCACGACGTGGACCGTGGCGACGGCCGGCAGGGCCGCCACCCGGCGCGCGATCGCCGCCGTGTCGAGGGTGGCGAGCGGGTGGTGACCGGGGACGCGGGCGGCGCCCAGGACCGTGGCTGGCGCCAGCCGCCGGGTGCCGGCCGCCGTCACCCGGTGCACCCCGAGCAGGCTGCTGCCCAGCAGGGCCCACGCCGCGAGGCCGGCGACCGCGCAGCCGGCGGCGGCCAGCAGCAGCGGGCGGACGGCCACCAGCCGGCGCCGGCGGATCCGGGCGGCGAGGCGCCGGGCTGCCGACCCGCGGGGCTGGCGGCGGTCGGTCGACCCGCGCGCCGTCACCGCTCCTCCCGCAGCAGGGCGAGCACCTCGGGGCCGAGCATCGTCACGTCGCCGGCGCCGATCGTCATCACCAGATCGCCCGGCCTGGCCCGGCGCACCAGCTCCCCGGCGACCGCCGACCAGGACGGGCAGAACGCGACCCGGTCCGGCGGCAGCGGCACCGCGTCGGCCACCAGCTGCCCGGTGACGCCCGGCACCGGGTCCTCGCGGGCGGCGTAGACGTCCATGACGACGACCTCGTCGGCGAGCCCGAGCGCGGCGCCGAACTCGGCGTGGAAGTCCGCCGTCCGGCTGTACAGGTGGGGCTGGAACGCCACCAGCAGGCGCCCGTCGCCGGCCAGCAGCCGGCCGGCCTCCAGCGCGGCCCGCACCTTCGTCGGGTTGTGCGCGTAGTCGTCGTACACCCGCACGTCGCCGGCGCTGCCCTTCAGCTCGAGCCGCCGGCGGGCGCCGGTGAAACCGGCGAGACCGCCGGCCGCGTCGGCGAACGAGCAGCCGAGCCGTACGACGACCGCCAGCGCGGCGGCCGCGTCGAGCAGGTTGTGCCGCCCTGGCACCTGCAGGGCCAGCTCGCCGAGGCGCCGGCCGGCCCACACCACCTCGGCGCGGCTGCCCGCGCCGGTGAGGCGGAGCGCCTCGAGCCGGACGTCGGCGTCGGCAGCCGTGCCGTACGTGAGCACCGGGAGCCCGCGGGCGCGGGCGACGGCGGCCACGCGGCGGGCGCCGTCGTCGTCGGCGCAGGTCACGACGAACCCGGACGGCTCCACCCGCTCGACGAACGCGGCGAACGCGGCGCGCAGCTCGTCGAGGCTGCCGTAGCGGTCGGTGTGGTCGAGCTCGACGTTGGTGACGACGGCCGCATGCGGGGCGAGCAGCAGGAACGAGCCGTCGCTCTCGTCCGCCTCGGCGACGAAGGCCTCGCCGCTGCCGTGGTGCGCCCCTGAGCCCGGCTCGTTGAGGTCGGCCCCGATGACGAACGACGGGTCGGCTCCGCACCGGTAGAGCGCCACCGTGATCATCGACGTGGTGGTCGTCTTGCCGTGGGTGCCCGCGACGGCGACGCCGACGGTGCCGTGCATCAGCGCGGCGAGCGCGGCCGCCCGCGGCATCACCCGCAACCCGCGGGCCCGCGCGGCCGCGAGCTCCTGGTTGGACTCGCGGATGGCGCTGGAGACCACGACCGTGTCGGCGTCGCCGAGGTGCGCGGCGTCGTGCCCGACCTCGACGCGGGCGCCGAGCGCGCGCAGGGCGGTCAGCGTCACCGAGTCCCGCGCGTCGCTGCCCGAGACCTGCACGCCGCGGGCCAGCAGGATGCGCGCGATGCCGCTCATCCCGGCGCCGCCGATGCCGACGAGGTGGACCCGGCCCAGCTCGGCGACGGCCGGCGGCGGGTCGCCGGGTGCCGCCGTCATCGACCGCCCCGCGAGCCGGCCGCCGCGACGACGAGGCGCGCGAGCTCGTCGTCGGCCCCGCGGCGGCCGTGCGCCGCCGCCGCCCGCGACATCGCCGCCAGCCGGTCGGGGTCGGCCAACAGCGGCACGACGGTGGCTACCAGCCGGGCCGCGTCCAGCTCGTCGTCGGGGATCAGCAGGCCGCCACCGGCCGCCACCACCGGCTGGGCGTTGAGCCGCTGCTCGCCGTTGCCGTGGGCGAGCGGCACGTAAGCAGCGGGCAGGCCCACCGCCGCCAGCTCCGCGCAGGTCATCGCGCCCGCTCGGCAGACCGCGAGGTCCGCGGCCGCGTAGGCCAGCTCCATCCGCTCGATGTACGGCAGCACCACGTACGGCGGGGCGCCCGGTTCAGGGCGGTGCGCGCCGCCGAGCGACTGCTCGACGCCGGCGGCGTGGTCGCGGCCGGCGTGATGCAGCACCTGGACGCCGGCCGCGGCGAGAGCCGGCGCGGCGGCGACGGCCGCCTCGTTGATCCGCCTCGCGCCCTGCGAGCCGCCGGTGACGAGCAGGGTCGGCCGGTCGGGGTGCAGGCCGAACGTCGCGCGGGCATGCGCTCGCTGCGCAGCCCGGTCGAGGTCGGCGACCGCACGCCGCAGCGGGATGCCGACGTAGCGCGCGTGCGGCAGCCGCGTGCCGGGGAAGCTCACCGCGACGTGGGTCGCGAACCTGGCGCCGACCCGGTTGGCCAGGCCCGGCCTGGCATTGGCCTCGTGCACGACGATCGGCGTGCCCCGGCGCCGCGCGGCGAGGTAGGCGGGGAGCGCGACGTAGCCGCCGAACCCGACGACGACGTCGGCCTTCACCCGGTCGAGCGCGGCGCCGGCCGCGCGGACGGCCTCGACCACCCGCAGCGGGAGGACGGCGAGCGCGGGCGTGAGCCGCCGCGGCAGCGGGACCCGCGGGATCTCGGCCAGCTCGTAGCCCCGCGCGGGCACCAGCTCGGCCTCGAGCCCGGTGGCCGTGCCGAGCATCGTCACCCCGATGGCGCCGTCCGCCCTGCGCAGCGCGTCGGCCACCGCGAGCGCCGGGTTGACGTGGCCGGCGGTGCCACCGCCGGCGACGACCACGTGCACCTGCACCGCCTCCGGGATCGACTCAGCGCTCGACGAACGTAACGGTCGACGGCCGGCGGCTCCACCAGCGCAGCCGGTGCAGCAGCGGCTCGCGAGCGGCCAGCGCCTCCGCCGCGCCCGGCTCCCGCCGTGCGATGCCGGCGAGCGCGCCGAGCGCGACCATGGTGATCACGAGCGAGGTGCCTCCGAAGGAGATCAGCGGCAGCGTGATGCCGGTGACCGGCAGCAGCTTGGTGACCGCGCCCATGTTGATGATCGCCTGCCCGAGCATCCAGGTGGTGACCGCACCGGCCACCAGCCGGCTGAACGGGTCGGTGGTGCGGCCGGCGATGCGGACGCCGGCGTAGGCGAGCGCGGCGAAGAGCAGGATGACGGCGAGGCAGCCCACGAGCCCCAGCTCCTCGCCGATGATGGCGAAGATGAAGTCGGTGTAGGCGTTGGGCAGGTACTGCCACTTCTGCCTGCTGGCCCCGAGCCCCACGCCGAACCAGCCGCCGGAGCCCAGCGCGTACAGGCCTTGCAGCAACTGGTAGCTCGCCCCGCTCGGGTCCCGGTCGGGGTGCAGGAACGCGGTGACCCGGCGCAGCCGGTACGGCTCGAGGACGGCCAGCATCGCCACGCCGCTGAGGCAGCAGGTGGTGAGCGAGGCCATCACCCGACCGGGCGCGCCGACGACCCAGAGCAACGAGAACGCCAGCACCAGCAGGACGATCGAGCTGCCGAGGTCGCGCCCGGCCATCACGAGCACCACGAGCAGGACGACGACGGGCACGAACGGCACGAGCAGGTGCCGCCAGTCGCCGAGCAGCCGCTGCTTGCGCACGAACAGGTCGGCGCCCCAGAGCAGCAGCCCGAGCTTCGCGAGCTCGCTCGGCTGCAGCTGGATCGGTCCGACGTCGAGCCAGCGGGTCGCGCCGTAGTGCGCGGCACCGAGGAACGGCACGAGCCCGAGCAGCCCGATCGAGGCGATGAGCAGCGGGTAGCCGAGCGCGCGGAAGGCGCGGGCCGGCAGCCGGCTCGCGATCCAGAAGGCCGGGACGCCGAGCCCGGCCCACACCGCCTGGCGGTCGAAGACCGAGAACGACGAGCCGGAGCGGGTGAACGACATGACGCTCGACGCCGAGAGCACCATGACCAGCCCGACGACGAGCAGCAGCATGGTGCTGCCGACGACGAGGTAGTACGAGGTGAGCGGACGCTGCAGCAGCGGCACCCGCGGGGAGGCCGCCCGGGTCACCGGCGCCTCGCGCCGGCAGCGGTCGCCATCACGTCGGACATGTCGCCAGTCTCCGATGCCGCGGCGCCCACGACAGGGACGTGCGGCGCGTGTCGCGCGAGAGCTTGCGCGGCGGAGCAGCACGACGCCGGCCGGCGCGGGCGACGAGGCGGGCGCCCGCCCTCCCCGCCGTCCGTCATGCGCCCCCCGGGCCCCCGATGAACTCGGCGTAGAAGACGCCGAGGCCGAAGGCGACCGCCAGGCCGGCGATGATCCAGAACCGCACGATCACCGTGTTCTCGTTCCAGCCGGCGAGCTCGAAGTGGTGGTGGATCGGCGCCATGTTGAAGACCCGTCGCTTGGTGGTCTTGTAGACCGCCACCTGGAGCATCACCGACAGCGTCTCGACGACGAAGAGCCCGCCGAGCACGACGAGCAGCAGCTCGGTGCGCGTGGTGACGGCGAGACCGGCGAGCGCGCCGCCGAGGGCCAGCGACCCGGTGTCGCCCATGAAGATGCGGGCGGGCGATGCGTTCCACCACAGGAAGCCGAAGCAGGCGCCCATCGCGGCCGCGGCCACCAGCGCGAGGTCGAGCGGGTCGCGGACGGCGTAGCAGTGCGCCGTGCCGGGGTCGAGCGCGCAGCTGTTGCCGAACTTCCAGAACGCGATGATGACGTACGCCCCGAGCACCATGCTGGACGTGCCCGACGCGAGGCCGTCCAGCCCGTCGGTGAGGTTCACCCCGTTGGAGGTCGCCGCGATCATCAGCAGCGCCCACACGATGAACCCGGCCGTGCCGAGCCCGAACGCCGTGACGTCGCGGACGAAGGAGATGTGGGTGGACGCCGGCGCGTACCGGCCGCCGCTGTGGAACTGCAGCGCGAGCACGGCGAACGCGATGCCCACCACCGTCTGACCGACCAGCTTCGCGGTGCTGGTGAGCCCGAGGCTGCGCTGCTTGCGGATCTTGATGAAGTCGTCGAGGAAGCCGACGGCGCCGAGGCCGGTCATGAGGCCGAGCACGAGCAGGCCGGACGCGGTGAGGCCCTGCAGCGTCGCGAGGTGCGCGACCCCGTACCCAAGCAGCGTGGCGAGGATGATGACCGTGCCGCCCATCGTCGGCGTGCCGCGCTTGGTGTGGTGCGAGGTGGGCCCGTCCTCGCGGATCAGCTGCCCGTAGCCACGGCCGCGGAAGACGCGGATCGCGGCCGGCGTCCCGAGCAGCGAGGCGATCAGCGAGACGAGCGCCGCGAGCAGCACAGCCTTCACCGGGGTCCACCTCCTGGTCCTCGCACGCGTCCTCGCACTCGTCCTCGCCGTCCGGCCGACGTGAAGCCTCGCACCTTGCGGGTCATGGGGCGCTCCCCGGGGCACCGCTCGCCGTCCCGGCCGCGTCACGGCTCGCGGCGAGGCCATCGATGGCCTCCGCCAGCACGGCCCGGTCGTCGAAGGGCACCGTCCGGCCGGCGGCCTCCTGGCCCGTCTCGTGCCCCTTGCCGGCCACCACCACCGTGTCGCCGGCCCGCGCGAGCGCGACCGCCCCCTCGATCGCGCGCCGGCGGTCCGGCTCGACCAGCACCTCCGCGCGCTCGGCCACGGGCACGCCGACGGCACCGGCAAGGATCGCCTGGAGGATCGCCGCCGGGTCCTCCGAGCGCGGATTGTCGCTCGTGAGCACGGCGATGTCGGCGCCCAGCGCCGCGGCGGCGCCCATCAGCGGGCGCTTGCCCTGGTCGCGGTCCCCGCCGCAGCCGAGCACCACCACCAGCCGGCCGCCGGTGACCGGCCGCAGGGCGGCCAGCAGCGTTCCGACCGCCTCGGGCGTGTGCGCGTAGTCGACCAGCGCCATGTACGGCTGCCCCTTGTCCACCCGCTGCATCCGGCCAGGTACGCCGTCGAGCGCGCCCAGCCCGCGCACCGCGTCCTCGACGGGCACGCCGGCCACCGCCAGGGTCGCGGCCGCGACCGCCGCGTTGTCGACGTTGAACCGGCCCGGAAGGTTGACGGCCACCGGACGGGCGGCCCCGTCCGGCCCGGTGAGGCTGAACCGGCTGCCGGTCGCGGCGAGCGCCACGTCGCAGATCGCCCAGTCGGCGGGACGGCCAGCGGCGACGGTGGCCATCGGCACGCTCGCCTCCGCGGCGAGCCGCGCGCCGTACGGGTCGTCCACGTCGGCGACGCCCGTCCGCGTCAGCGCGGGGGTGAACAGCCGGGCCTTGGCGGCGTAGTAGTCCTCGAGATCGGCGTGGAAGTCGAGGTGGTCCTGCGACAGGTTGGTGAACGCCGACACGGCGAACCGGGTGCCGTCGACCCGCGACAGCGCGAGCGCGTGGCTCGAGACCTCCATCGCGACCGCCGTCACGCCGCGCTCGCGCATGACGGCGAACAGGGCCTGCAGGTCGGTCGCCTCCGGGGTGGTCCGCACGCTCGGCAGCGCGCTGCCGGCGATCCTGGTCTCGACCGTGCCGATCAGGCCGGTGACATGACCGGCGGCCCGCAGGCCGGCCTCGATCAGGTAGGTGGTCGTGGTCTTGCCGTTGGTGCCGGTCACGCCGAGCACGAGCAGCCCGTCCGCCGGGTTGCCGTGCACCCAGGCCGCCACCGGCCCGGCCACCACCCGCGGGTCCGCCACGACCACCACCGGCACCCCTGCCGCGGTCGCCGGCCCGGCGCCGTCGTCGTCGGTGAGCACCGCCACGGCCCCGGCCGCCACCGCCTCCCGCGAGAACGCGGCGCCGTGCGCCCGCTCGCCCGGCCGGGCGAGGTACAGGTCGCCGGGCCGCACCGCACGCGAGTCGTGGGTGACGCCGGTGAGCACCGGCAGCGCCGCCCCCTGCCCCGGCCCGGCCAGGAGCCGCGACCCCGGGAGCAGGCTGCGCAGCCCGGCGAGCGGGCGTGGCTCGACCCGGCGAGGTCGGGGCGACGTCGGCACGATGGACAAGGCTACCGGTCAGCGGGTCGTGAGCCGGGCGACCGGCGGCCGGGTCATGGTGGGCGCGACGTGGCGCTCGGCCAGCGCGTACGCCATGACGTCGTGGAAGACCGGTGCGGCCACCTCCCCGCCGAAGTGCCCGTGCACCGGGCGCTGCAGGACGACCTCGACCAGCAGCTGCGGCGCGTCCGCCGGCGCGTAGCCGACGAACGTGGACGTGTAGCCGTGGTAGCCCCCGCGCCCGTCCGGCCGCTGCGCGGTGCCGGTCTTGCCGGCCACCCGGTAGCCGGCGATCCTGGCCGCCGGTGCGGTGCCCTCGTCGGTGGTCACCGCCTCGAGCATGTCCGAGACCTGGCGCGCGGTGCGGGCGCTGATCACCCGGTGGGCGGCGGGAGCGGCGGCGGCCCTGAGGTGGCCCTGCGGGTCGACGAAGCCCTTCACGAGGGACGGCGTGACGCGCACGCCGCCGTTGGCGATGGTCCCGTACACGGTCGCGACCTGAAGGGCGGTGACCGAGATGCCCTGCCCGAACGCCACCGTGGGCAGCGTGGTGCCTGACCAGCGCTCGGTCGGCGGCAGCACGCCCTTGCTCTCGCCGGGGAAGCGCACGCCGGTCAGCTGGCCGAAGCCGAACGCCCGCAGGTAGTGGTAGAGCCGGTCGGCGCCGAGCCGCTGGGCCACCTCGATGGTGCCGATGTTGCTCGACTTCGCCAGCACGCCGGTGGCGGTCAGGTGCAAGGTGCCGTGCGTCTCGGCGTCGTGGAAGGTGTGCCCGGCGACGCGGTACGTCGGCGGCACCGTGATCGGCGTGCCCGGCCGGACGACGCCGTCCTGGAGCGCGCCCGAGAACGTGATGACCTTGTTGACGCTGCCCGGCTCGTACACGTCGGAGACGGCCGCGTTGCCGAGCGTGCGCGGGTCGGCGCTCGCGAGCCGGTTGGGGTCGAACGTCGGCGCGGTCGCCATCGCGAGCACCTCGCCGGTGCGGGGGTCGGTGACGATCACGCTGCCGCTCTGGGCACCGGTGCGGCGGACCTGCTTGGCGATGGCCAGCTGCGCCACGTACTGGATGTCGCGGTCGATCGTGAGCTGGACCGACGAGCCGGCGACGGGGTCGTGCAGCGCGTCGACCGCGGCGGGGATGGCGGTTCCGGTGGCGCCGACCTGCATCGTCTGCTCGCCGTCGACACCGGCCAGCGTGCGATCGAGCGCGTACTCGAACCCGCCGAGGCCCTTGCCGTCGTCGCCGACCGCGCCGACCAGGTTGGCGGCCAGGGTGCCGCCCGGGTAGACGCGCTGCCGCTCCGGCAGCGCCCCGATGCCCGGCAGCCCCAGCTCGAGGACGCGCCTGGCCATGGCCGGGGTGACGTCGTGCGCCAGGTACTGGAAGTGGTTGCGCTTGGACAGCCGGTCGAGCAGGTCGCCGACCGGCACGTGCAGCAGCGCTGACAGCCGGGCGGCGGTGCTCGCCTGGTCGACCACCTCAGTCGGGTCGACGTAGACGGCCCTGGCGTCGAGCGACGTGGCGAGGACCGCCCCGTTGCGGTCCACGATGTCGCCGCGCTGGGCCGAGAGGGTCACCGTGCGCAGTCGCTGCTGCTCGGCCTGGACGGCGTAGGCGCGGCTGTCGAAGGCCTGCAGCTGCATGAGCCGGCCGCCGAGCGCGGCGAGCAGGACGGTGACGAGCGCGAGCGCCCAGCGCAGCCGGCGGGTCGGCGCGCCGAGCGGCAGCCGCTTCCTGGCCCGCGGCCGGCGCGGCGGCACTGCCCGGGCGGTCCTGGCCGCCGTCCTGGCGGGGCGGGGCGGCCGGGCGGGTGGCTGGGCGGTGGTCCGCCGGGTGGCCCGTGGCCCTTGCGGGCCGCGCCGCTGGCCGGGGAGCAGAGCGGATGCGGCCGCCCTGCCCTCCGCGCGGGGCCGCGTCCCCCTCGCCGGCTGCCTGGCGGCCCGCTGCGGTGGCAC
>JBJMHZ010000021.1:0-142599 GCA_045807125.1 Frankiaceae bacterium
CGGGACAGCACCTGCATGACCCGCTCGATCTCCTTCTCGCGCCCGATGACCGGGTCGAGCTTGCCCTCGCGAGCTGCCTGCGTGTAGTTGCGGCCGAACTGGTCGAGCACCAGCGACGTCGACGGCGTGCCCTCGGCCGGACCGCCGGCGGTGGCGGCCTCCTTGCCCTGGTAGCCGGACAGTAGCTGGATCACCTGCTGGCGCACCCGGTTGAGGTCGGCGCCGAGCTTGACCAGCACCTGGGCGGCGACGCCCTCGCCCTCGCGGATAAGGCCGAGCAGGATGTGCTCGGTGCCGATGTAGTTGTGCCCGAGCTGCAGCGCCTCGCGCAGGCTCAGCTCGAGGACCTTCTTGGCGCGCGGGGTGAACGGGATGTGGCCGCTCGGGGCCTGCTGGCCCTGCCCGATGATCTCCTCGACCTGCTGCCGCACGCCTTCGAGCGATATGCCGAGGCTCTCGAGGGCCTTCGCGGCGACGCCCTCGCCCTCGTGGATGAGGCCGAGCAGGATGTGCTCGGTGCCGATGTAGTTGTGGTTGAGCATCCTGGCCTCTTCTTGAGCCAGGACGACGACCCGCCGGGCGCGGTCGGTGAACCGTTCGAACATGTGCGCTCCTCACAGGGCGGGCGGGCAGTGAAGGAGTCCCTGCCTATCCGCATGCTAGTCCCGGCGGGTGCCTCACGACGCCCTAGTGCTTGCCGCGCACCCGCCGGTGGTGCCGCCGTCGCGAGGACGGGCCTCGGGATCGACGGCGGCGCCGACGGGGCCCGTGCCAATCGATCGGGGTGGCGGTGAACCGTACGGTCCAACGGCCCCCCGCGCACGGGTGTTCCCCTCGCACCGGTTCGCTGGCGGCGAACGCGGCGCGGGCATTGCGGGTGATCAGGCATTGCGGGTGATCGGGCATTGCGGGTGATCGGGCATTGCGGTGATCGGGCATTGCGGTGATCGGTCTTGGCTGTTCGGTGCCCGGTGTTCCCGGCGGGGGTGGCTGCACGCGCCCCCTCGACTGCACGATCGGCCGGAAACCCGCCGGAATGAAGCTCCCGGGAGGCATGGACGGCCAGGGAGGGCCGCCGGAAGCTGCGCATCAGGGCGGGAAGCGCGCGAGCGCGGTGGCGGGGCAACCTCCCACCACCGCGCTCGCCGGCGCTGCGCTCAGTGTCGCTCAGTGCGCTCAGTGCGCTCAGTGCGCGGCCTCGTACTCCTCCACGATCGACGCCGGGAGCCGGCCCCGGTCCGGGACCTGCCTGCCCTGCTCACGGGCCCAGCGGCGGATCTCGGCGGTGCGCTGCCGGTCGCCACCGCCGCGGGAGCGGCCGCCACCGCCGCCGGTCGCCCGGCTGCGGCCACCACCGCGCGCGGATCCGGAGCGGCGGGCGGAGCCCACGTACGGGGCGAACGCGTCGCGCATCTCCCGTGCGTGCTTGTCGCATACGTCGATTTCGTACGCGGTCCCGTCCACGGAAAAACCGACCGTTTCGGTGCCGGGTGTGTCGTCGCCATGCACGTCGCAGACGAGGAGCACTTGAACGCGTTGAGCCATGATGGCTGCCCTCCGGGGTACGCACTGGTGTCCTAGCTGCCCACTTTCTTACACCAGTTCGGCAATACTCGCGACCGGACACCCCGCATTTCACTCGGACGCGGGCCGGGGGGCACCCCATCGCTCTGCGAATTCGATCGCTATCGCAGCGCGACCTTGGCGCGGACATCGGCGCCGATTGCCTGATCAATTGCATCGGCAACCGACCTCAATGGCGCGGCCGGTCCGCGGTGATTGAGGAGACAACCATCTCCGACGTCTCCAGGATATCTCGTCGGCGCGGGCTGGCCAGTGCGGTGCAGGCAATCACCGCGGACGGCACGACGACCACCGCGGCGAGGCAGTCGAGATCGTGGCCGAGCTCGTCGTGGGCACTGAACCAGGCGAATGCGCGGTGCAGATCGCGGCGGTAACGGGCGCGAAAGGAGATCGCTTCGTCGCCGGCATCGACGGCGAGCTCGCGCAGCAGTTCCAGCAACCGGTCCGCGCCCTCGCGCTCGGCCAGCGGGCCCGGTTCGCGCGGAAACACCGCGAGCCGCAGCTCGCCCCGGCGCCCGCCGCTCGGCGCGCCGGCCGGCGTCAGCAGGTAATCGCGGCCGGGAATGCCGCGCACCTCCCATCCGTCGGGCACCGGGACGGCGAACGCGCCCGCGCACCGCAGCAGGGCCACCGCGCCTACTCGGGGCGGACGAGCGGGAACAGGATCGTCTCCCGGATGCCGACGCCGGTGAGCAGCATGAGCAGCCGGTCGACGCCCATGCCGAGGCCGCCGATCGGCGGCGCGCCGTGCTCGAGCGCCCGCAGGAAGTCCTCGTCGAGCGCCATCGCCTCCTGGTCGCCGCCCGCCGCCAGCAGCGACTGGGCGACCAGCCGGCGGCGCTGCTCGTCCGGGTCGACCAGCTCGGAGTACGCAGGCGCCAGCTCGACGCCGGCGACGACGAGGTCCCACGCCTCGACCAGCCGGGGGTCGCGGCGGTGCGGCCGGGCCAGCGGCCGGACCGATGCCGGGTAGTCGCGCACGAACGTCGGCGTGGTGATCGTCCGCTCGACGAGCTTCTCGTACAGCTCGAGCAGGACCTCGCCATGGCCCCAGCCGGGCTGGAGCGCGACGCCGTGCCGGTCGGCCAGCGCGCGGAGCCGGTCGACGGGGGTGTCGATGGTGAGCTCCTCGCCGACGGCGCCGGACACCGCCTCGTGCAGGGTCACCGAGCGCCACGGCGCGCTGAGGTCGATCTCGCCGCCGTGGCCGTCGGGGACGACGGTCGCGCCGAGCGCGGTGGCCGCGTCGAGCACGATCGTGCGCGCCACGGTCGCCATCGTGTCGTAGTCGCCGTAGGCCTCGTACGCCTCGAGCATCGTGAACTCGGGGCTGTGGGTTGAGTCGACGCCCTCGTTGCGGAAGGTGCGGCCGACCTCGTACACCCGCTCGACCCCGCCGACGATCACCCGCTTGAGGTGCAGCTCGAGCGCGATGCGCAGGTACATCCCGACGTCGAAGGCGTTGAGGTGGGTGGCGAACGGCCGGGCCGCCGCGCCGCCGTGCAGCGGCTGGAGCATCGGCGTCTCGACCTCGACGTAGCCGAGCCGGTCCATCGTCGCGCGGACCGAGCGCAGGACGGCCGCGCGCTGGTGCACCATCGACCGCGCCTCGGGGCGCACGATGAGGTCGAGGTAGCGCATCCGGACGCGGGCCTCCGGGTCGGCGAGGCCCTTCCACTTCTCCGGCAGGGGGCGCAACGCCTTCCCTGTCAGCTCGAAGCGGTCGGCGAGGACCGACAGCTCGCCGCGCCGGCTAGTGATCACCTCGCCCTCGACGCCGACGTGGTCGCCGAGGTCGACGTAGTCCTTCCACCGCCGCAGCTGCTCCTCCCCTGCCGCGTCGAGGGCGAGCATGACCTGGATGTCGCCGGTGCCGTCCCTGATCGTGGCGAAGATCAGCTTGCCGGTGACCCGGTTGAGGACGACCCGCCCGGCCACGGCGACCCGCTCCCCGGTACGGGCGTCCGGCGGGAGGCCGGCGTGCCCGGCGCGCAGCGGCGCGATGTCGGTGGTGCGCGGGAAGCCCGGCGGGTACGGATCGATCCCCTCGGCCCGCAGCCGGTCCAGCTTGTCGCGACGCACCCGGACCTGCTCGGGCAGGTCGCGGTCGTCGGCCGGCCCGGCCGGCCCGGCTGGCCCCGCTATGGCCGGCGTGTCGTCGCTCACGCAGGCCATTCTCGCAGCGCCGGCGGCCACGAACCGCGCGGCACGGGCCGCAACGGCCGGACGTGGCACCGCAAAGCTCCTAAACTGCCCCCGTGCCTGCGCTCACCGGACCGGTCCTCTCCGCCGCCGCCCTGCTGGTGGCGGCCGGCGCGCCGAAGGTCGGGCGGCCGGCAGCGGCCACCGGGGCGCTGCGGTCGGTCGGCGCCAGGGTGCCGGCCTGGGCCGTCCGGGCGCTCGGCGCCGGGGAGGCCGCGCTCGGCGCGCTGGTGCTCGTCGCCGGCGGCCGGGTGGCCACCGCGCTGGTCGCGGCGTCGTACGCGGGCTTCACCGGCTTCGTCGCGCTGGCGCTCCGCACCGGGGGTGCGGTCTCGTCCTGCGGCTGCGTCGGCCGGGCCGACACCCCGCCGACCCGGGCTCACCTGGTCGTCACCGGCGCGCTCGCGCTGCTCGCGGCGGCCGCGGCGGCCACCGGCCAGGTGCGCGGGCTCGCCGTCCTGCTGCCGGCGGCACCGGCCGAGACGGCCCTGACCGTCGCGCTCGCCGGGATCGGGTGCTGGCTGGCCTGGCTCGCGCTCGCCGAGCTGCCGCGCCTGCGCCCGGCCGGGACCGCTGCCCGTACCTGACCGCCGCACCGCTGCTGCCCCTACGCACCGCAACCGCACCGCAACCGCACCGCCAGGAGGGACCATGCTCGCAGCCGTCATCGCCGAGGCGGTGGCCCTGTCCCTGCTCGGCCTGCTCGTCGCGGGGCTGCTGCGCAGCCACGCCGAGATCATGCGGGCCCTGCACGAGCTCGGCGCGAGCCTCGACCCCGACGCCGGCTCGCCTGGGCCGGTCCCCGTCGCGCTCGGCGCCGGCCTGCACGGCGGCCGGGTGGTGGCACCTGGCCGCGACCCGACGCAGGACGCGGCGCACGACGTGGTCGGCGTCCGGCTCGACGGCAGCGCGGTCGCGCTCGCCGTGGCAGGTGCCAGGCACGACACGCTGCTCGCCTTCCTGTCGACCGGCTGCTCGACCTGCGCGCCGTTCTGGTCGGCCCTGCGCGGGCCGGCCGACGTGCCCGGCGGCGCGCGGCTCGTCGTCGTCGTGCAGGACGAGGAGAGCGAGTCGCGCCTGCGCCGGCTCGCCGGCACCGAGATCGACGTCGTAGCCTCGAGCGCGGCCTGGGAGGCGTACGGCGTCCCCGGCTCGCCGCACTTCGTCTACGTCGACGGGCCGGCCGGCCGGGTCGTCGGCGAGGGGACCGCGCCGACCTGGGAGCAGGTGCGCGACCTGCTCGGCCAGGCCGGCGCCGACCGCCGGCTCAGCGCCGCCCGGAACGGCCAGCACCCCGGCGACCCCAGGGACGACGACCCCAGGGACGACGACCCCAGGGACAGCGATCCCAGGGACAGCGATCCCAGGGACAGTGCGCAGCGGGTCGACGCCGAGCTGCTCGCCGCCGGCATCGGGCCCGGCCACCCCAGCCTGTACGGGCCGCCGGAGACGGGCCTCGCCGGCCGCGCGGACGCGGGCCGGTGGCGCCGGTCGTGAGCGGCGTCACCGGCATCGTGGTCGCGGTCGGCATGGCCGTGGCCGCGCTCGCCGGGGTCCGCTCGACCTGGTCGCCTTGAGGGGAGTCGATGCTCGCGAGCATCACCCCGCTCGGTGAGCGGGCAAGGGGCGGCGCCTGGTGGCGCACCACGACGGCGTACACGATCGCTTCGGCGGCCGGCGGCGCGCTCCTCGGCGGCGCGCTCGGCGGGCTGGGCGCGCTGCTGAGCGTGCTGGAGCCGCGCGCGTCGGCCGGGGCGCTGCTGACCGTGGCCGCTGCGGTCGCGGTCGCGGCCACCGTCGCCGACCTGCGCGGGCGGCCGCCGAGCATCCGCCGGCAGGTGGACGAGCGGTGGCTCGTGACCTACCGCGACTGGGTCCACGGCGCCGGCTTCGGCGCGCAGCTGGGCCTCGGCGCGGTCACGATCGTGACCTCCGCGTCGGTCTACCTCACGTGGGCGCTCGAGCTGGCGAGCGCGAGCGCGGCGGCCGGGTCGGCGATCGGCCTCGCCTTCGGGCTGGTGCGGGCGCTCCCGCTGCTCACGCTGGCCGGCGTCCACGACCCCGGGGCGCTGCGGCGGCGGCACCAGGACTGGCAGCGCTGGGCGCCCCGGATCGCGGGCGCGACGGTGGCCGGGCAGGCGATCGCCGCCGTGCTGCTGGCGGCCGGTGCGGCGGGAGCGCTCACGTGAGCCCCTCGCCGGCGCGGCTGCGCGCGCACGGCCTGGGGGTGTCGCCGCCGCCCGGCTGGGACGCGCACATCTACCGGCGGGCCGGCGACGGCGACGGCAGCGTCGCGCACCCCGTGCTGCACGCGGCCACCGTCCCGCTGCCACGCTCGAGGGGCGACTACGGCACCGGGGCCGTCGAGCTGCTGGGTCCGCACGACGTCCTGGTGGCGCTCGTCGAGCACGGGGACGCGGCGGCCGGCACCGCGCTGTTCGCGAGGGCGGGGCTGCCGCGCCCCGCGGTTGCCGACTTCGATCCGCGCGGCCTGCAGCGCACGATCGACGGCCAGAGCGGCGCGCAGTGGTTCTTCCACGTCGGGCGGCGCGCGTTCTGCCTCTACGTCGTCCTCGGCTCGCACGCCGCCAGGGCGCGGCTGATCCCCCGCGTCCGCCAGCTCGTCGACGCCCTGGTGATCGAGTGACCCCCGCCAGAGAGGAGCGCGCGTGCTGACGACCCGCCTCGTCGAGGTGACGTCGAGCTGGCTGGAGCGACGGGTCAGCCGCCGCGGGTTCCTGCGCCGCACGGCCATCGTCGGCTCGGCGGTGGCGGTCTCCGGCGTCGACTACGTGCTGCGCCCCGGCACGGCGTACGCCTCGGTCTGCGGCACCGGCACCTCGTGCAGCGCCGGCTGGACGGCCATGTGCTGCACCGTCAACCAGGGGATCAACCGCTGCCCTCCCGGCAGCTTCGCCGGCGGCTGGTGGAAGGCCGACGGCGCGAGCCTCTGCGGCGGCAAGGCGCGCTACTACATCGACTGCCAGGCCAGGTGCACGTCGTGCGGCTGCGCGAGCGGGCACCACTACTGCCCGTCGCGCTGCTGGAACTGCAAGGCGCACTGCGCGAGCGGCAGCTGCGACCAGCGGCGGGTATGCACCAACGTCTTCCGGTACGGCCAGTGCCACCAGGACATCCGGTGCAGCGGGCCGGTGTGGTGCCGGGCGATCAGCTGCACGCCGCCGTGGAAGTGGGAGTCCTGCACCACCTCGAGCGCCACCGACAACAACACCAGGAGCCATTCGGCGCCGTGCCTCACCGACGGCTGGACCGCCATCGCGCAGCGCTACGCGGCGATGGGGTCGCAGGGCTCGGTCCTGGGCGCGACGGTCGGCGGCGAGCGCGACGGGCACGTCGGGCGGGTGCAGGCCTACGAGAACGGCCGCATGTACTGGTCGGCCGGCACCAGCGCGCACTGGCTCACCGGCCCGGTGCACGACCACTACGTGAAGCTGGGCGGCTCGTACTCCCCGCTGGGGCTGCCCACCACCGACCTGCGGGTGGCCTTCGACGGCGTCGGCCACTACGCCCATTGCCAGCACGGCTCGGTCTATGCGCCGGCCGGCGGCGACGCGCGTGCGGTGTGGGGGCCGGTGCACGCGAAGTGGGCCTCGATGGCCTACGCCCAGGGCGTGCTCGGCTACCCGACGACCGACCTGCGCACGGCGTACGACGGGGCCGGCCACTACGCGCGCTTCGACCACGGGTCGGTCTACGCCGGGCCCGGCCTGCCCGTCTGCGCGGTGTGGGGGCCGATCCACGACGCCTGGGCGGCCGACGGGTACGCGGCGGGCGCGCACGGCTACCCGACGACCGACGTCGAGGACGTGCCTGGCGGCCAGCAGTGCACGTTCCAGCACGACGTCGCGACCTACGACGAGGCGAGCGGTCAGGTGACCTGGACGCCGACGGGCGGGTGAGGCCCGGTCAGCCGGTGTTCTTCTCGAACACCAGCCGCAGGCCGATCAGCGTGAGCCACGGCTCGTGCTCGGTGATCATGCGGGACTCGGCGAGCACGAGCGGGGCCAGCCCGCCGGTGGCGATGACCGGCGCGGTGCCGCCCAGCTCGGCGACGATCTCCTCGGCGATGCGGTCGATCTGGCCGGCGAAGCCGTACAGGATGCCGGACTGCAGCGCCTCGACGGTGGTCTTGCCGATCACCGACCGCGGCTTCACCAGCTCGACCTTGAGCAGCTGCGCCGCCCGCGAGGCCAGCGCGTCGACCGAGATCTCGATGCCGGGCGCGAGCGCCCCGCCGATGAACTCGCCCTTGGCCGAGACGATGTCGAAGTTGGTCGAGGTGCCGAAGTCGACGACGACGGCCGGACCGCCGTAGAGCGCGTAGGCGGCCAGCGAGTTGACGATGCGGTCGGCGCCGACCTCCTTGGGGTTGTCCATGAGGATGGGGACGCCGGTGCGCACGCCGGGCTCCACGATGACGACCGGCGTCGCCGGGAACCGCTTCGCGCACATCGCGCGCACCTGGTTGAGCACCGCCGGCACGGTGGAGCAGCACGCGATGCCGGTCACCTTGCCGTGGTAGTCGGACAGCTCGAGCAGCCCGTGCACGAGGAGGGCGAGCTCGTCCGCGGTACGGCGGGCGTCGGTGGCGATGCGCCAGTGCTCGGTGAGCCGGTCGCCGTCGAAGAGGCCGAGGACCGTGTTGGTGTTGCCGACGTCGATCGCGAGGAGCACGGCTAGCCCTCCTCCACATCCGGCTCGGGGCCGTCGAGCCCGACATCGACCTCGACGTTGTCGATCAGCCGGGTGGTGCCGACGTACGCCGCGACCAGCAGCCGGGCCGCCCCCCGGTAGGCGACGGGCACGTCGTCGAAGTCGGCGTTGACCAGCCGCAGGTAGTCCAGGCGCACGCCCGGCTCGTCGCCGAGGACCGCGCTGGCAGCCTCCAGGACCGCGACCACGCCCTGCCGGGCCGCCGCGCGCCCGGCGCCGAGGGCCCGCGAGAGCGCCGCAGCCGCCGGCCGCTGGTCGGCGGTGAGGTAGCGGTTGCGGCTGGACACCGCGAGGCCGTCCGGCTCGCGGACGACCGGCACGCCGACCACCCGGAGCGGGAAGTCGAGGTCGGCGACCATGCGGCGGACGATCGCGAGCTGCTGGGCGTCCTTCTCCCCGAGGACGGCCACGTGCGGCTGCACGAGGTGCAGCAGCTTGGCGACCACCGTCAGCACTCCGTCGAAGTGCCCTGGACGGCTCGAGCCCTCGAGCCGCTCGCCGAGCGGGCCGGCGGCGATGCGCACCTGCGAGCCCCGGGCGTACATCTCCTCGACCGCAGGCGCGAAGACCAGGTGCGCGCCCGCCGCCCTGCACAGCCGAAGGTCGGCGTCGAGGCTGCGCGGGTAGCGGTCGAGATCCTCGCCGGGACCGAACTGCAGCGGGTTGACGAAGATGCTCACCACCACGGCGTCGGCCACCCCGCGGGCGGCGCGGATCAGGGCGGCGTGGCCCTCGTGCAGGGCGCCCATCGTGGGGACGAGCGCGACCCGCCCCGGCAGCCGCCACCGGGCCTCCCACGCCTCGGCGCGGGTGCGCACCACCTCGGGGGCGTCGATGCTGCCTCCCGAGCTGGTGAGGTCCCTTGTCGGGTCCGTCGTCATCAGTCGTTCCAGTCCGCTGGTCCGGGGCGCCGGACGAGGCCGGATCAGGTTACCCGAGCCAGCACCGCGCGCAGCGCGGCCATCCGGTCGTCGTCGAGCAGGCCGGCCGCCCTCGCCCGCTCGGCGGTCAGCGCAGCCATGGCGACGTACGCCGCGACCGCGGCCGGCGGCGCGCCCGCCGCCCGCAGCGCGGCGAGGTGAGCCTCGACGGTCCCGGCGTCCCCGCGAGCGACCGGTCCGGTGAGCGCCGCGTCGCCGCGGTCGAGCGCGCCCGCGAGCGCGGCCGTGACCAGCGGGGCCAGCGCGTCGGGCGCCGCTGCGACGCCGGCCGCGCGCAGCCAGTCGGCGGACTGGGCGACCAGCGCCACCAGGTGGTTCGCGGCGTTGGCGAGGGCGGCGTGGTAGAGCGGGCGGAGCTCCTCGGCCACGAGCTCGACCCGGCCGCCCACCGCCGCGACGAGCGCCTCGACCACCGGCCGGGCGTCGTCGTCGGCGGTCACGCCGAAGGTCGTGCCCGCCACCCTGGCCGCATCGTCGGGCGCACCGGGGAACGTCATGCACGGGTGCGCGGCCGCCCGGCCGCCCGGGGCGCCGAGCACGGCCACGCCGTACCGGCCCGAGGTGTGGACCACGACCTGGCCGGGCCGCCGGGCGAGCCGGCCGGCCAGCTCGGGCAGCGCGTCGTCCGGCACCGCGAGCAGCACCAGCCCGGCGCGGCCGGTCAGCTCGGGCAGCGCGCCGGGGCCCAGCACCGGCACGCCTGGCAGCGCATCGCCTGCCCGGCGGCGCGACAGCTCCGACCGGGCGAGCACGCCCGTCAGCTCGACCCCCGCCCCCCGCAGCGCGGCGGCCAGCGCCGTGCCGGCCCGGCCGGCGCCCACCAGGCCCACCGGCGGCACCGCGGTGCGCTGGGTCACGACGGGGAGGCTACCGGGCTGTCGCTCGCAGGGTCGGTGCGGGCGGACCGGCCGGGAGGAGCAGCATGTCGTTTCGGCATCGTCCCCGCTGAATCGGCGTCCCGCGCGTGCCGGGTGCCCTACCGTCGCTACCGATGAGCGAGGAGATGATCAACGCGGGCCACCCGCCACGAACCGACCCGTCGATCCGGTCGTTCGAGGACCGGCACATCGACGGGCAGATGCGCGCGCTCATCGTCCGCTTCGCCCGGTTGGTGGTGCTGCTGACGCTGGTGACGGCGCCGTTCGTGGCGCCCCGCTGGGAGCGGACCGGGTGGCTCGTCGGCGATGCCCTCGTCGCGCTCGTCGTCATCGAGCTGGCCGCCAGGACGAGATGGCTGGAGCGCGCGCGGCCGTGGCAGGTCTACGCGCTGCTGGCGCTGTTCGTCGTGCAGATCTCCGCCGGCGCCGCGATATCGCAGCGGATGCTCAGCTACGGCCTGCTCGAGCTGCTCCCGATCGTGTTCGCGGCCGCCTTCTTCGACGACGTGCGGGCCCGCTACTCGCTCCCGTTCGTGGCCACCGCGGCCGAGGTCGTCGCGACCGCCGCCGTCGGCCAGGTCCCCGTCCGCGTCGAGATCCTGCGGCTGCTCTGCTTCCTGCTCGCGGCGCACTTCGGGGCGGCGATCTCCGACGTCCTGCGGGAGGCCCTGCGCAGCCACCGGTCGCTGCACTCGGTGCTGGAGGCGGCGACCGAGTCGGTGGACGAGCAGGGGCTGGCCGACCGCGGCCTGAAGGCCGCCCTCTCGGTCGCGGCGTGGGACGCGGGAGCCGTCGCCCTCACCGATCCGGACGGCGGCGACGGCATCACGATCAGCGCGATGAGCGGGGTCAGCCCCGAGGTCGAGGAGCACTACCTCGACGTGCTGCTCTGGCGCGGCGACGGCGGCTTCACCAGCGAGGTGCTGCAATCCGGCCGGCTCGAGGAGGCACCGGACGCGGTGGGGCTCTTCGGGACGGAGCATCCGCTCGTGCGCGACGGGATCGCGGCGCTGGCCGCCACGCCGATCCCGTACCTGGGCGAGCCGATCGGCGTGCTGCTGACCTTCCACCGCGCGACCCGCGTCCTCGACGACAGGGAGCGCGACCGGCTGACGAGCGTGGCCGAGCAGCTCGGGCTGGCCCTCGGCAGCGCGCGGGCGCACCGGCGGGAGGCCGAGGTCGCGACGTCGCTGCGCGAGCTCAACCGCCGCAAGGACGCCTTCCTCGCCGCCGTCTCGCACGAGCTGCGGACGCCGGCGACGACCATCGAGCTGGCCGCGCGGACGCTCCAGCGCGCCGGCGACCGGCTCTCGCCGGAGGAGCGGACCAGGGTGCGGGGCGCGCTCGTCGCGCGCAGCCGCGACCTGCGCGAGCTGATCGAGGCGCTGCTCGACGTGGCGCTCACCGAGTCGGGCGAGAGCCGGCTGCTGCTGGAGCCGGTGAGCTGGGTCGAGGCGGTCCGTCGATGGGTCGCCGAGCTGGAGGAGCGCCTCGGCCGGCCCATCAAGCTGCTGCTGCCCGAGCAGGAGATCGAGAGCAACGCCGACCCGGCCAAGATCGAGCGGGTGCTCTTCGCGCTCGTCTCCAACGCTGTGAAGTTCTCGATGGAGGACACCCCCGTCACGGTCGAGCTGCGCACCGAGGACCGGTGGGTGGTGCTGGCGGTCACCGACGAGGGCATGGGCATCCTGCCGGGCGATGTCGAGCGCATCTTCGACCGGTTCCTCCAGCTGGACGACAGCACGACGAGGGAGGCCGGCGGGCTCGGCATCGGGCTCACGCTGGTGCGCCACTTCACCCGCCTGCACGCCGGCCGCGTCGAGGTCGCGTCCAAGGTCGGCGAGGGGTCGACCTTCACCGTGCGCTTCCCGCTGCTCTCCGAGCCGGCCTAGCGGGAGCCCTTGCCCGCGGAGCCCCCGGCGCGCGCCGGGGGAGGTCAGCTGATCGGCACGCGCAGCGTCTTGCAGTTGTTGCTCGGCACCGGGTCGGTCGACCCGAGCTCGTCGCTCGCGCAGGCGCGCACCGTCATGGTGACGCCGGGCGCGCTCGGAGTCTCCACCAGGATGGCCGCCCGGGTCGTCTTGCCGGGACCAAGCGTCCCCGGCTCGCAGGCCGGCGTGTCCGGGAAGATGTCGTAGCGGCTGCCGACGAGCGGGCAGACGTAGTCCTCGCCGCCGCTGACGGTGCCGTTCTTCACCGTGAACGTGAAGTCCGTCGCGGCCGGCGTCGTCGTGCTCTTGTTCTTCAGGGTGAACACGAAGGCCAGCTCCTGGGACGGCTGGGCGCCCGTCACGCCGGCGACGACGCTACCGGTCATGGACAGGTCGACGTCCGACGTGCTCGCCTCGCTCGACCTCGTCACGACGAACGTGCAGAGACCGGTCAGGGCCAGGGCCGCGAGGGCGGCAGCTCTCATCCGCATAGCAGGCTCCGGGGGTAGGGGAACGCCTGGTCGCGACGCTATCGCCGTCCCGGGAACCGCCACAAGGCACGTTCTCCCGCGGCCTGGGGACGATCAGCCGGCGGCGTGCCCCTTTCGTCCCGCCACTCCCCGTTCGACGGTCCGCGCGCCCCGGCGCAGCGAGCCAGCGGTCAGTGGGCCAGGCGGCCCGGCACGTCGACCTCGTCCTCCAGGGCCACCAGGTCGAGCACCAGCGGCCTGCCCGCACCGGGGCGCCGCTCGCCGCCACCCGCGCTGCTCGTCGTCGCGCCGGCGGTCGCCCGCAGGGCGGCCTGCACGAGCGGCAGCCGCACGCCGCCCGTCTGCGGCTGCTGGACGTCGTCGCGGCGGAGGTCGCCCTTGACGTCCGACCGGTCGGCATCGATCCAGCGGTGCCCGGCCGGCATCGACGCCGATGCCGGCACCGGTGCCGGGACGGCGGCGTACGAGGACGCGAGGGCGAACACCGTGGGCGGTGCGCTGACCGGGCCGGGACGGCGGGCGAGCATCTCGACCGTCGACCGGAGCGCCGCGACCTCGCCGGCCAGCCGCCGCCCCTCGGCGACGGTCGCGGTCATCGTGGCGACGCCGAAGGGCACCGCGGCCGCGATGGCGAGCAGGACGGCGAGGCGCAGCAGGCGTGGATCGTCGACGACCGCGGCGAGCGAGGCGGCTGCCGCGGCCAGCGAGCCGGCCAGCGCCGCCAGCCATGGTCGCAACCGGTCGGCCGGAAAGGACAGCGGCCGGGGTCCCGAGCGCTCGACGGCGCCGCGGCTGTGCCGGCCATGTCGGCCATGTCGACCCGAGGACATGGAGCCAAGATTAGACCGGCGGCGCCGCCCGCGCTCAGGGAGTCACCCGATCGGGTCAGCCACCGGTCAGATCAGGCCCTTGTCCTTCAGGTAGGCCTCCGCGACGTCGGCCGGCTTCTGCCGCTCGATGTCGACCTTCTTGTTCATCTGGGCGAGGTCGTCGGTGGTGAGCACGCCGACCAGCTTGTTGAGCACGTCCGCGATGTCCTGGTGCTGGTTCAGAGTCTTGGTGTTGACGATCGGCACCAGGTAGTCGGCGTTCTGCAGGTGCTTGTCGTCCTGCAGCACGACGAGGCCGAAGTCGGCGACGGTCGCGTCGGTGGTCAGCACCAGCGCCATCTCGTCCTTGCCCGTCTGCACCGCCTTCTTGCTCTCGATGGTGTCGACGCCGAGCTTGTCGATGCCGTCGACCTTGATGCCGTACGTCTTCTCCAAGCCGGGCTGGCAGAACGGCCGGGTGGCGCACTCGGCGCCGGCCGCGATCGTCACGGGGAGCTTGGCGTTGCCGAGGTCGGACAGCGTCGTCAGGTGGTGCTGGTCGGCGAAGGCCTTGCTCACGGCGAACGCGTTCTGGTCGACCGCCTGCGTCGGCTGCAGCACGCTCAGCCCCTTCTGGGCCGCGAGCGGCTTCAGGGCGTCGAGGGTCTTCTGCAGGTCGGGCGAGGAGACGGCCGTCGCGCTCTGGCCGTTGATGGCGGTGTTGAGGAAGTCGGCGTACGTCGCGACGTACTCAGGCACGACGTCGATCTGCCCGCTCTCGAGCGACGACTGGAAGATCTCGGTGCTGGAGACGTTGTTCACCTTGGTCTTGTAGCCGGCCTTGCCGAGCAGATCGGCGTACATGCTCGCCATGATCTCGCTCTCGGTGAAGCCGGCCGAGCCGACGGCCACGCTCCCCTTGCTCGCGGAGCCGGACGAGCCGGAGCCGTTGCCGGACGAGCCGCCGCTGCTCCCACCGCAGGCCGCCGCGCCGAGCGCGACGACGGCGGAGAGGGCGACCAGGGAGAGGGCTCGGAAGGGTCGAACGGATCGCAGGGTGGGGCGCAGGTTTGGTCGCACGGTCGGTCGCATCGCGACACCGCCTTCTGTGTCCCGTGCCGGTCGGCACGCGTGTCGGGCGGGCCACGGTGGCCCGCGGGGGTCAGGCACCAGCAAATACCCGTCGGCGGCCGGGCCGCAACGGAGATCGCCGACCGACAGATTGCCATACGAGGGCCGTGACCTGCACATCAGGTCTGCTGGACGGCGACGGACTCCTGGGCGCGGCTGCCGAGCCGGGCCGACACGGGGCCGCCGCCGCCCCGGCGCAGCGGATCGGCCGCCCGCTGGGCCACCCCGAGCAGCCCGTCCAGCACGAGGGCCACGGCGGCGACGAGCACCGCGCCGGAGAGCAGCATGCCGCGGTCCTGGGTGGTGAAGCCGTCGACCACGAGCCGCCCGAGCCCGCCGCCCCCGATGAGGGCCGCGATGGTCGCGGTCGCGACGACCTGCACCGTGGCGATGCGCACGCCGGTCATGATGAGCGGGACGGCGAGCGGCAGCTCGGCCGAGCGCAGCACCTGCCACTCGGTCATGCCCATGGCCCGCGCGCTCTCCCGCACGTCGCGGTCGACGCCGTCGATGCCCACGAAGCTATTGGTCAGCATGGGCGCGAGCGCGAACAGCACCAGCGACACGATGACCGCGGTGCTGCCGAGGCCGAGCGGCCCGAGGGCGAGCAGGACGAGCACCGCGAACGTGGGCACAGCGCGCGCGACGTTGGAGACGTTGATCGCGAGGGCGCCGCCGCGGCCGGTGTGGCCGAGCCAGACGCCGAGCGGGACGGCGATGGCGCCCGCGATGCCCACCGACACGGCGGTCAGCACCAGGTGCTCGACGAGGCGGCGCAGCGCGCCGTCGCGCCCCGTCCAGTTGGCACCCGTGCCCAGCCAGTCGACGACCTGGTGGAAGCTGCTCATCCCGTCACCTGCCGGCCCGGCGCCACGGGGTCAGCAGCCGTTGCAGGCCGAGGAGGATGACGTCGGCCACCAGCGCGAGCGCGACCACCAGCACCGAAGCGGTGAGCACCTCGGCCCGGAAGTCCCGCCGGATGGCGTCCTCGATCAGGTTGCCGAGGCCGCCCTGGTCGATGACGCCGCCGACCGTGGCGAGCGCGATCGTCGACACGGTCGCCACCCGCAGGCCGCTCATCACGGCCGGCAGGGCCATCGGCAGCTCCACCCGGAGGAGGACCCGCGACCGCGTGTAGCCCATGCCGTACGCGACCTCCTTGACGTCATCTGGCACGCCGTCGAGCCCCGCAAGCATGTTGCGCACCAGGATCACCAGCGAGTACAGCACCAGCCCGACCTCGACGGTCGCCGCCGTGAGCCCCGTGATGGGCACCAGGATCGCGAACAGGGCGAGGGACGGGATCGTGTAGAGGATGCTCGTCAGCGCCAGCACGGGCGTGCGCGCCGGCCGCCACTGCCGGACCACCAGCGTGAGCAGCGCCGCGACCAGGAAGCCGATCCCCACCGAGAGGACCGTGAGGACCACGTGCTGCCGCAGCGCCGCCAGGATGTCGTCCTGGTTGCTGGTGAGGTACTTTCCGCACACCCATGCGTTGTCGATGAGGCAGTCAGCGACGAGGACGACCACGAGTGAACGCTACCCCTGAACCGATGATCCGGCTCGATCGGGTGCGCAAGGAGTACGCCGACGGCACGATCGCCGTGCGGGAGCTCTCGCTCGACGTGTTGCCCGGCGAGATCGCCGTGCTCGTGGGGCCGTCGGGCTGCGGCAAGACCACCACGATGAAGATGGTGAACCGCCTCGTGGAGCCCTCCGGCGGCCGGATCTACGTCGACGGCCACGACGTCACCCGCGAGGACCCCGTCAAGCTGCGCCGCCGGATCGGGTACGTCATCCAGAACGTCGGGCTGTTCCCTCACCTCACCATCGAGCAGAACGTCTCGACCGTCCCCGCGCTGCTCGGCTGGGACCGGCGCCGCCAGCGCGAGCGGGCCGAGGAGCTGCTCCGCCTCGTCGGGCTCGACCCGGCCCAGCACTCCCGCCGCTACCCGCACCAGCTGTCGGGCGGCCAGCGGCAGCGGGTGGGGGTGGCGAGGGCGCTGGCCGCCGACCCGCCGGTGCTGCTCATGGACGAGCCGTTCGGGGCGGTCGACCCGATCGCCCGCGACCGCCTGCAGGAGGAGTTCCTGCGGCTGCAGCAGGAGCTGGCGAAGACCGTGGTCTTCGTGACGCACGACATCGACGAGGCGGTCCGCCTCGGCGACCGCATCGCGGTGCTGAGCGAGGGCGGCGTCCTCGAGCAGTACGACACCCCGCCGTCGATCCTGTCCCACCCGGCGTCGGAGTTCGTGGCGTCGTTCGTGGGCAGCGAGCGGGTGCTGCGCCGGCTGAGCCTCACGACCATCGACCGCGCCGCGCTCGTGCGGCCCGGCGATAACGGCGCCGACCGCACCGGCCCGGACGGGCTGCGGATGGTCGTCGGCCCCGACGGCTCGCTCAGCGGCTGGGTCGACGGCGACGGGCGGCAGCGGGAGGCCCCGCCCGCGGTGCCCGTGACCGCGACCCTCGACGTCGCGCTCGGCGCGATCCTGCGCGGCGACACCGGCTGGGTGCCCGTGACCGACGACGGGCGCTACCTCGGCGTCGTCACCACCGAGTCGGTGCACGCCATGCTGCGGGCCGCGGAGGACTGACCGCTCAGCCGTGGCTCGTCAGGTAGTCGATGAACCGGGCCCGGAACAGCGGCTCGCGGTCTCCGACATTGCTCATCTGGTGGCCGAAGAGCTGCTCGACCGTCGCCAGCAGGTCGTTGACGGTGGTGACCACGCCGGTGGTGGCGCCGTCCTCCTGGGTGAACTCCCCCGACTGCGGCAGGTGCTTCACGAGGTCCCACAGGAAGCGGACGTCGCCGCGCTCCCGCGCCCTGTCGAGCGCGCGCCGCCTCAGCTCGTCGGTGCTGAGCGCATCGAGCTGGTCGATGGTCGGGCCGCCGCCCTGGGCATCCGTCACCGGCCCAGCCTAGTAGTGAGGGCCGCGCGGCGCTGCTAGCCCTTGAGCGCCGCCGTCTCGGCGGTGGCGAGGTAGCGCCGATAGCTCTTCTCGATGAACGAGGCGAGCATCAGGTCGAGGCTGGACACGCGATGCCCGATGTCCCAGGTGGTCAGGTAGATGGAGAGCGTCTTGAAGATGTTCTCCCAGCGCGGGTGATGGTTGGCCTTGTCGGCGAAGTCGGCCACCTCGGCCATGAAGGCGATGGCGTCCTTGAAGGTGGCGAACCGAAGGTCGCGGTGCAGCTCAACGCCGATCACGTCGGGTTGGTGGGCGACCGGCCCCTCGACGATGTCCCAGCCGGGCAGCGCCTCGGGCACCACCAGCGCCAGCTCGCCCTCGGGGATCGGTGCCGGTGGGAACTCCATCGGCGGGTACGGGTAGGGCAGCCGGCCACCGCCCTGATGAGCCATGCTCGGGAGGCGGCCCTGCCGCAGCTGCTCGATCTCGTTCAGGAGCGGCTCCAGGTCCCGCTCGTGCGACTCGTCGCGCACCACCGCAGCCTGCCGGTCGGCCAGGGCGGCCAACGCCGGCGGGAAGGCCTCCGCGGGAGGCATCGGCCCGCCGAAGGCGATCGGGATGACCACCTTGCCGTCCTGGAGCGCCAGCTCGATCTCCTTGCGCACCCAGTCGTCGGGCTGGTCGATGCGGCGGCGCCCGAACTGGTCCTTCGCCTGGAGCCAGTCGGGGCCGATGATCGCCAGGACGACGTCGGCCGCGGTCAGCTCCGCGGCGAGCTCGCTCGGCCACTCCTTCCCCAGCCGCATCCGGATGTCCCTGAAGACCTGCACCCGCGGCGATCGCTGGTCGTCGAAGACGTGCTCCAGCTGGGTCGTGACGAGGGACGTCCGCAGGAAGTCGCTGTCGCGCCGGTAGCTGATGAACACCCGCAGCACGTCCATGCCTCGTCACCTCCCCTGTGCCAGCTCGAGGACGATCCGCCGCCGGCGGAGTCGCCGGCCGGCGAGCGGCGGCGCCGGACCCAGGACGGTCGTGAGTCGAGTCTCCTCGCAGCGGGCGGCCCTGACCAGAGCCGCGGTCGGCTCAGCGGCGCCCGTCGTCCCTGTGCCAGTCGGCGAGCGGGTCCCACTCCGGCTCCTCCGGCGGCTCGTCGTCCTCCGGCGGCCCCGGCACCCGGCAGACCCGCTCCAGCAGCAGCGCCGCGAGGACGAGCACGAGCGACATCGCGGCACCGAAGGCGCTCGCTCCCGCGTCGTGCGCGTGGTTCGGGTTGTCGAGCCCCTGGACCGCGTAGGCGAGGTAGCCGACGTAGCCACCGAGCGCGATGCTGCCGGCGTACGCACTGGCCTTGGCGAGCGCCACCAGGCGGGCCACCACCAGCGGGTCGATCGGGCGGGTGCCCGGCGCGCCGTGGAGCCGGGCCCGCACCGACGTCGCGGTGAAGAGCTCGGCGACCGCGAGGAACGCGACGGTGCCCGGCGCGTACAGCGGGATCAGCGGCAGGCTGCCGTACCAGAGGCGCACGACCGCGTAGGTCACCGCGCCGGCGGCGACGGCGACGGCGAGCAGCAGGCGCACCGGGGTGGGCCTCACGACGGCACCTCCAGGTGGACGTCGGTGCGCCGGACGCCGGAGCGGTCGAGGCGCTCGAGCAGGGCGGCCACGGGGCCGTGGCCGGGCATCGCGGCGAGGGGGTCGAGGTCGAGCCACGGCGCCAGCACGAACGCGCGCTCGTGCGCCCTCGGATGGGGCAGGGTGAGCACCGGGTCGGCGCTGACGAGGTCGTCGTACGCGAGCACGTCGAGATCCAGCGTACGGGGGCCCCACCGCACCTCGCGGGTGCGCTCGCACGCGGCCTCGACGACGTGCAGCAGCCCGAGCAATTGGTGCGGCGGCATCGTGAGCCCGACGGCGGCGACCGCGTTGAGGTAGGCCGGCTGATCGTCGGGGCCACCGACGGGCGCCGTCTCGAACGCGGCCGACGCACCGGTGACCCGGACGTCGTCGTGCGCCGCGAGCAGCCGCAGGCCGCGGCGCAGGTGCCCGGCGCGGTCGCCGAGGTTGGAGCCGAGCGCGATCACGGCGCGGTGGGCCGTCACGCCGGGCCCCGGCGGATCGTCACGGTGACGTCGTCGAACGTCAACGGGATCGGCGCGGCCGGCTTGTGCACGGTGATCTCCACCTCGCGGACCCGCTCGTCGGCGAGGCAGGCGTCGGCGAGGCGCTGCGCGAGGCGCTCGATCAGGTTGACCGGCTCGCCCTCGACGACCGCGGCGAGCCGCTCGGCCACCTCGCCGTAGTCGACGGTGTCGGCGACGTCGTCGGTGCGCGCGGCCCGATCGGTGTCGACCAGCAGGACGGCGTCGACGACGAATACCTGGCCCTCGCGGCGCTCGTGCTCGTGCACGCCGTGGAACCCCTTGCAGCGCAGGCCGCGCAGCGCGATCACGTCGTGGGTCATGCCTGGCCGGCCTCGGGGGCGTCGTCCGGCTCGCTCGGCATGAGCACCGGCGAGCCGTGGTGCACCCGCAGCCGCCACCTGCCGTCGCGGCGGCGGAAGACGTTGGTCGCCACCGCCCTGCTGTCCCCGCTGTCGGCCTCGACGGACGTGAGGATGTTCTCGGTGCAAGTGACGACCGCGACGTCGCCGTCGACGGTGGTCGCGACGTCGGTGAGGAAGAACTGGATGTAGGTCGTGTTGGCCATGATGAGCGCCCACGAGCGCAGCACGCTGCCCCTGCCGCGCAGCATCGGCCAGCCGGGGTGCACGCACACGATCTCGTCGCTCTCGTCGTCGTCCCACAGCTCCTGCATGCCGTCGAGGTCGCCAGCCTCGAAAGCCGCGTACAGCTTGGCGTTCAGCGCCTCGACGGCGGCGATGTCGGCGTCGGCAGCGGTCACGCGCCGCACCCGCCGGTGCCGGGCGCCTCGGCGGCCCGGAGCGCGGCCACCACGCGCACCGCGTCGGCGCTGCCGCGGACCTCGTGCACCCGTACCGCCCAGGCACCGGCGTGCGCGACGAGCGCCGTGACGGCAGCCGTCGCATCGTCGCGCTCGGCCAGCGGCCGCGGCTCGTCCGGCGCCGTGGCCAGCAGCCGGCCGAGGAACGTCTTGCGCGACGCGCCGATCAGCACCGGGCGGCCCAAGCTCAGCAGGGCGGGCAGCGCGGCCAGCAGCGCCCAGTTGTGCCCGGCGTCCTTGGCGAAGCCGAGCCCGGGATCGACGATGATCCGCTCGCCGTCCACGCCGGCCGCCTCGACCGCGTCGATCCGCGCCCGGAGCCCGGCGCAGACCTCCCGCACGACATCGGCGTAGAGCGCCCGCTGCTGCATGGTGCTGCTCGGCCCGCGCGAGTGCATGACGACGTACGGCACGCCCGCGGCGGCCACCACCCGCGCGATGTCCGGGTCGGCGAGCCCGCCGCTCACGTCGTTGACCAGCCGCGCGCCCGCGCCGATCGCGAGCTCGGCGGTGGCGGCCCGCATCGTGTCGACGCTCACGACCGCGCCGGCCCCGGCCAGCTCGCGCACCACCGGCCCGATGCGGCGCCACTCCTCGGCGGCGTCGACGCGCTCGGCGCCCGGCCTGGTCGACTCGCCCCCGACGTCGAGGATGTCCGCGCCGGCCGTCAGCAGGGCCAGCCCGTGCCGGATCCCGTCCGCCGGCTCCGGCCACGCGACGCCGCCGTCGGAGAACGAGTCGGGCGTGACGTTGACGACCCCCATGACCTGGCAGCGGCCGGTCGACGGCAGGCCGGGCACCTCGCGCACCGGGGCCATGGCCGTCTGACGGACGTCGCTCACGACGCCACCCTAATGCCCTCCCGCGCAGGGCACTGACCTCACGGATCGTCGCGCACCCGCAGCAGCCGCAACGCATGCCGGTAGCGGCCGTGGTCGCACGCGGTGTCCGCCACGACCTCGACGGTGAGGTCGGGGACGACCCGCCTGATCGGCACCGGACCGGGCGCACCGCCGCGGGCGAACGCACCGAGCGCGCGGGCCGGCAGCTCGGCCGGCCAGGGGTGCCCGGCACCGGCGGGCGAGAGTCGCGGCCACACCGCCGCCGCGGTGGCCGCGCCGAGCACCGTCGTGCGCCCGACGACCCGCAGCCGCGCACCGGCGACCGCGCCAAGGACCAGCACCGGCGCGCGGGGCGGCCCGGTGGTGGCACCGACGACGAGCTCGCGCGTCGTGCGGTGCTTCACCTTGAGCCAGCACCTGGCACCGGCCCGGTACGGCTCGGCGCGGCCCTTCACCACCAGGCCCTCGACCCCGAGCCGGACGAGCGCGTCGAACCACTCGGCGGCCGTCGCCGGGTCGGTGGTCATCGGCACGGCGCTGACGAGGCCGCCGCCACGGCCGGTCGGATCGAGCAGATCGGTCAGGCGCCGGCGGCGCTCGTCGTACGGCAGCGGCCGCAGGTCGGCTCCGGCGAGCTCGAGCAGGTCGAACGCCGCGACGGCACAGCCGACGCCCGGTTGGCCGCCGCGGGAAGCGGCCCTCCTGGCGAGCGCGGGGAAGTCGAGCGCGCCGTCGCGCCAGGCGATCAGCTCGCCGTCGACCACCGTGCCGGCGGGCAGGCGCAGCGCGTCGGCCGCGATCTCCGGGAAGGCGGCGTCGAGGCGCCGGCCGTGGCGCGACACCAGGCGCGGCGGACCGCCGGCCGGTACGATCACCGCCACCCGCCAGCCGTCGTACTTCGGCTCGTACGCGCAGCCGCCCGGCAGCGCGCCGGCCGCCGGGAGCGCCCCCACGTCCCTCGCGAGGGCCGGGACGTACGGTGCGGGCATCTCCGTACGCTAGCCGCGGATTCGAACGCGTGCTCGATGCCGTCTCGCGGCCCGGAACCCCTCCCGTCCCGAGCAACCTCCTGCCGGGCCAAGGCGGTCCATGGCAGTGTGACGGACCGGCAGCGAAGGGCACGAGATGGCGGATCGTGAGCAGTTCCGCGCGTTCGTCGTCGCGCGGACGCCGGCGCTGACCCGGTCCGCCTACCTGCTGACCGGCGACTGGGACCGGGCGCAGGACCTCGTCCAGACCGCGCTCGCCAAGAGCTGGTTCGCCTGGCAGCGCATCGACGGCGACCCGGAGCCGTACGTCCGCAAGGTCATGCTCAACACGTACGCCAGCTGGTGGAAGCGGCGGTGGAACGGCGAGCGATCCAGCGCCGAGCTGCCGGAGCGCGCGGTGCCCGACGCGACGCGCACCAGCGACGACCGCGACGCGCTGTGGCGGGCGCTGCGGCGGCTGCCCCGCCGGCAGCGCGCGGTGCTGGTGCTGCGCTACTTCGAGGACCGCAGCGAGGCGGAGATCGCCGCCATGCTCGGCTGCTCCGGCGGCACCGTGAAGAGCCAGGCCGCCCGCGCCCTCGCCAAGCTGCGCGCCGACTCGTCGCTCGCTCCCTTCGACGCCGAGGAGTGCACCTCATGAGCACGCTCGAGGACCAGCTCCGCGACGTCATGACCGACCGGGCGGCTCACCTGCCCGCGCAGGCGGAGCCGTACGAGGGCGTGCACCGGCTCATCGCGCGCACCCGCCGCCGGCGCGCCGTCGCCGGGGTCACCGCGGTCGCGCTCGCGGCCGTGGGCGTGGCGCTGGCCCTGCCCGGCAGCGACGGCGGGAACCGGTCGGCCAGCCCGTTGCCGGTGGCCGACCTGCCGGCCACCATCGCGCCGAGCCCGGTGGGGCCCGACCGCGCTCAGGTCACCGTGCGCGCGCCGAGCCTCGGCCTGACGATCTCCGTCGACTGCGGCGGCGGCCCCGGCGCTCTCGTGGTCCGGGTCAACGGTCGCTGGTTCACCGAGCACGACTGCGATGCATCGGGCCCCGCGCCCGCGATCGTGCTGCTCGCGCCCGGCGAGATGTACCGGCGGTACGGGGTGCGGACCGGTGGCTCAGCGGTGATCGAGGCGACCGACGTCGCACCGGGCTCGGTGCGGACCGGCAAGCGGGCGTGGTCGGTGCGCGTGGACGCCGCCCTTCAGCTGCCGGTCAGGGTCGAGCCCGCGCCCACCGCCCTTCCGTCCTGGTCGGCCAAGGGCCTGCTCGGCTCCCTCAGCGCCTCGGCCACGGCGCCGAACGGCGTGTCGGGCGTGCTGCATCTCCTCGCCCCGGCCGGCGGCACCAAGGTCGCCGTCATCTGCGTCTCCGGCACCGTGCGGGTCGAGGTCCACGATGTCGTGACGCACAACGCCAGCTTCGACACGGTGCACTGCACGAGCCGGCTGCCGGCCCCGCCAGGGCTGGTGCTGACGGAGACCGAGTCGCCCGGCCACGCCTTCACGGTGCGGGTGACGTCGATGGGCTTCACCCACCCCACCTGGAGGGTCGACGTCCTGGCCCGGCAACCCTGAGCCGGCGGACGCGACCGGCACCGCCGCCTTACCGGCCCAGGATGAGGCTCATCGCCTCGGCGCGGGTCGACGGGGAGTCGCGCAGGGCGCCGCGCACGGCCGAGGTGACCGTGGTGGAGCCCTGCTTGCGGACGCCGCGCATCGCCATGCAGAGGTGCTCGCACTCGACGACGACGATGACCCCGCGTGGCTTCAGCCGCTCCTCGAGCGCGTCGGCGATCTGCGTCGTCATCCGCTCCTGCACCTGGGGGCGCCTGGCGAACAGGTCGACGAGCCGGGCAAGCTTCGACAGGCCGGTGATCTGCCCGTCCTCGTTGGGGATGTAGCCGACGTGCGCCACGCCGTGGAACGGCACGAGATGGTGCTCGCAGATGCTGAAGACCTCGATGTCCTTGACGATGACCATCTCGTCGTGGCCGAGGTCGAACACGCTGGTGAGCACGTCGGCCGGGTCGCGGGCGAGCCCGGCGACCAGCTCGGCGTAGGCGCGGGCGACGCGGGCCGGGGTGTCGCGGAGACCGTCGCGCTCCGGATCCTCCCCGATGCCGATGAGCAGCTCGCGGACGGCGCGCTCGATGCGCGGTCCGTCGAACTGCCGGCCTCCGGCCCCCGTCCGGATGTCGGCGACCATGGGGCTCAGCCCTCCGGCTCTGCCTCGGCCGGGGCGCCGGGCTGGTGAGCGGCGGAGGCGCCGTTGGCCTGGCCGTGCGACTGGCCGTTGGTGCCGCCGCTCCCCCCGTACCCGTTGCCGCCCGGCAGCAGCTCCCGTACGTCGTCCGGCCCGAGCAGCGCGAGCTCTCGCGGCGTCAGCACCGGCGGCTGGTCGCTCGGCAGCCGCTTGCCGTAGCCGCGGTAGGACGGCAGGGCCGGCCGCTTCTGCACCGGCTGGAAGACCGCGAGCACCTCGTCCTTGGCGAGGGTCTCCTTGTCCATCAGCCGCAGCACCAGGTCGTCGAGGACCTCGCGGTACTGGACGAGCACCTCCCACGCGACGTCGTGCGCGGCCTCGATGAGCGTCCGCACCTCCTCGTCGATCGCCGACGCGATCGCCTCCGAGTAGTCGCGCTGGTGGCCCATGTCGCGGCCGAGGAACACCTCGCCGTTGCTCTGCCCGAACTTGCGGGCGCCGAGCCGGTCGCTCATGCCGTACTCGGTCACCATCGCCCTGGCGATCGCGGTCGCCTTCTCGATGTCGTTGGACGCACCGGTGGTCGGCTCGTGGAAGACGATCTCCTCAGCGGTGCGGCCGCCGAGGAGCATGGCGAGTTGGTCGACCATCTCCGAGCGGGTGGTGAGGAACTTGTCCTCGGTCGGCAGCGCGAGCGTGTAGCCGAGCGCCCGCCCCCGGGGCAGGATCGTCACCTTGTGCACCGGGTCGGCGTACGGGAGCGCGTGACCCACGAGCGCGTGGCCGCCCTCGTGGTAGGCGATGATCTTCTTCTCCTTGTCGGACATCACCCGGCTCTTGCGCTCCGGGCCGGCCATCACCCGGTCGATCGACTCCTCGAGCACCTTCATCGAGATCTCGCGCTGCCCCATCCTGGCGGTCAGCAGCGCGGCCTCGTTGATGACGTTGGCGAGGTCGGCACCGGTGAAGCCGGGAGTGCGGCGGGCGATCACGTCGAGCTCGACGTCGGCGTCGATCGGCTTGCCCTTGGCGTGGACCCGCAGGATGCCCTTGCGGCCCTCGAGGTCGGGGCGGTCGACGACGATCTGCCGGTCGAACCGGCCAGGGCGCAGGAGCGCCGGGTCGAGGATGTCCGGCCGGTTGGTCGCCGCGATGAGGATGACGCCGCCCTTGACGTCGAAGCCGTCCATCTCGACCAGCAGCTGGTTGAGGGTCTGCTCGCGCTCGTCGTGGCCGCCGCCGAGGCCGGCGCCGCGGTGCCGGCCGACGGCGTCGATCTCGTCGATGAAGACGATGGCCGGCGCGTTGGCCTTCGCCTGCTCGAACAGGTCGCGCACCCGGGAGGCGCCGACGCCGACGAACATCTCGACGAAGTCCGAGCCCGAGATCGAGTAGAACGGCACGCCGGCCTCGCCGGCGACCGCCCGCGCGAGCAGCGTCTTGCCGGTGCCCGGCGGCCCGTACAGCAGGACGCCCTTCGGGATCTTGGCTCCGACCGCCTGGAACTTGGCCGGGTTCTCCAGGAACTCCTTGATCTCCTGGAGCTCCTCGATCGCCTCGTCGGCGCCCGCCACGTCGGCGAACGTCGTCTTGGGCGTCTCCTTGGTGACCAGCTTGGCCTTGGACTTGCCGAAGTTCATCACCCGGCTGCCGCCGCCTTGCATCTGGTTCATGAAGAACAGCAGCAGCGCGACGACGAGGAGGATCGGCAGCAGCGAGAAGAACGCGCTGGCCAGCCAGTTGCCGTGGCTGACCTTGGTGTCATAGCAGGCGTCGGCGTTGGACACGTTGCCGGCGTCGGTGCAGTGCGCGTTGATCTCGCGGACGAGGGTGGCCTGGTAGTCGGTCGGGATCGACGCCTGCCACTTCGACCCGTTCTTCAGCGTCGCCTTGACCTGCTGCTCCTTGTCGAGGATCTCGACGGAGCGGACCTGGTCGGTGGTGATCGCCCGCTCGATGCGGCTGGTGGCCACGGTGTCGTAGCCCGTGCTGGCACCGACGAACTTCACCAGTCCGAGCACGAGGAGAGCGAGCACGATGAGGTAGACGATCGGCCCGCGGAAATAGCGCTTGACGTCCATCGAATCGGTACGCCTGACGGCGCCCGTCCCTCCTGCCACTGGTCACGGCCGCCGGGCGGGCGGCCGGTCGCCGACACCCCTTGACTGGTCCTCCCCGGCGGGGTTACCGACGGGAGACTTCGACGGTACACCGGCTGCCCGGAACCGGCCGCCCGTGCCGGTCGGCAGGTGACCAGCCCGATGCCCGGTTCGTGCCGTTCGGGGCGGGTGCGGAAGGGAGCGCCGGAAGCGTCAGCCCGCGTAGACGCTGCGGCGCAGCGTGCCGACGTAGGGCAGGTTGCGGTAGCGCTCGGCGTAGTCCAGGCCGTAGCCCACCACGAACTCGTTGGGGATGTCGAACCCCATGTACCTCACCGGCACCTCGACCTTGGCCGCGTCGGGCTTGCGCAGCAGGGCGACGACCTCGACCGACTTCGGGCCGCGCGAGCGCAGGTTCTTCAGCAGCCACGACAGCGTGAGGCCCGAGTCGATGATGTCCTCCACGACCAGCACCTCGCGCCCGGTGATGTCGCGGTCGAGGTCCTTCATGATCCGGACGACGCCTGACGAGGTCGTCCCCGACCCGTACGACGAGACCGCCATGAAATCGAGGGTGACGGGGGCTCGCAGGGCGCGGGAGAGGTCGGCCATCACCATGCAGGCGCCCTTGAGGACGCCGACCAGCATCACCTCGCGACCGGCGTAGTCGGCGTCGATCGACGCGGCCAGCTCCTCGATCTTGGCCTGGATCTCCTTCTCGGTGATGAGGATCGACTCGATGTCGTCGTCGAGCACGGCTGGCACCTCTTCCTCCGTCGGTCGTCCTGGCCGCTGGACGTGCAGCCTGTCACACCGCCGCAGCATGCCGTACCCGCCCGGCAGCGCCACCGCCCCCTGCCCCCGCCAGGCGGTGACGAGCCGCTCGGCCTGCCGGACGTGGGCAGCGGTGAGCGAACCAGCCGGCACGCCGGCCACCACCGCTGCCGACCTGATCACCCGGCGTCGTACGGCGGCGGGCAGCTGCGCCAGCGAAGCGGTGGCGAGGGAGCCGTCGGCGCCGGTGGCCTCGGACGCGGCCCGCGCCGCCCACTCGTCCAGCGCGTCGGCGTCGGCGCGCAGCAGCCCGGCCGTCCTGGCGAGCGCGGCCGCCACGCCGGGGCCGAGCGCCTCCTCGAGCGCGGGCAGGGCCCGCCGGCGGACCCGTGCCCGCGCGTGCGCCGGATCGGCGTTGTGCGGATCGTCCCACGGCTGCAGCCCGAGCTCGCGGCAGGCGGCGGCGGTGGCCGCCCGCTCGAGCCCGAGGAACGGGCGGCGGTAGCGGCCGGTCACCGCCGCCATGCCGGCGAGGGAGCGGGCGCCGGAGCCGCGCGCCAGCCGCAGCAGCACGGTCTCGGCCTGGTCGTCGCGGGTGTGGCCGAGCAGGACGGCGGCCGCGCCAAGCCGCTGCGCCGCCGCGTCGAGCGCGGCGTAGCGGGCCGACCGGGCGGCCGCCTCCGGGCCACCGGCGCCGGCCACGGTCACGGTCAGCGCCTCGGCCGGCAGGCCCATCGCGGCGGCTTGCTCGACGACCCGCGCCGCCTGCGCGGCCGAGCCGGGCTGCAGGCCGTGGTCGACGGTGAGCGCCAGCACGGCGAGCCCGGCCCGCGGCGCCTCCCAGGCGGCGGCGGCGAGCAGGGCGAGCGAGTCGGCTCCGCCGCTGCACGCCACCGCGACGAGCGCGCCCGGCGGGAGGCCGGCGAGCGCGCGGCGCACCGCGCGCCTCGTGTCGGCCACCGCGGCCGGCGGACCCATGCCGACCGCCGGGTCAGTGCCCGACCACGCGGGCGACCCAGGCGCCGGGATCGCTGATCTCGGCCCGCGTCGGCAGGGTGGCCGGGGACTCCCATGCCTTGTTCAGCCCGTCGATGCCGGCGCGCTCGGTGACCCCGCGGACGAACGCGACGCCCTCGGAGTACTGGCGCATCTTGGCGTCGAGCCCGAGGAGCTGACGGATCACCCGGTCGAACGGGGAGATGTCGTGCCGGCGGCGGTCGAACCGGCGGCGGATCTCCTCGACCGACGGCACCACCTGCGGCCCGACCCCGTCCATGACGAACTCGGCGTGCCCCTCCAGCAGCGACATCACCGCGGTGAGGCGGTCGAGCACGGCCCGCTGCGCCGGCGTCTGCACGAGCTCGATGAAGCTCAGCTCGCCCCTGCCCCTCACCGCGTCGAAAGCGGCGCCGAGCATCGCGAGGAGCCGGCGCAGCATGGTGATCGGGTCGAGCTCGATGGCGTCGACGTAGGAGGCGATCTCGGCCCGTACGTGCTCGCGCAGCCACGGCACCGCGGTGAACTGCACCCGGTGGGCCATCTCGTGCAGGCACACCCACAGCCGGAAGTCGTGCGGGTCGACCCCGAGGGTCTGCTCGGTCGCCACGATGTTGGGCGCCACGAGCGACAGGCGGCCCTTGCCCTGCCCCTCCGGCAGGAAGAGCTCGTACTGGCCGAGCACCTTGGTCGCGAGGTAGGCGAGCAGGCCGCCCAGCTCGGCACCGGTGACGCGGGAGCCGACCGCGACCACGGTCGGGTTGGGCACCTGCCGCTTCGAGATGAGCCGCTCGATCACCGGCTCGAGGATGACCCGGAAGCCGTCGATGTTGGCGGTGACCCAGCCGGGCCGGTCGACGACGACGATGTCGCCCGGCTCGTCGCCGGGGTCGAGGCGGGTGAAGTCGCGCACGTGGCTCTCGGCGACGGTGGCGAGCTGCTTCAGGTCGGCGACGACGGCCTTGGCCTCGTCCCGCCCGATCTGCGGCCCGGGCGGCACGAGCCGCCGGGCGGTGACCGCCGCGAAGCGCCAGTCGATGAGCTGCTCGGCCGTCATGCCTCCACAGTACGGGGCGACACCGGCGGCGTGCTGGGTCAGGCGGTCGAGGAGGCGAGCGCGACGACGGCGCGATCGATGGCGGCCGTGGCGCTCGGCCCGTACGACGCCCGCGCGAGCAGGAAGGCGAACGTCACCCGGCGCCCTGACCGGGTCCAGGTGTAGCCGGCGAGGCAGCGCACGCCGTCGAGGGTGCCGGTCTTGGCCCAGGCGCGGCCGGCGGCTGCCGTGCCGCACATCCGCTGCTCGAGGGTGCCGTCGACGCAGGCGAGCGGCAGGGAGCGGCGGAAGTCGGTGCCGAGCGCCGAGTCCCGCACCGCTTCCAGCCAGGCGACCTCGGTGGCCACGGTGTGCTGGTCCAGCGCCGACAGCCCGGAGCCGTCGGCCAGCGGGGTGGTGATCGGGACGCCCAGCGCGTCGCCCTGCGCCCGGATCACGTCGATGCCGGCCGCGGTGGTGCCGATCCCGCTCGTGCGTGCGGCGAGCTCCTTCAGCAGCTGCTCGGCGTAGAGGTTGACCGAGTCCTTGAGCATCGCGGCGACGACGGTGCCGAGCGGCGGCGACACGGTGGTGTACGACCACGCCGTCGACCCGGCGGGCAGGGCGGTCACGGCGCCCACCGTCACGTCGCCGCCGACCGCGACGCCGGCCGAGCGCAGCAGCCGGCGCATGAGGTAGCCGGCGGCGAGGGCCGGGTAGCGGGCGGCCGTCGTCGACCAGTCGTTGCCGTCGACGACGATCGCCGACAGCGCCCCGGACTCCTCCGGCACCCAGTTCGCCTTCCAGCCCTCCGCCGCGTGGGCACCGTCGTACCGGCCGGCGTCGACCAGGACGCCGCCGGTGACCGACGTCACGCCCCACCGCCGGACCGCCCGCGCCACCGCGCGCAGCTTGCCCGAGGTGAGGGTCGGGTCGCCGCCGCCGACGATGACCAGGCGACCGACCAGCCGGTGCCCGAAGCGCTGCCCGTCGAGGCGGAAGCGGGTCCGCAGGCGGGTGCCGGCGCCGAGCCGGTCGAGGACGGTCGCGCCGGTGAAGAGCTTCTGCGTCGACGCGGGCGGCAGGCCGAGGTCGGGGTTGCGGGCCACGACCGTGCCGAGACCGCCGACGTCGACCCGCACGCCCATGACGCCGGCGGTCGAGCCGCGCAGCGCGGCGATCACCCGGTCGTGCAGCACGGTCGCCGGCGACGCCGTGGTGGTCGTGGACCCGGTGGCGGCGGGCCCACCGGCCGGCGACGCGGCCGATGATGCGGCGGCGCGGGGCGGGGCGGCGGCGGCCGGCGTCAGCGCGCCGGGCGAGCGGGTGAGCCCCACGGTGGCGACGAGCGCGGGGACGAGCAGGCCGGCGACGGCGAGGCGGCGGGCAGGCGTCATGCGGCTGTTCCTCGACCGGCCTGAGCGGCGGCTGGATATGGCGGACGGGTGCGCCTGCCGTCCCGGGCTCACCGGCACCCGCAGCCGGCCAGCGCGGCCGCGATCCGGTCGAGCGCGGCCTCGGCCGCGGCCGGGTCGAGCGCCACCACCCGGTCGGCGACGAAGGCGAAGATCAGCAGCCGGCCGTCGGCGTCGACGGTGAGCCCGGCGAGCGCGCTCACGTGGCGAAGCGTCCCGGTCTTGGCCCGCACCAGGCCGGCAGCCGCTCTGGTGGCCGCCGACGCGAAGCGGTCGTCGAGCGTGCCGTCGAAGCCGGCGACGGCGAGGCCGGTGGCGATGCTGCGCAGCAGCGGCCGGGCCGGGTCGACGGCGGCCCTCAGCACGGACGCCAGCGTCGTCACGGTGACGCGGTCGAGGGGGGACAGCCCGCTGCCGTCGACGAGGCGCACGCCGGTGGTGTCGATGCCGGCGCGGGCGGCGACGTCGACCACGGCGGCGGCGGCGCCCGCGAAGCCGGGCGGCCGGCCGGTCGCCACCGCGACCTGCCGGGCCAGGGCCTCCGCCAGGTCGTTGTCGCTCGTGCTCAGCAGGTGCTCGACGAGCGCGGCGACGGGCGGGGAGTCGACGGCGGCGAGCGTCGACGCGCCTGGCGGCGCGACCCCCGGGGCCGGCGCCCCCCGTACCGCCACGCCGTGCCGCCCGAGCCGCTCGGCGAAGGCGCCAGCTGCGGCCGCCGCCGGGTCGGTCACCCTGGCCCGGCCGCCGGGCGTCGCGCGCCCCTCGTCGACCTCGAGCGCGGCGACCGGCGCGACGTTGCCGCTCGTCACGTACGACGGCTTCCAGCCCGGTCCGGTGGCCGGGCCCGAGAAGCGGGACGCGTCGTAGCGCACCGCCACCCGGTGCACGCCGGCCCGGGCGAGCGCGGCCGCCGCGTCGGCGGCCAGCCGGTCGACGCTCGCCAGGACCGGGTAGCCGCCCGCCCGGCCGGAGGACAGGGTGGGGTCGCCGTCGCCGACGAGCACCACGGTGCCCGTACCGGCACCGGCCACGACTCGGGTGGTGAACCGGTGCTGCGGCCCCAGCGCCTGCAGCGCGGCCACGGCGGTGAGCAGCTTGGCCGTCGAGGCGGGCACGACCGGGCGATCGGCGCCGGCCGCGTACAGCGAGCGGCCGGTCGCGGCGTCGACGACCGACGCGGCGACCGCGCCGCCGAGCGCCGGGTCGGCCGTCGCCTCGTCGAGCAGCCGCCCGAGCGCCACCGGATCGGGCACCGGCGCGCTGGCGGCCGGCCGCGGCGGCAGCCGGACCGGCGCGGGCGCCGGCAAGCGGGCAGGCGACAGCGCAGGCGCGGAAGCCGGCAACTGCGCAGGCGCCGAGGAGATCAGCGCCAGCGACGCGAGGGCACCGGCCGTGAGCCGCCTGCCGTGCACGGTCCTCCATCGCTCTCGCCGGACTGGACTGCCTGCGCGACACTAGCCGACAACGGTCACCGCCGGCGGTCCCTCGGCGGCGGTGGTGCTGGAGGCGGTGGCCCCTTGGAGGCGGAGTGGAGTTCGACGTCACGATCGAGATTCCGCGGGGCACGCGCAACAAGTACGAGCTCGACGAGCGCACCGGCCGCATCCGGCTCGACCGGATGCTGTTCACCGCGACGCGCTACCCGCACGACTACGGCTTCATCGAGGGCACGCTGGGCCTCGACGGCGATCCGCTCGACGCGCTCGTCCTGCTGGAGGAGCCCACCTTCCCCGGCTGCCTGATCCTCTGCCGGGCGCTCGGGATGTTCCGCATGCAGGACGAGGCCGGCGGCGACGACAAGGTCCTCTGCGTGCCCGCGCGCGACCCGCGCCAGCAGCGCTTGCAGGAGATCTCCGACGTCTCCGAGTACGAGCTGCTCGAGATCCAGCACTTCTTCGAGACCTACAAGGACCTCGAGCCCGGCAAGTCGGTCGAGGGCGCGACCTGGGCCGGCCGGGCCGACGCCGAGGACGAGATCCGCCAGTCGATGTCCCGGCTGACCGAGCGCCACCAGCGCGCCGCGGACTGAGCCGGCCGAGCCGGCCCGAGCCGGCTGGCCCCGAACGGCCCGGCCGTCCCCGGCTGACCCGTCCGGCGCTGAAGGTCGGCATGCGAGGAGCCGATCTAGCGGGCAGGAAGCCGACGAAGGACGGGTGCTGCCGTGGACGAGCTCGAGATCTTCATGACCGAGGCGTACGACGAGGGCGTCGTCACCGAGGTGATCCGGCCGGCGGTGATCCTTCCCGAGTCGGCGGCCAGGTCGGTGCTCGTCGAGCTGGCGATGCACGACGTGCACGGGCCCGGGCTCTGGCACGCGCAGCCGACGCTGTGGCGCCGCTTCGACCGGCCGTGGGACGGCGACGACGAGCCGGGCACCGCCGAGCTGATCGGCACCATGCAGGTGGCGTACGGCACGCCCACCCGGTACGAGATCACCATCTACCGCGCCACCATCACGAAGTTCGGCACCGTCCACGGCTGGACGGTGGAGTCGCTCTGCGACGAGGCGCTCGGCTTCGGCGACCTCGCGCTGGCGACCTGCCCGCGAGCCGCCCTCCAGCCGCCGCCCAAGCCGTTCCGGCTCGGCACCGTCGCCGGCTGAGCCGCCCGCCGGTGGTCGTACGCTGGACGCGTCCGCCGAGGGAGAGGGTCCGGCCTTGCCGTCGCGCCGCACGGTCCGCGCGCTGCTCGTCGGCGTGCCGCTCGCGGTGGTCGCCGTCGCCGCGTCGCTCGCCGTCGTGATCGTCGCGCGGGCGCAGCACCAGCCGGGCAGCTACCGCTCCGACCAAGCCGACTACGGCCACGCACCGGCGTACTCGCTCACCGACCAGCTGGGCCGGACGACGCCGTCCACCGAGTTCGCCGGCAAGGTCCAGGTCGTGAGCTACCTGTTCCCGTACTGCCGGACGTACTGCCCCACGATCACGCACACCCTCGTGCAGCTCCAGCGCGACCTCGCCCAGGCCGGCCTTTTCGGCGGCAAGGTGCAGTTCGTCATCTTCAACGTCGACCCGGCCGGTGCGGGCCCGCGGGAGATGCGCGCGTTCCTCGAGCAGTACGGCGTCGACCCGGCCACGCCCGGCTGGCACTACCTCACCGGCGACCCGCAGCAGGTCCGCCGGGTGGTGCACGACGGCTACCACGTCTACTACAGCAAGGTGAGCCTGCGGCAGGAGGCGAAGGACATCGCACGCGAGCGCGCGCAGGGCACCTACGTCGAGGTGCCCGAGCGGCCCAACGCGCTCGCCGACCACAAGCACGTCGGCTACGACGTCGTGCACAACGACTACATCGAGGTCGTCGACCCGGACGGGCGCATCAGCTCGTACTTCGACGGCAACCAGGTGTCGGAGGCGCGGCTGCTGCAGACCGTGCGCGAGGCCACCCTCGCCGGTGGCTGACCGCGCGGCGACGCGAGCGGGCCCGACGTAGGCTGGGCGCGTGCTGCTGGCGGCCCTTCCGATGCACGGCGCCGGGATCGCGCGCGTCGCCGAGGAGGCGCTGCCGCCGCTCCAGGGGTCGCGCATCCTGACGGAGTGGGAGATCGACCCGCTGCTGCTCGCCGGCACGTGCCTCGTCGCGGCGCTCTACGTGGCCGGCGTGGCGCGGCTGCACCGTCGCGGGGTCGGCTGGCCCGTGGGCCGCAGCGTCGCGTTCCTCGCCGGGGGGCTCGGCACCTTTCTCATCGCGACGATGTCCTCGCTCGGCGCGTACGACGACACGCTGTTCAGCGTGCACATGGTGCAGCACATGGTGCTGGCGATGGTCTCGCCGGTGTTCCTCGCGCTCGGCGCTCCCGTCACGCTGGCCCTGCGAGCGACCGGGCCGCGGCTGCGGCACGCGCTGGTCGCCGCGCTGCATAGCCGGGTGGCCCTCTTCCTGACCTGGCCGCCGATCGCCTGGGTGCACTTCGTCGCGCTGCCGTTCGTGCTGTACAACAGCCGCTGGTACGAGGCCACCTTGCGCAACGACATGCTGCACGAGTGGCTGCACGTGCAGTTCCTCGTCGCCGGCTGCCTGTTCCTCTGGCCGCTGCTGGGGCTCGATCCGATGCCGCGCCGGCTCAGCTACCCGGCCCGGATGCTCATGACGTTCCTCGTGCTGCCGTTCCACGCGATCCTCGGCCTGTCGATCATGATGCAGCGCACGGTGATCGCCCACGACTGGTACGCCGCGCTCGGCCGGACGTGGGGACCGTCGCTCGCCAGCGACCAGCAGTGGGGCGGCGGGCTGCTGTGGGCCTCCGGCGACCTGGTCGGGCTGCTGCTGTTCGGCACCATGTTCTTCCAGTGGCAGCGCGCGGAGGAGCGCCGGGCCCGGCGCGACGACCGGCGGCTGGCCCGCGAGCAGGCCGCCCCGTCCTGGCAGCGCGTGCCGGCCGAGCCGGTGGCGGCCGAGGCCGGTGCGGGCGCCGGCCGCGGCGAGCCGGATCTGCTGCGGCCCTGGTGGGAGGTCGACCCCGGGCCGCTCGCCGAGCGGATGCGCCGCCAGGGCTGGGGAACCGGGGAGCGGGAGCCGACCGGGGACTGATTCCCAGCGCGGAGGGAGCCGGAGGCGGGGATTGAACCCGCGGCCTATCGCTTACGAGGCGATTGCTCTGCCACTGAGCTACTCCGGCAGCACCCGGTCGCCGGGCACGCGACGAGTATGCCATGCCGTCTGCCGGCCGGACGTGGCCAGATCCGTTGCCAGCGGGGGCGCATGACGCACCCCGACGCTGCGCACGATGCTGGTCTCGCCGCGGATCGCCGGGCTGCGCCAGCACCGGGGCCAGGTCGTCGGCACGGCGGCATGGGAGCCGATCATCAGCGCGCAGGACTGCGACCGGATCGTCGCCAGGTTGGACCAGCAGGCCACGTCCGGCCGGCGCGCGCCGCGCCGCTACCTGCTCACCGGGCTGCTGCGGTGCGGGCGGTGCGAGAACCGGCTCTACTCCTCCGCCAGGGAGACGACCCGCCGCTACGTCTGCTCTGCCGGCCCGGACCACGGCGGCTGCGGCCGGCTCAGCGCCATCGCCGCGCCGGTCGAGGAGCTGATCGCCGAGGCCGTCCTGTACCGGCTCGACACCCCCGACCTGGCCGCCGCGCTCGCCGGGCGGGCGGCTGGCAACGCCGAGGCTGCCGCGCTGGCCGAGCATGCATGCCTCTAGGACGGCCGCGCACCGGCCCGAATCGCCCATGATTGCCCGGCAGCCGGGTTAAGGTGTGGGCGACCGTCCGGGGGCGGCATCGGGAGGACCGGCAGGTGAGCGCAGCGGGCGGCGACGCGGACGGGCGCCGCGAGCTTCCTGCCGCGGCCGACCTGCTGCACTGGCTCCCCATGCTCGACGCCCTCTTCGCCGGCGCAACGGTCGGGCTCGGCCTGTTCGACACCGAGCTGCGCTACGTACGGGTCAACGGCGTCCTGCGCGGCATCATCGGGCTGCCGGACGAGCGGCTGCTCGGCCACACGATCGCGGAGGCGCTGCCCGGCTTCGGCGACACGGTCCTCCCGCACATGCGCCGCGCGTTCGAGACCGGCGAGCCGGTCACCGACCTCGAGCTGTGGGGGCGCACGCCGACGTACGCGCAGGGCCGGCTCTTCTCTTGCTCGTACTTCCGGCTGCACGGGGACGACGGCCGCCCGCTCGGCCTCGCCAGCGTGGTCATCGACATCACGAAGCGGCGCATGGCCGAGCAGGCCGTCGCCGCGGTGACCCAGCGCCTGACGCTGCTCTCGCGGGCCGGCCAGCTGCTCGGCTCGACCCTCGACAGCGACCAGACGCTCGCCACGCTGGCCGACCTGACCGTGCCGACGTTCGCCGACCACTGCATCGTCGACCTCGTGGAGCCGGGCGGCATGTTCCGCCGCATCGCGCTCGTGCACGCCGACACCGTGCCGCCCGGCGGCGAGGCCTGGCGCGGGCGGTCGGGACTGCTGAGCTACCCGGACGAGCACCCGGTGGCCGAGGTGGTGCGCACCCGCACCGGCGTGCTCGTGCCCGTGGTCGACGACGAGCGCCTCGCGCGCACCTCGCCGACACCCGACTCGGCCGCCTTCGGCCGTGCGGTCGGCCTGCGCAGCACGATCGTCGTACCGCTGCTGGCGCGCGGCACCGTGCTCGGCGCGTTGTCGTTCGCGACGTCGGTGAGCCGGCGCACGTACGACGAGCAGGACCTCGAGCTGGCGAGCGACATCGCGGCCCGCGCGGCTGCGGCCCTCGACAACGCCCAGCGCTACGAGCGGGAGCGCGAGGTCGCGCTCGCCCTCCAGCGCAGCCTGCTGCCCCAGCGGCTCGCCGAGACCGGCGGGCTCGCCACCGAGTCGGCCTACCTGCCCGGCGCGAGCGAGGCCACGGTCGGCGGCGACTGGTTCGACGTCGTGCCGCTGGCCGGCGGGCGCACCGGCTTCGTCATCGGCGACGTGATGGGCCGGGGCGTGCACGCGGCGGCGGTCATGGGACAGCTGCGGGCCGCGGTGCGCAGCTGCGCCGCGCTCGACCTCACCCCGGCGGCGCTGCTGCACCACCTGGACGACCTGGTGCAGGCGCTCGACGCGGTGCAGATCGTCACCTGCGTCTACGGCGTGCACGACCCGGTCGGCACCGTGACCCTCGCCAACGCCGGGCACCTGCCGCCGCTGCTGCTGCACGACGGCGAGTGCCGCCCGCTCGAGCTCGAGACCGGGCCGCCGCTCGGCGTCGGCATGCCGGACTACGTCGAGCACACCGTGGCCATCGCGCCGGGCGCGGCGCTCGTCCTCTACACCGACGGACTGGTCGAGCGCCGGCGCGCCGACATCGAGACGGGCATCGCCCGGCTGTGCGCTGCACTGACCGACCTGCCGGACGGCGACCCGGTCTGCCAGGCGGCGCTGCGGGCGATGGGCAGCGACGACGGGCTGGAGGACGACGTGGCCGTCCTCGTCGTACGGCCGCGGGCGCTCGATGAGCCCGCAGCCGGCGTGGAGCTTCGGTTCGCCCTGGCGGTCAGTGCGCCGAGGGCGGCCCGCAAGGCAGCCGAGGAGACGCTGCGGCGGTGGCAGGTCGAGCCCACCACCAAGGTCGAGAACGCGCTGATCGTGGTGAGCGAGCTGGTCACCAACGCCGTCCGCCACGCGCGGACCGACATCACCGTGCGGCTGCGGTGCAGCGACGGGCGCATCGTCGTCGAAGTGGGTGACCACGACAGCCGGCTGCCGCGCCTCGCCGGCGACACCGCCGACCGCGAGAGCGGCCGCGGGCTGCACATGGTCGCTGCGCTCGCGCACCGCTGGGGCGTGCGTCCCGCGCGCACCGGCAAGGTGGTCTGGGTCGAGATGTGAGCGGCGCTACCGCCCTGGCGCGACGCCGATGAACCGCAGCCCGAAGCTGCGCCGGCACGCCCCGCAGGCGTACGAACCGGGGTCGGCGTCGAGCGGCCGGAGGTCCTCCTCCGCGCAGTACGGGCAGTAGAACGGCACCGCGCGCTCGCCACCGCCGCCTGCCGCCGGGTGCGGGCCGGCGCCGGCACTCACGTCAGCGACTGCGCTGAGGCGCGCCGCGCCCACGACGCGAACGACTCCTCGCCCGACCGCTCGTCGAGGTAGCGGCGGAGCAGCCGCTCCACGAAGTCGGGCAGCTCGGCGGCCGTCACCTTGAGCCCGCGCTGCTTGCGGCCGAAGCCCGGCTCGCTGCCGAGCGAGCCGCCGAGGTGCACCTGGAAGCCCTCCTGCCCGTCGACCACCGAGCCCTTGAGCCCGATGTCGGCGAGCTGGAAGCGGGCGCATGAGTTGGGGCAGCCGTTCAGGTTGATGGTGATCGGCTGGTCGAAGCCGGGCAGCCGCTGCTCGAGCTCGCGGTAGAGCGCCTCGGCCCGCGCCTTCGTCTCGACGATGGCCAGCTTGCAGTACTCGATGCCGGTGCAGGCCATGGTGCCCCTGCGGAACGAGCTGGGCCGCACCGACAGGTCGAGCGCGTCCAGCTCGGCCACCAGCGGCTCGACGTCGTCCTCCCGCACGTCGAGGATGACGAGCTTCTGCTCGGTGGTCGTCCTGATGCGGCCCGCGCCGTAGCGGTCGGCCAGGTCGGCGACGGCCGTGAGCAGCGACCCGCTGACCCGCCCGGCGCGCGGGGCGGCACCCACGTACCACCGGCCGTCGTGCTGGCGGTGCGCACCGACGTGGTCGCGGGAGCCACCGGTCGGCGCCGCCGGTGCAGGGCCGTCGGGCAGCGCCCAGCCGAGCATCTCCTTCTCGAGCACCTCGCGGAACTTCTCCGGGCCCCAGTCGGCCACGAGGAACTTCAGGCGGGCCCGGTTGCGCAGCCGGCGGTAGCCGTACTCGCGAAACACCGCGGTCACGCCGGCCCACACCTCCGGCACGTTCACCGGCTCGACGAAGGCGCCGAGCCGCTGCGCGAGCATCGGGTTGGTCGACAGGCCACCGCCGACCCAGAGGTCGAAGCCGCGCGTGCCGGTCTCCGGGTGCTCGACGCCGATGAACGACACGTCGTTGATCTCGTGCAGCGTGCAGTGCTGCGCGCAACCGCTCATCGCCGTCTTGTACTTGCGCGGCAGGTTGGAGAACGCGGGATCGCCGACGTAGCGGTGCTCGGTCGCCAGCAACGCCGGGGTTGCGTCGAGGACCTCGTCGGCCGCGATGCCGGCGAGCGGGCACCCCAGCATGTTCCGCGGCGTGTCGCCGCATGCCTCCGTGGTCGACAGCCCGACCGCCTCGAGTGCTTCCCAGATGGCGGGCACGTCCTCGATGCGGATCCAGTGCAGCTGCACGTTCTGCCGGTCGGTCACGTCGGCCGAGTCGCGCGCGTACCGGGCCGAGATCTCACCGATGGTGCGCAGCTGCCCGCTCGTCAGCCGGCCGCCGGGTATGCGCACCCGCATCATGAAGTGCTCGTCCTCGAGCTCGTGCGGCTCGAGGGTCGCGGTCTGGCCGCCGTCGATGCCCGGGCGCCGCTGGGTGTAGAGGCCCCACCAGCGAAAGCGCCCGCGCAGGTCGCTGGCGTCGATGGAGGCGAAGCCGCGCTTGGCGTAGACGTCGATGATGCGGCGACGGACGGCGAGGCCGTCGTCGTCCTTCTTCATCTGCTCGGACGGGTTCAGCGGCTCGCGGTGGCCGAGGGCCCATTGCCCTTGGCCAGCTGCCCCTGCGGCACGACGTGGCATCCGGAACTGCTCCTTGCCTGTGCTGCCTGCGGTCCATTTGCCCGACCGGTCAGTGAACGGTCGGTGAATTGTCAGCGAAACGTCAGCGATTCGCCGGACAGGCAGCGCTCGAGACGCGCAGCAGGTCGATGTGCAAGCGCGCGACGAGAAGGGCTCCGAAGCTCACCTCACCATGCTGCCTCGCAATGCGCGAACTCCCAAGAGCAGTGGCCGAGTTGTCTCAAAGGGTAAAAATGGTGACGACATGGCTCGACGCGAGAGGCCCCTCCCATGCACAGTCGAAGCATGACGGCCCTCCTGCTCGTCGCCCGCCTGCACATCGATCTGCAGCGCGTGGCGAGCATGGCCTGTCCCACCTCTTTCGCCTGACCGTACGTCGTCGTAGGTCGACAGGAGAGGTCCACCCCATGAATGCCGCCATGGACGCGGCGGACGCCGTCGCGTCGTTCCCCGCGCTGGTGCTCGCGGGTCACGGCACCCGCGATCCGGCCGGGCAGGCCGTCATCGCCGAGCTCGTGGCCCGAGTGCGCGCCCTCGTCCCAGGCATCGACGTCGTCGCGGCGCACCTCGACCACCAGCGCCCCGGCATCGGGGAAGCGCTCGCGGCGCTCGTAGCGGGTGGCACGACGCGAGCGGCGGTCGTCCCGCTGCTGCTCTCCGCGGCCACTCACAGCAAGACCGACGTGGCGTCCGCCGTCGCGCGTGCGCGCGCCGAGCTACCGCGGCTCAGCGTCTCGTACGGGCGCCCGCTCGGCCCGCACCCCGCGCTGCTGAACGCGGTCGAGGACCGGCTCGCCGAAGCTGGCGTCGACCCCGACGACCCGGGCACCGCCGTGGTGCTCGCGTCCGCCGGTGCGAGCGATCCGGACGCGAATGGCGACATCGCGAAAACGGCGCGGCTGCTGTGGGAAGGGCACGACTGGGCCGCTGTCGAGCCGGCGTTCGCGTCGGCCACCAAGCCATCGGTGACCGAGGTGATCGGCCGGTTGCGCCGGCTGGGAATACCCCGCGTCGTCGTGGTGCCTTACTTCCTGGCGCCGGGTCGGCTCACGTCCCGGGTGATCGGCCAGGCGTACCATGCGGGAGGCGATATGGTCACGGCCGTCGTGGGAGCGCATCCCGCGGTTGCCTCACTGGTAGTCGACCGCTACCGGGAAGCGCTCCGGAACGAGGTCCTCATGAACTGCGACACCTGCGTGCACAGGGCACCGCTGCGCGGTCGCCCCGTCGCCGTGGGCGCGCCGTTCGCGGCGCCGTCAGTGACGCCGTTCGTGACCGAGCGCGAGGCGGTCGGATGAGCGCCGAGCTCGACTGGCCAGCCGCGATGGCCGGCCTCGCGCGGCGTGCCGGGCAACGGCTCGAGGGTGCGCCTGCGCAGGACATCCTGGAGTGGGCGGTCGCCACGTTCGGCGACGGCCTGGTCGTCGCGACCAGCCTGCAGGACGGCGTGCTCGTCCATCTCGCGTCGCAGGTCCGTCCCGGTATCGATGTCGTCTTCCTCGACACCGGCTACCACTTCGCCGAGACGCTCGGCATGCGCGACGCCGTCGCCTCGATGCAGCCGGTGCGGCTGCTGAGCATCGAACCGGCGCTGACCCGCGAGGAGCAGGACGCCATCTACGGCCCGCGGCTGTACGAGCGCGACCCCGACAAGTGCTGCATGCTCCGCAAGGTGCAGCCGCTGGCAAGGGCGCTCGAGCCGTACACGGCATGGGTCACCGGCGTCCGCCGCGTGGAGGCACCGACGCGGCGCCGGACCCGTCCGGTGGAGTGGGACGAGAAGCGCGGCATGGTGAAGGTCAACCCGATCGTCGACTGGACCGACGACGACGTCGAGGCCTACATCGACAAGCACGGGGTGCTCGTCAACCCGCTGCGCGAGGAGGGCTACCTCTCCATCGGTTGCGCGCCCTGCACCAGGCGGGTCGCGCCGGGCGAGCCGGCCCGTGCCGGCCGGTGGGCCGGCACCGGCAAGGTGGAGTGCGGGCTGCACGGCTGACGCGGGACGCGGAGCCGTACGGGCCGGTGCCGGCCAGTGCCGGCCAGTGCCAGGCCGAGCGCCGGTCAGTCGTTGCCCGGGGCGGCGCTGATGTCGGCGAGCGCCGAGTCGCTGTCGCTGTCCTTCTCCATCGCGAGGTCGCCGAGACAGGATGCCGACCGCCCCGCCACCCTCGACCACCGGAAGCCGGCGCACCGCGCGCTGCCGCATGAGCTGCCCGGCCTGGTCGAGGCTGTCGTCGGGGGCGACCGTCTCCAGGTCGCTGCTGCACGCCTCGCGGACCGGCCCTGGAGCCCGCCCGGCGGGCGGCGACGCTCACCGGAAGGATCGACGGGCCTTGCGGCAGCGTGAGGGAGCGAACCCGCGCGCCACATCTGCTGGACACGCGCCGACCGATCGGCCCACTATGTCCGAAGATCGTCCGTTTTAGCTGGAAAGGCGCTGCCGGAAGGGCGCCGCCGCACGAGCGCGCACGCGCGAACCAGCCTGGAGGAAGCGCCATGACCGCCATGGCGGCCGTGCAGGTACCGGCGGGAACGTCGACGCTGTCCGGCGACCTCGACGTCCCGGCCGGCGCCACCGGACTGGTCGCCTTCGCGCACGGCTCCGGGAGCAGCCGACACAGCCCGCGCAACCGCGAGGTGGCAACCCGGCTCCGGCAGCGCGGGCTCGCCACCCTCCTGGTCGACCTGCTGACTCCCGACGAGGAGTCCGCCGACCGGCGCACCGGCGAGCTGCGCTTCGACATCGGCCTGCTCGCCGAGCGCGTCGTCGCGGTCCTCGAGTGGGCCCGCTCGGACGACCGCACGGGCGCCCTGCCCGGCGGCGCCTTCGGGGCCAGCACCGGTGGCGGGGCCGCCCTCGTCGCCGCTGCCATGCGGCCCGACCTGATCTGCGCGGTGGTCTCCAGGGGTGGCCGCCCCGACCTGGCTGGGCCGTCGCTCCCGGCGGTGCGCGCCCCCACCCTGCTGATCGTCGGCAGCGCGGACCACGTCGTCCGCGAGCTGAACGAGCACGCCCTCGACCGGCTCTCGGCGACGAAGGAGCTCGCGGTCGTGCCGGGCGCCGGTCACCTGTTCGAGGAGCCGGGCGCCCTGCGTCAGGTCGCCGACCTCGCCGGCGCGTGGTTCGCCCGCTGGCTCGCGGTCTGAGCAGCAGGGATCAAGCCGGTCACGTCGCATCGGTGAGGGGGTCGGCGGCGGCGGCGTCCGGCCGGGTCTCGTACGCCTTGCGCGACCCGCAGACGCTCGCCCGCGAGCAGGCGCAGCGCGCGCCCGACTCCGACAGGCGCACGATCACCTCGTCGGTCGGGACGCTGTGGCCGACCACCTTGCCGTCGCCCTCCGGCGTCTCGACCATGGTCCCGAGCCGCGGCGCGCTCGCCTTGAACTCCTGGTAGAGCGGGTGCTCGTACTTCAGGCAGCACATCAGCCGGCCGCAGGCACCGGAGATCTTGAGCGGGTTGAGCGGCAGGTCCTGGTCCTTCGCCATCCGGATCGAGACCGGCTCGAAGTCCTTGAGGAACGACGCGCAGCACAGGTCGCGGCCGCACGGGCCGATGCCGCCCTGCAGCTTCGCCTCGTCGCGGGCGCCGACCTGGCGCAGCTCCACCCTCGCGCCGAGCTCGCGGCCGAGCTCGCGGACGAGCAGCCGGAAGTCGACCCGCTCCGGCGCGGAGAAGTAGACGGTGAACCGGCTGCGGGGCCGCCCCGGCCGGCCGCCCTGCGCTTCCTGGCCGCGCTGCGCTTCCTGGCCGCCCTGCGCTTCCTGGCCGCCCTGCGGCTCCACGTAGTCGATGCCGACCACCTTCATCGCCAGCCCGTGCTTGCGCACCAGCCGCTTCACCAGCGCGCGGGCCTCGGCCTTGCGCTCGCGCCAGCGCCGGTCGCGATCGAGGTCGTCGTCGCTCGCCAGCCCGAGCAGGGCCGGCAGGGCGCCGAAGTCGTCGGTCAGCAGCTCGGGCGCCCAGATGCACTCGGCGACTTCCGGTCCGGTGTCGGTGGGGACGAGGACCTTGTCGCCGACCCGGGGGGCGACCGGCCCGGGGGCGAAGTAGTGCAGCCGTCCGTATCGCTCGAAGCTCACGGCGCACACCATGCCGGGCACGGGACGGCCCACCTCCTCGAAGCTTCTCCTCGAAGCCTACGCCCCGGCGGGCCGCGGTCCCGTGCGGCTACGGCCGTGCCGGCGCCCGGTCAGCCGTGCAGGGCGAGCGCCATCTCCTCGACTGCGAGCAGGGGCGCCACGTTGGCGGCGATGCGCTCGCGGCAGGCGAGGATCGCCTCCATGCGGCGCAGGGTGCGCTCCGGCGGCCCGGCCCGCGCGACCCGCTCCACCTGGTCGCGGACGTCGGCGTTGACGAGCGGCACGTCGGACCCGGTCTGGACGAGGAGCACGTCGCGGTAGAACGCGGCGAGATCGGTCAGCGCGCGGTCGAGCATGTCGCGCTGGTGGCGGGTCTCGCGCGACTTGTGCCGGCGCTCCAGGTCCTTCAGCGCCCCCGTGCTGCCGCGCACCTTCACCTTGCCGGTGCCGCCCTCGCCCAGCGCCTCCTTGAGTGCGGTGGTCTCGGCCGCTGCCAGCGGGGCGGTGATGCGGGACGACTCCTCCTCGCTCGCGCTCACCAGCGCCTCGGCAGCCGCGAAGCAGGCCGCGACACTGCCGACCGAGACGGGAACGGCGAGCACGTCGCGGCGCTGCCGGCGCGCGTCGTCGTCGGTCGCGAGCCGCCGCGCCCGCCCGACGTGCCCCTGCGCGGCACGGGCGGCGAAGGCGGCCATGGCCGGGTCGACGCCGTCGCGGGCGACCAGCTCGCGGGCGACCGCGTCGACCGAAGGGGTGCGCAGCCGCACCAGCCGGCAGCGGGAGCGGATGGTGGGGGGCAAGTCGTCCGGCGCCGGCACGCAGAGCAGGAAGACGGCCTGCCGCGGCGGCTCCTCGATCACCTTGAGCAGCGCGTTGGCGGCCGCCTCGGTCAGCCGGTCGGCGTCCTCCACGATCACGACGTGCCACCGGCCACCGGCCGGGGCGAGGGCGGCCCGGCGGACGATGTCGCGCGCCTCGTCGACGCCGATCGAGAGCCCGGCCGGCGAGGTCACCGCGACGTCGGCCGAGGTGCCGGCGAGCGCGGTGTGGCAGGCCGGGCAGGCGCCGCAGCCCCGCCACGGGCACTGCAGCGCCGCCGCGAACGCCCGCGCCGCCACCGAGCGGCCGGAGCCGGGCGGCCCGGTGAACAGCCACGCGTGGGTGAACCCGCCGCTGCCATCGGCGGCCGCGTCGATCGCAGCCATGAGCTGCGCAACGGCCGGCTCCTGCCCGACCAGGACGTCGAGCACCGCGCCGGCGGGCGCGCTCATCGGTCACCGCTGATGAGGATCTCGGTGGCCGGGTCACCCGGCCCGGTCGCTCCGGCCGGCGGCGTCCCTGCTGCCGGCGCCCCTGCTGCCGGCGCCCCTGCTGCCGGTGCGGCGGCCGGGCCGGTCGCCGGGCCTGGCACGAGGCCGGCGACCCGCTCGCGGACGCGGGCCGCGATCCGGTCGGGCGGCTGCGCCGCGTCGACGACCAGGTAGGCCTCGGGGCGCTGCCCGGCCAGCGCGCGGAACCCCTCGCGGACCCGGCGGTGGAACTCGATCGACTCGGACTCGATGCGATCGGCCGGCCCGGCGACCCGGCCGAGCCCGACGGCCGGGTCGACGTCGAGCAGGACGGTGAGGTCGGGGCGCAGCCCGCCGGTCGCCCACGCCGAGAGCTCGGCGACCTCCTCGGCCGGCAGCGCCCGCCCGGCTCCCTGGTAGGCGATCGAGGAGTCGGCGTAGCGGTCGGTGACGACGACCGCCCCGCGCCGCAGCGCCGGCTCGATGACGGTCTCGACGTGGGCGGCCCGGTCGGCGGCGTAGAGCAGCGCCTCGGCGCGCGGCGAGATCGTGCTCGCCGGGTCGAGCAGCAGCCGGCGCAGCCGGCCACCCACCTCGGTGCCGCCCGGCTCGTGGGTGACAACGACGTCGCGGCCCTGCGCGGAGAGCCAGCCGGCCAGCTGCCGGACCTGGGTGCTCTTGCCCGCGCCCTCGCCGCCCTCGAAGGCGATGAAGACGCCGCCGAGATGGGGCTCGCCGCGGTAGCGCCGCCCGCGAAGGGCGGCGAGGACGTCGGCCAGCAGCGGGACGCCGCGCCGGTCGTCCATCTGCCGCAGCGCGAGCGCGCCGACGGCAGCCGCGAACAGACCGGAGGCGAGCAGGACGATCGTCACGCCGTCGAAGCGGACCCTGGCGTCGCGGACGCCGACGTAGTGCCGCCCGATGGCACCGGCGACGAACGGCGCGACGGCGAGCACGGCCAGCAGGTCGACCCGGACGAGCGACTGCACGAGCGCGAACGTGCGGCCGCGCACGTGGTCGTCGACCTCCCCGCCGAGCAGCGTGTTGCCGGTCACCCAGGCCACGCCGGCGAACGCGCCAACCACCAGCGTGGTGACGACGGCGACCTCGAGGTCGGGCAGCACGGCCGTGACCGCGAGCGCGACGCCGGCGCCGACGATCGACAGCCCGAACATGCGCCGCCGGCTGAGCAGCCGCAGCACCCGCGGCCCGACGAGCATGCCGAGCGCGAGGCCGAGGAAGACGGCCCCGAACACCACGCCGTACGCCGCCTCGCCGCCACCGAGGTCGGCGACGAACACCCGCCCGGTCGCGATCACCGCGCCGCCGGCCGCGAAGGCGCCGAGGATGCCGACCACCAGGCCGCGCACCATCCGCGTCGAGCCGGCGAACCGCCAGCCCTCCATGATCGACCGCAGCAGGTCGCCGGCGCCCGACCGGCCGGGCGTGGCCGCCGCCGAAGCGGCCTGCCTGGTCGAGATCTCGCGGATCCGCCAGACGGTGAACGCCGAGAACGCGAACGTGCCGGCGTCGAACCACAGCGCGAGGTCGTTGGGGTTGGCGACGAAGAACCGCGAGCCCGCGCCGAGCGCCCGGCTGAGCAGCGCCAGCAGCGAGAACACGGCGGCGGCCACCGGCGCCATGCCGTACGTGGTCACCAGCGAGAGCTGGTTGGCAGCCTCCAGCCGATCGCGGGGCACGATGTTGGGGACGCTCGCCTCCTTGGCCGGGATCCAGAACAGGCTGAAGATCTCGACGGCGAACGACGCCACCAGCAGGTAGGCGAGGGACCGCACGGCCGGGATGCTCACGAACAGCCCGCACCGCATCACGTCGCAGACCACCATCATCGTGCGGCGGTCGAAGCGGTCGGCGAAGGCGCCGGCCAGCGGGCCGAACAGCAGTGCGGGCGCCATCCGTACGGCGAGCACCCCGCCGGTCGCGTAGAGGTGGCTGCGGTAGGTGTCGGTGAGGGTGGTGGCCATCGCCGTCGTCGCCAGGAGGCCCAGCCAGTCGCCGAGGCTCGACAGCGACAGCGCGATCCACAGCCGCCGGAACGGCGCCACCCGCAGCGCCGCCCGCAGGGCGCGCGGCGGTGCGCCGGCCAGCTCGCCCGGTGGCGGGACGCTGGCCTCGGCGGGCCTGGACGGGACGTCTGAGCTGATCCTCGGCTCCGGCGACGACGGTGGCAGGTCGGTGGGCGGATCGGGGGACCGGCCACGGCGGAAGGGCCGCCGAGCGGCGACCGTGCAGTCGACTCTAGCGACCGGCGCCGTCGGTTTCGCGCGGTCCGGCAGGCCGGTGGATCACCGCTTGGGCCGGGCGCCCGCCGTCCTCTTCGCCGTCGCGCGGGCCGGCCGCTTTGCCGGGCCCCGCGAGCGGCGGTCGGCGAGCAGCTCGGCCGCCCGCTCGGTGGTCAGCGTCTCGGGGTCGTCGCCCTTGCGCAGGCTGGCGTTGGTCTCGCCGTCGGTGACGTAGGGCCCGAAGCGCCCGGCCTTGAGCTGGATCAGCTTGCCGGTGGCCGGGTCGGTGCCGACCTCGCGCAGCGCCGCCGTGGCGGCGGCGGCCCGCCGCCCGCGCGCCTTGGGCTGGGCGAGCAGCGCGAGCGCCTCGTCGATGGTCACGGTGAACAGCTGCGCCTCGGCCTCCAGCGAGCGCGACTCGCTGCCCTTCTTGACGTAGGGCCCGTAGCGGCCGTTCTGCGCGGTGACCGGTTCGCCGTCGGGCGCGCTGCCGAGCGTCCGCGGCAGCGACATCAGCCGCAGCGCGTCGTCGAGGACCACCGAGTCGATCGCCATGTCCTTGAACAGCGACGCCGTGCGCGGCTTGGCCTTGCTGCCCTCCGGCGGCACGGTGGTGACGTAGGGCCCGTAGCGGCCGGCCTTCACGACCACCGGGAAGCCGGTCTCCGGGTCGGTGCCGAGCTCGCGGTCGCTCTGCGGCGCGGACAGCAGCGCGACCGCGGTCTCGACGGTGAGCTCGTCCGGCGGCAGGTCGTCCGGCAGGCTCGCCCGCTCGGCGCTGTCGTCCGCGTCCCGCTGCACGTACGGGCCGTAGCGGCCGACGCGCACGACGACCTCACGGCCCTCCTCGTCGGTGCCGATCGGGATCGAGTTGACGTCGCGGGCGTCGATCTCGCCGAGCCGCTCGTGGACCATCTGCCGCAGCCCGTCGGCCTGCAGGTCGCCGCCGTCGCCGCCCTTGCCCGAGACGCGGACGTCGCCGAAGTAGAACCGGGTGAGCCACTCGACCCCCTCGGCCTCGCCGGCCGCGATCTCGTCGAGGCGGTCCTCCATCTCGGCGGTGAACCCGTAGTCGACCAGCCGGGCGAAGTGCCGCTCCAGGAGCCCGATGACCGCGAACGCGGTGAACGACGGCACCAGGGCGGTGCCCTTCTTGAACACGTAGCCGCGGTCCTGGATGGTGCCGATGATGCTGGCGTAGGTGGACGGCCGTCCGATGCCGAGCTCCTCCAGCGCCTTGACGAGCGAGGCCTCGGTGTAGCGGGCCGGGGACTGGGTGGAGTGGCCGGTGGGCTCGAGCGAGCTGGCCGTGAGGTCGTCGCCGACCGCCAGCCTGGGCAGCCGGCGCTCGCGGTCCTCGAGCTCGGCGTCGGGGTCGTCGGCGCCCTCGACGTAGGCACGAAGGAAGCCGGGGAACGTGATGGTCTTGCCGGTCGCGGAGAATTCGACGTCGTCGCCGGCCGCGCTCGTCCCCCCGACCCGCACGGTCACCGAGACGCCGCGGGCATCGGCCATCTGCGAGGCCACGGTGCGCTGCCAGACCAGCTCGTACAGGCGCAGCTCGTCGCCGGACAGCTCGGAGGCCAGCTCGCCGGGCGTGCGCCAGGAGTCGCCGGCCGGCCGGATGGCCTCGTGCGCCTCCTGCGCGTTCTTGACCTTCTTCTCGTACCGGCGCGGGGCGTCGGGGACGTAGGCGTCGCCGTAGAGCGCCCTCGCCTGGTCGCGGGCCGCCCGCAGGGCCGTCTCGGAGAGGGTCGTCGAGTCGGTGCGCATGTAGGTGATGTAGCCGCCCTCGTACAGCCGCTGCGCGGTGCGCATCGCGTGCTGGCTGGACATGCGCAGCTTGCGCCCGGCCTCCTGCTGGAGGGTCGAGGTCAGGAACGGCGCGTAGGGCCGCCTGGTGTACGGGCGCTCGTCGACCGCCGTCACCTCGAACGCCGCGCCGGCCAGCCGCTCGGCCAGCCCGCGCGCCGCCGCCTCGTCGAGGTGGACGACATCGGCGCTGGCGGCGCCCGCCCGCAGCGCGCCGTCGTCGCCGAAGTCGCGCCCGGTGGCGACCCGCCGGCCGCCCACCGCGGTCAGGTCGGCAGGGAACGAGGTCGGGTTGGCGGCATCGGCCGGCCGGCCGGCACCGGCGTCGAAGATCGCGGCGATGTCCCAGTACGAGGCTGCCCGGAACGCCATCCTGGCCCGCTCGCGCTGCACGATGATGCGGGTCGCGACCGACTGCACGCGGCCGGCCGACAGGCGCGGCATGACCTTCTTCCACAGCACCGGGCTGACCTCGTAGCCGTAGAGGCGGTCGAGGATGCGCCTGGTCTCCTGCGCGTCGACCAGCGCCCGGTTGATCTCGCGCGGGTTGTCGACGGCGGCCCTGATGGCGGACGGCGTGATCTCGTGGAAGACCATCCGGCGCACCGGCACCCGGGGCTTCAGCACCTCGACGAGGTGCCAGGCGATCGCCTCGCCCTCGCGGTCCTCGTCGGTGGCGAGGTAGAGCTCGTCGACGTCCTTCAGCAGCGACTTGAGCTTGCTGACCTGCGCCCTCTTGTCGGGCGTGACGATGTAGAGCGGCTCGAAGCCCTGCTCGATGTTGACCCCGAGGCGGGCCCACGACTCGCCCTTGAGGTTGGCCGGCACCTCGTCGGCGCCGCGCGGCAGGTCGCGGATGTGGCCGATGGAGGACTCGACGACGAAGTCGTTGCCGAGGTAGCCGGCGATCGTCTTCGCCTTCGCCGGCGACTCGACGATCACCAGCCGGCGGCCGGAGCCGCCCGCGGCCCGGCCAGCGCCGGCGCGCGAGCTAGTGGGCGTCGTCGACCTTGCCACAGCGATCCTTGGTCCTTCCCGGTCGTCCGCGTCCGTTCCCGTCCGTTCCGTCCGTTCCGTCCGTTCCCCGGCAAAGGGGCACCGCCGCCGGCGACACCGGTCGGCGCGGCGTGCAGGGGACGGCGCGTCACTTCAACTCGGCGACGCCCCCTGACGTTCCCCGTTCCCGACCGACCCTACGGCCGGACGGGGCGGGCGGACGAACCGCGGGGGGTCGGCGGGCGGCCGGCGCGCCGCCCAGCCGGCCCGGTCAGACGTGCGCCGGCTCGCGGTCGCGATCGGCGGACCCGGCGGTCGTCGGGACGCTGCGGCGCTTGGAGTACACGATCACGCCGACCAGGATGCCGACCGCGAGCACGGTGACGGTGGCCCGCACCGCGACGTTGGAGCTGTCCCCGACGGCGTACTTCACCACGCTCGGCGCGATCAGCACCGACACCAGGTTCATCACCTTGATCAGCGGGTTGATCGCCGGCCCGGCGGTGTCCTTGAACGGGTCGCCGACCGTGTCGCCGATGATCGTGGCATGGTGGGCCTCGGAGCCCTTGCCGCCGTGCACGCCGTCCTCGACGAGCTTCTTGGCGTTGTCCCAGGCGCCGCCGGAGTTGGCGAGGAAGATCGCCATCAGCACGCCGGCGCCGATGGCGCCGCCGAGGTAGGCGCCGAGCGGCGCGTAGCCGAGGCCGAAGCCGACCGCGATCGGCGCGAGCACGGCGAGCAGGCCGGGCACCATGAGCTCGCGCAGCGAGTCGGCGGTGCAGATGTCGACGACGCGGGCGTAGTCGGGCCGCTCGCTGAAGTCCATGATCCCCGGGTGGGTGCGGAACTGCTCGCGCACCTCGAACACCACCCGCTGGGCCGCCCGGCCCACCGCGCTGATCGCGAGCCCGGCGAACAGGAACACCACCGAGGCCCCGAGGATCAGGCCGACCAGCACGTCCGGACGGTCGACCGACAAGGCGAACGGCTCGGGCAGCAATCGCTCGGTGCCGACGTGGTTGGCCGTCTCCAGCGCGGTGAGCACCGACTCGCGGAACGAGCCGAACAGCGCCGTCGCGGCGAGCACGGCCGTCGCGATCGCGATGCCCTTGGTGATCGCCTTGGTGGTGTTGCCGACCGCGTCGAGGCTGGTGAGGACGGACGCGCCCGGGTCCTCGGTGGCGCCGGACATCTCGGCGATGCCCTGCGCGTTGTCGCTGATCGGGCCGAAGGTGTCCATCGAGACGATGACGCCGACCGTGGTGAGCAGGCCGGTGCCGGCGAGGGCGATCGCGAACAGCGACACCGTGATGTTGTCGCCGCCGACCCGGTAGGCCGCGTAGACCGCGGCCGAGATCAGGATCGCCGAGTAGACCGCCGACTCCAGGCCGAGCGAGATGCCGGACAGCACGGTGGTGGCCGGCCCGGTGAGCGAGGAATCGGCGACGTCCTTGACCGGCTTGCGGTTGGTCTCGGTGAAGTAGCCGGTGAGCAGCTGGATCGCTGCGGCGAGGATCAGGCCGATGATGACGGCGACGATCGCGATCACCCGCGGGTTGCCGCTGGCCCCGCTGACGGCGCCGGCCAGGTCGCTGAAGCGGCTCGGCAGGTAGAGCCACGCCGCGACCACCACGAGCACGGCCGAGAACAGCGCCGAGAGGAAGAAGCCGCGGTTGATCGCCGCCATCGCGTTGCGGTCGCCGGCGCGCGGCGAGACCAGGAAGATGCCGACGATCGCGGTGAGCACGCCGATGGCCGGCACGATGAGCGGGAAGACGAGCCCGTGGTAGCCGAACGCCTTGGAGCCGAGCACGAGAGCGGCGACCAGCATGACGGCGTACGACTCGAACAGGTCGGCAGCCATGCCCGCGCAGTCGCCGACGTTGTCGCCGACGTTGTCGGCGATGGTGGCCGCGTTGCGCGGGTCGTCCTCGGGGATGTTCTGCTCCACCTTGCCGACGAGGTCGGCGCCGACATCGGCCGCCTTGGTGAAGATGCCGCCGCCGACCCGCATGAACATCGCGAGCAGCGCGGCGCCGAAGCCGTACCCCTCGAGCACCAGCGGCGCGTGGTCGTTGAAAATCAGCACCACGATCGCCGCGCCGAGCAGGCCGAGGCCGACCGTGAACATTCCCGCGACGCCGCCGGCGCGGAAGGCGATCCGCAGCGCGCGCGGGTAGCCGGCCGCCGGGTCGTGCGCGGCGGCGGCCACCCGTACGTTGGCGCGCACCGCGAGCCACATGCCGGTGTAGCCGGTCGTCGCGGAGAACACCGCGCCCACGAGGAAGAACAGTGAGCGGCCGACCCGCTCGCCGGTGGTGTCGGCCGGCAGGACGAACAGGATCGCGAACAGCAGGACGGCGAAGATCGCCAGCGTGCGGAACTGCCGCGCCAGGTAGGCGGCGGCGCCCTCCTGCACGGCCTTCGCGATCTCGCGCATCTTGGGAGTGCCGTCGCTGGCCCGCAGCACCTCGCGGACCAGGCCGTAGGCCACCGCCAGCGCGCAGATCGCGACGACCGCGACGCCGATGACGATGACGTAGTTGCCACCGGTCACCCGCGTGGCGGAGGCAGGGATCCCTGCGTCGGCGGCGAGCAGGTGCAACATGCGGTCTCCTCGTGGGGAACAACGGGGGCGCGTACCGGCCGTGGGCGGCTCCCGGCGGCACGCAGCTGCGCCGTGGGTCGGGGCGGGCTCACGGCAGTGCGCGGAGCATACGTGACGCGACCCACGCCGCCACGCGCGGGGGTGTCAACCCGCGAGCCCCGACGACTCCGCGGTCGGCCGCCGGTCAGCTCACGATCAGCTCCCGGTCAGCCGCCGGTCGGCCAGCAGCGAGTCGCCGGCCTCTGCGCCGGCCCGCCACGACATGCGCACCCTGGTGCCCTCCGGCGCGGCCGGCGTCACCTCGACGTCCTCGACCAGGCCCTCGATGACGGCGAGCCCGTAGCCGGGCGGCAGGACGTCGCGCGCCGGGTCGCCGGCCAGCTCGGCGCCGCCGCCGGCCGGGTCGGCGGCGAGCAGCAGCGCGTCCATCGGCGGCGCGGCCTGCTCCGAGGGACCGGCGTCGACCACCTCGACGCTGAACGCGCCCTCGTCGTCGGAGAGCGCCATCCGTACCAGCTCGGACGGTGCATGCCGCTCGTGCAGGGCGACGGCGCGCGAGCACGCCTCGCCCACGGCGAGCCGCAGCTCGTCCAGGACGTCGTCGGCCACGTTGGCGCGGCGGGCGACGGCGACGGCGATCAGCCGGGCGGTCCGCACGTGGGCGGGCAGCGCCGCGAACGACACCTCGACGGTCGGCATAGGTGGCGTCGCCCTCAGTCGGAGGCCGACAGGGCTTCCTCGACCGACGAGTGGATGGGGAAGACCTTGGTCAGCCCGGTGATCCGGAAGATCTTCAGGATGCGCTCCTGCGAGCAGACCAGGCGCAGCGAGCCGTCGTGCGCGCGCACCCGCTTGAGCCCGCCCACCAGCACGCCGAGGCCGGTGGAGTCGAGGAAGTCGACGCCCTCCATGTCGACCACCAGCTGGTAGTTGCCGCTCGACACCAGGTCGATGAGCTGCTCGCGCAGCTTGGGCGCGGTGTAGACGTCGATCTCGCCACCGACCACGACGACGGTGCGGTCGCCCTCGGTCCTGGTCGACAGGGACAGGTCCACGTGGTCCTCCAGCGATGCAGCGGTCGACGCCCCCGCGGGCGCGCTTGTCAGGACGGCTTCCCGAGCCGGCCTCGCACCGCTCGCGGTGACGCACAGCGGTACGGCACGCCACCCGGGTGCGGTGCGCGCCGTACCCGATGCGCCGCCGATCTAACCACGGGCGGGCAACCGGTGGCCGCGCGGGCGCCGCGCAGCGGCCGGCAGCCCCCCGCAGCGGCCGGCAGCGTGCGAGACTGGGCTCCCGTGGCCCACCCCTCTCCCCTCGACCGCGCCGGGCGACCGCCGCGGCTCGACCGGCTGCTGGCCGCCTCGGTGGGCCGCCGCGACGGGGTGACCCACGTGGAGCGGGTGCCCGCTGCCCCCGCGATCACGGTCGAGTGGCCGCCGTGGGTGCCGCCGCTCGTGGTCGACCGGCTGCGGCTGCGCGGCGTCGCGCTCCCCTGGCGGCACCAGGTGGCGGCCGCCGAGCTGGCCAGGGCCGGCCGGTCGGTGGTGCTGGCGACCGGCACGGCGTCCGGCAAGAGCCTCGGCTACCTGCTGCCGGTGCTGACCGAGCTGGTCGAGCGCGGCGACGGCCAGTCCCGATCACGGCCGGCCACCGCGCTGTACCTCTCGCCCACGAAGGCGCTCGCCGCCGATCAGCTGCGGGCCGTCCGCTCGCTGCTCCTGCCGCAGGTGCGGGCGGCCACCTTCGACGGCGACACCCCGCGCGAGGAGCGCGACTGGGTGCGCGCGCACGCCAACCTCGTGCTCACCAACCCCGACATGCTCCACCACTCGATGCTGCCGGCGCACGGGCGCTGGGCGCCGTTCCTGCGCGGCCTGCGCTACGTCGTGGTCGACGAGTGCCACGGCTACCGGGGCGTCTTCGGGTCGCACGTCGCCCAGGTGCTGCGCCGGCTGCGGCGGCTGTGCGCGCGGTACGGCTCGGAGCCGACCTTCGTCCTCGCCTCCGCGACGGTCTCCGACCCGGAGATCACCGCCTCGCGGCTCACCGGGGTGGAGGTCGCGGCGGTGACCGACGATGCGTCCCCGCGCGGCGAGGTGGCGTTCGCGCTGTACGAGCCGCCGCTCGTCCACGGCGGCGACGTGACCGGCGAGAACGGGTCGCCGGTGCGCCGCTCGGCCACCGCCGAGTCGGCCGACCTGCTCGCCGACCTCGTCGTCGAGGGCGCCCGCTCGATCGCGTTCGTCCGCTCCAGGCGAGGCGCGGAGGCGGTCGCGCTCACCGCGCGGCGGCTACTGGCCGAGGTCGACCCCGCGCTCGCCGGCCGGGTGGCCGCCTACCGGGCCGGCTACCTCCCGGAGGAGCGCCGCGCGCTCGAGGCCCGGCTGCAGGCCGGTGACCTGCTCGGCGTGGCGGCCACGCCGGCGCTCGAGCTCGGCGTCGACATCGCCGGCCTCGACGCGGTCGTCCTCACCGGCTTCCCCGGCACGATCGCGTCGCTCTGGCAGCAGGCCGGCCGGGCCGGCCGCGCCGGGCAGGGCGCGCTCGCGATCCTCGTCGCGCGCGACGACCCGCTCGACACCTACGTCGTCAACCACCCGGAGGCCGTCTTCGGCCGCCCGGTCGAGGCCGCCGTGCTCGACCCGGCCAACCCCTACGTCCTCGGGCCGCACCTGTGCGCGGCGGCGGCCGAGCTGCCGCTGACGCAGGACGACGCCGCGCTCTTCGGTCCGGCCATGGCCGAGCTGCTGCCCGACCTGGTGCGCCGCGGGCTGCTGCGGCACCGACCGACCGGCTGGTACTGGACCCGCCGGGAGCGCGCGACCGACCTCGCCGACCTGCGCGGGACGGGCGGCATGCCGGTCCGCGTGGTGGAGGCGGCGACCGGGCGGCTGCTCGGCACCGTCGACCCGGCAGCCGCCCACTCGACCGTGCACGCGGGCGCCGTCTACCTGCACCAGGGCGAGACGTACCTCGTCGAGGCGCTCGACGTCGACGAAGCGGTCGCGCTCGTCGCCCCCGCCGACCCGGACTACTCGACGACGGCGCGCGAGATCACCGACATCGCAGTCGTCGAGGTGCTCCGCGAGCAGCGGTGGGGACGGGCAGCCCTGCGCTTCGGCACCGTCGACGTCACGAGCCAGGTGGTCGCGTTCCTGAAGAAGCGGCTGGGCAGCGGCGAGGTGCTCGGCGAGGAGCCGCTCGACCTGCCGGAGCGGCATCTGCGCACCAGGGCGGTGTGGTGGACGGCCGAGCCCGCGCTGCTCGACGAGGCCGAGCTGACCTGGACGGACGTCCCTGGCGCCGCGCACGCGGCCGAGCACGCGTCGATCGGGCTGCTGCCGCTGTTCGCCACCTGCGACCGGTGGGACATCGGCGGCGTCTCGACGGCGCTGCACCCGGACACCGGCCAGCTGACGGTCTTCGTCCACGACGGCCACCCGGGCGGCGCGGGCTTCGCCGAGCGGGGGTACGGCGCCGGCCCGGCCTGGCTGCAGGCGACCCTCGACGTGGTCGAGGCGTGCGCCTGCGCGGCCGGCTGCCCCTCCTGCGTCCAGTCGCCGAAGTGCGGCAACGGCAACGAGCCGCTGGACAAGCCGGGCGCCGCCCGCCTGCTGCGCGCCGTGCTCGCCGAGGCGGCCACCGCGGGGATCGGGGGTGGCCCGGCGCCCGCGCCACCCGGCCCAGCGGGTGCGAACCGGCCCTCGCCCGGGTAGGCCGTGCGCGAGACGGCCGCAACACGGCGGCCTGCCACAGGAGGTGGCACATGGCAGTGGTCGGCATCCTGCTGGCGCTCTGCGCGGCGGCGTACCTCGCCGACGTCGCGGTGACCAACTCGCTCGACTCGCAGCTCAGCATGTTCGGCTCCACGCTCACCGGGCTGACGAACGGCCGGGTCGCCCTCATCGGCGCGGCCGCCGGGTTCGTGCTGGCGCTCGGCGTCGCCATGGCCGTCGCGGGGCTGTCGCGGCGGGCCCGCCGCCGCCGCCAGCACCAGGCCGCGCTCTCCCGGCAGCGGGCGGAGACGGAGCGGCTCGCCGCGGAGCTGGAGCGCGAGCGCAGCGCGCGGCGCGCCGAGCTCGGCGACGACACGGCGGTCGTCTATCCCGACCACGGCGCGCGAGCGGCCGACGACCCGCTGCGCCAGGGCGGCTGACCGGCGCGGCCGTTGCTGCCGGCCGGCCGGCTCACCCGGCCGGCTGCCGGTGACGCCCGGCGCCGTAGAGGCGGGCGAGCGGACGAGAGATCCGCCGCCGGGTCACGGCCCCGCCGGACCGGCCCGTGCACGGCCGACGGCCGTGCCGAGGCGGTGCCCGAGCACCGTGGCCTCGACCGCGACGGTCACCTCGACCACCGCGCCGGAGACCGTGCAGGCGCGCAGCCGGCCGCCGTCGGCCGCCACCACCCGGGCGGCCAGTTCGCAGGCGCCGGACGCGCCCGCCGCGGCCCGGCCGGCCGCGGCGAGAGCGGCGAGGTCGGCGGCCGAGCCCGCGCGGTGCCTGGCCACCACGGCGCCGCCGACGCCGACGACGGCGACCGCGACGACGAGCACCACCATCGCGGCGGCGAGGGTCCAGACGGTGCCCGAGCCCGCATCATGGGGCCGCCCCGCCGAGGCGAACGGCCGGCACGGGGTCATGGTGCCGGCCCGCCCCTCTCGGCGCGCAGCGACGCCGCGGGTCCCGGTGGAGCCGATGCCGGTTCGGGTGCTGCCACCGCGGTGGCGGCCACCCGTGGGCCAGGCAACCCCGGCAGCGGCCCACCGAGACCGACGCCGACCCGCACCCGGACCAGGCCGCCGGACATCGTGATGCGCACGTCAGCTCCGTGCGGCGCGATGGCGACGGCCGTGGCCCTGGCGCTGGACCAGGCGTCACCACGTACGACGCTTCGAGCCGCCTCGCGCGCTGCATCGACGCACAGCAACTGGGCCGCCACGGCATGAACGGCCCACAGCGAGGCGGCGAGGACGGCCGCGAGCGCCGGCAGGGCGAGGGCCGTCTCGGCCGTGACCATGCCGGTGTCGCGACGACGAGCGCTGCGCATCGCGCGTCAGATCGTGTGCAGGGCGCGGCTGATGACGTCGGTGAGCAGCCTGCCGACCGCCTGGCTGTGCACGATGCGGAACAGGATCGCGGCGAACCCGCACGCCGCGACCGTGCCGACCGCGTACTCGGCGGTGGTCATCCCGTCGTCGCGGCGCCTCGAGCAGTCCCGCAGGCGGCCGGCGAGCGAGCGCGGCGAGCGGAAGTTGGGACGAGGGCTGGAGCTGGGACGAGGGCTGGGGCTGGGGCTGGGGCTGGGGCTGGGGCTGGGGCTGGGGCTGACGAGCATGAGGCATCCCTTCCGGCGGCTGCGAGCCGCCGAGGCGGTGGGTGAGGGTCAGTCGAGGGCGCCGGCGAGCAGGCCGAGGACGAGCGGCAGCACGCCCAGCACCACGAAGGCAGGCAGGAAGCAGAGGGTGAGCGGACCGACGACGTGCACGCCCGCCCTCCGGGCGGCCGCCTGGCCGTCGGCGTGGACCTCCTCGCGCAGGTCGTCGGCGAGGCCGGTCAGGGTAGCGGCGAGCGCCGCACCGCTGGACGAGCTGCGCACGGCAGCCCTGGCGAGCGGCCGCAGGGGAGGCGCGCGCTCGACCGGGGCCCACGCCTCCGCCGGTGGCGCGCCGAGCGACAGCGCGGCTGCGACATCGCCGAGGAGCCGGCCGAGTGGCCCGTCGTCAGCGGCGGCGACGACCCGGACGGCCCGCTCGATCGGCACCCCGGCGGCCAGGGTCGCGGCCAGCAGGTCGCAGGCGAGCGGCGCCGCCGATCGCAGGGCTCGAGCCTGCCACTGCTCGGCGCGCGCCGCGCTGCCCGGTAGCCACCGCTCCGGCAGCAGGCGATGGGCCAGCAGCGCGGCCACCGATGCGAGCACCGGGCCGAGCCTGGCGCCGGCCAGCGCCCAGACCGGCAGCGCCGTCGCCACGGCAACCAGCAGACGGCCGCGCGGAGGGCGCCGAGCACCAGGGCGGACCGGCCGCGGCCGGGGAAGCGCCACGTCGAGCCGGTGACCCGGATCGCCGCCCGCGGTCGCGGCCGCGCCGGCCAGCGCGGCGAGCAGCGCGGCGAGGAGGACCGCCGGCGTCATGACCGAGCCGCCGCGCGCACGATGCGCGCGCTCCAGAGCGCGCCGGCCAGGTCGAGAGCGATCCCGGCGAGCAGGCAGCCGAGACCTGGAGCGGTGCCCAGCAGCAGGTGCAGCGGATGGGCACCGAAGCCGGCCGCGAGCAGCACCCCGAGCGCCGGCAGCGCGGCCAGCAGCGTGGCGGTCGCGCGCGGACCGGCGAGCTCGGCCCCGAGGGCATCGTGCAGTCGCTGGTCGGCCCTCGCCGCCTGCGCGAGCCGGTCGAGCACCGGTGCGAGCCCAGCGCCGGTGCCGGTGACGGCGAGCGCCGCGGCGAGCGGGCGCAGCACGCCGGCCGCGACCTCGTCACCGGGAACCAGCAACGGCGCGGCGCCGGCGTCGCCCGCGGCGCTCGCCCGGCCGGCCGCCAGGAGCCGTCGCGCGAGCCGGGGAGGAGCATCGGCGCCGGCTGCCAGAAGCGCCGCCGGCAGCGCCGCCCCGGCCCGCAGCTCGGCAGCCAGCGCGGCGTGGACGCCCGCAGCCGACCGGCGGATCGCGTCGTCGTCGCGGTGACCCACCCGGCGCCGGTGCACGATCAGCGCAGCGGCGCAGGCCGGCACGGCGAGCGCTCCCAGCAGCGGCTCGCCGGTCGCCACGGCCGAGCCGGCGCCCGCGACGACGCAGCCGGCGGCGAGCAGCGTGGGACTGCGCATCGCGGCGCCGCCCGGCGACGCAGCCTGGCGGGTGCCCGGACCGCGCCGGGACGCCGCGGTGCGCTGCCCTGCGCTGGCCGCCGCATCGCGAACCGTGGCGAGGCGGCGCGCGCCGTCGGCCGGCCCCGCCCGGACGAGCGCCGCGAGGCCGGCGAGGACAGCGGCCGTCAGGGCGCCGCCGCTCACCCCGGCCACCGGACGCCCCTCGCGGCGAGCAGCTCCCCGAGCGCCGCGCGGGCACCCGGCTCGGCCGTCGCCTCCGGCCACGCCGGCTCGGCGCGGACCGTGCCGTCCGGCGCCCGGCGCAGGACGGCCACCTCGGCGACGCGGCGGACGCCGTCGGGCCCGCGCACCAGATGGACGACGAGCTGGACGGCGGCCGCGAGCAGGCTGTGCGCAGCGATCCGGTCGAGGCCGGCTCCGACGGCGAGCGCCTCGACCCGCGCGGGCACGTCGCCGCCGCTGTTGGCGTGCAACGTGCCGCAGCCGCCGTCGTGCCCGCTGTTGAGCGCGCGGAGCAGGTCGACGACCTCGTCGCCGCGGACCTCGCCCACGACCAGGCGGTCGGGGCGCATGCGCAGCGTCTGCCGGACGAGGGCAGCAGGCGGGACGGCGCCGGCTCCCTCGGCGTTTGCGCCCCTGGCCTGCAGGTGCACCACGTGCGGCAGCCGGGGCCAGAGCTCCGGCGTCTCCTCGACCACGACCACCCGCTCGCGCGGATCGGCCGCGCCGAGCAGCGCCGCGAGCATCGTCGTCTTGCCGCTGCCGGTGCCGCCGGTGACGAGGAAGGCGAGCCGGGCCGCGACGACGGCGCGCAGCAGATCGGCGGTAGCGGGCGGGAGCGAGCCGCTGGCCACCATCTCCTCGAGCGCCATCCCGCCCTGGCGCGGGACGCGGAGCGACAGCAGCGTGCCGCCCACCGACACCGGTGGAAGCACCGCGTGCAGGCGCGCGCCGCCTGGCAGCCGCACGTCGGCGAACGGCACCGCGTCGTCGAGGCGGCGACCGGCCTGCGCCGCGAGGCGCTCGGCCAGCCGCCGGACGGCCGCCTCGTCGGGGAAGCGGACGCCGGTGAGCCGCAGCCCGTCGCCGCTGTCGCACCAGACTTCGGCCGGGCCGTTGACCAGGACGTCGGTGACGCCGGGCGTGGCGAGCAGCGGGGTGAGCGGGCCGGCGCCGACGAGCTCGTCGACCAGGGCCGCGGACAGGTCGAGGACGGCCGAGCCCACGCCGGCACCGATCCGCACCGCCGCCTCGGCTACCCGCGCCGGCGTGGGATCGAGCCCATCGGCGACCAGCCGGCGGCGGACGTCGCCGACGATCGCGGGCTCGAGCGCGGGCCCGACCGGACGGCCGGTGGACGCCGGTGCCGCCCAGCGGGCGCGGTCGTCGACCACGGCGCTCATGCCGCCCGCCCGGTCCGGTGGCCGGAGACGGTCAGCTCGTCGAGCAGCGTGCGGCAGAGCGCGGCGAGCGGGCCCTTGCCCCGCCGGGCCGGCGCCTCGCCGCGCTCCAGGTCGGCCGCGATGCCCGGCTCGGGCCGCAGCTCCCCCGCGAGCGGGAGGTCGAGCGCGGCGGCCACGTCGGCGCCGGTGATCCCGGCCGGCGCCGGACCGCGCACCACGAGCCGCAGGTCGCGGCAGTGCGGACGCGCCAGCGCGGCTATCCGCCCGGCCGCGACGGCGGCCCGCACCTCGGCCGGCACGACGAGCAGCGCCACGGCACTGGCCGACAGCGCGACCCGCCCGGCCGCGTCGACCTTGCGCGCCAGGTCGGCGACGACGACGTCGTGACCGCTCCTGGCCGCCGGCAGCAGGGCCGCCATCGCCTCGGCCGGCACCGGCTCGACCGCGCTCCTGTCGAAGGACAGGACGGTGAGATCGCCGACCGCCGGCAGCGCGGCGTGAAGCGATCCGGCTCCCACCCGCCCTCGCGCGCCGGACAGCTGCGACCAGCGCAGGCCGTCGACCGACTCCGCGCCGAGGACGAGGTCGATACCGCCGCCGAGGGGGTCGGCGTCGACGAGCATCGCCCGCGCGCCGCGGACCATCGCGGTGACGGCCAGCGCCGCCGCGAGCGCCGTCGCGCCCGCCCCGCCGCGCCCGCCGAGAACGCTCACGAGGACGCCGGGCGGCACCCGCTCTGCGGCGTCGGCGAGCGCGTCGACCAGCCACTGCTCGGCGTCGGGAAGGACGGCCACCCGCTCGGCGCCGATGCCGGCCGCGCCGGACAGCGCATCGGCAGGAGCGCCACCCGGCCCGGCGGGGGCTGAGCCGGCGGCAGCGGCGACGACGACGACCGTCGCGTCCCGGTGCGGGAGGGCGGCCCTGGCCAGCGCCGCGCACTGCTCGGGGCCGACGAGGACGAGCGGCGCGGCTGCCCAGTGCCCGCGGGCGAGCTCGGCCGACGGCGCGACGTACGGCTCGACGCCGGCAGCGGTGGCGAGGCGCAGCAGATCGTCGAGCAGCACCGGATCGTCGGTGACGACCAGCGGCCGCGCACCGTCGCGCGGATCGATGACGGGCACCGGCACGGGGGCTCCCTCGGACGAGTGGGTCGAGCGGAAGCCACACGATGGCCGCCGGCACCGACGCCGGCGCCCGCGCCGGACGCGGCTGTGGACGAGCGGCCCGGCTGTGGACGACGGCGCGCTGGGTCAACGGGGAGCTGCGATGACCGTACGTACGCCGATGGCCGCACGTACCTAGCGGCAGGCGTCCGGCTCCACTAGCTTCGGCGAGGAGCGGTCCGGCGTCAGGGCCGGGACAGCGGACGACCCCCGCCGGGGGGGTAGCGGGGGTCGTCGCAGAGGTCCGACTCCGGGGGGGATGAGCCGGACCCGTTCTCGGGCGCGAGGAATGTCCTCTGCCGCAATGCGGTCAGCGTATGCCTAGGGACTGTCGCCCGCAAACACCGCCACCTGAATATTCGCGACGCTCGTGGCCTATCCTGCTGATTCGTGGCCGGTGAACTGCCCACCGAACTGCGCTCCCGCGCGGCGGCCTTCTTCGATCTCGACAAGACCATCATCGCGAGGTCCAGCACGCTCGCGATGGGCCGCCCGCTCTACGCCGGCGGGCTCATCAACCGGCGGGCGGTGCTGCGCACTACGTACGCGCAGCTCGCGTTCCTCATCGGCGGCGCCGACGCGACGGCCATGGACCGGCTGCGCGCGCACGCCCAGCGGCTGTGCGCCGGCTGGGAGGTCGATCAGGTCAAGGCCATCGTCGACGAGGCACTGCACGACCTCATCGATCCGCTCATCTACGACGAGGCCGCGTCGCTCATCGAATGGCATCACGCCGAGGGTCGCGACGTCGTCATCGTCTCCTCCTCCGGCGAGGAGATCGTGACGGGAATCGGCCGGATGGTCGGCGCCGACCATGCGATCGGCACGCGGATGTCCGCCGTCGACGGCCACTACACCGGTGAGATCGACTTCTACGCGTACGGCCCGGCGAAGGCCGACGAGATCCGCCGGCTCGCCGCCGAGGCCGGCTACGACCTCGCCGAGTGCTGGGCCTACAGCGACTCGATCACCGACGCGCCGATGCTCGAGACGGTGGGGCACCCGACCGCGGTCAATCCCGATCGCGCGCTGCGCCGGCTGGCCGCCGAGCGCGGCTGGCCGATCGCCGAGTTCCGGCGGCCGGTACGGCTGCGCCAGCGCATCCCTCAGCTCAGCTCGGCGCAGCGGGCGGTCGGCGTGGCGATCGCCACCGGCGTCGCGGTCGCCGCGATCGGCTGGCTGAGCCAGCGCCGGCGGCGCGCGTCCTACTAGGGCCGTCGAAGGGACCTTCGGCAGGGTTCACAAGCCAACCGGATAGGCGTAGAACAGGGCTAGGACCTCCCCCGCACCGGGCAAGGATCCGGCCGGACGAGGCCCCGCACGGCAGGCGAGTACCCACGCGCGAGCAGCCACGCAATGGCAGTCGCGACGGACGACCCGGGCATGATCAGGGCCGAGCCGCCGGACGGACACGGTGCACGCTTGGTAGCCGCCCCGCCGTGCCAGCTGGCGGCGCCCCTGCAGGGGCGCCGCTCGCATGAGGCCCCCCGCGAGCCGACGGGGACGGACCACCCCCCGCCCGGCTAGCGTTCCGCTCATGGGTCGGTTCGTGGTGCCCACCGCCGTCGCGCTCGTGACGGTGGGCGTGCCGGCCGTCGTCCTGTGGCGGGCGCTCGTCGCCCGCCGCCATTTCGGCACCCCGGTGGAGCGCGCCACCTTCGAGACCCTGCACACCGCCTCGCTCGCCGCGCCCCCCTTGCGCGGCGGCCTCACCGGGCCGGCCGCCTCCCGGTCGGCGCCGCACCTGCGCGCGCTCCTCGGCAGCCCGGCCGTCGTCGTGACCGACCTCACCGGCGTCATCGCGTGGGAGGGCTCCGGCGAGCACCACGCCGACGAGGCGCTCGCCCTTGCCGGACCGGTGCTTGAGTCCGGCCGCACCACGGTCACCACCGAGCAGCTCAGCTGCTCCCGGCCCGAGTGCCCGATCAGGGTCGGCGTCATCACGCCGCTGGTCGTCACCGGCGTCGTCGTCGGGACGCTCGCCGCGTACGGATGGGAGGCGTCGACCGCGCTCGTCAGGGCCACCGGCGAGGTCGCGCGGTTCGTCTCGGCGCAGCTCGAGCTCGCCGAGCTGGACCGCTCCCGCACGAGGGTCGCCGAGGCGGAGGTACGGGCGCTGCGCGCCCAGATCTCGCCGCACTTCATCTACAACTCGCTGACCGCCATCGCGTCGTTCGTCCGCACCGATCCGGAGCAGGCGCGCGAGCTGCTGCTGGAGTTCGCCGACTTCACCCGCTACTCGTTCCGCCGGTACGGCGACTTCACCACGCTGGCCGAGGAGCTGCGCTCGATCGACCGTTACCTGCTGCTCGAGCGGGCCCGCTTCGGCGACCGGCTCCAGGTGACGCTGCGCGTCGCGCCGGAGGTGCTGCCGGTAGCGGTGCCGTTCCTCTGCCTGCAGCCGCTCGTCGAGAACGCGGTGCGGCACGGCCTGGAGAACAAGCCCGGCGCCGGCCACGTGACGATCACCGCGGAGGATGCCGGCAACGATGCGGTCATCAGCATCGAGGACGACGGCGTGGGCATGGACCCGGAGCAGCTGCAGCGGCAGCTGTCCGGCGCTTCGCTGACCGACTCGGTCGGTCTCGGCAACGTCGACGAGCGCCTGCGCACGGTCTACGGCGCGGCGTACGGCCTCGTGGTCGAGACCGGCATCGGCGCCGGCACCAAGGTGAGCGTGCGGGTGCCGAAGTACCGCGCGGGGGTGCGCGCGACATGACGCGGCAGTTGTGCGTGCTCGCCGTCGACGACGAGCGGCCGGCGCTGGACGAGCTGTCCTACCTGCTGGCGAGGGACGACCGCATCGGCGAGGTGCGCACCGCGAGCGACGCGTCCGCCGCCCTGCGGGAGCTGGAGAGCGACGACGTCGACGCGGTCTTCCTCGACATCAGGATGCCGGGACTGTCCGGCCTCGATCTCGCCCGCGTGCTGCTGCGCTTCGCCCGCCCGCCGGTGGTCGTCTTCGTCACGGCGTACGACGAGCACGCCGTGGCCGCGTTCGACCTGCACGCCCTCGACTACGTCGTCAAGCCGGTGCGCGCCGAGCGGCTGGCCGAGGCGGTGCGCCGGGTGCACGACGCGATCGCCGCCGGTTCGCGCGCCGGGCAGGGCGACCAGGCAGGGCAGGGCGACCAGGCAGGGCAGGCCGGGCCGGCCATGCCCGACGCGCCCGCGGCAGGCACGATCCCCGTCGAGCTGGCCGGCACGGTGCGCTTCCTCTCCCGCACCGACGTGGCGTACGCCGAGGCCGCGGGCGACTACGCGCGCCTGCACGCTACCGGTGGCAGCCATCTGGTGCGGGTGCCGCTCGCCACGCTGGCGGAGGAGTGGGCCGCCTCCGGCTTCGTCCGCATCCACCGCTCGTTCCTCGTCAACCTGCACCAGATCGGCGAGCTGCGCTTCGACGGGACGCACTACACGGTGCTCGTCGCCGGCCACGAGCTGCCGGTGAGCCGCCGGCACAGCCGGGAGCTGAAGGACCGGCTGGTGCGCAACGCGCGGCCAGGTGGGCCATGACCGATCACCCACCGCGCCGGACGACGGTCGCGCACCCGCTCACCGTCCAGGCGCGCCAGCGCACCGGGGCGGCGCCCGCCACGCCGGTCACCGCCGACCGCCTGCGCGAGATCGACGAGCAGAGCGCGCTCGGCATCCTGCTCATCCGCTCGCTGGTGCGCGCGCAGCTCTCGCTCGCCCTGCGGCTCGTCGCCGTCCTCGGCTGCGTGCTCGGCGGACTGCCGCTGCTGCTCGCCGTGCTGCCCGACCTGCGCGCCGCTCGGGTGGCCGGCATCGAGCTGCCGTGGCTGCTGCTCGGTGTCCTCGTCTACCCGCTGTTCCTCGCCGGCAGCGCGCTGTACGTACGGCTGGCCGAGCGCAACGAGCGCGACTTCGTCGAGGTGGTGCGGGACGGGTGAGCACCGGTTACGCGATCGCCGCCGTCGCCGCCGTCATCGCGGCCACCACCGGCATCGGCGCATGGACGATGCGCTTCTCGCGCACCACGTCGGACTTCCTCGTCGCGTCGCGCTCCGTGTCGACGGCGTGGAACGCGTCGGCCATCGGCGGCGAGTACCTCTCGGCGGCATCGTTCCTCGGCGTTGCCGGGCTGGTGATGGCGTACGGCGCCGACATGCTGTGGTACCCGGTCGGCTTCGTCGCCGGGTACGTCGTCCTGCTGCTGCTCGTCGCCGCACCGTTGCGCCGCTCCGGCGCGTACACGCTGCCGGACTTCGCCGAGATGCGGTTGCGCTCGCGGGCGGTGCGCTCAGTGGCAGCCGTGCTCGTGGTGCTCATCGGCTGGCTCTACCTGCTGCCGCAGCTGCAGGGCGCAGGGCTCACCCTGCGCACCGTCACCGGCGCGCCGAGGTGGGCGGGCCCGGTGCTCGTCGCCTGCGTGGTCGGCGCCAACGTCAGCGCCGGCGGCATGCGGGGCATCACGTTCGTGCAGGCGTTCCAGTTCTGGCTGAAGATGACCGCGATCGCCGTGCCCGCACTGGTCCTCCTCGCGATATGGCACGGTCGCGGCACGCCGCTCACTGCGCCGCACGTGCCGCGCTTCGAGTCCGCGACGACGGTCGACGTGCCATCGACGGTCGACGTCACCGTCGGGCGGCCCGTGTCGGTGACCGCGCACGGCCGCGTCGACGGCGACCCGCACGACGGCCCGCTGCGCCTCCTCACCGGGCGGCACGAGATCGCGGCGGGCACCTCGCTCGGCTTCCCCGCCGGCTCCGACGTGCCGCACGTGTCGTCCGTGCCGGCGGCCACCGGCGCGCAGTGGGCGCTGCCCCTGCACGGTGGCGACGGGCACCCGCTCTACGCGACGTACTCGCTGATCCTGGCGACGTTCCTCGGGACGATGGGCCTGCCCCACGTGCTCGTGCGGTTCTACACCAACCCCGACGGGCGATCGGCGCGCCGGACCACCCTCGCCGTGGTGGCGCTGCTCGGCTCGTTCTACCTCTTCCCCGCGGTCTACGGGGCGCTCGGTCGGGCGTACGCGCCGCAGCTGCTGCTGACCGGGCAGACCGATGCGGTGGTGCTGGTGCTGCCCGGCGCGGTCGTCGGCGGGCCAGCCGGGGCGACGCTCGGCGCGCTCACCGCTGCCGGTGCGTTCGCCGCGTTCCTCTCGACGTCGTCCGGGCTCGCGGTATCGGTGGCCGGCGTGCTGGCGCAGGACGTGCTCGGCGGCCGCGTGCGGTCGTTCCGGCAGGCGACGCTGATCGCGGTGGGCGTGCCGCTCGTCCTGTCGCTCGTCACGTCTCGGCTACCGGTGAGCGAGGTGGTCGGCATGGCGTTCGCCGTCGCCGCGTCGAGCTTCTGCCCCCTGCTGCTGCTCGGTATCTGGTGGCGCCGCCTCACCGCGGCCGGCGCTGTCGCCGGCCTCGTCGTCGCCGGCGGAGCGGCGGCGGCCGCCGTCGGGGCGGACATCGCCGGCGTGGCTCCCGGCGGCTGGCCGGGCGCCCTGCTGGCCCAGCCGGCCGCGCTCACCGTCCCACTCGCCTTCGCCGTGATGGTGGCCGTGTCGCGGGCGACGACGCACCGCGCGATGCCGGACGTCGGGCGCATCATGCTGACGCTGCACGCCCCGGAGGCGCTCGGCGTCGGCAGGGCGAGCGAGCCGGCCACCCACTGATCACCCGACCCACCGACCACCCGACCACCCGACCCACCGACCGTTCGCCGCCCGCAACCGACCGCTCGGCGCACCATCTGTCGCCGCTGCGGCCCGTTCGACGCATCCCACTGACCGCTTGCCGATCAGTGGCGCATCGATCATTCCTGACCGGCCCCGCCCGACCTACCGTGCCCACGAGCCGCGCGTGCGGTGGAGCAATCGGGAGCCTAGGGAAAGGTGAGACATGAGCAGCACCGTCGATCCGGGTTACGAGCGGTCGGGTGCCCCCGTCGACCGGGCCATCCCCGCGGACCCGACGCAGCACATCGCCAATCCGGCTCCACTCGGGCTGGCCGCGTTCGCGCTCACGACGTTCGTCCTCTCCGTCATCAACACCGGGATGCTGGACGCCAAGACCGAGCCCGTCGTCCTCGGCCTCGCGGCCTTCTACGGCGGCGGCGCGCAGCTGCTCGCCGGCATGTGGGAGTTCCGCAAGGCCAACACGTTCGGCGCGACGGCCTTCTCCTCGTACGGCGCGTTCTGGCTGGCGTACTGGTTCCTCGTCCGCTTCACGACCTTCCCGGACAACGTGCCCGGCAACTCGACCGAGCATGCGGTGGCGACGTTCCTGCTCGGCTGGACGATCTTCACGGCGTACATGACCGTCGCATCGCTTCGGGTGTCGGGCGCGGTGGCGGCCGTCTTCGTCTTCCTGACGCTCACCTTCGCCGCGCTCACGATCGGCAACTACGCGACGAGCAGCGGCTGGGTCAAGCTCGGCGGCTGGCTCGGCATCATCACGGCCGCGTTCGCCTGGTACGCCTCCTTCGCCGGCGTGACCAACGAGACGTGGAAGCGGACGATCCTGCCGACCTGGCAGGCACCGACGCTGCCGGCCAGGACCGGAGCCCCCGCCACCTCTGCGCCGCGCCGCTAGCGAATCTCCACCGAACCTCCCCCTCCTGCCTGCACAGGGCAGGTGGGGGAGGTTCAGACTCGGTACGAGGAAGCCGCAGAGGAAGCTCTGCAAGCAGAGCAAGGAGCTGTCCGTGACCGCTGTGCCCCACGAGTCGGCGCTGTCCGCGCTGCTGCACGAGAACCGCCACTTCGACCCGCCGGCCGAGCTGGCCGCCGCGGCCAACGCCAAGCCGCAGCTCTACGACGAGGCCGACGCCGACCGGCTCGCGTTCTGGGAGAAGCAGGCCGAGTGGCTCGCGTGGACCAAGCGCTGGGACCAGGTGCTCGACTGGAGCGACGCGCCGTTCGCCAAGTGGTACGTCGGCGGCACGCTCAACGCCTCCGTCAACTGCGTCGACCGGCACGTCGACGCGGGGTTCGGCGACAAGGTCGCCTTCTACTGGGAGGGCGAGCCCGAGGGCGAGACCCGGGTGATCACCTACGCCGACCTCCAGCGCGAGGTGTGCAAGGCGGCCAACGCGCTCACCGAGCTGGGGCTGGCGAAGGGCGACCGGGTCGCCATCTACATGCCGATGATCCCCGAGACGGTGGTCGCCATGCTTGCGTGCGCCCGCCTCGGCGCCGCCCACACCGTCGTCTTCGGCGGGTTCTCGGCCGAGGCGCTCTCCGGGCGCATCCTCGACTGCGACTGCCGCATCGTCATCACGGCCGACGGCGGCTACCGCCGCGGCTCGGCGAGCGCCCTGAAGCCCAACGTGGACGAGGCCCTGAAGAGCTGCCCCGACGTGAGCCACGTGCTCGTCGTGCGGCGCACCGGGCAGGACGTGGACTGGGCCGACGGGCGAGACGTGTGGTGGCACGACGTCGTCGACCGGCAGAGCGACCGGCACGAGGCGCAGGCCCACGACTCCGAGCAGCCGCTCTACATCATGTACACCTCGGGCACGACCGCGAAGCCGAAGGGCATCCTGCACACCACCGGCGGCTACCTGACGCAGTGCGCGGCCACCCACCGCTGGGTCTTCGACCTGAAGCCGGAGTCGGACGTCTACTGGTGCGCGGCCGACATCGGGTGGGTGACCGGCCACAGCTACATCGTCTACGGGCCGCTCGCCAACGGCGCGACGTCGGTGATGTACGAGGGCACGCCGACGGAGACCCGCTGGTGGGAGATCATCGACAAGTACAAGGTGACGATCCTCTACACCGCCCCGACGACGATCCGCACGTTCATGAAGTGGGGCGAGGACTACCCGGCGAAGTTCGACATGTCGTCGCTGCGGTTGCTCGGCTCGGTCGGCGAGCCGATCAACCCCGAGGCGTGGATGTGGTACCGCAAGAACATCGGCCGCGACCGCTGCCCCATCGTCGACACCTGGTGGCAGACCGAGACGGGCGCCATCATGATCAGCCCGCTGCCGGGCGTCACCTCGACCAAGCCGGGCGCGGCCATGCGCCCGCTGCCTGGCGTCTCCGCCGAGGTCGTCGACAACGACGGCAACCCGGTGGGCAACGGCGAGGGCGGCTACCTCGTGCTGACCGAGCCGTGGCCGTCGATGCTGCGCGGCATCTGGGGCGACCCCGAGCGCTACCGGGAGACGTACTGGTCGCGCTTCGAGGGCCGGTACTTCGCCGGCGACGGCGCCAAGATGGACGACGACGGCGACCTGTGGCTGCTCGGCCGGGTGGACGACGTCATGAACATCTCCGGCCACCGGATCTCGACGACCGAGGTCGAGCACGCGCTGGTGGGGCACCCGAAGGTGGCCGAGGCCGCCGTGGTGGGCGCCTCCGACCAGATGACCGGCCAGGCGATCGTCGCCTTCGTCACCGTGAAGTCGGGCGTCGCGGAGGACGAGTCGAGCGGCGGGGCCTTCGTCCGCGAGCTGCGCGACCACGTGGCCCGCGAGATCGGCCCGATCGCCAAGCCGCGGCAGATCCTGCTCACGCCGGAGCTGCCGAAGACGCGGTCCGGCAAGATCATGCGGCGGCTGCTCCGCGACGTCGCGGAGAAGCGCGAGCTCGGTGACGTGACCACCCTGCTCGACCCGACGGTCGTCAACGCCATCTCCGAGCGGATGGAGACGGCGCCCCAGGAGGAGTAGCCCGGCGTGTCGGCCGCGCGAGCCGGGGGTATCGCGCCGGTACGCCGTACCCGAGGAGGACCCATGGCTCACCCGGCAGGCCGCGTGCACGTCGTCCCCGGCGGCGGCGGTACCGACCCCACCAGCGAGCAGAGCCTCGGCGAGCTGTTCGCGACCGCCACGAAGGACCTCTCGACGCTGGTCCGCATGGAGAAGGAGCTCGCGCGCGCCGAGCTCCAGCAGGCGGTCAGGGGCATGGTGCCGGTCGCGGCGGGCGCCATCATCGCCGCGGTCGTCGGCCTGCCGGCCATGCTCATGCTCTCGACCTGGGCGGCGCTCGGCATCGGCCACTGGATCGGCACGATGTGGGGCTTCCTCGTCATGTTCGGGTTCTGGACGCTGATCGGCACCATCGGCGGCCTCGTCGCGCTGCGCGCGGTGCGCAAGATGAACGCCAAGCCGGAGCGGACGATCCGCACGATCAAGGACACCGCCGAGTGGGCGCGGCACCCGACGCTCGCGCCGACCACGCCGGTGGACGAGCTCACCACGTCCTGACGGCCGCCGGGTTGTGGCACGCTGGGCGCGTGTCAGCCCCCTTGCCGGCCCCCGACGACGGCTCGACGCTGTACGCCGACGGGCCGTGGACGCACCGGGAGGTGGCGGCCGGCGGGGTGCGCTTCCACGCGGTGGAGGCCGGCAGCGGGCCGCTCGTCCTGCTGCTGCACGGCTTCCCGCAGTGCTGGTGGGCCTGGCGGGCGCAGGTGCCCGCGCTCGCCGAGGCCGGCTTCCGGGTGGTCGCACCCGACCTGCGGGGCTACGGGGGGAGCGCGAAGCCGCCGCGCGGCTACGACGCCTTCACGCTGTCGGCCGATATCGCCGGCATGGTGCGGGCGCTCGGCGAGCGCGACGCCATGATCGCCGGCCACGGGTTCGGCGGCCTGCTGGCGTGGACGACGGCGGTGCTGCACCGCCAGCTCGTCCGCCGGGTGGCCGTCATCGGCGCTCCGCACCCGCTGCGGCTGCGCCGGGAGATCCTGGCCCAGCCGCGCGGTCAGCTGCGGGCCAGCTGGTACGTCGCCGCTGCGCAGGTGCCGAGGGCCGAGTCGTACCTGCGGCGGCACGACGGCGCCGCGCTCGGCCGCCTGCTGCGCTCCTGGGCCGGCCCCGGCTGGCCCGACCCACAGACCGAGCGCAGCATCAGGAGCGCGTTCCTCGCCGGCAACACCCCGCACTGCGCGCTCGAGTACTACCGCTGGGCGGTCCGCTCGCTCGTCCGCCCCGACGGGCTGCGCTACGCCCGGCAGATGGCCGAGCCGCTCACCGCGCCCACCCTCCAGCTGCACGGCGAGCTGGACGGCTGCCTGCTGCCGACGACGGCAAGGGGCTCCGAGCGCTACGTCCGGGCGCCCTACGAATGGCACCTGCTGCGCGGCGTGGGCCATTTCGCCCACGAGGAGGCGCCGGTCGAGGTGACCGCGCACCTGGTGCGCTGGGCCAGGGCGACGGCCCGTTGAGCCCGGCCGGCCGGGACCGGGACGCCGCCGGGCGGCCGCGGAGCGCGCGGCCGCGCGACGCCGCCGGCCGGCCGCTGCCGCGCGGCGCGGCGGGCATCAGCCCGGTTCCCGACGAGCCGCCGGGGCCGCCGGGGGCCGTGATCGAGGCGGCGCAGCGCCTGCTCGACGACGGGCGGCCGTTCGCCGCCCACGAGGTGCTCGAGGCGGCGTGGAAGGCGGCGCCGGAGCCGGAGCGCCAGCTCTGGCGCGGCCTCGCCCAGCTCGCCGTCGGCCTCACCCATGCCCAGCGCGGCAACCGGCGCGGCGCGGTGGCGCTGCTGGAGCGCGGTGCGGCGGGCATCGAGCCGTACGCCGACCGGCCGCCGCACGGTCTCGACATCGCCGGCGTGATCGTGGCCGCCCGCCGGATCGCGGGCGAGCAGGCCGCCGGCGACCAGCCGGCCGGGCCGCCGGCCCTGCGCCTGTCGGGCGGTGCCGGCCGGGCCTAGCCTCCGCGTCGACCCTGCCCCGTACCACCCGGGTGGACGGCTCGGTCAGGGCACCAGCTAGTCCGACGTGCAGTCGCCGGTCGAGACCCGGGCGGTCAGCGTGCGGCCGCGACCGGCGTCGGCCTTGATCGTGCGGTCGGTGAGCGCGTAACCGGTGTCGGGGTCGTCGTAGGACGCGGCGAAGACGACGCCGGCCACCTCGCCGGAGGGCGTGAGCAGCGGGCCGCCGGAGTTGCCCGGCCGCACGGTGGAGCGGAGCGCGTAGATCTCCCTCGTGACCCTGCGGTCCTGATAGATGTTCGGCCCGCGGACGGTCTCGGCACCCCTGACCCTGGCCGGCTCGACGTCGTAGGGGCCGCCCTGCGGGTAGCCGACGACGACGGCGCCGTCCCCCGCCGACAGCGTGCGGTCGGCGAAGCGCAGGCGCGGGGCGCTGCCCGGCAGCCCGGGCACGTGCAGCACGGCGATGTCGAGGTCCGGGTCGTACAGGACGACGGTCGCGGGGTAGGAGCGCCCGTCGGCGGCGAGGGTGACCGTCGGGCCACGCACCCCGGCCACCACGTGGGCGTTGGTCAGCACGTGCCCCGGCGCGTAGACGAAGCCGGTGCCCTGCACCTGCCGCCCGCACGACGGCGCGTCCCCGACCACCTCGACGACGGTGCGCTGCGCAGCCGTGGCGGCCCGCGAGCGCAGCAGCGCGCGGTCCGGCGGGCGGACGTTGCGGATCGGCTCGGGGCCGAGGCCGCCGAACACCTGCGGGAAGCCGCTGCGGTCGAAGACCCGCTGGAACTGGGCGAACCACGTCGACGCCGAGTCGGGCATGACGGAGTTGACCGCGGTCTCGATGCGCGAGTGCTGCACCTGGCGGGCGAGCGCGCGGTACGGCGAGTGCGCGATGGCGGTGCCGATCAGCCAGGCCACGAGCAGCACGCCGATGACGCTGACGGCCGCGCCCGTCGTCGAGTCGAGCAGCTCGGCCGGCTTCCAGCTCACCCGCCGGCGCAGCGCGACGCCGAGCGGCGTGACCACCAGCTGGCCGAGGACGGCCGCAGCGAAGACGACCACGACCGCGACGAGCGGCTCGTTGCCGGAGTCGTCGGCCACCGAGCCGGCGATGGAGGGCGCGATCTTGGCGCCCACGACGCCGCCGACGAGGAAGCCGAGGAACGAGATGGCGCCGACGAGGAAGCCTTGCCGGTAGCCGGACACGGCGAAGCCGACCATCGTGACGATCAGCACGACGTCGACGAGATCACCCACCGCTCACACCTCTCGACCCGTCATCGGCCAGCCTCAGCGCCGTACCACCTTCAGGGTGCCGACCATGTGCAGGGGCACGTGGTAGGCGCAGTCGAACGGGTAGACGGCCGGCTCATCGACCGAGAACGTCACGCTCTTGACCTGATGCTTGCCGATGTTGCCGGTGTCGACGTGCAGGCCGGGGATCTCCAGCGTGTGCGGGACGACCCCCAGGTTGTGCACCACGATCGTCACCTTGCCGGGGTGCACCACCACGGTGTCGGGCAGGAAGCGGTCGTCGTCGTCAGCGTTGATGTCGACCCGCTGCACGCCGCCGGGGCCGACGGTGGCCGTCACCGTCGCGTGCGGATGCCGGGCGGCGTCGAAGCGCGGCGGCTCGCGGTTGGTGCACCCGGCGATGAGCAGCCCGGCGAGCGCGCCCACCGCCAGGGCGGTCGTGGCCCTGCTCCTGGCCCTCGTCACGGCGGTCCTCGTCACGGCGGTCCTCACCTCGTCGGCCCCCTCGGCTCCTCGGGAGCAGGCGCGTCGCCCACCGGCACGGCGGGCGGTCCCGGCAGCTCCTCCACCCGCGACCGGTCCCACGGCCGCTCCCACCCGGCGAGCGCGATGAGGCGGTCGAGCAGCCCCGCGGTGAACCCCCACACCAGCATGCCGCGCACCCGGAACGCCGCGCCGGCGTAGCCGCTCGGGTGCCGCACCCGCAACCGGTTGGCGGGGTCGACGAGCTCGGCGACCGGCACCCGGTCGACGGCCGCGACCTCCGCCACGTCGAGGGGCGCCACCGGCACCGGCCGCCGCCACCAGGCCAGCACCGGCGTCACGACGTAGCCGCTCGGGGGCAGCCACAGCGACGGCAGCGCGGCCAGCACGTCGACGCCGTCCGGGTCGAGCCCGGTCTCCTCGGCCGCCTCCCGCAGGGCGGCCGCCTCGGGGCCCGCGTCGTCCGGGTCGATCGCTCCGCCAGGGAACGCCGGCTGGCCGGCGTGCGTGCGCAGCGTCGCGGCCCGCTCGATGAGCAGCAGGTCGGGACCGTGCCGGTCCTCGCCGAAGAGCATGAGCACGGCCGATGCCCGGCCGCCCTCCTCCGGCGGCAGGAAGCGGGACAGCTCCTCGCCGCGCACCCGGCGGACCCGCTCGACGAGCGGGCGCAGCCACGCGGGCGGCCCGGCCGGCGACCCGGCTGACGGCCCGGTCACGGGACGTCGACCCCGAGGTAGCGGCGCACGTCGGCGCGCAGGGCTCCGGCGCTGGCGTACGCGCCCGGATGGGCGGCGACCCGGCGCCCGCTCGCGTCGACGAAGTAGGTGACGGGGTAGCCGGGCAGCAGGCCGGCGTCCTTCACCGACTCGTGGGGGTCGCTGACCATCGGGTAGTGCAGGCCCTCGGCGATCGCGAACCGCAGGCCGGCGTCGGGCTCCTCGACGTCGACGCCGAGCACGCGCACCCGCCCGGCAGCGGCGGCGCTCAGTCGCTGCAGCAGCGGGGACTCCTCGCGGCAGGGCTCGCACCCGCTCCACCACAGGTTGACAAGGGCAGGGCCGCGCAGGGCGGCGAGGTCGACGGCCGCGCCGCTGCCGACGCAGGGCAGCCGCAGCGCCGGCAGGTGCCGGCCGGGATCCGCCGCCTGCCGGGCCGGCGTCGGGGGGCAAGGCGCGAGCGCGGCCTGCGCCACCAGGGCCGGGTCGGCGGCCGCCCCGGGCACCTGGGCTGCTGCACCGGCAGCTCCGGCGCCGGAGGAGCAGCCGCTGGCCACCAGTGCGAGCGCGCCGAGGGCGGCGAGCAGCGCGGCGGGCGACCCCGCCGCTCGCCGGGCGGTCACGCCGACACCGCGACCTGCTCCGGCGTCTTGACCAGCTTGCCGGCGGCCACCGGGTCGGTCGGGCCCTCGCCGTACGCCGGGCAGAGCCGCGCGATCGCGCACGCCCCGCACGCCGGGCGCCTCGCGTGGCACACCCGCCGGCCGTGCCAGATCAGCCGGTGCGACAGCATCGTCCACTCCGGCTTCTGGACGAGCGGGCCCACCTCGTGCTCGACCTTCACCGGGTCGTCCTCGGCGGTCCAGCCGAACCGGCGCGCGAGCCGGCCGAAGTGGGTGTCGACGGTGATGCCGGGGACGCCGAAGGCGTTGCCGAGCACGACGTTGGCCGTCTTGCGCCCCACCCCCGGCAGGGTCACCAGGTCGGCCAGCCGGGCCGGCACCTCGCCGCCGTACCGCTCGCAGAGCGCCTGCCCCAGCAAGATGAGGCTGTTGGTCTTGGCCCGGAAGAAGCCGGTCGGGCGGAGCAGCCCCTCGAGCTCGGCACGGTCGGCGGCCGCGTAGTCGGCGGCGGCGGGGTAGCGGGCGAAGACAGTGGGCGTCACCTCGTTGACCTTCTTGTCGGTGCACTGCGCCGACAGGATGGTCGCCACGAGCAGCTGGAGCGGGCTGTCGAAGTCGAGCTCGCAGTGGGCGTCGGGGTAGAGCGCGGCGAGCTCGCGGTTGATGCGGCGGGCCCGGCGCACGAGCGCGACGCGGCTCTCGCCGGTGGGGGTGCCGGCCGGTGCGTCGGTCAGGGGCGCGGTCCTGACGAGCCTCTTGGCCGGCGTCCTGGCGGGCGTCTTGGCGGGAACGGTCCTCGGCACCCGTCCAGCCTACGTGCGAGCGTGCCGAACGGCCCCGCCGCTACCCCGTCCGGGTGATCTCCCTCAAGGGGTACCGAGGGTCGCCGATCCCACCCTCGTCCGACAACAGAAGGGACGGCAGGGCGACGTGAACCCAGCGAGCGTGACCGGTGCGCGCGAGGAAGCGAGCACGGTGCCGGCTCCGGTCGTCCGCCGCGGCGCCGCCCGCCCGGCTCCGGAGCGCAATCCAGAGCTCGCCCACCTGAGCCTGGAGGCGCTGCGCGACTACCGCCGGGCGCTGTCGGACGAGGAGAACCGCGTCTCGTACTGGCGGCGCGTGCTGCAGGCCCGCCTCGACGTCGTGCGCGCCGTCGGCAGCGGCCCGGCCGCCGTCGACAACCTGCGCGAGGTGCTGTCCGGGGTCGTCCCCCGCAGCAACCGCACCGCCCTGATCGAGGTGGTGGCGGCCGGCGACATGCCACCGCTGCCCGACCTCGCGCCGCTGTGGCAGCGCGAGCCGGTGGCCGACGACGAGCCCGGCAACGCCGAGCTGGCCCTCGGCCTCGAGGAGGCCGAGCGACGGCTGTCGGAGTACCGCGGTGCGCTGATCCAGCGGCTGGAGGCGTCGACGGCCGACCTCATCGCGCGCTACCGGGAGGAGCCGGGAGCGTGCCTGGTCGCCCTGCCGCTGCAGCGCCGGGGCGGCACCGCCCGGCCGGCCTGACGCTCACCCCGGTTGTGTATCTCCGCTGCTCGCGGGGGACCATGGGAGCGCCATGATTTATGCGCTTACGCTCGTCGTCCCTGTCGTCCTCCTGTGCCTGCTGCTGGTCATGGAGCGGGTCGAGCAGCCGTTGCGGCGCGACGCCGTCGGGGAGCGGCTGGTCGACTTCCTCGACAGCGCGCGGCCGGAGGAGATCGAGGCCTACGTCAGCGAGGGCTTCGGCCCGGCCCTCGAGCGCTACTGGAGCCGGCGCCGGTCCGCGGCCATGCGCCGCGCGCGGGTCGACGCGGCCGTCCGCGAGGTGCGCACCCACGTGCCCGTCGGCTGAGCGCGCCGACCAGCTGACCCGCTGCCCTGCCGCTGCCCTGCCGGAGCCGTTGCGGCAGACTGGCAGCCGGTTGGCGGAACCCCGCCGCAGCGCGTGGGGAGGGATCGTGGAGGACGTGCTGGCCCGGGTGCCGCTGTTCGCCGCGCTCGGTCCCGAGGCCGCCAAGTCGCTCGAGGACTCGCTGTCGACGCTCGAGGTGAGCCGGGGCGACGTGGTCTTCAACGAGGGCCAGGACGGCGACGCCCTGTACGTCATCGAGGCCGGCAAGGTGAAGATCTCCCGGTCGGCTCCGGACGGCAGGGAGAACCTGCTGTCCATCCTCGGGCCGGGCGAGATGTTCGGCGAGCTGAGCCTGTTCGACCCGTCGCCGCGCACGGCCAGCGCGATCGTCGTCACCGACGGCCGGTTGCTGGAGTTCCCGCACGACGCGCTGCGGCCGTGGCTGCGCGAGCACCCCGAGGTCGCCCCGGCCCTGCTCCAGGCGCTCGCCCAGCGGCTGCGGCGGACCAACGAGGCGCTCGCCGACCTGGTCTTCTCCGACGTGCCCGGCCGGGTCGCGAAGACCCTGCTCTCCCTCGCCGACCGCTTCGGCCACCCCGAGGGCGAGACGGTACGGGTGACGCACGACCTCACCCAGGAGGAGCTGGCCCAGCTCGTCGGCGCCTCCCGCGAGACGGTCAACAAGGCGCTCGCCGACTTCGCCTCCCGCGGCTGGCTGCGCCTCGACGGCCGGGCCGTCGTCCTGCTCGACCGCGACCGCCTCGCCCGCCGCGCCCGCTGACCTGGGCCACCGCGCGAGCCGGCTGACGGCGCTCAGCCGGTGAGCGCGGCGAGAGCGGCACGGGTGGCCGCGAGCTCGCTCGTCGACTCGGTGGCCGAGGCGATCCGTACGGCCTCCTCGAGGGCGCGGCGGGCCTCGCCGGCCCGGCCCTGCGCGTGCCGGACGGCGGCCAGCACGCGACCCGCGACCACCCGCGAGCGGACGTCCTCGGCCGGCGCCGCCAGCGCCTCGTCGATGACCCGGGCGGCGCCCTCGACCTCGCCGGCGGCCAGCAGCGCACCGGCGTAGTGGGCGAGGGCCTGCCGCCGCGGGAAGAGCAGGGAGGCCTCGGCCGCCGCCCCCGCCACCTCGCGCAGCAGGCCGAGGGCGGCGTCGAGGTCGCCCTGCGCCCGCAGCGCCTGGGCGAGCAGGACGCGCGAGCCGACGAGCGCGTGCGGCTCCATGTCGATCCCGCCGAGCCGGGCGAGCGCGCGCCGGGCGGCATCGCCGGCGGCGGCCGGGTCGCCCCTGTCCAGCTCGCAGTAGCCGAGGGTGGTCACCGCCAGCGACTCGACGAGCGGATGGCTGGCGGTCCAGGAGAGCCCGGCAGCCTCGGCCAGCACGGCGACCGCCCGGTCCGGCGCACCGGCGCCGCGGGCCGCGAAGCCGATCGCGACCAGTGCGAGCGCCTCTCCCCAGGCGTCGCCGGCGGAGCGGAAGGCCGCCCGCGCCGCCGCCGCTTCCTGCTCGGCGAGGCGCAGCTCGCCGAGCTCGGCCGAGGCGATCGCGTCGATGGTGCGGCAGGCCGAGACGCCCCAGCGCTCCCCGGTCGCCTCGGCGACGCGCACCACCCGCTGGGTGATCCCCCGCGCGTCGGCGAAGCGGCCCTGCAGCGCCCGTACGAAGGCCTCGGTGCCGGCGCACCACGACAGGCCGCCCTCGTCGCCGAGGCTCACCAGCACCGACCGGGCCCGGCGCAGCGCCTCCTCGGCCGCCCGCCAGTCGCCGCGGGCCGTCGCGCTCCAGGTGAGGTGCTGGAGCGCCCAGCCGGCGCCGCGCAGGTCGCCCACCCGCTCGGCGAGCGCGAGCGCGGCGGCGAACCGGATCTCGGCCATGCGCAGCCGGCCGTCCAGGAAGTCGAGCAGGCCCAGCTCGCGCAGCGCCTCGACGGCCGTCCGGTCCTCGCCGGCCGCGCGGGCCGCGTCCAGGGCCGCGTCGAGCGCGGCGGCGGCTCCCGCCTCGTCGCCCCGTCCGCGGCGGATCGAGCCGAGCGCGAGCAGCGCCCTCGCCCGCAGCGCAGGGTCGGGGTCGCCGGTGGCATCGCTCGCCGAGCTCGCATGGCCGAGCTCGGCGGCGGCCTCGTCGAACCGCCACCCGGCGGCAAGGGCGCCGGCTCGCAGCACCCGCAGGCGGCGCACCCGCGCCGGGTCGGCCGCCTCCGCCGGACCGCCCCCCACGGCGAGGGCCCGCCCGAGCAGGTCGGCGGCCGCCGCATGCTCGTCGCGGCCGGCCGCCGCCTCGCCGAGCCGCCCGTGCGCCACGAGACCGGCGTGACGAGCGGCCCACGCGGGGTCGTCCGGCGGCAGGCCCATCTCGGTCGCCAGGGCGACGGCCCGCTCGGCGTGCGCGCCGACGAACGCGTCGACGTCGGCCGGCGCGCCGGCGAGCCCGCCCACCGCCCAGCGGGCGACCGCCGCGTGCCGGCGGGCCCGCTCCGCCTTGGGGATGCCGGCGTACGCGACGTCGCGGGCGAGGGCGTGGTGGAAGACCGGGCGGCCCTCGCCGTCCTCCCCCACCAGGCCGCGGTCGCGCAGGGCGCCGAGCGCCTCGCGCACCTGCACCGCCGGGTGGCCGAGAGCCTCGAGCGCGCCGGGCGGCAGCCTCGTCCCGACCAGCGCCGCGTCGCGCAGCACCGCCTTGGCGGCCGGGTCGAGCGCATCGATGCGGGCGGCGAGCACCGCCTGGACGCCGGCCGGCAGGGCATCGGCGACCAGGTCCCCGCCGGCCCGGGCGAGCAGGCCGCGGTCGACGAGCAGGTGCAGGAGCTCGGCCAGGAAGAACGGGTTGCCCTGCCCCCGCTCGACGATCGCCCGGGCGGCCAGGGGGTCGAGGTCGCCCCGCGGCAGGTGCGACCGCAGCAGGCGCTCGGCGGCCGGCGGCTCGAGCGGCCCGACCCGCAGCGCCTCGGCCTGCGGCAGCTTCCGCCACCAGGCCGGCGGCTCGTCGAGCCGGTCCGAGCGCGCGGACCCGACGATCATGGCCGCGCCCGCGAGCCGGCCGCCGACGGTGGTCAGCGCCTCGACGAGGGTCTGGCTCGCCGCCTGCAGGTCGTCGACGACGAGGACGAGGGGTGCCCGTGCGGCGAGCGCGCGCAGCAGCGCGGCAACCGCCTCGACGGCCGGGTCGTCCGGCTCGGGCGCCCCCGGCGGCCCTGGCGAAGCCGCCACCCCAGCAGGCACCGGCCCGCCGGCGGCCGGCGATGCTGCCGGCAATGCTGCCGGTGCGGCCAGCGACGCCCCCAGCCCGAGCAGGGCGAGCAGGCCGTCGGTCAGCGCCGCGGCCGCCCGCTCGCGCGGCTCGACCCGGGTGGCGAGCCGCCGGACCCGGGCCACCACCTCGGTGGCCGGCGCCTCGTCGCCGGCGCCAGCCACCGTGCGCACCCAGTCGACGAGCGGCGCGAGGTCGCGGCCCTCGCCGTACGTCGTGCACCGGCCCCACAGCACCCGCGCGCCCGGCAGCTCCCCCGCGAACCGGGTGAACTCCAGCACCAGCCGGGTCTTGCCGATGCCGGGCTCGCCGGTGACGAGCACTGCCGCGGGGCGCTCGCCGTCGACGACGTCCATGAAGCGGCCGACGAGCCGCCCGGTCTCGGCCTCGCGGCCGACGAACGCGACCTCGTCCCCGACGGCGCCCGGCCCGGCGGGGGAGCCGCGCAGCCCGATCAGCTCGTGCGCCGCGACCGGCTCGCGCTTGCCCTTCAGCCGCAGCGGCGGCAGCGGCCGCCAGGACGCGATGCGCCGCGTGGCGTGCACCGTCGCCGCGCCCGCGTAGACCGACCCGACCCGGGCGGCGTCGGAGAGCCGCGAGGCCGTGTTGACCGCGTCGCCGACCACCGTGTACGACAGGGCCGCCTGGATGCCGGCGAGGACCTCGCCCGTGTTGAGGCCAACCCGCAGGCCGAGCCGCTGGCCGCCGCCGGCCTCGTCGGCGACCAGCCGGCGGACCTCGCGCTGCATCCGGGCGGCGGCCCGTACCGCGCGCTCGGCATCGTCGCCCCGCGCGGTGGGCGCCCCGAAGACGGCCATGATGCCGTCGCCGGTCAGCTTGTCGACGTGGCCGCCGAGGTCGCTGACCGCCCTCGAGAGGGCGGCGAGCACCCGGTCGGTCACCACGCCGACCCGCTCGGGGTCGAGATCCTCGGCCCAGCTGGTGAAGTCGGAGAGGTCGCCGAAGAGCACGGTCACGACCCGGCGCTCGGCCTCGATGTCGAGCGCCACCCGGTCGAGCGGCGCGCCGCAGTGGAAGCAGAAGCGGGCCCGCGGCACGGGCGGCGTGCCACAGACCGGGCAGCGGAGCGCCTCGCCGACGGTCACGGCTTCGCCGTACCCCGTTCGCGCAGGTAGTCGAGCTGGGCCCGCACCGACAGCTCGGCGGCCCACCACAGCGCGCGGTCGACGTCGGCGTAGACGACGCGGACCACGTCGGCGGCCGACTCGGCGCCGGCCGCGACGGCGGCCTCGACCTGCGCCAGCCGCTCGATCCGGTGCTCGACGTAGAAGGCGAGGACGTCGACCGCGTCGTCGCGCACCGGGCCGTGCCCCGTCAGCAGCACGAGCCCTGGCCGCTCGGCGGCGAGCGCCCGCAGCCGCTGCAGCGAGGCCAGGTAGTCGGCCAGGCGGCCGTCCGGGTGGGCGACGACGGTCGTGCCGCGGCCCAGCACGGTGTCACCGGTGAGCACCGCCGGCCGCCGCTCGTCCTCGACGAGGAAGCTCACCGAGTCGCCGCTGTGCCCGGGGGTGGCCAGCACCCGCAGCTCGAGATCGCCCGCCCGCACCAGCTCGCCGTCCGCGAGCGGGGCGCCGTCGCGGCAGAGCCCCGGGTCGGCGGCCCGTGCCGGTGCCCCGGTGATCTCGTGGAAGCGGTCGACGCTCTCGGCGTGGTCGGGATGGCCGTGGGTCAGCAGCACGCCGCGCGCCGGCCCCCGGCCGGCGAGCGCGGCGAGGTGCGGCTCCTCCAGCGGGCCGGGATCGACCACGACGACGCCGTCGCCGGTGTCGAGCACCCACGAGTTCGTCCCGTCGAGGGTCATCGGCCCCGGATTGCCGGCGCGGACGAGGCGGGCGTACGGCGGCAGGTCGGCGTCGGTCATCGGGTCAGCCGTCCTCGCCCGGCATGACGAGATGCACGTCTGCCTCGCCGCCGTCCGGGTCCTCCGAGACCACGATGCGCGGCATCAGCGGGGTGATGACCCGGCCTGCGCTCGCCGCGAGCACGTCCTCGACGCTCGCGTGCGCCGACAGCTCGACCAGCGTGGCGATCGTCGGCGGGAACATGCCCAGCTCGCCGGCCCGGTGCCGCTCGACGGCCGCCCGCACCGGCAGCCACGCGACCCGGTCGGCCTCCCCGCCGACCTGCCGCGGCCGCTGGCCGCCCGGCAGGGCGGCCACGAAGAAGCGGGTGTCGTACCGGCGCTCCTCGAGCTCGGGGGTGACCCACTGCGCCCACGGGCGGAGCAGGTCGGTGCGAAGGACCAGGCCGCGCCGCTCGAGGAACGCGGCGAGCGGCAGCGACCGGTCGACCAGCGCCAGGCGGTCGGCCTCCCAGTCCTCGCCGGTGGTGTCCTCGACCACCGACGCGGCGTCCGGCCCGGCGAGCAGCACGCCCGACTCCTCGAACGTCTCGCGGACCGCGGCATGCACCAGCGCGCGGCCCAGTGGCTCGTCGACGTGGAGCACCTCGGCCCACTCGGACGGCGCCGGGCCGGCCCAGCGCACCGCGGTGTCGGCGTCGCGCGGGTCGACCGAGCCGCCGGGGAAGACGTGCATCCGCGGCGCGAACGGCATCGTCGCCACCCGGCGCAGCAGGTAGACCTCGAGCCCGGCGGCGCCGTCGCGCAGCAGCACGACGGTGGCGGCGTCGCGCGGCGGAACGGGCGTCAGCTCGCCCCTCGCGAACCGCTTCGCCGTCTCGACGATGTCGGGCGGCAGCGACCGGCGATGCTCAACCGTCATGCTGCGGATCGTACGTGCGAGCCCGGTCAGCCGACCTCGACGATCAGCTCCACCTCGACCGGTGCGTCGAGCGGCAGCGCGGCGACACCGACGGCGCTGCGGGCATGCTTCCCGGCCTCGCCGAAGACCTCACCGAGCAGCTCGCTCGCGCCGTTGACCACCTGCGGCTGGCCGGTGAAGTCCGGCGCGCTCGCGACGAAGCCGACCAGCTTGACGATCCGCCGCACGGCGGCGAGGTCACCGATCTCCGCCTTGACCGCGGCGAGGGCATTGAGCGCGCAGGTGCGGGCAAGGTCCTTGGCCGTCTCGGGGTCGACCTCGGCGCCCACCTTGCCGGTGGTCGCCAGCTTGCCGTTGACCACCGGCACCTGGCCGGAGACGTAGACCATGCTGCCGCTGCGGACGGCCGGCACGTACGCCGCGACCGGCGGCACCACGTCCGGCAGCGTGATGCCGAGCTCGACCAGCCGGTCGTCGGGCGTGCTCATGCCTTCTCCCGCTTCAGGTAGGCAACCAGGCTCTCCGCGTTGGGTCCGGGCACGACCGCCACCAGCTCCCAGCCGTCGTCGCCCCAGTTGTCGAGGATCTGCTTCGTGGCGTGGACCAGAAGCGGCACCGTCGCGTACTCCCACTTCGCCATGGGGCGCAGCCTAGCGGCGGCCGGCAGCGGCCGGCGGGCGGGGACGGTTGGGCGACGGTCCGTACGGTGCAGGCGCGGTCAGGCGCTCTGGCGCTCCAGGTCCTGACGGCGCAGCAGGCGCCGGCGCTGGAGCTCGTTGAGGCCGCCCCAGATGCCGTGCGGCTCGCGCACCGCCAGCGCGTACTCCAGGCAGGCCTGGCGCACCGAGCAGCGCTCGCAGAGCGCGCGGGCGACCGCCTCGCGGCGGTCCTTCTCCGGCTTGCGCTCGAAGTGGTGGGGCGGGAAGAAGTACGACGCGAGGTCGCCGTGGCACAGCGCCGCGTCTCGCCATCCGATCCGATCGGCCTGCACGGCGCCACCTCTGTCGTCGGCCCGGCCGCGCCGGGGCTTCGCTCCTGGGTGATCGCTTCCATTCCGCCGCAGCAGCGGGCCGCTCGGAAAGAGGCGCCGGAAAAATGTGGCCCATCTGTGACCGATGCTTATCGGGACCGTTGCCGAGCGTGGCATCGACCCGACCGCGCGGCGCGCAGCGCGATCACGCGATCACACCGCGCACTCAACTCCGCACGGATCGCCGCTACGACAGGGGCAGGCCGCCCTGGCCGTCGCTGCCGGGCACCGCCGCGGCATCGAGCGCCGCGCCCTCCAGCGCAGGCACGTCGACGGGGGCATCGACCTCGGGCGGCAGCTCGTCAACAGGCAGCTCGGCAGGAGGCAGCTCGACGGGAGGCAGCTCCTCGGCCGGCGGCGGGACGGGGTCGGGGCGGCTGCCCCTGGCCGCGTTGTCGAAGAAGCGCAGCAGCTCGACCGGGAACGGCATGACGAGGGTCGAGTTCTTCTCCGCCGCCACCTCGGTGACGGTCTGCAGCAGGCGCAGCTGGAGCGCTGCCGGGTCGGCGGACATCAGGCGGGCCGCGTCGGCGAGCCGCTTCGAGGCCTGGAACTCGCCGTCGGCGGAGATGATGCGGGCGCGCCGCTCGCGCTCGGCCTCGGCCTGGCGCGACATCGAGCGCTTCATCGACTCCGGCAGCGTGACGTCCTTGATCTCGACGCGCTCGATCCGCACGCCCCACGGGCCCTCGGTCGGCTCGTCGAGCTCCTCCTTCAGGATCGCGTTGATGCGCTCGCGCTCGGAGAGCAACTGGTCCAGCTCGCTTCGGCCGATGACGCTGCGCAGCGAGGTCTGCGCGACCTGAGACACCGCGTACAGGTAGTTCTGCACGTTGACGGTGGCCTTCAGCGGGTCGACGACGCGGAAGTACACCACCGCGTCGACCCGCACGCTGATGTTGTCGCGGGTGATGCCGTCCTGCGCCGGCACCGCCATCGCGACGATCTGCATGTTGACCTTGACCACGCGGTCGACCACCGGGATCACGAGGTTGAGCCCGGGGTCGAGCGGCTGCGCGCGCGTCTGACCCAGCCGGAAGACCACGCCTCGCTCGTACTGCTGGATGATCCGGATGCCGCGCACGACGGCCACCAGGATGCAGATGGCGACGAATATGGCCAGGCCGATGCCGACTTCCATGTCCGCTCCTTCGTAAGGCCCAGGGCTCCAGGATCGCACGGGTGGCGCACGAGCGGTGGGCCATCGGGGCGACAGCTACGCTCGACGGGTGACCGATGCGCGCGGCGACTTCCCCGGCGTGCGGCTGCACGTCGTCACCGGCAAGGGCGGCACCGGCAAGACGACGATGGCGGCCGCCCTCGCCCTAGCCCTCGCCAGCGGCGGCCGCCGGGTGCTGCTCGCCGAGGTGGAGAACCGGCAGGGCATCGCGCAGCTGTTCGACATGACGCCGCTGCCGTACGAGGAGCGCCGCATCGCCGCCGCACCGGGTGACGGCGACCTGCACGCGCTCGCGATCGACCCCGAGGCCGCGCTCATCGAGTACCTCGAGCTGTTCTACAACATGCGCAGGGCCGGTCAGGCGCTGAAGCGCACGGGCGCGATCGACTTCGCCACGACCATCGCGCCCGGGGTGCGCGACGTGCTGCTGACCGGCAAGGTCAAGGAGGCGGTGACCCGCAGGCGCAGCGGGCGTCTCGTGTACGACGCCGTCGTGCTTGACGCACCGCCCACCGGACGGATCGCGCAGTTCCTCAACGTCACCAAGGAGATCGTCGGCCTCGCGCGGTACGGGCCGGTGCACGACCAGGCGCAGGGGGTCCAGCGCCTGCTGCGCTCGCGGCAGACGGCGGTCCACTTCGTGACGTTGCTCGAGGAGATGCCGGTGCAGGAGACGCTCGACGGCGCGGCAGAGGTGGCCGCCGCCGGGCTGCGGGTGGGTGGCGTGCTGGTCAACATGACGCGCGAGCCGTTCCTGCCGCCGCGCCAGCTCGCGGCGACCGCCGACGGCGGCGCCGACGTGAGCGAGCTGGCCCGCGGCCTCAAGGCGGCCGGCATCGACGCGACGCCCGCGCTCGTCGATGCGCTGGCCGCCGAGGCGGGCGAGCACGCCCGCCGCATCGCGCTGGAGGAGGGCGAGCGGGAGGAGCTCGCGCAGCTGGGCCGGCCGACGTACGAGCTGCCGCTGCTGCCCGACCCCGTCGACCTCGGCGCGCTGCACCGCTTCGCCGGCCTGCTCCGCGAGCAGGGGGCGGCGTGAGCGGCGCGGGTCGCAGCAAGCGGCTCGATGTCGACCGCGTCATCGACACCGCCGAGATCGTCGTCTGCTGCGGCGCGGGGGGCGTCGGCAAGACGACGACGGCGGCCGCGCTGGCGCTGCGCGCCGCCGAGCGCGGTCGGCAGGTGGTCGTCCTCACCATCGACCCGGCCCGCCGGCTCGCGCAGTCCATGGGGCTGACCGAGCTCGACAACGTGCCCCGCCCGGTGGCCGGCGTCGACGAGTCCGCCGGGGGCCGGCTCGACGCGATGATGCTCGACATGAAGCGGACCTTCGACGAGATCGTCATCGCGCACAGCGAGCCGGGCAAGGCCGAGCAGATCCTCGACAATCCCTTCTACGCCGCCCTGTCCTCCAGCTTCGCCGGCACGCAGGAGTACATGGCGATGGAGAAGCTGGGCCAGCTGAAGGCCACCGGGCGGTGGGACCTCATCGTCGTCGACACGCCGCCCACCCGCTCGGCCCTCGACTTCCTCGATGCGCCGAAGCGGCTCTCCACGTTCCTCGACGGCCGGCTGCTGCGCATCCTGCTGGGGCCAGCGCGGGCCGGCGGCCGCGCGTACATGAAGGTGCTGACCGTCGGCGTCAGCATGGTCACCGGCGTGCTCAACCGGGTGATCGGCGCGCAGCTGCTCACCGACCTCAGCCGCTTCGTCGCCGCGCTGGAGACGATGTTCGGCGGGTTCCGCGAGCGGGCCGACCATACCTACCGGTTGCTCAAGGACCCGGGCACCGCCTTCGTCGTCGTGGCGGCGCCGGAGCGCGACGCGCTGCGAGAGGCCTCGTACTTCGTCGACCGGCTGGAGGCCGAGGGGATGCCGCTCGCCGGCCTCGTGGTCAACCGGGTGCACCGGACGCTCGCCCCGCAGCTCGGGCGGGAGCGGAGCGTCGCCGCGGCGGAGGCGCTCGAGGAGTCCGGCGACTCGCCGCTCGCCGCCGGGGTGCTGCGGTTGCACGCCGACCGGATGGCGGCCGTGCGGCGGGAGCGCGGGATGCAGGAGCGGTTCGCCTCGACGCACCCGGCGGTACGGGTGGTGGAGGCGGCCGCGCTGCCGGAGGACGTCCACGACCTCGACGGGCTGCGGCTGGTCGCCACCGATCTGGCGGACGGCGCGGCAGGGAGCGCGGCGCAGGGACCGGCCGGGAGCCGGGCCGGCTGAGTCAGGGAAGCGGGGAGGGCGAGCCGGTCAGCTGGCGGCGGACAGCGGGGACTTGGCGGTCGCGCCGGCGGGGACGACGCCCTCGTGCTGCGCGCGGGCGGCCTCGAGCAGGCGCTGCCAGGACGTGACGTTGGGGCGGCGGCGGAGCAGGGCCCGGCGCTCGCGCTCGGTCATCCCGCCCCACACGCCGAACTCGATGCGGTTGTCGAGAGCGTCCGCGAGGCACTCGGTGCGCACCGGGCAGCCGAAGCACACCGTCTTGGCGCGGTTCTGCGCAGCACCCTGCACGAACAGCTCATCGGGGTTGCCGGTCCGGCACGCCCCGCGGGAGCCCCAGTCCGATGTCCAGCGCGTGCTCGTCATGGCGCCGATGCCCTTCGCTCTCCGTCGGTCGGACGCGATCAGTCCGTATGGGAGAACGTAGGAAACGGACGCATCGGTCAACAGCCCCCGTCTTGCCCATCTTGGGGTAGTCCGGATTGACCATGTGGCTGCTCCGCCCGGCCGTCGAATGTGGGTGAACGGTGGCGCAACGGTCGCCGTGACCCGGTAGCCTATGCGACGAGCTGTGCCTCGTGCCGGCGATATTCCCCCAGGAGCCACCACGATGACCGACACCATGCGGCGGCTCGGGCTGCTCGCGATCCTGGGGGTCATCGCCGGCGTTCTGATCGCCCTGGTCGCCCTTCCGCTCGTCGGTGGCCTCGGCTACGTGGCCGGCAAGGGCGCCGACACGTGGGAGCGGGAGACGTGCGGGCTGCCGCTCTCGCCACCGCTGCCGCAGCGCACCCACATCGTCGCCGCCGACGGCTCGCTCATCGCCGACTTCTACTACCAGAACCGCGTAGCGGTCGGCATCTCGCAGGTACCGCCCGTCATGCGCGAGGCCATCATCGCCATCGAGGACTCCCGCTTCTACGAGCACAACGGGATCGACCCGAAGGGCGCGCTGCGCGCGCTGGTGACCAACCAGCAGTCGGGCGAGGTGGTCCAGGGCGGGTCGACGCTGACCCAGCAGTACGTGAAGAACCTCTTCCTGCTCACCGCGCGCACCAAGGCAGAGCAGCAGGAGGCGGTCGCCGACACGTTCGAGCGCAAGGTGCGCGAGGCCAGGTGCGCGCTGGACATGGAGCGCCGGCTCAGCAAGGACGACATCCTCGCCGGCTACCTCAACATCGCGCTGTTCGGTCCGGGCATCTACGGGGTCGAGGCGGCCAGCGAGCACTACTTCGGCAAGCCGGCCACCAGGCTGACGCTCCCCCAGGCGGCGCTGCTCGCCGGCCTGGTCAAGAACCCGTCCGGCTACGACCCGGTCCGCTTCCCGAAGGTGGCGCTCGACCGGCGCGACGTCGTGCTCCAGCGCATGGCCGACCTCGGCTTCGTCACCGAGCGGCAGGCCGCGCGCGCGACGGTCACCCGGATGCAACTGCACGTGCGCACCACGCACAACGGCTGCGAGGCATCGCGCGCGCCGTACTTCTGCGAGTGGGTGCTCGACGAGGTGCTGAGCGAGCCAGCGTTCGGCGACACCCACGAGGAACGGGTCAACGCACTGCTGCGGGGCGGCCTCACCATCCGCACGACGCTCGACTGGAAGGCGCAGCGCGCCGCCCAGTCGGCCGTCGTGCGCACCGTCCCTCCGGGCCACCAGCGCAACCGGCGCCGCATCGCCGCCGCCTCGGTGCTGGTCGCGCCCGGTACGGGAACGGTCAAGGCGATGGCGGTCAACCTGCCGTTCGGCAACGGCAAGGGCCGCAACGCCAACAACCTCGCGACCGGCGGGAGCACCGGCTTCCAGGCGGGGTCGACGTTCAAGCTGTTCACGCTCGTGACCGCGCTGGAGCAGGGCATCCCCGCGACTTTCATGATGAACGCGCCGCAGACGTACTGCTCGAAGGTCTTCCCCGGCTACCGCTGCGACAACGGGCTGCACGGCGTGAGCAACGCCGGCGACAGCGAGTCGGGGCGCTTCACCCTGCAGCAGGCCACCGCCGACTCGGTGAACACGTACTTCGTGCAGCTCGAGGAGAAGGTCGGCGTGACGAGGGTGGCGGCGACGGCCCAGCGGATGGGCGTCGACTTCACCGCATTCCCCGGCGAGCGCCCGCCGAGCGCGGCCGACGGCTCGCTGACCCTCGGCACGTGGGGGGTCTCGCCGCTGGAGATGGCCGAGGCGTACGCGACGATCGCCGCGCACGGCCGCTACTGCGCACCGCGGGCCATCGTGAGCGCGCGAACCGCGGACGGCGAGAGCCTGGGGCTCGCCGGCCCGCAGTGCCGGCAGGTCGTCGCCCGCTCGGTGGCCGACACCGCGGCGCAGATCCTCACGCACGTCATCAACGGCCCTGGCGGGCACACCGGCGCGCTCGCCGCGATCGGGCGCCCGGCAGCCGGCAAGACGGGCACCACCAACGGCTACGGCGCGGCGTGGTTCGACGGGTTCACGCCGCAGCTGGCGACGGCGGTGTGGGTCGGCGATCCGCGCGGACCGGCTCACCCGCTCGCCGACTTCACGCTGAACGGCCGCTACTGGCCGCGCGTCTTCGGCGGCGACCTGCCGGCGATGATCTGGGCCGCCACGATGAAGGCCGCGCTCGTCGGCGTGCCGGTGGAGGACTTCCCGCCGGCCGACCCCGAGCTCCAGTTCGGCAAGCGGGTCACCGTGCCCGACGTCGCCGGCCTGGCGCCGGCGCAGGCGCTGGCAACGCTCGGCGACAACGGCCTGCAGGCCGAGGTGGAGCCCACCTGGGTGCACTCGACGCAGCCGTCCGGGACCGTCGCCGCCACCACGCCGGCAGCAGGAGCGAGCGTGCGGTCCGGCGTCCTGGTGCGCATCTACCTGAGCGACGGCATCCCACCGCCTCCGCCGTCGCCGTCAGCCAGCCCGAGCGGGTCGCCGCAGCCGAGCCCCTCGCCGTCGGGCAGCCCGTCCCCCAGCCCGTCGATCGGGCCACCACCCGTGCCGATACCGTCGCCCACGCCGACGAAGCCCCACAAGCGTCACTAGCCCCGCCGAAGAGGCACGGCCACCACTGACCGGACCGGTCAGGGCGCCGCTCAGATGAGAGCGGCCGGCCGGTCGCGGGTCAGGGCCTGCACCGGAATGTGCGGCAGCACGCGCTGCTCGATGTCATCGTCGGTGAGCTTGCCTGGCAGCGCTGCCTTGATGGACTGGCCCATGCTCGCTTTCTGCGCGTCGGCCTCCGTGGGCGTGAGGCCGGTGATGAGGTTCTGGTCGACCGCCGTGACCGCATATGCGGCAAGCATCAGCAGCGCGATGCCGATGCCGATCCAGAGGCCGATCTCCGGGCCCGTGGGTATCAGCCTCGCGACGCTGAGCCCGATGATCAGCACGAGAGCGCCCGCCATTCCCGCAGCGACCGCGGCCGCGACGAGAAGGCTGACGACGATCGGCTCGCCCTTCGGGCTCTGGGTGATCTGCAGCAGCAGCGGCGCTATGCCGACGACCGCCACAGCGATGGCGCTCGCAATGGTGACGACGGCGACGACGCTGGTCGACTCGTCACCCGTGAGCGACTTGAGCAGGCCGGACGTGCCGAACAAGCCGGTGAACACCGCCGAGACGAGCGTGACGTTGGCGGCCCAGCTGTCCTTGAAGCTCCAACTGGCGGACAGGCCGGGGAGCCGGGTCCCGAGCGCCGCCGGGGGCAGCGGCCCCCGATGGTTGGAGTAACGGCGCCAACCCAGGCAGACCAGGGCGGCGCCCACGCAAGGGCCGCCCAGGAGGATCCAGAGAAGGGACCAGGGGGGATCTGACGTGCTTCCTGGCGCGCCAGTGACCTCGAAGGACGCGGTACCCGCCTTGAGCATCAAGGTCGTCGACGTGGCGGTGGGCGGCTCGCACCCGGTGACGGTGAACGTCACCTTCTGCTCGCGGGCCGGTAGCAGCGCGGCGGAATCGGGCCGGAACGCGCAGGAGGAGCCGGCCGCACTGAGGGAGACCGTGGCGGCCCGATCAGTCAGGTTGACCAGTGAGTAGGCGAGCGTCGTCGTGCCGTCGCTCGTCGTGAAGGTGGCCTGGTCGGAGACCAGCAGATAACGGGGGGCCGCGACTGCCGAACCACGGACCAGGCAGCTCCATCCGAGCACGGCGAGGAGCACGAGTGCGAGTCGCTTCATGGTGCCTCCGCCGCTATCCGCCAGCGAAGGCCGCGCTGTCCTTCACGGTTTCCGCTGGGCTGCGCGCACGACAAGCGCAGGTATCTCATGAAGCTTCCGCGCGTTCAAGGGCACGTGGGAAAGGCTGGCCTTTCGCCCCGCCGTTCAGCACGGTCAGCCCGACGGGGTGAGCTGGCGCCGCACCTCGCCGGCCACCCGCGAGCCCTCGGCCCGGCCGGCGATGCGCGGCGAGAGGAGCTTCATCACCTGGCCCATCTGCTGCGGCCCGGTCGCGCCGGACTCGGCCACCGCGGTCGCCACCAGGGCTCGCAGCTCGTCGTCGCCGAGCTGGGCCGGCAGGTAGTCCTCGATGACGGCGAGCTCGTTCCGCTCCCGCTCGGCGCGGTCGGGATGGCCGGCCTGCTCGTACGCGTCGGCAGCCTCACGGCGCTTCTTGGCCTCGCGACCCAGCACCCGTACGGTCTCGTCCTCGTCCAGCTGCCGCGCCTGCTTGCCGGCGACCTCCTCGTTGGTGATCGCGGTGAGGACCATGCGGATCGTCGCCGTGCGTACCTCGTCGCGGGCGCGCATGGCCGCGGTGAGGTCGTCCTGGAGCCGGTCCTTGAGGCGGGTCATGGCACGACAGGCTAGCCAGGCATCGCCCGTACCGGATCGCGGGTGGCACGATGAGCGCATGCAGTCACGCGTCGCGGTCCCCGCCGGGCTCGGTGCGGCCGGCCTGGCCGCCGTCGGGTACGCGGCCGTCGTCGAGCGCAACGCGTTCGTGCTGCGGCGGTTCGCGGTGCCCGTGCTGCCCGCGGGGGCTCGGCCGCTGCGGCTGCTGCAGATCTCCGACGCGCACCTGACGCCCGGCCGGGTCCGCCTGCGCCGCTGGATCGCGTCCCTCGCCGCGCTCCAGCCCGACCTCGTCGTCAACACCGGCGACAACCTCGCGGCCCACGACGCGGTGCCGGCGATGGTCGAGGCGCTGCAGCCGCTGCTGGCGCTGCCCGGCGCGTTCGTCCTCGGGTCGAACGACTACTTCGCGCCCCGGTGGAAGAACCCGGCGCGCTACCTGCTGCCCGACACCGGCAGGCGGTTCCACGGCGTGCCGTTGCCATGGGAGAAGCTGCGCGACGCGATGGCCTCGGCCGGCTGGGTCGACTGCACCAATGCGCGCGGGACGGTGGTGGTCGACGGCGTCCGCCGGGTGCACGTGGCCGGCGTCGACGACCCGCACGTCCGCCGCGACCGCTACCCGATGATCGCCGGCTCGGTGCCGGACGACGCCGAGCTGGCCATCGGGCTGACCCACTCGCCGGAGCCGCGGGTGCTCGACGACTTCGTGTCCGACGGCTACCGGCTGCTGCTCGCGGGACACACCCACGGCGGTCAGCTGCGGCTGCCGCTCTTCGGCGCGCTGGTGACCAACTGCGGCATCGACCGCGCCAGGGCCCGCGGGCTGCACCGGTGGGGCCTGGGGCTGGAGCCGGCCTGGCTGCACGTCTCGGCCGGGCTGGGCACCTCCCCGTACGCGCCGGTGCGCTTCTGCTGCCGGCCGGAGGCGACCCTGCTCACGCTGCTGCCCCGTACCGGTTAGCCGGTCGTGGGCCCGACCCGCTAGACTCGGCCGGGCAACACGGGGTGTGGCGCAGCTTGGTAGCGCGCTGCGTTCGGGACGCAGAGGCCGTGGGTTCAAATCCCGCCACCCCGACCAGAGCGGTCAGGGCATCGGCGACACCACGAGCCCGGGCGAGACGGTGGCGACGACCTCCCGCGCCGAACCTGCGGCGAGTCAGAAGCAGGCCTCAGGATGCGTAGTCCTCGAGTCCACCGTCCCTGCGCATGTCGAGGCTGACGCAGTGGAACCCACCGCCGAGAGCCCTGGAGTGCCGCAGCCGCAGCGGGATGACGTCGATGCCAGCCCGCTCGAGCAGGCGCAGCAGGGCGGGATGCGCCGCGTCGACGACCGCCAGATCCACGTCGACCATGAGCAGGTTCATGGCGATCCATGGCGAGCTCAGGGAGCGCGGATCGACGGGGGCGACCTCGGCCGGTCGCGGGCACCAGAGCACCTCCCACCCTCGGAAGCAGGAGGGGAGCGCGTCACGGGTGATCCGAGCCGGGTTGAGCAGGATCAGGCCGGGCCGCAGGACCGCGATCGTGCTGTCGATGTGCGTGTGCTCGTAGACGCCGCGCAGCGGGTGCAGCCGAAGGTCTCCCAGCATCGGCAGGAGGCTCGCTAGCCAGGTCAGGCCGAGCTCGTTGCCGCTGCCCGACACCTGGTACAGGACGTCGCGGCCGATCCGCAGGACGTTGGCCGCCTCGAAGGCCGGCTCGGTCTCGCCCAGCCGCACGTGCCCGTCCGGCCCGACCTCGTACAGCGCATCGGTCAACCGCTGCTTGGGAGCCGAGATCCAGCGCGCGCCCTGCCGCAGGTACTCCAGGAAGAGCGCGTGCAGCGAGAAGCCCTCGAAGTACCTCGCTCGGGTCGGGGTCGGCGTCTCGACGATCATGCCTCCCAGGACCAGCGCAAGATCGCGCGGGCAGTACGCGTACATGCCCCTGCTGCGCCAACCGGGCGCGCCGAACTCGGCGCAGGAGTCCAACAGCTCCGGCCGGCGAACGGTGACGCCGGCCTCTCGCAGGGCGCTCACGAGCAGAGCGAGATCCTCCTCGGTCTCCTCCACCACCCGCGCGGGCAGGCCGAGCTCGGGCAGCGAGGCGAGAGCGGCCCGATCCAGCTCCGGGAACAGGTTGAGCCACGCCGAGGGATCGTCCACCGGCGGCAGCCTCGCACCCTGCACCTCGCCGATGACCACCTCGCGCAGCCGGGTGAACTCGTCCCAACTGCGAACCGGGACGGTCGAGTGGTCCGGCACGGCTGCGACCTGTCCATCGGCGGCGGCCGATCTGGTGCCTCGGGGGGCCATCACGCCGGCACCACGTCGAGCGCGAGCAACCGCGCTTCCAACTCCTCCGCGGAGGTGATGTCCGCCGCCACCGCGCAGTACATGACCGCACCGGTCAGCGGTACGTAGTTGGCGGTGATGACCACCCCGGTGCCCGTTGCCGGGTCGAAGCCAAGGCCGGACGTCCGCAGCGCCTCGACCGCGGCCTCGAACGAGGGCACCGGCCACCGGTCCCGCTCGAGGAGGGTGCGGTCATTGCCACCGCCGCTGAGCAGGCGGCCGCGGACGACCGCGTGGAGGTGCGTCGATCCGGTCAAGCGGCAGTTCGCCTCGGTGAAGAGGATCTCGCCGTCCGGGGTCAGGATGGCGTCCGCGCTGAGCGGTCCGCGATAGCCGAGACGGCGGAAGCTCTCGCAGACCCGCTTCGCCTCCCGTACCAGCTCGGCGCGCTGGTCGGGCGTCAGCGCCGGCGGCGGAACGATCTCGCCAGCCGCCACCGGTTCCATGAGCAGCTCCCCGGTGCCGGACAGCTCGCTCTCGTGGTCGGTGAGCTCGAACTCTCCGTACACCGTGCTGCACTCGGGATAGAACCGCTCGATGACTACCCGGTCCCTGCGGTAACCGGTCATCCAGTCCCAGGTCTCGGCCACGAAGGCGTCCACGTCGCACGGTTCGGCGAGCACGGTGACACCGAAGGCGCCGGCGGCCACCACGCCCTCGCGCGGCGCGAGGATCGCGTTGCCGAAGCCGCCGCCGGCGAACTCCTGCTTGACCATCACGGGGTGGCCGGTGCCCAGGATGCGCTTGATGGCGTCCGTCGCCTGCCGGCGCTGAGCCGTCACGATGCCCGATGGGATGGCGATCCCCGCGCCCACCGCAAGGGCCCGGAACACCGCCTTGCTGTTGACGATCCCGACGCCGCCCTGCTTGGCGAACGCGTGGCCGGCGAGCGCTTGGGCGATGCCGAGCTCCTCGACGAGATCGACCACGGCGTAGTCGTTGCAGCAGGCGAGGACGCGCGCGACGGCCTTGCCGTCCAGGGCCTTGCGCAGCTCCGCCCGGAGCTCCGCGTCAGCCATGCGGTCCGGCGTGAGCAGGTCCTCCCCCAGGTCGCCGGGCGACGGCGCGAGAAGGGTGAGCGAGCGGGGATCCGTACGGGTCAGTCCGGTCACGTAGGCGAGGAGAGCTGGCGGCGGCAACCACGGCAGGACCACCACGTCGCCGTCGGTCGCGAACCACAGCATGGCCTGGGCGCCCCAGGCGCCACCCGTGCGCTCCGCTCCGCTCAGCCTCGACAGGTCGCCGTTCATCTCCTCCGTGCGCGTGTTCGCGATGATCAGCTTCATCCGGTCCCCCACCGTCGCTCGGCCGCGCCACCCGTCGCGCCGCTATACCTCGTGAGTGACCATATCTGAATGCATCGTGACCGAACATAGATGACGCGACGATGCCTGGCCGCTCCCTGGCCGCTCCCTGGCCCGCGTGATGGGCGAGGCTCCTGCACAGGTGTCGCGGACGTCGTTCGCGCGTTTGCGATGGCGATCGCCGCACCCTCTTCTGGTGAATGCCGGAGCCCCCTCCGGCGCTTGCCGCACGGATTGGAGGGCGCGCCGTCATCGGGCGCTCCCGAAATGGCCGCTCCTGGCTGTCTACTTTCTTGCCGGGGGAGCCGAACGAGCAGGCTGGGCGCAATCGCATCGGCACCGCTGAACGAGCCCTCGCCTTTCGCGCGCTTGCGCTGCGCCCGTGCCGTCGGGACCGTCGCCTCCGGCCCCCCTCGCAGTCCCTCCGGTAGCTCGGGCGGACGCGCGATCGGGTGGGTCATCCCCCGGGCAGCCCGCTCCGGCCGAGCCACGATGTGCCGCGCGCTACGGTCAACGGGCGCGTAGATTGACGGTGCCCTGGTCGTCTCGCTCGGGGGTTACGAGACGACCAGGGCACCAGCTTGGGGATGGCAGAGCCTCGCCCCGACCGTGACAGCGGCGGGTGCGAGCCGCGGTCGACCTCTATCTCCTTGCTCAGGCGTGGCGCCGAACCCGAGGGTTCGGCTTCCCCGCCTGGGCGACGGACGGTGAAGGTGGCTCATCCCTGCCAGCTTCGCCATGGCTTCTCGCTCGAGGTGGTCGTGGTCGATGGTTGTATCGGAATGGCACGTCATAAATTGGCACGCCTTCTATATGTTTGCAAGCCCTGTCTACCTGCTCGGCTACGTTCCGCCGCATGCCCGGTGATCTCAACGATCGGCCTGAGGTCGTGGGCATCGCCGAGATAGCGCTGATCCTGGGGGTGGGCCGCCCACGCGCCCACCGTCTCGTGCGCCGGCCCGACTTCCCCGAGCCGTTGAGCCAACTGCGGTCCGGCAGCGTCTGGCTGAAGCCGGAGGTCGAGCAATGGGCGCGGGATCATGCCAACCGCCGACCCGGCCGGCCGCGGCGCGAGCAATGAGCGCCTTGCCGCCGTCGACGGTGGCGCGCCGGCACGCCCCGCGCACGGCTGACGGTCAGGCGTTGACCGGGCGCGGCTCCGTGACCGCGCCGGACGGCCGCTGGCGGGCCCCGCGCAGGTGCGTCCACGCCGCCACGACGAAGGCGAGCTCGAAGGCGAGCGAGACGAGTCCGAGGTAGTCCTCGGTCTCCGCCGCCCAGGTGCCGTGGTAGCCCATCGGCAGTCCGACGGTGCGGCTGAGGACGAACCCGAGGAACTCACCGAGGCAGACGACGGTGCCGAGGAGCCACCCAGCCCACTGACCGCGCCGGGTGAAGAGGAGCGCCATGGCCACGAGCAGCAACCCGTTGCCGACGGCGAACAGCACGCCGATGTAGAGCTTCTCCTCGAGATGCATCGGCGTGAGCACGAGGTGGATGACGATGACGACCTCGATCGAGATCACGGCGACCACGCGCTCGACCCGGCCGCGCGCGCCTCGTGACGCATCGAGACTGCCCGGTACGGTCATAGCTGCGGAGCCTACCCGGAGGCCGGTGCGACGCCCAGGCGAAGCATGGAGGGCATGGAGGGCATGGAGGGCACTGCCCGCGGCCTGGACGACCCCTCGCGCGGTTCGGGGCAACCCGCCCGATCGGGGGCGGGCGACAGCGCGAACGGCTGGTCGGTGGCGCGCAGGTAGTGACCGCGCAGCCGATCGAGCGCCGCCGACCGCTCGGGCTCGGGGTCGACGGCGAGCGCGAGCTCCCGCGCGTACGACCGGAGCAGGTTGTGCATGGCGCACATGGCCGGGCCGGTCTGCCGTACCAGGTGGGCCTGGGCGAGCAGCGCGATCAGCCGGTGGGCCTCCGGCGGCGCGACGCCGATCAGTGCCGCGAGTCCCTCGGGCGTCAGGTCGACGCCGCTGTGGAGCCCCATCAGCCGGAAGGCGCGCGCGGCCTCGGCCGGGAGCTGCCGATAGGACCACGAGAACACCGCGCGCAGCGCCGTACGAGGGTCGTCGCCCGCTTCGAGGAGGTCGAGCGGGTGCTCGCCGAGAGCGAGGTCGTCGACGAGCGCGTCCACGCGCGCATCCGGCCGGCTCCAGGCGACGTCGGCCGCGATGCGCAGCGCCAGCGGGAGCCGGGCGCACTGCTCGGCGAGGGCGCCGAGCGTCGGCGCCGGCAGCGATCCCACGGTGTCGTCGTGCCGGCCACTGGTCAGCGCGCGCAGCAGCTCGACGGCCTCGGCGAGCGGTAGCGCATCGAGGTCGAGCCGGTGGGCACCGTGGCGAGCTACCAGCCCCGAGAGGCTGTCTCGACTGGTGACCAGGGTGCAAGACGGAGGCCCCGGCAGCAGCGACCGCACCTGCTCGGTGTCGCGGGCGTTGTCGAGCACGATCAGCATTCGCCGGCCGGACAGCAGCGACCGCAGCTGCGCGGCGCGCTCGTCGGTCTCCCGCGCGATCTGCTGGTTGCCCAGCCCGAGGGCGCGAAGCAGCCGCGCGAGCGCGTGGCCGGGCTGCATCGGGCGACCCGCGTCGCAACCGCACAGGTCCACGTAGAGCTGACCGTCGGGGAAAAGCGCCTGCCTCGTCTGCGCCCAGTGCAGCACCAGCGCGGTCTTGCCGACGCCGGGCGTGCCGCACACCGCGACGATGGTCGCGGCCCGGTCCTCGCGCGCCAGTTCGTCGAGCTCGAGGAGCTGCTCCGCCCGTCCGACGAAGTTGCCGACGGCCGGTGGGAGCTGATGCGGCACGGACGGCTGCATCGCGGCGTCACCGCTGTCGCGACGAGCGGCCTGCCAGCTGGCGCTCACCCGGTACCACGCCTCGGCCCACTCCCGCTGCTCGGGCGGCGTCGCCTGCAGGGCGATGACCATCCGGTCGAGGACCTGCGCCGGCGGGAGCCGCCTGCCGGTGACGTAGGCGTGGACGGAGGACTTGGGCTCCCCCATCCGGCGGGCCAGGTCGTCGAGGCTCACCCTGGCGGTGCGGGTGCCACGAGCGGCCCGCGCCCGAAGGAGATTGAGCTCTCGCGAGAGGTCGTCGATCGTCAGCACGCGGGCCGGATCCGGACCCTCGTCCCCCATGCGCACATCCATGCGGTGCCCCCCGCGAGCATTCGCAACGCGACGAGAAGCCCTGCGCCGGCATACCTGCCGTTATGCCGGTGGGCCTGCTGCGACTCGCACGATAAGGGCGCCCTGTGTTCCCATGCAAGCAACGGTTTCGTGCCCAGATCCCCTTGGTCGTCGCGACCCCGCCACCGAGGAATCACACCGAGCTGGGAGCCGGCAGGTGCACCGGTGCGGAGGCCTCCGGTGCCGGTGCCTGCCGGGGGATGTCCGCGCTGGCCAGGAAGGCTGCCATCGTGCGCTCCTGGCCGTACCGGTGCTTGAGCAAGCGATAGCAGAGGAACGCGACGGGGCCGAAGGCGGCCTGGGCCGGCACCACGAGGTCGGTACGGGCATCGATCAGCACGCGGAACAGCAGCGGCGCCATCGCGGGCACGACCGCGCCGAAGACGATGATGATGCCCATCGACACCTGGGCGGCGACCCGGCCGTACGCCTTGTAGGCCGCGACCATGAACAGGGAGTACACCAGCAGGTCACCGACGCCGATGCTGGCGTTGTAGACGCCCATCCGGAAGCCCACCGACGGGTCGAGCGGGAAGCCCAGGAACCGCTCCGCCAGATGGTTCGTGACGGGCCACTTCAAGGTGAAGACCGCGTCGTAGCCGGCGAGGATGAGCGCGAACCAGGCCACGTGCTTGAGCCGCATGCCGCCCTGCACGTAGAGATTGGCGGCGCACACCGCGGCGAGGATGACGATGACGTCGGTCTCCAGCCAGTACGCCTGCCAGCCGACCACGGTGCCGAGCAGCGTCCGCGCCATCCAGATGTTCAGCCCGATCAGTACGCCGAGGGCGAGCCACGTCCTGGTCGGGGACAGCAGCGGCCGCGCGCCGATGGACAGCGCGCCGCAGAACGTGATCACCAGGGCACTCGTCAGGAGCCACTGCGGCAGCACGACATAGAGGAACGGCAGCACCACGATGAAGCCGAAGAGCGTGACGAGGTCGCGCCGGTTGAACGTCCCGATCGTCGGGCGCTCCAGCCGAACGCGTCGCAGGTACAGCAGCGTCAGCAGGCTCGTGACCACCACGGCGGGCACGGCGAGCGCCAGCTCGAAAAGGGTTGGGAAGACCAGCGAGTCCTGCATGTCAATCTCCGATGAGTGCCGGCTGCGCGACGAAGGTCGTCTCGTGCAGGTCGCACCGCAAGTTGCGCAGCGACACCGCTTGGTCGTCGTCGACGACGATCAGGTCCACGTCGAGGCCGCGCTCGAGCAGATGCTGCCGGGTGGCCCGCTCGCCGAGCCCGGTCAGGGCGGCGGCCGGCAGCATCATGTGGGGGCGCCCGTCGCGCACTGTCACCCGGAACCGGGCCGGCCATGGCTGGGACGGCAAGGACTCGACCGCTTCGACCAGCGGCCGGGGCGCGATGACGTCGTCGGGACCCAGCCGGATGATCTGGTCGGCCTTTCCCAGGATCGCGCTCGTCCCTGGCAGGCCCGCGATCTCGCACGTGAGCGGTTCGTCAGGCAGGCGTCGGACGACGTCTCTCGAGTCGTACCGGAAGACCGGCATGCACTCGCGGTACGGGTAGTACGGCGTCAGCACCACCGTGCTGAGCGCGCCCGGCTCGGCCGGCTCGCCCGTATCCAGGTCGAGCAGCTCGACCAGACCGCTCTGGATGTCGTGGTGCAGGTGTCCCTGCGAGCAGATGGGCGCCGTGATGGGCGCGACCTCGGTCATCGCGAAGCTGTCCCTGACCCGCTCCACGCCGAGGGTCGCGGCGGCCGCGGCGGCCACGCTGGACGAGAGGATCTCGCCGCCGACGTCGACGCGGCGCAGCGAGAAGTCGCCCGGCCCCATGCCGCGGCGCCGGGCGGCGACGATCAGCTCGGCGAGGTAGCTGGGATTGGTGAGCAGGATCGTCGCGCCGCCCTCGGCCAAGGCATCGAGCGCCTCGTCGGGCGGCACGATCCCCAGCACGCGCGAGCACGCACCGACCAGCCGGCAGACGGCCGCGTTGAGGTGGACGGAGAGAGTGGCGCGCGAGCTCAGGTTGACCTGCAGGACGTCGGTGGGCAGCAGCTCGCGCCGCAGCACGCCGGACAGCGCGCCGAGCCCGGACCACAGCGCGAGCTCGTACCGGGACAGCCAGATCTCGGCGGGACGGCCGGTGGTCCCGGTGGTGCGCGTGGTGAGCTGGGGCGCCACGTCGGCGCAGTGGAAGTCCCGCTGCCGCTCGACGAGGTCGCGCTTGACGGTGACCGGGATCGCGCGCAGCCCGTCGAGGTCGAGCTGGTCCGGCCGTACCTCGGCAGCAGCGAACCGGCGCGCGTAGAACGGCGAGCGCTCGGCGAGCCGGCGGGCGGTACGGCGGATCCCGCGGGTGACGAACTCCTCGCGCGCCTTGGGGTCCGCGAACGGTCCGTCCAGCAGCTCCCGCACCTCGCCGCCCGGCGCGCCGAACTCGGCGATCGTCGCGAGCGCGTCGTCCACCAGCCTGGCGATGTTGTCCGTGTCGGCCTTGTAGCCCCACACCATGCTCATCGCCATCCGGAACTGCCGGATCCCGGTCTCGAACATCGCCGTCCTCTCGTCTGCGCTCCCGAGGGATCGGCACCGCGGGTGATGGCAGCGCCGATCCCTCGAGGGACTGGACTCAGAAGTTGCTCCCCGCCACCTCCGCGAACAGCACCGCGGTCAGCGAGCCCATCGCGTAGCGAGCGTGCTTGACGCTGCTGATGAAAGCCGACATTGCAACCTCCTTCCCAGCGCTCGGTCGTCTGTCGCGCCCACCGTTGTGGGCTCGCTCTGGTGCGTCGTCAGCTCACGCGAGGACGACGATCTTGATGGTCATCTCGGGGTGCACCGAGCACGTCATGTAGTACGTGCCCGGCTTGCTCCAGACGCCGGTGGTGTAGCTCTGGTTGGACTGCATGAGGATCCGGTCGGTCACCGGCTCGTTGCCGGGCGGCGCGAGCAGCCCGCCCTGGCCGGCGCCGATGATGTGGATGAACCGCGAGTCGTTCGTGAAGGTGAGCCGGTCACCGCGGTGGATGGTGACCACCTTGGTGGAGTAGCCCTCGTGCCCCATGCCGATGGCACCCGGAGCCGGGCTGTCGAGCGCGTGGCCGATGGCCGGCGTCAAGATCCCGGCGACGAGGAGGGGAACGCCGAGCAAGATCTTCGGAAGTGCCACGGTTCCTCCCAACGTGCCAGTCACGGCTGCGACCCACCGGAGTAGAGCAAATCCGACTCGTCCCGAGCCCCTCGGCGGGACAAGTGCGGACGGTTGGGGACGTCCGCGGACGGCAGGCTCGACAGCGACGCCGATCGGGACGATCCGGTCCGGCACCAAGGTCTACGAGGTGCAGTCGGCAAGCACCGGCATCGCCATCGGCAGCTGCTCCGGCAGGAGGCGCGTGGCGCTCGCCGCCACGAGGACGGGGGCACTGGCCGCGCCCACCGCTTCGGCCTGAGGCTCAGCCCTCGTCGGCCGCGTGCTTGATGGCGGCGAGGTCGATCTTGCCCTGCTGCATCATCGCGGCCATCGCTCGCGACGCCCGCCCCTGGTCGGGGTCGCTCAGCAGCGTGAGCAGCTCGGACGGGAAGACCTGCCACGAGACGCCGAACTTGTCCTTGAGCCAGCCGCACGGCCCCGGTTGCCCGCCGCCGGCGAGCAGCTTGTCCCAGTACTCGTCGAGCTCGTTCTGGCTGTCGCACGGCACCTGGAAGGAGATGGCCTCGTCGAAGGTGAACTCAGGGCCGCCGTTCAGCCCGACGAACTCGCGACCGTCGAGCACGAAGCTCACCGCCAGCACCGTGCCGGCCGGCCGCGGACCGCCGTCGGGATAGTGGCTGATCTCCGTGATCTTCGAGTTGGGGAAGATCGACGTGTAGAGGTTGGCCGCCTCCTCGGCCTCCGTGTCGAACCAGAGGCAGGGCCTGATCTCCTGCATGCCGCACCGTCCTTCCGCTCGTGGGCGCTCGCGCATCGGTTATTCGCTGGTAGGACGTCGCAGATCGGCCAGACTCATCGACGTGCTGACCAGACCGGCCGACCTGCCCGACGCCGTCGTGGCGGATGCGGTGCGCGAGGGGTGGGGCATCGCGCCGGCCGGCCTGGCGTACCGCGCGATCGGCTTCGGCAGCCACCACTGGCAGGCCACCGACGGGGACGGCCGCTGGTGGTTCGTCACGGTCGACGACCTCACGGCACGGCCGCTGCGGCTGGGCGAGCCTCCCGACGCCGTCCATGCCCGTCTGCGGGCGGCGCTCGCCACCGCCCGCGCCGTGCGCGACGCCGGAGCCGCGTTCGTGGTGGCGCCGGTCCGGAGGGTGGACGGCGACGTCGTCGGCCGCATCGGCGAGCGTTACGCAGTGGCGGTCTACCCGTACGTGCACGGCCGCCCGCGCGACTACGACGGCACGCTGGCGCCGGCTGACCGGCGCGCGGTGCTGGAGATCGTCGTGGCGCTCCACGAGGCATCGGCGGCAGCCAGCTCGATGGCCCTCGCCGAAGGCCCGTCGGTGCCGCTGCGCGACGGGCTCACGGCCGCCCTCGAGGACGTGGCGACGCCGTGGTGCACCGGGCCGTACGCCGACCGGGCCAGGGCGCTGCTGGCCCGGCGCGGGGGCGACGTGGAGCGGTGGCTGCGCCGGCACGACGCGCTCGTGGCGCAGGCCCGCGAGCTGCCCGAGCGGCTCGTGCTGACCCACGGCGAGCCGCACCCGGGCAACCTGATCGAGACCGCGGCCGGCTGGCTGCTGGTCGACTGGGACACCACGTTGCTCGCCCAGCCCGAGCGGGATCTGTGGCTGCTCGACGAGGGCGACGGACGCATCGGCGAGGCGTACGCGGAGCTGACCGGCCGACCGGTGCTGCCGGCGATGATGCAGCTCTACGAGCTGGGTTGGCGGCTGTCCGACATCGCTGCCTTCGTCGCGTGGTTCCGGAAGCCGCACGACGACTCCGACGACAGCACCAAGAGCTGGCGGGCGCTCACGTCGTACTTCGCCGATTAGCCGTCACTCCTCCTCGCCGATGTCCTCGTTCCACAGCTGCAGATTGGCGGCGATGAACTCGCGCATCAGCGCGATGCACTGCTCGTCGTCGGCCACCACCACCTCGACGCCACGACTGCGCAGCAGGTCCTCCGCGCCGAGGAACGTCGCGTTCTCGCCGATGACGACGCGCGGGATGCCGTACAGCAGCACGGCACCGGTGCACATGTCGCACGGGGACAGCGTCGTGTACATGGTGGCGCGCCGGTAGGCGCTCGCCGGCAGCCGGCCCGCCCGCTCGAGCGCATCGGTCTCGCCGTGCCGGATGGCGCTGCCGCTCTGCACCCGGCGGTTGTGCCCCGCACCGAGCAGCCGGCCGTCGCCCACGAGAGCGGCGCCGATCGGGATGCCGCCCTCGTCGCGCCCGGCGCGCGCCTCCGCGACCGCGACGTCGAGCCAGCGGCGGTCGTCATCGCGGAGCCCCATCTCACGTCCCCGCGACGGCGGGGCGGCGGCGGCGCTGCTGCAGCGAGAACAGCAGCGCGTACACCAGTGCGGTGACCACGAAGCCGACCTCGAACGTCAGGTCGCCCACGCCGGGGTGATGCTTCGGCACCCAGCCGACGTACTCGGTCTGGTTGCAGAACAGGAGGATCGACACCGCCATGCCGACGACCATCGCGATCGGCCCTGCCCAGCTGACGTGATGCTCGTCGAACAGCAGCGCGGCGAGGCGGTCGCGCCGCCGGAGCAGCTGGTCGGCGAGGACGACCGCCAGCCACGGGCCGATCCAGTAGGCGATGATGAGCAGGAAGTTCTCGTACTTGCTGACGTCGTTCAGGCCGAAGAGCGCGACGACGAAGCCGACGACGCCGAACACCGCCGCGGCCAGCGCCCGCCGCAGCGAGACGTGCAGCCGGATGCCGAGCGTCACGAACGACATCGATCCCGAGTAGATATTGAGCACGTTGGCGGCCACCGCGCCGACGGCGATCGCCAGCAGCACCAGGTCGGCGACGGCCGTCGGGTAGGGGGCGGTGAAGGCGCTCGTCGGGCTGAGCCCCTGCTTCGTGGCGATGGTCGCGGAGGCCGCACCCACCGTCTCGAGGACGATGCACGACAGCGCCACCCCGAACCCACTCCACCAGCCGGTCGCGAGGCGGCTGGTGCGCGGCGGGAAGTAGCGGGTGTAGTCGGTGGCGTACGGGTTCCAGCCGGCGGCGTAGCCGAAGCTCGCCGCGAGCGAGAGCATGAACGCGCCCGGGATCGGGTGCGCGACGCCGCCGTAGTGCGCCTTGCCGAAGGTCCAGATCGCGCCCAGCCCGAAGGCGACGATCAGCAGCGGGAAGGCGACCCTCTCGAACGCGTGGATGAGGTTGTGCCCGTACAGCGCGATGGCGATCTGGGCGGCCACGATGATGAGCAGGCACACGGCCTTGGGCAGGTGGGTCAGCGTGTTGAGCGCGAGCGCGCCCGAGACGCTGTTGACCGCGAACCACCCGACACCGGCGGTGAGCGCGTTGAGCCCGGCCGGCAGCGCGTTGCCCCAGTAGCCGAAGCCCAACCGGGACAGCACCATCTGCGGCACGCCGTACTTCGGGCCGCGCGCGGAGAGCACGCCGTGGGTGACCGAGCCGAGGACGGAGCCGAGCACGATCGAGGCGACGGCCTGCCCGAAGCTCATCCCGAAGACGCCGACCGCGAGCACGCCGACGAAGACGGTGGCGAACTCGAAGTTGGGCGACATCCACGTCCAGAACAGCCGGGTTGGCCGCCCGTGCCGCTCGGCCAGCGGGATGAACTCCGCGCCGCCCGGCTCGATGGTGGCGACCGCTTCGCCGTAGTGGCCCTCGCGGATCGCGGTGGTCGGGGTGATCTCCGCGTCGTCCTGCATCGTGCCTGTCGGCTGGCTCATCGGCTGACTCGCCCTTCGCTCGTGACCCATGGCAGATGGTAGGGGACGGCAGGACGATCACCCGGCGCGGCGCGCTCAGCGCGGGTCGGGGCGGTCGACGTTCCAGTGCCGGGCGACGGTGGCGAACCAGTCGCCGTCCTCGGCCTGCCGCGGCAGCAGGCCGAACCGGCTGATGACCCGCTGGCCGCCCTCCTGGTCGCCGTAGAGCAGGTCGACCATGACGGGCTGGCGGTCGCGCACCGCCTGCGTCACGGTGGCGAACTCGTCCGTCGAGGGGTCGCGCAGCGCACCCTGCCAGAACCCGATGTCGCCGGCCGGCACGTAGATGTCACGGGTGAGCCGGTGGAACTGCTCCAGGCGAGGGCGCTCGACCTGGTCGCCAGCCCTGCGGTTCGGGTGCGGCAGCCAGCCGTGCAGGACGGCGACGCCGGTGCCCACGTTGCGGACCGACATCGTCAGGTACAGCACCTCGTCCGTCACCTCCGCGGTCCCTCGGCCGCCACCGACGCGCACCCAGTGCTGGTCGGCGAACCCGACCTTCAGCTGCGGGTCCTCCTCGCGGGAGTTGACCAGCAACGGTCGCAGGCCGGCCATCAGCGCGCGCTCGGCGACGCGGGCGGCCCGGTTGGCCGACCGCACCGAGGCGAACGTCGCCGCGGCGAGCACCAGCGTGCCGCCGGCCGTGGCCAGCGCGGAGATCGTCACCCAGTCCATACCGCCGTACCCAACCACGAGCGCCTCCGCCGCTGGTCGCAGGATGGTCAGGTCCGGCCTCCCCCGCGCCGGACGGAGGAGGAAGCCGTGATCGAGCGCACGCTGGGAGCCGCAGGCCCGACCGTCAGCGCGATCGGGCTGGGCTGCATGGGAATGTCGGCGCTGTACGGCCCGGCCGACCGGGAGGAGAGCATCGCCACCGTCCACGCCGCGCTGGACGCCGGCATCACGCTGCTCGACACCGGCGACTTCTACGGCATGGGCCACAACGAGCTGCTGATCCGAGACGCGCTGCGCGGACGGGACCGCGACCGGGCGCTCATCAGCGTGAAGTTCGGCGGCCTGCGCGACCCGGCCGGCGCGTGGCTGGGGCACGACGCGCGGCCGGCAGCGGTGAAGAGCTTCCTCGCCTACTCGCTCCAGCGGCTCGGCGTCGACCACATCGACATCTACCGCCCGGCGCGGCTCGATCCCCACGTGCCGATCGAGGACACCGTCGGTGCGATCGCCGAGGCGATCGAGCGCGGGTGGGTCCGCTACGTCGGCCTGTCCGAGGTCGGGGCCGAGACGCTGCGCCGCGCGGCGGCCGTGCACCCGGTGGCCGACCTGCAGATCGAGTACTCGCTGCTGTCCCGCCGCATCGAGGAGTCCATCCTGCCCACCTGCCGCGAGCTCGGCATCGGGGTCACCGCGTACGGCGTGCTCTCGCGCGGCCTGCTGAGCGGGCACTGGGCGGCTGACCGACCGCTCGATCCCACCGACATCCGCGCGCACAGCCCACGCTTCCAGGGCGACAACCTCGGCCACAACCTCCGGCTCGTCGAGGCGCTGCGGGGCATCGCAGGGCAGCGCGGCGTCACCGTGGCGCAGGTCGCGATCGCCTGGGTGCTCGCGCGCGGCGACGACATCGTCCCGCTCATCGGTGCCCGCCGCCGCGACCGCCTGGACGAGGCGCTGGGCGCCCTCGAGGTGGAGCTGTCCGCGGACGACCTCGCCGTCGTCGAGGCCGCGGTGCCGCCAGGCGCGGCGGCCGGCGACCGCTACGCCGCACCTCAGATGGCGATGCTCGACAGCGAACGGTGATCGGCTGGCTCTGTCCCGTGATCGTGGGAGCGGCCCATGACGGCAGCCCCTACGCTGCCCGTACGGCTCTCGCCTTTCCATCCCCGGCGCCGTCACCGACGGAGCCCCCAGGCAAGGACGACGAATGAAGTCACGCGCACGGGCACTCGCCGCTGCCGTCCTGGCAGCTGGAACCATCACCGCAACCATCGCCACGCCGGCCGTCGCCATCACCGGCGGACATGACGACGGCAATGCCCACCCCAACGTCGCGATGATCGCCTTCTACGACTCCACCGGGCGCTTCCGCTGCTCGGCCACCCTGGTGTCGCCGACCGTGCTCCTCACGGCGGCGCACTGCACCGACGGCACGCTGGGCAAGACCGCTGTCACGTTCGACTCCTTCATCGCCGACGCGCCCCCGAGCCCGCTGCCGGCGGCTGCCGACCCGTCGGCCGGCTACACGGCAGCCGAGCTCGCCGCCGCCGGTTATCTGTCCGGCACGGCGTACACGCATCCCAACTACTCGAACTTCACCGACCTGCGCAACTGGAACGACACCGGCGTGATCGTGCTCGACCGGCCCTACACGGCCGCCGCGCCGCAGCCTCTCGCGCCGCTCGGCTACCTCGACCGGCTCTCGCAGCCCGAGCTCACCAAGACGCTGTTCACGTTCGTCGGCTACGGCACCGAGGTGCGCAAGGCCGACAGCGGCCCGCAGAAGCCCACGCCGATGAGCTACCCGCTGCGCCGCCAGTGGGTGGAGTCGCAAGGGCAGAAGCTCGGCGTGCAGGTCTTCCAGACCAACGGCAACGCGAACGACCCGTTCGGTGGCGGTGGCACCTGCTTCGGCGACTCGGGCGGCCCGGCGCTGCTCGACGGCTACTTGGTCGGCGACACCAGCTACGGCTACACCAGCAACTGCCGCTACCTCGACGGCTACCAGCGCGTCGACATCAAGTCCGTGCAGGACTGGCTCGCGACGTTCGGGGTGACGCCGGCCGCCTGACGGCCACGCCGCATCGATCACGACGGCCCGGTGCCCCTGCGGGTGCCGGGCCGTCGGCATGCCTGGCACCACGACGGCGGGCGTAGGGTCGGGTCGTGATCAACGTGTGCTTCGCCGGCATCACGGGCTGGACGGCGCCACCGATCGTCGCGGCGATCGAGGCTGCCGACGACCTGACGCTCACCGCGGGCGTGTCCCGCTCGGCGGCGGGGCAGCGCCTGGCATCGGTCGCGGGCGCGCGCGGCGACGGAGCGGTGCACGCGACCGTGACGGACGCGCTGGAGGCCGCGGCGGTCGACGTCCTCGTCGACTACACCAGCGCCGACGCGGTGAAGGGCAACGTGCGCACGGCGGTGGAGGGCGGCGTCCACGCCGTCGTCGGGACGAGCGGGCTCACGGCGGAGGACTACGACGAGCTCGACCGCCTCGCCCGCGACCGAGGCGTCGGCGTGATCGCCGCCGGCAACTTCTCGGTCATGGCCGCCGTGCTGCGCCGCGCCGCCGCGCTGGCCGCCGCGCACCTCGACCACTGGGAGATCGTCGACTACGGCAGCGACACCAAGCCTGACGTACCGAGCGGTACGGCGCGCGAGCTGGCCGAGACCCTCGGCCAGGTGCGGCGGCCGGTGCCCGCGATCGCGCCCGCCGACCTGCACGGGCCGGCCGAGGCCCGCGGCACCGAGGTGGCCGGCACCCGCATCCACTCGGTGCGGCTGCCGAGCTTCGTCGTCAGCACCGAGATCGTGTACGGCGGGGCCGGCGAGCGGCTGGTCCTGCGCCACGACCCGGGCCTGACGCCCGATCCGTACGTCGCCGGCACGCTGCTCGCCGTGCGACACGTGGCGGACGCTGCCGGGGTCCGCAGGGGGCTGGACTCGCTGCTGTTCGACTGAGCGGCTCGCGCCGGTCCGCTCAGTCGAGCGACTCGCCCGGTGCGAGATAGCGGTAGTCCGTCTCGGTCAGCTGGTCGAGCAGCCGCCCGGTGATCTGCGCTCCTCGCTCGTTCATCAGCGCGTCGTGGATGGGAAGGGCGCGCTGCGGCCGTACCGCGTTGACGAAGTCGATGGCCTCGGTGAGCTTCAGCCACGGCGCGCTCGCGGGGACGAGGAGCGTCTCGACCGGCTCGTCCGGCACGTGCAGCGCGTCGCCCGGGTGGTAGACGCGGCCGTCCACGAGGTAGCCGACGTTGGCGCAGTCCGGCTGGTCGCCATGGATGTGCGCATGGCGCCCACCGACCGCCCGGACGCTGAAGCCGGCCACCGTCAGCTCGGCACCGACCTCCACCGGCGTGATGTCGAGGCCTCGTAGGTCGTCGAGGCCGCCGATGCGCGCACCGGCCGGCGCGTGCACGGGCACGTTCACGCCGGCGAGCCGCATCACGTCGATGTGGTCGACGTGCTCGTGGGTGATGAGCACGGCATCGGCGCCCGCGAGCGCCGCGGGCTCGGCCCAGATCCCCGGATCGATGACCAGCACCCCGCCGTCGTGCTCGAGCCGGACGCAGGCATGGGTGTACTTGGTGATGCGCATCCTCGCCTCCCGGTCGCCTCCCGGTCCTCGGCAGGACGCTACCGCCCACGGCCGATCATCGACGGCGCGCCTCCCGCGAGGAGCCACCGCGCGCTCCTACGGTGGAGGATTTGACGAACGGCCCGCCCCGCGATTGACTGCTCCTTGCGTTCGAACACATGTTCGAACGCCCCGGCGCCGCGCTCTCGGGGAGCGCGTCGGGGCCCGCCCGTGCCGCCGTGCGGACGTCGACCCCCGTCGGCGGCCGGGCGGGCGACGGATCTCCAGGGGTCCGCCCTCGCCCGGCCGGCGGCACCTCCGCTGCTCGTCGAGCAGCATCCCCGTGGACGGACGCTACCCTGCTCGCATGGCTGGTGACATCGCGATCCGCGTCGTCGAAGCCGACGTGCGGAGCTACGCCACCGATGTCCTCGTGCTGAAGCATGCGCAAGCGCTGTACGGGGTGGACGCCGCGGTCGTCGAAGCCGCCGGCCTCGACCACGCTGACCTGCCGATGCCAGGTCAGCACCGTCTGATTCGCTCCCCCCGGGGCATCGCGAGTCGGAACGTCCTCTTCGTCGGCATGCCGGGTCTGTTCGACGTCCAGTACCAGGAGCTTCGCGAGCTGGGCCGGCGCGCCCTCAGCGCGAGCGCGACCGAAGTACCGGATGCCCGCCAGGTGACCATGACCCTGCATGGACCGGGCTTCGGGCTGGACGAGCAGGAAGCCCTCCATTCCCTGCTGGCAGGCATCATCGACGCCGTCAGGGCGGGCAGCTACCCGCCGGCGCTCACCTGGGTGACCTTCGCCGAGATCTCGCCTCGACGCGCGGAGCGCATGCGCAGCGCCATCGATGACGTGCTGCCCGAGGGGGTGGTCGAGCCCGGTTCACCCGCCGAGCCGGTCCACGTCGTCTCGCGTCTCGCCGCGCGCCTCGAATCCGTTGGACGCGCCTCGATGAGCAAGCAGCACGCCTTCATGGCCATGCCCTTCGACGGCACGTTCGACGACCACTACGACTATGCGATCGTTCCGGCCCTGAACGGGCTCGGCCTGCTTTGCGAGCGCGTCGACCAGATGAGCTTCACCGGCGACGTGATGCAGCTTGTCGTGCAGCGCATCCGCACGGCTTCGTACGTGATAGCTGAGGTGTCTCAGCCCAACCCCAACGTCTACCTCGAGATAGGCCTGGCTTGGGGGCACGGTGTCCCGACGGTGCTGCTTCGGGGTGCCAATGCGCCGCCCACGCCCTTCGACGTGCGCGGGCAGCGCCTCATCGAGTACAACCGGATCAAGGATCTCGAGACCCGCCTGCGAAGCGAGCTTGCGGCATTGTCGCTCGTGGACGGCGACCGTTGAGCCGGAAGGCCGTTCAGCGTCAGCGCGAGCGGGCCGGCCGGGTGGGTGGGCGCCTGCCACCGCACCGGGCGGAGGCTCTCAGGCGGCCTGGCCGCCGCGGTCGCCACCGCCCTGGCGCATGCCGGCGCTCCATGTCGCACTCTCCTGGCTGACGGTCGACATCAGGGCGGTGGCCAGCGCGGCACGGCGGGTCGCCGGGTCGGCGTACGGCTCGACGCCGGCCACGTACAGCACCGCCTGCTGGCGCAATCCCTCCGCCATGGCCCGGTAGGAGATCCAGTGCGCGTGCAGCTGGAGGGTCTGCTGGACGCCCTCCGCGACGAGGATGACCGCTCCGAGCGCGGCCGCGACGACTGCGGGGAGATGACCGGCCGATTCGACCGGGATGGTCGCCGCGGCCGCCAGGGTCAGCGTGCGCAGGCCGACGTACCCCTTGCGCGAGCGGCTCGCGGCCCGGTCGTGCCATTCGAAGTGCGCGCGCAGTGCCTGCCACACCACGTCCTGGGCGGCCTCGCCGGCCGGCTCGGGCAGTTGTCCGGCGGGGCGCGCCCACTGCCGAGCGCGATCGGCGCGAGCGGGCTTGATCGGGTCGGCCACACCGGCAGCATCGCAGGCCCGAGTGCCACCGCGCTAGCCGATGCGCGATCCAGTCACGATGTCGAACAGATGCAGCTCGTCCTCCCGGATGCGCAGGTGCACCGTCTCGCCCTTCACCGGCAAGGCGCGCGGGTCGGTGCGCGCGACGATGTCGTGCCCACCGACCGCGGCGTCGTGCCGGTGCCCCGGGAAGGAGGCGTGCACGAAGGCGTCGGAACCGGTCTCCTCCACGAGGTCGACGACGACGGGGAAGCCCGAGCCAGCCTCGTCCGCGGCTACCGGTGCGAGCGAGTCCGGACGGAAGCCCACGGTCACCTGGCGCGGCAGCGCGGAGCCGCGGCCGGCGATCGCGCGGGGGACCGGGACGGTGGCGCTACCGAAGCGGAGCCCACCCTCGGCGACGGCGGCCGGCAGGAGGTTCATGGCGGGCGAGCCGATGAAGCCGGCGACGAACGCGTTGATCGGCCGGTCGTACAGCTCGCGAGGCGTGTCCACCTGCTGGAGAACGCCGTCCTTGAGCACCGCCACGCGATCGCCCATCGTCATCGCCTCGACCTGGTCGTGGGTGACGTAGACCGTCGTGACGCCGAGCCGGCGCTGGAGCGAGGCGATCTGCGTACGGGTCTGCACCCGCAGCTTCGCGTCGAGGTTGGACAGCGGCTCGTCCATGCAGAAGACCTGCGGCTTGCGCACGATGGCACGCCCCATCGCGACTCGCTGGCGCTGGCCGCCGGACAACTGGCCGGGCTTGCGCCCGAGCAGTTCGTCGAGATCGAGCGTCTTGGCCGCCTCGCCCACGCGGCTCCTGATCTCCGCCCTCGGCACGCCGGCGATCTTGAGGGCGAAGCCCATGTTCTGCGCGACGGTCATGTGCGGGTAGAGCGCGTAGCTCTGGAACACCATCGCGATATCGCGCTGCTTGGGCGGCAGCAGGGAGACGTCGCGGTCACCGATGTAGATCACGCCGTCGTCGATCTCCTCCAGCCCGGCCAGCATCCGCAGCGACGTCGACTTGCCGCAGCCCGACGGCCCGACGAGCACGAGAAGCTCGCCGTCGGCGATCTCCAGGTCGAGATGGTCGACCGCGGGCCGTTCCGCCTTGGGGAAGACGCGGGTAGCTCGCGCGAACACCACGCCGCTCATCGAGGGCCGGATCCGTCGAGCGCGCCGTCATCGGCCGGGATCGCATGGTTCGCGATCACCCGGCGATACCAGTGCGCGCTGTCCTTGAGCCGTCGCCATCCGGTGTCGAAGTCGACGTGGACGATCCCGAAGCGCTTCGCGTAACCATGGGCCCACTCGAAGTTGTCGAGCAGCGACCACAGGAAGTAGCCACGGACCTCGACGCCGGCGTCGATCGCACGTCGCACGGCGGCGAGGTGGTCGCGAAGGTACGCGATCCGCTTCGGATCGTGCACCCGTCCCGCATCGTCCACCAGGTCGTCGAACGCGGCGCCGTTCTCGGTGATGAGCAGTGGCAGCCCCGGCGCGTCGCGATGCAGGCGCGTCAGGATCTCGTACAGGCCGTCCGCATCGATGCTCCACTCCATCGCGGTGCGCGGACCGGGCTGCGGCAGGAACTCGACCGTGTCGTCGCAGCCGGGCCAGGCGCTCCCTCCTTCGGACGAACCATGACCGTCGGCGACGCTGCGCTCGCCCTCGCCGGCGTAGGCCCGCACGAGCGTCGGCGTGTAGTAGTTGATGCCGAGGGCATCGATCGGTGCACCGATGACGGCCTCGTCGCCATCGCGCACGAACGACCAATCGCTGACCGACGAGGTGTCCGCCCGCAGGTCGTCCGGGTAGCCGCGGCCGAGCAATGGGTCGAGGAACAAGCGGTTGGCGAGCGCGTCGACCCGCCGAGCGGCATCCCTGTCCGCGGCCGAAGCGGTGGCCGCCCGCACCGCGGCGAGGTTGAGCGTGACCGAGACCTCCGCGGACGGCACGCGCGCCCGCAGCTCGGGCACCGCGAGGCCGTGGGCCAGCAGCAGGTGGTGCGCCGCGGCGAGCGCGACGGCCGGCTCGGTGCGTCCGGGCGCATGCACCCCGGAGCCGTAGCCGAGGAACGCCGAGCACCACGGCTCGTTCAACGTGGTCCACGTCGATACGCGGTCACCGAGCGCATCGGCGACGAGAGCGGCGTACTCGGCGAACCGGTGCGCGGTGTCGCGCGCGACCCAGCCACCCGAGTCCTCGAGCTCCTGCGGCAGGTCCCAGTGATAGAGGGTGAGCACCGGCCGTACCCCTCGCTCGAGGAGCTCATCGAGCAGCCGGGCGTAGAAGTCGATGCCCTTGCCGTTGACCGGTCCGGACCCGTGCGGCTGCACGCGAGGCCACGACACCGAGAACCGGTAGGCGCCGAGACCCACCTCGCTCATGAGGGCGACGTCCTCGGCGTAGCGGTGATAGTGGTCGGTGGCCACGTCGCCGGTGGCGGAGCCGACCACCTTGCCCGGCGCGTGGCTGAAGGCGTCCCAGATCGATGGCGTGCGGCCGTCCTCCGCGACCGCGCCCTCGATCTGGTAGGCGGCGGTGGCCGCGCCCCAGAGGAAGCCGGGCGGGAAGGGCTGCGAGGCCATGGCGACGTCGGTCCCCGCCGCTGTGCCCGCGGCGAGCTCGGCCGCCGTCATCCCTTCACCGCGCCATGCATGATGCCTCCGACGATCTGCCTACCGAGGATTGCGAACACGACCAGGATCGGTAACGTGCCGACGAACGTGCCCGCCATGATGATCGCCTGGCTGGGGACGTAGCCGGTCCCGAGACCGGCGAGCGCCACCTGGACCGTCGGGTTGCGCGTGGTGAGCGCGATGATCGGCCAGAAGAAGTCGTTCCAGGCGGTGAGGAACGTGAGCATGCCGAGCACGGCCATGGCGGGGCGCGCGATCGGCAGGACGATCGAGACGAAGATGCGCATCGTCGACGCGCCGTCCATCCAGCCGGCCTCGAGCAGCTCGGTCGGCAGCGCCTGCACGAGGTACTGCCGCATGAAGAACACCCCGAAGGCGCTCACGAGGGTCGGCAGGATCACCGCCTGGAGATGATTCACCCAGTGCAGCTTGGCGACGAGGATGAACAGTGGGATGACGCCGAGCTGCGTCGGCACCATCATGGTCCCGACGACGACCCCGAGCAGCAGGCCCCTGCCACGGAAGCGGAGCTTGGCGAAGGCGAAGCCGGCCAGCGTGCAGCAGAAGACCGTGCCGACCGAGATCAGGGTCGCGACGACGAGCGAGTTGATGATCGCACGGCCGATGTCCGCCTGCTGGAGCGCCAGGTGGATATTGTGGAAGACGCTGGCGCCCGGCAGGAATGGCGGTGGCGTCGACCCGATCTCGTGGTTGGTGTGCGACGCTGCGACGATCGTCCAGTAGAGCGGGAAGAGCGAGACCACCACTGTCACGATGACGACCGCGTAAGCGAGCGGACCGGCATTCTTCTGCTTCCCGGCCCGGCCGGTGCGCCGGCCGGCCACGGCCGGCTGGTCGCGGTCCCCCAGCGTGACCGGAGGGGCGATGACGTCGGTCACGTCTCCGTCACCCCTCGACGCCGGCGGCCACGGGCGAGCGTCACGTTGATCAGGACCGCGACCACGATGATGAGGAACATCGTCCAGGCGGTCGCTGCCGCCTGCCCCAGATGGAAGTTGGTCCAGCCCTGGTTGTACATGAGCAGCCCCAGCGTCTGGTACTGGTGCTGCACGCCACCGGTCGTCGTGCCGTTGCCACCGAAGAGCAGTGGCTCGCCGAATACCTGAGTGGCCCCGATCGTGGAGACCACGATGGTGAACAGGATCGTCGGGCGCAGCGACGGGATCGTGACGTGGCGGAACTGCTGCCACCGGTTGGCACCGTCGACCACGGCTGCCTCGTAGAGCTCGTCGGGGATCGCTTGCATGCCGGCGAGGTAGATGAGCGCGTTGTAACCGGTCCACCGCCACGTGATGATCGTGGAGATCGCGATCTGGCTGGGCCACCGGCCGTTCTGCCAGTCGACGTGGTGGAGGCCGATACCGCTGAGCGCCGCATTGATGAGCCCGTAGTCGCGGCCGAAGAGCTGGGCGAAGACGAGCGTCGCCGCCGCGATGCTCGTCGCGTAGGGCATCAGCATCGCCACCCGCAAGAACGTGCGGCCGCGCAGTCGGTAGTTGAGCAGGTGGGCGAGGCCGAGCGCCATGAGCAGCTGCGGCACCGTCGAGATGATGCCGATCGTGATCGTGTTCTTGAAGGCGTTCCAGAAGAACTCGTTGTGCAGCAGCTTGGCGTAGTTGCCGAGACCGACCCATGTCATGTGGTCCACGTCGCCGAGGTCGACGCTGTGCAGCGACACCCACGCCGTGTAGATGAATGGGTAGAGCCCGAAGCCGGCGAACAGCACGAAGAACGGTGCCACGTAGGCGTAGGCGGCCCGGCTGCCCAGCGCGGTGCGCCTGCGCCGCTTCCGCCGCCAGAGGATCGCGCCGGCGAGGCGCGTCCGCGGCATGTCGCTGCTGACGCTCATCCGCGGGCCCTCCAGACGGGATGGTCACCCGACGGCATCCGGTGAGGCGTGGACACCGGATGCCGTCGGGTGAGCTGATTGCTCCTTCGCCGCTCGATGATGGACGACCCGTCAGCCGCCGACCACCTGCTTGATGTTGGCGGTCGCGTCCTGCCATGCCTTGCCAGGGTCTTGGCCCTTGGTCTCGATGGCGGTAAGGGCCGTCGTGAACGCCTGCTGGATCTGCGTGTCGTACGGGCCGATCGGCGTCCGTTGCAGCTTGCTCGCGGACTCGCCGAATATCTGACCGATCGGGGCGTTGCTGAAGTAGTCGCTCTTGGTGCTCGCCACGGCCTGGTCCTGCGCGGCGGTCGGGCTCGAAGGGAAGTGCTGCTGCGAGGTCCACATCGTGATCTGCTGCTGCGGAGCGGTCAGCCACTCGGCGAGCTGCACGGCCTCGGCCTGGTGCTTGCTGGCCGTGGGCACGCCCAGCCATGACCCGCCCCAGTTGGCCGCGCCACCGGGGATCGACGCGACGTCCCATGTGCCGGAGGCGCCCTGGCCCGCCTGGCTGCTGATGTAACCGAGCATCCAGGCAGGGCAAGCGATCGTGGCGAACGCGCCGTTGGAGAACGCCTGGTTCCAGGGGGTGCTGAACTGCTGCAGGCCCGCCGTCAGCTTCTGTCGAGCGGCCTGGCTCGCGTAGTTCCAGGCCGTGCGCACGCCGTCGCTCGACTCGGGGATCGGATTGCCGCTGGTGTCGTCGTACGCGGTGCTCCCCTGGTAGACGGCAGCACTGAAGATGCTGGCCGCGCTGTCGAGGAAGTGGCTGTTGGCCGGCTTGGTGGGGGATGCCTCGTACTGCTTGCCGAGCTGGATGAAGCCGTCCCAGGTCGACCACCGCTGCGCCAGCGTCGCCCGATCGGTGGGCAGGCCGGCCTTCTGGAACAGGTCGCGCCGGAAGCACATCGCCTCCGGACCGGCGTCGGTGCCGACACCGATCGTCCGCCCGTCCCGCGACGTGGCCATCTGCCACTTCCAGGGATAGAACGTGGGCTTGACCTGCGCGGCGTTCGGCTGCTTGCTGAAGTCGACGAAGTCGTCGGCGTGGTGCGCGAGCAGGTCGGCGACGAAGCCGATCTCGATGCCCTGGATGTCATCGAGCCCGCTGCCCGCCGCGAGGTGGGTCTGGAGGGCCTTGTAGTAGTCGGCTGACTGCTCGACCGAGTCCTCCTTGATGGTCACGTTGGGGTGGAGCTTCATGTAGCTCTGGTAGAGACCGGCTTCCTTGAACCCGAACGTCCCGAAGAGACCGACGGTGAGGGTCACCTTCTGCTTGCCGGTTCCCCCGGACGCGCCCGTACCACCGGTGCTGTCATTGGCGCTGTTGCTCGAGCCGCCGCAGCCGGCGCCGAGCAGCGAGACCGCGGCGAGCGCTGCGACGAGCGCTCCAGACCGCCTGGTTCCGATCCGCATCGTGATCCTCCTGAGGCGTCCCTCGACGCCACGCGTCCGGCGCCGGCAAGAGCCGCAGAGGCAGGTTTCCGCCTTGTGGTAGCGCTCTCACGGGCTTGGATGCAGACTGGACCTGGCGACGGCCGGATGTCAAGATTGTCACTCACTCGTTATCGAGGCGGCGTCGGCGCCACCGGTGGTACAAGTGCAGCGACAGCTCAACAAGTGGACGTGAAGGAGCATGGTCGATACGCGCACGGCAGCATCCTCGGCGGACCCGGCCGGATCGGCCAACGACGCCGCAGGATCGCGCGAGAGCGCTTCCAAGCCACGCCTCGACGAGGTAGCAGCGCTCTCCGGCGTGTCCCGGGCCACCGTCTCCAGGGTGGTCAACGGCTCGCCCAACGTCAGCCCGGAGGCCAAGCAGGCCGTCGATCGCGCCATCGCGATGCTCGGCTACGTGCCCAACCGGGCCGCGCGCAGCCTCGTCACGCGACGCACCGACACCGTGGGGCTCATCGTCTCCGAGCCCGAGACGATGCTCTTCTCCGACCCGTTCTTCGCCATGACGGTGCGCGGCATCTGCTCGGCGCTGAGCCGATCCGACCTTCAGCTCGTCCTGCTCTGGGCGCAGAACGACCACGATCACGAGAAGGTATGGCGCTACGTGCAGCAGGGCCACGTCGACGGTGTCTTCCTGCTGTCGCTGCACGGCGACGACCCGCTCCCGGCCCAGCTGCGGGCGACCCGGACGCCCACCGTGCTGCTCGGTCGCCCGCTGGTCGATCAGCGGGTTCCGTACGTCGATGCCGACAACCGTGGCGGCGCTCGAATGGCGACGGACTACCTGCTCTCCCGAGGTCGACGAAAGGTGGCCACCATCACGGGCCCGATGGACATGCGTCCGGGCATCGACCGCTACGAGGGCTACGCGGAGGCGCTGCGCGACGCGTCCGTCCGGTTGCGGAAGGCACTCGTCGCGCATGGACGCTTCACCGAGGAGAGCGGAGTGCGCGCGATGCGTGCGCTGCTGCGGAGCCAGCCCGATCTCGATGCGGTGTTCGTCGCGTCCGACCCCATGGCGTTCGGGGCGCTGCGCGCCCTGGAGTCGGCCGGCCGCAAGGTACCGGACGACGTAGCGGTCGTCGGTTTCGACGACGTACCGCTCGCCGAGCACAGCGTGCCGCCGCTCACCACCGTGCGGCAGCCGCTCGACGAGATGACCGACGCGATGTGCGATCTGCTGTTGCGGCACATCGATGGCGACGGCAACGACGACGACCACGTCATCGCTTCCACGACGCTGGTCGAGCGATCCTCGGCATGATCGGCAACGCCCGGCGGAACGAAGCTGCGGGCGGATCGCAGTCGCGATGGCGCGAGACCAACGAGCGCCGGGTGATCGACGCCCTGGTGAGCCGGGGAGCGCAGACGCAGGCCGACCTCGCCAGGGGCACCGGCTTGTCGAGGGCCACGGTCTCCACCATCGTGCGGGAGCTCGCGGCCGGTGGAGCGGTCAGCGTGACGGCGACGCCGGGACGACGTGGCTCTCACGTGCGTGCCGTGCCCGTGCATCGCTGCGCGGCCGGCATCGATATCGCCGCCGACGGCGTGCGCGTCGCGCTCTGCTCCATCGGCGGATCGCTGATCAGCGAGATGGTCGGCGATGCCGGCGGCGACGACCCGACGCTGACGGCGGTCCGGTTGCTGGACGAGTCGCTCGCGCTCGCAGGCTCGACACGTTCCGCGCTGGTCGGCATCGGGATGCGTGCGGCCGGCCCGGCAGCGGCGCTCGCGGCGGCCCTGGGCATGCCGGTGCGCACCGACGACGACGGCACCGTGCGCGCGCTGGCCGAGGCGACGTGGGGCGCTGGACGCGGTGCCCGACAGGTGGCCTACGTCGAGGCGTCCGAGCGGCTCCTCGCGCGGTTGATCGTCGACGGCCGGCCGCATCGCGCCCGTACCGGCCCGGCAGGCGAGATCGGCCATCTTGTCGTCGACGCGGACGGCGAGGTCTGCCGGTGCGGCAACCGCGGCTGCCTGGAGACGGTGGCCGGGACGGCGGCGGTGCTGAGGGCCGTGCGGCGCGAGCCGAACGAGCCACTCACCTGGCCGGATGCGCTGCGCCTGGCGGGCGACGGCGACCCGCGATGCCGGGACGTCCTTGGCGGGGCCGGCCGCCTGCTGGGCATCGCGATCGGACGGTTGTGCACGCTGCTGGCCCCAGGTGCGGTGGTGCTGGCCGGCGATCTCGCGGCCGCCGGGGAGGTGGTGCTGGCTCCGCTGCGCGAGTCGCTGCACCGGCACGCCGTGCCGGTCGCCGCTGAGGGCGTGCGCGTGATGACCGCTACGCTCGGCGAGCGCACCGCGGCTCTCGGCGCCACCGCACTGGCGACGGCGTGCGGCACGACCTGACGCACCCCGGTCAGCGCGAGCGGGCTCGCCGCTCCACCAGGCCACGGACGAAGGCGGCCTGGCCGGCATGCTGCATGTCGTCGTTCACCACGCTGATCAGGCGCACGCCGAGCGTGACCGGCGGATCCCACGCCTCGTCCACGATGCGCTCGAGGTCGTCGTCGGTGAGGTGCTCGACGTACTGCACCGTGCGCCGGTGCACGGCGTCGTGGTAGCCGGTGAGCAGCTCGCCGGACGAGACCCGCACCGCCGCGACGTCGGCGCCGGACTGCCCGTAGCCCGTCGCCGAGACGTCGAACGGCAGCCCGAAGCGGTCGGCCCAGCCGGCGATCGTCCAGACCTGCTCGGTCCCGGCCGCGCCGGCGAGGTGGTCGTCCTGGATGCGGGTAAGGTGCCACACCAGCCAGGCGATCGTGTTGGCGCCCTCGTCGACCTGGAGCGCGAGCTGCTCGGGGGTCAGCCCCTCGACCACGTCGTGCACGGTCTCGCGGATGCGGCCGAACGCGTCGGCCAGGAGATCGGCGGTCCTCACGGCGAGCTAGTACCCGCTCGTGGCGCGAGGACGCGCAGCGCGTTCAGGGTGAGCAACTGGCTCTCGACATCGCCCTGCTCGCGCCAGTCGACCGCCTCGACGCCGCTGCCCGCCGAACCGGGCCGCTTCCACCATCGCCGGTCGGCCGACCAGCGCCCGCTCTCGCCCCGCCGCGAGGCGACCAGGTCCCTGGCGACCTCGGTCCGGGGATCGGCGCCGAAGCCGGCCCTCGTGAGCACCAGCAGGGCTTGCAGGGCGTCGTAGTACCAGTACGGCGGATAGTGCAGCTGAACCACCGCGGCGCTGAGCGGCCTGCCCGTCCGCAACGAGAGCACGACCCGGTGCGCGAGCAGCAGCTCGGCGGCCCTGGCGGCGGCGGCTGCTGAGGTGGAGTCGCCCGTCGCCGCCGCGTGCTCGTGCAGTCCCCACAAGGCCGGGAGGGTCTCGTGGAACGACGAGCGACGCGCCGCCGGTCGCCGGTCGCAGTTCCACCCACCGTCCGGCCACTGCCAGTCGGCGAGGCGATGGGCGAGCGTCCGGGCCCGGTCGTCATCGGCGAGACCGAGTCGGCAGGCGACCGCCAGCGCATTGCCCTCCTGCGACGCGCACCGCCGCGGCAGCCCGTCGACGACCGGCACGCTGCGCAACCGTCGCCGGCCGGCCCAGTGGTCGAGCACGACATCGGCGGCGGCCACGGCCCCCGGGTGCCCGGGACGGATGCCGAGCGCGCAGTAACCACTCCAGCGCGGGGTCGCGGACCTCCACCGTTCCAGTGTCGTCGCGACGGTGCCGGCCGGCCAAGGTCAAGCGGCAAGCGGGGCGTGACCGGCGGGGACCACCTCGTCCGGGCGCGGCGGCGGCGGTGGCGTGCCGTCGCCGAACGGCCGCCCGCCGAGCGCCTCCCGCCCGTGCGGGGCGAGCCAGCCGCCGGTGTCGGGCCCGACCGGCACGATGCCGGTCGGATTGATGTCGCGGTGCACCTGGTAGTAGTGGCGCTTGATGTGGTCGAAGTCGACGGTGTCGCCGAAGCCCGGCGTCTGGAACAGGTCGCGCGCGTACGCCCACAGCACCGGCAGCTCGGTGAGCTTATGCCGGTTGCACTTGAAATGACCGTGATAGACCGCGTCGAACCGCACCAGCGTGGTGAACAGCCGGACGTCCGCCTCGGTGATGGTGTCGCCCACGAGGTAGCGCTGCGACGCGAGCCGCTCGCAGAGCTGGTCGAGGCGGTCGAAGAGCCGGTGGTAGGCCCGCTCGTACGCCTCCTGGCTGCGGGCGAACCCCGCGCGGTAGACGCCGTTGTTGACGTCGTGGAGCACGACGTCGTTGACCGCGTCGATCTCCTCGCGCAGCTGCTCCGGATAGAGGTCGGGGGCGCCCGGCCGGTGATGGTCTCGCCACTGCGTCGACAGGTCGAGGGTCAGCTGGGCGAAGTCGTTGGTGACGACCTGGCCGGTGGGCACGTCGACGATCGCCGGCACCGTGATGCCGCGGTCGTAGCCGGGGAAGCGCGCGACGTACGCCTCCTGCAGGCGCTCGATGCCGAGGACCGGGTCGCGCCCGCCCGGGTCGAGGTCGAAGGTCCAGCTGCGCTCGTCGTGCGTCGGCCCCGCGATGCCCATCGACAGCGCGTCCTCCAGGCCGAGCAGGCGTCGGACGATGATCGCCCGGTTGGCCCACGGGCACGCACGGCTCACGATCAGCCGGTAGCGCCCCGGCTCGACCGGATAGCCGTCGCGCCCGTCCGCGGTGATGCGGGTGCTGATGTAGCGCTGGTCCCGGGTGAACTCGCCGCCCTGGCTCACGTACCGTCCGTCCTTGGTGGTCGCCATGGAGTCATCGTTCCCTCCTTTCGCCGAGGCATGGCGGTGAGGTGCGATCGCGGCGCGACCGGGCAGGACGGCTGGCATGAGGGTCGCGGTGCGCGTGCGCCCGGGCGCCGGCGCCACGGTGGTCGGCGGCTCGCACGACGGCGCGCTGGTCGTACGAGTGGCTGCGCCGGCCGTCGACGGCCGCGCCACGGAGGCCGCCCTGCGCGCCCTGGCGGACGCCTTCGGCGTGCGGCGCAGCGCGGTCGCGCTGGTGACCGGCGCGACCAGCCGCACCAAGGTCGTCGAGGTGGCGGGTGCGACCGAGGAGGCGCTGCGCGCGCTGCTGGGCAGCTAGCAGCAAGGCGCGTCAATGAATGTTGACGCCACGACGTCCGTCAGCATATGTTGACGGCCATGACGACGACCGAGGAGATCGCCCGCGGTGCGGCCGGCGACGACCCCGACGTGGGGCTGCGGGCGGTGGCCGCGCTGCGCGCCCTCACCGAGCGGCTGGAGCAGCTCCAGGTCGACAACGCGCGCCGGCTCGGCTGGTCATGGCAGGAGATCGCCTCCCGGCTGGGCGTGACCAAGCAGGCGGTGCACCGCAAGCACCGGCGAGCGATCGGACGAGGCTGATGCTGGAGCGACTGACCCCCGGTACGCGCGCGATGGTGATCGATGCGCAGGCGCGGGCCCGCGCGATGGGGCACGGCTTCGTGGGCGACGAGCACCTGCTGCTGGCCGCCGCCGCGAGCGAGAGCGTGGCCGGCGATGCGCTGCGCGCGTGCGGGCTGACGCCGGCCGCCCTCGAGCCGGTCGTCCGCCGGCCTGGCTCGCCCGCGGCTATCGATCGCGAGGCACTGGCGAGCATCGGCATCGACCTCGACGTGGTGATCGCACGGATCGAAGCGGTCTTCGGGCCAGGTGCGCTCGCTCCTCCCACCCGCCGCGGGAGGCGGCGGCGGCCGGCCTGCCACGACGACCAGCCGCGAGGGCACCTTCGCTTCACGGCCAGGGCCAAGGAGTGCCTCGAGCTCGCGCTGATCGAGATGCGCGGCCGCCACGACGGGGCGGTCGACGTGGTGCACCTCGTGCTCGCCCTCACTGCGCTGGCCGGCGGACCGGCGCACGACGCCATGGCGGCGCTGGGCGTCTCGTCGCAGCAGGTACGGACGACGGTGCTCGACCGCTATCGTCGCGCCGGTTGACGACGAAAACGTCCGGTCGTCCGGTCAGCCGGCCGACCGGCATCTGCAGCTATTGCCCGGAGCTGAGGCGACGTTTGGCAAAGCGCCGTACCAGCACGATGCGGCGGACCTACGGTGCGCACGCAAGGCGAACCGTCGGGGCGGCAGAGCCGGCTCTCGACCCGTTCGCTCACTGCTCGCAGAAGGGGTCCTGCCGTGCGCTTTCGAATCCTTGCCCCGGTCGCCGCGCTCGCGACCGTCTGGGCCACGTCGCTCACCGCTGACGCAGCCACCACGCTGCAGCAGGTCAGCTCCGATCCGTACGCCAACAGCACGAGCCAGCACGCCACCGAGGTCGAGCCCGACACCTTCAGCTTCGGCTCGACCATCGTCGAGACCGCGCAGGTGGGCCGGTTCTTCGACGGCGGCGCCACCAATGCCGGCTGGGCCACGTCGACGGACAACGGCACCACGTGGACGCACGGCTCCCTGCCAGGCGTCACGAAGTACGCCGGCGGAGCGTACGACCGCACCAGCGACGAGGTGGTGGCGTACGACGCCAGGCACAACGTCTGGTTGATCTCCTCGCTGGCGATCCTCGAGACGCCGTCGGTGCACGGCGCGGCCGTCCTCACGAGCCGCTCCACCGACGGCGGGCTCACCTGGAGCAACCCGGTCACCACCGCCACCGGCTCCGGGCTCGACAAGAACTGGATCGTCTGCGACAACACGTCGACCAGCCCGTTCTACGGCCACTGCTACACGGAGTGGGACGACAACGCGAACGGCAACCGGCTGAGGATGAGCACGTCGAGCGACGGCGGCCTCATCTGGGGCGCCGCGCTCAGCACGGCCAACAGCGCGACGGGCATCGGCGGCCAGCCGGTCGTCCAGCCGGGCGGCACCGTCATCGTCCCGGCCGGGAACGCCAACGACAGCGCCATCATCGCCTTCAGCTCGACGGACGGCGGTGCCAGCTGGTCGAGCCCGACGACCGTCACGACGATCACCGACCATGCGGTCGCCGGTGGCCTGCGCACCGAGCCGCTGCCGTCGGCCGAGATCGACGCCACCGGCAAGGTGTACGTCACGTGGCAGGACTGCCGCTTCCGCAGCCGCTGCAAGTCGAACGACATCGTGATGAGCACGACGACGAACGGGACCACGTGGTCGTCGGTCGTGCGCATCCCGATCGACTCGACGACGAGCGCAGTCGACCACTTCATCCCCGGCCTCGCCGTCGACAAGGCGACCTCGGGCAGCACCGCCCACCTCGCGCTGACGTACTACTACTACCCGGCCGCGAGCTGCTCGTCGTCGACCTGCCAGCTCGATGTCGGGTACGTCTCGTCCACCAATGGTGGCTCGTCGTGGACGCTGCCGATGCAGCTGGCCGGCCCGATGACCATGGCGCAGATCGCCAGCACGTCGCAGGGTCCGATGGTCGGCGACTACATCTCGACGTCCTTCGCGGGCGGCACCGCGCACGCGGTCTTCGCCGTCGGCAAGACCAAGAGCGGAAGCACGTTCGACGAGGCGCTGTGGACGACGGCCAGCGGCCTGTCCGCGCCGGTGGGGGCGGCGGTCGTCACGTCCCACGGCGAGCGACCGGTGCCGGGCGCCGCGTCGGACCACGTCGCGGCCCGGGCTCCGGTCATCCGCTACTGACCCACGCCCGCACCTTCGCGCGTTCCAGTGCACCCGTCGGCTCGTGGCAGGGCGCCGGTTAGTCGCGGGCCGCCGCGACGTCCATACGGCAGACTCGCAGGACCCCAGCCCATGAGGAGCCGACAGCCATGCCCGACCGGCAGCCGAGCGCTCCGCCGCGCATGAGCGACCGCGCGCGGTGGCTCGCCCTCTACGTCCTGTGCGGTGGGATGCTGATGATCGTCCTGGACGCGACGGTGGTGAACGTCGCGCTCCCGGTGATCCAGGACGATCTGGGCTTCTCGTCGGCCGATCTCGCCTGGGTGGTCAACGCGTACCTCATCACCTTCGCGGGCCTGCTGCTGCTGGCGGGCCGGTTCGGCGACCTCGTCGGGCGCCGCAAGGTGCTGCTCGCCGGACTCGCCGTCTTCACCGCCGCCTCGCTGCTGTGCGGGACGGCGACGAGCCGGGCGATGCTCGTCGGGGCGCGGTTCCTCCAGGGCGTCGGGGGCGCGATGACCTCAGCGGTGATCCTCGGGATGATCGTCACGATGTTCCCGGAGCCGCGCGAGCAGGCCAAGGCGATGGGCGTGTACGGCTTCGTCGCCTCGGCCGGCGGATCGGTGGGGCTCCTGGCTGGCGGCGTGCTCACCCAATCCATCAACTGGCACTGGATCTTCTTCGTCAACGTTCCGGTCGGCATCGTGACCGCGGCGCTGGCCGTGCGACTGCTCCCTGCCGACAGGGGCGTCGGCCTCGGGCAGGGCGCCGACGTCCCCGGTGCCGTCCTCGTGACCACCGCGCTGATGCTCGGCGTCTACACCATCGTGGGGCCGGCCGCGACCGACGGCTGGGGCTCGGGCAGCGCGCTGCAGCTGGGCACGATCTCAGCGGCGCTGCTCGGGGCGTTCATCGCACGGGAGGCGACGGCGGCGCGGCCGCTCGTACCACTGCGCATCTTCCGCTCGCGCAACGTCAGCGGGGCCAACCTGATCCAGGTGCTGGGCGTGGCAGGCATGTTCGGCATGTTCTTCCTCGGCTCGCTCTACCTGCAGCGCATCCTCGGCTACGACGCGCTCCGGATCGGCCTCGCGTTCCTGCCCGCCACCGCGCTGATGGGCATCCTGTCGCTGCGCTGCTCGGAGTCGCTCATCACCCGCTTCGGCCCGCGGCGCCCGCTGGTGACGGGACTGCTGCTCATCGCCGGCGCGCTCCTCCTGCTCGCGCGGGCACCGGTCGACGGCGACTACGTGCGCGACGTGCTGCCGGTGATGATGCTGCTGGGCATCGGCGGTGGCGTCGGCTTCCCCGGTCTCATGACCATCGCGATGGCCGACGTCGCACCGGCCGACGCCGGCCTGGCCTCCGGCCTCGTCAACACGACCGCGCAGGCCGGCGGCGCGCTCGGGCTCGCCGTCCTGGCGACGATGTCGGCGTCGCGGGCCGCCGGGCTGGCGCGCCACGGAAGGGCGGCGGCAGAGGCCCTGACCGGCGGCTACCACCTCGCGTTCTCGATCGCCGCGGCGCTCGTCCTCGCCTCGGCCACCGTCGCGCTCACCGTCCTTCGACCGGCGCTGCGCGAGCGGGCGGCGGAGGAGCAGGAGCCCGCGCTGGCCTGCTCCGAGCCGGCCTGAGCGGTCGCCGCAATTGCAGCCGTCGCATCGCCCGGACGCCGCTAGGGTGGAGGCCATCGACACCAGGAGGAGGGGCGGATGAGCGACCTCGCAACCGCCGATGCGGTCACCCTGGAGCTGGAGCAGCACCGGGCGGAGCTGACCGGTTACTGCTACCGCATGCTCGGCTCGATGTTCGACGCCGACGACGCGGTGCAGGAGACGATGGTCAGGGCGTGGCAGGCCTTCGACCGGTTCGAGGGCCGGTCGGCGCTGCGCTCGTGGCTCTACCGGATCGCGACCAACGTGTGCCTCGACAGCCTCCGTGGCCGCAAGCGCCGCGCCCTGCCGATGGACCTGTCCGCCCCGGTGCCGGCCCGCACCCAGCCAGGCGACCCGCTGCCCGAGCAGACCTGGATCCAGCCGATCCCCGACGGCGACGTCGTGCCGGTCGACGGCGACCCGGCCGAGCGGGCGGTCTACCAGGAGAGCATCCGGCTGGCGTTCGTCGCCGCCCTCCAGCACCTGCCGCCCAAGCAGCGCGCGGTGCTGATCCTGCGCGAGGTGCTGTGCTGGCAGGCGGCCGAGGTGGCCGAGCTGCTCGACACCACCGTCGTGTCGGTCAACAGCGCGCTCCAGCGGGCGCGGGCGACCCTGGCGGTGACCCGGCGCGACGAGGAGAGCCGGACGTCGTCGGGCATGGACGAGGCCGACAAGGCGCTGCTCGCCCGCTACGTCGAGGCGTTCGAGGCGTTCGACATCGACCGGCTCGTCCTGCTGCTGCACGAGGACGCTAGCATCTCGATGCCGCCGCTCGCGCTGTGGGTGCGCGGCCGGCCCGACCTGCGCGGCTGGTACCTCGGCAACGGCATCGGCTGCAAGGGCTCGCGGCTCATCCCCATCCAGGCCAACGGCTCACCGGCGTTCGGCCAGTACCGGGCGAGCGGGCCGGGCGGCCGGCACGAGCCGTGGTCGATCCAGGTCGTCGAGATCACCGGCGACCGCATCTCGCACGTGCACCACTTCCTCGACAACGGCATCGCGCCGTCCGGGTTGTTCGCCCGCTTCGGCCTGCCGCTCTCCCCTCCGAGCAGCGGCGGCAAGCAAGACGACGCGAGGTGAGGGGCGGTAGCGCCTGAGCCGGTCGGCGGCGCCGGTGGTCAGCCCGGCTCGCCCTCCTCCGGTTGCACCACCCCGGCCAACCCGGTGAGGTCGAGCAGCCGCCGCAGCTCGTCGCCCCCTCCCCGTACGCGCAGGCAGCCGCCGGCCCGCCGGGCCGTCAGCGCGAGCCTGACCAGGGCGTCGATGACGAGGAGGTCGGGATAGTCGTGCCCGCCCACGTCGCAGGCCACCACGGTGGCTCCGCTGCGCAGCAGCTCGGTCACCTGGCCGCAGAGCAGCGCGACGTCGGCCGGCCCCAGGGGCCGTGGCAGGGCGACGGCCGCGGCGCGGGGCGCTGACCGCGGTCGCGGCGCACCGGTCCACCCCACGCGACGGCCTCCCTCGACTCCTCACCAGGGAAGACCACCAGGGCGCAGAGAACTCATCGCTGCGTGCGGAGTCCGGCCGGCGATGCGTCCGGTTGCGCTCAGCCCGCGGCCGAGGAGCCCCCGGCGATCGAGGGCAGCACCTGGACGACGGCGCCGCTCCGCAGCCCGGTCGCGAGACCCTGCTCGCCGCGCACGTCGGCCCCGTCGACATAGACGTTGACGTGCCGGCGCAGGGCACCGGTCTCGTCGCGCAGCCGCGTCGTGAGCAGCGGGTGATCGGCAGCGAGCGCGTCGAGGAGATCGGCGAGCGTGCCGTCCGGCAGGTCGACGGTCAGCGCGCGGTTGCCACCGGCGAGATCGGCGAGGATGCCCGGCAGCAGCACCTGCACGCTCACGCCAGCTCCAGCGCCCGCACCGACAGGACATCGGGCAGGTGCGCGGCGATCAGTCGGAAGCTCTCGCCCTCGTCGGCGCTCGCGTAGACGCAGCCGTCCCGGGTGCCGACGTAGACGCCGGTCGGATCGCCGTCGTCGACGCAGGCCGCATCGCGCAGCACCGACGTCCACGACGCGTCCGGCAGGCCCGCCCCGAGCTCGGTCCAGCTCTCGCCCGCGTCGGAGCTGCGATGCACCCGCAGCCGGCCGCCCGGCGGCACCCGCTCTGCGTCGGCCTGCAACGGCACCACCCATACCGTGCCGGGCCGCCGCGGGGACGCGACGATCGGGAAGCCGAAGTCGCTCGGCAACCCGTCGGCGATGGACGTCCAGCTCGTACCGGAATCATCCGATCGATAGACGCCGTGATGGTTCTGCGCGTACAACCGCTCATGGCCCGACGCGTCGACGGCGATCTTGTGCACGCACTGGCCGAACTCGGGATAGGGGTCGGGCTGGAAGTTGACTGCGATGCCAGCGTTGCTGGGCGTCCAGCCGGAGCTGCCGTCGCGGCTCGCGTAGACGCCACCAGTGCTCATCGCGACGACGACGCGGTCGCTCTCGGCGTCGGGCAGCACGGTGTGCACGGCGGCGCCGCCGTAGCCGGGTTGCCATGCCGACCGGTGCGGATGGTCCCAGAGCCCGCGCACGAGCTCGAAGTGGTGACCGCCGTCGTCGCTGCGCCACAACGACGTCGGCTCGCAGCCCGCCCACACCACGCCCGGCCGCCGGGCCGAGTCGGGCTGCAGCTGCCATACCCGGGCGAGCGCCGCACCGGTGCCGGCCGGGAACCGGATCGGGCCGTGCTCGTTCTCGTGCCACGTGCGACCGAGGTCGTCCGACCACGAGACGGTCGATCCCCAATGCTCGCTGAGGATCCCCGCCAGCAACCGGGGCCGGTCGGCACGCGCGTCGATCGCGACCGAGGCGACCTCGCGCATGAGGAAGTGCGGTCCCTCGACCGTCCACGTGCGGCGGTCGTCGTCGCTGCGGGCAAGCCACAGGCCCTTCCTGGTCCCGATCGCGAGCAGCACGGTCATTGCTCACCTCTGCGCGGCGGAGTGGGTGGTTCCGAACATATCGCTCCCCGTGCGCCGATGCACTCTCCTCGCAGCGGGGCGCGGCGCACGTACCGCCGAGCAGTACCTGCTACTCACTTCGCATTCCGAGGGGTATCCACTGCGTACCCAAGTGATCGCGGTGGGTGCCGGGAGGACGGCTACGCAGTAGCCTCTACTGCCCCATCGGCCCGAGTTCGGGCAACCATGACAGCGCCATATGCAGGCAAATCTCTCCTCTGCGACCTCCTGTTTCAGCCATGTCTTCAATCTTGCTGATCTTGTGGCCATGTCGTCGGCTGACGAGTACGTTGCGCACACCCCGCCCCTATTGAGGAGGCTCAATGAACCGCTCCCTGCTCGCCGGTGCCGCTCTCGCGCTCGGCTCCGCAGCCGCCATCCTGGTGCCGGCGACCAACGCCAACGCGCTCCAGAGCTTCACGGTCAGCGTCACGTGCGAGAACGGCATGGCATTCGACGCGACGGTCGTCAGCATCGGCAGCTTCAAGGAGGACGTCACGGCCGGCAACTTCCAGGTCAAGTACGCCGCCTTCCAGGGCGTCGTCATCCGCGACAGCCTCAACGGCGTGAGCAACAACCAGGACCTGGTGACCTGTCACTACACCGGGCCCGGTACCGGCCACTACTACACCCTCGTGGGCTTCTTCACGCCCTCGAGCTGAAGCGACGGTACGGTGCGACACTGGTCATGAGGTGATGGTCATGGCCGAGCGCACCAACGCACCCCGGACGGACGCCGACGAGCGGCCAGGGGCGGAGCGGTTCCGCACGCTCCCGCCCAGGACGCGGCTCGAGGACACCGTCGCGGTGCAGGAAGTCAGCCCTCCGGCCGACCCGACCATGGGGCGCGATCCGGAGCGCGACTTCATGCTCCGCAACGCCGGTGGCTGACGCCGGTGCCGAGCCGGCCGCAGGGCTGGCCGCTGAGCTCGCCGCCAGGCGCACCGACCTGGAGCGCGAGCTCGGCGATCTCTCGGCACCGGCCGGCGACCAGAGCGGCATCTCGTTCGGCAAGCGCGTCGGCGAGGGCACCAGCCTCGCCGTCGAGCGGCTGTCGCAGGTAGCCGCGCACGACCGGCTGCAAGCCATGCTGGCCGACGTGCGGCGGGCCGAGGCGAAGCTCGCCGAGGGCAGCTACGGCTCCTGCGACCGGTGCGGAGCCACATCCCAGGGGAGCGCCTCGAGGCGCTCCCCTGGGCGGTGCTCTGCCTCGCCTGCTCCTCCCGGCGCTGAGGCCCTGGCTCCACTCATCTCCCGCTCATCGCTCCCAGCGACTTGCCAGCCGCACCCGATGCCCCTGCCAGGCTGGCGGCCGAAGCTCTCCTGCACCGAGCCGCCATCCCGGCGGCCGGCACAGGGAGGTCAGCGATGAACGACACGACGGTAGGCCTCGGCGAGGCCACGACGGCCGCTCGGCGGCGGCGGAGCGGCCGGCTCGCGAAGCCGGCCGGGCTGCTCGCCGCGGGCGCGGTAGCGGGCGGCATCCTCGCGGCATCCTTCAGCGCCGCCGCGGTCAGCACGTCACCGAGCTCCACCGCGACGCAGGGCTCCAGCGGCTACCCGGCCGGTGCACCGGCGCCGCAGGGCAGGTGCGGGCCCGTTGGCGGCTCGGCGCCGGTGCGGAGCGACGAGCGGGCCCTCGGCACCGCCGACGCCGCCAAGGTCAAGGCGGCCGCGCTGGCCGCGGTCAAGGGCGGCACGGTCTACCGGGTGGAGACCGACGCGGGCGATGCGGCGTACGAGGCGCACCTGACCAAGGCCGACGGCACGCTGGCCACGGTCAAGCTGGACAAGAGCTTCAAGGTCATCAGGGTGGAGTCCGGCATGGGTCGGGGCGACCCGCCTCCGCCGGCCCAGGGCAGTGGCACCGCGGGCGGCTGACGAAGCCACGTACGGCGGTCGCGCGCCCGTCGACCGGACGGCGCGTGGCCGCCGTGCGTCCGCCCGGAGGCAGCCGCATCAGAACCCGCCGGCGCGGCGCAGCCGCCAGGGGCGGCCGTCCGGATCGAACAGCGTCCGGTACATCGGTGCGGCCCACGCCCGCTGCCATCCGCTGACCGGGTCCGGCTCGTGCCACCGCACCTGCCCGGGCGGCCGCGGGCCGCGGCGCCCGCCCGCGTGCCAGTCGTCGAGGGCGGTGGCGGTCGCGCTCCACAGCTCGAGGGCGGCCGCGGGGTCGAGCAGGGCAGGGTCGTCCTCGCTGCGGCCGAGGTGCTCGGCCCAGACCTGCAACCGCAGTGCGCGCGGCAACCGGCGGGCGCCGTCGCCGGCACCGGCCGGGTCGCGCGGCTCGCGCTCGTCGCGCTCGGAGTCGACCACGGCGCAGGTGATCTCGCTGTCATTCGTCCACGACCGGCGGTTGAAGTTGTCCGATCCACAGGTGAACCACACGTCGTCGACGATGCATATCTTGGCGTGCACGTAGATGGGCACCCCGGCCGCGCTCTCCAGGTCGAACACGCCGACACGGTCGGGGGCGACCTCGCGCAGCACGCGCAGCGCCTCCAGCTGGCCCAGCCGGTTGGGTGGGCCACTGACCGCGCCGTCGGCGTCGGGGTAGCGCGGCACGACGGCGATCAGTCGCAGCTCCGGCGACCGCTCGAGCGCCTCGGCGATGCCCCTGGCAACCAGGTCGGACCACAGGTACTGGTCCTCCACGTAGATGAGCGAGCGGGCCAGCCCGAACGCCTTTTCGTACGCCCGCGCGACGCTGCGCTCGCCCTCGGGAGCGAAGGGGAAGCGCGGCCGCTTGCTGCCGTACGTGCGCAGCACCTGCACCGCATGGGGACCGGCGGGCGGCGGGTCGGGGAGGCGCTCCGGCAGCGGCTGCGGATGCCGTGGCATCCCGGCCTTGCGCTGGAGCGCCATCCGGTACGGCGAGCGCCGGTCGAGCGGGGTGCGATCGTCCCAGCGCTCGACGAACGAGCGCAGCACGTCGCCGACGACCGGGCCACGCAGCTCCAGCGCGGCGTCGTGCCATGGCGCGCGACCGCGGTAGCGCTTGTCCATCGGCTGCTGCTGCGGATCGCCGCCGTGCCCGGCGTCATCGCGGCGGCCGTGGCAGAGGTCGATGCCGCCGACGAACGCGACGTCGCGCTCGGGCGCGTCGCGGTGCCGCAGCACGAACACCTTCTGATGATGCGACCCGAAGCGGCGCACTCGCTGGTCGAGAAGCACCTCGCCACCGGCCTCGTTGACGAGGGTGCCGAGCTTCTGGTTCTCCTGCGCGCTGAACGACATGTGGTCGGAGTGCGACCGCCAGATCAGGCCGCGCACGTCGACCCCGGCCCGTGCGACGCGGCACAGCAGGTCAGCGACCGTCGGCCCCTCCGGCAGCAGCCGCTCGTCCGCGTCACCACGCCAGTCGGTGAAGTAGACCCGGTCACCCGCGGTCAGGTCGCACAGCTCGTCGTGCAGGCGCCGGAAGTACGTCGCGCCGTGCACGAGCGGGTGCACGAGGTTGCCCTCCGACCATGCGACGCCGGCCGGTCGGTCCCGGTCCAGCTCGGTCGCCGGGTTGCCGCGCTCCTCGCGGGACAGGAACCACCGCCTGGTCGTGTCGTCCGTGCCGCTCATGGCGTGAGCGTGCCACAGCCAGGCGGCACGGCGACACGACAGGGCACTACAGGTGGAACGCCGACCGCATCGACGCCGCTGTCGACGCACCGCCGAGCGTCGTCGGCAGCCCGAGCATCTCCTCGGTGGTGCGCAGCAGCGAGTAGTGGTCGAACCGCGTCCCGTTGGCCGTCCCCTTGCGCACGGACGGCGCGACGACGATGGTCGAGACCGCGTTGGTGGTGCTGCTGCTCGAGCTCTCGTCGAACGTGACGACGACCGCCGTCCGGCCGGCCAGGTACGTCGCGCTGCTCAGGATCCTCGGCATCCACGACTTCAGCCACGCATCGCCGGTGGCCACCGAGCAGTCGTGCATGTCGTTGCACATGTTCGGCGTGATGAACGAGAACGCCGGCAGCGTGCCGCCGTTCACTGCCGCGCGGAAGGCCCCGGAGGACGTCGTGCCCATCGGCACGTCCCACGAGGAGCAGTCGGTGCGGATGCCGGTGAAGTACGCCGCCGGATCGTGCTTCACGGCGTAGGTGCCGGACGAGCTCAGCGCGCAGTTCGACGGCATCGACTCCTCGTAGGACCGCCACTGCCGGCCGGATGCCTTCACCTGGCTGAAGATGGAGGCGGCCGTGATGCGGTGCGACGACGGCGGGTTGTCGTCGGTGACGCCGAAGGTCGAGCCGCCCGTCGCGGCCAGGTAGTTGGGCAGCGACGGGTGGGTGATGCCGTGGTAGTTGGTGGCGAGGCCGCACTGGCCGGCCAGCGAGGTGAAGTACGGCGCCGACGACGAGCCGATGATCGGCGCCTTGTTCTCGAACCAGATCCAGATGACGTGGTCGTACTTCGCGGGGGCTGCCGCACCAGCGCACGGAGCGCTCGCGCTGACCGCCGGCGTGGTGCGCGCGGTCGTCGTGGGCGCGGCGTTGCCGGCGGCGATGGCCGCGCCGGCGACGGCCGTGCCCATGAGCGCGGTGGCGAGCATGCCGACGGGCACGAGGACGAGGGAGCGACGGCGCTGCCGCCTGACTCGGTGATCTCCATGGTGATGGCGCGGCGGAACGGCGGAACGATGACGCATGAGGGAGGGCCTCCAAGGCACCGCGCGCGACCGGCCGGTGCGGCATGCGCACCAGTTGGGCCAAGATCGCGCAGGTTGGGCTGGCTATCGATCGGTTGGGGACGCTAGCCCGTCCTTACCGGATGCGTTACTTCCACTTCGCTCCGTCACCGCGCCCCGCGCGTCGTACGCCGATTCGTCCGGCGTCGTCGGTAATCCGCGGACCGGGACGCAACGCACCGTCTTGCTGAACCGGTCCCCCAGCAGGCTGCGGTAGGTGATGTGGACGTCGAGCACCAGCAATCGCTGCCCGATGCCGCTCGGCAGCTCGCACAGCCGCGCCTCGGCCCTCGGCTCCAGCGCACCGTCCGGCGAGACCAAGGCCACCGACAGGTCGCGGTCCTCCTCGAGGCCGTACCGGCGCAGCGCCTCGAACAAGCCGTCACCCGCGAGCCCGTGAGCCTGCTCGCGACGGCCCTCGTGCCACACGTCGATGTCGTAGCTGACGGCCTGCATCACCGCCGTGCCCGGCCCGGCGTTGCGGAGCGTCACCTTCCAGACCCACCTCGTCGGCGCGAAGAGCATGCGACTGGCATCGCTGCCCGCGATCCATCCCGAGCCGTAGGTGAGCAACGGGCGCTGAGCCAGCGCGAACTGATGGCGGGCGCTCACGAAGGCGATCGTCCCCACCAGCAGGCTGATCGAGGGCGCGACGCCGAGCAGCTTGGTCTTGAGGATCCAGTGGTGCTCGGGGTGGGCGAGCGCGGCCCTCGTGACCTCGCGCGCCGCGAACGCCGCCACGGCGGCCAGCGTGACCCACAGCGCGACCAGCCCACTGCGCGGCCGCCCGGACAGCGACACCCCCGCCGCCGGTCAGCCGGCCGGTGGTGGCGGGCTCGTGCTTCGGTGCATCGAGCACTCGATGAGAGCCACCGTCGTGCCCGCATTGGTGAGCGAGTGGCTCACGCCGGCGCGGGTGGGCACCCGCTCCATGAGCGGCAGCGGTGCGCCGGCGCCGTCGGTCGCGATGACCACGTCGCCGGCCAGGAGGCGCGAGTAGCTGTCCGTCGAGTGCTGGTGCTCGAAGATCTCGCCCGGCTCCAGGATGATGACCGCCATCGGGCCTCCTCTCGCTCGCGGCGCCGCAAGCGTATCGGCGCTCGGGAGGCGGCGGAAGGCCGTACGGGGTGGGGTGGGATAGCGTGACCGGCCATGACGGGCACGGAGGCAGCAGCGTTCGCGGGCAAGGGCGCTCTCGTCACCGGCGCATCCCGCGGCATCGGGCGGGCGGTGGCGACCCGGCTCGCCGCGGCCGGCGCACGGGTGGTCGTGCACTACGGGAGCGACGCCGCGGCCGCCGCCGAGACCCTCGCCGGCCTCGCCGGTGATGCGCACCACGTCGCGCGCGCCGACCTGCGCGACCCGGAGCAGGTCGCGCGGCTGGTCGACGAGGCGATCGATCACCTCGGCCGGCTGGACGTCCTGGTCAACAACGCCGGCGCCTACCGGCTCGCACCGCTGCTGGAGGTCGACTACGACGGGTGGCGGGCCCACCTGGACGAGATGCTTGGCACCAACCTGCTCGGCCCGGCGTGGGCGACGTATTGCGCGGCCAGGCACATGGCCGAGCGCGGCGGCGGCCGGATCGTCAACGTCTCCAGCCGCGGCGCGTTCCGCGGGGAGCCGAGCGCACCCGGCTACGGGGCGGCCAAGGCCGGCCTCAACGCCCTCGGCCAGTCGCTCGCGGTCGCGCTGGCACCGCACCGCATCACCGTGCTGACCCTCGCCCCCGGCTTCGTCGAGACGGCCATGGCCCGGCCGCACCTGGAGGCTGCCGAGGGCGCGGCGATCCGCGCGCAGAGCCCGTTCGGGCGCGTGGCGACGGTCGAGGAGGTGGCGGAGGCCGTCGCGTTCCTGGCCTCGGATGCGGCCGAGTGGGCCAGCGGCGCGATCCTCGACTTCAACGGCGCGTCGTACCTGCGCACCTGACGGGCAGCGGCTAGCCGGTGAGCCCGGCCGCCACCAGCTCGGCGATCTCGGCGGTGTTGAGCGCAGCGCCCTTGCGCAGGTTGTCGCCGCAGAGGAAGAGGTCGAGCGCCCGCGGGTCGTCGATCGACCGGCGGATGCGCCCAACCCACGTCGGGTCGGTGCCGGCCACGTCGACCGGCGTCGGGAACTCGTACGACGCGGGATCGTCGTGCACCAGCACGCCGGGCGCCGCGCGCAGCACCGCCCGCGCCTCGTCGGCGTCGACCTCGTGGCCGAAGACGGCGTGGACCGCCAGCGAGTGGGTCGTCACGACCGGGACCCGCACGCAGGTGGCCGACACCCGCAGCTGCGGCAGGCCGAGGATCTTGCGCGACTCGTTGCGCACCTTCAGCTCCTCGCTCGTCCAGCCGTCGTCCTTCAGCGAGCCGGCCCACGGCACCACGTTGAGGGCGAGCGGCGCCGGGAAGGGGCCGGTGTCGTCGCCGATCACCTCGCGCACGTCGCCTGGGCGGGTGCCGAGGGTGCGGTCGCCCGCGACCTTCTCGATCTGCGCGTGCAGCGCGTCGATGCCGGCCTGCCCCGAGCCCGATGCCGCCTGGTAGGAGGCGACGACGAGCTCCTCCAGCCCGTAGCGGCGGTGCAGCGCGCCGATCGGGACGACCATCGACAGCGTCGTGCAGTTGGGGTTGCTGATGATGCCGCGCGGGCGGCGGGCCACCTCGGCCGCGTTGACCTGCGGGACGACGAGCGGTACGTCGGGCTCCATCCGGAAGGCGCCCGAGTTGTCGACCACCACGGCCCCCCGCTCCGCTGCGACGGGGGCCCACTGCGCCGAGACCTCGTCCGGCACGTCGAACATCGCGACGTCGACGCCGTCGAAGGCATCGGCGGACAGCGCGACCACCTCGAGCTCCTCGCCACGGCAACGCAGCCGGCGCCCAGCCGAGCGCGCCGATGCGACGAGGCGGATCTCGCCCCACACGTCGGGCCTGGTCGAGAGCAGCTCGAGCATCACGCCGCCGACGGCGCCGGTGGCGCCCACGACGGCGAGGGTCGGCTTGCCGGCACGCCCGGTCATCGCCCGGTTCCCGCGTAGACCGTGGCCTGCTCGGTGCCGTTGAGCTCGAAGGCGGTGTGCACGGCCTGCACGGCGGCCGGCACGTCGATGTCGCGGCACACCACCGAGATGCGGATCTCCGAGGTGGAGATGAGCTCGATGTTGACGCCGGCCTCGGCGAGCGCCTCGAACATCCGCGCGGTGACGCCGGGGTGCGACCGCATGCCGGCACCGACGAGCGACACCTTTCCGATGTGGTCGTCGTAGAGCAGCCCCTCGAAGCCGATGCGCTCGCGAACCCGCTCCAGCGCGGTCATCGCGGTGGGACCGTCCTGCTTGGGCAGCGTGAACGAGACATCGGTGCGGCCGCTCGAGCCGGAGACGTTCTGCACCACCATGTCGATGTTGACCTGCGCGTCGGCGATGGCGCGGAAGATGGCGGCGGCCTCGCCGGGCTTGTCCGGCACGCCGGCGACCGTCACCTTCGCCTCGCCGAGGTCGTGGGCCACGCCCGAGATGATCGCTTGCTCCACCTTCTTCGCCTCCGAAACATGGGTGATCCGCGTGCCAGGGCGCTGCGAGTACGACGACCGCACGACGATCGGGATGCCGTAGCGCCGGCCGTACTCGACGCAGCGCAGCATCAGCACCTTCGAGCCGCTCGCGGCGAGCTCGAGCATCTCCTCGTACGAGATGGTCTCGAGCAGGCGGGCCATGGGCACCAGGCGGGGGTCGGCGGTGTAGACGCCGTCGACGTCGGTGTAGATCTCGCACGTCGTCGCGCCCAGGGCCGCCGCGAGCGCGACCGCCGTGGTGTCCGAGCCGCCGCGGCCAAGGGTGGTGATCTCCTTGGTGTCCTGCGAGACGCCCTGGAAGCCGGCGACGATCGCCACCGCGCCGTCGGCCAGGGCGGTACGGATGCGTCCCGGGTTGACCTCGATGATGCGGGCCCGCCCGTGGGTCGCGTCGGTGATGACGCCGGCCTGCGAGCCGGTGAACGACCGCGCCTCGAAGCCGAGGTTGGCGATGGCCATGGCCAGCAGCGCCATCGAGATGCGCTCGCCGGCGGTCAGCAGCATGTCGAGCTCGCGCGGCGGCGGCACGGGAGTCACCCGCCGGGCCAGTTCGAGCAGCTCGTCGGTGGTGTCGCCCATCGCCGACACCACGACGCAGACGTCGTCGCCGCCGCGCCGGGCAGCTGAGATGCGCTCGGCCACCCGCTTGATGCGCTCGGCGTCGGCGACCGACGAGCCGCCGTACTTCTGGACGATGAGTCCCACCGGGATGCGTCTCCCCAGGTCAAGGATCTGGCGCACCGAGTCTATCGGGACGAAGGGGACGCCCCCGGTCGCCGCGCGCTCGCCCGGCGCCGCTGATGAACTCCGGCGGCACGTGCTCGGCCAGCCACGTCGCCGCGTTGCCGCGCCGGAAGACGACGCCGGCGCGGTGCGCCTTCCCCGCGAAGACCGCCAGCACCGCGACGTCGGCGCCCTTGCGCCGGCCGACCGCGGCCGCCGTCTCCCGGTCCACCGACAGGTGGACGTACTGACGGCGCATCGGCGACAGCCCGGTCGCGCGGATGCCCGGCAGGCTCTGCCGCGCCGTGCCGTGGAAGAGCACGGCCGGCGGCTCCGCCGCCTCCTTCGCGATCCGGCCCGGCAGGCTGTGGCCGTAGAGCGCCCGGATGCGCTCGCCGTCGATCTCGTACCGCTGCTTGCTCCCGTGACCGACCCTGTCGACCAGGTCGACCAGATCGGTGCGCTGGAGGTCGCGCCAGCGACGCTCGCCGCGCAGGGCGCGCACGAGGTCACCGACCGGCACCCACCCCGCGTCGTCGGGCGCGAGCCCGTACCGCCCGGGGTCGTGCCGAAGGGCGCGCGCGACGGCCTTGCTCAGCGCGGTGCGGTCCACGGGGTGCACGGTGGGTTCAGGGCCTTCGCTCCGGCGACCTCAGACATCGAGCAGGCGGCGGCCCTCGAAGGCGCGGCCGAGCGTGACCTCGTCGGCGTACTCCAGGTCGCCGCCGACCGGCAGGCCGCTCGCGAGGCGGGTCACCCGCAGCCCCATCGGCTTCACCAGCCTGGCGAGGTAGGTCGCGGTCGCCTCGCCCTCGGTGTTGGGATCGGTGGCGAGGATGAGCTCGGTGACGGCCCCGTCGGCGAGGCGGGTCATCAGCTCGCGCACCCGCAGGTCGTCGGGGCCGACGCCCTCGATCGGGCTGATCGCCCCACCCAGCACGTGGTAGAGGCCGCGGAACTCGCGGGTCTTCTCGATCGCGACGACGTCCTTCGGTTCCTCCACCACGCAGATGACGGACTCGTCGCGGCGCGGGTCGCGGCAGATGCGGCAGAGCTCCTCCTCGGCGACGTTGCCGCACGTCTTGCAGAACCGCACCTTGTCCTTGACCTCCACCAGCGCGTCGACGAGCCGCCGCACGTCGGCCGCATCGGCGGCGAGCAGGTAGAACGCGATCCGCTGCGCGCTCTTCGGCCCGACGCCCGGCAGCCGGCCGAGCTCGTCGATGAGGTCCTGGACCGCCCCCTCGTACACGGCAGCCGCCGCTAGAGGCCGAGCCCGGGCAGGCCGCCGGCCGCCCCGCCGAGCCCTTGGCCGAGAGGTCCCATCTTCTCGCCCGCGAGCTTGGCCGCCGCATCGCTCGCGTCGCGCACCGCCGCGACGACCGCGTCCTGCAGCGTCTCGACGTCGTCGGGGTCGACCAGCTCGGGGCTGATCTCGAGGGCGAGCAGCTCACCGGTGCCGGTCATGGTCGCCTTCACCGCGCCGCCGGCGGCGTGCCCCTCGACCTGCGCCTCGGCCAGCTCCTCCTGGGCCTGCACCATCTGCTGCTGCATCTTCTGCGCCTGCTTCATCAACTGCTGCAGGTTGGGCTGCTGCGGAGCGGGCATCGCGGCCTCTCCTCGACTCGTCCGGCGGCTCGTCCATCGTTAGCCGCGAGCCTACGTCCCCGGCCCGCGCGGCGCGCCGTCCGCCACGGCCGACGGGCTCAGCCGGTGTCGATCTCGCCGATGACCTTGGCGCCGAGGGTCTCCTGGAGCCGCGCGATAGCCGCCTCCTCCGGCGGCATGGCCGACCGGCCGGCGTCGCCGTCGGCCGGGTCGTCCACCGGGTCGTCGCCGGGGGCGAAGGAGTCGTAACCGCCGCCGCCGCCCGCGGCCGGAGCGCCGGCGCCGCCGGTCGCCGCCTCCTGGGACGTGCCCTCGACGAGCGACTCGATGCGCCAGTCGACGCCGAGCGACTCCCGGAGCACGTCGGCGAGCACCGCGTCGCTGCCGCTCGCGGTGAACTGCCGCCGGATCGGCTCGGTGGAGAACGACAGCGTCAGCGTCCGCCCGCGCACCTCGACGACCTGCGCGTACTGCGACAGCAGGGCCCAAGTCGTGCGCCGGCGGGTCTTCACCTGCTCGAGCACGTCGGGCCACGTCCGCCGGACGGCTGCCGCGTCGAGCCCACCCGGCGCGGCCTCGGCGGCCGGCGACCCTGCCGGGACGACCGGCGGCGCGCTGACGCCGACCGAGGGCGGCGGCTCGGCGGGAGTCGCCGGCACGGCCGCCTCCGGCCAGGCGGCCGGCCCCGACCGCTGCGTCGAAGCCGGTACGGCGGGGGCCGGGGGCGGCCCGGCCGGCTCGGCA
>JBJMHZ010000022.1:0-36055 GCA_045807125.1 Frankiaceae bacterium
AGGCCGGCACCGCGTCGGCGCCGCCCGACCGGCCGAGCGGGCCGGCGCAGTGCTGGCAGCGGGCGGGCGCCCGGCACTCGTCGCAGGCCAGCGCGGGCTGGTAGCCCCGGCGCGGCACCTGCACCAGTACCGGCGCCCCCGCGGCGAGCGCGGTGCGGGCCGCCTGCCAGGCGATGGTCGGCAGCCGGGCCGCGCGGGCCGCCGGGTCGCGGGCGGCGTCGAGGTCGCCGGGCACCTCGACGCGGGGCGCGAGCCGCCGGATCGCGCTCCGCGGCGCCCGCAGCGGACGGGCCCAGCCGGTCGCCAGCAGCTGGGCGCCCTCCGCCGTGACCGCATGGCCGGCGACGAGCGCGCCTGCGCCGGCCAGGTGAGCCCGCAGCACGAGCACGTCACGGGCGTGCGGGTAGGGCGCCCTCGGCTCGGCGTGCAGGTCGTCGCCGTCGTCCCAGACCACGACGAGCCCGAGGCCGGCCACCGGCGCGAGCGCGGCTGCGCGGGTGCCCACCACCGCCCGCACCGCGCCGCGGCTCGCGGCGAGGAACCGCCGGTAGCGCTCCCGGGGGCCGAGGTCGGCGGTCAGCACGACGTGGTGGCCGCTGCCCACGAGGTCGGTGAGGGCGGCGTCGACCCGCGCGGCGTCGCGGCCGTCCGGCGTGACGACGACGGCGCCCCGGCCCGCGGCCAGGGCGGCCGCGACCGCCGCCGCGATCGGGACGGCCCAGTCGGTCGCGCCGGGCAGCGCCGCCCACACCGCCCTCGCCGGCTGCCCGGCGGCGAGCGCGTCGAGGAACGCCTGACCGGCCTCGTACTGCTCCCACGCCGCCCGGCCCGGCACCGGCCCGCCGCCCGGCGGGGGCGCCGGCGGGCGGGGCGGCTCGGCCTCGACGGCGGCGTGCCGCGGCGGGACGGCGAGGCGGACGACGTCGGCCAGGGTGCCGGCCCACCGGTCGGCGACCGCCCTGGCGAGCCGGAGCACCTCGGGAGTCAGCACCGGCTCGGCCGATGGCGCGCCGGCGAGGTAGGCGAGCGAGCCGGCATGGTCGGAGGCGGCCGCCCGGTCGAGGACCCAGCCGTCGACGAGCTGCCCCGCGAAGCGCACCCGCACCCGCCCCCCCGGCACGACCGCTGCGTCGAGCCGGGCCGGCACCAGGTAGTCGAACGGGCGGTCGAGGTGCGGCAGCGGCACGTCGACGGCGACCCGGGCCACCGGCAGCCGGGTCGCCGGCTCGACCGGCGCCCGCGACCGGCGCCGGCGCGCCCCGCCGCCCCGGCCGCCGAGCGCGAGCTGCTCGTCCACCTCCGTCATGGGCCCGTCCTATCAGGCGCCGCCGACAATCGTGCGCGCGCCACCGTCGCGCTGTGGACGGCGATGAGGAACCCAGCCAACCACCGGAGTCGGTCGTCACCATGCGCGGTGCGCAGCGCGATCGGGCGTGTCGCCCGGCGGGTCGCGCCGTACGGCGCGGGGCGATGATCGACGCGGCTCCGGGACGGCGCTGGGGGGCGAGCGCGGGCGCTCAGGCGCCGGCGGCGTCCCGCAGCGCGTCGACCCGGTCGGTGGCCTCCCAGGTGAAGTCGAGCTCGGTGCGCCCGAAGTGGCCGTACGACGCGGTCGGCGAGTAGATCGGGCGCAGCAGGTCGAGGTCGCGGATGATCGCCGCCGGACGCAGGTCGAAGACCTGCTCGACCGCGTCCTGGATGCGGGCGACCGGCACCGTCTCGGTGCCGAAGCACTCGACGAACAGCCCGACCGGCGCCGCCCGCCCGATCGCGTAGGCGACCTGCACCTCGCAGCGGTGGGCGAGCCCGGCCGCGACGACGTTCTTGGCCACCCAGCGCATGGCGTACGTCGCGGAGCGGTCGACCTTGGACGGGTCCTTGCCGGAGAACGCGCCGCCGCCGTGGCGGGCCATGCCGCCGTAGGTGTCGACGATGATCTTGCGGCCGGTCAGGCCGGTGTCGCCCATCGGGCCGCCGATCTCGAAGCGCCCGGTCGGGTTGACGAAGACCCGGTAGCCGTCGGTGTCGAGGTCGAGGGCCTCGATCTCCGGGGCGATGACGTGCTCGACCACGTCGGGCGTCAGCAGGGTCTCGATGTCGATGTCGGCGGCGTGCTGCGACGACACGACGACGGTGTCGAGGCGCACCGGCCGGCCGTCGGCGTACTCGATGGTGACCTGCGTCTTGCCGTCCGGCCGCAGGTAGGGCACCACGCCGTCCTTGCGGACCGCCGACAGCCGCCGGGCCAGCCGGTGGGCCAGCGCGATCGGCAGCGGCATCAGCTCCGGCGTCTCGGCGACCGCGAAGCCGAACATCATGCCCTGGTCGCCGGCGCCCTGGCGGTCGAGGTCGTCGGCGCCGGCCTCGTGGGCCTCCTGGCCCTCCACGCGCACGTCGTACGCCTCATCGACGCCGATCGCGATGTCGGGGGACTGCCCGTGGATCGAGATGGAGACCCCGCACGACGCGCCGTCGAAGCCCTTCTTCGACGAGTCGTAGCCGATCTCGAGGATCCGCTCGCGCGCGATCGTCTCGATGTCGACGTAGGCCTCGGTCGTCACCTCGCCGGCGACGTGCACCTGGCCGGTTGTGATCAGCGTCTCGACGGCCACCCGGCTCTTCGGGTCCTCCTTGAGGAGGGCGTCGAGGATGGAGTCGGAGATCGCATCGGCGATCTTGTCGGGATGCCCCTCGGTCACCGACTCGGACGTGAACAGACGACGCGACACGACGCTCCTCGATGTCTTCGGTTGGCCGGCCGCGGTGCGGGGCGTCGGCCGGGGCGCGCCCCGTCGCGCGCCCGTCGACGTGCCCGTCACGAGGCCGCGCACTTCGTTGCTCGGAGTGTATGCCCGACCGCCGCCGCGGCCACGGGCCGCACCGCGCCGGACGGCCGCCCGTCTCGGGAGCTGAGATGGACGGGCCGGCCGGAGCCCGGCGCTGGCCCGGTCGCGGCTCAGCCGAGGCGGGCCGCGACGAGGTCGAGGACGACGCCGGCGAGGGCCTCCTTCGGCCCGTGCGGCACGGCGAGCTCCGAGCCGTCGGCGGCGAGGACGACTGCGGCGTTGTCGGCCGACTCGAAGCCGGCGCGCTCGCCCACCTCGTTGACGACGAGCAGGTCGCAGCCCTTGCGGGCGAGCTTGGCCCGCCCGTTGGCCACCACGTCGTCGGTCTCGGCGGCGAAGCCCACGATGACCGGGACGGCGAGCCGCCCGTCGCCGCGCGCCTCCACCAGCTCGGCGAGCACGTCCGCGGTGCGCACCAGCCGGAGCGTCGCCGCCTCGTCCGGGTCGCCGGACTTCTTGATCTTGCGCGGGGACGGGTCGGCCGGCCGGAAGTCCGCGACGGCGGCCGCCATGACGACGGCGTCGGCGTCCTTGGCCGCGGCCATGACCTCGTCGCGCAGCTGCGCTGCCGACCCCACCCGCACGACCCGCGCGCCCGCCGGATCCGGCAGCGCCACGTTGGCCGCGACGACGGTGACCCGCGCCCCCCGCGCGGCGGCCACCCTGGCCAGCGCGTAGCCCTGCCGGCCCGAGGACCGGTTGCCGAGGAAGCGCACCGGGTCGAGCGGCTCGCGGGTGCCGCCGGCCGACACCACGACGTGGCGGCCGGCGAGCGGACCGGGCGCGCCGTGCGTGCCGGGAACGGCGCCGCTGCCGCCGGCCAGCAGCAGCCGGGCGACGGCGAGGATCTCCGCCGGGTCTGGCAGCCGCCCGGGGCCGGTGTCGGCGCCGGTCAGCCGCCCCACGGCCGGGTCGAGCACCACCGCGCCGCGCTCGCGCAGGGTCGCCACGTTGGCGACGGTCGCCGGGTGCTCCCACATCTCGGTGTGCATGGCCGGCGCGTGCAGCACCGGGCAGCGCGCGGTGAGCAGGGTCGCGGTCAGCAGGTCGTCGGCCCGGCCGGTGGCGGCCCTGGCCAGCAGGTCGGCGGTGGCCGGCGCGACGACGACGAGGTCGGCGCCCTGCCCGAGCCGGACGTGCGGCACCTCCTCGGCACCGGTCCACACGTCGGTGGTCACCGGCTCGCCGGACAGCGCGGCCCACGTCGGCGCGCCCACGAAGGCCAGCGCGCTCGCGGTGGGGATCACCCGTACCGCGTGCCCCGACTCGGTGAGCAGGCGCAGCAGCTCGCAGGCCTTGTACGCGGCGATGCCGCCGGACACCCCCAGGATCACCCTGGGCGGTGCGGCGTCAGCAGGCATCGGGAGCGGCTGGTCAGGCCTCGACCTGGGTGGCCGTCAGCAGGCCGGCGTTGATCTCGCGCAGCGCGATGGACAGCGGCTTCTCGTGGACGTGGGTCTCGACGAGCGGGCCGACGTACTCGAGCAGGCCCTCGCCGAGCTGGGCGTAGTACGCGTTGATCTGCCGCGCCCGCTTGGCCGCGTAGATGACGAGCGCGTACTTGGAGTCGGTCCTTTCCAGCAGCTCGTCGATCGGCGGGTTGGTGATCCCCTCGGGGGACGCGACGGTACCGGCCATGCGGGAAGCAGCTCCTCGGCATCGAATGGGCCCAGGCAGGCCCGGCGGCCGGCTCGGCCGGCCGGACGCCTAGATCGCCATCAAGGCTACCAGGCGACCGGCCGCATCCTGGACCGTCGTGTTGACCACCACCTCGTCGAACTCGTCCTCGGCCGCGAGCTCGACCCTCGCGGCGGCCAGCCGGCGCTCGATCTCGGCCGCGTCCTCGGTGCCCCTGCCGACGAGCCGGCTGACGAGGTCATCGAACGACGGCGGGGCGAGGAAGACCAGCAGCGCGCCGGGCATCGCCTTGCGCACCTGCCTGGCGCCCTGCAGCTCGACCTCGAGCAGGGCCGGCAGCCCGGCCGCGAGCCGCGCCTCGATCGGGACCCTGGGGGTGCCGTAGCGGTGTCCGGCGAAGAGGGCGTGCTCGAGCAGCGTCCCGCTGGCGACCAGCCGGTCGAACTCGGCGTCGTCGACGAAGTGGTAGTCGACGCCGTCGACCTCGCCGGGTCGCGGCCGGCGGGTCGTCACCGAGACCGACAGCCAGACGTCGGGGCGGCTGCGCCTGACCTCGGCGATGACGCTGCGCTTGCCGACCCCCGACGGCCCGGACAGCACGGTGAGCCGGGGCGCGGGAGGCGCCGGCCGGTCGTCGCGCACCGGCACCGAGCTCACCGTCGCGCTCGTCGGGCCGGCCGGGGGACGATCAGGAGCCGTCGGTGGCGAACTCGCGCTCCAGCGCCCTGCGCTGGTTGTCGCCGAGGCCCCGGACCCGGCGGCTGGGCGAGATGCCGAGCCGCTCCATGATCCGCTGCGCGCGCACCTTGCCGACGCCGGGCATCGCCTCGAGGAGCGCGGACACCTTCATCTTGGCGATGACCTCGTCCGCCTCCCCCGCGTCGAGCACTTCGGGCAGCGAGGTGCTGGAGTTCTTGAGCTTCGCCTTCAGCTCGGCCCGTGAGCGCCGGGCCTGCGCGGCCTTCTCGAGAGCGGCCGCGCGCTGCTCGGGAGTCAGGGGCGGGAGTGCCACTCCAGTCACCTCGGTCATGTCGTGAGACGTCGGGGTCAGGGCGACCCTACCGGTACCGAACCGTAGGGGTGCGCCCGGGGAACCTAACGAGATTTGCCGCTCTCGGCAACGGGCGCGCGGCTTTTCTCCTGCTTGATCCTGGCAGGGATCGCCGGCACGACCTCGCTCGCCGAGAGCCGGCTCCGCTCCCCGCCGCCGAGGCCGGGCAACGGCCGGTGGCGCGCGGGCGCCGCCGGTGGCTCGTCGTGGTCATCGTGGCCCTCGCCGGGGGGTCGCGCATCGTCCGAACGGCCGAGCTCGCGGGGCCCGCCGGGACCCGAATGCGGGCCGGTCGTCCCTGCGCTACCCCGGGTGGCCGTCCCTCGCCGCGCGCAAGGCTGCGGTGATGCGGGCGGCGGCCGAGCCGGGATCCTTGGCCCCGGTGATCGGCCGGCCGATCACCAGCAGGTCGGCACCGGCGGCTAGCGCCTGCTCCGGCGTCGCGACCCGCGCCTGGTCCTGCGCGTCGGTGCCGGCCGGCCGGACGCCGGGCGTGATCAGCACGACGCCCTCGCCGACCTCGGACCGCACCGCCCGCACCTCGTGCGGGGAGCAGACGACGGCCCGCGCGCCGGCGTCGACGGCGAGCGCCGCCAGCCGGCGGGTCGCGTCGAGCGACGGGCCGGCCAGCCCGATCGCCGCGAGGTCGGCGTCGGCGAGCGAGGTCAGCACGGTCACCGCGGCGATCGTGACGCCGGGGGCCGCCTCCGCGGCGGCCCGGATCATGTCCCGCCCGCCGCTCGCGTGGACGGTCAGGTAGCGAGGGCGCAGCCGGGCGGCGGCCGCCGCGGCGCCCTCGACGGTGTTGGGGATGTCGTGCAGCTTCAGGTCGAGGAACAGCCCGACCCGGCTCGCGCCGCGGACGACGTCGACGATCTCCGGGCCGACCCGGTAGAACAGCTGCATCCCGACCTTCACGACCGCGACGTACGGCGTCACGGCGTTGGCCCAGCTGGCGGCCGTCTCGCGGTCGTCGGTGTCGAGGGCGACCGCGACGGGAGCCCGGTCGTCGGACGGCCGGCCGGTCACCTGTGGTCCGGCCGGTCGGGGCCCGCGGCCGCCGGCTCGAAGGAGGCGTCCAGCGGCTCGTCGAGGCCCGGGTCGCCGGGCGGGTCGGCCACCTTCGGCACCCCGAGCCGCGGCGGGCGGTGCGCGAGCCCGACCACGTCGGCGAGCCGCTCGACGCCGCGCTCGGCGAGCGCGGCCGCGAGCTCGCGCAGCACCCGCGCGGGGGCCGACGGATCGTGGAAGACGGCGGTGCCGACGGAGACCGCGCTGGCGCCGGCCAGCACGAGCTCGAGCGCATCCAGCCCGGTACGGATGCCGCCCATGCCGAGGATCGGGACGTCGGGCATCGCCTGGTGCACCTGCCAGACGCAGCGGACAGCCACCGGGCGGATCGCCGGGCCCGACAGCCCGCCGGTCACGCCGGCCAGCACCGGCCGCATGGTGCGGGTGTCGATCACCATCCCGAGCAGCGTGTTGATCATCGACAGCCCGTCGGCGCCGGCGTCGACGCACGAGCGGGCGATCCGGACGATGTCGGTGACGTCGGGCGAGAGCTTGGCGAGCACGGGCACCGCCGGGTCGGTGCCGCGCCGCACCGCGTGCACGACGGCGGCGGCGGCGGCCGGGTCGCAGGCGAAGACCTGCCCGCGATCCTCGACGTTGGGGCAGGAGATGTTGACCTCGAGCATCGTGAGCCCCGGCGCGCCGCGCAGCCGGCGGGCGAGCTCGGCGTACTCCTCGATGCTGCCGCCGGCGATCGACACGACGGCCCGCGCGCCGCGCTCGGCGAGCCACGGCAGGTCGGTGGCGAGGAAGGCGTCGATGCCCGGCCCCTGCAGGCCGATCGAGTTCAGCATCCCGGACGGGGTCTCGGCCATCCGCGGCGTCGGGCGCCCGGAGCGCGGCGCCAGCATCACGCTCTTGGTGACGATGCCGCCGAGCGCCGCGACGTCGAGGAACTGGCCAAGCTCGCGCCCCGCGCCCGCGCACCCGGAGGCGGTGAGGACGGGATTGGGCAACCGCACCCCGCGAAGCTCCGTCGCCATGTCGACCGCTGGCGGTGCGGCCGGCACGTCGCGGGTGACGGTCAGCGACTCGGTCATGCGCAGCGGCGACCGGCTCATCCGGCCCGCCCGCCGCTCATCGCGGTGGCGCCGAGCGCGTCGGGCGGCACCGTGCCGACGTCGGCCCAGCGGACCCGGTCCCCGGGCAGGACCGGGCCCTCGACGCAGGAGCGCACCATCCTGGTGACGCCGTCGTCGCCGACGACCGGCAGCACGCACGTCATGCACACCCCGATGCCGCACGCCATCGACTCCTCGACCGCGCACTGGCTGGGGATGCCGTGATCGCCGGCGATCGCCGCCACGGCCGCCAGCATGCCCATCGGCCCGCAGGCGTAGACCACCTCGGCCCTCGAGCGGGCGATGACGGCTGGCAGCACGTCGGAGACCCGGCCCCGCTCCCCCATCGACCCGTCGTCGGTGGTCACCGCGATGGACGCCGACATCCGCTTCGCGTCGAGGTAGCCGAACAGGCGGTGGTCGTCGGCCGCCCCGAGCACGAAGTCGACCCGGCACCCGCGCGCCCGCAGCGCCTCGGCGAGGGAGAACAGCGGCGCGCTGCCGTAGCCGCCGCCGACCAGCGTGGCGTTGGCCGGCTGGCGCGGCAGGCTGAACGGCCGGCCGAGCGGGCCCACGACGTCGAGCTGGTCGTGCGGGCGCCGCCGGGCCAGCCATTCGGTGCCCTTGCCGTGCACGGCGAAGACGACCTCCACCGTGCCGCCGTAGACCCCGCGCGGCTTGGCGGCGTAGACCGAGAAGCACCGGCGCAGCAGCATGGAGGTCTGCTCCCCGCCGACGGCGATGCCGACGAACTGCCCGGGGTGGAACGACTCCGCGACCCCCGGGGCGACCACGGTGAGCGCGTGGTAGGCGCCGGTCTGCCGGATCGACAGCACCTCGCCGCGCACCTGCACCGGCGGCACTCAGCCCACCTCCTCCGACCCGGCGCCCGCCGGGTCGGCCGGGTCGCTCTCACCGTACGGCGGGATCGCGGTCCGGTCCCGCAACCGCCCCGCGGCGAGCGCGCGGTGGTGGTCCTGGAGCGAGCGCACGCCGACCGCGCCGGCGATCGAGGCCTCGATGCCGTGCACGCACGCACCGAGGCCGGCCACCGTGGTGACGCAGGGGATGCCGCGGGTCACCGCTGCCGTCCTGATGAGGTAGCCGTCGCGCCGCACGGTGCCGGCCCCGCCTCCCCCGCCTCCCCCGCCTCCCCCGGCGGCCCCGCCTGCCCCGCCCCCGCGCCCCTGCTGGCCGAACGGCGTGTTGACCACCAGGTCGATCTCACCGGCGAGGATCAGCTCCACGACGGTCGGCTCGCCGAGCGGTCCCGGTCCGTCGGAGTGCTTGCGCACCACCGTGACCGGCACGCCGCTGCGGCGCAGCACCTCGGCGGTGCCGCTGCTCGCGAGGATCTCGAAGCCGAGGTCGGCGAGCCGCTTGACCGGGAAGATGATCGCCCGCTTGTCGCGGTTGGCGACGCTCACGAACAGCCGGCCGGCGGTCGGCAGCGGGCCGTACGCCGCGGCTTGCGACTTGGCGAACGCCGTGCCGAACATCGCGTCGATGCCCATCACCTCGCCGGTCGAGCGCATCTCCGGCCCCAGCACGGTGTCGACGCCGTGGCCGTCGACCGTGCGGAACCGGTTCCACGGCAGGACCGCCTCCTTGACCGACACCGGCGCGTCGGGCGGCAGGTCGCCGCCGTCGCCGGTGGCCGGCAGCAGCCCCTCGGCGCGCAGGCCGGCGATCGACGCGCCGAGCATGACCCGCGCCGCGGCGCGTGCGAGCGGCACGGCGGTCGCCTTCGACACGAACGGCACGGTTCGCGAGGCGCGGGGGTTGGCCTCGAGGACGTAGAGCACGTCGCCGGCGAGGGCGTACTGGACGTTGACCAGGCCGCGCACGCCGACCGCCTCGGCGATCGCCTCGGTGCTGCGGCGGATGCGGGCCACCTCGTCGCGGCCGAGCGTGGTGGGCGGCAGCGCGCACGCCGAGTCGCCGGAGTGGATACCGGCCTCCTCGATGTGCTCCATGACGCCACCGAGGTAGAGCTCGTGCCCGTCGTAGAGCGCGTCGACATCGATCTCGACGGCGTCGTCGAGGAAGCGGTCGACCAGCAGCGGATGGGCCGCGAGATCGGGAGCGGCGACCCGGTCGAGGTAGGCGTCGAGATAGGCGCCCAGCATCTCGTCGTCGTACGCGATCGCCATGCCCTGACCGCCCAGCACGTACGAGGGGCGGACGAGGACGGGGTAGCCGATCTCCCGCGCCACCGCGACGGCGCGCTCGCGGGACGTGGCCATGCCGTGCCGCGGTGCCGGCAGCCCGGCCCTGGCCAGCAGGCGGCCGAACGCGCCGCGGTCCTCGGCGAGCGCGATCGCCGACGGCGGGGTGCCGACGATCGGCACGCCGTGCTCGGCCAGGCCGTCGGCCAGCCCGAGCGGCGTCTGGCCGCCGAGCTGCACGACGACCCCGGCGACGTGGCCGGACGCCTGCTCGGCGTGCACCACCTCGAGCACGTCCTCGAGGGTCAGCGGCTCGAGGTAGAGCCGGTCGGAGGTGTCGTAGTCGGTCGAGACGGTCTCGGGGTTGCAGTTGACCATCACGGTCTCGTAGCCCGCCTCGCGCAGGGCGCCCGCCGCGTGCACGCAGGTGTAGTCGAACTCGATGCCCTGCCCGATGCGGTTGGGACCGCTGCCGAGGATGACGACCTTGGGCCGCTCGCGCTGCTCCTCGACCTCGGTCTCGTCGTCGTAGGCGGAGTAGTGGTAGGGCGTCCGCGCGGCGAACTCGGCGGCGCAGGTGTCGACGGTCTTGTGCACCGGGCGCAGCCCGAGCAGGTGCCGGCGCCGGCGCACCTCGCCCTCGGCCAGCCCGAACAGGGCCGCGAGCTGGCGGTCGGAGCAGCCGGCCCGCTTCGCCCGCCGCCACTGCTCCGGCGTCAGCGCGTCGATCGTCCCGGCGGCCACCAGCTCGGCGCGCAGCTCGACGAGCCCGAGCACCTGGTCGACGAACCACGGGTCGACGCCGCTCGCCGCCGCCACGTCGGCCACGCTCGCGCCGAGGCGCAGCGCGCGCTCGATCGCGTACAGCCGCCCCTCGCGCGGCACGGCCAGCTCGCGCAGTTGCTCGTCCAGGCTCTGGCTCGGGTCGGGCACCGTCCAGAAGCCGGCCGCCGTGGTCTCGGTCGAGCGCATCGCCTTCTGCAGCGCCTCGGGGAAGCTGCGCCCGATGGCCATCGCCTCGCCGACCGACTTCATCGTCGTGGTCAGCGTCGCGTCGGCGCCGGGGAACTTGTCGAAGGCGAAGCGCGGGATCTTGACGACGACGTAGTCCAGCGCCGGCTCGAAGCTCGCGGGCGTCACGCCGGTGATGTCGTTGGCGATCTCGTCGAGCGCGTAGCCGATCGCGAGGCGGGCCGCGATCTTGGCGATCGGGAAGCCGGTCGCCTTGGACGCGAGGGCGCTGGACCGCGACACCCGCGGGTTCATCTCGACGACGACGACCCGGCCGGTGCGCGGGTGCACGGCGAACTGGATGTTGGACCCGCCGGTGTCGACGCCGACCGCCCGGATCACCGCGAACGCGATGTCGCGCAGGCACTGCAGCTCGCGGTCGGTCAGCGTCATCGCCGGCGCGACGGTCACGCTGTCGCCGGTGTGCACGCCCATCGGGTCGATGTTCTCGATGGAGCAGACCACCACGCAGTTGTCGTGACGGTCGCGCATGACCTCGAGCTCGTACTCCTTCCACCCGAGCAGCGACTCCTCGAGCAGCACCTCGGTGGTCGGGCTCTCGGCCAGGCCCCGGCCGGCGACCGCGCGCAGCTCGCGCTCGTCGTGCGCCACCCCCGACCCGCCGCCGCCCATCGTGAAGCTCGGCCGGACCACGACGGGGTAGCCGAGCTCGCCCACCGCCGCCAGGCACTCGTCGAGCGAGTGGCACGCCACGCTGCGCGCCACCTCGGCGCCGACGGAGGCCACCACCTCCTTGAACCGGCGGCGGTCCTCGCCGGCGCGGATCGCGTCGATGCTCGCTCCGATGAGCTCGACCCCGTAGCGGTCGAGGACGCCCGCGTCGTGCAGCGCGACGGCGGTGTTGAGCGCGGTCTGCCCGCCGAGGGTGGCGAGCAGCGCGTCGGGGCGCTCGCGCCGGATGACCTCGGCCACCACGTCGGGGGTGATCGGCTCGACGTAGGTGGCGTGGGCGAGCCCCGGGTCGGTCATCACGGTGGCCGGGTTGGAGTTGACCAGCGCGACCCGAAGGCCCTCGGCCAGGAGGACGCGGCACGCCTGGGTGCCGGAGTAGTCGAACTCGCAGGCCTGCCCGATCACGATCGGCCCGGAGCCGATGACGAGGACCGAGGAGATGTCGTCACGCCGCGGCATCGCGCCTCCTCGCCATCAGCAGCTCGAGCTCGCCGAAGACCCCGGTCGCGTCGTGCGGGCCGGGGGCGGCCTCCGGGTGGTGCTGCACGCTGATGGCCGGCACGTCGGCGCAGCGCAGGCCCTCGACCACCCCGTCGTTCAGCGCCACGTGGCTGACCGCGACCCGGCCGTACGGCGTGCCGACGCTCTGGTCGAGCCCGCCCGGCCAGGTCACCGCGAAGCCGTGGTTGTGGCTCGTGATGGCGACCCGGTCGGTGGCGAGGTCCTTGACCGGCTGGTTGACCCCGCGGTGGCCGTAGCCCAGCTTGTGGGTGCCGAGGCCGAGGGCGCGGGCCAGCACCTGGTGCCCGAGGCAGATGCCGAGGACGGGGATGCCGGACGCGAGCGCGGCACGCACCGCCCGCACCGCGTGGTCGGCGGCCGACGGGTCGCCCGGCCCGTTGCTGACGAGGATGCCGTCCGGCCGGCCGGCCAGCAGCTCCTCCGGCCCGCCCGTCACCGGCACCACCCGCACCTCGCAGCCGGCAGCCGCGAGCATCCGCGCGCTCGCCGCCTTGATGCCGAGGTCGAGCGCGGCCACCCGGAACCGGGGCCGCCCGCCGGCGGCCGGCACGACGTACGCCTGCCGGGCGCTCACCTCGGGAGCCAGGTCGGCCCCCGTCATCGGCGGCTGCGCGCGGACCTGCCGCAGCAGGTCGTCGAGGTCGGGCGAATCGGTGGACGCGATGCCGGCCCGCATGGTGCCGCGCTCGCGCAGGTGCCTGGTGAGCGCCCTCGTGTCGACCCCGGCGATCCCCACCACCCGCTGCGCGACGAGCTCGTCCTCGAGGCCGCGCCGCGACCGGTGGTTGCTCGCGATCCGCGCCGGGTCGCGGACGACGTAGCCGGCGGCCCAGATCCGGTCGGACTCGTCGTCCTCGTCGTTCCACCCGGTGTTGCCGACGTGCGGCGCGGTCATGACGACGATCTGCCGGTGGAAGCTCGGGTCGGTGAGCGTCTCCTGGTAGCCGGTCATCCCGGTGGTGAAGACGGCCTCGCCGAGCGCGACGCCGCGGTGGCCGTACGCCTGCCCGCGAAACGCCCGGCCGTCCTCGCAGACGAGCACCGCTGGCTGGCGGGCCGAAGGGGCGCTCACGCGAGCTTGCCGTCGAGCACCGTGGGGCGCCCGCGCAGGAACGTCGCGACCACCCGCGCCGGCAGCGTGCGACCGGCGAAGGGCGTGTTGCGGCTGCGGCTGGCCAGCTCGGCCGGGTCGACGGTCCAGCTGGCCGCCGGGTCGACGAGCGCGATGTTGGCCGGCGCGTCGATCTCCAGCGCGCGGCCGTGCCCGGCCAGCCGGCCGATGCGGGCCGGGCGGTGCGACATCCGGTCGGCGACGCCGGCCCAGTCCAGCCGGCCGGTCTCGACCATCGCGGCGACGACCACGGAGAGCGCGGTCTCGAGGCCGAGCATCCCGAACGCGGCGACCGCCCACTCGGTCTCCTTGTCCTCGAGGGCGTGCGGCGCGTGGTCGGTCGCGACCGCGTCGATCGTGCCGTCGGCCAGGCCGGCGCGCAGCGCCTCGACGTCCTCGGTGGTCCGCAGCGGCGGGTTGACCTTGTAGAGCGGGTCGTAGGTCGCGGCCAGCTCGTCGGTGAGGAGCAGGTGGTGCGGCGCGACCTCCGCGGTCACCTGCCAGCCCTTGGCCTTGGCCCAGCGGATGATCTCGACCGAGCCGGCCGTCGACACGTGGCAGACGTGCAGGCGCGAGCCGACATGGGCGGCGAGCAGCACGTCGCGGGCGACGATCGCCTCCTCCGCCACCGCCGGCCAGCCGGCGAGGCCGAGCACGCTGGACCGCTCGCCCTCGTTCATCTGGGCGCCCTCGGTGAGCCGCGGCTCCTGCGCGTGCTGCGCGATCACGCCATCGAAGGCCTTGACGTACTCCAGCGCGCGGCGCATCAGCACCGCGTCGGACACGCAGTGCCCGTCGTCGGAGAAGACCCGCACCCCGGCGGCCGAGTCGGCCATCGCGCCGAGCTCGGCCAGCTGCGCGCCGGCGAGGCCGACGGTCACCGCGCCGACCGGCTGCACGTCGCAGTGCCCGGCCTCCCTGCCGAGCCGCCAGACCTGCTCGACGACGCCGGCCGTGTCGGCCACCGGGTCGGTGTTGGCCATCGCGTGCACCGCGGTGAAGCCGCCGATCGCGGCGGCGCGGGTGCCGGTGGCGACCGTCTCGGCGTCCTCGCGGCCGGGCTCGCGCAGGTGCGCGTGCAGGTCGACGAGGCCGGGCAGCGCGATCAGCCCGCCGGCGTCGACGACCCGCGCGCCGGCCGCGGCCAGCCGCGGGCCGACCTCGGCGATCTGCTCGCCCTCGATCCTGATGTCGGCGGGCGCGCCCCCGAGGATCCGGGCGCCCCGTACCAGCCAGCCGCTCACGCCGCCTCCTCGCTGCCGATCGCCGGCTCGGCACCGCCGAGCAGCAGGTAGAGCACGGCCATCCGGACGCTGACGCCGTTGGCGACCTGCTCGACGATGGTCGAGCGCACCGAGTCGGCGACCTCGGCCGCGATCTCCATGCCGCGGTTCATGGGGCCCGGGTGCATGACGATGGCGTCGTCGGGCAGCGTCGCCATCCGGTCGGCGTCGAGCCCGTAGCGCCGGCTGTACTCGCGGGCGCTGGGGAAGTACGCGGCGCCCATCCGCTCCCGCTGGACCCGCAGCATCATCACGACGTCGCACTTCGGCAGCACGGCGTCGAGGTCGTACGAGTGAGCGCACGGCCAGGCGTCGACCGCCACCGGCAGCAGCGTCGGCGGCGCCACCAGCGTCACCTCGGCCCCCAGCGCGCCGAGCAGCAGGACGTTGGAGCGCGCGACCCGGCTGTGCAGGACGTCGCCGACGATGCCGACCCGCAGGCCCTCGAGGCGCCCCATCCGGCGGCGGATCGTGAACGCGTCGAGCAGCGCCTGCGTCGGGTGCTCGTGGGTGCCGTCGCCCGCGTTGACGACGCTGCCCCTGATCCACTCGGCGAGCCGGTGCGGCGCGCCGCTCGCGCCGTGGCGGACGACGACCGCGTCGGCGCCCATCGCCTCCAGGGTGAGCGCGGTGTCCTTCAGGCTCTCTCCCTTGGAGACGCTGGAGCCCTTCGCCGAGAAGTTGATGACGTCGGCCGACAGCCGCTTCGCGGCCACCTCGAACGACGTCCTGGTGCGGGTGGAGTCCTCGAAGAACAGGTTGACCACCGTGCGGCCGCGCAGGGTCGGCAGCTTCTTGATCGGCCGGTCCGCGACCTCGGCGAGCTGCTCGGCGGTGTCGAGCACCAGCAGGGCGTCCTCGCGGGTGAGGTCGGCGGCGGAGAGCAGGTGTCGCTTCACATCGCACCGTCCTTCGGCTCGTCGGTCGTGTCGTCGGGGGCGGGCGCGATCAGCACGCCGTCCTGGCCGTCGAGCTCCTCGACCAGCACGTGCACGGTCTCGCGCAGCGAGGTCGGCAGGTTCTTGCCGACGTGGTCGGCCCTGATCGGCAGCTCGCGGTGGCCGCGGTCGACGAGGACCGCCAGCCGGACCGCCCGCGGCCGCCCGAGGTCGGACAGCGCGTCGAGGGCGGCCCGCACCGTGCGGCCGGAGAACAGCACGTCGTCGACCAGCACGACGACCCGGTCGTCGATGCCGGACGGCGGTACCTCGGTGCGGCTGAGCGCCCTCGGCCGGCGCAGCCGCAGGTCGTCGCGGTGCATGGTGATGTCGAGCGAGCCGACGGGCACCTCGCGGCCCTCGACGCCCGCCATCCGGGCGGCGAGGCGCCGGGCGAGGGGCACGCCACGGGTCGGGATGCCGAGCAGGACCAGCCCCTCCCCGCCCCGGTTGCGCTCGAGGATCTCGTGCGCGATGCGGGTGAGGGCGCGGCCCAGATCGGGCCCGTCGAGGACGGTGTGGCCGGGCTGGGGAGGGTGGCCGGGCTGGGGAGGGTGGCCGGGCTGGCCGGGCGAAGCGGCCTTGGGCTCGCGGGGCTGCACCGCTCTCGCGGCCGCCCGGGCAGGGGTAGTCGTCACCCCGGGGACCTCCTTCCCCGCCTCGCAGGACGGGTCGTTAAAGGACGTCTGGTCGCGGGCGACGCTAGCAGACCGCCCCCGGGAAAGCGGCATCGACGGCGCGCTCCGGCGTCCCGCGTGTCGGCGCGTGCACCGCCGCCCGTCCGTATGACCGGTTTCGCGGCATTGATGCGGAGATCGTCACGGACCGTCGTGGTCGGTGACGCAACGAAAGCATCGGCAGTAGCTTGACCAGGCAACCAACGGCCCGTACCGTCACTTTCTGTTACCACCGTGGCGAGGCTGTGACGCTGGGGAGGGGCCGCGGTCACCGCACCCACCGCAAGGGGGTGCCTTCCCAGTCGAGCCAGAGGTGAGACCGGCGCCCCGGTGACCGGAGCCCGGCTCGTGCGCCGGCCGGCCCACGGGAGTTGAAGATGACCGACGGCGGCAAGAGCGATTACGCGAAGTCCCTGGGCGGGCGGCTGCGCGCCATCCGCACGCAGCAGGGGCTGTCCCTGCACGGCGTCGAGGAGAAGTCCCGCGGCCGCTGGAAGGCGGTCGTGGTCGGCTCGTACGAGCGTGGTGACCGCGCGGTCACCGTGCAGAAGCTCGCCGAGCTGGCCGAGTTCTACGGGGTGCCGGTGTCCGAGCTGCTGCCGGAGGGGTCGCCGAGCGCGGCCTCCGAGCTCGGTCCCCGCCTGGTGATCGACCTGGAGAAGCTGCAGTCGGTGCCGGCCGAGGCGGCCGCGCCGCTGGCCCGCTACGCGCGGACGATCCAGAGCCAGCGCGGCGACTACAACGGCCGGGTGCTGTCCATCCGCCAGGAGGACCTGCGCTCCCTCGCCGTCATCTACGACCAGTCGCCGAGCCAGCTCACCGAGCAGCTCATCGCCTGGGGCGTGCTCGACGCCGAGGCCCGCCGGCACATCGACGCCTGACGCGCCGCGCCGCCGCCGCGGCGGCGCGGCGCCGCCCGGCCGGGGCGCGCTTAGACGCCCTTGCCGGGGTTGAGCACGCCGAGCGGGTCGAGCGCGGCCTTGATGGCCCGGTGGACGCCGAGGGTGGTCTCCCCCAGCTCGCTCGCGAGCCACGGCAGCTTCAGCGCGCCGACGCCGTGCTCGCCGGTGATCGTCCCGCCGAGCGCGAGGGCGGCGCGGAACACCTCGTCGGCGGCCGCCCAGACCTCGGCGGGCACCTCGACCCCGCGCGGCCCGGGCATCACGAAGACCGGGTGCAGGTTGCCGTCGCCGGCGTGCCCCACGGTCGCGATCATGACGCCGCGCTCGGCGGCGATCCGCTCGATGGCGCCGATCATCTCCGGCAGCCGGCTGCGCGGCACGCCGACGTCCTCGACGAGCGCGGTCCCGAGCCGCTCGATCGCCGGGTAGGCCAGCCGGCGGACGGCGAGCAGCGCCTCCGCCTCGCCCGGATCGCCGGAGACGACGGCGAGCCCGGCCCCCGCCTCCTCGAGCACCAGCCGGACCGCCTCGCCAGCGGCCTCCGGCGCGCCGTGGCCGGAGGAGCCGTCGGTCTGCGCGATGAGCATCGCGGCGGCGTCGCGGTCGAGGCCCATCCGCTTCCAGTCGTCGATGGCCCGCAGCGTCGTCCGGTCGAGCAGCTCGAGCAGGCTCGGCGCGAGCCCGGAGCGCACGACGGCGGCCACCGCGTCGCCGGCCGCGCGCAGGGTCGGGAAGGTCGCCACGACGGTGGCGGGCGGCACCGGCGGGCGCGGGCGCAGCCGCAGGGTCGCCTCGGTGATGACGGCCAGGGTGCCCTCGCTCCCGACGAGGAGCCCGGTCAGGTCGTAGCCGGCGACGTGCTTCACCGTGCGGCCGCCGGTGCGGATCGTCCGGCCGTCGGCGAGCACCGCCTCGAGCCCGAGCACCGAGTCGCGGGTCACGCCGTGCTTCAGGCAGCGCAGCCCGCCGGCGTTGGTCGCGAGGTTGCCACCGATGGTGGAGATCTCGTGGCTCGACGGGTCGGGCGCGTACATCAGGCCGTGCGACGCCGCCGCCCTGTCGACGTCGGCGGTGATGACCCCCGGCTCCACCACGATCAGCTCGTCGTCCGGCGCGACCTCGCGGATCGCGATCATCCGGGCGAGCGAGAGGACGACGCAGCCGTCGACGGCGCTGGCCCCGCCGGACAGGCCGGTGCCGGCCCCGCGAGGGACGACCGGCACCCGGTGCGCGCTGGCCCACCGCATCGTGGCGGCGACGTCGGCGGTGTCGCGGGCCAGGACGACGGCGAGCGGACGGCCAGGGGCGACGAGGTGGGCCTCGTCACGCCGGTAGCCGGCGACCACATCGGGGTCGGTGACGACCCGGCCGGCCGGCAGCGACCCGGCGAGCGCGTCGGCGGTGGCCACGAGGCGACGGTACGCGGGACCGGCCGCCCGTCAGCGGCTGAGGGTCGGCTTGAGCCGGGCGAGCCGCGCGAGGACGCCGTTGACGAAGCGGGAGGACTCGTCGGTCGACAGCGAGTCGGCGAGCCCGACCGCCTCGGAGATCGCCACGCCGTCCGGCACGTCGTCGCGCCAGATCAGCTCGTAGACGCCGAGGCGCAGCACCGCCCGGTCGACCGGCGGCATCCGCTCGAGGGTCCAGCCGACCGCGTACGTGGAGATCAGCTCGTCGATGCGGGCGCGGTTGGCGGCGACGCCCTCGACCAGGTCGACCGCGTGCTCCGGCACCGGCGGGTCGCCCTGCGCCAGCCGCTCGGCGAGGGTCGCGACGGGGTCGGCGCCCCGCTGGTCGGCCTCGAAGAGGACGTCGACGGCGCGCTTGCGAGCCCTTGACCTGGCAGGCACGGCGGCGGGCGCCTAGCCCTTGACCCGGCCGAGGTAGTCGCCGCTTCGGGTGTCGACCTTGACCCGCTCGCCGGTCTCGATGAACAGCGGCACGGCGACGGTGGCCCCGGTCTCGAGGGTGGCCGGCTTGGTGCCGCCGGTGGAGCGGTCGCCCTGCAGGCCCGGCTCGGTGTAGGAGATCACCAGCTCGACCGAGGTCGGCAGGTCGACGTAGAGCGGCGTCTCGCCGTGGGTGGCGACCGTGGCCGTCATGCTCTCCAGCAGGTAGCTGCGGGCGTCGCCGACCGTGTCGGCCGGCACGTGCACCTGGTCGTAGGTCTGCACGTCCATGAACACGTAGTCGTTGCCGTCCTGGTAGAGGTACTGCATCTCGCGCTTGTCCACCGTGGCGACGTCGACCTTGACCCCGGCGTTGAAGGTGCGGTCGACCACCTGGCCGGTGCGGACGTTCTTCAGCTTGGTGCGGACGAAGGCGCCGCCCTTGCCCGGCTTGACGTGCTGGAACTCGACGACGTTCCACAGGACGCCGTCGAGGTCGAGGGTCATGCCGTTCTTCAGGTCGTTCGTCGTGGCCATCTGCGCGTCGTCTTCCTTCGGTCGGTCGCTCGCCCGGCACGGGCGGGCCGCGCCGGTCGCGGCCGGCGCCTCGCAGCTCCTGGGTCGCCGTCCAGTGTGGCACGCGGACGGCGGCCGGCGGCAACCAACGGGCGTGCGCACGGGCGTGCGGCCGGTGCCCGCTACAGGACGAGCAGCTCCCGCGGCGAGCCGGTCAGGATGCGGGGCGCCGCCCCGTCCCCGCCGCTTTGGCCCACGACGACGATGTCCTCGATCCGTACGCCGCCCCGCCCTGGCAGGTAGACCCCGGGCTCGACGGTGAGGACCATGCCGTCGCGGAGCGTGTCGTCCGACGACTGCCCGAGCCACGGTCGCTCCTGGACGTCGAGGCCGACCCCGTGCCCGAGGCCGTGCATGAACCGCTCGCCCTGGCCGGCCCGCTCGATGACCGACCGCGCGGCCCGGTCGACGGCGACCGCCGGCGTGCCGTCGGCGACGGCCTCCCGGCCGGCCCTGGCCGCGGCGTCGACCAGCGCGTGCAGGTCGCGCTGCCAGTCCGCGACCGGGCCGAGCACGACCGTGCGGGTCATGTCCGAGTGGTAGCCGGCGTGCAGGGCGCCGAAGTCGAGCTTCAGCAGCTCGCCGGCGCGCAGCTCGCGGTCGCTCGGGTGGTGGTGCGGGACGGCCGAGTTGGGCCCGCTCGCCACGATCGTCTCGAAGCTCGGCCCGTCGGCGCCGTGCGCCCGCATCCGGCCCTCCAGCTCGGCCGCGACGTCGCGCTCGGTGCGGCCGGGCCGCAGCCCGGCGAGCAGCTCGGCGAGGGCCCGGTCGGCGATCGCGCACGCCTCGGCGACGAGCGCGATCTCGGCGTCGTCCTTCACCGCTCGCAGCGACTCGACGGCCTGGCCGAGCGAGACCAGCTCGAGGGCAGGAGCCGCCTCGCCGAGCTCGTGGTGCAGATCGACGGTGACGTCGTGGGTCTCGTACGCGACCCGCGCGAGGCCACGCTCGGCCGCCCTCGCGGCCAGGGCGTGGGCGACGGCCCGCTCGATGAGGCGCTCGACGTCGGGAGCCTCGGCGGCGGCCTGCTCCTCGTAGCGGCCGTCGGTGGCCAGGACCGCGGCGCCCGGCGTCAGCAGCAGCGCGCCGTTGGAGCCGGAGAACCCGGTGAGGTAGCGGACGTTGACGAGCCGGGTCACGAGCGCAGCGTCGAAGCCGCCCTCGGTGATCCGCTCGGCGAGCCGCGCGCGGCGACGGGCGTGCTGCTCCGGCATCGGGCCCGGCCTCCTCGGCGTGGGGTGCGTGCGTGCCTGCATTCTTGCACCGCCGGTCGTTGGGCCGAACGGCGCAATGTCCGCCCGGCCGAGCGGGTCCACGGCCGCCACGGCTCAATCAACGGCGGCCGGGTGCCGATGTGCTGCAAGCCATGGCATCGAGGTGCCAGGGCGAGCAGGCAGCCGCCTGCACCAACGGCCGCCCGGTTCTAGGAGTCCCGTGTCGTACCTACGCAAGCGCGCCGGCATCGTGCTGCTGGCCGCCTCACTCATGGCGGGAGCCGCCGTGCCGCTCGCCGCCGGCCCCGCGGCAGCGGTCACCGATCCGCTCGCCGGCTCGGCCGGCCCGGCGCTGCTGTACCCGTCGATGCCGACCGACGCCACGAGCCCTACCCAGCAGAACGTGCCACCCGGCATGACCGTGGACGAGTTCCTGCGCCACCCGGTGCTGAGCTGGCAGCCGATCGGCAACCTGCCGGTCACCCGCTACCGGGTGCAGCTGTCCCCGAACGCCGACTGGACCAACAACCAGGTCGCGCTGCCGGACAGCGGCGTGACCCAGATGACGCAGTACGAGCTGCCGACGACCCTGCCGCACGCGTCGTACTTCTGGCGGGTGCGCGGCGAGGACGCGGCCGGTCACCACACGAACTGGTCCGGCGCGATGGACGACTCCAGCGACTGGCAGTTCGCCCGCACGTGGATCGACCGTCCGGCGGTGCTGCAGTCCAACCGCGCCGACGGCTCGATCGAGCTGCGCTGGGCGCCGCTGAACGACGCGAGCAGCTACGAGCTGCAGATCTCGAACGACCCGTACTTCCCGCCGAGCCCGCCTGACCCGCTCTTCACGTTCGACTGCTTCGTCAACCACACCACGTGGTCGATCGAGCAGTCGACGGGCGACGCGCCGATGGAGGCCGGCTGCGGCGACTACCAGAAGCTGCTGGCGGGCCTCGCCGCCGGCGGGACGATCTTCTGGCGGGTCCGCGGCATCGACGGCACGACGGCGGCCGCCCTGCCGGCCGAGACGTCAGCGCCGTGCCGCGACTCAGGAGCCGACTGCAGCGGCTGGTCCGACCCGGTGTCCACGCTGAGCGTCCCTGACACCAGCGCGCCGACGAGCGGCCTCACCGGCGGTCTCGACGTGAACTGCTCGCCGCTGCCCGGCGGCACGGTGCCGATGTGCCCCGAGACCCCGACGATGTCGTGGGACGCGGTGCCGGGCGCCGACGGCTACATCGTCGACGTGTCGGTCGACCCGATGTTCACGGTCGTGTACCGCTCGTACGGCGTCTGGGACGCGCACTCGCTCACGCCGCGCGACTCGTACCTCGACAACCAGAGCGGCGGCTCGTACTTCTGGCGGGTCATCCCCTGCGACTACGACCTCGACCTGCACGCGTTCGGCAACTGCCAGACCACGCGCGAGGACGCGCCGGTCGCGACGTTCCACAAGCGCTCGCTGCCGCTGCCGGCCACCCCGGCGTCGACCGCCTCGTCCACGACCGGTCACGACGGGCTGTACGTGACGGTCGGCAACGCCGAGACGTTCGCGGCCCGCACCGTGCAGGTGCGCACCGCTCAGGTCACGTTCCACTGGGACGGCTTCCTCGAGTACCAGCAGCAGCAGCACGGCGTCTCGCCGCTGCAGGAGGCCAAGCAGTACCTGCTCCAGTACGCGGACAACCCGTACTTCGACGACTCCTCCAGCGTCGTCGTCGACGGGACGCGGTGGACGCCGGCGAGCACGCTGCCCGATGGCACCTACTACTGGCACGTGCAACCGGTCGACGGCAGCAACGACCACCTCACGTGGAGCGGGACGACCGCCTTCGTGAAGGGCACCGTCCCGCCGGTCGCGCAGCTCGCCGGCACCGGCTACCTCAACCCGTTCCAGAAGGTCGAGATCGACTTCTCCCGGCCGGTGAGCGGCGTGACGCCGTCCACGATCGGCCTCGAGGACGCGCTGAGCGGCACGGCGATCGCGGGCAACGTCAGCTTCCCCAACCCGGGCACGGCGTTCTTCACGCCGTCCTCGACGCTGCTGCCCGGTCAGCAGCTCAAGGTCTGGGTCACCGGCGCGGTGCGCGACCTCGCGGGCAACCCGGCGCAGGCCGGCCCCGAGGTGCGGACGGTCAACCCGGTCGTGGACAACGCCTCGACGCTGGTGCGCGAGTCGTGGGACCAGGACACCAGCACGCACGCGTCCGGCGGCTCGTACGCGCAGTCCGCGTCGGCCGGTGACAAGCTGACGTTCTCCTACAGCGGCACCGCGGTGCGGCTGTTCGGGGCGCGGATGGCCAACGGCGGTCTCGCCGACGTCTACGTCGACGGCGCCCGCAAGGGGCAGGCCAACTTCTACGCTGCCTCGACCGCGTGGAAGCAGCTGGTGTTCTCGGCCACCGTGCCGGCCGGCCACCACGTCGTCACCGTGCTGGTGACCGGCACCCACCGCTCCGGTTCCAAGGGCAACAACGTCTACGTCGACTACCTGGGCACCGGCAGCACCACCATCCAGGAGCACGGGAGCGGCGTTGCGCAGCGGTGGGGGTCGCACCGGTCGACCGACGCCTCGTCCGGCACGTACGACGCCGAGGCATCGTTCGTCCCTGGCGGCGACACCGGCGCCAAGCCGTCGGTCAGCCTGCGAATCAGCGGCAGCAGCTTCTCGGTCTACAGCTGCAAGTCGCCGTCGTCGGGCTACCTGGGCGTGTGGGTCGACGGCCACTACGTCGGCAAGGCCGATCTCTACAAGTCCTTCAGCTCGTGCAACGCGCGCGTCTTCACGATGAGCGTGGCGCACGGCGCGCACACGGTCGCGCTGGAGCCACTTGGCACGCACCGCTCCGGTGCGAGCGGCACGCGGGTGTCGGTCGACCGGATCACCGTGGGATAGCAAGAGCGAGCAGGGACGAGGGGCCGTCGCCGCCTTCGGGCGGGGCGGCCCCTCGTCCCTGCGCTGCGCGGCCGGACGACGGCCGTACGACGGCCCGCGGCCCGACGGCGGTCACGAGCGCAGGCGGGCCGGACCGTCCCCGAGCAGCCGCTCGACGGCGTGCAGCGCGAGCCGGTAGGAGTCGTGCCCGAAACCGGCGATCGTCCCGGTGACGACAGCGCTCAGCACGCTGCGGCGCCGGAACCGCTCGCGGGCGGCGGGATTGGACAGGTGCACCTCGACGACCGGCACGCGCACCATCGCGACCGCGTCGCGCAGCGCGTACGAGTAGTGGCCCCAGGCGGCCGGGTTGAGCACGACGGCGGACGCCTCCTCGTCGGCGGCGTGCAGCCAGCCGAGCATCGTCGCCTCGTCGTCGGTCTGGCGGACGACGACGTCCAGGCCGAGCGCGCGGCCGGTCTCCTCGCAGGCGGCCACCAGGTCGGCGTGCGTGGCGCTGCCGTAGACCTCGGGCTCGCGCTGCCCCAGCCGGCCGAGGTTGGGCCCGTTGAGCACGTGCACCGGCTTCATGCGGCGACCTCCGAGTAGGCGGCGCGGAGCAGCTCCGGATCCGGATCCTCCAGCAGGACGGGCCTTGCGAGCCCGGCCAGCACCACGAAGCGCAGCCGCGCGCCGCGCGCCTTCTTGTCGTGGCTCATGGCCTCGAGCAGCTGCGGCCACGCCGTGGACCGGTACTCCGTCGGCAGGCCGAGGCGACGCAGCACCGCGCGGTGCCTGGCCGCGGTCGGCTCGTCCAGCCGGCCGGCCAGCCGGCCGAGCGCGGCGGCGAAGCACATGCCGACCGAGACGGCGGCGCCGTGCCGCCAGGCGTACCCCTCGACCCGCTCGATGGCGTGCCCGAGGGTGTGCCCGTAGTTGAGCACCTCCCGGCCGCCCCGCTCGGTGAGGTCAGCCGCGACCACGGCAGCCTTCACGCGGATGCTCCGCTCGACCAGCTCGCGCAGCTCCGGCGATCCCGGCCGCGCGGCGGCCGCCGGGTCGGCCTCCACGAGCTCGAGGATCGCCGGGTCGGCGACGAACCCGGCCTTCACCACCTCCGCGAGGCCGCTCGCGATCTCCGGCGCCGGCAGGGTGCGCAGCGCGTCGAGGTCGCAGGCCACGCCCGCCGGCGGGTGAAAGGCGCCCACCAGGTTCTTGCCGGCCGCGACGTTGACCGCCGTCTTGCCGCCGACCGCCGCGTCGACCATGCCGAGCAGCGTCGTCGGCACGTTGACGAGCCGCACGCCGCGCAGCCACGTCGCGGCGACGAAGCCGGCCAGGTCGGTGGTGGCGCCACCGCCGAGGCCGACGACGGCGTCGGTGCGGGTGAGGCCGATCCGCGCGAGCGCGTCCCAGCACTGCGCCGCCACCGCGACGTCCTTGGCAGCCTCGCCGTCGGGCACGGGCACCGCGCGGGCGTCACGGCCGCCTGCTCGCAGCTCGTCCACCAGCGCGGCGGCGGGCCCCGCGAGTGCGCCCGGGTGCACCACCGCGACCCGCTCGGCCGGCCCGCACAGCGCCGCCACGGCGCCGCGCGCGCCTGGCCCGACGACCACGTCGTACGGCGCCGCACCGCCCACCGCGATGCGGGTGAGCGACGTCCCGGCCGGCTCAGCCACGGCGCACCAGCGCGAGCACGTCGGCGACGACCTCCTCCGGCGACCGGCCGTCGGTCGCGACGACGTGGGTCGCCACCGAGCGGTAGTGCGGCCGCCGGGCGTCGAGCAGCCGGGACAGCTGCGCCCGCGGATTGCCCAGCAGGAGCGGGCGATCGCGCGCGAGGCCGACGCGCTTGGCCGCATCGGCGAGGCCGACGTCGAGCAGGACGACGCGGTGGGCGGCGAGCGCGTCCCTGGTCGCCTCGTCGAGCACCGCACCGCCGCCGAGCGCCAGCACGCCCTCGTGCCGGGCGAGCGCCGCGGCGACGGCGGCGCGCTCCAGCTCGCGGAACCGGTCCTCGCCGTCCTCGAGGAAGATGTCGGCGACCGTCTTGCCGGCGGCCTGCTCCACGTCGGCGTCGGTGTCGCGGAAAGCGACCCCGAGATGGCGGGCGACCTGCTCCCCCACCGTCGTCTTGCCGGCTCCCGGCGGCCCGACGACGACCAGGACGGGGCCGCTCACCGCACGACCAGCGCGTCGAGGTACGCGGCAAGGTTGCGGCTCGTCTCGGCCACCGAGTCGCCGCCGAGCTTCTCCAGCGCGGCGTCGGCGAGGACGAGCGCGACCATCGCCTCGGCCACGACTCCAGCGGCCGGCACGGCGCAGACGTCGCTGCGCTGGTTGATCGCCCTGGCCGGCTCGCCGGTGAGCACGTCGACGGTCGACAGCGGGCGCGGCAGCGACGAGATGGGCTTCATCGCCGCCCTGGCGCGCAGCGCCTCGCCCGTGGTCATGCCGCCCTCGACACCACCGGCGCGGTGGGTCGCCCTGCGCACCCCCTCGGGACCGACGACGATCTCGTCATGGGCGGCAGAGCCGCGCCGCGCCGCCGACGCGAAGCCGTCGCCGAGCTCGACGCCCTTGACGCCCTGGATGCTCATGAGCGCAGCCGCGAGCCGCGCGTCGATGCGCCGGTCCCAATGGACGTGGCTGCCGAGGCCGGGCGGCAGGCCGTGCGCCACCACCTCCACGACGCCGCCCAGCGTGTCCGCGTCGCGCTTGGCCGCGTCGATCTCGGCCACCATCGCCGCGCTCGCATCGCGGTCGAGGCAGCGCACCGGATCCTGGTCCAGAGCCGCGCGGTCGGCGGGAAGCGGCACCCGGCCGGCCGGCGCGCTCACCATGCCGATCGCGACGACGTGGGCGATGACCTCGACGCCGGCGACCTGGCGGAGGAACGCGGCCGCCACCGCACCGAGCGCCACCCTGGCCGCCGTCTCGCGCGCGCTGGCCCGCTCGAGCACCGGCCGGGCATCGTCGAACCCGTACTTCTGCATGCCGGCGAGGTCGGCATGGCCGGGCCGTGGCCGGCTGAGCGCCGCCGCGCGCGCCAGGTCCGCCAGCTCGGCCGGGTCGACCGGGTCGGGCGACATCACCTGCTGCCACTTCGGCCACTCGGCGTTGCCGATGCGGACAGCGACCGGGCCGCCCATGGTCTCGCCGTGGCGCACACCGCCCACGAGCTCGACCTCGTCGCGCTCGAAGGACATCCGCGCGCCCCTGCCGTAGCCGCCGCGGCGGCGGGCGAGCGCCTCGGCCAGCTCGTCCGTCGACGTGCGGACGCCGGCCGGCAGGCCCTCCAGCACGGCCACCAGCGCGGGGCCGTGCGACTCGCCTGCGGTCAACCAGCGGAGCATGGCCGGAATCCTTTCACGCCCGCGCTCCGCGACCGCGCCGCTCCCGGCCCCGTGCCCGCCGGATGATCATCGCCCCGCACTGCCTTGCGCGGAACCGGGCGGGCGTACGGCGTGGCGCCGCGCTGCCGCGCCCCGGGCATGAGGACGGCGGCCCCGGTGCACCCACCGGAGCCGCCGTCGTCTCGGTGCGCCGGTCAGCCCACCCAGGCCTGGCCGACGTGCAGGTCGAACGTCTGGTCGCCGACCTGGAACACCGCCATCGAGTCGTCCGGCTGGATCGAGATCACCCGCAGGACGTTGTCGACCTTCCCACCGCTTCTGAGCCGGTAGGACTTGCCGTTGAACGTGATGTCCACGACCGGGACGTTGCCGCTCGTGAACGAGATCGACCGGAAGACGAGGATCGTGGTGGCCGCCGGCCGCGACGCGCTGGGCGTCGGGGTCGAGGTCGGGACGCCGCCACCGGTTCCGGGGCCGGTCCCCGGACCGACGATCGGCACGGAGGTCGGCGAGGGTGCCGGGGCCGACGCCGAGGGCGGGGCCGCGGGGGGCGGCGGGGTGACCAGCGGCTTGAACGGGTCGCGCCCGGCCGGAGCGCCCCGGTAGACGGGGAGCTTCTTGCGGGTCGCCGGCGCGGAGGCGCCAGCGCCCGACGGGCCGGAGGACGAGCTCGCCACCGGCTTGCCGTGCGGCACGAGGCCCTGCTGGGCCGTCCCGCCACCTCCGCCGGAGAGCAGGAGGAAGGCGCCGCCGACCACGGCGAGGGCGAGCACGCCGCCGCCGGCGAGCAGCGCCCGGCGGCTCGGCCGGCGGCCGGGCTCGCCGTCGCCGTCCGGAGTGCCGGCCGGTGCCGGCGGCTCCTGGGTGGTGAACGGGAAGGTCTCGGTCGTCATCGTGTCACCTTCTAGTGCCCGCTCGAGGTGGACGGGAGCGTTGCGGCACCGGTGGTCGGAGCGGTGGTGAGCACCTCGAACACGAAGCCGTCGATCTTGGCGGTCAGCTTGCCGCTGTACGTCGGCCCGGTCGCCGCCTGCGAGGACGACGACGCCGCCGACAGCGCACCGGCGAGCGGGTCGCCGGGCTGCACGTTGAGCTGGGTGACGAGGTAGGCGCGGTGCAGGTTCTCCAGCTGGTTGATGAACTGGGTGACCTGGTAGTAGGTCCCGACGACGGTGACCGACATCGGGATCTGGTAGAGCCCGCCGACCGGTACGGCGCTGCCGGTGAGCGTCGACGCGCCCGGCGTCGTGCTAGCGGCGCTGCCGGACGTGGTCGTCGCCGTGCTGCCCGACGTGGTGGTCGAGGTGCTGCCGGGCGTGGTCGTCGACGTGCTGCCCGACCCGGTCGTGGTCGTGCTGCCGGTCGTGCCCGAGGGCCTGGCCGGCGCGACCGGCGCGGACAGCTGCACGCTGGCGCTGGAGCCGTACGCGGCCGGGGCTTGCGGCGCGATGACCTGCAGGTCGACCTCGGCCCGCTTGGCGGCCTTGGTCAGGTCGGTCACGAGGGCCGGCATGGCCGGGTTGGGCGGCAGCTGCCTGGCGATCGCCGCGAGCCGGGCCTGCTCGGCCGGCAGGTCGCGGGACTCCGCCTTGAGGCGGGCGATCTCCGTGCTGAGCTGCCCGTTCTGCTGCTGCTGGTTGGCCGCCTGCTGGTGCAGGGTGGTCACCTTCGACCGCTGCGGCGACACCAGCACGAACCAGCCGCCCGCGACGATGGCGAGGACCGCCACCACCGTGAGGGCCGTCAGCTGACGCAACTTGTCCACTTCACTCACCAGCCATCGGCGTCAGGTAGCGGCCGGACAGGGCCTTCATGGTCACGTTGACGGTCACGTCGAAGTTGGCGACCTTCTTCGTGCTGTTGGTGATGACCGCCTCGACGGACTTCGTGAGGTAGGAGTTGTTGAAGCCCTTCTCCTTGGCGATCGATGCGAGCACCGCGGCGACGTCGCGCTGGCTCAGCGCGGAGCCCTGCAGCTCGACGGCGCCGATCGCGTCGGCCGCCGGGAGCGCGCCTTGCACGCCCTGGCTGCTGCCGCTCGACGCGCCGGCCTGCCCGACGAGGTTGATCTGCATGGTGGTCAGCCAGACGTTCCCGGGCAGCGTCAGCGTCAGGTCGGACAGGTAGTGCGACCACAGCACCTGCGGCCCCATCGCCTGGTGGAGGTAGCCCTCGGCCGTCTCCACCTGGCTCTTGACCGCGGTCACGTTCTGGTACGTCGTCAGCTCGTGCTGGAGGCTGGTGCCCTCCTGCTGCGCGCGGGTCACGTCGTCGTTCGCGGCGGAGACGCCGCTGTGCGCCTGGTAGTACAGGCCGCCCACCGCGAGCACGGCGAGCGCGACCGCGCCGCCGAGCGCCATCTGCACGCGCTTGAACCGGCGCGCATCCGCGATCTCGGGCGGGAGCAGGTTGACGCGCGGCAGCGCCGGAGCGTCGACGCGGGTCTGAGTCGTCACGAGGCCACCCCCATGGCGAGCCCGACCGGCACGGCGACCAGCGGCTCGACGTAGGTCAACTGATCCGGCGACAGGCCGGTCTTGCCGATGCGGAGGCTCGTCATCGGCGTGGCCAGCTCGACCGGCAGCCGGGTGGCGGCCGAGAGCCGCTCCGCCATGCCGGCGAGCCGCGAGCCGCCGCCCGTGACGAGGATCCGCCGCAGCCGGGCGGCGCCCTGCTGCGCGAGGTAGTAGTCGAGCGAGCCGCGGACCTCCTCGACGAACGAGGCGCCCGTCGACTCGATCACCCGGCTCGCCGGGTGGCTCTCGGTGCCGGCGGTGGTCGCGCCCAGCATCCCCATCTGCTGCTTGACCGACTCGGCGTGCTCGAGCGGGACGCCCATGCGGTCGGCCACCGCCTCGGTGACGTCGGCACCGCCCATCAGGAGGATGCGGACGAAGCGCGGCACGCCGCCCTGGTGCACGACGATGTTGGTGACGCTCGCCCCGACATCGACGATAGCCTCCGCCGGGACTCCCGACATCCCGACCTCCTCGATCGGCGCGAGCGAGCGCAGCACCGCGAACGGCGTGAGGTCGACCATCACCGGGTCGAGGCCGGCGCGGGTCACCGCGCCGAGCATCGAGGTGACCATGTCCCTTGCGGCGGCGACGAGCAGGACGCGAAGGGTGCGCGTCCCGTTCTCGTCGACGACGTCCTCCACCGGGTGGTAGTCGAGGATCGCCTGCTCCACCGGGATCGGGATGAAGTCCTGCACCTGGAAGGGCAGCGACTTGCGGAGCTCGTCGGCGGGTAGCCACGGGAGGTCGATCTGGCGCACGACCACCTTCTGGTTCGCGACGCCGACCACGACCTTCTTGCTGGAGAAGTGGGCCTGCGCCCACAACTGCTTGAGCGCGTTCGCCACGGTCTGCTCGTCGACCACTTCGCCGTCCTTGACGGCACCGGCCGGCAGTGCGACCTGACCGAAGCGCTGCAGGGTCGAGATGCCCTTGCCGAACGACAGCTCGGCTGCTCGTACGCCGGAGGTCCCGATGTCCAGACCGACGGCGGATCGTCCTGCCACTGCCGGATCGCCTGCCTTCCTCATGCTCCGGATCGCAGCGCCCGCTCACGGGCGAGGGCTGCGCTCCACGTCAAGGGAGGGGATCGGTACGGCGCCTCGCGTGCTTGAGCAGGAAGGCCGACTTGTTGTAGGCCGAGCGGCGCAGTGCGGCCTCACCCGCCGGTGTGACGGCGGGCGAGGCTCAGTGGAACGTCACCGACAGGTACGCATCGCCGATCTGCTGGCCCACCAGGATGGCGATGAGCGCTCCGGCGAGCATGTACGGGCCGAACGGGATGCTGGACTTCAGCCCGGCGCGGCGGCCCGCGATCAGCGCGATGCCGCCGAGACCCCCGACGAGGAACCCCATGAAGGCGCCGACCGCGAGCGACGACCACCCGAGCCAGCCGAGGAAGAGCCCGAGCGGGCCGGCGAGGTGCACGTCGCCGAGGCCCATGCCCCTCGGCTGGATGAACGCGAGGAGATCGTAGAAGGAGAACAGCGCCGCCATGCCGATGAGCGCGCGCAGGTAGGGCCACCAGTGCCCGTCGACGAGGGTCTGGCCGAGCAGCAGCACGAGACCGGCTGCCCAGGCCACGTTGGTGATGCGGAACGGAAGCCGCTTGACGTCGATGTCGATCATCGCCTGGGCGACGCCCACCGCGCCGAGCACGAGGAAGCCGAGCAGCGCGACGTGCTGCTCGAGGTCGACGCCGATGCGCCAGCCCATCGCGACGAAGACCGCACCGGTGAGCAGCTCGACCGCCGGATAGCGCGCGCTGATGCGCGTCCGGCAGTCCCGGCACCGCCCGCGCAGGGCGAGCCACGACACGACCGGCACGTTGTCGCGCGAGCGGATCGGCCGGTCGCACGCCGGGCAGTGCGACGGCGGCCGGACGATGCTCTCGTTGCGCGGCACCCGCCAGATCACGACGTTGAGGAACGAGCCGATCAGCAGTCCGAGGACGCCGCAGCCGGCGAGCAGGGCAACGGTCACAGCGGAATGTCTATCAGCCGGAGGTCCCGACGGGCGTCACGTGCCGACGTACTCCAGCCAGAGTGTCGTGTTGATGATGCTCGCGAACGGCGAGTCGGTGTTGGGCGAGAACGTGATGGCCGGGTTCTTGATCACGTTGGTCTCGCCGGCCGACGGTGCGCACTGGTCAGCCGCCACCACCGAGCCGTACGCGCCGTTGCTCGACGTCTGCATGTTGACCTGGTCGCCGGCGACGAACTGCCCGGTCGCGCTCGGGGAGCCGGCTGAGAAGTTCGATCCGGTCGCCAGGTCGGCCTCGGCGAGCATGAAGAGCCCGCTCACCTTGGGCTGGGCGATGTTGTAGTGGTCCCAGTTGATGTTGCCGCCGACCTTGGGGCACACCTTGTTGTTCTGGGCCGTCGCGATGAGCGTCGTGCTGGTCAGGCTCGCGTTGCCGTTGCCGCTCGTGATGTTGCCGCCGCTGACGTAGTAGACGGCGTTGCCGATGACGTCCTTGGTGGCCGTCCACGTCGGCACCCCGCTGACCGTCCCGAACGACCAGCCGCGGAACGTGCCGCCCGACGAGAGGTCGGCCTCGACGGCGCCGGCCGCGGCGTTCGCGCACGGACCGGCGATCGACGGCTTGCGCACCTTGCCGTCCGGGCACAGGTCGTACCAGTCGGTCTCGGTGTAGTCGCCGCTCTGCATCGAGGTCATGTAGATCAGCTTGCCGCTGATGGCCGGCAGCTTCATCGGCGGCTCGGTCTGCACCGCACCGCCCGGGTTGGAGTAGAACTTGTTGCTGGCGGCGGACGAGCTGGTCGACGACGACACCTCGCCGTAGACGGTCGGGTTGCCCTGCACGTTGATCGACCCGTTGGTGTGCACGCCGCCCTCGGTGAGCGAGTTGTCGACGTTGGTGATGGTCGTGCTCGAGTCGATCTCCAGGTTGCCGCCGGTGAGCACGGCCACCTCGGGCCGCCACGGCGCGAAGATGTACTCCGCCTTGACCAGCCGCGTCTTCGTCGGGTTGGCCCGTGACGGCGCCCAGCCGATGGCGTAGACCACCTGGCGGTTGGACGGCTTGAGGATGAGGAACTGGCCGCCGACGGTGGTCTGGATGCACTCGGGGTGGGCGGCCGCCAGCGCGTTGAGCTTGGTACGGGCCCACGATCGCTCGGCCGCCTCGGAGGCGAACCCGCCCGCCGGGGCCAGCCAGTTGTTCGGGTCGGCGGTGCACAGCGGGGTGGGGTCGCTCGCCGTCACGTTGTCCGGGATCGGATAGTCGGCCACGTAGTCGGTGTAGGCCTTCTGGAGCCGGCCGAGACCCTGGTCGATGCCGTTCTCGGCCACCGAGAGCGCCTGCTCGAACGACACGTGCTGGCTGCTGGAGCGCAACGAGTTCGTCGCGATGCCGAGCGCGCCGATGACGAGCACGGTGACGACGAGCATGAAGCCCATCACCAGGATCATCGAGAAGCCGGCGTCGTCGCGACGGGCCCGGCGCATCGAACGGACGAGCCAGATCATGTGATACCGCCAAAGTTGCGGAGCCGGTCCTGGAAGAAGACGACGCGTGGCTGCGAGCCCGACCCGGCGTGGGCGTCGTACTGCATCTGCGTGACGACGACCTGCGTCTTCGACGTGTCGGGACTCGCGCAGGTCGTCACGTCGGGCATCGTCTGCGTGACGACCGTGGTGGCCAGGTAGCAGAACGCGAAGTTGACGATGAGGGTGCGCGCCTCGACCACCTCGGTCGCTCCGGCACCGGTGCCCACCACGCGCACGACGTCGTAGTGCACGCCGTCACCGTGCGGCTTGAGCCGCCAGGTGATGATCTCGTTGTCCTCGCTCTTGTAGTCCGAGTTGTAGTCGATCCACACCTGCAGCTGGGTGTGCGTGGCCCCCGTGGCCACGCCACGGGCCTCGCGGACGTCGCGCCCCATCCGCTCGACCACCGTGCGCACGTCGCCGAGACCGGTCGTCTCGTCGTCGTCGTGCTGGAAGACCCGGTTGGCGGCGATGACGGCGCTGGTCACGCCGGCGCTCAGGATCCCCATGAGCACGACGGTCACGAGCAGCTCGACCAGGCTGATGCCGGCGTCGTCGCGGCCCCGCCATCGCTGCGCTCTCAGGCGTCGCATGTCACTTCTCCGGCACGGCGAGGGTGGCTGGGAACGTGGTGGTGTCGTACGCCAGCACCATCGGCGACGAGCCGGTGACCTCGACCCGCACGTCGATCCACGAGTTGGTCGAGAGCTTGATCGACCCGGAGATCGGCAGCGAGACGCCGAACTTCCGGAAGCCGGGGCAGCCCCACTGGGCGGCGTCGAAGGTCGCCGACGACAGCGGCGTCACCGTTCCCGTCGAGGAGACCGAGTTGAGGTAGACGCTGATCGTGCCGTGCGTCAGCGCATCGCCATTGGCCGGGGCGGCGTAGCCGACGAAGGCTGCCGAGCCGGAGACGAACATCTGGTTGATCTGGAGCCGCCAGTCCGCGGCCTTGGTCACGTTGGCCTCGGTGGCGCCCGATCCGCCGGCCTGCACCGTCCGGCCGGGCGTCGAGGCCGCGACGTTCGTCGAGTAGTCGTAGAGCCACGTGCTGACCGGGGCGGTGCGGTCCAGGCCCATCGTCGCCTGCGCCGTGGTGTCGGCCGTGTTGGGGTTGGCGTTGTGCACGAAGTAGCCGATCGCCGTGTAGTTCCTCGGCACGGTCGGCACGGTGGCGCCCGACGCGAAGGCGGAGCAGGTCACCGGCGTTGCCGTGCCGGTCGGCGTGGGGGTGGGGGTGGGCGTCGCCGTGGGGGTGGGCGTCGCCGTGCCGGTGGGCGTCGGGGTCGGCGTCGACGTCACGACGCCGTTCACGACGGTGTAGGTGTTGGTCAGCGTCTGCGACGCGGTGGCCGATCCCGGTTGCGCCCAGGACGTGGCGGTGAAGGTCACCGTCTGCGTGTAGGTGCCCGGGGTCCCCGGCAAGGTCTTGACCGCGAACACCACGACGCTCTTGGTCGGCTCCACGAACGCGGAGCCGGCCGCCGGGCACGTTGCCAGCGGCGTGTCGGTCGTGTCGTCGTAGAGCCCGTTGGCGTCCGAGTCGACGTAGTAGACGAAGGAGTTGTCGCTCGACGTGATGTTCCAGCAGTCGCGGGCGCCCAGGTTCTGCACCTTCATGCCGTAGACGAGCTGGCTCTGCGGGTTGAGGGTCGGGTTCTGGTCGCCGACCGCGGAGAGCTTGAACCGCGGCAGCGGCAGGCCGCGGACGGTGTCGGTCACCGTGGACGACGCCCTGCGGGTGTGCTGCTTGCCGTACGACGACCACTGCACGACGGCGGTGACCCGCTCGTAGTCGGCGCCGTACGCGTCACCGGGGTGCGCGACGTTGCCTGGCCTGGTCACGTACAGGTAGACGGTGAACGTGTAGTGGTTCGTCGTCACCGTCTGCTTGTGGTTGGCGATCTGGCCGGTGCCGCTGACCTGGAGGGCCTCCGTGCCCGTTCCGAGCCCTGGGTCGTAGCACCTGCCGCTGGCACTGGCGCAGGAGGTGATGGCGCCGTCGGACGCGAGGGTCGCGTCGGCGCTGCTGATCTGCAGCCCGTCCCGGCCGTACGTCATGTCGCGCAGCTGCTCGATCGTCTGAGTGAGCACGTCACCGGCCTGCTGGTTCTGCTGCGACGTCAGCGATGCCCGCAGACCGGTCATCGCCGCGGCGGCCAGGGCCATGAAGACGGCGGTGGCTATGCCGAGCGCCACCACCGTCTCGATGAGCGTGAAGCCGTCGTCTCGTCGCCCGAACGCTCGAGCGCGCAGGCCCGAACGGCCCAAGGGACTCCGCATGTTGCCTGTTTCGGCAGGTGACGATCTCGCCTTGACCGCCGGACGGGCGATCCTGCGCCGGCTCAGCGGGTCGCCGAGTCGCCGGCGGTGCCGCTGGTGGTCGCCGTGCAGTCCGCTGCGCCCTTCGGCTGCATGCCGCCGCCGGCGCTGTCGTAGAACCACGTGTGCGACGAGCCGGTCGCCCGCGCCTTCAGGCAGTAGGAGCGCTGGCCGTCGTAGCGGATGACCCACACGGTGTCGCCCTGGCTCGGGACGATGGCCATGCCGTCGGCCATCAGCTGGGCGATCGTGCCGTAGGTGTTGTGGTCCTCGAGGTAGACCTCCTGGAACTCGGCGAGCTGGTTCAGGTCGGACTTGGCGACCGCGTCGTACGCGCGCTCGCGGTGGCCCAGGTACGCGGGGATGGCGATCGCGGCGAGGATGCCGATGATGAGGATGACGACGAGCAGCTCGATGAGGGTGAATCCCTCGTCGTCCTGCTCACCGATGAGGTGACAGGGCACCATGGAGGCCTCCGTCGGATGAATGACTTCCGCGATGATCGGTAGCTCCCCCCGTTGCCTTGACCTCCGAATGCAGCAAGGCCCGGCCCCCGGTCGTGTGACGGGAAGGGGCCGGGCACGACCGTGGCCCGCGGCGGGTGCCGCGGGCCACAGCCTTCGAGCTTGGTGCGATCTGGCGATCGTCAGCCGATCGTCAGCCGATCGTCACGGGCAGAGCGAGCCCATGACCAGGCCGCCGGCCGAGCTGTCGTAGTGCATCAGCTTGCCGGAGGCCGAGGTGGCCTCGATGCAGTACGAGGTGTTGCCGGTCGGCTTGGGGGTGATGAGCGCGACGTTGCCGGTGTAGTTGCTGGCGGCC
>JBJMHZ010000023.1:0-105574 GCA_045807125.1 Frankiaceae bacterium
CGCTTGGTCACGAGGTTGTAGACGTTGTTGGACCAGTTCTGGATCGTCGTGTAGCGGCAGCGGCCGCCCTTCTTCACGATGATCTCGACGACGGCGCTGTGCAGCGAGTCGGACGAGTAGATCGGCGCCGTGCAGCCCTCGACGTAGTGCACGTAGGCGCCCTCGTCGACCACGATGAGGGTCCGCTCGAACTGGCCCATGTTCTCGGTGTTGATGCGGAAATAGGCCTGCAGCGGGATCTCGACGTTGACGCCCTTCGGCACGTAGATGAACGAGCCGCCCGACCACACCGCGGTGTTGAGCGCCGCGAACTTGTTGTCGCCGGCCGGGATGACCGACGTGAAGTGCTCGCGGAAGAGGTCCTCGTGCTCGCGCAGCCCGGTGTCGGTGTCGAGGAAGATGACGCCCTGCTCCTCGAGGTCCTCCCGGATCTTGTGGTAGACGACCTCGGACTCGTACTGCGCGGCGACGCCGGCGATGAGCCGTTGCTTCTCCGCCTCGGGGATGCCGAGCCGGTCGTAGGTGCTCTTGATGTCGGCCGGCAGCTCGTCCCAGCTCGCGGCCTGCTTCTCCGTCGAGCGCACGAAGTACTTGATGTTGTCGAAGTCGATGCCCGACAGGTCGGCGCCCCACGTCGGGAGCGGCTTCTTGCCGTACAGCCGCAGCCCCTTCAGGCGCAGCGCGAGCATCCACTCCGGCTCGCCCTTCTTCGCCGAGATATCGCGGACGACCTCCTCGGAGAGCCCACGACGGGCGCTCGCCCCTGCGACGTCGGAGTCGGCCCAGCCGAACTTGTAGCGACCCAGCTGGTCGATCTCCTGGGCGGTAGTGGTCATCGGGTGGTCCTCTCGGCTGCAGAGGTGCTGGTGGGGACGTGGGTGGTGCACACGCCGTCGCCGTGCGCGATCGTGGCGAGGCGCTGGACGTGGGTGCCGAGCAGCCGGCCGAACACGGCGGTCTCGGCCTCGCACAGCTGCGGGAACTGCTCGGCCACGTGCTGCACCGGGCAATGGTGCTGGCAGATCTGGACGCCCGCGCCGGCCCTCGCCGTGGAGGCGGCGTAGCCGTCGCCCGACAGCGCCTCGGCGAGGGCAACCGCCCGATCCTCCGGCGTCGCGCCCTCGGCGACCCGGTCGCGGTAGCGCTCCTCGAGGCCGGCGACGCGGGCCTGCGCGAAATCGGCGACGGCGGCGCCGCCCATCCGCTCGCCGAGGAACCGGAGCGCGTCGGCGGCGAGGTCGTCGTACGAGTGCGGGAACGCGGCCCGCCCCGACTCGGTCAGGGCGAACAGCCGGGCCGGCCGGCCCCTGCCGCGGGAGGCGCCGCGCACCTTGCGCTCGGCGGCCTCCGACACCACGCCGGCAGCGATCATCGCGTCGAGGTGCCGGCGCACCGCCGGGGGCGTGAGGCCGAGGCGCCCGGCGAGCGCGGCGGTGGTCGACGGCCCGCGCTCGAGCAGCGCCTTCGCGACCCGGTCGCGGGTGCGCGCATCGCCTGGCAGCTCGCCCGGCAGCACGGCAGGCAGGTCGGGGGGCAGCTGCCCCTCGACCGCGCCGCTCATGGATGGCCGCTTTTTCACAACACCGATGTTACCTATATCCGCGGGCGGCAGCCAATCGGGTCCCGGCGCGCCGCGCCGGCCCCCCTAGACTCGGTGCCATGCCGCCCGTCGTCGAGGTCGCCGACCTGGTCAAGGCCTACGGCGCGACCCGCGCGGTCGACGGGCTCGGCTTCGCGGTCGAGCGGGGCACCGTGACGGCCCTCCTCGGGCCCAACGGCGCCGGCAAGACGACGACGGTCGAGATCTGCGAGGGTTTCCGGCGCCCGGACGCCGGCCGGGTGCGGGTGCTCGAGCTGGACCCGGTGGCGGACGGGCGGGCACTGCGCCCGCGGGTCGGCGTCATGCTCCAGCAGGGCGGCGCCTACCCCGGTATCCGGGCCGGGGAGATGCTCTCGCTCGTCGCGTCGTTCGCTGCGCACCCCCTCGACCCGGCGGCGCTCCTCGACCGGCTGGGGCTCGTCCAGGTGGCCCGCACGCCGTACCGGCGGCTCTCCGGCGGCCAGCAGCAGCGCCTGGCGCTCGGGCTGGCCGTGGTGGGCCGCCCGGAGCTGGTCTTCCTCGACGAGCCGACCGCCGGCCTCGACCCGCAGGCCCGGCGGGCCACCTGGGACCTGATCGCGGAGCTGCGGGCGAGCGGCGTGACGGTCGTGCTCACGACCCACTACATGGAGGAGGCCGAGCGCCTCGCCGACACCGTCCTGATCATCGACGCCGGACGCCTGGTCGCCGCGGGCGCGCCTGGCGAGCTGACCAGGGGCGGCGCCGACCGGCAGGTGCGGTTCCGGGCCAGGCCGGGCCTCGACGTGGCCGGCCTCGGCGCTGCGCTCCCGGCCGGCACGACGGTCACCGAGACCGGTCCTGGCACCTACGTGGTGACCGGCGAGGTCGACCCCGCCCTGCTCGCGTCGGTGACCGCGTGGTGCGCGTCGGCCGGGTGCTGCCGGACGACCTGCGCATCGAGCGGCGCTCGCTGGAGGACGTGTTCCTCGAGCTGACCGGGCGGGAGCTGCGGCCGTGAGCGCACCGTGAGCGCACCGTGAGCGCACCGCCGGCCGCCCTCGACCTGGCCCCGCGCCCCGGCGCCGCGCCGGCGCTCGCGATGCTGCGGCGCCAGACCGCGACCGAGCTGGGGCTCACCCTGCGGCGCGGCGAGAGCGTGCTGCTGACGCTGGTGATCCCGCTCGGGCTGCTCGCGACGTTCACCCTGCTGCCGATCGTGGCGGCCGCCGACGTAGGGCGCGGCACCGCGGCGCGGGCCGGCTTCTTCGTCCCCGGGGTGGTCGCGCTCGCGGTGATGTCGACCGCCTTCACCGGGCAGGCGATCGCCACCGGCTACGAGCGCCAGTACGGCGTGCTCAAGCTGCTCGGCGCCACCCCGCTGCCGCGGTGGGTGCTGCTCACCGCGAAGACCGCGGCGGTGTGCGCCGTCGAGATCCTCCAGGTGGCTCTCGTCCTGCTGCTCGGCGTCGCCCTCGGCTGGCGCGCGCACGGCTCGGCGGCGGGCGTGCTGGCGCTCGTGGTGCTCGGCACGGCCGCCTTCTCCGGCCTCGGCCTGCTCATGGCCGGCACCCTGCGCGCCGAGGTGACCCTCGCTGCGGCCAACCTCGTCTGGTTCGCGCTCCTCGTGCTCGGCGGGGTGCTGTTCCCGGTGACGTACTTCGGCGCCACGGCCGGGCGCCTGCTGGAGGCGCTGCCGATGGCGGCCCTCGCCGACGCGCTGCGCGCCGTCCTGCGCGACGGCGCGGCTCCCCCGCCGCACGACCTGGCCACGCTCGCCGGCTGGGGGGTCGGCGGGCTGGCCGTCGCCGCGGCGCTCTTCCGCTGGGAGTGAGCGAGGTGCAAGTCAGATGCAACCGGGCATAACGGCCCCGTGACGGAGCCCGGCGGTCCTCCGACCGTGCAGACCGGTCCGCGACGGTCCCGCCGCGACGTCGTGGCCGAGCGCAACACGGCCTACCCCGATACCGCGCACCCGGTGGCCGACCACGCCGGCCAGGTGCAGCGCGCCGGCGGCCTGCTGTTCCTCGCCGCTCTCTGGCTCGTCGTGTCGCCCTGGATCCTGGCCTACGACCCGGCCACCGCCGTCGCGTACGCGCACATGGCGACCGGCGCGCTCCTCGGCGCGATGGCGCTGCTCTGGCTGACGATCCCGCGGGCGCTGCCCCGCCTGGCCTGGGTCGCCTTCGGCCTGGGCGCGTGGACGATCTGCGCCCCGTTCCTGCTGAGCTACCCGCCTGGCTTCGACCGGGTGAGCGCGCTGTGGAACGGCATCGCCACCGGCGCCGCCGTCATCGCGCTCGCCGCATGGCACGTCGTGGCCACGGACAATGCCGAGCACCGGACGACCAGGGCCGCCCGCCGGCGCTGAGCCGCTCGGCTCCGGGGCCGTAGCATGGGCCCGTCATGGGATCGCTGCACGCCCCCCGCGCCGCGCGCCGGCGGCCGGGGCCGCGCGCCGTCGCCCGACTCGCCCTGGCGACGCTCGTGGTCAACGTGCTCATCGTCGCGACCGGCGGGCTGGTGCGGCTGACCGGCTCGGGGCTCGGCTGCCCGAGCTGGCCGGACTGCGCGCCCGGCTCGCTGCTGCCGACCGGCGAGCTCGGCTGGCACGGCTACGTGGAGTTCGGCAACCGGGCGCTCACCGACGTCGTGGCGGCCGTGACCGCGACCATGCTCGTCTGCGCCTACCTGGCCAGGCCGGTGCGCCGCGACGTCCGGCGCGGCGCGCTCCTGGTCGCGCTCGGCATCCCCGCGCAGGCCGGCCTCGGCGGCGTCACGGTGGTGACCCACCTCAACCCGTGGGTGGTCTCGCTGCACTTCGTGCTGTCGATGGCGATCGTGGCCGCCGCCACCTGGCTGGTGCGGCGCAGCCGGGAGGGCGACGCCCCGGCCCGGTCGCTGATCCACCCGCTGCTGCACCGGCTGGCCATCAGCCTGGTGGTCGTCGCGGCCGCGGTCGTCTACCTCGGCACGATCGTCACCGGCAGCGGGCCGCACGCCGGCGCGCCCGACGTCCACCGCATCGGCATCGACCCGCGGACGGTCGCCCAGCTGCACGCCGATGCCGTCATGCTGCTGATCGGGCTGTCCGCGGCGCTCGCCGTCGCGGTGCGCGCGACCGGGGCACCGGCAGCGGTCCGGCGAGCGACCGTCGTGGTGGTCGCCGTCGAGCTGGCGCAGGGCACCATCGGCTACGTCCAGTACTTCACCCGCCTGCCGATCGCGCTGGTCGACCTGCACCTGCTGGGCGCATCCCTGCTGGTGGTGGCCCTCACCGGCGCGGTCCTCTCGACCAGGACGCGCGGGCCGGGCACCGGCGGCCTCGCCCTTCCCGCGCAGCCGGCGGTCAGGGAGCCAGCCGCGCCGGTGTGAGACCCGGAACCGATTCGTGACCGTCGACGTCACAGGGTCATGACACGATGGCCCATCGTTCCGGCCATGCAGGCACGCGTCGCCCTCCTCGCGGCCGTGGCCGCCGGCGCAGCGGTGGCCGCGCTCGCCGGTTGCGGAGCGAGCGCCGCCGCCGGCCCAGCTGCGGGAGGGAAGCAGACCGTGCCCACCTCGCCCACCTCCCCCGTCTCGCCTGGCGCCCGCCCGTTCGAGATGAATCCGATGGCGCTCGTCGGGTCGTGGCGGCTGGAGGAGGCCACGGGCGAGGAGCCGGGCGCGGTGCTGCACCTCGGTGACGAGCTGACGCTGGATCGCCGCTGCGGCAACCTCACCGGCAGCTGGCGGGCCGATACTGGAGGGCTGTTCATCAGCTACGTCTACGGCGGCTCCCAGGCCTGCATGGGGTCGCGCTCGTTCGAGCCGCCCGCCTGGGTGACCGACTCGACCGGCTACCGGATCGACGGCGCCGACCGGCTGCTCCTCGACGCGCGCGGGTGGACGACCGCCCGGCTCGTGCCGGCGCCGGGCCCCACGCCGTCGCTGAGCTATCTGACGAAGCTCCTGGGCCCGGCTGCGCCGGTGCCCGACTCGCTGACCCCGGCCACGCAGGCCGATCTCCTCGGCCGGTGGGTGCCGCGGAGCGGTACCAGCAAGGCCGACACCCGGTTCGACGCGAACGGCGGGTTCCATGGCACGGACGGCTGCAACGGCCAGGGCGGCCGGTACGTCGTCGGCAGGGCCGGCGCGATCGTCGCCGTCACGGGCCCGCAGACGCTGATCGGTTGCGACAACGTCGACGTCGGCAGCTGGGTGGCCGGTGCGGCCCGGATCGCCCTCGACGGGCCGACGCTGGTGCTGCTCGATCGCGAGGGCCACGAGCTCGGGCGGCTCGGGAGGACGAGCGCCTGAGGCCGGTCAGGCCTTGCTCTCCTTGGCCGCCGCCTTCATCTCCTTCTTGGCCTCGCGCACCCTGGCGAGCGAGGCGGCATCGGTGATGTCGGCCACCGACAGGTAGGACCCCTTCGCGCCGAACTCCCCGGCCGCCCGCTCCCAGCCGGCCGGCCGCACGCCGAGCTGCTTGCCGAGCAGGGCCACGAAGATCTGCGCCTTCTGCTTGCCGAACCCGGGCAGCGCCTCGATCCGCCTGCGCAGCTCGGCACCGTCGGCGGCGTCGCGCCAGACCGCCGCCGCATCGCCGCCGTAGCGCTCGACGAGGTGCTGGCAGAGCTGCTGCACCCGCCCGGCCATCGAGCCGGGGAAGCGGTGCAGCGCCGGCGGCCGGCTGAACAGGGCAGCCAGCTGGTCGGGATCGTGCGCCGCGAGCCCGGCGGCGTCGAGGTCGTGCCCGAGCCGCTCGCGCAGCCGCTGCGGGCCGCCGAACGCCCACTCGAGCGGGATCTGCTGGTCGAGGACCATGCCGATGAGCAGCGCCAGCGGGTCGCGGCTCAGCAGCTCGTCGGCCGCCGGGTCCTGGGCGAGACGAAGCGTGGCCATGGGTCCCTGCACCCGCATCCTCGAAGATCTGGGGGACGGAGGTGCCCCACCATAGCGCCCTCCTACGCCTGCGAGGTCGCGACGTCGGGCGGGGACTGCGGCACGGTCGCCGGGCGGCGGGCCCACGCCCGCTCGATCAGCGCGCAGACGAAGCTGGCCGCAGCGACGATCAGCGCAAGGACGATCCAACCGGGCTTGCCCCAATTGATGCACATCGAGATGACGACGATCGGCGCGACCGCCTCGGCTAGGCCCTGACCGAGGCCGATCACGCCTTGGTACTGGCCTTGCGCCTCCGGCCGGGCCAGCGCGAAGGACAGCTCGAACGTGCCGGCGGCGTGCCACACCTCGGCCAGCGAGTGCACGACGACGCCGACGAGCAGCAGCGTGAGCGCGACCCACGCGGGAGGCCCGGCCGCCAGGGCGATCAGGATCCACGCCACCAGGAACAGCGGACCGGACAGCGCGAGCAGCCGCGCCGCTGAGCGGGATCCGTCGATGGACCGCGTGGCGGGCACCTGAGTGGCGGCGACGAGCACGGACTCGAGGAACAGAACGATCGCCGCGCTCCATCGCGGTGCCGTCGTGCGCAGGACGACCCATACCGGAACGGCCTGGATGAGCACGAAGTACTGGAGGCTCGCGACCGACGAGGCGGCGGTCAGCCCCAGGTAGTGCCGGTCGCGCAGCGCCAGCCATCGACGCTCCGGCGCGCTCGCGGCACCGTCCCTGGCGGCGGCGCGGGTCGGCGGCAGGTGCGGCAGCAGCACCAGGATGCCGGCGGCGATCAGGAACGTGGTCGTGTCGACGAGGATCATCGACACGTACGCCGGGCGGGTGTCGACGGCGAGCACGACCGCGCTCCCAAGCGTCCCGATCGCGAGCCCGACGTTGGTGACGGCGCGCAGGTAGGTGCGCAGGCGGGCGCCGTTGCCCCCCTCGACGAGGACGCCGATCATCGCGCCGCGCGCGCTGACGGTTCCCGCGCGACCGACGGCCGCGACCGCCGCCACGATCAGCAGCGGCAACAGGCTGTGCACCAGCAGCAGGCTGACGCTCGCCGTGGCCTCCACCAGCATCGAGCCGATGACCACCTCGCGGGAGCCGCGGCGGTCTGCCTGGTCGCCGATCAGCACTCCCGCGCCGAAGCCGCACAACGACCCGACGGTGAGGCCGACGCCCGTGACGGTCGGGCTCAGCCCGGCGGACCTGATGAGGAAGATCGTGCCGGCCGACAGGAACATGCCCATGCCGATGGTGTTGACGATGGTCGACAGGGCCAGCAGCCGTTGGTTGGGGTCCCGCGGGCCGCGCATCGCCACGCGGAGCTTGGTCAGCGCCGACAGGATGCTCATGACGTCAGCCCACCGACAGGAAAGCGTCCTCGAGCCGGACGATGTGCGCCTGGGCCCACCTGGCTACGCGCCGGGCGCAGTCGCCGTCCGACTCCCCCTGGCGCGCGCCGTCCAGCACCACTGCGCGGTACTCGTCGACCTTGATCCCGCACCCCGGCGCGCTCTCGAGGCGGCGCAGCAGCCACTTCTTGCGGCGGCACAGCTGCCCCGCGAGGACCAGGCAGGCATCCGCGACGAAGCCGGCCGCGAGACCGGCCGACACGCGAGCCGTCATCTCGTCGCCGGAGTCGAGCTGGCCCGCCACGTCGATGAGGCAGTTCTCCGCCTCTGCCTTGAGGAACCGGGCGAGCGCGCGCCGGTACGACGAGCTGTCGAGCAGCTCGCGCATGCGCCGGAAGAAGTCCTCGTTCTTCAGCGGGATGCCGATGGAGAGCCGGTAGACGAAGTCCTGGAGGAAGTCGCCCATGGCGGCGAACTCGACCTCTGCGGCGAGGTACGGCTCCAGCGCCGTCGCCAGCGTGTCGGTCGGCCACACCTTCAGGTCGATGCGGGCGTTGTCGTAGACGCCCATCCAGTTGCTCCAGCGGACCCCGCTCGGGTCGGCACCGGGCCACGTCTCCATCGTCTCGTCGATCGGAAGGTCGAGCGTGCGGTCCGAGAACGCGTACAGGTCGATGTCGCTGAAGGTGTTGCTCCACCCGGCTGCGGTCGATCCGGTGAGGCACACCGCCTCGGCCTCGGCGAGGCCGGGAAAGTGCCGCAGGAGGGCGTCGAAGGACAGGTCGGGCGGCTCGAGGACCCTCGGCTGGGCGGCGATGACTTCGATCGTGGGGTTGAACATCTGACGCCTCCCGGGCAGTGGCTGCTTGCGTGGACCGTGCTTCTCGGATCGCCTGGCAGGTAAATTCATTGCTTGATGAGTATGATGAGCCCTCATGACTACGCCGCACCGGTCGTCGGCGCTCGTTCCCTGGAGCGCCGGAGCAGGGGACGGCACGGCGCTCGTGTGCATCCCGTGGGCCGGCGCCGGCGCGACCCCGTTCCGCGCGTGGGCGCCGGTGATCGGCGACGTGGCCACCGTGCACGGCGTCCGGCTCGCCGGCCGCGAGAGCCGGCAGACCGAGCCGCTGCCGACCGCCCTCGACCAGGTCGTCGCCGAGCTGGTCCGGGACCTGGTCGTGCTGGGCCCGCCCCGCGTCGCGCTGTTCGGCCAGTGCTCCGGCGCCATCCTCGCCTTCGAAGTGGCGAGGGCGCTGCACCGGTCCGGAGGCCCCCGGCTCGTCCACCTGCTCGTCGCGTCGCAGCTCCCGCCGAGCGCCGTCGCGGCCGCCCGTACCGAGCCGGACGAGGGCCTCCCGCGATACGTCTCCGAGGACCTGCGCGAGGAGCCCGAGCTCCTCGAGGTGCTGCTCCCGATCCTCGCTGCGGACATGAGCGTGGTCGCGGGCTACGCCTACGCGCCGGACGGGCCCCTCGACGTACCGCTCACCGTGCTGTACGGCGGGCGCGACGAGCTGCTCGACCGCGCCGAGGTCGACGGGTGGCGCCGGGAGACCACCGGCACGACCGACTTCCGGGAGATCCCGGCCGCGGATCACCTGTTCGGCGGCGCCGCCTGGCTCGAGCTTGCGAAGGCGGTCCGCGCCGCACTCGCCTGAGCGCCCTCCTGTCACGGTCGACTCACGCACCCTCGAGGAACGCCACGAGCTGTGCGACGGTCGGGTGGGCGAAGACGTGGACGACCCGGATCCGCGGCCACCGTCGGCGCAGGATGCGCACCACCTCCACCACCGTGGCCGAGCTCGCGCCCAGGTCGAAGAAGCCCTCGTCGGCGTCGACGGTCGCCAGGCCAAGCGCTGCTGCCCACACCGCCTTGACCGCCTCGACCGGAGTCCCGTCCAGGTCGACCTCGGCCCCTGGGGCGCTCTCGCGCTCAGTCATCCATGGCCTCGCGCAGCGTCGTGCCCACCAGGCGGAGGTGCTCGAGATCGCTCGGGTCGAGGACGGTGACGATCATGCCGTCGACCCCGGCCGCGCGGTACGCCGCGACCTGGCGCCGCACCTCGTCGCGGGTGCCGCACAGGACGAGGCCGCGGGCGGCGCTCGGTGCCAGGCCGAGCAGCGTGCCCAGCCGTTCCAGCGCCTCCTGGAGCTGCCGCTCCGAGCCGGTGACGATCGCCGTGCCCAGCCACGTCCTGCTGATCTCACGGCTGTCGCGGCCGGCGGCCGCGCAGGCCCTCTCGAGCACCTCGATCTTGTGCCGCACGGTGGCCGGTCCACCGAAGAAGTTGCAGGCGTCGCCCAGGCGCGCCACCAGAGGGATCAGCACGCGCTCGCCGCCACCGCCGATGAGGATCGGCGGACCGTCGGAGCTGACCGGGCCCGGCACGTTGAGCGGCTCGTCCACTCGGTAGTACGTGCCGGTGAATCGCGGTGCGCGCTCGGTGAGCATGGCGCGACAGACCTGGACCGCTTCGGCCAGTCGGGCAAGGCGCTCCCGGGCCGGTGGGAAGTCGATGCCGTAGGCCCGGCACTCCTCCTCGTGCCAGCCGGCGCCGATGCCGAGGATCGCCCGCCCACCGCTGATGATGTCGATGGTGGTCACCATCTTCGCCAGCAGCGCGGGGTTGCGGAAGCCGCAGGCCGAGACGAGCACCCCGAGGCGCGCGGACGAGGTGACCGCCGCCAGTGCGGCGAGCGTCGTGTACGCCTCCAGGATCGGTTCCTCGCGGTCGCCGACCGAGGCGATCTGATGGACGTGGTCCATCGTCCAGAGGCTGTCGAAGCCGGACGCCTCCGCGGCATGAGCGATGTCAACGACGTGCCCGAAGAGCTTGCTGTCCATGACGCCGGGGAACGAGTAGCCGGCGAGCTGGAGGCCGACTCGAGTGATCGGTGAGCGGCTCACCCGGCGACCGCCGCCTCGAGCGCCGCGGCGTCGGCGGGCGTCACGACCTCGACGAGACCACGCTCGAGCATCCGGTCGCAGAGATCCATCACCGGCTCGCGGACCTCGGCGGCGGGCAGGCGCACCTGCTCGGCGACGTCGACGACGACCTGCGCGATGCTGCGGCGTCCGTCGATGAGCAGCCACACCACCCGCGCGTCGCGGTCGAGCACGTAGCGGCCGATGAGGGTCTCGAGCAGCACGCCCCCTTCGGGGCGCTCGGACAGCTCGACCACCTGATCGGTCAGGCGCGCGGTCACGTCGAACCGGCGGACGAGCACGGTGTCGTCAGTGAGCGCTGCATCGTCGTTGCGAGCGGCGTTGTCGTTGCGAGCGGCGTTGTCATTGTGGGTGGGCATCGAGGTTGCCTTCCTTGGCGACGGCCTGTTCGACGAAGGTCGCTGTGGCAGCGATCGTGGGTGCGATGAACGGCAGGTCGACCGGCAGATCGAGCCCGAGCCCCTCGTTCAGGCGGGCACCGATCTCGACGGCGTACAGCGAGTCGCCGGCAAGGTCGTTCATGAAGTGCGCGTCGTGCGCGATGCGCTCGACGCCGAGCACCTCGCGCCAGACCTTCTCGACGTAGTCGACGATGCTCGCCGCCTCGACGCGCGGTGACGCGGGTCGGTCGCCGCTCGGGCGCGGCTGCGGCTCGAGTCGATCGAGCCAGAACCGCCGGCGCGCGAACGGATAGGTCGGCAACGGCACGCGACCGCGCGGCTCGTCGCCGTAATAGGCAGCCCAGTCGACCGCTATCCCTGACCGCCACGCCGCGGCCGTCACGTCGGCCAGGTCGAACGACGGGCCGACCACGATCTGGTCGGCGCCGGTGCGCACGGGACCGACATCGCTGCTGACCTCGCTGCCGGCGGTGCAGGCCTCGAGAGCCGCCGCCAGGGATGCGATGTCGGCGCCGCTCGTCAGCCACCGCGCGGCCGGCTGCGCCCAGCCCGGCGCATCCACCCTGGCGAAGGTCAGGCCCAGGCGAAGCAGGATCCGGGCGACGCCGAGCGCGGCGAGCGCCCCGGCTCGTTCCGGCGCGAGGCCATCGAGCCCGGCATGCCCGGTCAGCTCGGCGATCGCGGGCCGCAGCAGCGGCTCGGTGGCGAGCAGCCGCTCCCCCATCTCGGCCAGCTCGTGCGGCGCTCCGCGGATCGTGAGCGACCATCGCGCGGTGGACCGGCCACGCTCGCCCGGCGCGCGCAGCAGCGCGACCGCCTCCACATGCCCGGTGACGACCGCGGCCCAGCGGCGGGCGAAGCGGGCGCGCCCGACTGCGAGCGTGTAGCCGATGTCGGCCAGGGAGGCGGCGTCGGTGGCGGCCATCGCTTCGAGCCGACCGGCGAGCCGCTCCCGCAGCTGGTCCAGCTCGTCGTCGCTGCGCGCGGACAGCGCGAGGACCTGGCGCGAGCGCCTGGCCGGTGCGGCCGGCACGGGCGGTGCCGACTCGAGAACCACGTGGGCGTTGGACCCGCCGAGGCCGAACGAGCTGACGCCGGCGATGCGCGGTCCTTCGGCGTCCCAGCGCGTGGTCTCGGCGGTGATGACGAACGGGCCGGAGGCGAGGTCGATCTCCGGGTTGGGCGCGCGGAAGTGCAGCGTCCCCGGGACGGTGGCCCGCTCGACGGCCAGCACGGCCTTGACCAGGCCGGCGACGCCGGCGGCGGCGTCGGTGTGCCCGATGTTGGGCTTCACCGCACCCAGCGCGAGGCTGCGCGCAGGTCGGCCCCCGGTCGCGAAGACGCGTTGCAGCGCTTCGAACTCGACCGGGTCGCCGATCGCGGTTCCGGTGCCGTGTGCCTCGACGTAGCCGACCTGATCGGGCGCGAGGGCCGCCCTCGCGAGGGCCGCGCGGATGACCGCCTCCTGGCCGGCGACGTTCGGCACGGTGAACCCGGCACGCGACGCCCCGTCGTTGTTGACCGCCCAGCCGCGGATCACGGCCCGCCGGCAGTCCCGATCGGCCCGGGCGTCGGCAGCCCGCTTGAGCACGACGATCCCCGCACCGGAGCCGGGCACCGTGCCGGAGGCATCGGCGTCGAAGGCGCGGCACCGGCCGTCCGCCGAGAGGATCCCACCGTCGGCGTGGACGTAACCGTTGACGTCGGGCATCAGCAGGCTCACGCCACCGGCGAGAGCGATGTCGCAGTCGCCGGCCGCCAGCGACGAGCACGCGAGCGCCACCGCACTGAGCGCCGTGGCGCAGCCGGTCTGCACGGTGACGGTCGGACCGGTGAAGCCGAGCTTGAACGCGAGGCGCGGCGCGAGGAAGTCCTTCTCGTTCGCCAACGTGACCCGGATCTCGCCCCACCGCCCGGCGCGGGCTTCGTGCGGGGCCACCAGCTCGCGGAAGTAATGATTCTCGCCGCAGCCGACGAACGCACCGACGACGGCGTCGCGCTCCCCGGCGTAACCGGCGTCCTCCAGCGCCTCGGCCGCCACCTCCAGAAGCACCCGCTGCTGCGGGTCCATGGTGACGGCCTCCGCCGGAGAGATGCGGAAGTAGTCGGCGTCGAACCACTCGATGTCGCTGACCTTCGCGACCGCGCGCACGTACCGGCCGTCCGCGCGGCCCTCCGGCGAAGCGGCAGCGGGCTCCTCGGCATCGTCTCGCGCCGGTCTGATCACCGACTCGACGCCGTTGACGAGGTTGCTCCAGTACTGCTCGACGTCGCGAGCTCCTGGGAACCGCACCGCCATGCCGATCACGGCGATGGAACATGCGTGGAGTGGCGTTGGCACAGGGCCTCCTGACGCAACAGCCGGCCGGCGCGAGAGCGTGGTCGGGTCGCGAGAGGGCTCAGGTCCGGTCATCGACCACGCTCGCTCGACGTGCCGTTCCGGCGCGCACCCGCTCGACGAAGTCGGCCAGCACCGGCGCTTGGAACAACGCCCGTACGCTCACGTCCGCCCCCAGCTCCTTGCGGGTACGGCCGACGACCTTCATCACCAGCAGCGAGTGCCCGCCCAGCGAGAAGAAGTCGTCATTGGGCGCGACGGCAGGAACGCCGAGCTCGTCGGCCCAGATGCGCGCCACGGCGACGTGCAGCGGATCGCCGAGCTGACCGGGCGCACGGTTCGCGCCCGCCCGCTCCGGCGCGGTGCGCGCGGTCGTGAGCAGCGCCCGGCGGTCGACCTTGCCGTTGGCGGTCAAGGGCATCTGGTCCAGGATCCGCAGCTCGCCCGGAACCATGTGGTCAGGCATCCGATCGGCGAGGAACGCCCGAAGCTCCTCCGGGCTGGTGCCACGGACCCGGACGGTCGCCCACGCGAGCAGCCGCGAGCCGACGGAGTCGCCGGTGTCCGTCATGACGCAGGCGTCAAGCACGTCGGGGTGCGACTTGAGGGCGGCGCCCACTTCCCCGAGCTCGATGCGGTAGCCCCGTACCTTCACCTGATCGTCGCGCCGGCCGACGTAGAACAGGTCTCCGGCGGCGTTCGTTCGGGCCAGGTCGCCGCTGGCATAGGTGCGCCTGCGGTCGCCAGGACCCCAACTGGCCATGCGGAACGCGCGCGCGGTGGCATCGTCGTCGCCCATGTAGCCGCGGGCCAGTCCCGGGCCCGAGACCCAGATCTCGCCCACCGCGCCCACGGGGACCGGTGCGCCGTCCTCGTCCCGCAGCGACACCGCCAGGTCGGGCAGCGGCACGCCTATGGGGCTTCCCCCGTCGGCCGTCACGTCGGTCGCCCTGATGCGGCGATGCGTGACATGGACCGTCGTCTCGGTGATGCCGTACATGTTGACGATGCGGGGACGCTCGTCGCCCCGGCGAGCGAACCATCCGCCGAGCATGGCTGGGTCGAGCCGCTCGCCACCGAGGACGACCAGCCGCAGGTGGTCGAGACGGGCGGGTCGCTGCTCGTCGGCGCTGACCAGCGCCGCGAGGGCAGCCGGCGTCTGGCTCAGTACCGTGACGGCCTCTCGGTCGACGATGCCGAGCAGCTCGTCGGGCGCGCGCGCCTGGTCGCCGTCGACGACGACCAGCCGGCCGCCGAACAGGAGGGCCCCCCACATCTCCCATACCGAGAAGTCGAAGGCACAGGAGTGCAGCATCGTCCACACGTCGTCGGCGCCGAAGCCGTAGATGTCGGACGTCACCGACATCAGCCGCGTGACGTTGCCATGCGTCACCTGCACGCCCTTGGGCGTGCCGGTCGAACCTGATGTGAACATCACGTAGGCGAGCTCGTCCTGGGCGACGTCGATGCTCGTCGGGAGCGGGCCCCGGTCGTACGCCGTTCCGGCGAGGACGAGCGTCCCGGCGCACGTCCTCGTTCGATCGGCCAGTCCTTCGTCGGTGACGACGACGTCGGCGCCGACCCGCCGGATCAGACCGGCGAGGCGCGCGTCGGGGTACTCAGGGTCGAGCGGCACGTACGCGGCGCCCGCCATGAGCACGCCGAGGATGGCCGGCACGGCGAGGCGACGCGGGACGAGCACGGGCACGAGCTGGCCCGGGCGCACGCCGGCCGCTGTCAAGCGCCCGGCGATGCGCCCGCCCCACTCATGCAGCTCCGCATAGGAGACCGCGATGCCACCGGTCACGAGCGCCGTAGCCTCGGGGCTCCTGGCCGCCTGGCGGGCGAACCATCCGTGCAGGGTGTCGGCAACGGCGGTCACCTCTTCGGCTTCCTCCGTGCCCCTGATCGCCTCAGGCACCGTCGTTCCCCTCGCGACTCGAGCCTGGCCCGCCGGCGCGCCAGAGCGGTGGCGGCGGGTGCACCATGCGCATCGGTGCGGTACCTACCGCGCTCACGCGACAGCCGTGAACGCGTCGAGCATTGATTCCAGCTGCGCGCAGAAGCGCGCCACCTGGCCAAGCGGCACCGACGGCGGGAACTCGACCCGCCCTGCGAGCCCGCGGTCCGCGCAGTCGGTGAGCAGAACGGTCCACGGCCAGCGCGCTCCGAGCGGTCGTACCGGCAGGGACCGCACCGTGCAGCCGGGGACGGCCAGGGCGGTCGCCGGATCGCGGTCCCAAGCGATGACCAGCGGCGCGACGGCTCGCGAGTCGCGCAGCCCGAGCTCGGCCATCAACGAAGGGAACGGCACCCGCGACATCGCCTGTGCCTCGACGATGACGTCGTGCGCGCGACGCAGGGCGACGTGCGGGGCCGGCTCATCGAACCCGCGACCGGGGCTCGGACCGAACGGGACGGTGGTGAGGAAGTATCCCGCCGCGCTGGCATCGGCCGTCTCGTCCCGGTCGGCCACGGCGAGGGCGAACCTCCGCTGCGTGCCCGCCAGCCGGCACAGCGGGTCAAGGACGGCGGCCAGCGCGACCGCGAACGTCGTCGTGCCGTTGCGCCGCGCGCAGTCGCGCACCCTGGACCACGCCCGGGGCCCGACCGCCAGATCGTGCACCTGGCAGGAGCCCTCGACCGGCCCGGTCGTCGGCTCGCCGCGAGGCAGCCAGGCGCGCACCCGCTCGGCCGCCACCCGCACGGCCAGCTTTCCCTCCGTGGAGTCGAGGTCGCGCCGTTGCCGGCGCGCGTAGTCGGCATGACCGCGCTCGACCGGAGGATCGGGTGCGCTGCCGGCGAGTGCCGCCGCGAGTTCCTCGAGGACGATCCTGGCGGTCCACGCGTCGACCACGAGGTGGTGCCAGACGAGCAGCAGCCGCACGGTGGCCGGTGCGGCGACGACCGCGGCGCGGACGAGCGGCCCCCGACCGAGATCGAACGCCGGGCGCTGCAGCGCGGCGAGCGCCTCGTGCCACGCGTCGTCGATCGACTCCCCGGCCGGCACCGGCCGCACCGTGACCGGCGCCGGTGCGCCGTCGGTGATGAAGCTCATGGTGCTTTCGTCGATGCGTCCGCGGAACACGGCATGCCGGTCGAGCACGCCTCTCAGCTCCCGGGCGACGCGCTCCGGATCCAGCGCGCCGCGCAGCTCCACGGCCAGTGACTCGTGCAGCGCGCCAGGGGACGCGCTCGTCATCTCCACGGCCAACAGGCCCGCCTGGCCGGGGGTCAGCGGCGCCGCATCGGGCGCATCCGCTGCGTCGAGCGGTGGCGGGACGACCGGAAGGCCGGTCAGCCCGGCCGCCAGGTCGGCCAGCGTCAGCTCGGCGAGGACATGCGCGGCGGTGACGGCCCGGCCGGTGGCGCTGCGCAGCGCGGCCGACACCTGCGCCGCCTGGAGCGAGTCGCCGCCCAGCTCGGCGAACCCGAGGTCCAGGACCGATGCCGGCGGGAGGCCGAGCACCCTGCAGCAGGCGTCCTCGACGGCCCGTTCGAAGGCGTTCCGCGCCGGGCGGGCCGCCGGCCGGTCGTGCGGCTGCGGGAGCGAGGACCGGTCGAGCTTGCCGTCGCTCGTCATCGGTATCCGCTCCAGCGCGAAGAAGCGCCTGGGGATGGCCGGCGCAGCGAGCTCCTCGGCGAGTCGCGCCCTGATCTCGCTCCAGAGGTCGTCACCGGCACCGTCGGCCGCGGCGTCCGAGAGCACCACGAACGCCGTCAGCATCGAGGGGCCACCCGGATGCGCCGGCCACGCCAGCACGGCGACGTCCGAGACGTCCGGAAGGCGACGGAGGGCCCCTTCGGTCTCCGCCGGCTCCACGCGCACGCCGTCGATCTTCAGCTGGTCGTCGATCCTGCCCAGGAACGTCAGCTCGCCGGCGGGGTCGGCCACCACGAGGTCGCCGGTCCGGTACATCAGGCCGTCGCCGTCGACGGCCGGCAGGAACCGCTCGGCGGTTCGTCGCGGATCCCGCAGGTAGCCGATCGCGAGCCCGCGACCGGCGACGAAGAGCTCGCCCGGCTCGCCGGGCTCGACCGGTGCGAGCCGCTCGTCGAGGACGAAGCCGCGATTGCCCTCGATGACCGTCCCGATCGGGGCTCGCCGCTGCGGCTCTGCGCATCGGTCGGGAACCGTCCACAACGTGGCGCACACCGTGGTCTCGGTCGGCCCGTAGCCGTTGATGACCACCACCCCGGGAAGGCGCGCGCGCAATTCGACGAGAAGGCCGACCGGGATCGGCTCGACGCCGGTCAGCAGCCGGCGCAGCGAAGGCGCCGGACCGCCGCGGATCAATCGATCGCGCAGCGCCGGGAGGAATTGCGGCGGCAGGTACGCCGAATCGATGCGCTGCTCGACGAGATAATCGATAGTGGCGTCCACGTCACGGCGGTGCGCCTCCGGGACGGGCACGATGGCGCCGCCGCTGCGCAACGCGCTCCACATCTCGTACACGGAGACATCGAAACCGGGCGAGGTCCACCAGCCGTGCCGCTGCCCGGGCTCGAGCGGTGCGCGCCGCTGAAAGGCGGCCAGCAGATTATGCACTCCGCGCGCAGCGATCACGACGCCCTTGGGCACGCCGGTCGAGCCGGACGTGTAGACGACATATGCCGGGTCATTCTCGTCGGTACGCGGACGATGGCGCGCGAGATCCAGCGACTCGGCCTCGGCGGCCACGTCCGAAAGGTATTCGATCGCCAGCAGAGCGTCGTCATCGGCGCGCAGGACGACGGATGGACGGGCCGCCTGAATTATCTGCCGGCGCCGCTTCACCGGACCGTGCACGTCGATCGGCAGATATGCCGCGCCGACCGCGAGAGCGGCCAGCGCGCTGATGACGAAGCGCGGCCCGACCGGCATCTCAACCGCGACGAGATCACCCGGCCCGACGTCTCGCGCGGCCAATCGGCTGGCCACCAGACCGGCCGCGGTGGCCAGTTGGCGGTAGTCGAGAACCGCCTCCGGGCTGACGAGCGCCGGACGGTCGAGATTGGCTCGGGCGACGTCCACGAACGTCTGCCACAAGTTGCCCTCAGTCACGTAGCTCCCCCGTACCCGTGAATCCTCCTCGGCGCCGCTCGGAATACCCGCTATGCGTCCATCGCCAATTTCGCCACCAGCTGGGCCACCTGCTCCGGTTCCTCGAGCCAGAAGAAATGGCCGGCGCCGAGCAGCGTGAAGCTGGCGCCGCTGATCGCGGCGGCCAGCCGCTCGCCCGCCTCTGGGGGGACGATGCGGTCCGCGTCGCCGTGCACGACGGAGGTGGGCACCGCGATGCGGTGCAGTCGGTCCGCGCTGCGGTGCCTGGCCACGGCACCGATCTGGAGGGCGATCGTCCGCGGGTCGACCGGGCGCGCCAGGGTGGCGTCGCGGTACTCCTCCCAGGCGCCCGGCCGCACCCGGTCCGGGTCCTTCACCCCCAGGCGGAAGACGTTCCGTAGCGTCCTGCTCAGGTCGCCGCGCACGACCGCGCTGGTCAGGGCCGCCGGCACCCGGTCGGGCGAGGTCGGCCCGGTGCAGCCGAGGAACAGGCTCTCGACCCGGTCGGGGTGCCGGAGCGCCAGCTCGGCGGCGACCGCGCCCCCCATCGACACCCCGACGACGTGGGCGCTGCGCCAGCCGACCACGTCGAGCATGCCGGCCGCGTCGTCGGCGAGATCGGGCACCGTGAACGGGCCGCGCACGGGCGCCGAGCGGCCGACGCCACGGTGGTCGTAGGCCACCACGTCGAACGAGGCGGCGAGCAGCGACAGGAACCGTTCGCCCCAATGCAGATATGTCGCGGCGGTCCCCTGCACGAGCAGCAACGGCGGGCCGCAGCCGCGACGGACGTACGGCAGCCGGCTGTCCTCGTCCGCGAGCGTCAGCATATCGAGCAAATATGGATGCCGACCGGTCCGCATATGCGCGCAGCCGCGCCGGTCAATGTTGATCGATTCGACACGCACGCCCCTCCGGAATGATCACATCGAAGATCGCCGAGTGGACCCGTCGGTCGGTCGGCGCCTTTTGGGCTTAGCTTTGCACCTTCCCGATGCGCGACGTTCAAGAACAGGTCAAGGGATGGTCAAATCTCGGTAATCCGCGATCGATCATATCGACCTGAGCCCTCGTCTCGTTAGCATTGGCGCTGCGGGGCGAGCCCGGCCCGGCGCAATCGTGCGCACCCGATGATCGCGGCCGAGGCGGGGTACCGTGGGGGTGGCCGCCGGTCGCTTTGCGGGCTATGTTCGTCGTGCCGCGTCATCGTGATCGCCAGGTGCCGCCCGAGACAATCGGATCGGGACCTGCCGATGCGAGCCGGTCGCCGGCGAGGAGCTCTCGGGGGAGGGGGAAGCACGGTCATGGCCCGGACCCGCCTGGCGATTGTCGGCGGCGGGCCGTACTGTACCTACGCCATGGAGCGACTGGCGGCCTGGCTGACCGCCGCCGAGGCTGCCCTCGAGGTCGATATCCACGTCTTCGAGCGCACCGGGCAGTTCGGCGCCGGCCAGGTGCACAGCCCGGGACAGGCTCGCACCAGTTATCTCAACCGCATCGCCGGGCAGCTGTCGTTCGCGGCGGACGAGAGCGTCGACAATGCCGGGCCATTGTTGCCGAAGGAGCTGCGCCCCAGCCTGTACGAATGGTGCCGGCGGGCGTTCGAGGAATCCGGCGACCCGAGCTTCGACATCATGCCCGACAGCTGGCCGAGGCGATATCTGCACGGATTGGCCCTGCGCGAGAGCTTCGACGGCTACGTGGCGATGCTGCGCGCCCTGCCGTCGGTCACGGTGAGCCTGCACCAGCACGAGGTCATCGACATCGAGGATCTCGCGGGCGGCGCGGGCGAGCAACGCCCCTTGCGCATCACATCGGTCCCGTGGAGCGGCGGCCGGGCCGCGCCGGGCGGCGCCGCTGCCCGCACGGTCGTCGATCAGGTGCTGCTCCTCACCGGCCATTCCTACAACGACCCGATGCGCTCGGAGCGCACCCGGCCGTGGGCCGAGTGCGTGGCGAGAGCGTCCGGCTCCGTGCTCGTCGCCAGCGCCTATCCGCTCGAGGATCGGCTCAGCAGGAGCCTTACCGGCCCGGACCGGGTCGTCGGGTGCGCCGGCACGATGCTGACGGGGATCGACGTCATCCTGCATCTCACCGCGGGTCGCGGCGGCCGCTTCGAGAGGTCGGCAACTGGAGAATTGCGCTACCTGCCCTCCGGTCTCGAGCCACGCTCCATCGTCGCCTTCAGCGAGTCCGGGCTGTTCGCGTTCGCCCGGGCGCAGGAGACGGTGACGGCCAAGCACAAGGGGTTCTTCCTCACCGTCGAGTCGGTCGACCGGTTGCGCGAGAGCTCCGGCAGCGCACCCGTCGCCATCGGGAACCGCACCATCCGCCAGCTCGACTACGAGCGGCATCTGTTCCCGCTCGTCGTCGCGGAGATGGCGCTGCTGCACTACGCAACGCTTTTCGGCCCCGACTTCGGCCGTCACCTGATGGCCGCGTCGACCGCCGCCCGCGACGAGTTCCTCGACCGGACCGCCGGAATCGCGCCGCCCGACCGCTCGATCCGCATGCTGACCGAACCGATCGAGCGCAGCGTCGCCGAGGCGGTCGATGCCGTCGAGTCCGTGCTGACAGGACGCTCGTCCCATGCGGCGCTCTGCGCCGAGCCGCGGCCCTGGTCCTTCGACGCGCTCCTGCGGCGCTACACGGAGGTGGTCCTCGGCGAGAGCGCCCGGGAGAGCCTGGCCGCTGCGCTGGACAGCCCCACCGAGGTCGCCTCGATCGTCGCCGGCCGGCAGTCGCCGACCCGGCACGCCGTGCTCCCCTCGGGCAACCTGTTCTCCTGGGAGCGCGCCATCGACCCGATCCCGCCGAGCGACCAGACCTCGCCCGAGCAGTACCGCAAGGCACTGGTCGAGCTCATGACGACCGACGACCTGTGGGCGAAGCAGGGCACGGCGCGGAACCCGGCCAAGGGCGCGGCTGACGGCGTCTGGCGGGGCCTGCGACCCGTCATCGTGCACGCCGTCAACTTCGGCGGCCTGCACGCGGACTCGCACCGCGCGTTCCTCGGTACCTGGCTGCGCCAGCACAACCGGCTAGCCTACGGTCCGGCGCCCGAGATCATGGAGCAGATCCGGGCGCTCATCGAGCATGGAATCCTCGACGTGTCCCCGGGACCGCGAGCCAGGGTAGGCACCGACGGCGACAACCTCGTCGTCATCGGCCCGCGGACGGGCGCGGTCCGCCGGATCGACGTGCTGGTGGACGCCCGCGTCCCTGCCTTCGACGCCTCGGCCGACATCGCGCCGCTCTACCCGAGCCTGTTGCGCCGCGGCCTGGTGCGCAAGTGGCGCAACCCGCACGCCGGTGGCGGCGAGAGCTTCGAGCCGGGCGGCCTGGACCTGACCGACGACTTCCAGGTGATCCGGCCGGACGGCTCCGTCGACGGGCGGATCAGCGTGCTCGGGCCCGCCATCGAAGGACAGCGGTTCTTCCAGGGCGGCGCCCTGAAGCCGTACGCGGGCCATCACTCGATGAAGAACATCCTGTGCTGGCTCCGCACCTTCTGGGCGCACGTCGAGAAGGGGGGCTGACGCTGCCTCCGTCGACCTCCCGCAACGGGGTGCATCACCTCGTCGGCCGGCACGTGCTGCGCCGGCCCGACGACCTTGCCGTGCACGACGTCACCTCCGGCACCACCTCCGGGCGGCAGCTCACCTACCGCCGGCTGTGGGACCTGGCCGGCGCCGTCGCCGTGCGGCTGCTCGCGCTGGGCGTCCGCCCCGGCGACGCATGCGGCATCGCCATCGACCGCTCCGCCGACCTCGTCATAGCCATGCTGGGAGTGGCCAGGGCAGGTGCCTGCTACCTCCCGCTGGACACCGGTGCACCGGTGCAGCGCTCCGCAGCGCAGCTGCTCGATGCCGGGGCCCGCTGCCTCCTCGTCACGCCGCGACCCGACGACCGGGCGCGCGCGCTGGTGCAGGGACTGGCCCGGGTGGGGGTGCCGTCCGAGCCGGACGGCGACCCGCCGGCCGAGAGCGCCGAACCCTCCCCCGAGGATCCGCTCTACGTGAGCTTCACCTCGGGCACGAGCGGCCGCCCCAAGGGAGTGGTGGTCCCCCACCGCGCCGTGCGCCATCTCGTGGAAGCCCCTGCGTACTGCGACATCGAGCGAGCCACCCGGGTGGGCAACGCAGCCAACCCGGCCTTCGACGCGACCACGTTCGAGATCTGGGCGACGCTGTCGAACGGCGGCACCGTCGTGGTGCTGCCGCCGGTGTCGGCCGTCGGCCTGGATGGCTGGCTCGACCTGCTGCGCGCAGCGCGCGTCGACGCCCTGTTCCTCACCACGTCGCTCTTCCACGTGATCGCGCACGAGCGACCGACCTCCCTCGCCGTCCTCCGGACGCTGCTCGTCGGCGGGGAGGCGCTCGCGCCCGAAGCGGCCCGCCGCGTGCTCGCGGCCGCGCCGCCCGGGCGACTGGTCAACGTCTACGGCCCCACCGAGACCACGACCTTCGCCACCTACTACGACCTCACGCTCGAGCGGCTGCACGAGGTCGAGCGGGTGCCCATCGGGCGCGCCGTGCAGCGCACCACGCTCCACGTGCTCGGACCGAGCCTGCGTCCCGTCCCGCAAGGCGACCGCGGTGAGCTGTGCATCGGTGGCCCCGGCGTCGCGCTGGCCTACCTGGGACAGCCCGAGCTGACCGCCGAGCGGTTCGTCACCGTGCCGGAGGTCGCCGGGGGGAGCCCGCTGTACCGCACCGGCGACGTGGTGAGGCAGCGCCCGGGAGGCGAGCTGGAGATCTTCGGCCGCCTCGACCGGCAGGTGAAGGTGCGCGGCTTCCGCGTCGAGCTGGAGGAGATCGAGCGGGCGGCGGTCGCCACCGGCCTCGCCGAGGTCGCGGTGGTCGAGCGGATCGGCGAGGGCGCCTCCGGGTCCCTCGTCGGCTTCGCGCTGCCGAGCCACGCGAGCGCGGTGCCCGCCGCTGCCGTCGCGGAGTTGTTGCCGTCCCGCCTCGCATCGGTGCTGCCCGACTACATGGTGCCGGCCCGCTGGACCGTCCTTGACCGGTTGCCGGTCGGTCCCACCGGCAAGGTGGACCGCGCCGCGCTGCTCGCGGCGAGCGCGCGCCCGAGGACCGGCGGGCCGGCAGCAGCGGGCTCCGCCGGCCGCTACCGGCCCGGCGCCGACCCCGTTCACCGGGACGTCCAGCGCCTCTGGTGCGAGGTGCTGGGAGTCCCGGACGCCCGCACCGAGGACAACTTCATCGAGTCCGGCGGCAACTCCATCCTCGCTATCCAGCTGTCGTCTCGCATCAGCGAGGCCGCGTCCGTCGAGCTCGGGCCGGCCGACGTCCTGCTGGCGGCGGACCTGGCCGAGCTGATCGACGCTGCGCAGCGCGCGCGGCGCACGCGCGAGGCTGAGGCCGGATGACGATGCGCGCGCGCAGCGACCCGGCCCTGCGCCGGCGCCATGCCGAGGAGGCGCCGCTGTCCGCGGCGCAGGAGAGCCTCTGGTTCGTCGAGCAGGCCCATCCCGGCACCGCTGCCTACAACGTGCCGCTGCTGCTGCACTGGAACGAGCCGGTGGACGTGCCGGCGCTCCGGACCGCTCTGGCGCACCTGGTCGCCCGGCACGAGTCGCTGCGCACCACGTACCGGGTCCGGGACGGCCGGCCGGTCCAGCTGGTGGCCCCACCGGGGCCGGTCGACGTCCACGTGCGCCGCCTCGCCGCCCGGCCGTCCCCGGAGGAGCTGGCGCCGCCGGCGCGCCTGCCCTTCGACCTGGAGAGCGGGCCGGTGCTGCGCTGTCACCTGTGGCAGGGCGCGCCGGAGGGCGACAGCCTGCTGATCGCGCTGCACCACATCGCGTTCGACGGCTGGTCCCTGTCCACGCTGCTCGACGACTTGCTCGAGGCGTACGAAGCCGCCCTGGCCGGCGGCACCGTCCGGTCCCCCGGCCCACCCGTTCAGTACGCGGACTTCGTCGCGTGGGAGCGCGAGTCGTGGGAGCAGCGCGACGTGGAGGGCCGGGCCGCGGCGCGCGCCGACGAGCTGATCGATGCGGACGAGCCCCCACTGCTCCCGGGTCGCCACGCGCGCGTCGCGGCGATCCGCGCGGGCGGGCAGCTGACCTTTCCCGTGCCGACCGACCTCTGGGAGCGGACCGGCCGGCTGGCCACCCGGTTGCGGGCCACCCCCTTCGTCGTGCTCCTCGCCGCCTTCCAGGAAGCGCTGCGTCGGTGGTCGGGGTCGCACGACTTCCTCGTCGGCACCGTCATGGCCAACCGTCCGAAGCCGGCCCTGGAGGGAGTGGTCGGCTGCTTCGTCAACATGGTCCCGCTGCGGTGCCGCCCGACGCCGGCCATGACGTTCGAGGAGCTGTGCCTGCGATCGCGCACCGAGTGCTTTCGCGCCCTGGCCTACCAGGACATCCCCTTCGACCGGCTCACGGCTCTCACGGCGGCCAAGCGGGGAACCGGGCGAGCGCAGCTGGCGGACGTCGCCCTCGGCGTCCAGAACATGCCCATGGCCCGGACGGCCGGTCACCCGCGCTGGCGGCAACCCACGCTGCTGCCCACCGGGACGGCGCGGCATGACCTGCTGCTGCTCGTGGAGGAGCGGACCGACGGGGTGACCGGCACGATCGAGCACGACATCGCCTCGTGCCCTCCCGAGATGGTCCAGCGGTTCCGCGATGGCTTTCTCGCCCTGCTGGACGCGGCCGTCGCGGCGCCGGGCACCCCGCTCGCCGCCCTCCCCCTGTCGAGCCGCGAGCCGGGCCGCGCCGTCCCCGGCGCGCTGGTGGGGGCCGCTCGCGACCTGAGCCGGACCGATCCTCCGGCCGACCGCACGCTCCTCGATGTCGTCGCCGCCCGGCTCGCGGAGGAGCCGGACGCCGTCGCGGTCTCCGCGGCCGGCACCTCGATCAGCAGGCGCGAGCTCGACGACTGGTCGTGGGCCGTCGCGGCGAGCCTCGGCCTCGGGCACGGCGTCGTACCGGTGTTCGCCGCGCGCGGACCTGCCCTCGTGGCCGGCTGGCTGGGCGCGCTCCGCGCCGGAAGCGCCTACGTCCCGCTGGACCTGGACGCCCCGGTCGAGCGGCTCGACCACGTGCTCGGCGATCTCGACGTCCGGGTCGTTCTCGCGGACGAGGCCGGCGCCGCGGTGATCCGGCGGCTGCGCAGCCGGGTCGAGGTCCTCGATCTGGCGGCGCTGCGGCACGGCCCCACCGGCGATCGCCGGCCGCCCGCGCTGAGCGGCGACGACACGGCCGTGGTCATCCACACCTCTGGCACCACCGGGCGACCCAAGAGCATCCCCGTGCCGCACCGGGGGCTCGCCAACACGGTGCTGTGGTGGGCGGAGGACGCCGCCCTTGGTCCTCGCGACCGGCTGCTGTGCGTGGTGGGCACCTCGTTCGACCCGGCCACCTTCGAGACCTTCCGCGCTCTCGTCTCCGGCGCCGAGCTGGTCTACGCCGACGACGTGGAGCGCAAGGACGGCCGCGCCTTGCTGCGGCTGCTGCGGACCACCTCGGTGGTCTCCCTGACGCCCGGGCTGCTGCGCGCGGTGCTGGACGCGGAGAGCTCCGACCGGGCGGCCGGCCCGCCCGGCCCCGGCCTCCGGCTCGTCTACCTCGGTGGCGAGCGGCTCACCCGGTCGCTCGCGACGGAGTGCGCGAGGCGCTGGAACGTGCCGCTGCGCAACGTCTACGGCCCGACCGAGGTCTCGTGCACGAGCCTCTCGGCCCCGGTCGACCCGGCGGATCCGCAGCCCCCGCCGATCGGCGCGCCGATCTGGAGCACCAGGGCGTACGTGCTGGGGCCGGCCGGGGAGGAACTGCCACCCGGCGCACCGGGCGAGCTCTATCTCGCGGGCGCCGGCGTGTCGAAGGGCTACCTCGGTCGTCCCGATCTCACCAGCGCCAGCTTCCTCCCCGACCCGTTCGCTCCGGCGCACGAGCCCGACGCCCGCATGTACCGGACCGGGGACCGCGTCGCGGTCAGGGCCGACGGGCTCATCAGCTACCTGGGCCGGACCGACGATCAGGTCAAGATCCTCGGCAACCGGATCGAGCCCGCCGAGGTCGCCGCCCTGCTCGAGGAGCAGCACGACGCCGTGCTCTCCGCCGCCGTCACCGGGGCGAGCGACCCGGAGCGCCTGGTCGCCTACGTGGTGCTCGACGGCTCCTGCCCGGCGCCCACCCACGACGAGATGGTGCGGCCGCTGCGCCGCTGGCTGCCCGCAGCGGCCGTGCCCAGCGAGATCCACGTCGTGGACGAGATGCCGAGGACCGCGAACGACAAGACCGATCTCCGGGCGCTGCGCGCGCTGCGGTCGACCCCGCTGCCGAGGGCTCCGCGCCGACGCGCGCACCTCGACGCGGGGCAGCGGTGGGCGAGCGAGCAGTTCCTCGCCGCCCTGCGCTCGGACGGCCGCGCCCCTGTCGCGGCGGGCGCCCGCGAGCTTGCGCTCGAGCCCGATGACGACTTCTTCGCGCTCGGGGGCCACTCGCTGCTGGCGGTACGGATGCTGGCGGCGATCGAGCGCGGGCACGGCGTCCAGCTAGCGCTCGGTGACTTCCTGGAGCAGCCGACCGTTGCCGGCCTGGCCCGGCTGCGCGACCTCTCCGGCCGCGAGCCCCGCCACGAGTCCCCCCGCGAGCCGCAGCCGGCCCAAGCGCCCGCGGAGCAGGGCCGTTATCCGGCGACCCCGACCCAGCAGCGCATGGTCTTCCTGGACCGCATCGCGAGCCAGCGCGCGGCCTACCTGGCACCCACGCTGGTGGAGCTCACCGGGCGCGTGGACCGGGCGGCGCTGGCGCGCGCCCTGGCGCACGTGCTCGGGCACCACCCCGCGCTGCGCTCCCGGTTCGTCCTCGACCGCGAGGACCGGCGGGTGCTCTACCGGACCGACGGCACCCCGCCCGAGGTCGCCGTCAGCGACTGGACCGGTGCCGGCGACGAGCGGCTCGCCGCGCACCTGGAGGACATCTGCTGGTCGCCGTTCCACCTCGGTACGGACGCGCCGGTCAGGGCGGAGGTCGCCGCCGCCGGCGACCGGACGGTCCTCGCTCTCGTCGCCCACCACGTCGTCGCCGACGGATGGGCGCAGCAGATCCTGCTGCGGCAGCTCGGTGATGCGTACCGCGCGGTCGTGGCCGATCGCTGTCCTCAGCTGCCGCCCGCCGTTCACCCCGCCGCCGTCGCCGACGGCTGGGCCGCGCTCGACCCGGCGCGGCGCGCCGAGCGCACCGAAGCGCTGCTCGCCCGCCTGCGCGGCGCACCCGTTGACATCGCGCTCCCGCGCGACCGCGAGCGCCCATCCCTCCAGGCGACGGCGGCGGGCACCCGCTGCCTCCGGCTGCCGGTGGCCGCGAGCGCCCGGCTGCGCAAGGCGCTGGCCGACGAGGGCGTCACGACGTCGATGGCCGCTCCGGCGCTGCTCGCCGCCACCCTCGCGGCGGCCGGCAGCCAGTGCGACTTCCTCTTCGCCTACCCGTGGGCCGGCCGCGAGACCGCCGCAGTCACCGAGGCGGTGGCCATGCTGGTCAGGACCCTGGTGCTGCGGGTCGACCTGCGCGACTCCCTCACCTGGCGCCGGCTCATGAGCGCGGTGCGGGAGGAGAGCCTCGCCGGCTACCGGTACGCGGACGTCCCGTTCGAGGCCCTGGTCGCCGAGCTCGACCCACGTCGTGGCCTCAGCCGCCCGCCCGTCACGCCGGTTCTCGTGACGACCGTGACCGACCCTCCCGTCCTGCCCGACCTCGGGCCCGAGGTGCGCGCGCGGCAGCTGGCACCGTCCGGACTGCGCATCAAGTACGAGCTGGAGCTGACGCTCCGGGACGTCGACGCCTGCATCGAGCTCGAGATCGCCTACGCGACGGCCCTGTTCGACCCGCCGACCGTCGATGCCCTGCTGGGTGGCCTCGCCCGCGCCGCCGAGCAGTTCGTCGCGCACCCGGATTCCCCCGTACTGCCTCAGGACGGCGCATTCGACGACGGCAGGCCTGCCCCGCTGGGGCTCGAGAGGAGCGAAGGACAGCCATGACCGACCGGACGGAGGACGTGCGGCGGATCTGGAGCACGGTGCTCGGCACGGAGATCGAGGACACCGACGTCAACTTCTTCGACGTGGGTGGCTACTCGCTGCTCGTCATGGTCCTCCAGGAGCACCTGGAGGAGCTCGCCGGACGCCCGATCGCGCTCGAGGACCTCTTCGAACACCCCACGATCCGCGCGCAGGCAGACCTGCTCGGTCGCGATCTCAGTGCCACCGCTCCCGTCGACGAGGGGCTCGGCCCACGAGCCCGGTCGCAACTGCTCGGTCGCAACCGCACCGGCGCGGACGAGGAGCGCGCATGACTCGGCCGACGGACATCGCGGTGATCGGTGTCGGCTGCCGCTTCCCTGACGCCTCCGACCCGCAGGCGTTCTGGCGCAACCTCGTGACCGGGACGGTGTCGACGCGCGAGCAGACCACCGAGCGGCTGCTGGCCGGTGGGCGGTCCGAGAACGAGCTCGAGAACCCGTCGTTCGTGCCGGTCGCCGCGACCGTGCCGGACGTGGACCTGTTCGCGGCCGAGTTCTTCGGCTACTCCCCCGCCGAGGCCGAGCTCATCGACCCCGGCCAGCGGCTGTTCCTCGAAGTCTGCTGGGAGGCTCTGGAGTCCGCCGGGCACGCGCCGACCGAGACCGGCGCGGGGCCGGTCGTCGGCGTGTTCGCCAGCGGCGGGCCGAGCCCGTACACCGTGGCGCTCCAGGCGGCGAGATGGCGCGAGGGTGGCCTCGCCGCCGCCGTCGACGACCTCGATCTCACGCTCGGCGGGGCGGCGGACTTCATCGCCTCGCGCGTCGCGTACAAGCTGGGCCTGCGGGGTCCCTCGGTGGGCGTCCAGACGGCCTGCTCGTCGTCCCTCACCGCGGTGCATTACGCCGTACTCAGCCTGCTCTCCGGCGAGTGCGACCTGGCCGTCGTCGGCGGTGCGGCCGTGAGCGACCCGCTGGTCGGCTTCATGCACGTGCCGGGTGGCGTGATGTCCGAGGACGGTCAGTGCCGCCCGTTCGATGCACGGTCCACGGGGACCGCAGCAGGGGCCGGCGCCGGAGCCGCGGTGCTTCGCCGCCTCGCGGACGCCCTCGCCGACGGCGACCCCGTGCTCGCCGTGATCCGCGGCAGCGCCGTGGGCAACGACGGGTCCACCCGCCCGGGCTTCACCGCGCCCAGCCCGGCGGGGCTCGCCACGGTGGTCGCGGGAGCGCTCGCGGTCGCCGGCGTGGCACCGCGCACGGTGCGGTGCGTCGAGGCGCACGGCTCCGGCACCCCTCTCGGCGACAGCCTCGAGCTCCGCGGCTTGAGCAGGGGCTTCCGCGCCGCGGCCGAGAGCACCGGCACGCCGCAGGTGGGCAGCGGCACGTGCGCCCTCGGCGCGGTCAAGGCCAACATCGGCCACGCCAGTTGGGCGGCCGGGATCGCGAGCTTCATCAAGGCCGTCCAGATCGCGCGCACCGGCGTCGTTCCGCCGCACCCGTCCTTCGAGCACCCCCGCGACCCGGGCGTGCTGGCGGACAGCCCGTTCCGCATCCCCACCGAGCCGACGTCCGTGGCCGACGGGGACGACTGGCATGTCCTGGTCAACTCGATGGGCCTCGGCGGGACCAACGCCACCGTCGTGCTCGCCCCACCGCCGGTCCCGACCCGTCCGTCCGCCGCGCCGGCCAGCACGGTGCGCCTGGTGCTGTCCGCGCGCACCCGCGTCGAGCTGGATGCGATGTCGCGCGCGATCGCCGCATGCCTGGACGCCGGCGCGCCGGCGGGCGACGTGGCGCACACCCTCCGCGTCGGACGCCGTGCCTTCGCCGAGCGGCGGGTGGTGGCGGCTCCCGCCGACGCGCTCGCCGCCGTCCTGCGGCTGCCGCGCCCACCTCGTGCGCGCACCCTGCGCGCCAAGCACCGCAAGGTCGTCCTGGTCGCGCCGGAGGGCAGGGACGCCGTTCCGGCGAAGCTGCTCGAGCACCTGGTGCGGGCCTTCCACGGCCAGGCCGACGTGGTTCGCGCGGCGGCGACGCACCCGTCTGCCGACGCGTACGAGCTGCGGCTCTCGCCGGACGATGACCCCGTCGACGGGCCGGCGCTCGCGCTCGGCCGGGACGGCATGCCCGACCCGGACGCCCTGGACGAGGCCGTCACGACAGCATGGCTGCACGGGGCGCCGGTCGACTGGGCGTACATCTCCGCCCACGCCGGCGGCCGCCGGCTCGCGCTGCCCACCTACCCGTACGAGCGGCGGCGGTACTGGGCTCTCGACCGGGTCGGCCTGCCGCCGGCGCCGGACGCCGGCGCCTCGAGCGACACCGGGACGCCGCGGATCGGGGCGGCGCCGGTCGACTCGGACCCGGTGGAGAGCGCCATCCTCGACATCTGGGCCGAGCTGTTCGGCACGCCGGCGATCGGCCGCGACGCCGAGTTCGGCGCCCTGGGCGGCACCTCCTTGCTGTCGGTGCGGATGGGGCTCGAGATCCATGCGCGCCTCGGCATCCTGGTGAACCTGCACCGGGCCGGCGGGAGCCGGGCCACGGTGCGCAGGCTCGCGGCCATCGTGCGGGCCGGCCGGGCGGCCGGCGAGCCATCCGGCGGCGGGTCCCCCGCCGATGGCGAGGGCGCGCTCGTCGACGCCGATCTCGCCCTGCCGCTGGGGCGGCTGTCGCCGGCCCGCGCCACCGGTTCCGACGTGCTGCTCACCGGAGCCACCGGATTCCTCGGCGCGTTCCTGCTGCATCAGCTGCTGACGACCACGCGGCGCCGCGTGCACTGCCTCGTCCGCGCCGGCGACGAGGCCGAGGGCGAGCGGCGCCTGCGTCAGGCGGCGGCGGCGTACGCGCTCCCCGAACCCGACCCGGAGCGGGTGCGCGTGGTGGTCGGCGACCTGAGCGCCGTCGAGGAGGTCTGCACCGCGTACCGGGACGGCGAGCTGAGCCGCCAGGTCGGGCACGTCCTGCACTGCGCCGCACGGGTCGTCTTCACCGAGCCCTACAGCGAGCTGCGGAGCGACAACGTGCTGCCGACCCTCGGCCTGCTGCGCTGGGCGCGGGCCCATGGCTTGCGCGAGGTCAGCTTCGTCTCCTCGCTGGCGGCGACCGGTCCGGCGCTGGGCGCCGGCGGCCGGGTCCTCGAGAGCCGCGAGCAGCCGCTCGACCCAGCCCAAGGCGGCTACGGCGTCACCAAGTGGGTCTGCGAACGGCTGCTGGAGCGCGCCGAGGCCGACGGCATGCAGGTGCGCGTCTTCCGGCCGGGCGTCATCCTCGGCGCGACTACCACCGGCGCCTGCAACCCCAAGGACATGCTGTGGCGCATGCTCGCCGCCGGGCTGGCCGTCGGTGCGCATCCGCTGGACGCCCGGCCGATGGCGGTGGCACCCGTCGACCTGGTCGCGCGGGCGATCGTCGACCTGGCCTTCACCGGTGGAGCGGCCGGCCGCGCGTTCCACCTGGTGGGAGCCGAGGGACTGAGCGCGCAGCGGCTCTTCGCGCTGCTCGGCGAGTCGGGCCTGCGCACCGAGCCCCTGGCCCGTGCCGACTGGTTGTCCGCGGTCGCCGACCTGGCGCTCTCGTCGGGCAACGAGCTGCTGACCAGCATGGCGCTCTACGACGTCACCGGGCACGAGAGCGCCGACACCACGGTCGAGGCGACGGCGTGGCAGCAATGGCTGGCCGGTGCCGGAGTCAGCCCCGTGCCCACCGGGGAGTCGCTGCGCGCCGCGCTGACGCACCTCGTGGCGAAGGACCCGGCCTACGTGGAGCTGCTCAGCCGCCGCCTCGCAGCCGTCCCCTCGAGATGAGTGAGGAAGACGTGACCGAACCGCAGCAGACCGATCTCCTCGTCGTGGTGGGCGCCGGCGTCATGGGCGTGGGCATCACTGCCCTCGCGCTCGGCCACGGCGTTCCCGTGGTTCTCGTCGACGTGGACGACGCAGCGCTGGAGCGGGCGGCCACGACCGTACCGGCGCGCATCCGCCACGGTCAGCTCCTCGGCAAGCTGCCGCGCCGGCAGGCCGTTCCCGAGCTGGCGCGGACCACCTCGCTCGCCCGGGCGGCGCAGGCCACCGCGGTGGTGGAAGCGGTGGTGGAAGTGCCGTCGGTCAAGGCCAAGGTGCTCGGCGAGGTCTCCGAGCTGGTGGCTCCCGGCACGCCGGTGATCACGATCACCTCGGGCATCCCGGTCGACGAGCTCGCCGGCCACGCCAGCCGCCCTGGCGACGTGGTCGGCGCGCACTTCATGAACCCGGCGTACCTCATCCGCACGGTCGAGGTGGTCAGCGGGCCGCGCACCGTACCGGCCACGCTCGAGCGGACCCTGCACCTGCTCGCGGCGCTCGACCGGGAGCCGATCGTCGTGGGCGACGGGCCGGGCTTCGTCGTCAACCGGATCCTGCAACGGATGATCAACGAGTCCGCCCGGATCGTGCAGGAGGGCATCGCCACCCACGAGGAGGTCGACGCCCTCTTCCGAGGCTGCCTCGGGCACGCGTCGGGCCCGTTGGCGACGGGCGACCTGATCGGCCTCGACAACGTGGTCGACAGCCTTCGCGTCCTGCACGACCGCACCGGCGACGCCGGCTACGAACCCTGCGATCTGCTGCTCCGCATGGTCGCTGCGGGCGACGTCGGCCGCAAGTCGGGACGGGGGTTCTACCCGTACGACTCCTGACCGCAGCACCGTCCTTTTCCGACCATGACCGAGAGGCTCCAGGGCACCGTGCGCGCTACCTCTTCCACCCGACCCTCCGCCGCCGAGATCGAGACCGAGCTGCTGTCGTTCCTTGCGGGCAAGGTGAAGCAGCCGGTGGCTCCCGACACCGACCTGTTCGCCTCGGGCGCGCTCACCTCGATGGTCTCGCTCGAGCTGGTCGTGCACGTGGAGACGACGCACGGCGTGTCCGTGGTGGGCGACGAGCTGACGCTGGACAATTTCCGCAGCGTCAGAGCCATGGTGGCGCTCATCGAGCGGCTGCGGCCCGAGAGCGCCGCGGAGCCTGCTCATGAATGAGGCCGGTGAGCGGGCCATCGCCCTCGTCGAACGAGCCGCCAAGGGGCAGGCCGAGGAGTGGGACCGCATCGGCGAGCTGCCGCGTGGCGCGCTGCGCGAGCTCGGCGACGAGGGCGTGCTGTGCGCCGACGTGCCGGAGCGGTTCGGCGGCCTCGGTCTCAGCAGCCGCGACAACGGCGAGCTGATCGCCGCCACGGGCGAGCTATGCGGCTCCCTGCGCAGCGTGATGACGTCCCAGGGCATCGTCGCGTGGACCGTGTCCCGGCTCGGCTCGGCCGAGCAGCAGGCCGAGCTCCTTCCTCGGCTCACCGCGGGCGAGACGGCCGGCGTGGCCCTCAGCGAGCAAGGAGCCGGGAGCGACCTGGCCGCGATGTCGACCGAGATCGCGAGGGACGGCAGCTCGATCGTCGTCACCGGTGAGAAGACGTGGGTGACCGGCGCCTGCTATGCGTCGCTGCTCGTGGTCTTCGGCCGGTACGGCAGCGGCGCCGCCGTCGCTGCCGTACCGGCCGACGCCCCAGGAGTGACCGTCGAGCGCATCCACGACCCGCTCGGTTGCCGCGCGGCCGGGCACTCCACGGTGCGACTGGACCGCGTACGACTGCCCGCGACGCACCTGCTCGGTGGCGCCGGGCTGCCGGTCACGATGCTGGCGGCTTCGCCGCTCACCCACGGCCGCATCTCCGTGGCGTGGGGCTGCGTCGGCATCCTGCGCGCGTGCCTTGGCGAGGTCGTGCGGCACAGCGACCGGCGACGGGCCTTCGGCAGCCGGCTCGCCGAGCATCAGCTCATCCGGCGGCACGTGGCGGAGCTCTACGCGGCCGAGCGCACGTCGACGTACGCCTGCGAGCGGGCCAGCCAGTACTGGGACGCGGACGAGCCCCGGCACCCGGTGGCGGCGGTCCTCGCCAAGCACGTCGCCGCCGGGCACGCGGCGCGCGGTGCCGCAACCGCCGTGCAGGTGCTGGCGTCGGCCGGTGCGCGCTCCTCGCACCTGGTGGCGCGCGCCTACCGGGACGCCAAGCTCATGGAGATCATCGAGGGCAGCACCGAGATCAGCCAGCTGCTGCTGGCGGACGAGGCGATGGCGCTGTGGGCATGACGGTGCGGGACGAGATCAGCCGCGAGATCAGCACCGACATCGGCATCGGCGCGATCCACTGCCTGCTGCCCGAGGAGCGGCTGACGGTGACCGACCTGCCCGAGATGAGCGGGCTCAGGCAGCACGAGCTGGACTTCGTCCGCGGCTCGGGGGTGCGGACCGTGGGCGTCTTCGAGGGTCGCGGCGCCGCGGAGCTCGCCGCGGAGGCGGTGCGCGGGCTCGGGCTGCGGACGGCTGACCGCCCCGACCTGCTCATCCTCGTGAGCCCCCGCTCGCCGGACGTGCTCCTCGGCTCCGACGTCGGCCAGGTGCAGGCCGAGGCCGGGCTGCCCGGCACGTTCGCCTTCGCGGTGGACGGTCTCGGCTGCACCGGCTCCAGCGCGGCGTGGGCGCTGGCGCGCGACCTCCTCGTCGCGGATCCGCGCCGCAACAGCGCAGTGCTCGCCCATGCCAGCCGTCCGACCGGCGTCGACCGGGTGCGCTACCCGGTCACCGTGGTCGGTGACGGCGCGTGCGCCATGACGATGGTGCGCGGCGGGCGCCCGGTGCTGCTGGCGCACCGGATGGAGAGCGACGGGGCCTTCCACGACCTGTTCCGCGTCGACTACCGGTCCTCTCCCTGGTACGAGTGGCGCGAGGAGTGCCAGTCCGTCGACCGCTACCGGTTCGAGTTCGCCATGCACAGCAGGGAACGCCTCGTCCGGCTGGTCGACGAGACGCTCGGCGACGCGGGCATCGGCAAGGCGGACGTCGCGGCGACCGTGATGCAGAACGTCACCGCCGGAGCCTTCGACTTCTACGAGACCCTGCTCGGCCTGCCCATCCATCAGGTATGCCGGCGCGGTCTCGCCGAGCACGGCCACCTCGGAGCGATGGACGTCGTGCTGAACCTGCAACGCCTGCTGGCCGAAGGCGGCTTGCAGCAGGGCGATCACGTCCTCGTTCTGAACAACAGCCCCGTCGCTGCTTGGGCCTGCACGCTCTGGAGGATCTGACGATGTCGAACGCCGCGACCGAGCGCACCAGCACGGCGACGGGGCAGCCTCTCGTCAAGTGCCTCGTGTGGGACCTCGACAACACCCTATGGCGGGGAACGCTCTTGGAGAACGACGACGTCGAGCTCACCGAGCAGGTCCGGCGCACGGTGCTGGAGCTCGACCGGCGCGGGATCCTCCAGTCCATCGCCAGTCGCAACGACCACGACAACGCCTGGGAGCGCCTCGAGCGGCTCGGGATCGCCGAGTACTTCGTGGTGCCCGAGGTCGGCTGGGGTCGCAAGTCCGACTCGGTGCGCAGGATCGCGGAGCGGCTCGCGTTCGCCGAGACCGCCATCGCCTTCATCGACGACCAGCCGGCCGACCGTGCCGAGGTGGCTCATGAGCTGCCGTCGGTACGGATCTACGAGGCGGAGCGGGCAGCGGAGCTGACCAGCCTGCCCGAGTTCACCCCTGCCACGGTCACCGAGGACGCCGCGAAGCGCCGGGCGATGTACGCGGCCAGCTTCCAACGTGAGCAGGCTCGCGACGAGCACGCCGGTTCGAGCGACGAGTTCCTGCGGTCGCTGGACCTGCATCTGGTCATCGAGCGCGCGACCCCTGAGCAGCTCGCCAGGCTCGAGGAGCTCACGCTGCGGACGAGCCAGATGAACGCGACCGGCGTCCACTACTCGGACGCCGATCTGCGGTCCCTGCTGGCCGCGCCGGACCACGACGTGCTCGTCACCAGCCTGACCGACCGCTTCGGCAGTCACGGTGCCGTTGGCGTCGTGCTGGTGCAGCGCAGCGCCGATCGCTGGCGCCTCAAGCTCCTGGCCACGTCCTGCCGCGTGGTCTCGTTCGGCACCGGCGCGACGATACTGCGCTGGCTCATCGCGCAGGCGCACGCCGCCGGGGTGCACCTGACGGCCGACTTCCGGGCCACGGAGCGCAACCGCATCATGGAGGTGACCTACCGGTTCGCCGGCTTCCGCCGCGAGCCGTGCGCCGCGTGCGGGCACGCCGACAGCGCAAGCAGCACCGACAGCGCCGGTACCGCCCACGGCGAGATCCAGCGGCTTCATCTCGTCCCGACGGCGCAGGAGGTCTCCACCACCACGCGGGTCACCGGCCCGACGCTCGGCACCGACCGGCTCCACGCCGTGCACGAGTGCTACGGCTACCGCGCCGAGTGCTCGTACGACGTGTCGGCGGGCGACGTGGTACGGAGCTTCTTCGGACCGGCGCTGGCGGCGGGCGCCATGACCGCTCCCGGCGTGCGCACGGTTCGGCTCGACATCTCGGTGCACGACGACCAGCCGGTGGAGCCCGTGAACCCGCCGCACGACCTCGCGGTGATGACGGCCGACCCGATCGTCATCGACACCGCCAGCTCCTGCTGCATCTTCCACCCGGGAACCATGTCGGGCACGCTCAGCCTGGCGCGAGCGGACGTCGGCAACTCGGTCGTGTGGGGACGGTGGATCCTCGAACGGCTCTTCCTGTACGTCATCTGCCGCTCGCCGCGCAGCTATCCGCTGCACGCCGGAGCCGTCGAGGTCGACGGGCGCGTCGCTGTCCTCACGGCCGCGGCCGGCGTGGGCAAGTCCACGTTCACCTTCTGGGCGCTGCAGCGTGGGGCCCGGCTGGCCGGTGAGGACATCATGGCGAGGAACATGGACGAGCCGGGCGGCGCGCTGTGGGGCTATCCGCGCGCGCTGTACCTGTCGCCCGCGATGATCGAGCGCAGCGAGGCGCTGGCGGGCGCCGCGAGGATGCCGGTCGAGGGCGGCGCCAAGCACCGGGTCACGGTGCCGGAGCAGCTGGAGCATCGGCTGGTGTCCCGGGTCCGCCCTTCCTGCATGGTCTTCCTGGCTCGCGGCGAGAGCAGTGCGCCGCGCGAGCTCGGCACCGACGAGGCCCTCGACAGGTGCCGCGAGGATTACGCGACCGCGAAGAGCGCGGACGAGGTCGCGGCGGTGGAGGCCGACCTGCGCTCGCTGCTGGCGGGCCTCCCGATCTGGGAGCTCGACGTCTCCGAGGACCTGGACGAGAGCTACGACCGACTGCGCAGGGCCCTCGCCACCCTGCCGCCCGCGCCGATCGTGCCGACCGACTGATCCGGATCCGACATCGGCCGGACCGCATGAGCCCGATAGGAAGAAGATGCGTGAGCTGAAGCGCGCCACGTCCCTCTACGAGGCGTTTGACATGCAGGTCGCTCGGCGACCGGCCGACGTGGCGATCACCGACGGCTCGCTCGACGTGACCTACCGGGAGCTCGAGCGCGCCACCCGGGGATACCGCGCGGCGCTCGCGAGTCACGGCGTGCGGCCGGGGGAGCTCGTCGGCATCAGTCTCGACCGGGGCTGGGAGGTCGTCGCGGCGATCCTCGCCGTCCTCGGCCACGGCTGCGGATACGTTCCGCTGGATCCCTCCTACCCAGCCGATCGGCTCGCCTTCATGGCGCAGAACAGCCAGGTCCGCATGGCCATCGCAGCGGCGGACAACGCGGTCCTGCCTCGCGACGTCGTCCGCGTCGCCCGTGGCAGCGGCACCGGGCTCTCCCCCTGCGCACCACGGCCCCGGCCGGCCGGCACGCCCGTCTACGTCATGTACACGTCCGGGTCGACCGGCGTCCCCAAGGGGGTGGCCGTCACCGAGAGCGCGGTCCTGGAGCTCTTCCGGTCCTGCTCGGACGGCCTGCTCTCGTTCGGCCCCGACGACGTGTGGACGTGGTACTTCAGCTACAGCTTCGACTTCTCCGTCTGGGAGATCTGGGGCAGCCTGCTCTTCGGCGGCCGGCTCCTCGTCGTCCCTTCGGGCATCGCCCGCAATCCCGCCGCCCTCCTTGACCTCATGGCCGAGGAAGGCGTCACGGTGCTCAACATGGTGCCGAGCTTCTTCCGGTACCTGCCGAGGGCGTACGAGCGCAACCCCGTCCAGCTCGCTCTCCGCTACGTCATCTTCGGGGGCGAGCAGCTGGACCGGATGTCGGTGCGGAGGTGGATGCAGCTCCGGCCGGGTGCCGAGACCTTGGTCAACATGTACGGCATCACCGAGACGACCGTCCACACCACCTTCGGCGCGCTGACGCCGGAGCGGGTCGGCTCGGACGAGGGCGGCACCTGGATCGGGAGCCCGCTGCCGCACCACCGGATGGCGCTGCTGGCGCCCGACGGCAGCGAGGTGCCCGACGGGGAGCCCGGCGAGGTGCACGTCGCCGGCGAGGGACTCGCCCACGGTTACTTCCGGCGGCCGGACCTCACCGCGGAGCGCTTCCTGCGGCTCCGGCTGGGCGGCGACACCGAGCCTCGAACGTGGTACCGCACGGGGGACATCGCCCGGCGGCTGCCCGACGGCACGTACGTGTACATCGGCCGCAACGACCGGCAGGTCAACCTGCGCGGGTTCCGCATCGAGCTTGGCGAGATCGAGGCTGCCCTGCGGGCGGAGCCGTCGGTGCTCGATGCGGTGGTCGTGATCGAGGACGCCGCCGGCGGCGAGTCCTTCATCGTCGCCTACGTGTCCCTCGCCGACGAGCCGACCGCCCCGGCGAGCGGCACGGCGCAGCTGCGCGAGGCGTGCCGGGTCCGCCTGCCCGAGCACATGGTGCCCAATCGGATCGTCGTGGTCGCGGAGATGCCGCTGGCGCCCTCCGGGAAGCTCGACCGGGTGCGGCTCGGAGCGATGCGGTCCGCACGAACCGCGGAGGGCGCTCATGAATCGGCACGTTGAGTTCGAGCGACTGCACAACTTCCGCGACCTCGGCGGCTACCGCACGGTCGACGGTCGGACGGTGGTCTGGCGCACGGTGTACCGCGCTGATTCGCTCGCCAAGCTGCGTGATGCCGACTGGGAGCGGTTCCTCGAGCTGGGCGTGGTCACGGTCATCGACCTGCGCTACCCCTGGGAGATCGATGCCAGGGGGCGGGTGCCCGACAGCGACGGCCTGCGGTACGTCAACCTGAGCATCGAGCATCGGCCGTACGACCAGGCCGAGATCGACCCGGACGTCGACCCGTGGCGCTACCTTGCCGACCGGTTCGCCGAGGTAGCCGAGGACGGGGCGGACGATATCCGCCAGGTGCTCGAGGAGATCGCCTGCTCGGCGGGCCCAACCGTCTTCCACTGCACGTCGGGCAAGGACCGGACGGGGCTGATCGCGGCGCTCCTCCTTGCCCTGCTGGGCGTTTCGGAGCAAGACATTCTCGCCGACTTCTCCCTCACCGAGCGGGCCACCGAGCGCCTGCTCGCGGACTGGCGCGACGCCAACCCCGACCGGGCCATGAAGTGGCCGGCCTATGGGCGCGCGCCCGCCGTCGTCATGGAACTGGTCCTGGCCGACCTGGCGACCCGCTACGGGTCGGTGGACGGCTACCTCAGGGACCGGGTCAAGGTCACGGACGAGACGGCCGACCGCCTGCGGGCCCGGCTGCTGACCGGTGAAGGCGGCTGACGCATGCCCGGCACGAGCTTGACGGCGCTGGAGGCCGAGCACCGCTCCCGGGTGCTCACGGTCGACTCCTACGACATCGCTCTCGATCTGACGGGCGCTCTCGAAGCCGCCACCTTCAGGTCCGAGACCCGCATCGACGTCGACTGCGCCTCCCCCGGTGAGCCGGTCTTCCTCGACCTGCTGGCCCCGGTCGTGCACGAGGTCGAGCTCAACGGCCGCACGCTCGCGACGGATCAGGTCCACCACGACGCACGGATCGAGCTCCCCGGGCTGGAGGCGGGTCGCAACCAGCTGACAGTGGTGGCCGACTGCGCGTACACCCGCACCGGCGAAGGCCTGCACCGCTTCGTCGATCCGGTCGACCAGAGCACCTACCTCTACAGCCAGTTCGAGGTCGCCGACGCCCGACGGGTCTTCGCCTGCTTCGACCAGCCGGACCTCAAGGCGAGCTTCCGGCTGACCGTGACGGCTCCTGCCGGGTGGACCGTGGTGTCGTGCTCGTCCCCCGTCGCGGTCGACGACGCCGGCCACGGGAACCGGGTCTGGTCCTTCGGTCGGACGCCCAGGCTGTCGACGTACGTCCTCGCGCTGGTGGCCGGGCCGTACCACGCGGTCCACGACCCCGACCACCGATGCGGCGAGCGCAGCATCCCGCTGGGCCTGTACTGCCGACGGAGCCTGGCCGGCCATCTCGATGCCGACGAGCTGCTCGCCGTCACGCGGCACGGCTTCGAGTGGTTCGAGGAGCAGCTCGGCCCGTACCCGTTCGAGAAGTACGACCAGCTGTTCGTGCCCGGCTTCAACGCGGGCGCCATGGAGAACGCAGCCGCGGTCACCCTCAGCGAGAAGTACGTCTTCCGCTCGCGGGCCACCCAGGCGGCCCATCGCAAGCGCGCGGCCACCATCCTCCACGAGCTCAGCCACATGTGGTTCGGCGATCTGGTCACCATGGCCTGGTGGAACGACTTGTGGCTCAACGAGTCCTTCGCGACGTACTGCTCGTTCGCCTGCCAGTCGCTCGCGCCGGGACTGCGGTGGGCCGACGCGTGGACGACGTTCGCCAATCACCAGAAGGCGAAGGCGTACCGGCAGGACCAGCTACCCTCCACCCACCCCGTCGTGGCCGAGATCCGCGAGCTGGACGACGTCCTGGTCAACTTCGACGGCATCACCTATGCGAAGGGCGCAGCCGTCCTGAAGCAACTGGTGGCGCTCGTCGGCATGGATGCCTTCTTCCGCGGCGTGCGCGCGTACCTCGCGGCCCACGCTCACGGCAACGCGCGCTTCGCGGACCTGTTGGCGGCGCTGGAGACGGCGTCGTCCCGCGACCTCGGCACGTGGTCGAGGCTGTGGCTGGAGACGGCCGGCACCAATGTGCTGCGGCCCGAGGTGGAGACGGACGCGCACGGGGTCGTCACCTCCTTCCGCATCCGTCAGGAGGCCCCGCCGCTCCCGCCCGGCGCTCCGGGGGAAGCCGTGCTGCGACCGCACCGCATCGCAGTCGGCCACTACGCGCTGGACAGCGCCACCGGAGCCCTGCGGCGCGAGCACCGCGTCGAGCTGGAGATCGCCGGCGATCTCACGGAGGTGCCCGACATGGTCGGCCGGCGGCGACCCGAGCTGGTGCTCCTCAACGACGACGACCTGTCCTACGCCAAGGTCCGCTTCGACGGCGTCTCCTTGCGGACCTTGCTGACGCACCTCGGCTCGATCACCGATCCGCTGGCGCGCGCGCTGTGCTGGGCCGCGGCGTGGGACATGACGCGGGACGCGGAACTGGCCGCCCGCGACTACCTGGAACTGACGCTCTCGGCGATCGGAGCGGAGACCGACATCGGTGTCGTCGAGTCGTTGCACCGTCAGGTACTGCACGCCCTCAAGCACTACGCCGATCCGGCCGCTCGCCACGCCGCCATGACGCGCTGGAGCGAGGCCACTCTCGAGCGACTGCTCGCGGCCGCGCCCGGTAGCGACCATCAGCACGCATGCCTGAGGGCGTTCGTCGCAGCGGCCGGCGCGCCGCGGCACCTCGACGTGCTGACCGGACTGCTGGACGGCACCACGACGGTGCCGGGCCTGGTGGTGGACACCGACGTGCGCTGGGCGATGCAGCTGCGGCTGGCCGCCACCGGTCGCATCGGTGAGAAGGAGATCGCGGCCGAGCAGCGGCGGGACCCCACGCCAGACGGCGAGCGGCACGCGACCGCGGCGCGGGCGGCGCTCCCCGAGCCGGCCGCCAAGGCATGGGCTTGGGAGGCCGTGGTGACGCGCGGCGACCTGCCCAACCAGCTTCAGCGGGCGGTCATCGCCGGCTTCGTCGAGGCGGTCGACCCGGACCTGCTCGACCCGTACGTGGAGCCGTACTTCGAGGCCGTCCGCGACATCTGGGAGACGAGGAGCCACGAGATGGCCAAGCAGGTCGTCCTCGGGCTGTTCCCGACGGTGGCCGACGGCCGGGTCGTCATCGAGGCGACCGAGGCGTGGCTCGCGCGCAATCGCACGGCCTCGCCGGCGCTGCGCCGTCTCGTGCTGGAGCAGTACGACGACGCCCGGCGCGCGCTGCGGGCGCAGGCGGTCGACCGTCGCCGGGCCGCAGCCACCGGTGCGCGGTCCGGCTGGAACGACCCTGGACGGCTCTGATGGAGCGCGACATGCACGAAGGCTGCTACCAGCTGCACGGGTACCGCGTGGCCTGCACCGCACCGGTCGACGCCGCTCCCGTGGTCGAGCGGCTCTTCGGGGCCCCGCTCGCGCGGGACGCGGACACGTTGGACCCGGCGGCGCAGACCGTGCACCTGCGCATCGACACGTCCGACGCCGACGGTGCGCCGGTGCCGCCTCCATACTTCCCGCCGGAATGGGAGGACCTCGACGAGGTCGTCATCGACGCCGGAAGCTCCACGGCGGCCATCTCCCCCGCGCAGTGGGCGATCCGCGTGACGCTGGCCAGGTCCGATCTCGCGAACCCGATCGTGTGGGGCCGTTGGCTGGTGGAGAAGGCCTTCCTGATCCTCACCCTGCGCTCCGACCGCCACTACGGCCTGCACGCCGGCGCGCTCGCCGTGGACGGCCGCGCGGCGCTGGTCACCGCGGACAGCGGGGTGGGCAAGTCCACGTTCACCGCATGGGGGCTGCTCAGGGGCGCCGACTTCGCCGGCGAGGACGCCATGGTGCGTCACCTCGACGACCCGCAGGGCCGGTTCTGGGGCTATCCCCGGTGCGCCTACCTCGACCCGGCGCTGATCGGCAGCCGGCCGGAGCTCGCGGGTGCGGAGGCCGTCCCGGTCCCGGGCCGGAACAAGCATCGCGTCGAGTGGCCCGCATCCTTCGCCGCCAGGCTGCGACCGGCCGTCCGCCCGCGGGCACTGCTCGTGCTGACCCGCGAGCATTCAGCGGTCAGGCCGCTCGACGTCGACGCAGCCGTCAAGTGGTGCCGCAGCGACTTCGCCGCGGGCAAGCGCAGCCCCGAGGTGCTGGAGCGGGTCGAAGGCGATCTGCGGCGGCAGCTCGCGGGCATGGTCGTCGCCGAGCTCGGCCTCGGCCCCGACCTGGACGCCAACCTCTCCCGCCTGTCGTCACTGCTGCGCGACTGACCACCAACGGACGAGGAGGGGAAGCGGCGCCATGGGGCCGACGAACTGGAGCGCGCTGACGCGCATGCCGGTCAAGGCGTACCACTACGAGCTCGACACCTGGTTCCGCGAGGGGCTCAGCGAGGCCCGCGAGGCGTGCGGCGATCGGTGGGACGAGGTGCTGCACCGCTCCACCCTGATGCTGGTCAAGCCCGACGGCCTGGCCACCGGCAAGCTCAAGGCCATCCGCGACTTCCTGGCGGCGCACGGATTCTCGGTCATCGGCGCCGAGCTGTTCCACTTCGACCGGTACACCGGGCGCGAGCTGTGGCGCCATCAGCACACGCTCGCGACGCTGGACCGGCTGGCCGTCAACGACGTCGTGCTGCAAGCGGGTCCGACCCTGCTGCTGCTCCTGCGCAGCGACGGCCGGCACGTCGCGCCGGCGAGCGTGCACCTCAGCTCGCTCAAGGGAAAGGCCGACATGTCGCAGCAGGCCGCAGACAGCCTGCGCAGCATCCTGAACCGGCCCAACCGGATGTGCAGCATGATTCACTGCGCCGACGAGCCGGCCGACCTCATCCGCGAGCTCAACCTGCTGATGGACCCCGTACCGCGCCGCCGGCTGCTCGCCCAGCTCGCCGACGGGACCTCGTCGACCGCGGACGAGGAGCTCGTCGACCGGGTGCTTCACTCAGGAGAGTTCGGCGGTGTCACCCTCGATCACGACGCCGCCGTGCAGCGGATCGACCAGCTGGCGCGGGAGCGGGGCGAAGAGCGCCCCGAGCTGGCCGAGCCGGCGAGGCAGGTCCGCGCCTGGCTGGCGGGCGCGGCACGCGGCGAGCTGCTGCCCTGGCGCGAGTTCGCCGGCGTGCTCGCATCGCTCGAGCTCGAGCTGGACGTCTGGGACCTCGTCATCACGGGCAGCAGCCACATCCTCGAGGACGAGCCGGGCGCCTTCAAGGTGATCGGCAACCCGCCGCCGGGCGCCTGGCTGACGTGAGGCGGCCTCAGCCGACGAACTGGCTGACGGCGAGGGCCACGAACAGCAGCGTGAGATAGGTCGTCGACAGGTGGAACAGCCGCATCGGGCGCAGCGCGCCACCGGCCGCCACGCGACGGTGCAGCGCGTGCGCCTCGACGATGAACCAGCCGCCGAGGGCGAGCGCCGCCGCGAGGTAGGCCCAGCCGGCCCGGCCGACCGGCACCAGCAGCAGCGACGCGCCGACCATCGCGTACGAGTAGCCGACGATCTTGCGGACCACGACCCGCGCGTCGGCCACGACGGGCAGCATCGGGACGCCCGCCGCCGCGTAGTCGTCGCGGAACTTCATCGCCAGCGCCCAGAAGTGCGGCGGCGTCCAGAAGAACACGATCGCGAACAGCACGACCGCCGGCCAGCCGACCCGGCCGGTCACCGCGGACCAGCCGATCAGCACCGGGAAGCAGCCGGCGGCCCCGCCGACGACGATGTTGGACGGCGTGCGCCGCTTGAGCCCGAGCGTGTAGACGAAGACGTAGAACAGGATGGCGGCGTCGGCGAGCAGCGCCGACGGCCAGTTGACGCCGAGCCCGAGCAGCAGGGTCGCGGCGACGCCGAGGGCGATCCCGAAGCGCAGCGCCTCGACCGGCCGGACGATCGCGCCGGCCCGGACGAGCGGGCGCCGCGACGTCCGCTTCATCACCCGGTCGATGTCGCGGTCGACGTAACAGTTGATCGTGTTGGCGCTGCCGGCGGCGCAGGTGCCGCCCACCAGCGTCGCGACCACCGCCCACCACGACGGCAGGCCGCGCGCGGCCAGCACCATCGCGGGGACGGTGGTGACGAGCAGCAGCTCGATGATCCGCGGCTTGGTGAGCGCGACGTACGCCCGCACCAGGGCGCCGAGCGGGCGCGCCGGCGGGGCGACCGCCTCCTGGTCGGGAAGGGTGCTGGCAATGGTCACGTGGCGGGGCTCACCGTGGGCAGGAGACGGGTCCGGTCGCCCTGGTCGGGGACCGTAGGCATCCTATCTCCGGCTCCGGACGAGCCCCGGACGAGCCCCGGACGAGGCCGGTCGCAAGGGGCGTCCGCAGCCCGCCTCGCCGATGTCTCGGCCGCGTGCACACGGGTACGCTCGCGAGCGCGGTCGCGGCGCAGGGAGCCGGGCGACCCAGCACGGCGAGAGGACGCGAGCACCGGTGACGACGACCCAGTCAGCGACCCAGTCCAGCAAGCGACCCGGGGGCGCGGTCGAGTGGACCGACCTCGACCGGCGCGCCGTCGACGTGGTCAGGGCGCTCGCCATGGACGCGGTCGAGGAGGCCGGCTCCGGTCACCCGGGCACGGCGATGAGCCTCGCCCCCGCCGCGTACCTGCTCTTCCAGCGGCTGCTGCGGCACGACCCGACCGACCCCGACTGGATCGGGCGCGACCGTTTCGTGCTCTCCTGCGGCCATTCGAGCCTCACGCTCTACATCCAGCTCTACCTGTCCGGCTACGGGCTCACGATCGAGGACCTCAAGGGCTACCGGCAGTGGGGCAGCCTCACGCCCGGCCACCCCGAGCACGGCCACACGCCGGGCGTCGAGACGACCACCGGGCCGCTCGGGCAGGGCGTCGGCAACGCGGTCGGCATGGCGATGGCCGCGCGGCGCGAGCGGGGGCTCCTCGACCCGGACGCCGCGCAGGGGCAGAGCGCCTTCGACCACACCATCTGGTGCTTCGCCAGCGACGGCGACATCGAGGAGGGCGTGCAGTCCGAGGCCGCGAGCATCGCCGGGCACCAGCAGCTCGGCAACCTCGTGCTGCTCTACGACGACAACCACATCTCCATCGAGGGCAACACCCGGGTCGCGCTGTCCGAGGACGTGGGCAAGCGCTACGAGGCGTACGGCTGGCACGTGCAGCACGTCGATGACGTCAACGACGTGCCGGCCCTGAACGACGCCCTCGTCACCGCGCGCGACACCACCGACCGGCCGAGCCTGATCGTGGTCCGCTCGATCATCGCCTGGCCGGCGCCGCACGCGCAGAACACCGGCAAGGCCCACGGGTCGGCCCTCGGCGCCGCCGAGGTCGCCGCCACGAAGGAGATCATGGGCTTCGACCCGGAGCGCCGCTTCTGGGTGCCGGACGAGGTGCTCGAGCGCGCTCGCGGCGTCGTCGACCGCGGCCGCGCGCTGCACGCCGAGTGGCAGGAGCGCTTCGACGCCTGGGCGCAGGCCCAGCCGGAGCGGGCGAGGGAGCTGGAGCGGATGCGCGCCCGGCGCCTCCCCGACGGGTGGGCCGATGCGCTGCCGACGTTCGAGGCAGGCAAGGCGATGGCCACCCGCAAGGCATCCGGCGCGGTCATCAACGCGATCGCTCCCGTCCTGCCGGAGCTGTGGGGCGGCTCTGCCGACCTCGCCGAGTCGAACAACACCGACATCGAGGGGGCCGACGACTTCCTGCCCGACGCGCACGGCGGCTCGCCGTACGGGCGGACGCTGCACTTCGGCATCCGCGAGCACGCGATGGGCTCGATCATGAACGGCATCACGCTGCACGGGCCGACCCGCGTCTACGGCGGCACGTTCCTGGTCTTCAGCGACTACATGCGCCCGCCGGTGCGGCTCGCGGCGCTCATGCGGATCCCCACCATCTACGTGTGGACGCACGACTCCATCGGGCTCGGCGAGGACGGCCCCACCCACCAGCCGATCGAGCACCTGGCCGCGCTGCGGGCGATCCCCGGCCTCGACGTGGTGCGCCCCGGCGACGCCAACGAGACCGCGATCGCCTGGCGGACCATCATCGAGCGCACCGACCGGCCCGCCGGCCTGTGCCTCACCCGGCAGAACCTGCCGACCATCGACCGGGAGCGGTGCGCGAGCGCCGAGGGAGTCGCCCGCGGCGCCTACGTGCTGGCGGAGGCGGGCAGCGGGACGCCCGAGGTCATCGTCATCGCGACCGGCAGCGAGGTGTCGATCGCGCTCGACGCCCGCGAGCGCCTGGAGGCCGAGGGCGTGCGCACGCGGGTCGTGTCGATGCCGTGCCAGGAATGGTTCCTCGAGCAGGACACCGCCTATCAGCAGCAGGTGCTGCCGTCGAGCGTCAAGGCGCGGGTGTCGGTGGAGGCGGCCACGCCGTTCGGCTGGCACCGGTTCGTCGGCGACCACGGCGAGGCGCTCGGCATTGACCACTACGGGGCGAGCGCGCCGTACCAAGTCATCTACGAGCAGTTCGGCCTGACCCCCGACCGGGTGGTCGCGGCCGCGCGGGCGAGCCTGTCGCGCACCGGCGCGACGAAGGGCACGACCACTGGCAACTGACCGGGGCGACCGACCGGCGGCATGACCGGGGCGAGCGAGAGCTTAGACGTACTGACGACCATCTCCACCGACGAAGGAGCAGGACCATGACCGATCCCCTCGGCACGCTAACGGAGGCCGGTGTCGCGGTCTGGCTCGACGACCTCAGCCGCGACCGGCTGCGCACCGGCAATCTCGGCGACCTGATCCGTGACCGCCACCTCGTGGGCATCACCACCAACCCCACGATCTTCCAGAAGGCCATCGCCGGGTCGGACAGCTACGACCCGCAGCTTCAGGATCTCGCCCACCGGGGCGTCGACGTCGGCGAGGCGCTGCGCTCGCTCACGACGTACGACGTGCGCTGGGCCTGCGACGTGCTCCGCCCGGTCCACGACGCGACCGACGGCGTCGACGGCCGGGTCTCGATCGAGGTCGACCCGCGGCTGGCGCACGACACCGCGAAGACGGTCGCCGAGGCCCGCGCCCTGTGGTGGCTGGTCGACCGGCCCAACCTGTTCATCAAGATCCCGGCCACCGTCGAGGGCCTGCCGGCCATCAGCCAGTGCCTCGCCGAGGGCATCAGCGTCAACGTCACGCTGATCTTCTCGCTGCAGCGCTACGACGCCGTGATCGACGCCTTCCTCGAGGGCATGCAGCGGGCCCAGCACGCCGGGCACGACCTCAGCCGGCTCGGCTCGGTCGCCTCGTTCTTCGTCTCGCGGGTCGACTCCGAGGTCGACAAGCGGCTGGAGAAGCTCGGCAGCGCCGACGCCGGCGCCCTGCGCGGCAAGGCCGCCGTCGCCAATGCGCGGCTGGCGTACGAGATCTACGAGGCGAGGTTCGCGAGCGACGACTGGCAGCGGCTGGCCAAGGCCGGCGCCCGTCCCCAGCGGCCGCTGTGGGCGTCGACCTCGACGAAGGACCCCGCGTACGAGGACACCATGTACGTCGTCGACCTGGTCGCGCCTGGCACCGTCAACACGATGCCCGAGAGCACGCTGCAGGCCGTCTACGATCACGGCGACATCCCGGGCGACAGCGTGCGCGGGAACTACGCGCACGCCCACGAGATCCTCGACCGGCTCGGGGCGCTCAGCATCGGCTACGACGAGGTGGTCGAGACGCTCGAGCGCGAGGGCGTCGAGAAGTTCGAGCAGTCGTGGAGCGAGCTCACGGAGGCGGTCTCCGGGCAGCTCGGCCGATTCGGAGGGAACGGCAAGTGACCGACGAGGTCGGACCGGAGGACGTCGTCGAGGCGCGCCGGGCGATGGAGGCACCGAGCGAGGTCGTCGGCCTTGGACCGGGCGAGGGCGCAGGCGCGAGGGCAGGCACGGAGGCACCGGGGGCACCGGAGGAGCGCGACGTGACGGCCGGCGGCGTCAGCGTGCGCGTCCACGGCGCGGTGCTCGGCGCCGCGCGCGACGCGGTGCTGGCCGACGCGGCCGACGCGGCCGAGGGCGGCCTGCCGGCGGCCATCGTGGCGAAGGACGCCGGCCTGTGGGGCAGCGACGCCGCGGCGCTGGCGGCCGAGCGGCTCGGCTGGCTCGACCTGCCGCGCACGTCGGCCGAGCTCGTGCCCCGGCTCGCCGCCCTCCGCGAGGAGCTGCGCGCGCAGGGCATCGACCACGTCGTGCTCGCCGGCATGGGCGGGTCGTCGCTCGCGCCGGAGGTCATCACCAGGGCGGCCGGCGCCGAGCTCACCGTCCTCGACACCACCGACCCGCACCAGGTGCGCCGGGTGCTGGCCGACCGGCTCGACCGCACCGTCGTCGTCGTGTCCAGCAAGTCGGGCGGGACCGTCGAGACCGACAGCCACCGGCTGGCGTACGAGCACGCGTTCCGCGCGGCCGGCATCGACCCGGCGAGCCGGCTGATCGTCGTGACCGACCCCGGGTCGCCGCTGGAGGACGCCGCGCGGGCGGCGGGCTACCGCGACGTCTTCCTCGCCGACCCGACCGTCGGCGGCCGCTACAGCGCGCTGACCGCCTTCGGGCTGGTCCCCAGCGCGCTCGCCGGCGCCGATGCCGGGGAGCTGCTGGCGCAGGCGAGGGCGCTCGAGCCAGCCCTCGGGCAGCTCGCGGACAACCCGGCCCTCGAGCTCGGTGCGACTCTCGGCGGAGCTGCGAGGGGCGGGCGCGACAAGCTCGTCATCGCGGTCGAGGGCAGCGAGGCCGGCAACTTCGGCGACTGGGCCGAGCAGCTGATCGCCGAGTCCACCGGGAAGCACGGCCGCGGCATCCTGCCGGTCGTCGTCGAGGGCAGCTCCTCCCCCGGCTTCAGCGACGCGGCCGACGTCGTCCTCGCCTCGATCGGCGGCGCGCCGCCCGAGCCGGCCGGCATCGCCGTGAGCGGCCCCCTCGGCGCGCAGTTCCTGGTGTGGGAGTGCGCGACGGCCGTGGCCGGGTGGGCGATCGGCATCAACCCGTTCGACCAGCCCAACGTGCAGGAGTCCAAGGACAACACGAAGGCCCTGCTGGAGGAGTCCGGCGTCGGCCCGTTGCCGGAGGGCGAGCCGGCGCTCGTCGACGGCGACATCGCCGTCTTCGCTCCCGACCCCGCCCTCCTCGGCGGGGCGCACGACCTCGCCGCTGCGCTGGGGGCCCTGCTGGGCGCCGTGCCGCCGGAGGGCTATCTCGCGGTGATGGCCTACCTCGACCGCGAGGGCGACGCCGAGGCCGCCGGCGCACGGGCCGCCCTCGCCCAGCGGCTCGGGCACCCGGTCACGTTCGGCTGGGCACCGCGGTTCCTGCACTCGACCGGCCAGTACCACAAGGGCGGCCCGCAGCGCGGGGCGTTCCTCCAGCTGACCGGCGCGGTCACCGACGACCTCGAGGTGCCCGGCCGGCCCTACACGTTCGGCCGGCTGCAGGCGGCGCAGGCGCTCGGCGACCTGCGGGCGCTCGCCGGCCGCGGCCGTCCGGTGCTCCGGCTGCACCTGCTCGACCGCGCACGGGGCATCGCCCAGCTGCTCGCGGCCGCCGAGAAGGCCCAGGTCGTACCATGACCCTGCTCTCCGCCCCGCTCGTCAACCCGCTGCGCGACCCCAGGGACCGCCGGCTGCCCAGGATCCCCGACCCGTGCGCGCTCGTCGTCTTCGGCGTCACCGGCGACCTGGCCCGCAAGAAGCTGATCCCCGCGGTCTACGATCTCGCCAACCGCGGGCTGCTGCCGCCCGAGTTCGTCCTGCTCGGGTTCGCCAGGAGGGACTGGGGGCAGGAGCGCGGCGAGTTCGAGGAGCTGGCCCACGACGCGGCCCGCAAGGGCTCGCGCACCGAGTTCCGCGAGGACGTCTGGCGCCGGCTGGCCGGCTCGATCCGGTTCCAGCCGGGCGCGTTCGACGACGACGACGCGTTCGACCAGCTGGCCCACTGCCTGCGGGAGCTGGAGAGCAGCCACGGCATCGTCGGCAACGCGGCCTTCTACCTGTCGATCCCGCCGGCCATGTTCCCGGTGGTGCTGAAGCAGATGCGCCGCACCGGGATGTCCGACAACGAGCAGAGCGGCGGGTGGCGGCGGGTCGTCGTCGAGAAGCCGTTCGGCCACGACCTGCGCTCCAGCCGCGAGCTGAACGAGCTCGTCGACGAGGTCTTCACCCCGCAGGACGTCTTCCGCATCGACCACTACCTCGGCAAGGAGACGGTCCAGAACATCCTCGCCCTGCGCTTCGCCAACACGCTGTTCGAGCCGGTGTGGAACTCGCACTACGTCGACTCGGTGCAGATCACGATGGCCGAGGACGTCGGCATCGGCGGGCGGGCCGGTTTCTACGACAAGGCCGGCGCGGCCCGCGACGTCCTCCAGAACCACCTCCTCCAGCTCCTGTCGCTCGTCGCGATGGAGGAGCCGGTCAGCTTCGAGGCCGAGGCCCTGCGGACCGAGAAGCTCAAGGTGCTCGGGGCGATCTCGCTGCCGGAGGACCTCGCCCGCTACGCCGTCCGCGGCCAGTACGAGAAGGGCTGGCTCGGAGGCTCGGAGGTGGCCGGCTACCTCGAGGAGGAGGGCGTCCCCGGCGACTCGGCGACGGAGACCTTCGCCGCGGTGCGGCTCGGCGTCGAGACCAGGCGGTGGGCCGGCGTCCCGTTCTACCTGCGCACCGGCAAGCGGCTGCCGCGCCGGGTCACCGAGGTGGCGGTGCTGTTCAAGCGCGCGCCGCACCTGCCGTTCGCCGACACCGACGTCGAGGAGCTCGGCCGCAACCAGCTGGTCATCAGGGTGCAGCCGGACGAGGGCGTCACCCTCCGCTTCGGCTCGAAGGTGCCAGGCACCACGATGGAGGTCCGCGACGTGGCGATGGACTTCCTCTACGGCGCGTCGTTCACCGAGTCGTCGCCGGAGGCGTACGAGCGGCTCGTCCTCGACGTGCTGCTGGGCGACAAGACGCTGTTCCCCAACCACCAGGAGGTCGAGAGCTCGTGGCGGGTCATCGACCCGCTGGAGGCGTTCTGGGCGGGCAGCCGGCCGGAGCGCTACCCGGCGGGCACGTGGGGGCCCGCGATGGCCGACCGGATGCTGGCCAGCGACGACCGCACCTGGCGGCGGCCGTGACGACACCGCGCCGGAGACGCGCATGACGACGCTCTGGGACACCACGGCCGGCGAGGTCGTGCACACGCTGGCCCAGGAGCGGCGGACGGCAGGTGCGGTCACGACCGGCATCGTGCTGACGCTGGTGGCGGTGGGCGACGAGCGCTCGGCGCGGGCGGCGATGGAGGCCGCCGCCGTCGGCGCCGCCGCCCACCCGTGCCGCCTGCTCGTCGTCATCCGCCGGCAGCCGGAGCTGCCCGAGCCCCGGCTCGACGCCGAGGTGACGGTCGGCGGTCAGCTCGGTGCCGGCGAGTCGGTGGTCCTGCGGGTGCACGGTCCGCTCGCCCATCACGCCGAGTCGGTCGTCCTGCCGCTGCTCGCGCCGGACACGCCGGTGGTGACCTGGTGGTACGGCCGGCCGCCGGATCGCCTGGGCGACGACCCGCTCGGCGGCCTCGCCGACCGCCGCATCACCGATGCGGCGGGCGCGCCGGATCCGGTGGAGTGGCTGCGGCGCCGCGCGCAGGACTACTGCCCGGGCGACACCGACCTCGCGTGGGGCCGGCTGACGCCGTGGCGGTCGCTGCTCGCCTCCGCCTTCGACACGGTCGCCTCCCAGCCGCTCTCGGCCACGGTGGCGGCCGAGGACCACAACCCGAGCGCGCACCTGCTGGCGGCCTGGCTGCGCAACCGGCTGCGGATCCCGGCGACGATCGAGCCGTCGCGGGGGCCGGGCATCACGGCCTGCCGCATCGAGCTGCCGGAGGGCCGGCTGCAGATCGACCGCCCGGACGGCCGCAACGCCACGATCGTCCGCCCCGGCTCGACCGAGCGGTTCGTCCCGCTCGTCCGCCGCGACGTCGGCGACCTGCTCGGCGAGGAGCTGCGCCGGCTCGACGCCGACGAGCCGTTCGCCGAGGCCCTCACGGCGTTCGCGGGTGCCGACGCCGCGACGGGCGCCCCCGCGCCGTGACCCCGCCGTCGGTCATCGTCCACCGCGACGCCGAGCTGCTGGCGCAGGCCGTCGCGGCCCGCATCGTCGTGCGGCTGGTCGACGTCCAGGCCGCCCGCGGCAGCGCGTCGATCGTGCTGACCGGCGGCGGCGTCGGCGTCGCGATCCTGCGGTCGCTGCGGGACAGCCCCGCGCGCGACGCGATCGACTGGCACCGGCTCGACGTCTGGTGGGGCGACGAGCGGTTCCTGCCGGCCGGGCATCCCGAGCGCAACGACGCCCAGGCCCGCGAGGCGCTGCTCGACGCGGTGCCGCTGGACCCGGCGCGGGTGCACCCGGTGGCCGGGCCGGACGGACCGGACGGCAACGACCCGGAGGCGGCGGCCGCCCGCTACGCCGCGGAGCTGGCCGCGGCGACCGCGCCCGAGGACCACGCCGACGTGCCGCAGTTCGACCTGCTGCTGCTCGGCGTCGGCGAGGAGGGGCACGTCGCCTCGCTGTTCCCGGCCGCGCCGGCGGTGTACGACGAGCGCGCGGTGGTCGCCGTCCGCGGCTGCCCGAAGCCGCCGCCCACCCGGGTCTCGCTCACCTTCCGCTCGATCAACACCGCCAGGGAGGCGTGGCTCGTGACGGCGGGGAGCGCCAAGGCCTCGGCGGTCCGGCTCGCCCTCTCGGGGGCCGGCCGGGTGCAGGTGCCGGCCGCCGGCGTCGCCGGGCGGGCGCGGACGCTCTGGCTGCTCGACCGCGAGGCGGCGAGCGCACTGCCCCGCGACGTGCCGCGGATCGCCTCGCCCTGACCGGCGGTCTGGGCGACGGCCGGCTCAGGGCCGGCTCAGGGGACAGCTCAGCACCGGCTCAGGGCCGGTTGCGCAGCGACTCCAGCGCCTCGGCGAGGATCGCCTCGCCGGCGTCGTCGTCGCGCCGCTCCCTGACGTAGGCCAGGTGGGTCTTGTACGGCTCGGTCCTCGGCGGCGCCGGGGTGTTGTCCTGGTCCCGGCCGGCCGGGAAGCCGCAGCGCGGGCAGTCCCACAGCTCCGGGACCGGGGCGTCGAGAGAGAAGGACGGGCGGGTCTCGTGCTGGTTGGCGCACCAGAAGGACACCCGCTGCCGCGGCGCGGACTCGCCGCGCTCGGCCTCGCCCATCGGTCCCGCTCCGACGCGGCTTCCCCGGATCGCGTTGCCACCTGCCACGGTCGTCGACTCCTCGAGCTCATGCGTGGACGGCCCGCTCACGCTGCACGGCGAGCGGTCGCCGGTCACCGCGCGGTGACCGGCCCTCACGAAGCATACGGAACGATCGCGCGCCGGGTGGCCGGAAGGCGCGGCCTCGCGCCGTCTCCCGAGCCGTCAGTGCCCGCCCTTGATCTCCAGGCCCATCGCGATCACGCAGGCGATCCACACGATGCCGATGACGATCGTCATCCGGTCGAGGTTCTTCTCCACGACCGAGGAGCCGGACAGCGACGAGGACATGCCGCCCCCGAACATGTCCGACAGGCCGCCGCCCTTGCCGCGGTGGAGAAGGACGAGCAGCACCAGCAGCAGGCTGGTGAGGATCAGGACGATCTGGAGGAAGAGGATCACGCAGGTAGCTCCTCGCCGGGACGGTCCGGCCCGCGCCGGTGCCGCTCTACAGGACGGACAGCACCTCAGCGTAATGGCATGCGGCCGGATGCCCCACCGAACGGTCGAGCAGCAGCGGCTCCTCCTCGATGCACTTGGTCCGCTCGGACTCGGAGAGCTGCTGGGCGAACTTCTGGCACCGGGTGCGGAAGCGGCAGCCGCTCGGCGGGTTGACCGGGCTCGGGACGTCGCCGGCGATGATGATCCGCTCGCGGGCCCGCTCCTTGCGCGGGTCGGGCAGCGGGATCGCCGACATCAGCGCCTGCGTGTAGGGGTGCGCCGGCCGGCTGAACAGCTCGTTGCGGTCGGCGATCTCGACCATCTTGCCGAGGTACATGACCGCGACCCGGTGGGCGATGTGCCGCACGACCGACAGGTCGTGGGCGATGAAGACGTAGGCGACGCCGAGGCGCTCCTGCAGCTCCTCGAGCAGGTTGATGACGCCGGCCTGGATCGACACGTCCAGCGCCGACACCGGCTCGTCGAGGACGATGACCTCGGGCTCGAGGGCGAGCGCCCGCGCGATGCCGATGCGCTGGCGCTGGCCGCCGGAGAACTCGTGCGGGTAGCGGTTGCCGTGCTCGGGATTGAGCCGCACGGTCTCGAGCAGCTCGCGCACCCTGGCCTTGCCGCCCTTGCCGTACAGGCCGTGGATCTTCAGCGGCTCGGCGAGGCTCTCGTTGATCGGCACCCGCGGGTTGAGCGAGGCGTACGGGTCCTGGAAGACGATCTGGATCTCGCGGCGCAGCGGCCGCAGCGACCGGTTGCTGAGCTTGGTGAGGTCGCGGTCCTTGAACAGCACCTCCCCCGACGTCGCCGGCTGCAGGCCGAGGATCGCCCGCCCGGTGGTCGACTTGCCGCACCCCGACTCCCCCACGAGGCCGACGGTCTCGTTGGGGTAGAGGTCGAAGCTCACGCCGCACACCGCGTGCACGACCCCGATCTGGCGGCGCACGACGCCGGAGCTGCGGACCGGGAAGTGCTTGACCAGGTTGCGCACGGACAGGACCGGCTGCCCCGTGCGGGGCGCACCGACCGCCGGCTGCTGCGGCTGGGGGTAGGTAGCTGAGGTCACCGTGTCACTTCCCATGATCTGCCCCCTCGGCGACGTCGGTGACGGGAACCGGGACGTCGGTCGTGGTCGCGTCGAAGAGCGAGGCGGGTTGCACTCCCACGAGCTGGTCGGAGAAGTGGCAGGCGGCCCGGTGGTCGGGGACGTCGGTCGGGAGCAGCTCGGGCTCCTTGTCCTCGCAGACCGGCTGGCTCATCGGGCACCGCGGCGTGAACGGGCAGCCGGGTGGCAGGTTGACCAGCGAGGGCGGCGCGCCCTTGATCGGCGTCAGGCGCTCCTTGCGGGTCGAGTCCAGGCGGGGCAGCGAGCCCAGCAGCCCGAGGGTGTAGGGCATCCGCGGCGAGTAGTAGATCTCGTCGACGGTGCCGATCTCGACCGGCTTGCCCGCGTACATCACCAGCACCCGGTCGGCGACCCCCGCCACCACCCCCAGGTCGTGGGTGATGAGGATGATCGCCGCCTGGGTCTCCTGCTGCGCCTTGTCCAGGGTCTCGAGGATCTGCGCCTGCACGGTCACGTCGAGCGCCGTGGTCGGCTCGTCGGCGATGATGATGTCGGGGTTGTTGGCCATCGCCATGGCGATGACGACCCGCTGGCGCATGCCGCCCGAGAACTCGTGCGGGTACTGCTCGGCCCGCTCCTTGGGGTTGGGGATGTTGACCAGCTGGAGCAGGTCGACCGCGCGGTCGGCCGCCTCGCCCTTGGACACGTCGTTGTGCGCCACGATCGCCTCGGCGAGCTGCGCACCCACCCGGTGCACCGGGTTGAGCGACGTCATCGGGTCCTGGAAGATCATCGCGATGTGCCGGCCGCGCACCGTCCGGATCTGCTTGTCGGGCAGGCCGAGCAGCTCGCGGCCGCGGAACTTGACCGAGCCGCCGACCCGGGCCTGCTTCGGCAGCAGGCCCATCACGGCCAGCGAGGTCACCGACTTGCCCGACCCGGACTCGCCGACGATGCCGAGCACTTCGCGGGGGCCGAGCCGGTAGCTGACGCCGCGGACGGCGTGCACCGGGCCGTCGTCGCTCGGGAAGTCGACGGTGAGGTTCGAGACCTCGAGCAGGGTCTGTCCTGCCGGATCGGCTGGCAGCTGCTCCCCCGGCGCTGCCTCGCGTCCGTGAAGCGTCGAATCGGTGGCCACTACGCGCGCACCCTCGTCTGGGTCGGGTCGAAGGCGTCCCGCAGGCCGTCACCGACGAAGTTGATGGTCAGGGCGATCACGATGATGAACAAGCCGGGGAAGTAGAACAACCATGGCCGGGTGTTGGCCGCGGCCTGTCCCTCGCTGACGAGCAGCCCGAGCGACGTGTCGGGCGGCTGGACGCCGACGTTGAGGTAGGACAGCGCGGTCTCCAGCAGGATCGCGGCGGCAACGGTGATCGTCAGGTTGACGATGATCGGGCCGAGCGCGTTGGGCAGCAGGTGCCGGAAGATGATCCGCGAGTCGCTGGCCCCGAGGGCGCGGGCCGCCTCGACGTACTCCTTCTCGCGGAGCGAGAGGACGACGCCGCGGACGACGCGGGCGATCGGCGCCCAGATCAGGCCGGCGAGGACGAACGCGATCGCGAGCCAGCTCGAGCTGCCGAACTTGGCCGCCAGCAGGGTGAGGATCGCGATGCTCGGGATGGTGAGGATCAGGTCGACCGCACGCATCAGCAACGAGTCGACCGCGCCCCGGTAGAAGCCGGCCACCGCGCCCCAGACCGTCCCGATGAAGGTCGAGAGGAAGGCCACGATCAGCGCGATCGAGACCGACTTCTGCGAGCCGCGCAGCACCTTGGCCAGCTCGTCGTGCCCGATATCGTCGGTGCCGAACGGGTGCTTGAGCGACGGGGACTGCGAGTAGTCGCCGGTGAGGTCGAGGTAGCTGTAGTGCCAGATATGCGGGCCGAGGTAGGACACCAGCACGAGCAGGACGAACCCCACCAGGCTGATCACGGCGAGCTTGTGGGCGAGGAACCGCCGCAGGATCAGCTCCCACTGCGAGCGCGCCTTGACGGTGAACTCGCGCTCGGGTGCGGCCGCGCTTTCGTCGTCGAGGTGCAGGCCTGGCTGCGCGGCGGCGATCGACGACGTCTCGTGCTCGGCGTCGTGCTTGTCGATCCCCTTGCCGACGTCAGGCATACCGGATCCTCGGGTCCAGGAACGCGTACAGGATGTCCGCGATCATGTTGAACAGGACGACGACGACCGAGACGACGATCATCCACGCCAGTGTGACATTGACGTCCTGGTTGAGGATCCCGTTATTGACGAGGAACCGGCCCATGCCGTTCCAGCTGAAGACGTTCTCGGTGATCACCGCGCCGGCGACGACGGTGGTGAAGTCGATGGCGACGACGGTGACGAGCGGGATGAGGGCGGTGCGCAGCGCGTGGCGGACCATCACCCGGCGGTTGGTCAGGCCCTTGGCCCGCGCCAGCCGGACGTAGTCGCTGTTGAGGACGTCGAGCATGGACGCCCGCTGGTAGCGGCTCCACCCCGCGAACGAGATCGCCGCGAGGGTGATGGTGGGCAAGATGACGTGCCCGGCCCAGTTGCCGAAGTGGTGCAACCAGCAGGTGCCCTGCAGGTTGGGCGTGCACTCCCCGATCGTGAAGACGTACTGCCCGCCGAGCCAGCTGTTGATCTTGATGGCGCCGATCTCCTTGAGCAGCGCCGCCAGCCAGAACACCGGCATGGACAGGAACAGGAAGCCGACGAACGTCGCGGCGTAGTCGCCGATGCTGTACTGCTTCACCGCGCTGTAGACGCCGACGATGACCGCGACGATGAACGCGAGCAGGATCGACACGACGACCATCCGCAGGGTCACGCCGAGCCTGGTCCACAGCTGCGGCCCGACGGGGGTGCCGTTGATGTCGTTGCCGAAGTCGCCGTGGAGGACACCTCCGAGCCAGTGGCTCCACCTCCACCACAGCGGGCGGTCGAGACCCATCGCATGCCGCTGGCCCGCGTAGAACGACGGCGGGTAGGGCGGTTGGTGCACCCGGAACCTCGCGAGGGGATCGCCGGCGAGGGCGACCAGCCCGTACACGATGAACGACGCGATGAGCAGGACCGGGATCGACACCAGCAAGCGTCGAACGATGAAGGCGAACATAGGACACCCTCTTGGTCGTGCGGGTTGGGCGGCCGGAATCGCGGCGGAGGTCAAGGAGGGCCCGACCACGACGCCGTCCACGTGGAGGAAAGCGTACTCCCGGTACGGCATGGGCCGGGAGGGTACACCTCCCGGCCCACGCCCCGTGCCTTCGACTGACTAGGACCCGTGGGTCACCGGTCATACCCGTGCTACTGGGTCTTGACGCCCCAGTCCCAGATGTTCCAGACCGGCCCGGCGTTGGTCGGGTTGTCCTGGATGTTGACGTACTTGTTGCGGTAGGCGATGAAGGTCGGCTTCTGGTAGAGCGGCATCGTCACGATGTCGGCCCAGAGCTGCTTGTCGACGTCGTTCATCATCGAGATCGCCTGCTTGGGGTCGGTCTGCTGGATCGCCTGCCCCAGCATCTGGTCGACGTTCTTGTTGCTGTAGTCGAGCCAGTTCTCGCCGCCGCCGGTCTTGTAGAGGTCGACGTTGCTGGACACCGGGAACGGCGTGCCGACCCAGGCGAAGTCCGCGATGTCGTACTTCATGTTCGGCGTGATGTCACCGAAGAACTTGTCGGCCGGGTAGTTCTTGATGTTGATCTTGATGCCGACCTTGGCCATCTGCTGCTTGAAGATGGTCTCCTGGTTCTGGCGCAGCGCGTTGCCCGCGGTGGTGCTGATGTCGAGCGCGAGCGTCTGGCCGTTCTTCGTGTACCACTGGCCCGACTTGGTCCAGCCGCCGGCCTGCAGCGTCTGCTGGGCCTGCGACGCGTTGCCGTTGCCGAGGCCGCCCGAGTTGTCCTGGTAGCCCTGCTGGCCAGGCATGAAGATCCGGTTGTTGAGGACCTGCGCCTTGTCGGTGAACTGCTGGATCGTCGCGGCGAGCATCTGCTTGCGGTCCATGCCCTGCGAGATCGCCAGCCGAACGGCCTTCTCCTTGAGGAAGGGGTTCTTCTGGTTGTAGTCGAAGTGCTCGAAGACCGCGCCCAGGTTGACCTCGCTGGTCACGTTGGGGATGGCCTTGACCTGCTGGATGATGTCGGTCTGCGGCTGCGGGTAGATGATGTCCACCTCGCCGTTCTGCAGCGCCTGCGGCTCGGCGGTCTCCTCCGCGAGGAAGCGGAAGGTGACCGAGTCGAGGTGCGGCTTCTTGCCGTAGTAGCCGTCCCAGCGGGTCTCCGTGACGCTCTGGTCCTTCTGGAAGCCGGTGATCTTAAACGGGCCGCCGGTCCAGTCGGGCGGGTTGCCCTCGAGCTGGGTGTTGAAGGCCTTCGCGCCGCCCGATGCGAACAGGTGGGCCGGCAGCAGCGCGCCGAACAGCGACTTCCAGTCGGTGAACGGCGTGGCGAAGGTCACGACGACGTCGCGGTCGCTGGCGCCCTGGGCGACGCTCTCGATGTTGGCGTAGCCGGTCGTCGACGCGCACACGTACTTGGTGTCCTTGCCGTTGCAGGCGTCGAACATGTACTTGAAGTCGTCGACCCCGATCGGCGTGCCGTCGGACCAGGCAGCCTTCTGCTGGAGCTTGTAGGTGACGACCTGCTTGCCCCCGGTGGTCGAGACGGTGGGCTCACCGGCCAGGAGGTTCTTGTCAGCGTGCAGTGAGTAGTCGGGGTAGATGTCGAAGGTGGTGGGGAGCACCGCCGGCGACATCACGAGCGCGCAGATGGCCAGGGCATCGTTGGCCTGGTTGACGTTGAACCCGGGGCATGCCTGGGCATAGGCGAAGGTCGCCTGACCGCCGTTGGCCACCGCCTGGGTGGTCCGCACCGCGCGAGACGTGGCGGGCCCCGTGTTGCCGCTCGACCCCGTGTTGCTGCCGCCACCACAGGCGGCGGCGCCTAGGGCGAGCACGGCGATCGGCGCCAGGGCCGCCGCCCGCTTCCGGAACTGCTGCACTGTTTCCTCCTCGTCCCGCCGCAGCGAGAGGGTGGGTCCGCGGCACACGCAGCCGCAGATTGGTGGGGCGACTATATTCACCTGGCCGGACGGCACCGCAACCGCGACTGCTCGCTGATGCGAAATCGTGATCTGACGGTGATCTGCCCGGAGCAGGCTGCAACCGCGCCGCCGTGGCGCCCCCGGGCAACGCGCCTTGCCCGGCGGCCGTCCGGAAGATCGCGTGGGCCGGGGGCTCCGGCCGCCCCTCGGGAGGCGGCTCGGACGGCCCGGGGCCGCTCGGACGGCGGCTCAGACGGCGGTGCGCTCGTACTGGCAGATCGCCGTGAACGCGTCGGCGTCGATGCTCGCCCCGCCCACCAGCGCCCCGTCGATGTCGGGCTGGGCCATGATCGCGGCCACGTTGTCCGGCTTGACCGATCCGCCGTAGAGGATGCGGACCCCGTCGGCGAGGTCACCGGAGTGCAGCTCGGCGAGCCGGGTGCGCAGGGCCGCGCACACCTCCTGGGCGTCCTCCGGCGTCGCCACCTCGCCGGTGCCGATCGCCCATACCGGCTCATAGGCGACCACGAGGGTGCGAACCGCCTCGGCCGCAACGCCGGCGAGCGCCCCGGCGAGCTGGTCGACGGCGTGCCCGACGTGGCCGCCGGCGCGCCGCACGTCGAGGCCCTCCCCCACGCAGAGGATCGGAACGATGCCGGACGCGATCGCGGCCCGTGCCTTGGCGCCGACGACCTCGTCGGTCTCGCCGTGGTGCAGGCGGCGCTCGGAGTGGCCGACCACCACGTACGAGCAGCCCAGCTTGGCGAGCATCGCCCCGCTCACCTCGCCGGTGTAGGCGCCGCCTCCATGCACCGAGACGTCCTGGGCGCCGTAGCCGAGGAGCAGCCGGTCGCCGTCGATCAGCGTCTGCACGCTGCGCAGGTCGGTGTACGGCGGCAGCACGACGACCTCCACCCGCGCGAACAGATCCTCGGGCAGGGCGAAGGCGAGCTTCTGCACGAGCGCGATGGCCTCGAGGTGGTTGAGGTTCATCTTCCAGTTGCCGGCGATGAGCGGCAGCCGGCCCTTGACCTTGGTCTCAGGGGTTCGACGGGCCACCGGTGTCCTCCAGCGCGACGAGTCCGGGCAGCTGCTTGCCCTCGAGGTACTCGAGGCTGGCGCCGCCGCCGGTAGAGACGTGCCCGAAGCCGTCCTCGGGCAGCCCGAGCCTGCGCACCGCAGCCGCCGAGTCGCCGCCTCCCACGACCGACAGGCCCGGCGACGCGGCGACCGCCTCGGCCACCACCCGGGTGCCGGCCGCGAACGGCTCGACCTCGAACACGCCCATCGGTCCGTTCCAGAACACCGTGCGGGCGTCGCGGAGCAGCTCGGCGAAGCGGGCCGCGGTGCGCGGGCCGATGTCGAGGCCCTTGGCGCCGGCCTCGATGCCCTTGGCCCCCTCGCCGAGCGGGACGGTCTCGGTGACGGCGTCGGCGCTGACCTCGGTGGCGACCACCACGTCGTCGGGCAGCACCAGCTCGACGCCGCGCTGCTTCGCCGCGTCGAGCAACCCGCGCACGGTGCCGAGCTGGTCGGCCTCGAGCAACGAGTCGCCCACCTCGACGCCCTCGGCCGCGAGGAACGTGAAGCACATGCCGCCGCCGATGAGCAGCCGGTCGACCCGGTCGAGCAGGGCCTGGATGACGCCGAGCTTGTCGGAGACCTTGGAGCCGCCCAGCACGACGACGTACGGCCGTGCCGGGTCGGTCGTCAGCCGGCGCAGCACCGCCACCTCGGCGAGGACGAGCCCGCCGGCCGCGTGCGGCAGGCGGCCCGGCACGTCGAAGACGCTGGCGTGCTTGCGGTGCACCGCGCCGAACCCGTCGCCCACGTAGGCGTCCAGCCCGCCGCCGAGACCGACCAACCGGTCGGCCAGTGCCGACCGCTCGGCATCGTCCTTGCTCGTCTCGGCCGCCTCGAAGCGCAGGTTCTCGAGCAGCGCCACCTCGCCGTCGCCCAGCCCGGCGACCACCGCGCCGGCCGACTCGCCGGCGACGTCGCCGGCGAAGGCGACCGGGCGGCCCAGCAGGTCGCCGAGGCGCTCGGCGACCGGGCGCAGCGACAGCTCGGGGACGACCTTTCCCTTCGGCCGGCCGAGGTGGGCGGCCACGACGACCCGCGCGCCAGCCTCGGCGAGCGAGGCGATGGTGGGCAGGCTGGCCCGGATGCGGCCGTCGTCGGCCACCGCCGGGCCACCGGCACCGGTGTCGAGCGGGACGTTGAGGTCGGACCGGACCAGCACCCGGCGACCGGACACGCCCTCCGCGACGAGGTCGTCCAGCGTGCGCACGTCGTCCTAGCCGAGGCGCGAGCCGACGAGGCGCGCGAGGTCGGCCAGCCGGTTGGAGTAGCCCCACTCGTTGTCGTACCAGCCGACGACCTTCACCTGCGGGCCGTTGACCATCGTCAGCAGCGAGTCGAACGTGCACGACGCCGGGCTGCCGACGATGTCCGAGGACACGATCGGGTCGCTGACGTAGGTCAGGTAGCCCTTGAGCTGACCGTCGGCGGCCGCCTTGTACGCCGCGTTGACCTCGTCCCTGCTCGCCTCGCGCTCGAGCTCGACGACCAGGTCGGTGACCGAGCCGTCGGGGACGGGCACCCGCATCGCGAAGCCGTCGAGCTTGCCCTTCAGCGCCGGGATCGCGAGCGAGACCGCCTTCGCGGCACCCGTCGTCGTCGGGATGATGTTGGCCGCGCCCGCGCGCGCCCTGCGCAGGTCCTTGTGCGGGAAGTCGAGCATCACCTGGTCGTTGGTGTAGGCGTGGATCGTCGTCATGAAGCCCCTGACGATCCCGAAGCTGTCGTGCAGCACCTTGGCCAGCGGCGCCACGCAGTTGGTGGTGCAGGAGGCGTTGCTGATGACGTGGTGGGCCGAGGGGTCGTACGAGTCGTCGTTGACGCCCATGACGAAGGTCGCGTCCTCGCCCTTGGCCGGGGCCGAGATGATGACCTTCCTGGCGCCGGCGTCGATGTGCTTGCCGGCGCTCTCCCCGTCGGTGAACCGGCCGGTGGACTCGATGACGACGTCGACGCCGAGGTCGCCCCAGGGCAGTGCGCCCGGGTCGCGCTCGGCGAGGATGCGCAGCGACCGGCCCCCGACCGAGAGGCCGTCGTCGGTGACCGTCACCTCGTCGCGCAGGGTCCCGAGCACCGTGTCGTACTTGAGCAGGTGCGCCATCGTCGCCTTGTCGCCGAGGTCGTTGGCGGCGACGATCTCGAGATCGCTGCCCGCGGTGGCCGCGACCGCACGGTAGAAGTTGCGGCCGATGCGGCCGAATCCGTTGATGCCCACGCGGATGCTCACGTCAGACTCCTCGCTCGCACTGGGTCCTCGCTTCGACCCTATCCGAGCCGGCGCCGGCCGACGCGCGCAGCCTCGCCCGCCGGACGGCCCCTGCGGGCAGGTCAGGTGGCCAGCATGTCCGGCGTGAGATTGGCCTCCGTGCCGGGGACGCCGAGCTCGCCGGCCCGCTTGTCGGCGAGCGCGAGCAGCCGGCGGATGCGGCCGGCGACCGCGTCCTTGGTCATCGGCGGGTCGGCGAGACCGCCGAGCTCCTCGAGGCTCGCCTGCGGGTGGGCGAGGCGCAGCATGCCGGCCGCGATGAGGTGGCCGGGCGCCTCGTCGCCGAGGATCTCGAGCGCGCGCTGCACGCGCGCGCCGGCGGCGACGGCGGCCCGCGCCGAGCGGCGCAGGTTGGCGTCGTCGAAGTTGGCCAGCCGGTTGGCGGTCGCCCGCACCTCCCGGCGCATGCGGCGCTCCTCCCAGGCGAGCACGCTCTCGTGCGCGCCGATCTTCGTGAGCAGCGCGCTGATCATGTCGCCGTCGCGGATCACGACCCGGTCGACCCCGCGCACCTCCCGCGCCCGCGCCGAGACGCCCAGCCGGCGGGCAGCCCCGACGAGGGCGAGCGCGGCCTCCGGCCCCGGCGCGGTGACCTCGAGCGAGCACGAGCGGCCCGGCTCGGTGAGCGAGCCGTGGGCGAGGAACGCCCCGCGCCAGGCGGCGGCGGCGTCGCAGGTCGCCCCGGCGACCACCTGCGGCGGCAGCCCGCGCACCGGCCGGCCGCGCGGGTCGAGCAGGCCGGTCTGCCTGGCGAGGCTCTCGCCGTCCTTGACCACGCGGACGACGTACCGGCTGCCCTTGCGCAGGCCACCGGCGGCCACGACGTGCACGTCGACGTGGTGGCCGAACAGCGCGGCGACGTCCTTGCGCAGCCGCCGCGCGGCCGAGCCGGTGTCGAGCTCGGCCTCCACGACCACCCGGCCACCCACCAGGTGCAGCGCTCCCCCGAACCGGAGCAGGGCCGCCATCTCGGCCTTCCGGCAGCACGGCTTGGTCACCTCGAGCCGGGACAGCTCGTCCTTGACCGCCGCGGTCATCGCCATCGCGGGTGTCCCTCTCTGTCGACCCTGGCACGGCCGGCCCGGAACCGCCGGGTGCCGTCCGGCATGCGCTCGTTGATCGGTGACGAGGCGCCGCGACCGGCCGGTGGCGCCGCCCCGGCGAGGATCTGGTCGTAGACCTTCGCGAGGCGAGCCGGGTCGTGGCGCGGCGAACCGTCGTCGGTCGCGACCCCCGCGAGCACGACCTCGGCGCCAAGCGTACGCGCGGCGTCCACCAGCACCGAGGGATCCGGCGTCGTCCCCTCGTTGGCGACCACCACGTCGAGCTCCAGCCCCGGGGCGAACGCGGCCAGCACCTCGAGGTGCGTCTCCGGCGAGAAGTTGGTGGTCTCGCCCTGCTGGGCGCAGATGTTGAGGACGACGGCCCGGCGGGCGGACGTGCCGATCAGGGCCGACGCGATGCCGGGGACCAGCAGGTGGGGCAGCACGCTGGTGAACCACGAGCCCGGGCCGAGCACCACCCAGTCAGCCGACTCGATCGCGGCGACGGCGTCCGGGCAGGCGGGCGGCTCCTCCGGCCGCAGCCGCACGCCGACCACCTGCCCCGACGTCGTCGCGACGGCGACCTGGCCCACCACCTCGGCCACCGCGCCCGGGTCGTCCGGATCGAGCCCGGCCACGTCGGCCACGATGTCCAGCGGCACCAGCGCCATCGGCAGCACCCGGCCGCTGGTCTCGAGCAGCCGGGCCGCCGCGTCCAGGGCAGGGACCGTGCCGCCCAGCACGTCGGCGAGCCCGGCGAGCACGAGGTTGCCGACGGCGTGCCCCGCGAGCTCGCCGGCGCCGTCGAAGCGGTGCTGGAAGACCCGGCGCCACAGCCCGCCGTCCGCCGCCCCGCCCGGCGGGTCGTCGCCGGCGAGCGCGGCGAGCGCCATCCGCAGATCGCCGGGCGGCAGCAGGTGGGCGAACTCCCGGCGCAGGCGGCCGCTCGACCCGCCGTCGTCGGCGACCGTGACGACGGCGGTGACGTCGGGGGTGACCAGGCGCAGGGCCCGCAGCGAGGCCGCGAGGCCGTGGCCGCCGCCGAGCGCGACCACCCGCGGCGGCCGGCCGGGGCCCGTCACTCGCGCCCCAGGTCGCGATGGACGACCTGCACGTCGACGTCGAAGGAGCCCAGCCGGGCCGCGAGCTCCTCGGCCATCGCGACGCTGCGGTGCTTGCCGCCGGTGCAGCCCACCGCGAGCGTCGCGTAGTGCTTGCCCTCGGCGCGGTAGCCCTCGGTCACGACGCGCAGCAGGTCGGTGAGGCCGTCGAGGAACGGCAGGGCCCCTGGCTGACGGAGCACGTAGTCGCGGACCGCCGGGTCGCAGCCGGTGAGCGGCCGCAGCTCCGGCACCCAGTGCGGGTTGGGCAGGAACCGGCAGTCGACCACCACGTCGGCGTCGAGCGGCAGGCCGTACTTGTAGCCGAACGACACGACGGTGGCCCGCAGACCGGCGTCGGCGCTCCCCCCGAAGGCGGCGGCGACCTTGGCCCGCAGCTCGTGCACGTTGAGGTCGCTGGTGTCGACCACGAGGTCGGCCGCGCCCCTCAGCTCGCGCAGCAGCTGCCGCTCGGCCGCGATCCCGTCGACCAGCCGGCCCTCGCCCTGGAGGGGGTGCGGGCGCCGCACGTTCTCGAACCGGCGCACCAGGTGGTCGTCGCCGGCCTCGAGGAAGAGGACCTCGGGGTGCACGCCCCTCGACTCGAGCTGCTCGAAGGCCGCCTCCAGATCGGTGAAGAACGCGCCGCTGCGCACGTCGACGACCGCGGCGATGCGGCTCACCGCGCCCTGCGACCGGCTGCCCAGCTCGGCCATCGTGGGCAGCAGCGAGGGCGGCAGGTTATCGACGACGAACCAGTCGAGATCCTCGAGGGACTTCGCCGCGGTGCTGCGGCCGGCGCCGGACAGCCCGGTGATGACGAGCAGCCGCAGGGCCGGTGGTACGGGGGGTGCGCTCACGTGGTCTCCCTCGCCGGCTCGGTCCGCGTCTCCGGCTCGAGGTCGAGGATCTCACCGGTCGCCGGGTCGATGGCGGGAGTGGGCTCCTCGCGCCGGAGCGCGGCCATCACGGCCTCCGCCGTCCGGGGCCCGATGCCGGGCACCTGGGCGATCTCGTCCACGCCGGCCTGCCGCAGCCGCTTGAGCGAGCCGAAGTGCCGCAGCAGCGCCTTGCGCCTGGTCTCCCCGAGCCCGGCCACGCCGTCGAGGGCGCTGGCCGTCATCGAGCGGGACCGGCGCTGCCGGTGGTAGGTGATCGCGAAGCGGTGCGCCTCGTCGCGGACCCGCTGGAGCAGGTACAGCGCCTCGCTCGTCCGCGGCAGGATGACCGGGTCGGAGCGCCCCGGCAGCCAGACCTCCTCGAGCCGCTTGGCCAGCCCGACCAGCGCGACGTCGTCGATGCCGAGCTCGTCGAGGGCGCGGGCGGCGGCCGCGACCTGCGGCGGGCCGCCGTCGACCACCACCAGGTTGGGCGGGTAGGCGAACTTGCGCGGCCGGCCGGTGACCGGGTCGATCGGGCCGCCGGCGCCGCGCCCGCCCGGCTCGCCGTCCCTGCCGTCCCCGTCGTCCTCCTCGCCGCCCATGCCGGCGAGCGGCCCCACCTGCTCGCGCTCCTCGAGGTAGCGGGCGAACCGGCGCCGGATCACCTGGTGGATCGACGCGACGTCGTCCTGCCCGTCGAGGCCGCGGATCGCGAACCGCCGGTACTCGCTCTTGCGGGCGAGGCCGTCCTCGAGCACGACCATGCTGGCCACGACCTCGGTGCCCTGCAGGTTGGACACGTCGTAGCACTCGATCCGCAACGGCGCCTCGGCGAGCTCGAGCGCGTCCTGGATCTGCTGGAGGGCCTGGCTGCGCGCCGACAGGTCGCTGGCCCGCTTGAGCTTGTGCAGCTGGAACGCCTGCTGCGCGTTGCGCTGGACCGTCTCGAGCAGCGCCCGCTTGTCGCCCCGCTGCGGCACCCTGATGTCGACCCGGCCGCGGCGCATCTCGGCGAGCAGCTCGGTGATCGCCTCCGGCTCGGGCGGCAGCTCGGGGACGAGGACCTCGCGCGGGATGCCGTTGCCGGTCACGTCGTCGCCGTACATCTGGAGCAGGAACAGCTCGACCAGCGCCGCGGTGGACGTGCCCTCGTCCCCGCCGTCGATCTTGTCGATGACCCAGCCGCGCTGCCCGCGCACCCGGCCGCCGCGGACGTAGAAGACATGGACGGCAGCCTCCAGGGCGTCCTCGGCGAAGGCGATCACGTCGGCGTCCTCGCCGCCGGGCAGGACCACGGCCTGCTTCTCGGTGGCCCGCTCCAGCGCCTTGATGTGATCGCGCAGGCGGGCGGCCTGCTCGAAGTCGAGATCGTCAGAGGCCTGCTGCATCTCGCGCTCCAGCCGGCGGACGAAGCGCGCGGTCTGGCCGGACATGAAGCTGATGAAGTCCTCGACGATCGCCCGGTGCTGGTCGGCGCTCACCCGCTCGACGCACGGCGCCGAGCACTTGTCGATGTAGCCGAGCAGGCACGGGCGGCCGAGCTGGCGCTGGCGCTTGAAGACGCCGGCCGAGCAGGTGCGGGCCGGGAAGACGCGCAGCAAGGTGTCAAGGGTCTCGCGGATCGCCCACGCGTGCGCGTACGGGCCGAAGTAGCGCACGCCCCGGCGGCGCGGGCCGCGCATCACCTGGAGCCTCGGGTACTCCTCGTACAGCGTGACGGCGAGGCTCGGGTAGCTCTTGTCGTCGCGGTAGCGGATGTTGAACCGCGGGTCGAACTCCTTGATCCAGTTGTACTCGAGCTGGAGCGCCTCGACCTCGGTCGTCACCACCGTCCACTCGACCGAGCCGGCCGAGCGGACCATGGTCTGGGTCCGCGGGTGCAGGTTGTAGATGTCCTGGAAGTACGACCCGAGCCGGGCGCGCAGGTTCTTCGCCTTGCCGACGTAGATGACCCGGCCGTGCTCGTCGCGGAACTTGTAGACCCCCGGCGACTCTGGCACCGACCCGGGAGCGGGTCGGTAGCTTGCCGGGTCTGCCACGGCGTCAAGCCTAACCGGCTCCGCGACCGGCCTCAGGCGCCGTCGGGCACGATCAGCTGACCGCCCGACGCGCGCACCTCGATCCGCTGCAGCGGCGCCGGCGGCGGCCCGGCGAGCACCTGGCCGCTCGCCCCGTCGAACACGCCGCCGTGGCAGGGGCAGCGGAACTGCCGCGCCGACGTCGCGTAGTCGACGGTGCAGCCGGCGTGGCTGCAGACGGCGCTGTACGCGCGGTACTGCCCCTGCCGCGGCTGGACGGCGTAGGCGGGATTGCCCGACGCCGGGTCGGTGAAGCGCAGGGCGCCGCCGACCGGCAGCGCGCTCGCCGCGCCGATGCGGGTGCCGGCGGGCGCGGGCGACGACCCGCCGGTGGCGCTCGGGACCGGGCTGGTCGCTGGCGGCGACGAGCCGCCGGACGGGACCGCCGTGGGCGGCGCGGTGGTGGGCGGCGCGGCCGTCAGGCGCGACCGGTCGGGGCGCAAGGCGCGGCCGACGCCGGCGTCGAGCCCGGCGACGGCGAGGACCGCGGCGCCCACCGCACCGGTGGCGAGGACCGCGCGACGGTCCTGGTCGATCGCGTCCAGAGGCCGGTCGGCCGGCGTCGCCGGCGCGCCGGTCACCGGCAGCTGCCGCCGGCCGCGCCGCCACGCGTCGAGCGACAGCACCGGCGCGCCGAGGATGACGAACGGCGTCCAGGCCAGGGCGAAGCCGATGTCCGACCCGTAGTAGTAGGGCGTCGTCCGCCAGCTGATCGTGAGGAAGAACGACAGCGCGAGCAGCGCGCCGACCGCCGCCGCGAGGCGCGCCCACAGCCCGAGCAGGGTCGCGACGCCGACGGCCAGCTCGGTCAGCGCGATCACCACCCCGAGCAGCACCGCGTGGTCGGCCATCGTGCCGAGCATGAACCGCAGCGGGCTGGCGTCACGGACCAGCGCGAGCTGCCCCTGCAGCGAGCGCGGGTCGCTCGCGTCGAGGAACGACGGATCGGCCAGCTTCTGCAGCCCGGCGAACGCGAACGTCACGCCGAGGAAGAGGCGCAGCGGCGCCAGCCCGAGCGTCGGCTGCTCGGCGACCAACCGCCGGAGCTGCTCGACCCGCCCGCGGGGCCCCCGACCGGGGCCGCCGGAGCGGGCGGTGCCGGGAATGAGGTCGGTCATGCTGGGTCAACGTACGCGCCGGCCATCCGGTTCGCAGCGCGGTCAGCCGCGCGCCGCGACCGCGGAGCGCTTGCGCCGGCCGCTCGCCGCCGGCGGCCGCCAGCGGCCGAGGACGTCCCGCAGGAACGCCCCGGTGTGGCTGCCCGCCACGGTGGCGACGTGCTCGGGCGAGCCCTCGGCGACCACCGTGCCCCCGCCGGTGCCGCCCTCCGGGCCCATGTCGACGATCCAGTCGGCGGTCTTGATGACGTCGAGGTTGTGCTCGATGACGATGACCGTGTTGCCGGCCTCGACCAGCCTGGTCAGCACCCCGAGCAGCTTGCGGACGTCCTCGAAGTGCAGGCCCGTCGTCGGCTCGTCGAGGATGTAGACGGTGCGGCCGGTGGAGCGCTTCTGCAGCTCCGACGCCAGCTTGACCCGCTGCGCCTCGCCGCCGGAGAGGGTCGGGGCCGGCTGCCCGAGCCGGACGTAGCCGAGGCCGACGTCGACCAGCGTCTGCAGGTGGCGGCGGATCGGCGGCACCGCCTCGAAGAAGGCGCACGCCTCCTCGATCGGCATGTCGAGCACCTCGGCGATCGTGCGCCCCTTGAAGTGGACCTCCAGCGTCTCGCGGTTGTAGCGGGCGCCGTGACAGACCTCGCACGGGACGTAGACGTCGGGCAGGAAGTTCATCTCGATCTTGATCGTGCCGTCACCGGCGCACGCCTCGCACCGGCCGCCCTTGACGTTGAACGAGAACCGGCCCGGCTGGTAGCCGCGCACCTTGGCCTCGGTGGTCTCGGCGAACAGCCGGCGGATGTGGTCGAACACGCCGGTGTAGGTCGCCGGGTTGGACCGTGGGGTGCGGCCGATGGGCGACTGGTCGACGCCGACGACCTTGTCGACGGCCTGCAGCCCGGTGACCCTGGTGTGCCGCCCGGGCACCGCCCTGGCGCCGTTGAGCTCCTTGGCCAGCACGGCGTGCAGGATGTCGTTGACCAGCGTCGACTTGCCCGACCCGGAGACGCCGGTGACGGTCACGAAGCAGCCGAGCGGGAACGACACCGTGACGTCGTGCAGGTTGTGCTCGCGCGCGCCGTGGATGGTGAGCTCGCGGCCCTTGGTCGGCTGCCGCCGGATGTCGGGCACCGGGATGCTGCGCCGGCCGGCGAGGTAGGCGCCGGTGATCGAGTCCGGGTTGGCGAGCAGGCCCTCGACCGATCCGGAGTGGACGATCTGGCCGCCGTGCTCGCCGGCACCGGGGCCGATGTCGACGACCCAGTCGGCGGTGCGGATGGTGTCCTCGTCGTGCTCGACCACGATGAGCGTGTTGCCGAGGTCGCGCAGCCGGACGAGGGTGTCGATCAGCCGGCGGTTGTCGCGCTGGTGCAGCCCGATCGACGGCTCGTCGAGGACGTACAGCACGCCGACCAGCCCCGACCCGATCTGGGTGGCGAGCCGGATGCGCTGCGCCTCGCCGCCGGCCAGCGTGCCCGCGGCGCGGTCGAGCGCGAGGTAGTCGAGGCCGACGTCGAGCAGGAACTGGAGCCGGGCGTTGACCTCCTTCAGCACCCGCGCCGCGATGTGCCGCTCTCGGTCGCCGAGCTCGATGCCGCGCAGGAACTCGGCGCAGTCGCCGATCGGCAGCGCAGCGACCTCGGCGATGCTGCGCCCGCCCAGGGTCACCGACAGCGATTCGGGCTTCAGCCGCGACCCGCCGCAGTTGGGGCAGGGCACCTCGCGCATGTAGCCCTCGTAGCGCTCGCGGCTGAAGTCGCTCTCGGACTGCGCGTGCCGCCGCTCGATCCACGGGATGACGCCCTCGAAGGACGTGTAGTACGAGCGCTCGCGGCCGTAGCGGTTCTTGTAGCGGACGTGCACCTGCTCGCCGTAGCCGTGCAGCAGCGCCTTGCGCGCCTTGGCCGGCAGCTTCTTCCACGGGGTGCGCATCTCGAAGCCCAGCGCGTGGCCGAGGGCCTCGATGAGCCGGTCGAAGTACTCGCTGCCGGTGTTGGCCCGCCACGGTGCGAGGGCGCCGGCCCCGACCGGCAGCTCCGGGTCCGGCACCACCAGCTCGGCGTCGACCTCGAGCCGGGTGCCGATGCCGGTGCAGGACGGGCAGGCGCCGTACGGCGAGTTGAACGAGAACGACCGCGGCTCGAGCTCGTCGAAGGACAGGTCGTCGTAGAGGCACGCGAGGTGCTCGGAGAACGTGCGCTCGCGACCAGGGTCGTCGGCCGGCAGGTCGACGAAGTCGAGCAGGACCAGCCCGCCGCCGAGGCCGAGGGCGGTCTCGATGGAGTCCGTGAGCCGGCGCTTGGCCGACGCCTTGACGGTGAGCCGGTCGACGACGACCTCGATGGTGTGCTTCTCGTACTTGGCGAGCTTCGGCGGCTCGGTGAGCGCCACGACCTCGCCGTCGACCCTGGCCCGCGCGTAGCCCTTGGACTGCAGCTCGCGGAACAGCTCGGCGTACTCCCCCTTGCGGCCGCGGACGACAGGGGCGAGCACCTGGAAGCGGCTGCCCTCGGGCAGCTCGAGCATCCGGTCGACGATCTGCTGCGGCGTCTGCCTGGCGATCGGGCGGCCGCACTTCGGGCAGTGCGGGCGGCCGATGCGGGCGTAGAGCAGGCGGAGGTAGTCGTAGACCTCGGTGATCGTGCCGACCGTCGACCGGGGGTTGCGGGAGGTCGACTTCTGGTCGATCGAGACGGCCGGCGACAGGCCCTCGATGAAGTCGACGTCGGGCTTGTCCATCTGCCCGAGGAACTGGCGGGCGTAGGCCGACAGGCTCTCGACGTAGCGCCGCTGCCCCTCGGCGAAGATCGTGTCGAAGGCGAGGCTCGACTTGCCCGACCCGGACAGGCCGGTGAAGACGCACAGCGCGTCGCGTGGGATGTCGAGCGAGACGTCCTTGAGGTTGTGCTCGCGGGCGCCGCGCACGGTCAGACGGTCAGACATGATCCTTCAGTCGGGTCGCGGAGGTCGGCGCCCGTGTCGGGGGGAAGACCGGCCCGGTCGCTGGAGGACTCCAGGGAGCATAACGGCGCCCGCCGACAGTTTTCATCTTCATCCGTGGCGGGCGACCGACGATGATCGGCTACCCGCCGCCGCCCAGATCGACCTGGTAGGCCTGGTAGAGCAGGTCCGCGCCGCGCTGGCGGTGCCTGGCCAGCTCGGCGAGCAGCTCGGTGACCCGGTCCCGCACGTCGGCGAGCCGCTGCTCGTCGCTGCCGGCCGGCCCGAGCGCGGCCCGCGCCTCGCCGGTCCTCCTGGTCAGGTCGACGTGCTCGCGCTCCAGCCGCCGCACCAGCGGATCCAGCGCCGGCTCCTCCTCCCGCACTGAGGCGAGCAGGCCGCCGGCCCGCTCGGTGGCCTCGACGTGCGCGGCGAGCACCACGTCGAGGTGGCCGAGCACGTCGGCGACGGCGCCCGACCAGGCCTCCGCGCGGCCGGCCAGCGGCGTGGCCGTCACGCCCTCGAGCTCGCGCATGACGGCCGCGAGCGCCCTGCGGCGCCGCCGCACCGGCTCGAACGGCATGATCACCGGTTGCTCGCTCATGGCCCACCTGCTCTCCCCCGGGCTCTCCCACGAGCATCCCCTCCCGGACGGGGGCGGCGCCACCCTCCGGCGCCAGAATGAGGGCAGGAACGAGAGCCGAGCAGCGGGAGGGATCGTGGCGGAGCGCTACACCGGGAACGTGAGCGTCGGCGGGCCGGCCGACGTGCGGGAGCTGCCCGGGCTCACGATCACCAAGGTCGCGGTGGGGCCGTACGACAACAACTGCTACCTGCTGCGCTGCGCCGAGACCGGCGAGCTGGTGCTGGTCGACGCGGCCGCCGAGCCCGACCGCCTGCTGGCCGAGGTCGAGGCGGCCGGCGGGCGGCTGACCCGCATCGTGACGACCCACCAGCACTTCGACCACTGGCAGGCGCTCGCCGAGGTGGCCAGCGCGACGGGGGCCGCGCTGTCCGCCCACCCGCTGGACGCGCCGGGCATCCCGGTCGCCACCGACGTCCCGGTCGAGGAGGGCGACCGGGTGCCGGTGGGGCGCGCCTCGCTGGAGGTCGTCCATCTCTTCGGGCACACGCCCGGCAGCGTCGCGCTGCTCTACGACGCGGCCGGCGAGCTGGCCGGCTCGCCCCACCTGCTCACCGGCGACTGCCTGTTCCCCGGCGGGGTCGGCAACACCGACAAGGACCCTGAGCGGTTCGCCCGGCTGTACGGCGACGTGCGGCGCAAGGTCTTCGACCGGCTGCCGGACCCGACGTGGGTCTATCCGGGCCACGGCAAGGACACCACGCTCGGAGCCGAGCGGCCGCATCTGCAGGAGTGGCGCGCCCGCGGCTGGTGATCTTTGTGCATTGCTACTACCGGCCTGCGCTCGCCGGACCCGGCGCATCGGACGCGGCGATGCGCTACAGCGACACCGGCACCGCGAGTTGCCGCGGCTGACGCCAACGGCTGCGACGAGCAGGAGCGGAAGGTCAAAGGAACGTGAGCTGATCGATGGCGTCCGAGATCTCGTTGACTGCGGCGTTGGCCTGGTCGAAGCCGCCATCCGAGACACCCATCACGACGCGGTAGAAGTTGCGGCCGCCTGTGGAGAGGTGGAGGACGCTGACCCGTTCATTGGCCCTGTTTCCGGCAACTTCGAACTCGGTGTCGGCGACATCGGTGAACCCCCGACCCTCGAAGACGCTGCGTGCGATCACGTTCTTGAGCTCGCCCACGGAGCCCAGGGCGTCGCTGAGGTCGAAGCGCTCGAATCTGAACGCAAGTGCAGCCATTGGTCCCTCCCCGGAATCGGCCTGACCCGCGCTCATCAGCGTGCCAGCGTTGGCGCCCTGCGACCATGCCAATTTCGCGGCGGGGCCAGCTGATCAAGGAGGAGACCTCCGGGCGAGATCGACGCTCCTGACGCGCCGGGTTCCCGCCGTGCTGCCTTCGGCAAAGGGTCGATGCGGAGCCGCCGCAGCCAGCGGTCGACCCCCGATCACCCGCCTCGCCGCATGACACCGGTCAGCGACGTCCCCGGTCAGGACACCAGTGGACAAGACGGACGCAGGTATCAGTGCTGATCGTGGCGTACGGGTTCCACCGTACCCATGGCGCTCATTGCGGCCGGTGATTGGCGGGCATGCAATCGGTGCGCAGGCAATCGTGCCCGGCCGGTCATGGCGGGGCTTCGCCGACCGGAGGCGCTCCGTCATGCCGCCGGAACCGGGCGCCGGGTCAGATGCGCGCGAGCAGCGCGCGGGCGATGTCGGTGACGATGAGCGGGTCGTAGCTGACGATGACCTCGTAGCGACGCCGCGATGCGCCCTCGTCGTCGCCGAGGTCGGCGCCGATCAGGGCGATGTTGTCCTCCAGCCCGATGATGGCGAGGATCCATTCGCTGGTGAGCGGGTCGGCGGGGCTGATATGGATGCCGTGCACGCCTGCGATGACGTCGTCGTCCATCCCCACGCCGAGCAGCGCGACGTAGGGCACCTTCGTCGCCAGCTGCTCGAACGCGGCGGCGACGATCGGGGTGAGCCGATCGCGGTGCTGCACTCCGGCGACCACGATCGCGGTCGCCCCGAGGTGGCTCACGTACTCGATGAGGTAGCGGGTGAGCCGCTCGACCTCGTGCCAGTCCTCCCGGGTCGGCGGGAGCCGGCGGGTGGCGAGCGTGATCAGCCGGCGCGTCGGCAGGTGCGGCCGGGGGCTGATCATGGGGATGGGGCGCGTCTCGACGACGTGCGGTGCGCGGATGCGCTGCGGGGCGCCGAACGCCCAGCCCTGCCCCAGCCGGGCGCCGGCGGCGCGGGCCCTGGCCACGTCCTCGGACCGCTCCAGCCCCTCGCAGAGGATGCGGGCGCCGGACCGGCGGCAGTACGCGTGCACGCCGGAGACGAGCGTGGTCGCGTCGCTCGCGGTCATCTGCTGGAGCACCGTGCGGTCCAGCTTCACCACGTCCGGCTCGATGACGGACAGCATCGCCACCGAGTACGGATGGACGCCGATGTCGTCGACCGCCACGCCCCAGCCGCGCCTGCGCAGCTCCTCGACGAACGCCAGCAGCTTGCGCGGCTTCGACAGCAGCGCCCGCTCGGTGAGCTCGACGATGACCCGCAGGCCGCCCATCGCGCGGGCGAGCACGTGATCGTCGTCGGTTGGCGGCTCGTCGTCGAGCACCTCGGGCTCGACGTTGAGGAAGAGCGTCATCGGGGGGCGAAGCCCGATCTCGAGGGCCGCGCCGAGGGCCGTCAGGCGGGCCATCCAGTCCAGCTCGCCCAGCCGGTCCGCTCGCCGGGCCGCGTCGAACAGCTTCGCCGGCATCTGCACCGGTGACCTGGCCGGGCCTCGCGTCAGGGCCTCGAAGCCGACGGTGGCGCCCGTGATCAGGTCGACGACCGGCTGGAAGACCGGGGTCAGCGCATGGTTCGCCAGCACGCTCTCCAGCGCCTCGATATCGGCGTCGCCCGCGCCCGGCGTCCCATCGCGCTCAGCCAATGTCTCCCCAGCCAATGTCTCCTCGAGCTTCCGCGGCAGTTCCGTCGTCGCCCCTGGGACGGGAGCCTCGCCCCTCGACCCGGACCGGGCATCATGCGATCGGGACGAAGCGGCGTCGCCGGCCGCTCGTCCGCCAGGCCGGGCGACCGGACGACCGCCGACCGGGCGGCGAAGGGCCGGCGGCCCGACCGCAGCCCGCCGCGCGGAGCAGGGTGCGTCAGATGGCGTCGAGGATGCGCTGCCTGGTCGCCTGGTGCTCGTCCTCGGTGATCCGGCCGCTCGAGCTCGGCCAGCCGCTCCTCGGCCAGCCGCTCCTCGGCCGAGCGGGAGGCCGCCGACCGCCCGCGCCCGAGCCCGGCGCCGAGGTAGGTCGCCGCCAGCCCGTCGCGGTCGAGCAGCGCGACCGCGGTGGCGTCGTCGGGGTCGAGCCCGTTGCTCCTGGCGATCCGGCGCGCCGTGCTGATCCGCCAGGCGGTCGAGCCGAGGCCGAGCGCCGCGATGAGGACGACGATCGCGACGAAGCCACCCGGGATGCCGGCACCGCCCATGGCACGTCCCCCACTCGGGATGGCGCCGAGCGGCGCCGGATGCCTGACAGCGTAGTCGCGGCACGAGGGGAGGCGCGTACCTTCCGCCCACGGTCCCTCGACCGCGGCCGGCACGTCATGGGCGGGGCGATCGCATATCCGGCCGGTCCCCGGGTACCCGCTCGACAAGATCGCCCACCGGTTGAGGTGACCATGGACGACCGAGCGACGACCCCGGCGGCGGCCGGGCCGGACGCGGTGCGGCAGCGGCTGGCCGATGCGATCGCCGTCGCGCAGCGCATGCTCGACCCCGCCGATCCGGCGGGCTGCGCCGCGATCGCGGCCGAGATCGCCGACCGGCTCGTCGCCTGCCTGCGGGCCGGCGGGAAGGTGCTGCTGTTCGGCAACGGCGGCTCGTCGATGGACGCCGGCCACCTGGCGGCCGAGCTGCTCGGCCGGTTCTACCGGGACCGGGCGCCGCTGCCGGCGATCTGCCTGTCCGACGCGACGGCGACGATGACCGCCGTCGGCAACGACTACGGCTACGACGACGTCTTCGCCCGGCAGGTCGCCGGGCTCGGCCGGCCGGGCGACGTCGCGATCGGCCTGTCGACCAGCGGCAACTCCGGCAACGTCGTGCGCGCGCTGGAGACCGCGCGCGAGCGGGGGCTGGTCGCCGTCGCGATGACCGGCGCGAGCGGCGGGAAGGCCGCCGACGTGGCGGAGATCTGCCTGCGGGTGCCGACCGACGACACCCCCCGCGTGCAGGAGGCGTGCATGCACCTCGGCCACACGATCTGCGAGATCGTCGAGCAGGCGCTCTTCCCCGAGCGCTGACCCGAGCCAACCAGGTCGGCTCGGGTCAGGTCAGCCCCGCCACCTGCATGCCGCGCAGCTCCTTCTTCAGCTCGCCGATCTCGTCGCGCAGCCGGGCGGCCAGCTCGAACTGGAGCTCGCGCGCCGCATCGTGCATCTGGTCGGTCAGCTGCTGGATGAGGTTGGACAGCTCGGCCGCCGGCATGCCGGCCAGGTCGGCAGCGTGCGCGCCGGCCCCCGAGCCGCGCGACGCCATGCCGGGGACGGGCGCCTTGCCGCGGCTGCGCTGGCGGCCGCCGCCGCCGATCATCTCCCCGGACTCGGCGGCGTCGCGGTAGACCTGGTCGAGGATGTCGGCGACCTTCTTCCGCAGCGGCTGCGGGTCGACGCCGTGCGCCTCGTTGTAGGCGACCTGCTTGGCGCGGCGGCGGTTGGTCTCCTCGATCGCCTTCTGCATCGACGGGGTGATGCTGTCGGCGTACATGTGCACCTGGCCGGAGACGTTGCGGGCGGCCCGGCCGATGGTCTGGATCAGCGACGTGCCCGACCGCAGGAAGCCCTCCTTGTCGGCGTCGAGGATCGACACCAGTGACACCTCCGGCAGGTCGAGCCCCTCGCGCAGCAGGTTGATGCCGACGAGGACGTCGTACTCCCCCAGCCGCAGCTCGCGCAGCAGCTCGACCCGCCGCAGCGTGTCGACCTCGCTGTGCAGGTAGCGCACCCGGATGCCGAGCTCGAGCAGGTAGTCGGTGAGGTCCTCGGCCATCTTCTTGGTCAGCGTGGTGACGAGGACCCGCTCGTCGCGCTCGGCCCGCACCTTGATCTCGTGCAGCAGGTCGTCGATCTGGCCCTTGGTCGGCTTGACCACGACCTCGGGGTCGACCAGGCCGGTCGGGCGGATGATCTGCTCGACGACGCCGCTCGCCTCGCCGAGCTCGTAGGGGCCCGGCGTGGCCGAGAGGTAGACGGTCTGGCCGATGCGCTCGAGGAACTCCTCCCACTTCAGCGGCCGGTTGTCCATCGCGCTCGGCAGCCGGAAGCCGTGCTCGACCAGCGTGCGCTTGCGCGACATGTCGCCCTCGTACATGCCGCCGATCTGCGGGACGGTGACGTGCGACTCGTCGATGACGAGCAGGAAGTCCTCGGGGAAGTAGTCGAGCAGCGTGTGCGGCGGGGTGCCGGGACCGCGGCCGTCGATGTGCCGCGAGTAGTTCTCGATGCCGGAGCAGAAGCCGACCTGGCGCATCATCTCGATGTCGTACGTGGTGCGCATGCGCAGCCGCTGCGCCTCCAGCAGCTTGCCCTGCCGGTCGAGCTCGGCGAGCCGCTCCTCGAGCTCCACCTCGATGCCGGCGATGGCCCGCTCCATGCGCTCCGGGCCGGCGACGTAGTGCGTCGCCGGGAAGACCATGACGGCCTCGTCGTCGCTCAGCACCTCGCCGGTGAGCGGGTGCAGCGTCGAGATGCGCTCGATCTCGTCGCCGAACATCTCGATGCGGACGGCCAGCTCCTGGTAGACCGGCAGCACCTCGATCGTGTCGCCGCGGACCCGGAACGTGCCCCTCGTGAAGGACAGGTCGTTGCGCGCGTACTGCACGTCGACGAGCTTGCGGAGGATCTGGTCGCGCTCGATCTCCTGCCCGACCCGCAGCCGCACGCAGCGGTCGATGTACTCCGTCGGCGTGCCGAGGCCGTAGATGCACGACACCGAGGCGACGACCACGACGTCGCGCCGCGTCAGCAGGCTCATCGTGGCCGAGTGGCGGAGGCGCTCGACCTCCTCGTTGATCGAGGAGTCCTTCTCGATGTAGGTGTCGGTCTGCGGGACGTAGGCCTCGGGCTGGTAGTAGTCGTAGTAGCTGACGAAGTACTCCACCGCGTTGTGCGGGAGCATCTCGCGCAGCTCGTTGGCCAGCTGGGCGGCCAGCGTCTTGTTGGGCGCCATCACCAGCGTGGGGCGCTGCAGCCGCTCGACGAGCCAGGCGGTGGTCGCCGACTTGCCGGTGCCGGTGGCCCCGAGCAGGACGACGTGCTGCTCGTCGGCCCTGATCCGGCGCTCGAGCTCGTCGATCGCCTGCGGCTGGTCGCCCGAGGGCTCGAACTCGCTCTCGACGCGGAACGGCGCGTTGCGCCTGATGATCTCGGCGGTCTGGGTTCGCACGGGTCCACTCTAGGTCCGGGGGCCGACAGTTTCCTCCGGTCTCAACCCCGGGCAGCCGCCTCCTGCTTCCGCAGCGCCGCCCAGACGGCCGCCACCCGCTCGGCCAGGTCGGCGAGGCTGCCGTCGTTGCCGATCACCAGGTCGGCCACGGCGAGCCGCTGCTCCGGCGTGGCCTGCGCGGCGATGCGCGCCCGCGCGTCGGCCTCGCTCATCCCCCGCCCCTCGACCAGCCGGCGCAGCTGGACGGCCGGATCCGCCGCGACGACCACCACGACGTCGTACGCCCCCGCCAGGCCGGCCTCGACCAGCAACGGGACGTCGTTGACGACGATCGCGTCGGGCGCGGCGGCCGCGGCGGCCGCGAACGCCTCGGCGGCGAGGGCGCGCACCCGCGGGTGCACGATCGCCTCCAGCCGGGCCCTTTCGGCCGGGTCGGCGAACACCACGGCGGCGAGCGCCGAGCGGTCCAGGGAGCCGTCGGCGGCGAGGACGCCGGTGCCGAAGGCCGCAGCCACCTCCGCCAGCCCGCGGCTGCCCGGCTCGACCGCCTGCCGCGCGAGCCGGTCGGAGTCGACCACCACGGCGCCGTGCCCGGCGAGCAGGCGAGCCACCTCGCTCTTGCCCGACCCGATCCCGCCGGTGAGGCCGACCCTCAGCACCGGACCATTGTGCCGGACGGCCCGGCCGGCGCCCGCTCGTCGATCATCGCCCCGCGCCGCGCCGGGCGATCCGCCGGGCGAGGCCGATGGCGGACGATCACGGACGATCGCGGACGGATTCGGCCGAGTTCGTGGACCGGGCCGCGACCTGCGGTTACTGTCGTCCGCGCAGCCCCGCCGTTGGGGAGCCGAGCCACCGCCGCCGAGACCTGTCCCGGTGCGCTCGCCAGCAGCCGATCGGACAGGTGCGGGGCACCCACGAACACGGCGCCGGCCACCAGCCGCTGCCTTGGGGCGAAACCGCTCTCCGCGGTAGGGCCACGACCTTGGCCCGAGCCCGACAGCTCCCCTCGCAGGCGCGGAAGGTCACTGATGATCCGATTCATGCTGCCCGCAGCTCGCCACCGGCGCGCGGGCCACCCGCTCCGACGCGCTACCCCCCTGCTGATCGCGGCGGCCACCGCCACGGCCGTGCTCTCGACGGTCACCGCCGGCACCAGCTCCCCGGCCGCCGCCATGACCACCAAGGTCTCCGGCGCCTTCGCCAAGGACGGCCCCTCGGGGCAGAGCGCGTTCGGGACCTGGCGCGCGCGCACCGACGGCCTCGCGATGGCCTTCGCCCCCGGCGGCAACTGGAGCGATCTCGAGCTCCCGTCGACCTGGGTCGGCTACTGGTCCACGTCGACCTTCCGCACCAAGATGATCATCAGCCTGCCGATGCTGCCCAAGAACGTGTCGTCATCGCTCGCCACCGGCGCGACCGGCTCGTACGACGCGCACTTCCGCACCGCCGGCCAGCGCCTGGTCAACGCCGGGATGGGCAACGCGATCATCCGGCTCGGCTGGGAGCTCAACGGCGGCTGGTACCCGTGGGCCGCCAAGAGCAACCCGTCCGGCTACGCCGCCTACTACCGGCACATCGTCAACGCGATGCGGTCGGTGCCAGGCCAGTCGTTCAGGTTCGTCTGGAGCGTCTCCAACGGCTACTACGGCTGGGACCCGCGCACCGCGTGGCCGGGCGACTCGTACGTCAGCTACGTAGGCGTCGGCGTGTACGACGCATGGTGGCGCCACGCCGACGCCACGCCGGCCCAGCGCTGGAACGTCATCGTCAACTGCACCAGCTCGACCGCGCTCGGCGGGCTCGACTTCTGGACCCAGTTCGCCGCGAGCAAGAGCAAGCCGCTCGGGTTCCCCGAGTGGGGCCTGGTGAACAAGTACGCCGCCATGGCCGGCGGCTCGTACGGCGGTGGCGGCGGCGACGACCCGTACTTCATCCAGCAGATGTACAACTGGGTGCAGAACCACGACGTGGCGTGGGAGTCCTACTTCAACTCCGACGCCAACGACGGCTACCACCGGATCGACGGCGGCCGCTACCCCAACGCGGCGGCCTCCTACCGCCAGCTGTTCGGCGGCGCCTGATCACCTCGGCCCGGCCGGTGTCGCCGCTGGACGCCCACGCGCCCGGCGGCGACACTGGCGCCCGAGGTCAATGAGCCGGCCACGTCGGCCGAGACTGTGTCGGTGGATGCGGTGCGATCGAGCGCGCGGCCGGTGGTCGGGTCACTGCGGCACAACGCCGCCGTGCGCGCCGTGGGCCTGCGCCTGTACCGCGCCAACGCGCGGCTGCGCCCGGGGCCGCCGCCGCGCGTCCTGGCCAACAGCCTGCCGAAGAGCGGCACGCACCTCGTCACCGCGCTGCTCGACCGGCTGCCGGACATGCGCTTCTCCGGTCACCACCTCACCGCGTACGACGTGGTGCGCGACGGCGCGCACGACTGGACGGCGCTGCGCCGCCGGCTCGCATCGGTGCGGACCGGGCAGTACGTCTCGGCGCACCTGCCGGCATCGCCCGAGCTCTTCGCGCTCCTCGGCGAGCTCGGCTACCGCTGCCTGTTCGCGGTCCGCGACCCGCGCGATGCCGCGGTATCCGACATGCACTACATCCTGCGGTTCCCCTACCACCCGCTGCACGAGCGGCTGCGCGCGATGGCCAGCGACGACGAGCGGCTGACGGCGGTCATCACCGGGATGGCCGGCGAGCGGGCCGGGGTGCCGTTGCTCGAGTCGATGCCCGACCGGCTGGACGCCTACCTCGGCTGGCTCGACGCGCCGGCCACCCGCGTGATCCGGTTCGAGCGCCTGGTCGGCTCCCGGGGCGGCGGCGACGACGCGTCGCAGCTGGCCGAGATCCGCGACATCGCCGGCCACGTCGGGCGGCCGCTGACCGGCGCCCAGGTCGCCGAGGTCGCGGCCGCGGTGTGGTCGCCGAGCAGCTCGACGTTCCGGCGCGGCGCGATCGGCGACTGGACCGGCTGCTTCACCGCCGAGCACCGGGCGCTGGTGGCCCGGCTGGCCGGGCGGCAGCTCGGCGCCCTCGGGTACGAGGTCGAGCCGCGGTGAGCGACGCCCCGCTCGTCACCGTCGTGGTGCCGGCCCGCAACGAGGAGCGCTCGATCGCCCGTTGCCTCGACTCGGTGCTGGGCCAGACCGGGCCCGACCTCGAGGTGCTGGTCGTCGACGGGGACTCCGACGACGCGACGCTCGACGTCGTGCGCGAGCGCGCCGCGCGCGATCCGCGGGTGCGGGTCCTCCGCAATCCCCGCCGCGTCATCCCGGCAGCGCTCAACGTCGGGCTGGCCGCCGCCCGGGGCCGCTGGCTCGTCCGGGTCGATGCGCACTCGACCGTGCCGCCGCACTACGTCGAGACCGTCGTCGGGCACCTCGCGACCGGGCGCTGGGGGGGCGTCGGCGGCCGCAAGGACGCGGTGTCCGCCACGACGGTGGGCCGCGCCGTCGCCGCCGCCCTCGGCTCGCCCTTCGGCGTCGGCAACTCGCACTACCACCACGCGACCGAGGCGCGCGAGGTCGACCACGTGCCGTTCGGCGCCTACCCGGTCGCGCTCTGCCGGGCCGTCGGCGGATGGGACGAGGCGATCACCACCAACGAGGACTACGAGTTCGACTACCGCGTCCGGCTCGCCGGGGGACGGCTGCTGCTCGACCCGTCGCTGCGCATCGCCTGGGAGTGCCGGGAGACGCTGCCGGCGCTGGCCGGGCAGTACTGGCGCTACGGCAAGGGCAAGGCCGCGGTCGCCCGCAAGCACCCGCGGTCGCTCCGGCCGCGCCACCTCGCGGCGCCGCTCCTCGTCGCGGCGGCCGTCGCGGCGGCGGCGACGGCAGCCGCAGCCCCGCGCCGGCCGGGCCTGCCGGCGCTGGGCGCGCTGGCCACGGCGTACGGCGGCGTGCTGGCGCTGGGCACGGCCCACGCCTCACGCACGCTGACCGACCGGCGCGCCAGGCGCTGGTTGCCGGCCGCGCTCGCCACGATGCACCTCGCGTGGGGAGCCGGGTTCTGGGCCGGCCTCCTCACGGGCGCCGGCCGCCAGCGCGAGGATCAGCCCGGCGAGGAGGCCCAGCAGCGGGGTGAGCCGGTACTCGTTCAGGATCGACTCGACCATCCCCTTGGCGAGGAGGCCGACCAGCACGGCCCCGGCCATCGCGGCTAGGAGCGCCGCGGCGTCCGGGCCGGCCCTCGTCCAGGCCCGCCACGCGGCCACGAGCGTGCCCGCAACGGCGCCGGCGAAGAGCAGCAGGCCGACGATCCCCGACCGCAGCAGCAGGTCGAGCCCGATGTTGTTGGTCAGGTCGTAGTCGATGAACGTGCCCGTGCCGACGTCGTAGTGGACGAACGTCCGGCCGACGCCCCAGCCGATGACCGGCCGCTCGGCGATCAGCGGGCGGGCCACGGCCCACTCGTTGTACCGGGACTCCACCGAGCCCTGCCGGTAGGTGGGGTCGATCGCCTGCGCCGTGAGGTCGAGGAAGGGCACCGACGCGGCGACCGACGGCGCCGGCCCCCCGGACAGCGACCGGGCGAAGACCGGCCCGGCGACCACCGCGGCGAGGCACATCCCGACGACCAGCAGGTCGCCGCCGCGGGCTACGAACCGGCGCCGCCGCGGCCAGCACAGCACCAGGAGGAAGGCCACCAGCGCGACGGCGAGCCCCAGCCGGGCGGCGCGCTGGGGCGAGGCCAGGTGCGCCAGCACGAGCATGGCGCTGGCCGCGAGGACGGTGGGCCGCCGCCGCGGCCGGGTCGTCTCCATCGCGAGCCCGAGCAGGCCGAGCGACGGGAAGAGCGTCGCCGCGTCGGACCCCATCTCGCCGAAATCGAGCAGCGGCAGGCGCGGCAGCGCCGTGCCGGTGATCCGCACGTGGGTCTCGGCGAGGACGAACATCACCGCGGCTAGCGCGCCGGCGAAGCGCAGGAAGCGCGGCAGGCCGCGGTCGGCGAGCCACTGCCTGACCGGCACTCCGGCGGCCAGCACGATCATGCCGCCGGCCTCGAGCAGCAGCATCGCCCGCGCCGTGACGAGGTGCCGGTCGTACCCCTGCAGCAGCCCGGCGACGGAGGCGGCGAGGTACCACGCGAAGAAGGCCCACCACCAGGCCGCCGCCTGCTCGCCGCGGCGTGGCCGGCCGGGCGCCAGCGCCCTGGCGAGCAGGCCGAGGCCGGTCAGGATCTGGGTGAGCCGGAAGCTCTGCCCGTGCACGTACGGGTGGAAGATGCTGGGCAACTGGGTCGCCTCGGTACTGGCGTAGATCGCCGCGTCCAGCAGCAGCGCGCCGAGGACGGCGAGGACGACGGCGACCCGCCGCCCCTGGCGCTCCCAGCGCAGGAAGACCGCGAGGACGACCGCTGCGGCGGCTGCGCCCTCGAGCAGCGGCAGGTGCCCGAGCAGCTGCCCGTACACGCGGAGGATCATGCCGTGACCCGCTGCAGCAACGGCGCGAGCACCGCGTCCCACGAGTAGCGCTCGGCCACGGCCCGGTGGCCGGCCGCGCCCAGGCGGGCGGCCGCGTCGGGGTCGGCGAGCAGCGAGACGATCAGCGCCGCCATCCTGGCGGGCTCGTCGGCGACCAGCGCGCCCTGCCCGACGAGGTCGTCCAGCCCGGCCAGCCCGACCGACGTGCCGACGACCGGGCGGCCGGCGTCGAGCGCCTCCAGCACCTTCAGGCGGGTGCCGCCGCCGGCCAGCAGCGGCGCGACGCAGACCCTCGCCGCCGCGAGGTACGGCCGGACGTCGGGCACGGTTCCGGTCACCTGCACAGTGTCGCCCGCCTCGCCAGCGAGCGCGCGGACCGCGGGGGTGGGGTCCTTGCCGACGAGGAGCAGGCGCGCGCCGGGCTGCCCGGCGGCGACGGCCGGCCAGACCTCGCGGACGAACCAGCGGGCGGCGTCGGCGTTGGGCTGCCATCGAAGGAGCGCGGCGAAGACGACGACGGGCTCCGCCGCCGGCGGCAGGGCCGGTCCCGGGTCCCAGCCGTTGGGGCAGACCAGCAGCTCGCGGGGCCGGGACGGCAGGTCGGCGGCGTCCCGCGCGCTGACCGTCACCACGACGTCGGCGGCGGCGAGCGCCCGGCGCTCCAGCCGGCGCAGCAGCCCCGCCTCGACGGCGGCGAGGCCGGCCCGCGCCGACCGCCCGCTGCGCGCGAAGCTCGCCGCCAGCGCCGAGTCGACGTTGTGCAGGTCCAGCACCCGCAGGCGGGCAGCGCCGCCCCTGCCGGCCGCGAGGTACGGGCCGAGCTGGCCGTGCTCGACCTGGAGCAGGTCGGTGGGCGCCTCGGCGACCGCGGCGCGGACGAGCGCGGCCAGCCGGTCGCTCCAGAAGCGCCCGGCCGACCCGCTGCCGGTCCGCAGCCCGCCGCGCAGGGTCGCCGGCCAGCTGCGGTCGAGCGGGACGGTCCGCAGCTCGACGCCGATCGCCTCGTACGGGGCCCGGTCGACCGGCTCGCTCTCGAAGGCGCAGACGACCACCTCGCCGGCGGCGGCGAGCCGGCGCACGACCGCGGACGAGCGCAGCTTGCCGCCGTCGTCGGCCGGCAGCGGCGGGAACTTGTCGACGACCACCGCCCGCACGGCTCAGCTCCCGGTGCCGACGGGGGACGCGGGAGGCACGGGGTGCGCGGCTGCCCTGCCGAGCGTCCCGTCGACCGTGCCGTCGAGCGCCGCGGCGACATGGCGCGCGTGCACGGACGGGTCGAACCGGTGGGCGCCGGCGAGCGCCCCCGCGGCGAGGCGCTCGTGCAGGGCCGGGTCGCCGAGCAGCCGGTGCAGCCGGGCCACCAGCGCCGGCACGTCGCCCGGCGGGTAGAGCAGGCCGTCGACGCCGTCCCTGACGATCTCCGGCAGGCCGCCGGTGCCCGCCGCGACGACGGGGACGCCGCTCATCAGCGCCTCGGCCGCGACCCGACCCCACGGCTCGCGGCGCGACGGCACGACGAGCACGTCGACGCCGGCGAGGAGCTCCCACGGCGACGGCACGGCGCCGACGAACCGCACCCGGCCGGGCGCCTCCGCCTCCGCGAGCGCCGCGAGCTCGCCGGCGTACGAGGCCGGCGCGAGGTGCGGCGCGCCGGCGACGAGGAAGTCGGCGTCGACCGACCCCGCCGCGTGGCAGACGTCCTCGACGCCCTTGCGCGGGTCGAGCCGGCCGAGGTAGCCGACGAGCGGCCGCCGCCCGGCGAGCGGGCGCCGCGGCGGCCACGACTCCGGTGCCTCGACCGGCTCCGGGATCGTGACGACGCGCGGGTGCCGGATCGCCCCGGTGACCGCGCGGCTGATCGAGAGCAGCGTCGGCACGGAGCGACCCGCGGCCTCGAGCACCCGGCGGCCGGGGCCCGGGTCGACGATCTCGCGCAGGTACCACAGCGGCGGCACGCCGGCGAGGCGCCCGGCGAGCGCGACCACGAGGTGGCTCGGCAACGAGTTGGAGAGCACCGCCGTCGCACCGGCGGAGCGGAGCAGCCGCGACAGCCGCAGCCCGTTGCGCGCGGTGTCCCGCACGGACGAGGCCATGCCGGTGACGCGGTAGCGCTTCGTCCCGCCGGACTTGTCGCTGATCCCGGCGATGGTCCGCCACGCCACGAGGTCGAGGGGGACGCCGAGCTCGCCCGCCCTGGCGGCGAGCGGCCCGGGCGGGCAGGTCAGCAGCACCTCCCAGCCGTGCGCGGGCAGCCGGGTCGCGAGCGCGAGCAGGCTCAGCTCCGCGCCGCCGAGGATGCGGCCGGCGGACATGACGACGAGGCGGCGCCGGCCGTGGGACGTCACCGGCCGCCCCCGGCCGGGCCGGCCACCGACGACAGGAACGCCTCCCGGGTGACGCCGTCGCCGCTCTGCTCGTACAGCGGCGACGAGCGCGGCCGCTTGCTCGCCGGGCGGAGCAGCTCGTAGGCGTTGCGCGGCCGCAGCTCGCGCACCCGCGACGCCAGCTCTGCCGCGGTGGCGGCCGAGGTCGACCGTGCCGAGCGGGCCAGCATCCGGGCCGGCGAGCCACGGTCGCTCGCCCGCTCCGCCGGCCAGATCCGGTCGACGGCCGCCGCGACCGCGCCGGCCGGGCGCCCGAGCAGCCGGCGGACGACCCACGCCGGCACGGGGGCGCCGAGCACGTGCCTGGCGCGCGCCAGGAGCAGGCCGACCGGCACCGCGACCCGCCACTCGACGGCGCGCTCCACGACCTCGTCCCACGGCGGTGCGTCGACCCTGATGCAGCGGTCCAGGTCGGTCAGCCAGACGAGGCGGTGGCCGCCCTCCATCGCCGCGTGCAGGCACAGGTGCACCAGCGTGTCGACCGCGTCGAAGGTCAGCAGCGACAGCCCGGCCGCGGTGACCGGCCGGGCGCGCCGGACGGCGCCGGCGACGTCGACGGCGAACTGGTCGCGCAGCGCCCCGCCGAACAGCAGCGCCCAGTGCAGGTCGACCGGCGTGCCGCACCAGCCGCGCAGCGCGACCTCGCCGGCGCGGTGGGCCGCGAGGAATCCCCAGTTGCGGTCGACCTCGGTGCAGCCGGCCGCGGTCAGCGCGTCGACGGCGGCGGCGAACCCGGCGGCGGGGACGAGGATGTCGACGTCGGTGTACGCGCGCAGCCCGGCGGCCCCGTAGTAGCGCTCGGCGAGGACCGGCCCCTTGAGGACGAGCCACCGGTCGGCGATGCCGTCGATACCGGCGAGGCCGGCGAGGCCGTCGAGCACCGCGGCGGCCCGCCGCAGGTCGGCGAGCACGGCGAGCTCGCGCCGGACCGACGCGACGTAGTCCTCCTCCAGCACGCCCACCACGTCGGCCGGCCCGTCGCCGCCGAGCGCGTCGAGGAGGAGCCCGCCGACCCGGTGCCACCGGGCGGCCACGGCGAGCCGCGGCACGTCCCGCGGGGACCGGCCGGCCAGCAGCCGCTGCACCTCGCGGGCGGCGGCGGCCCGGTCGGCGGCGGCGCTCGCGACGAGCACCCGGCCGGTCAGGGTCGTGGCACGGCGGCGCCCGGCGCGGGCGGCGAGCCCGGCGCGCACGGTGATCTGGCCGTTAGCGGCCCCGTGGTCCGGGCGCTGACGGATAATGCCATCACCGTCCGCGACGGGCGCGGCCTCTCCCACGCTCCTCATGGCAGCCATCGTAGGGACGAGATCGCGCGGGCGGGGCGCGCATCGGAAGGGAGACCCGGATGGCTGACGGGCCCGCGACGGCGCACGTCGGCACGTGCTTCGGCTACTCCCTGCGCTCGAACGAGCCGCTCGCCTACGCCAGGGCCGGTGCCGGGCCGCCGCTCGAGCTGCCGGTCACCGACGTCGCGCCCGCGCCGGACGGCTCCGAGCCGGTCATGACGTTCCGGGCGCCGACCGGCGAGCGGGTCGTGACCGGGCACGTCCACGACGAGGGCGACGGCCGGTGGCGGACCTGGGTGGACGGCGGCGGCTGGTACGTCGTCGACGTGCCGGCCCAGCGCATCGAGCTGCCGTCCGGCACGGAGCCGATCGCCCGCGAGGAGGCGCTCTGGAGCGTCCCCGGGCGCATCCTGCTCGTCGCGCGCGGCGACCTGCCGCTGCACGCGGCGGCGATCGAGGTCGACGGGCGGGCGCTCGTCCTCACCGGTCCGACCCGCCACGGCAAGACGACGCTCGCCGCGACCCTCGCCGCGGCCGGGCACCGGCTGCTGGGCGAGGACCTCGTCGACGTCCGGTTCGCCGCCGACGGCACCCCGACGGCGGTGCCGGGCCCGGCGTACCTGCGGCTGCGCCGCGACGTCGCCGACCTCGTCGCCGTGCCGGGCACCACCGTCGTCGCCGAGAGCGCCGAGCGGCTGCACCTCGCGGTCGACCAGCCGCTGCGCGGCGGGTGCGCACCGGTGCCCGTCGCCGCGATCGTGCTGCTCCGGCTCTCCGACGACGAGGTGACGCTCGGGGCCGTCGACCCGGTCCGCGCCGTGCGCGACGTCTGGTCGCAGGGCTTCGCCCTGCCGACGGCGCAGTCGCGCGCGCAGTCGTTCCACAACATCGGCCGGCTGGTCGACGCCGTTCCGGTGCTCGACCTGGCCCGGCCGCTGCGGATGGCCGCCGTCCCGCGCGTGCTCGACGTCCTGCTTGGCGAGGTGATGGCCCGTGCGTGAGTCGCCCACGGGCCGCTCGTGGTGGGACCGGTTGCGGCTCGCGCTCGCGGTGATCCGTGACTACCTGGTCGTCCGCCGCCAGCTCGCCACGGCGGCGCTGCCGCAGGCGATCGTCATGGCCGGCGCCGTGCCGCTGTCGCCCGGCGCGCACTGGCCGGTGCGCCGGCTCTCCCGCGCCGTCGACCACTGCCTGCTGATCGGGCCGGTCAGGGCCAGGTGCCTGGTCCGCGCGATGGTGCTGTACCGGCTGCTGCGCCGGCAGGGCTACCGTCCGCAGGTGGTCATCGGATTGCCGCCCAGCCCAGACGAGCCGGACGCCCACGCCTGGGTGGAGCTGGACGGGCACGACGTCGGTCCGGCGCCCGGCCGCTCGGGGCACGACGAGCTGGCGAGGTACCCGTGAGGGCCTCGACAGCCGACCCGGCGGCCGCCGCCGGCGCTCCGGCGGCCACCGACCCCGGCGCGGGCGGCATCGCCGTCGACGGGGTGAGCCGCGACTTCGGCGACCGGCTGGCCCTCGACGACGTCACGCTGCACGTGCCACCCGGCAGCGTGCATGCGCTGCTCGGCCCCAACGGCGCCGGCAAGACGACGCTGCTGCGCATCCTCTGCGGCCTGGTCGACCCGGCGTCCGGCCGGGTGCGCATCGACGGCCTCGACGCGACGGCTGACGAGGTCGAGGTGCGCCGGCGCATCGGGTTCGTCCCGTCCGGCGACCGGAGCTTCTACCTGCGCCTGTCCGGCCACGAGAACCTCGTCTTCTTCGCCCGCCTGCACGGCATGCGGCGGCGGGCGGCGGGCCGCCGGGCCACCGAGGTCCTCGAGCAGGTGGGGCTCGCCGACGCTGGGCACCGGCGGGTGGGGCTCTACTCGCACGGGATGCACAAGCGGCTGTCGGTGGCGAGGGCGCTGCTCATGCGCCCCGGCGTGCTGCTCGTCGACGAGGCGACGCACGACCTCGACCCCGAGGGCACCATGCGCGTGCAGGCGCTGGTCAGGGCCGCGGCCGACGAGGGCGCGGCCGTCCTGTGGACCACCCAGCGCCTCGACGAGATCCGCGGCTTCGCCGACCGGGTGACGCTGCTGTCGGCCGGCCGGGTGCGGTTCGCCGGCTCGGTGCCGCAGCTGATGGCGCTCGCCGGCGACCGCCACTACGTCCTCGAGCTCTCGCCGGACGATCCCGCGCTCGTCGAGCCGGTCGCCGCCCGGATGCCGCCGGTCGCCGCCCTGCGCCGGGCCGGCACCGGCGAGCAGGGCCACTGGGTGCTGCACCTGACGGAGGAGGCCGTGCTCGGCCGGGTGATCATCGCCCTCCAGCAGGGCGGCATCGACGTGCGCGCCTGCCGCGAGCAGCGCTCCGGCCTCGAGCTCGCGTTCCTGGCGCTGACGGAGGAGCCGTGACGACCGCCTCGGCCGCCCGCCCGGCCGGCCCTTCGACCGGCCGGGCCCGGAGCGTGGTCGGCGAGCTGCTCAAGCTGCCCGCCTTCGGCCGGCGCGACCTCCGTACGACGCTCAGCTACCGCTACCCCTTCGTCGGCGACGTCCTCGGCCTGCTGTTCGAGTCGGTGATGTTCTACTTCCTCAGCCGGCTCGTGAACCCCGACCGGATGCCGCTCATCGGCGGCCGGCGCCCCGACTACCTCGCCTTCGTCAGCGTCGGCATCGCCGTCTCCGCGTTCATGGCGGTCGGCCTGGGCCGCATGCTCCAGTCGGTGCAGAGCGAGCGGATGCTCGGCACCCTCGAGAGCTTGCTCGTCACCCCGACCAAGCTGTGGGCGATCCAGCTGGGGCCGGCGGTCTACGACCTCGTCTACGTACCGGTGCGCACGGGCCTGTTCCTGCTGATCGTCTCGCTCGCGTACGGGGTCGACCTGCGCATCGCCGGCATCCTGCCGGCCGCCGCCGTCCTGCTCGCGTTCATCCCGTTCGTGTGGGGCCTCGGCGTGCTCGGGGCGGCCAACATCCTCGCCTTCCGCCGCGGCACCACGCTGATCGGCTTCGTCACGACGCTGCTCGCGATCGGCTCCGGCGCGTACTTCCCGCTCGAGCTTCTCCCGCACTGGGCGCAGGGGGTCGCGCAGGCCAACCCGGTCGCCATCGCGCTCGCCGGCCTGCGCGGCACGCTGCTCGGGCAGGCCGGCTGGGGCGACGTCTGGTGGCGGGTGGCCGTGCTGCTCCCGACGTCGGCCGTCATGGTCGCGCTCGGCGCCCTGGCGTTCCGCCGCGCCATGGTGCGCGAGCGCCGGCTCGGCACGATCGGCCTCTACTAGCGACCTCCCGAAAGCGACGGACCCCGTGACCCCACCACTGCGGCACACGCCCGATGCGGTCTACCGCGACCTCGCCGAGGGGCGCGGTGGCGTGCTCCTGCACCTCGAGTCGGCCGACTACGTCCAGCTCAACGACGTGGCGGCCCGGGTGTGGAACGCGATCGACGGCACCCGCGACGAGGAGGGCGTCGTCGCCGCGCTGCGCGCGCAGCTGCCGGACGCGCCGGCCGCCATGGAGGACGACGTGCGGCGGTTCATCGCGACGCTGCGCGAGCGCGGCCTCGTGACGTGAGCGCGGAGCGCTCGCGCCGCTAGTCCCACAGCGCGAGGAACGCGTGGGTGGCGGCGAGGTCCTTGGCCCACATGTACTCGACGATGTCGAGGTCGCGCCGCTCGACGCGCTGCCACAGCACGTCGTAGTCGACGCCCGGCAGGCGCGTCGTCGGCGCCTTGAGCCAGCGGGTCAGGGCGTCGTAGTCGATGCGCCCGACGACGGCGTCGTTGAAGACGACCTTGCGGCGGCGGTCGAGGATCTCGTCGGGCACCCCGCCGCGCAGCAGGCGCCGGACGAGCGCCTTGGGCAGCGGGCCCGGGTGCTTCTGGGCCGCGGGCAGCGACAGGAAGAGCTCCCACAGGTCGATGTCGACCCACGGGTGCCTGGCCCGCACGCCGCACGCCTCCTGGCAGACCTCGTCGGCCTCCACCGACAGCCCGGGCCCCTCGAGGAACCGGTACTGGCCCTCGCGCCAGCGGTGGGCGACGGGCGACTTCTCGGCGACCCGCGGCAGCAGGTGCAGCGACGGGTCGAGCCACGGCGCGAGCATCGGGCGGACATCGGGCGGCCGCCGGTCGCGGACCGCGACCTTGACCGGGTGCGGCACGGCGGCGGACAGCAGCTCGGCGGCGATGCGCCGCGCCGCTCCCGGACGGCCGCGCCGGTAACCGAGCTCGCGAACGAGGTGGCGCAGCTGCCCGCGCCGCAGGTAGTGCGCGGCGACGTGGTCGCGCTGGTCGATGACGAACTCGGCGAGATCGCCGGTCAGCACCGTCGAGCGGCCCATCGCCCGGCTGCGCCGGTAGGCGTCGGCCGCATCGGCGAGCACGACCGTCGGCACCGGCCCGTCGGCGAGGCGCATCCAGTCCTGCAGCTCGGCCAGGTGCGGCTCGTCGAAGGAGTACGTGCGCAGCGGCATCCCGAAGGCGGTGGCGACGAGCGTGATGAGCTCGCTCTCGTCGACCGCCGGGTAGTCGGGGTAGACGGTGCTGAGCGCGTCGACCGGATGCCCGTACGCGGCGCGCGAATGGCTGCTCGCGTACGCCGCGACGGCCGGCGAGTCGATGCCGCCGGAGAGCAGGACGACGTCGTCGCCGCGCATGGAGCGGGCGACGGCCTGCGCCATCAGCTCGTCGAAGCGGTCCTGCAGCTCGTCGTCGGCGTACCGGCCGGTCTCGATGACGTCCTCGGGGTGCCAGTAGCCGGTCGTCCGCGCGGGCCGGCCCGGTCCGGTGCGCAGGACCGAGCCCTTGCGCAGCCGCGAGACGCCGCGCAGGGCGGCCGGCGTCTCGTCGGTGATGTCCTCGTGGAGGATCGCGACGACCACGTCGAGGTCGGGCTCGTACGGCAGCCCCGCACCGGCGATCACCTGCTTGGCCTCGGTCGCCACGACGACCGCGGCGCCGTCGACCCGGTAGTGCAGCGGCATGAGGCCGATGTGGTCGCGCCAGGCGGCGACCTCGCGGCCGTCGGTGAGCGCGACGCCGTAGACGCCGCGCATGGCATTGGCGAACGCCTCGCCCCTGGCGGCGAAGCCGGCGAGGACGACCTCGGCGGCGCTGCTCCCCGGCGCCAGCCCGAGGTCGGCGGCGAGCGGGCCCGCGTTGTCGAGGGCGCCGGCGAAGGCGCACAGCCAGGGGCCGTCCTGCGCCACCGAGCCGTCGTCCGGCCGGTCGTCGGGGACCGCGACGCCGGCCACCGCGCCCCCGGTGCCGACGCGCAGCCGCCGGGCGCCGCGGTGCGGCGAGCGGGCGAGCATGGCGTCGACGGCCGCTATCGCGTCGTCAGCGACGGCGAGGGCGACCCCGCTCATCGGAGGCGGGAACGCAACTGGCGCGGTGGACGTCGGTCCACCGCGCCAGCGCTCGGGTCAGTACGGACTACTTCTTGTGGAGGCCGCACTCGTCCTGGCCGCTCGAGTGCGAGAACTCGCAGAACTTGTCCGTCTTGAACGAGGTGTTGCCGCTCTTGGTGCCCTTGCCGGGCGTCTGGAACGTGTGGTCGGCGATAGACCCGAGCTCGATCAACGCCGGTGCCTCGTAGCCCATGGGATCGTCCAATCTCGCGTCGGTGCCGCTGCCGTCATTGAAGCCTTCCCGGATGGCCCCGTCAATCGATTCGCCACCAAGGGTGAGGTGAATCTGGCGCCGACTCGGATGAAAGCGGTCAACGCTCGACCTTGCGCAATTGTCCAGGCACGCTGCGTGACGAAAGCGGCCGGACGGACGGGGCCGCGCGCCCGGAAGCGGGCGAGCGCCCACCGCTCGCCGTGACGCTGCGTCGACCCGGCGAGCCGGCCGGGCGCCCACCGTCATTTCCGCCGCCAATTCCGCTGTCAGTCGGTGGAATTCACCGGTTGAGCGCCGGACTGGCGGCTCGGTGCGGCCGGCCCGGCCGGGCCCGGCGGCCCGGTGGGCCCCGCCGGCTTCGTCGCCTGCGCCGCGGGGATGACGGCGTACTCTGCCTCCTCCTCGCGGCGGCGGCGGGCGCGGTTCAGCACGACGCCGAGGACCGTGCCGCCGGCGTCCTCCACCCTGGCGAGGGCGGCCTCCACCCGGTCCAGCACCTGGCGGCGGCTCACGTCGACGACCACGACGACGCCGGACACCGACCGGCTGGCGAGGCTCGCCTCTGCCGCCCGCAGCAGCGGCGGGGCGTCGACCAGGACGATCGCCGCCGGCTTGTCGACGACGCCGAGCGCGTGCGAGAGCGCGAGGGAGACGACCTCGGCGGGGTGCATCACCCGCCGCTGCGCCGGTCGCTCGCTCTCGGCCAGCGAGACCAGGTCGGCCGCGTCGACGAGGACGAGGCTCGGGCCGCCGCCGTCGGCGACGCCGGTCACCCTGGTGCCGAGCTCGGCCGGCACCGTCTGCGACCCGGGCGGCGCGACGAGCTGGCGCAGCGTCGGCTGGCGGACGTCGGCCTCGACCAGCGTCACCTCGTGACCGGCAGCGGCGAGCGCCCAGCCGAGGGTCCCGGTGATCGTCGACTTCCCCTCGCCGCTGCCGAGCGAGGTCACGCAGATGCTCGTGACGTGCCGGATCGCGAGTTGGAGCTCGATGCTCGTCCTCGCCCGCATGAACGTCTCGACCAGGTAGGAGTCGCTGCCGGAGAGGATGCCGGGCGCCGAGACCGTGCGGCCGGTGCGGCGCATGCGGGGGATCTCGCCGAGCACCGGCACGCCCAGCCGGTCGCGGATCTCGCCCCGCAGGTAGCGGTGGCGGGCGAGCCACTCCAGCGCCAGCGCCAGCGCGACGGCGAGGATCAGGCCCAGCACCACGCCGGAGAGGAGCGTGCTCGCGCGGTTGGGCCCGGACGGCCCGCCCGGGGTCGTCGCGGGGTCGATCGCGACGAGCCGCAGCGGCCCGTCCGACGGCTGGCTCGCGATGAGGGCGCTCGCGTAGGCGTTGGCCCACGGCGCCAGCGCGCGCGGGTCGGTGCCGGCGGTCGTGATGCGCAGCACGCCGGTGCCCTGCTCGACGTTGCTGGACACGCCGGCCGGCCGGTCGCGAAGGCTCGCCGGCACCCGGCCGGCCGCCGCGTCGGCGATCGTCGCCGTCGTCAGCTGCACCTGCAGCGAGGGCAGGAGGAACGCGACGGCCGCGAAGTTGCCCACGCCGCTCACGTCGCTCGGCTCGACGAGGACGGTCGCCGTGGCCTGGTAGCGGTCGGGGGGCGAGTACGCCAGGTAGAGGGCACCGACGATGCTCAGCCCGAGGACGAGGGCGCACACCGTCCACCGGCGCAGGATGACGCGCCAGACCTGGCTCAGCTCCACGGGACCCAGCTCACCCCCTCGTCGGTGGCGCGTTCGGGCCATAGTAGGGCGTGCCGGGCCGGCAGGAGCCCATCCAGGGGGCTCACCATGCGATGCCGAACGACTCGACCACCTCGGTGACCTCCCCCGCCTCGTGCGGCGAGAGCCGCGCCCGCCAGCGGGTCGGCTCCTCGCTCGCCACCCGGCGGGTGTCGTAGATGCCGGTGCCGGCGGCGTCGGAGCCGCGCAGGTAGCCGTCGGACCGCTCGGTCCAGACCAGCCCGAGCCGGTCGTAGAGCTCCCGGAACCGCTGCCCGGGATCGGCGCAGAGATCCTCGTGCCGGACGAGCACCGCGTCGTCGCGCTCGCCACCGACGTCGAGCAGCGCCGCGACCAGCACGCACAGCTCCCAGGTCAGGCGGCGCACCCGGTCGCCGGGCGCCGGCGCCGGCGGCAGCTCGCGACCGGGCAGGACGGCGGCGAGCGCGCCGCGGCCGGTCCCCGGCCCATCGATGACCGGATGCCGGTGAAACGGCGGGTCCCAGCCGAGCCGGTGCCAGCTCGACACCGTGTTGAGCGGGCTGCGCAGGACGACGACCGGCCGGGGGGACCACCGCTCGCACACCCAGCGCAGCGAGAGCGGGACGAAGACGCTCTTCACGACGACCGGACCGCCGCGCACCTGCCCACCAGGCCTCGCGAGCGCCACGCTCGACGCGAGCAGGGCCCGGCGGGCCGCGCCCCACTCGCCGGCGCCGTGCACGCTGCCGCCGGTGCGGGCCGCCCGGTGCAGCGACCGGCTGAGGGCGGTGGCCGGCCCGCGCACCCGCCGCCCGCCGGCGAAGGCGCCCTCCCACAGGGCCGCGTACGCCGGCGGTCCGGGCGAGCCGGCCGGCACGACCGGGAAGCGGCCCAGCCCGGCCTTCGCCTTGATGGCGTACGGGAAGTTGTCCTCGTTGTCGGGCTCGCCGACCTCGCGGGCGCCCTGGGCCGCGGCGAGCGCCTGGCCGACCCAGCTGGTGCCCGAGCGTGGCGTGCCCACGACGAGGATCCGGTCAGTCGCCATGGGCTTGCTCGTACTCCAGGTAGACGTGGCCGGTCAGCCCGCTGACCAGCCCGGCGGCGAAGCAGAGCGACTGGCCGCCCGCGACGACGGCCCGCCACCCGAGGACCGGCGCGAGGAGCAGCGTCGCCAGCCCGCGCAGCAGTGCGCTCGCCGCGTGCACCACCCGCTTCGCGCGCCGCGGCAGCGACCCCTCCAGCGAGACGAGGCACACGCTGAGCGTGTTGCCCCTGCGGTACTCCCGCCGGAGCAGCCACGACGGCGTGCACCGGCTCAGCTGGACATGCTCGGCGACCACGGCGCTGTCGGCCCAGACGATCCGCAGCCCGGCGAGGTGCGCCATCCGGAAGAAGTACGTGTCCTCTCCCCCGGCGAGGCCGAGCCGCTCGTTGAACGGCGGGGCGGCGATGCCGAGGGCGGTGCGCGTGATGAGCACGTTGCTCGTCCAGGCGAAGTGCAGCTCGGCGCCGTCGCGGTAGCGGGGGCGCTCGAAGAACCGTCCCCGCGCCACCCACCGCGGCGCCGCCCGGTCGAGCAGCGGGACGACCGGCCCGGTGACGATGTCAGCGCCGGAGCGCCGCCAGGCCGCGACCAGCTCGACGAGCCAGCCGGGGTCGGGCACCTCGTCGTCGTCCAGGAACGCGACCGCGTCGACGGCCGCGTCGGCGAGCGCGGCGCGGACGGCGGCGTTGCGGGCCTGCGCGATGCCCCGCCGCGGCTCGACGAGGTAGGTCACCGGCCACGGGACGTCGCGGGCGAACCCCTCCGCCAGCGCCCGGCGCGGGGCGTGGGCCTCGTTGTCGACGACGACGAGCCGCACCGCCACGCCGCCCGGCTGCTCCAGTGCCGCGAGGGCGGCGAGCAGGCGGGCCAGGCCGAGCGGCCGGGCGTAGGTGCAGGCGCACACCGCCACGGCGGTCACGAGCCTCCCGCCCCCGCGCCAGGGCTCGGCACGGCGGCCAGCCGGTCGCGGTGGCGCAGGCGCGACCAGCCGGCGGCGAGCCGGGCCCGGTCGGCCGGCGGGGCGCCGATCAGGTAGACCGCGCCGTAGAGCAGGCAGGCGCCCACCGCGGCGGCGCCCACCATCGGCAGCGTCGAGGGCAGCACGAGCCCCACCGCCACGAGCGCGCCAGCCGTCACGACCGAGGGCAGGACGTGCGGCAGCACGGCGCCCCGCGCGATCGTCGCGGTCGACACGCCGGTCAGCCGCCCCGCGACGGTCAGCGCCACCGGCAGCCGGGCGGCAACCACGCCGATGAGCGTCCCCGCGGCCACGCCGGCCGGGCCGAACCTCGTGGCCAGCACCACCGACGACCCCAGGTTGACGACGGCCTCGACCACCGACAGCGACGACGTCCAGCGGATGAAGCCGGCCCCGCCGAGCAGCCACCACGCGGTCTCGGTCACCGCGGTGAGGCCGCGCGCGACGGCGAGCAGGACGAGGATCGCGACCGCGTCGCTGAAGTCCGGCCCGACCCACGAGGTCAGCGCCGGGCGGGCGAGCAGCGCGAGGATGAGGGTGAGGGGGGTGGCCGCGGCCAGCGAGACGCGGGTGCCGTCGACGAGCAGCGCCGCCAGCCCGGCCCGGTCGTCGACCGCCGACAGGGCGGACGCGTGCGGGAAGAACAGCGCCGTGAACGGCTGCATGGCCCGCAGCCCGATCTGGGCGAGCTTCAGCGCCACCGCGTACAGCGCCACGTCGCGCACGCCGAGGATCGCGCCGACGACGACGAGGTCGAGCCGCGTGACGACGACCTGGGTGACGTCGCGCAGCAGGAACCACCCGGACAGGCCGATGGTGTGCCGCATCCTCGGCCGCTCGAACAGCCGCGGCGAGAGCCGCAGCCCGTGGACGAGCCGGGCGAGCATCCGCCAGCGCAGGTAGTGCACCGAGACGCCGAACGCGGCTCCCACCACCGTCACCGCGACGACGCCGCCGCCGAGGTACGCCGCGATCGCGCCGCCGACGGCGGCGCCGACCGCCCTCACCATGTTCGAGATGCTCAGCAGGTCGATCCGCTCGTACGCGGCGAGCGCGCCGCCCAGCGCGTCGAACGGGATCGAGACCGCGATCGCGACGGTCATCACGACGAACGCGACGAACGCCGCGTGCTGCAGCTCGGGCGGCACGCCGAACCAGTCGGCGGCGAAGGGCGCGATGGCGAGCCCGATGGCGAGCGCCACGAGGCCCAGCCCGCCGAGCAGTAAGACGTTGGTGTTGAGCGTCCTGATGACGACGTCGGTGTGCCGCCTGGCGTCCTCGGCGATGAGCTTCGTCGTGGCCGCGCCGACGCCCAGCTCGAGCAGCTCGAGGTAGCCGACGACGCTGCCGGCGAGCGCCCACACGCCGAACCCGGCGGCGCCGAGGTGGTGGACCAGGATCGGCGTGGTGACGAAGGCCGCCACCGCCATCACGGCGACGGTCGCGTAGTTGACGAGGACGTTGGTGCCCAGCCGGCCGGGCAGTCCGTGGCCGCGCCGGTCCGGCCCGAGCGGGTCGCCGCCGGCCGCTTCCCCGGCGGCTGCCGCCTCCCCGGCGGCCGAAGCCTCCGCGGCCATCATCGCCTCGCCGAGGGTGAGGTCCGGCTCGTCGGCAGGGCCGATGCCGGTCGGGCCGCCGGCGGCGCCTGGCGGCGGGATCACGGCAGGCTCGCGGGCGGCGCCGTCACCTCGCATCGCTTCCACGCCATGACCCTCGTCCGCCGGTTCGGGTGCGCCCGTCCACGCGGGAGCGCCGCGCCCTCACATTACGGACCAGCATGGGGCACCGCAGGCGGTACGGTGATGCTGGCGCCCGTCCCGGCCGATCAAGCTGCCCCATCAGCAGGGAGACCGATGCCCTCGAGCGAGGCGACGCTTCAGGTCAACGTCACGCCGTCGGACCTCGCCCACGCGGCGCGCACGGTCCCCCACCAACTGCGCCAGCTCGGCGGGCAGGTCGACGACGTGCTGCTCAGCGTCGACCTCGGGCCCCGCGCCGCGGCCGACGCGCTCGGCACCGATCCGGCCTGCGGGGAGCTGCGCGACTGGATCGACGCGCTGCGCCGGGCGCACCCCAGCGAGCGCATCGTCGCCCGCCAGGTCGACTACTCCCCCGCCGCCACCCGGCTGATCGCCGACACGCTCTTCGCCGGCCGCGCCGTCCCGGCGACCGACTTCCGCGGCCGCCCGATCCACGCCTACCTCGAGCCGATGCTGCGCGCCGGCACGCCGTGGGTCCTCCACCTCGACTCCGACATGCTCGTGGGCGGCGGCAGCCCGACCTGGCTGGCGGAGGCGCAGGCCGCGCTGGCGAGCGACGACCGGTACGTGCTCGCGAGCCCCTACCCGGGCCCGCCGCGACCGGACGGCCGGGTGCTCAGGCAGCGCGGCGCCGAGCAGGTCGAGCGGGACGGGACCGGGCCGGCCGTGCTCGTCCCGAACATGAGCTCGCGCGTCTTCCTCGTCCACGTGCCCACGTTCGTCGAGCGGCTGGCCCCGCTGCCGCTGCTCGGAGCGCCGCTCAAGGGCCGGCTGTGGACGCTGCGCCAGCCCAACCCGCCGTACGAGAAGCTCGAGCTGATGGTGACCGCCCGCATGGTGCACCTCGGGCTGCGCCGGATCGACCTGCTCGGGCGGCCGCCAGGGATGTGGTCGCTGCACCCGCCGTACCGGTCGACAGCGTTCTACGAGCGGCTGCCCGAGCTCGTCCACCGGGTCGAGACCGGCGACCTGCCCGAGGAGCAGGCCGGCGACTTCGACCTGAACGACAGCGTGCTGGACTGGTCGGACGCCAGGCGGGCGATCCGCCGCGAGCGGACCATGATCATGCTGCGCGGCGAGCGCCGCGCCCGCTGAGCCGCCCGATCCGTCCTGCTTCACCCGTTCGGCACTCTGGCACGGCGCAGCCGCTGCCGACCATTCAGGCGAACCGAGCTAGTCCGCCTGGAGGCACGATGAGCGCCCACCGAGCTGCCGGGACCGGGATCCTCCGGCGCCCCCATCACCTCGTCGCGGTCGCGACCGCGGCGGGCCTGCTCGCCGCCGCCGGTTGGTCGACGGCGGCCACCGCGAGCCTCGCGCCGGGCAAGCGGATGAGCGCCACCACGCTCACCGCCACCGTCGCGGCCGCGCCCGCGTCCGGCGCCTTCGCCGGCAGTCCGGCCGGCGTGACGGCGTTCGCCACCTGGCGGGGGCGCCCGGCCGGCATCGCGAGCGCCTTCGTCACCGACAAGACGTGGACCGACGTCGAGGTCTCGCCGACGTGGGCGGCCAACTGGGGCAAGACCGGCTACGCCGCCACGATGCTCGTCACGCTGCCGATGCTGCCGAAGGACACCACCACGACGATCCAGATCGGGGCGAGCGGCGCGTACGACGCCCACTTCAAGCTCGCCGCGCAGCACCTGGTCGCCGCCGGGCTGGGCAGCGCGACGATCCGCATCGGCCACGAGCTCAACCAGAAGTGGCCCCGGTGGGCGGCGCAGAGCGACCCGGCGTCGTACGCCGCGTACTACCGCCGCATCGTCACCGCGATGCGCTCGGTCGCCGGGCAGTCCTTCCGGTTCACCTGGTGCCCCTCGGCCGGCTACGCCGGCTGGGACGCGACGACCGCCTACCCCGGCGACGCGTACGTCGACGTCGTGAGCGTCGACAGCTACGACGCGTGGTGGAACCATCCCGCAGCCACGCCGCAGCAGCGCTGGGCCGCCATCGTCACCGCCAACAAGCAGGGCGGCCTGAACTTCTGGGCCGGCTTCGCGACCGCGCACGGCAAGCCGTTCGGCTTCTCCGAATGGGGCCTGGTCAACGCCAATGCGGCGATGGCCACCGGTCCGAGCGGTGGCGGCGGTGGCGGCGACGATCCGTACTACGTCCAGCAGATGCACGACTGGATCGCCGCGCACTCGCTCGCGTACGAGTCGTACATGGAGACCAACGCACCCGACGGGATGCACGCGCTGGAGGGGACGACGTTCCCCACGGCCGCCGTGCTCTACAAGCAGCTGTGGGCGGCCACGACCTGAGCCGGGAGCGAGCGGGCGGTGCGGGGTCCCGGCTCAGCGGCCGGGGCTGCGCACCAGCGCGCCGATGGTGCGCAGCAGGATCTTGAGGTCGACCCAGAGCGACCAGTTCTCGATGTAGCCGTTGTCGAAGCGGGCCCGCTCCTCGATCGAGGTGTCGCCGCGCAACCCGTGGATCTGGGCGAGGCCGGTGAGGCCGGCTGGCACCCGGTGCCGCGCGGTGTAGCGCGGCAGCGACCGGGCGAACTGCTCGACGAAGTACGGCCGCTCCGGCCGCGGGCCGACGAGCGACATGTCGCCGCGCAGGATGTTGATCAGCTGCGGCAGCTCGTCCAGCGACGTCCGGCGCAGGAAGCGGCCGACCCGGCCGAGCCGGTCGTCGTGCGCGACGTTCCAGCGGGTGCGCGACTCGTCGTCGTCGGCCGGCCGCAGGGAGCGGAACTTCAGCAGCTGGAACGGCCGGCCGTCGAGGCCGACCCGCTCCTGGCGGAACAGCACGCCGGGAGAGCCGTCGAGCCGGACGGCGATCGCGCAGGCCAGCATGGCCGGCGCCAGCACGATCAGCGCGAGCGCGGAGACGACGATGTCGAGCACCCGCTTCAGCCGCCACGACACGGTGCGGTAGGCCGACCGGCGCCACCGCACGAGGGGCATGCCCCAGACCTGGTCGGCGCCGGGGCCGGTCGCGTGCAGCTCGAACAGCCGCGGGACGAAGAAGATCTCGCACTCGAGCCGGTCGCAGGTGCGCAGCAGCTCGATCATGTGCTGCTCGCGCATCGCGGTGAACGCCACGATCACGACGGTGATGCGGTGCTCGAGCAGCAGGTCGGCGAGCTCGTCCGGCGCGCCGAGGACCGGCACGGGGAGCTCGTGGTCGACGAGCAGCGGGCCGCTGTCGACGAAGCCGATCGGGCACAGGCCGTGCTCGCGGTGCTCGTCGAGGGTCCTGGCCAGGCGCGCGCCGACCTGGCCGGCGCCGATGATGAGCGTGCGGTGCCGGACCCGGCCGCTGCGCCGGGCGGCCCGGACGACCGCGTAGCACGCCGCTCTCGACGCGCAGACGCCCACCGTCACCGCCACCGCCGTCACGAGCAGGTGGAACGACAGGTCGGCCGCGCCGCCGGAGGCGGTGGCCATGGTCACGAGGGCGGCGGCGACCGCTCCCCTGCCGATCAGCGCCGGCATCTCGTCGAGCACCGAGAGCGAGAGCTTGGGGCCGTAGAGCCCACCGGCCGCGTACAGGCACAAGGTCGCCACCACGACGAGCAGCTGGCGCCGGCCGGGGTCGCCCAGGATCGCCACCGCCGCGAGGGCGGCCGCGAGGTCGGCGAGCAGCACGCCGCGCACGCCGATCCGCAGCACGAGGCCGGGCAACGGAAGCAGGCGCAGCCACCTGATGCTGCGGGCGCTCGGCGCGGCCCGCTCGCCGGCAACGGTCCCTGTGCCACCAGCGACCCGTCGCGCTGAGCGGGCCGCCGGGACGCGGCGCACCCGAGCCGGGGCTGGCAGGTCGCTCCCCGGGGCGGGCCGTACGGTCACGTCAAGGCACCCCTCGTCAGTGGTTCGCCGGTCACCGTGCGCTATCAGCTGCTCCCCGGGCAACCGAGACCCGACGGTGCCACACTCGCGCGCAGCAGTCGATACGTTCCGGAAAAGACCTCTCTGCGCGCAGGGTGAATCACCAAGGGTGATCGGCAGGTCGGGCATGGACGCGAGTCGGCCCCGGACCGTCACTGGTCCGGGGCCGACGAGGCGGTGCTATTCGGCGCTCTCGGGTGCTAGTCGGTGCGATTCGGTACGGGCGGTCAGCTCTCGCCACCGGAGAGCCGCTTGCGCAGCTCCTCGAGCTGCTCGTCGCTCGCGAGCGTGCCGGTGGCGGGGGCCTCCGAGGTGTAGGAGGTGGCACCGGCGGCCTCCGCGTCGGCGGCCTGCGCGTCGACGATCTGCTTCTGGTGCGCCTCCCAGCGGGCGTGCGCCTCGGCGTACTGGCGCTCCCACTCCTCGCGCTGCTTCTCGTAGCCGGGCAGCCAGTCGTTGGTCTCCGGGTCGAAGCCCTCGGGGTAGATGTAGTTGCCCTGCTCGTCGTAGGTCGCGGCCATGCCGTAGAGGGTCGGGTCGAAGGCGGCCGGGTCGGCACCGGCGCCGGCGCCCTCGTTGGCCTGCTTGAGCGACAGCGAGATGCGCCGGCGCTCGAGGTCGATGTCGATGACCTTGACCATGATCTCGTCGCCGACCTGGACGACCTGCTCCGGGATCTCGACGTGGCGCTCGGCCAGCTCGGAGATGTGCACCAGGCCCTCGATGCCCTCGTCGACGCGGACGAACGCGCCGAAGGGAACCAGCTTGGTGACCTTGCCCGGCACGACCTGGCCGACCTGGTGGGTGCGGGCGAAGTGCTGCCAGGGGTCCTCCTGCGTCGCCTTCAGCGACAGGCTGACCC
>JBJMHZ010000024.1:0-32074 GCA_045807125.1 Frankiaceae bacterium
AATGCCACCGGCACCATGACCTGGAAGCTCGCCGGCAACACCAAGGGCTTCGGCAACACCGCGAGCGACCCCACCTGGATCGGCGACTTCGCCGGGATCGGCCACGACCAGGTCCTCTTCTACTCGCCCGGCGACCAGAACTGGTGGCTCGGCACCTGCAATGCCACCGGCACCATGACCTGGAAGCTCGCCGGCAACACCAAGGGCTTCGGCAACACGGCCAACGATCGGACGTGGGTCGGTGACTTCAGCGGCACCGGCCACGACCAGGTCCTCTTCTACTCGCCCGGCGACCAGAACTGGTGGCTCGGCACCTGCAATGCCACCGGCACCATGACCTGGGCCCTCGCCGGCAACACCAAGGGCTTCGGCAACACCGCGAGCGACCCCACCTGGATCGGCGACTTCGCCGGGATCGGCCACGACCAGGTCCTGCTCTACTCGCCCGGCGACCACAACTGGTGGCTCGGCACCTGCAATGCCACCGGCACCATGACCTGGGCCCTCGCCGGCACCCAGCAGAGCGCGACGCCGACGGGCACCATGATCGGTGATTTCATGGGCAACGGCCGGGACCAGGTGCTGCTCCGCGTCACGCCCTTGGTCCCTCGGGCGCACGCCGCCATCGCGACGAGCCAGCTGGCCGCCATGCGGGCTCCCGGCCCAACCGAACCGAGATTGCCCACCGCACCCAGAGAGCCCGCCGACCCGATCCCGCCCACCGCACCCAGAGAGCCCACCGAGCCCGCCGACCCGCCGCGGCCCGCGCCGCCGCAGCCCGCGCCGCCGCAGCCAGCCCCGCCGCAGCCAGCCCCGAGCCAGGTCACGGGACCGGTGTCGCTGCTGGGCACGATCGAGGGCGGCCGGTTCCGCTGGTCCCGGTTGACGCCGAGCCCGTACGAGGCGACCACCACCAGCCCCAGCTGGGTGGGTGACTTCGTCGGTGCGCGCCGCGTCCAGCTGCTCCAGTACGTCCGTCCGACGGGCCAGTGGCCGCTCGCGCTCCACGACGGGACCGACTTCGCATGGACGACGCTGCGCAGCCGGATCGCTGACGCCGTCTCCGGCAACCGCCAACCACCGGCCCGATCGCTGCAACTGATCACGGCGTTCGTCGCCAACAACCCGTCGAACGAGCTGCTCATCTGCTCGAGCACGGATGGCCGCGCGTGGTCGGACAACCACCTCGTCGCCGGTGGCGAATCCACCAAGGCCGCGCCTGCGCTCGCGTCCTTCAAGGGCAAGCTGTGGCTCGCCTTCGTCGCCAACAACGCCGGCAACCGGCTGCTCGTCTGCTCGTCAACCGAGGGCAAGGGCTGGACCCCCAACGCGCCGCTCGGCACCCAGTCGAGCCAGACCGCACCAGCTCTCGCCATGCTCGGCGATCGGCTTCACGCCGCGTTCGTCGCCAACAACGCGTCGAACCAGCTGCTCGTCTGCTCCAGCCAGGACGGTGCCGCGTGGTCGGACAATCATCTCGTCGCGGCAGGGGAATCGACCAAGTCCGCACCGGCGCTGGCCTCCTTCAAGGGCAAGCTGTGGCTCGTCTTCGTCGCGAACAACGCCGGCAACCGGCTGCTCGTGTGCTCGTCCACCGACGGCCAGAACTGGACGTCCAACGCCCTCCTCGGCACCCAGTCCAGCCAGACCGCGCCCGCTCTCGCCGTCCTCGGCGATCGGCTCTACGTCGCCTTCGTGGCCGACAATCCGTCGAACCAGCTCCTCGTCTGCTCCACCCCCGACGGGGCGAACTGGTCCGACAACCACCTCGTCGCCGGCGGGGAGTCGACCAAGGCGGCGCCCGCGCTGGCCGCGTACGACGGCAAGCTATGGCTCGCCTTCCTCGCCAATGACCCCGGCAACCGGGTGCTCGTCAGCTCCTCCAGCGACGGCCAGAGCTGGACGTCCAGCACGCCGCTCGGCACCCAGTCCAGCCAGACCACGCCCACGCTGGTGGTGGGAGCCCGGCTGAGCTGATGGGCGAACTCGGTTGCGATCACCGGTCGGGGCCGCCTACGGTCGAGTGACCCCGCCCACGGAAAGGACGTCACGGCCTTGCTCCTGTAGACGGTCGACGAGCCGGTGACCCGGTCTCGTCAACGTGCCCCGGTTCCGATCGCACGCCGTCCACGCCCGTCCATGGAGCGCTCATGCCAGCGTCCGTCGTCTGCTCCGACCTCGCCTTCGCCTGGCCCAACGGCGACGTCGTCCTCTCCGGGCTCGCGCTCGCCGTCCCGTCCGGGCTCAGCGCGCTCGTCGGCGACAACGGCACCGGCAAGTCGACCCTGCTCCGGCTCGTCGCGGGCGAGCTCGCGCCGACCGGCGGGTCCGTCGTCGTGCGCGGGCGCCTCGGCTACCTGCCGCAGGACGTGACGCTGGCCGCCGGCCGCACGGTCGACGACGTCCTCGGCATCCGTCCGGTACGGGCCGCGCTCGCCGCCCTCGAGCTGGGCGAGGCCACCGAGGCCGTCTACGCCGCCATCGGCGACGACTGGGACGCCGAGGAGCGCACGACCGGCGTCCTCGCCGCGCTCGGCCTCGCCTCCGTCGGCCTCGACCGGCGGATCGGCGAGCTGTCCGGCGGCGAGGCCGTGCTGCTCGGGCTCGCGGCGCAACTGCTCGCCCAGCCCGACGTGCTGCTGCTCGACGAGCCGACGAACAACCTCGATCTCGCCACCCGCCGGCGCCTGCACGAGGCAGTCGCGACGCGACGTGGCACGACGCTCGTCGTGAGCCACGACCGCGAGCTGCTCGCGCTCGTCGACCATGTCCTCGAGCTGCGCGAGGGGTCGATCCGCACGTACGGCGGCAATCTCGCCGCGTACGAGGCAGCCGTCGCCGCGGAGCAGGAGGCGGCGGAGCGGGTGGTCCGGGCAGCCGAGTCGGAGGTGCGCCGGCAGCGGCGCGACCTCGTCGAGATGCAGACCAAGCTGGCCCGGCGAGCCAGGTACGGCCGTGCGATGCGCGAGAACAAGGTCGCGTCGAAGGCCACGCTGGACGAGTGGAAGCGCAAGGCGCAGGTGACTGCCGGCAAGCAGCGCACGCTGCACGAGGAGAAGGTGCGCGAGGCCCGCGAGCGGCTGACCTCGGCCGAGAGCGCGGTCCGCGACGGCCCGACCATCCGCGTCGACCTGCCGGGCACCGCCGTGCCGTCGGCCCGCCGGGTGCTGGAGATCAGGGAAGCCGTGCTGCGCAACGGGGCACGGGTCACGCTGAGCCTCGTCGGGCCCGAGCGGGTGGCCCTGCTAGGGCGCAACGGATCGGGCAAGACGACGCTGCTGCGCGCGCTCACCGGTGAGCTGCCGCCGCGGCACGGATGGGTCGACGTCCGGGTGCCGGTGCGCTGCCTGCCGCAGCGGCTCGACGTGCTCGACGACGAGCTGTCGGTGGTGCAGAACGTGTCGAGGTTCGCGCCCACCGCGGCGCCGAACGACGTGCGCGCACTGCTCGCACGGTTCCTGTTCCGCGGACCGGCGGCGGACCGGGCGGTGGCGACGCTGTCCGGCGGCGAGCGCTTCCGCGCGACGCTGGCCGCGCTGCTGCTGGCGCAGCCGGCGCCGCAGCTGCTGCTGCTCGACGAGCCGACGAACAACCTCGACATGCGCAGCGTGGAGCAGCTCGTCGATGCGCTGCGGTGCTACCGCGGGGCGCTCGTCGTGGCGAGCCACGACCTGCCGTTCCTGCAGGCGCTCGGCATCGCACGGTGGGTCGAGCTGGACGACGAGCTGCGCGAGGTCACTGCACCGCCGGTGCGTAGCTGAGCATCGCGACGCCGGTGGTCGTCATCCAGCTGTCGACCAGCCGCAGGGTCGCTGCCGGGCCCTCGTCGAACAGCCGGCGGCCGCTGCCGACCACGACCGGGAACGTCATCAGCCGGTACTCGTCGACGAGGCCGTGCGGCAGCAGCGCGTTGACGAGCGTGGGGCTGCCGTAGATGAGGTAGTTGGTGTCGTCGCCGCGCTCCTTCAGCTCCCGCACCGCGTCGACCGCGTCGCCGGGCAGGGCGGTGGCGTTCCACTCGAGATCGGTGAGCGTGCGCGTGGCGACGTGCTTGGGCATGCTGTTCATCCGTTCGGCGAAGCCGGCCTCGTCGGTCATCGACGGCCAGGCCGCGGCGAAGCCCTCGTACGTCACCCGGCCGAGCAGCAGCGCGTCGTTCGCGAAGAGCAGGTCCTTCTGCGCCGTGGCCAGGTCCTCGCTCCAGAACGGTGCGGTCCACTGCGGCGCCTCGACCACGCCGTCGAGCCCGACGTACTCGGCCGCTGTCACCTTGCTCATCAGATCCTCCGGCGTGTTGAGCGGGTCGCGTGCCCCTATGACGTCGGCCGGCAACCGAAGTCACCGCTAGCGTCTGGCCCATGGTGCCCGAGACCCTGCGCCTGCCGGTGCCGTACGACGGCGACCGGGTGCTGCGCTACCTCGCCGGCCGGGCGATCCCTGGCGTCGAGGAGGTCGCCAACGGCACGTACCGGCGGACGATCGCCGTCGCGGATAGCGCCGCGGTGCTCGCACTGCGGCCGGGGACGAGCCACGTGGCGCTGTCGGTGACGGGCGCGGGCGTCGACGACGCGCTGGCCTCCCGCGCCCGGCGGCTGCTAGACCTCGACACCGACCCGGTGGAGATTGCGACGGCGCTCGGTGCCGACCCCGTCCTGGCGCCGCTGGTCGCCGCCCGGCCGGGGCTGCGGGTGCCCGGTGCGTACGACGGCTTCGAGCTCGCCGTCCGCGCGCTGCTCGGGCAGCAGGTCACGGTGCGGGGCGCGTCGACGCTCGCCGGCCGGCTCGTCAGCAGGGCAGGGAGGCCACTGCCCGCCTCGCCGGGCGGGACGCTGACCCACCTGTTCCCCCGGCCGGCCGAGGTCGCGGCCGCGGAGCTCGGCGGCATCGGCATGCCCGGCCGCCGGATCGCCGCGCTGCAAGGGTTGGCGAGGGCGGTGGCCGGCGGCGCCGTGCAGCTCGACGGCACCACCGACCGCGATGCCACGTGCGACGCGCTGCTCGCCCTGCCCGGCATCGGGCGCTGGACGGTGGACTACCTCGCGATGCGGGCGATGGGCGACCGGGACGCCTTCCCCGCCGGCGATCTCGGGCTGCGTCGCGCCGCCGCGGCGCTCGGGCTGCCGGTGCGGGAGCGCGCGCTGCGGGCGCACGCCGAGCGGTGGCGGCCGTGGCGCGCGTACGCCGCCATGCACCTGTGGACGTGGGCGACGGAGGACGGGCCGGAGCGGCGTTACGGGTGACCTCCGCTTCATCACGACACGGTAAGGAACGCGTTCGCTTCTGGTGATGAGTGGGTATCTCCGGCACGACTCGCCGGGAGGGACCGGCGACCCGGAACTCGGAGGAACCCATGGGTATCGGCGTCAGCATCTTCCTGATCGCGGTCGGCGCCATCCTCACCTTCGCCGTGCACGTCAGCACCAGCGGCTTCAGCCTCCACACGATCGGCTGGATCCTGATGGCTGTCGGTGCGATCGGCCTGCTCACCTCGCTGGTGATCTGGGGACCGCGCCGCCGCTCGGCAGCTACCCGCTCGGTCACCTACGACGACGGCGGCTACGCCCCGCCTGCCGGCGGCCGTCGCGTGACCCGCGAGGACAGCTACACCGACACCATCTGACCCACGACCGGCCAAGCGGTCTGAGCAACGATCTGAGCAACGCCGCGGCACTGCCGCGACCGCTGGGGAACGGGCCGGCTCCTTCACCGGGGCCGGCCGTTTCGCGTGCACGGCGTCATTCGCGTGCACGGCGTCAGGAGCCCATGCCGCGAAGGACGAGCTCCAGCCGGGACGGGCCCTCCGGCACGACTCGCACCGGGATGCCCCAGTCCTGCTGGTGCACGTGGCACGCGGCGTGCTCGACGTCCTCGTCGCAGCTGGCTGCCATCACGCTGACGTGCAGGACGCCGCCGTCATGGCCCTCCGCCAGCAGGAGCCGGCGGGTCAGGCCGGCCTCGATGCCCGATCCCTCGGCGAGCAGCGCAGGCGGGGAGGACGTGACGGTCAACCGGGTGGCCGGACCGTCGCGCTCGTCCAGCTTCTGGCCGGGCGGCGGCGCGAACACGACCTCGAGGTCGAGCGAGCCCGGCGCGACATCGGTGGCCGGTCGCTGCGTGCGGTGCGCAGCGCCGGCGATGCGCTGCAGGGCGCCCGGCGCCACCGGACGGCTCAGCCGGTGGGCGGCCGACTCCACGACCACGAGCTCGCCGTCGACCACGGCGGCCCCGCTCGGCTCGGCCAGCCCGACCGCGAGGGTGCTCACCTCGTCGGTGGCCGGGTCGTACCGGCGCAGCGCGCCGTTGTAGGTGTCGCACACCGCGATCGACCCGTCGGGCAGCACGGCGACGTCGAGCGGGTGCTGGAGGAGCGCCTCGGCGGCCGGGCCGTCGCGGTGACCGAAGTCGAACAGGCCCTTGCCGACGACGGTGCGCAGCTCGCCGCCCCGCAGGTAGCGCAGCGCGGACACCTCGGCGTCGGCGATCCAGAGCGTCTCGCCGTCGGGGTCGGCGGCCAGCCCGGACGGCTGGGCCATCGCCGCGTCCGCGGCCGGCCCGTCCTTCAGCCCCTCCCCGGTCGTGCCGGCGATGGCGCGAGCGGTACCGGCCACGGGATCGAACGCCCACAGCTGGTGGATGCCGGCCATCGCGACCGCGACCTCGCCGGCGTACCACGCGACGTCCCACGGGCTCGACAGATCGACGTCGAGAGCCTCGCCCGCAAAGGGCGAGCCCTGCCACCACTGCCGCCCGGTGCCGGCGACCGTGCGCACGGTGCCGGTGGCCGAGTCGACGCCGCGCAGCAGGTGGTTGACCGTGTCGGCGACGACGACGTCGTACCCGACCCGCTCGGCGACGTCGGGCGGCAGGACGGCCAGCCCCTGCGGCTCGTTGAGCTGCGCCGCGTCGGCCACTCCGTCGGCGTGGCCGCGGGTGCCCGTACCGATGCGCCGCTGCACGCGCTCACCAGCATGGTCGAGGACGGCGAGCGAGTGGTTCTTGCTGTCGGACACCAGCAGCGAGCCGTCGGCCAGCTCCACCACCTTGCCGGGGAAGCGCAGCTCGGTCTGCGGTGGCGGCGGCGGCACGTACGGCGAGTCGCCGCGGCGCAGCGTGCCCTTGGCCTCGTGCTCGGCGACGAGCCCGTCCAGCAGGCGGTCGAGGCCGTGCGCGTGCCCCTCGCCGGCCATCTGGGCGACGACGTAGCCCTCGGGGTCGACCACCGCGAGCGTCGGCCACGCGCGGACGGCGTACTGGTTCCACGTCACCAGGTCGGGATCGTCGAGCACGGGGTGCGCGACGTCGTACCGCTCGACGGCCGCAGCGAGCGCCTCGTGGTCGGCCTCGTGCACGAACTTCGGCGAGTGCACGCCGATGATGACGAGGACGTCGGCGTACTTCTCCTCGACCTCGCGCAGCTCATCGAGCACGTGGAGGCAGTTGATGCAGCAGAACGTCCAGAAGTCCAGCAGGACGATCTTGCCGCGCAGCTCGGCGAGCGACAGCGGTTGGCCGCCGGTGTTGAGCCAGCCGCCCCTGCCATGCAGCTCAGGAGCGCGGACCCGGGAGCCAGACCGTGCGGTGTCGATCGCCATGGCGACATTGTCCCGCAGGCATCGCTCGCGGGTGGCGCCCACCCAGGAGACTGCTTCGTCCGCCCGGCGTTCGTTGGGCACCAGAGCACGACGTCCACCAGCGGCTATTGTCCTGTGTCACCACCGGGCGTGGAACGCGGGCGGCGACACCACACGGGACGAGCCCTCGAAGGATGACCGATGAAGCGGTTGATCGAGTTCTCCATGGACGAGCGGTCGGGCTCCACGATCGTGATAGAGACCGATGAGCCCGAGGCTCCTGGCATCACCCGGGCAGCTCGCCCTGGCGAGGTGGCCGAACGAGCGCGCGAGACGTTCGAGCAGGCCGTGGCCCGGGTCGCGCCGGCTGCCGAGGCCGTCGTTCAGCAGTTGCGCAGCTCGGTGTCCACGCCGGACGAGATCACGGTGGGGTTCGGCATCAGCTTCAGCGCGGCGGCGGGCGCCTTCATCGCCAAGGCTGGGCTGGAGTCGACCTTCAACGTGACCGTCTCCTGGAGGAGCAAGCACGACGAGCAGTCGCCACGAGCCGGCGCGTGAGCTCACGATGAACAAGGTCGCGCGGTCGCCCAGAGCCTGCATCGTCCGGCTGCGAGACTCATCAGGCGCGGTCGTGGGGGCGGGCTGGCTCGCCGACGAGAGTCATGTCGTCACGTGCGCGCACGTCGTGGCCCAGGCGCTCGGAATCCCACCGGGCACGGCCGATGCCCCCGCAGGCACGTTGACCCTCGACTTCCCTCTCGTCCAACCCGCGAGGCAGCTGCAAGCCACCGTGCAGGCGTGGTCCGGAATCGACGAGGCGGGCGACCGGCCGTCCGATGTCGCGGTGCTGAAGATCGTGGACGAACTGCCCTCCGGCGCATCGGCGCCCTCGCTGCATGACGTGCGCGAGTACTGGGGCCGCAAGTTCAGAGCCTTCGGGTTTCCACTCGGATACGACGACGGGCAGTGGGCCTCCGGCTTGCTGATCGACGAGCAGGCCGCCGGTTGGGTGCAGATCGAGGACGTGAAGTCGACCGGATACTTCGTGGTCCCCGGGTTCAGCGGCACGCCGGTGTGGGATCTGGCGGCCGGTGGCGTGGTCGGGATGGTGGTCGGTGCGGACGCTCGACCGGAGGTGCGCGCGGCGTTCATGATTCCGGTGCGACTGCTGGCTCGGGCATGGCCAACCCTGCAGGCGGCGACCGAGGCCGAACCGGCTCGTCAGCCGGACACCGGCGAGGTGGTGGCCCTCATCGACACCCCCATGGTGCCGGATTTCGCCCAGATGCCGGCCGAGCGCTTCGATGAGCTCTTCACGGACTGGTTGCTCTTCGTGGTCGACCAGTTCTTCCACAAGGTGCAGATCATCATCGACAAGGGAAGCGCGGATGGCGTCTCGGCCGGTGACTACTTCGCACTGATCGGGCAGCACGACCTGATCGCCAATGCGCAAGGAGACGTCATAGGCAGCGTCATCAAGGAAGGCTCGTTGATCAGGGCCGTGGACGTGCAGGAGGGCATCAGCGTCTGCCAGCTCACCGACTGGCTGTACAAGCTCTACTTCGACCACATCGGCGAGGTGGCGGAGAGCCTCGCCGACTCCGAGGGAAATCTCGATCTGGAGCAGCTGTCGGCGAGCGCGGCGCTCTACTGGCCCGTGCAGAAGGGGGCGAGCGTGATGCGGATCTCCCCCGCCGAGAAGGTCGGGCGGGACGAGGTCGCGGAGCTTTACGGTCGGACGCTCGATGACACGGTTGCCGACGACGAGCGGCGATTCCTCCACGCCGAGATGGTTCGCAAGGCCAACGCCTTCCTGCTCGAGCATGCAACGGGGTACTTCGCGTCAGCCGTCCTGTACCAGCGCGGGTACGCGCAGCTCAAGCTCGGTCAGTACCGCGACGCCATCGATACGTTCGAGCTGTTCCTGCGTCGCTATCCGTTCAGCCCTTCGGCGGACGGCGCTCGAGAGCTCTCCGAAGAGGCGAGGGACGCCCTGAAGCGCGGGGAGGCGCCGTGAGCATCGGTGCGGTCATCGAGCGCATGGTCCGGCTGGGCGACGAGCTGCCGGCCGACGACGCCAGGCGGCACTTCCACGTCCCCTACCTGCGGACCACGAAGGCGGTCGCCGACGCGCTGCGCCGCGGCCACTTCATAGACACCGCATGGGTGGAGGACTGGGACGTCGTCTTCGCCGATCTCTACCTGGACGCGCTGGAGGCTGCGCTGGCCGGCGACCGGCCGGCCCGGCCGTGGGCGGTGGCCTTCGACGCGGCCGCGGAGCCGGGGAGCCGGCGCCTGCCGCCGCTGCGCCAGGTGCTGCTCGGCATGAACGCGCACATCAACTACGACCTCCCGCAGGCGCTGGTGGCGGTCATCCCATCCGCGGACTTCGACGACCCCGAGCGGGTGGCGCTGCGCGAACGGGATCACCTGCGCATCGACGAGGTGCTCGCCTCCCGCGTCTCGGCGGAGGACGAGGCGCTCGGCGGCAACCGGTCGCTGCTCGACCGGGTGCTCACCCCGGCCAACCGGATCGCCACCAAGCGCTTCCTCGTCGAGTCGCGGGCGAAAGTGTGGCGCAATGCCCGCCGCCTCGATCTCGCCCGGCGCACGGGGCCGGAGGCGTACGCGACCCAGCTGGCCGAGCTCGAGGAGCTGAGCGCGCGCCGGGTCGCCGATCTCGTCGAGCCCGGCCAGGTGCTGCTGAAGCTCGCCAGGCGCGGCTTCGGCGTCGAGCTGAGCGATGGTGCGCCGCTCCGTTGACCACGAGCGCCGCCCGGTAGAACACTGCGCAGACGCACGACCTATCGGGGAGGTCGCATGTCCCGCGCCCGCAGCCGGCTGCTCGCAGCCGGCGTCGCCCTGCTCGCCGCCGCCGCGCTCGCGCCGCTGAGCCCGCCGCACCACGAGGCGAGCGCGGCCGTACCGATCTACCAGGACCCGACGCAGCCGGTGGCCGCGCGGGTCAGCGACCTGCTCTCCCGGATGACGCTCGACGAGAAGATCGGCCAGATGACGCAGGTCGATCGCCAGTACCTCACGACGCAGCAGGACATCGTGACCTACAACCTCGGGTCGCTGCTGTCCGGCGGCGGCTCCGCGCCGGCGACCAACACGGCGGCGTCCTGGGCCGACATGTACGACAGCTTCCAGCGGACCGCGATGACCAACCGGCTCGGCATCCCGATCATCTACGGGATCGACGCCGTGCACGGGCACAACAACGTGTACGGCGCGACGATCTTCCCGCACAATATTGGCCTCGGCGCGACGCGGGATCCCGCGCTCGTGCAGCAGATCGGTCAAGCGGTGGCCGAGGAAGTCGCCGGCACCGGCATCGACTGGACGTTCGCGCCGTGCCTGTGCGTCGCGCGCAACGAGCGGTGGGGCCGCACGTACGAGAGCTTCGGCGAGGACCCGTCGATCGCGAAGTCGATGACGACCATCATCACCGGCTTCCAGGGCACGACGCTCGGCGGCACCGGCTCGTCGATCCTCGCGACCGCCAAGCACTACGTGGGCGACGGTGGCACGACCGGCGGCGTCAACGAGGGCAACACCCAGCTCTCCGAGGCCGACCTGCGCGCGATCCACCTCGCGCCGTACGTCGACGCCGTGCAGAAGGGCGTCGGCTCGGTGATGATCAGCTACTCCAGCTGGAACGGCACCAAGATGCACGCGCAGAAGTACCTCATCACCGACGTGCTCAAGGGCGAGCTCGGCTTCAGCGGCTTCGTCGTCTCGGACTGGGCCGGCATCAACCAGATCGACGGCCAGAGCGGCTTCACGGCGAGCGAGGTGGCGACCGCCGTCAACGCCGGCATCGACATGGTGATGGTGCCGGACAACTACAAGACGTTCGAGAGCTACCTCAAGACCGACGTGCAGAACGGCACCGTGCCGCAGTCGCGCATCGACGACGCGGTGAGCCGCATCCTCACCAAGAAGTTCCAGCTCGGCCTGTTCGAGCGCCCGTACACCGATCGCAGCTACACCGCGACGGTCGGCTCGGCCGCGCACCGGTCGCTCGCGCGCCAGGCGGTGCGCGAGTCGCTCGTCCTGCTCAAGAACGACCAAGCCATCCTGCCGCTGCCCAAGTCCGGCAAGAAGATCCTCGTCGCGGGCAAGAACGCCAACGACATCGGCAACCAGAGCGGCGGTTGGACGATCAGCTGGCAGGGCTCGAGCGGCAGCATCACGCCCGGCACGACGATCCTGCAGGGCATCCGGTCAGCGGTCGCGCCTGGCACGGTCGTCGACTACGACTCGGCGGGCCGCAACGCGAAGGGTCACGACGTCGCGATCGCCGTGCTGGGCGAGAAGCCGTACGCCGAGGGACAGGGCGACCGCCCGTCGCCCGATGCGATGGGCCTCGACCGCACCGATCTGACGACGCTGTCCAACCTCAAGCGCGCCGGCATCCCGACCGTCGTCGTGCTCGTGTCTGGGCGGCCGCTCGTGGTGACCGACCAGCTGCCGGACTGGCGGGCGCTCGTCGCGGCGTGGCTGCCGGGCACCGAGGGCGCGGGCGTGGCCGACGTGCTGTTCGGCGACTACAAGCCGACGGGCAAGCTCGGGTTCTCCTGGCCGCGCGCGGCGACGCAGATCCCGATCAACGTGGGCGATGCGACGTACGACCCGCTGTACGCCTTCGGGTACGGGCTCACCTACCCCTGACCGGCGGGCGGGCGGGTGGCTCCTAGGCTCGGCCGCCGCGCCGATGCCTGGCCGAGGCCGGCTTGGCGTGCTTGCCCTGCCTGGCGGCGGCGGCGTGCTTGCGGTGCCCGCCCTGCTTGGCATGGACGTGCCTGGCCTGCGTGGCTGTCGCGGCGTGGTGAGCGGTCCGGTGCGCGGCGTGCTGAGCGTGACGGGCCGCCGGCCGGGTGCCGTGCAGCGTCGTGCTCCACCGGGCCAGCAGCCGGGCGAGCGGGCGGTGACCGCTCCGCTTGCCGTGCGTCGCACGGTGCGCCGGCGCCGACCGGTGCGCCTGCGGGTGGCCGGTCGCCCGCTCGAGGGTGACCGGGTGCGCCGGATGGGCGGGGTGGGCCGGATGGGCGGGGTGCACCGGATGCGGGCGGAGGCCCTGGACCACGCGCGGGATCGGGATCTGGACCTGGTGGGCGAAGCGGGGGAGCAGGTCGCCCACGGCGGCGGGCGGCCAGGGGCGGCCGGCCCACGGGGGACGGCCCGGGTGCCCATGCTGGCCGAGGGTCGGCTGGCCGGGGACGACCGGCGGGACCACCGGTGGCAGCACGACGGGCGGGGGCACGACCGGCGGGGTCGACGGCCCGGGCGCCGGGTGCGACGCGGGTGGCAGCGCCGGCGGCAGGGGCGCGCCAGGCTGCGCAGGTGGTGCGGGAGGCGCAGGAGGCGCGGTCGCGCCGGTGGGCGGCACCCGCACGGGGGCGGCGCCGGACCGCGGGCCCGGTCCGCCGCCAGCTCCGGCCGGCGGCTGCGCCGCGTGGGCGGGGTGGGCAGGATGGGCGAGGTGGGCCGGGTGGGCCGGCACGGTCACGATCACGCCGGGCAGCGGGTGGTCGAGGGGGCCCAGCCCGTACGGGACGCCGAGGTCGAGCGCGGCACTGCCGGCACCGATGACGGCCAGCGTGCCACCGGCGGCGAGCACGGCCAGCCCGCCGACGAGGCCACCGGCCCGCACGTGGGTGGCCAGCACCGATGGGCGCCCGCCCTCCCCGGCGTGCTTGGCCATCCGTCTCGCCTCCAGTGGTCCCCGGACCCGTTCGGAGGTCCCCTCCGACGTCCCTTCGGAGTAATCGGCACTGCTGCAAACGGACTGTACCCATCCGATCACGCAATGTTGCTGATCTGAACGGGTGATCCCAGATTTGGTCACCGTCCGCAGTCGCTCGTGAGACGACCCGGCGCCGGCTTGCACCCGCGGGCAGGACGGGAAAGGCTCGACGGTGACAGCGCGAGCCACCCGCCGGACCCACCGCGGACCGCCCGAGGAGGACGTCATGCCGCCACGGCCGGGCCGCGACGCGGCGCCCAACCTCACCGACTACGACGCCGAGCTGGGCGCCTTCGCACTCGCCGCTCCCGAGCGCTTCAACCCGGTCGTCGACGTCGTCGAGGCGTGGGCCGCCGAGGATCCGGAGGCCGTCGCCCTGCGCAGCCTCGACGGCGCCGGCGCGCAGGTCGCGGCGCACTCGGCCGCGCGGCTGGCCGACGAGGCGCGGCGCGCGGCGGCGGCCCTTGCCACGATGGGCATCGGCAAGGGCGACCGCGCCTTCGTGATGCTGCCCCGCGTGCCGGCGTGGTACGTCGCCGTCCTCGGCCTGATCCGCCTCGGCGCGGTGCCGATGCCCGGGCCCAACCTGCTGACGCCGCGCGACATCGCCTACCGCATCCAGCGGGCCGACGCGGTCGCCGTGATCACCGACGGCCAGGGCGCCGCCAAGCTCGCCGAGGTGACCGGCGACCTGCCGACCGTGCGGCACCGGGTCTGCTGGACGGCTGGCGGAGCGGCACCGGCCGGCTGGCGCTCGCTCGACGAGCTGGTGGCGAGCCACGACGGCAGCGGGCTCGACCAGGCGCCGACGGCGGCCGACGACCCGATGCTCATCTACTTCACGAGCGGCACCGTCGCCTACCCGAAGATGGTGCTGCACACCCAGGCGTCGTACGGGCTCGGCCACGTGGTGACCGCGCGGTACTGGCACGACCTGCGGTCAGGGGACGTCCACTGGACCGTCTCGGACACCGGCTGGGCCAAGGCTGCGTGGGGGAAGCTCTTCGGCCAGTGGCACCAGCGGGCCACGGTCGTGCAGATGGACATGGGGCGGCCGAGCGCCGACCTCGTCCTGCGCACGCTGGCCGAGCAGCAGGTCACGTCGTTCTGCGCGCCGCCGACCCTCTACCGGCAGCTCGTCCTCGCCGACCTCCGCGGGTACGACCTGTCGGCCCTGCGGCACTGCACGAGCGCCGGCGAGCCGCTCAACCCGGAGGTCATCCGGGTCTGGCGGGAGGGCACCGGCCTCACCGTGCACGACGGGTACGGCCAGACCGAGACGGTCAACATCGTCGCCAACTACCGGTCGGTGCCGGTGCGGCCCGGCTCGATGGGCCGCTCGGCGCCGGGCTGGCAGGTCGACATCGTGGACGACGACGGTGCGCCGGTCCCCACCGGCACGGTCGGCAACATCGCGGTGCGGGTCGCGGAGCAGCGGCCGCTCGGGCTGTTCGCCGGCTACTACCGCGACGAGGAGGCGACCCGCGACGCGTTCCGGGCGGGCTGGTACTTCACCGGCGACAAGGCGAGCAAGGACGAGGACGGCTACCTGTGGTTCGAGGGGCGCTCCGACGACGTCATCACCAGTGCGGCCTACCGGATCGGGCCGTTCGAGGTCGAGAGCGCGCTCGTCGAGCACCCCGCTGTCGCCGAGGCGGCCGTCGTCGGGCGGGACGACCCGCAGCGCACGCAGGTCGTCGTCGCCTTCTGCGTCCTGGCGCCCGGGCGCAGTGGCTCGGCCGAGCTGACCAGCGAGCTGCAGGACCACGTCAAGCGGGTGACCGCGCCGTACAAGTACCCGCGCGAGATCCACTACGTCGAGGAGCTGCCGAAAACGGTCAGTGGCAAGATCCGCCGGACCGAGCTGCGCGAGCAGTTGCGCGGGCAGGGCTGAGCCCGCACGCGCGCTGAGCGCTCCACCGGGCCGGTCTCAGCCGGCGACGACCTGCTGGGCAAGCGGGGCCCGCGGGTCGCTGGTGCGGTGGGTCGCGGCGAGCTGGGCCAGCTCGTGGTCGCGACCCCCCAGCATCGTGGCGATCATGCGGAAGTCGCCATGCAGCGACCAGAGCGGGTGGCCGAACGTGGCCGGTCGGTTGCGCTCCACCAGGTAGTGACTGGTCCAGGCGGCGCCGTAGGAGATCAGCGGCCAGGCGGCGAGCCCCCGCGGCCGCCCGCTCGCGACCAGCCCGGCGGCAGCGGCCGCCCCGGTGAGCGTGCCGGCAAGATGGATCCAGCGGGTGGCCGCCTTGCTGTGCTGGCCGACGTAGTACGGGTAGAACTGCTCGAACGACGAGAGCGCGGCGCCCGCCATCGGCCGGCCCTCCTTCGCATCGGCCTCGCACCGGTTGGGGTTCCCTCCCATGGTCGCACCGCGGCCGCGGACGTTGCCCGCTCCTCCACCGCGGGCGTGGATGCCGACCGGTTGGTCGGTCGGTACGAACCGATGCCGACCCGGATGCCGGCCCGGAATTGTCAGTGACCGGTGGGAGGTTGGGGCAGAGGACCCCGGAAGGAGGCAGTGATGGCGAGGGCCCGCACCGTGTGGACGGCGCTCGCGATCGTCTACGTGGTCTGGGGTTCGACCTACCTCGCGATGCGCTACCTCGTGGAGACGATCTCGCCGTTCCTCGGCGGCGCCTTCCGCTTCCTGCTCGCCGGGGTCCTGCTCGGGGCTGTCCTCGCCGGCACCGGCGGGTGGCGGCGACTGCGGATCTCCTGGCCAGAGGCGGCCGCCAGCGGGCTCGTCGGCCTGCTGCTCCTCGTCGGGGGCAATGCGCTGGTCATGGTGGCCGAGCAGTCGATCTCCTCGGGGCTGGCGGCGCTGTGCGTGGCTGCGGTGCCGCTGTTCGTGGTGGTCCTTCGCCTCGCGACCGGCGACCGGCCGCTGCCCGCGACCGTCCTCGGCGTGGTCGTCGGCTTCGTCGGCATCGCGACGCTGGTGCAGCCCGGCGGCGGCAACATGACCGGCGTGCTCACGGTGATCCTGGCCGCGTTCTCCTGGTCGGTCGGCTCGTTCCTGTCCGGGCGCATCCGGCTGCCCGCCGATCCGCTCGTCGGCACCACCTACGAGATGCTCGTCGGCGGGCTGGTGCTGCTGGCGATATCGGCGGCCAGGGGCGACGTGACGTCGTTCTCGGCCGGCCACGTCTCGCGCGCGTCCTGGATAGCCCTGGCCTACCTGGTGGTCTTCGGCTCGCTGGTCGCCTTCAGCGCCTACGTGTGGCTGCTGCAATCGGCTCCGATCTCCACGGTCTCGACGTACGCCTACGTCAACCCGGCGGTGGCCGTCCTGCTCGGCATGATCGCCGGTGAGGCGCTGTCCTGGCGGATCCTGATCGGCGGGGCGCTGGTCATCGTGGCGGTGGCCGTCGTCGTGACCGCCGAGGGGCGGGCCCGCGCGCGGGCGCATCGCGAGGACCCGGCCGCCGGACCGACCGGCGCGGGGCTGCCGCCCGGAGCCGATCCCGGATCGGAGCGCTGCGAGGCGCGGCAGCAGCCGGCCGGGGCGCCCGGACGGGCCGTCGAGCGCCGCTGACCTGCGGGACCGCCTGCCGGTGCCCCGCCGTCCGTGCGGCAGGATGGGCCGATGGAGCTCGATCGCCAAGCCTGCCTCGACGCCCTCGGCGTCGGCGAGGCCGACGTCCCGCGCCTCGCGCTGGTCACGAGCGCGTGGGCGCACGGCACGCCGCCGCTCGAGGCGCTGGGCCGGCTCGGCGACGTCGGCCCGGTCGGGCTGGCCGGCATGCGGCTGATCCGCACCGCGCGTGGCTCGCTGCTGCACTGCGGGGCGTACGGCGCGGCCCGGGCGGTCGAGCCGGTGCACCTGGCCGGCACCGTCGGCACGCCGGTGGCCATCCTCGTCGGCTGGTGCGTCGCGCTCCAGCCGGGGCTCGCCGCCGACGACGTCGTGCTCGCGCAGACGGCGACGATCGGCGAGGGCGCGTCGCAGTACTACGGCGGCCAGGGCACCGCGACCGCTGACCCCGACCTCACCGACGCCGCCGCGGCAGCCCTCGGCGGTCATGGCCTCACCGCCCACCGGGGGCGGGTGGTCACCGCCGGCGCGCTGCTCGGTCCGGAGCCTCGGCTCGTCGAGTCGTGGGCGGGAGCCGGGCACCTGGCGCTCGACCTGGAGACCTCGGCGGTGCTGAGCGCGGCCGCCCATCTCGGCATGCGCGCGGTGGCCCTGCTCCTGGTGCGCCACCCGATGCTCGAGGACGCGGCCTGGCTCACGACGATCCGGGCCGCCAGCGACCGCGTCCACGGCCCTTCGGTGCTACGGCTCCTCGACGCGGCGGTCGAGATCGGACTGAGCGCGCCGCCGGTCGGCTGACGACGGGCGAGGGAGGCGGCAGATGGCCGAGCGGCCGGGCGCGCCCGGGGCTTCCTGGCGGGTCCGCCGCTGGTCGCTGGTGGTCGTCTGCGCGATCCTCTTCCTGACCTTCCTCGACAACACGATCGTCAGCGTGACGCTGGCGACACTGCAGAACGACCTCGGTCCCGGCATCACGGCGCTGCAGTGGATCGTCGACGGCTACCTGCTGACGTTCGCGGCGCTCATGCTCACCGGGGGCACGCTCGGCGACCTCTTCGGCCGCAAGAAGGTCATGCTCGGCGGCGTCGCCGTCTTCTGCGCCGGCTCGGTGGTCGCCGCGCTGGCGAGGAGCGGCGCAGGCGCCGACCAGGTCATCGCCGGCCGGGTGATCATGGGCGTCGGCGCGGCCGCGTCCGAGCCGGGCACGCTGTCGATGCTGCGCCACCTCTTCCCCGACCGGCAGGAGCGGGCGCACGCGATCGGCGCGTGGGCGGGCGTGTCCGGCGCTGCGCTGGCGTTCGGCCCGATCGTCGGCGGCCTCCTCGTCGGCCACGGTGGCTGGCCCGACGTGTTCTGGTTCAACCTGGCCCTCGGCCTGCTCGCGCTCGTCGCGGCCCTCGTCGTCCTGCCCGAGTGCTCCGACCCCGAGGGCCGCCGCCTCGACGCGCTTGGCCTGGCCCTCGGCGCCGGAGCCGTGACAGCGGCGACGTTCGGCGTCATCCAGGGCGAGCTGTCCGGCTTCCGCACCTGGTGGATCGTCCTGCTGCTCGCCGGCTCGGTGGCCCTGGGCGTCGCCTTCGTCGCCCACGAGCGACGCGCGGTCGACCCGGTGCTGAAGCTCGAGCTCTTCCGCGAGCCCACGTTCACCGCCGCCAACGTCGTCGCGTTCGTCACCAACTTCGGCGTCATCGCGGTGTTCTTCTTCGTGGTGCTCTACCTGGCCGTCATCGGGACGTTCTCCGGGTACGACATCGCGGCGCAGTTCGCCGCCATGGCCGCGGCGATGATGGTGGCCGCCGGTGCGGCGGCGGCCTGGGTCGCGCGGCGCGGGCCGCGGCTGCCGACCGCGCTCGGCTGCCTGCTCGCCGGCGGCGGGATGTTCGCGGTCGACGCCGTCATCGGGCCGCGGGTGAGCTCATGGACGCTCGCCGTCGCGCTGGCCGTCGTCGGCTTCGGCTTCGGGCTCACGCTGGTCACGATGACCGCCTCGGTGCTGACGATCGTGCCGGGCGAGCGCAGCGGCATGGCGGCCTCGACCGTCAACACGTTCCGCGAGCTGGGCGGCGTCTTCGGCACCGCCGTGCTCGGCGCGATCCTCAACAGCCAGATCACCGGTCACCTGCGGGCCGAGATGGCCGCGCTGGACCTGCCGTCGTCGATCCAGAGCATGGTCGTCCACCTGGTCACCAGCGGCGGCATCCAGCAGAACCAGGGCCTGGTGCAGAACCTGGGCTCCCGCGGCGGCGCCGCCGGCGCGTGCGCGCCCGCCGACATGGCCTGCCGGGTGCTCGGCGCGGCGTACGATGCCTTCTACTCGGGCCTGCACGTCGCCCTCGTCATCTCCGGCGCCATGCTGCTCGCCACCGTGCCGGTGGCCCTGCTGATGCGGGCCGGTGACCGCGCTCCCGGCGAGGACGCGCCGGGCAGCCGGCGGCGACTGCCGCTCCTGGCCGGCCGAGGCTCGCGGGAGCGCTGAGCGGCCGGTGCTGGTCAGTGCTGGCCGGGCGCGGTGCGGCGCAGGTGCTCGCGGTACGCCGGTGGGCACTCGGTGGCCGCGTCGCCGAGCAGCAGGGCCCGGTAGGTGAGCGCGGCCGCCTCCTCCAGGTTGAGCGCCCGCTTGAGCGCCAGCTCGACCGAGTCGGCGACGACCGAGCAGCCGTGGTGGGCGAGGACCACGCAGTTGGCATCGGCGAGCGCGGCAGCCGCCACCTCCGCGAGCTCCTGCGTCCCGCACGGGTGGAACGGCGTCGAGACGACCCGGTCGACGTAAGCGACGTGGTCGGTGGTGATGCAGCGGATCGGGTGGCCGAGGGCGTCGAGCAGCACCGACGCCTGCGGGTGCAGGTGGACCACGGCGTTGACGTCCGGCCGGGCGCGGTAGCTCTCGACGTGCAGGCGCCACTCGCTCGTCGGCGTGGCCGCGCCGCCGCGCACCGTCCCGTCGACGCCGATGACGGCGAACCGGTCCTCGGAGAGCGCGTCGAGCCAGCTGCCGGCCGCCGTGACGACCAGCTCGCCGGCGCCGGGCAGGCGCGCCGACAGGTTGCCGCCCGAGCCGACGACGAGACCGCGGGCCACGGCCGTGCGCCCCGCGGCCGCCAGCTGGCCGGCGAGCGCGGCATGGGCGGCGGCGAGCGGCATGCCGCGAGTCTGCCAGGCCGGACGGGCCCCTCAGCCGAGCAGGCCGAAGACCGACTCCCACGGCGCGACCAGCGCGGCGTGGGTCGGGGAGTCGAGGACGTCGGCGACCACCACCGCCTGGACGGCGGCCGTCACGACCCGCATGACGCCGCTGCTCGCGGCCAGCGGGGTGAGCCCGGCCAGCACCAGCGAGCGGGTGGCCACGAGCTGGGCCCGTGCCACCGTGCGCAGCCGGTCGGAGACGTAGGCGGCCCAGGTCGCCGCGTGCATGGCGCGCGACCAGTCGGCACCCGACGTCCGAGCCGCCGTCGCGGCGCGCTCGAGCCCGGCGAAGTCGGCCTCGTCGAGGCGGGCCAGCCGCTCGACGAGCTCGTGCATGACCGCCGCCTGCGGACCCAGGCCGGCGCCGGCGGGGAGCGCGACGGGGCGCTCGCGGGTCAGCTGCGCCCAAGGGCCGCCGAGCCGGGCGTAGGACTGCACGGACAGCTGCCCGCGCGCGTACGCCGCCGCGACGGCGTCGGCGACGACCGCCACCGCGGCTGGGTGGCGCTGCACGGCCACGTCGTCGATCCGGTCCCACGTCCAGTCGAGCACGTCCTCGCGCACCATCGTGAGCAGGTCGGCGAGCCCGAACAGCGGCGTGGCCGAGAGCTGCTCGGCGAGGCCGTGCCCGGCCAGGGCGTCGAGACCGTCCTTCGCCAGGTGGTCGCGCACCGCCGCCACCGCGTCGGACATGCGCGGCGCCGCCGCGCACAGGTCGTCGACCTCGAGCCACGCCGCGTCGCGGGCGGCGTCCTCGCGGTGCACGGCTCGCAGCGCCGGGACGTCGGCCACGGTGAGGGTCAATGCCCGGTCGAGCACGTCGAGGACGCCGAGCGCGTTCTCGTGCCTGATCAGGTCCATGCAGAGGACCGACGGGGACACGAGCGAGTACATCGTGGCTCCTCAACCGGGATGGTCGGGTGCCTGGCCGGCACCGCCGTACCGGTACTGTTCCACGGCCGGTGACCGGTCGCCCTCGCCCATTCGGAGGAACTTGGCGCGTCCGCGCGCACGGTTCGCCCCGCGGCGTGCATCGGCAGGAGCGCTGCAACGCTTGAGCGCCGCCCGCCCGATTCACCCGATCGGCCGAGTCGTCCGGCCCGCGCGAAGCGCGCGCTTTACGGCGCGTCCGGCAGACCTCACACTGTCCCTCACTCCGCCGCCCTTCGGGTGCGCTGCGGCTCCCGCTCCGCCCTCACGTCCCTTCTGACCACCGGAGTCGCAGTGCTCGCCGCCGCCGACGGCGGAGCGGTGCTCCCCGCAGCCCCGCCACCGCTGCTGCCAGCGACCCGCGCCGTCCCGCACTGGGGCGCGCGCGAGGCCGCCCGCGCGCTCGACGTGGCGGCCGCGCTGCTCGATCGCGACCTCGGCGCGGCCACGCTGGTGCGCGAGGTGTCCACCGTCGTGTTCCGGGTCGGCGACCTGGCCGCGAAGGTGCATCCGCCCGCCGCCGATGCCGAGCGGCATCGCGGCGTCTACGCGGCGCTGTCCGCCACGACCAGCACCCTGCGCCCGGTCGCCGGGCCGGTGCCAACTCCGCACGGGGTCGTCAGCCTCTGGCCGTGGTGCGCGGGGCCGGGCGCGATCGGCTGGCCGGAGATCGGGGCCCTGCTGCGGCGATTCCACGACGAGACCGCGTCCATCGGTGCGCTCGTCAGCGTGCCGGTCCCGCCGTGGCGGCCGCTGTCGCGGCTCCCCGAGCAGGTCGCCGGGCTGGACCCGGCGACGGCGGCCGCTCTGCTCGAAGCGCGCGACCGGCTGGTGGCCGCAGCGGGGGACCTGCGCAGCGATCTCGGGCACGGCGTCATCCACGGCGACGTCTCGGCCGAGAACGCGCTGCGGGCCGCGAGCGGTGACCCCGTGCTGATCGACCTCGACTTCGTCGCGACCGGCCCGCGCGAGTACGACCTCGTCGGTGCCTACCTGCGGCTGCGGGCCGGTGAGATCTCGCCGTCGACGTACGACGCGTTCTGCGCGGCGTACGGAGCCGACGTGCGCTCCTGGGACGGCCTGCCGCTCGTGACCGACATCTGCGAGCTCGGCGCGCTCACGTTCTCGCTGTGGATGGGTGGGCCGGCCCCGGCCTCCGGCGCCCCCAGCGTCAGCAGGTAGGCGGCGAACCGGGCGTTGTTGACGGCCCGGAAGCGGCGCTCGCGCACGAGGGTCAGCGCCGTCGCGCCGTCGACCCCGAGCAGCCCGCGGACCACCAGGGCGGTCACGAGCCCGGACCGGTTGCGGCCGTACGTGCAGTGCACCAGGGCCCGCCGGCCGGCGGCGAGAGCCTCCACGAGCGCGGTGGCCAGCCCCTCGACGACCACGAGGTCGGGCAGCTCGTCGGTATCGACGAAGGGGTGCTTCAGGTAGGCGAGCCCCTCCAGCTCGGCCGGGTCGGGGTGCGCGTCCGCGTCGGCGAGATCGGCGACCACCGTGACGCCCCGCTCCCGGACCCAGCCGTAGTCGACCGGGGAGCCGGCGATCCACAACCGGCCGCGCAGGATCTCCGACGGGGGGTCGGGGCGCGCCGGCGGGCCGTCGGCGCCCGGCTCCAGCTCAGCGGGGTAGCGGGGCGGCGTCAGCAGGTCGAGGGTCGGTGGCCCGGTCGATGGCTCGGTCGGCTCGGTCGGCTCGGTCGGTGGCGTCATGACGCCCCCACCCTGCCCGCCCCGACCAGGACCCATGCCACCAGGGGGTGGCCCCGCCCGAGGTCGCACCTCGGGGGTCCAGGGGCTCGCCTGACGGCCAGAGAGCACTAGCCGGCAGGGTTTGACACTGCCCCTGATGGCTACCCTTGCACCGCGGCACCGGCAACGGCTGCCGCACCAAGCGTCGCCGGCCCTGCTCAGCAGCGAGCAGGCGGCCGGTACGGCGCGGACCGCGCGACGCCGGTGATCCGCCCGTCCCGCTCGACGGCCGTCCCGGATCGACGGTGCCGGACGACATCGACGACGGAGGTCGGCGCATGATCGACACCGTCCCGGCGCCCGACGGGTCAGGATGAGCGCGCCCGGCGGCCACCGGACGGGCTGGCGCTGCCAGCTGCGGGTGCGCATCCCCGAGGCGCTGGCCAAGTCCGGTGAGGTGCTTGCGTTCCGCTCCGAGCTGGAGCGGGCGGCCGCCGCACGGGAGCTCACCATCATCTCGGTGCAGGCGGTCGCGGTCGACCGCTCGGTGTCGCTGGTGGTGGAGTCGGCCAGCGACGTCGAGGAGCTGATGGACGCGGTGAGCGCCACCGAGCAGCTGGTCCGCGGCGTGGCCGACACCGTGTGGCCGCGGACCGACGGCGAGCAGGCGCTGCGCACCGAGTCGGTCGCGGCCCGGCGGCTGTAGGCGTCCTGACCCGGCGATCAGGCCGAGGGCTGCTCCACCCGCTCGGTGCGGTCGATCACGTCGTCCACGATGCCGTAGGCCTTGGCCTCCTCGGACGTGAACCAGCGGTCGCGGTCGGAGTCGCGCTCGATCTGCTCGACGGTCTGGCTGGTGTGGTGGGCGATGCGCTCCATCATGATCCGCTTCATCCGGAGCAGCTGATCGGCCTGCGTCTTGATGTCGGACGCGGTGCCACCGATGCCACCGAGCGGCTGGTGCATGAGGATCGACGAGTAGCGGGTCGCGAACCGCTTGCCCTTGGTGCCGCCGCAGAGCAGGAACTGCCCCATCGACGCGGCCAGGCCGAGCGCCACCGTGCTGACGTCGCAGGGGACGTACTGCATCGTGTCGTAGATCGCGAGACCGGCGTAGACCGAGCCGCCCGGGGAGTTGATGTAGAGCGCGATGTCGCGACCGGGATCCTCCGCCGCCAGGTAGAGGAGCTGGGCGACGATGACCTTGGCGGACGAGTCGTTGACCTCGCCGTTGAGGAAGATGATCCGGTCGCGCATGAGGCGGTCGTAGACCAGCTCGGCGGACGCCATCGCCATCCCCTCGCGCGCGACGAACGGCTCGAGATCGGACGTGAATCGCTGCGGATGCATGGTTCGAAGCCTACCGTGGGGCCGCGCCGGGCGAGCAGGGCGAAGGGTTCGCCGTGCGTGAACGGCTCAGGCGAAGACCGCCTCGTACTCGAAGCCGTCGCCGGTCCGCGCGACCGGCCCGAGGAAGATCGCCAGCTCGCCGAGGGTCTCGTGGGAGAGCGGGTGGGTGTCGTGCGCGAGGCAGGTCTCGCCCTGGCTGCGGAGCAGCAGGACGAACACCTCGCGCTCGCCCGAGCGCCGCTCGCGCCGGCGGACCTCGACCAGCCGGAGGACGATGTCGTGGCCGTCGCCGGCCACCCGGCGGAACTCGGTGCCCACCAGCGGGTCGAAGTCCTCGGCGGTGAGCGCGCCCAGCTCCGTCATGGCCGGTGCTCCATCAGCTCGTAGGGACCCGAGGAGGCCACGGGCTGGAACCCGAGCCGCACGTAGAGCCGGCGGGCCGGGTTGCCCACCTCGACGTGCAGCCGCACCGGCCGGGCGGTGCCGGTCGCCTCGTCGAGCAGGTCGGTGAGCAGCGCGGTGCCGATGCCGCGGCCGCGCCAGGCAGGCAGGAGGCTCAGGTCGACCACCCGGATCTCGTCCAGGCGCCGATCGACGTACAACCGGCCGGCCGGCTCGCCGCCGACCTCGATGACCGAGCGCTCGGCGGCCGGGAACTGCGCCCGGTAGTGGCGGTCCTGCGCGTCGAACTGCATCCGGACGAACGCCGCCTTGTCCTCGGCCGACCACGGCGCCAGGGCCAGCTCCGCGGCACGCGTCGACCCGTACAGCTCGAGCAGGAAGGCGGTGTCGGCCGGCGTGCACGGCCGCAGCCGCACCGCCACGTCGAGCCGGGGGCGGCCGGCCAGCCGGCCCTCGTCATCGGCAGCTGCCACGCCAGCACCTTACGCATCCGGCCGGCGGTCTTGCCGGGAATCACCGCTGGCGGTGCCGCTCGCCACTACCGTGTCGCGGATGAGCGCTGCCGCGGGCGACGACCTGGATCGGTTCCACGATCTCGTCGTCGCCGACCTCGCGGCCGGGCGCCCGCTGGCCGACCGGCCGCTCGCGGGTCCGCTGCTCGCCACCCGCACGCGCGCGGAGTTCGTCAAGCTGGTACGGGAGCTGGCCGCCGAGCGCGGGCTCTCGGTGTCGGGCGAGGAGCTCGAGCAGGCGCTGCGGGCGGCACGGCGGTCGTGGCAGGAGCGCTGGGTGTGAGCCACGACCTCAACGGGTGGACGCCGATCCGGGCGTCGTACGACGGGGCCGGCCTCGTCGTGGACTGGTGCTTCACCGAGGGCATCGCCTTCGACGACCCGTTCTTCGACCAGACCGTCGAGCGCTGCCTGCGCCACCCGTTCCGGCTGCTCTTCCGCCGGACGACGCCCATCGAGGCGCTCGGCGAGCTGGCGATCGCGCGCGGCCGGCCGCTGCCCTCGGGCCTGGTGCTGCACCTGTCCCGGTCCGGATCGACCCTCGTGGCGCAGATGCTGGCGCGCCGGCCGGACACGCACGTCATCAGCGAGGCCGGCCCGCTCGACGCGGTCATCCGCGCCCCGGCTCCGATGGAGCGACGGGCCGAGTGGTTGCGCTGGATGGCGGCTGCGCTGAACGAGCCCGACGGCGCCAGGCCGCACTACGTGCTGAAGCTCGACGCGTGGGCCGCGCTCGACCTGCCGCTGCTCGCGCTGGCGTTCCCCGGCGTGCCGTGGGCGTTCGTCTACCGCGATCCCGTCGAGGTGCTGGTGTCGCAGCAACGCCGGCCCGGCTACCACATGATGCCGTTCGGGCTGCCGCCCTCGGCCGTCGGCCTCGACCCGCAGGTGGCCGCCGGGATGTCGATCGTCGAGCATGGCGCCGCCGTGCTCGGGCGCATCGCGACCTGCGTCACCGCCGCCGCCGACGACCCGCTCGCCCTGCTGGTGAACTACGACGAGCTGCCCGCGGCGACCGTGGACCGGATCGCACGGCACTTCGGCATGCCTGTCGACGGGACGTTTCGCGCGACGATGCTCGAAGCGGTGCACAACCACGTGAAGAACGGCGTCCTCCCGTTCGCCGACGACCGCGTCACCAAGCAGCAGGCCGCGGGCGACGACCTGCGCGCCGCGGCCGAGCGGTGGGTCGTCGAGCCCTACCGCAAGCTCGAGCGGATCAGGACCGGCAACCGATGACGATCCCCGACCGGGTGCGCCTGCCCGTCAGCTTCGACGCCGAGCTGCTCGCCCTCGACGTCGAGGCGCTGGCGCCGTCCGACTGGATCCCGCACTTCAACACGTCGTACTACCAGGGGGACTGGAGCGGCGTGCCGCTCCGGTCGATCGGCGGGCGCAGCGACCGGCTCTACCCCGATCCGGCCGCGGCCGAGCCGTACGCCGACACGGACGTCCTGCTCCGCTGCGCCCACATCCGCGGCGCGCTCGCGATGCTTCGTTGCGAGCTGACGAGCGTCCGGCTGCTGCGACTCGGCCCGGGAGCCCGGGTGCGCGAGCACCGCGACTACCGGTTGAGCCACGACGACGGCGAGCTGCGATTGCACGTACCGGTCACCACCGGACCTCACGCCGATTTCGTTCTCGCCGGTACACCCGTGCATATGACGGCAGGGGAGTGCTGGTACATCGATGTCACCTCCCCCCACCGAGTGACTAACGACGGGTGGTCCGAACGAGTACATCTGGTGATCGACGCCCTGGTGAACGACTGGCTCACCGCTACGCTCTCGCACGGCGTGCAACGCGCATGATCAGCCTCCACGTTGGAGGGCGCGCAGCGTCGTAGCGTGACCCCGACCCCGTCGCGGTTCGTGCAGTGGGCGAGAGAAGGCGATAGCAGTGTCGGCTTCCGGGCGAAGCCTGTCCCGGCGCACGCTCCTGCGGGCCGCGACGCTCGGCGCTGCGATGGCGGCCATCCCTCTCGACCCGCTCGGGCGAGCCTCGGCGTCTCTGGTCGCCTCACCGGCGACCGCGGGCCTCACCCGGTCGTCGTTCACGCCCCACCTGCACCGGCCGTTCCGGCTACGGACGGCCGACGGCCGCACGTTCGGCACCACGCTCGTGGAGGTCTCCGATCTCCTGGGTGCCTCAACCTCCGGCGACGAGGGCCGATTCAGCTTGTTGTTCCGCGCGGAGCCGTGCTCCGCTGCGCGGCACGGCACGCACCGGCTCAGCCGGGCGGGCTTCGGCTCGCTCGACCTCTTCATCGTCCCGATCGGTCGCGGTGTCGACCACCAGCACTACCAGGCAGTGGTCAACCGGCCAGCCTGACCTCCTCCCCCCAGGAGTTCACGTGACAGAGCCATTCATCGGTGAGATCCGGCTCTTCGGGTTCAACTTCGCCCCCAGGGGCTGGGCGACCTGCTCGGGCCAGATCCTCTCGATCGCCCAGAACACGGCGCTCTTCTCACTGCTCGGGACGATGTACGGCGGCAACGGACAGACCACCTTCGCCCTGCCGGACCTGCGTGGCCGGGTGGCCATCAGCTTCGGGCAGGGGCCGGGGCTGTCCAACTACACGCAGGGCGAGGTGTCCGGCAGCGAGAACGTCACGCTCATCCCGCAGCAGATGCCGCAGCACAACCACACGGTGAACGCCACGAGCGCGGACGCCAGCGCGAACAAGCCCGGCGGCGCCTTCCCGTCGGCCGGTGGCGCCTACAACACCGCACCGGACGGCACCACGATGGCGGCCCAGATGATCGGCATGGCCGGCGGCAGCCAGCCGCACGAGAACAGGCAGCCGTATCTAGTGCTCAACTACTGCATCGCATTAGAGGGCATCTTCCCGTCCCGTAACTGACCGCGTACGTCCCACTACCTATCCGACTAGTTCGCTGCGGTGCGGCCTGAATATCCCCATTCCGGTGGACAGGCCGCACCGCCCGGATGACACTCCAAACGCCATGCCGCGCCGACGCCGTACCCGAAACCGCACCCGTCGATGCGCGAGCGACCCATTCGGGCCACTCTAGAGAGGGGGTGCGATGAACGGATATGCGCTCATTGCCCTGATTAGCCGGCTGCGTCGCTCCATCGCCGTCGTCGCGGTGCTCGCCGTCATCGCATCCATCGGCGGGGTACTCGGACTGACCTCGTCAGCCTCCGCCGCAGCAGTGGCGTTCTCGAACAGCACCGCGATCTCCATCGCCGACGCCGGGGTGTGCAGCCCGATCCCGTGCACGCCCACTCCCGGCACGGGCACCCCGTACCCGTCGAACATCGCGGTGTCCGGCGTGGCCGGGACGATCGCGAGCCTCACCGTGGTGCTGCACAACGTCACCCACCCGGCGACCAACGACATCGACGTCCTGCTCGTCGGCCCTGGCGGCCAGAAGTTCGTGCTGGTGTCCGACGCCGGCGGCGGCTGCCCGACCTGCACCGCGAGCAACGCGAGCGTGACCTTCGACGACGCCGCGGCGAGCACGCTCGGCACGACCGGTGGCTGGCCCACAGGGACCTTCCGGCCGTCGAACGAGGGCACGTCGGCCGATGGGTTCCCCTCGCCCGCGCCCGCCGCTCCCTACAGCTCCCCCGCGCCGACCGGTTCCGCGACGTTGGGCACGACGTTCAACGGCACCGACCCCAACGGCACGTGGAGCCTCTACGCCGTCGACGACCTCAACGGCGGCACCGGCAGCTTCGCGGGCGGCTGGACCCTCAACATCACCCCCGCGTCAGCGGCGCCCACCACCACGTCGGTGACCTCCTCGACCAACCCCTCCCGCACCGGCAACTCGGTCACCCTCAGCGCGCACGTCATCAGGCAGAGCGACTCGAGCAACGTGACCACCAGCACCGTGACCTTCAAGGAGGGCTCCACCACGCTGGCGAGCAACGTGGCGCTCAGCGCGAGCGGCATCGCCGCGTTCTCGACCGCGTCCCTGACCGAGGGCAGCCACGTCATCACCGCCTTCTACAACGGTGACGCCACCTTCGCTCAGAGCAACGGCAGCGTGACCCAGGTCGTCGACAACAACACCACGGTGTCCGCCGGCTCGTACTGCAACACCGGCGTCCTCACCCTGAACGACTCGCTGGTGAGCGCCACGGCCACGCCGTACCCGTCGCACGTCTTCGTCTCGTCGCTCGCCGGCGCCATCTCCAAGGTGACGCTGACCGCCAAGGGCGTCACCGAGCCCTTCGCCAGCGACCTCGACCTCCTGCTGGTCGGGCCGAGTGGCCAGAAGTTCGTCATAGTGTCCGACGCCGGTGGCCCGGTGGCCATCTCGAACGCGACCGTGACCTTCGACGACGACGCGGTCTCGCAGTTCGTGCAGGCCTCGGGTGGCTGGTCCAGCGGCTCCACCAGGCCGGTGGACTACAACACCGGTACCGACACGTTCCCCTCGCCCGCGCCCGCGTCACCGCTCTCGCCCGTGCCCACCGGCACCGCGACGCTCGCCTCCGTCTTCGGTGGCATCGACCCCAACGGCACGTGGAGCCTCTACGCGGTCGACGACTCGCTGTCCTCCGGCTCGGGCGGCAGCATCGCCAACGGCTGGTGCCTGAACTTCACCACCAGCAACGACCCGGCGACGACGACGACCGTCACCTCCTCGACCAACCCGTCGAGCGCGGGCAGCTCGGTCACCTTCGCCGCGCACGTGACGAAGACCTCTGACAGCAGCAACGTCACCACCGGCACCGTGACCTTCCGCAGTGACGGCATCGTCATCGGCGCCCCGACCGCGCTGTCCGGTGCCGGTACCGCCAGCACCACGACGAGCGCGCTGTCCGAGGGCACGCACACGATCACCGCGTCGTACAGCGGCAGCCCAGGCAACTTCAACCTGAGCACGGGGTCGATGAGCCAGCAGGTCGACAGCTCGACCGTCGTCTCAGGGACCACCTACTGCAACAACGGGGGCATCCAGGTCAACGACCCGGCCAGCAACGGCGTCATCGGAACCGCGACGCCGTACCCGTCGCACATCGTGGTCTCCGGCACGAGCGGCAACCTCCTGAAGCTGACCGCGACGATCAAGGGCATCACGCACACGTCGCCCGACGACCTCGACATCCTGCTCGTCTCGCCGACCGGCACCACGCTCAAGCTGATGTCCGACACCGGTGGCCTGACCGCCATCTCGGGCGTCAACCTGACGTTGGACGATGCTGCCGCCTCGTCCCTCCCGGACAGCACGGCCATCAGCGCCGGCACCTTCAAGCCGACCGACTACGTGGCCGGTGACACGTTCCCCTCGCCGGCCCCGGCCGGACCGTACGGCTCGCCGGCACCGGTGGGCGCCGCAACGCTGGCATCGTTCGCCGGTGGCAGCCCCAACGGCACGTGGAGCCTCTACGTCGCCGACGACGGCCTCGGTGACCCCGGCTCGGTCAGCGGCTGGTGCCTCAACCTGACCCTGCCGCCGGTCGCCAACGACGACGCGTACAACGCGGCGCAGGACACGACGCTGACCGTCCCGGCGCCTGGCGTCCTCGCCAACGACACCGGCACGCCGGCGCCGACGGCCGTGGCCATCGCGGGCGGGCCGACCACCCAGGGCGGCACGGTCACGCTCAGCACGAACGGCGGCTTCACGTACGCCCCGCCGAGCGGCTTCACCGGGACCGACACGTTCACCTACACGGCGACCAACGGCCCGGGTGCCACCGACACGGCGACCGTGACCATCACGGTGACCCACAAGCCGGCGATCACCGGCGCCACGGTGGCCAGGCAGCAGGGCAGCCCCGCGGCCAACGACACGATCGCCACGGTGAGCGACGTCGAGACGCCGAACGGCAACCTGACGGTCACCGCCAGCCCGCCGGCCGGCATCTCGGTCAGCAACATCACCAACACGGCCGGCACCGTGACCGCTGACGTGGCGGCCACCTGCGCGGCCACCACCGGTCCCAACTCGGTGCCGCTGACCGTCACCGACGGCGACAGCCTCACCAACACCGCCAACCTGACCGTCAACGTCAGCGCGAACACCGCGCCGACGCTGGCCTACGGCGCGTCCGGTCTGGCGGTCAACGCCGGAGGAACGGGCGCCGTCGACCCGTCGAGCGGCCCGAGCGACAACGGCTCGATCGCCTCGCTGACGGTCCAGAACGTACCGGCCGCCTTCACCGGCACCGTGACGATCGACGGGCCGGCCAGCGCGACGCCCGGCCGCGTGCACATCGGCACCGCAGGTCCGGCGGGCGACTACACCATCACCCTGCGGACGACCGACAACTGCGGCCTGGTCACCGACGCCTCGCTGGCCCTCACGGTCAACGGCGCGCCGACGGTCGACGCCGGCTCTGCCCAGACGGTCGGCATCGCCACGGGCGCCACCCTCGCGGGCAGCGTCACCGACGACGGCCGGGCGCCGGGCAACAGCACGCCGACAGCCCTGTGGAGCAAGGACAGCGGCCCCGGCACGGTGACCTTCGCCGACGCCAGCTCGCCCACCACGCACGCGGACTTCTCGGTCGCGGGCGTGTACGTGCTCCGCCTGACCGGCGACGACGGCCAGCTCACCTCGTCCGACACCGTGCAGATCACGGTCGGGTCGGCTCCGGTGATCCACGTGCCGGCCGACATCACCGTGACCGAGGCCTCGCCCGGTGCGGGGTCAGCGGTGTCGTTCACCGTCACCGCTGACGGCTTCCCGACGCCGACGATCGCCTGCGCCGAGGGCGCGACGCCGGTGAGCTCGGGCAGCACCTTCGCCGCCGGAGTGCACACCATCGACTGCACCGCGACCAACGTCGGTGGGAGTGACTCCGGATCGTTCACCATCACCGTCCGCTCGGTGCCGGTCATCACGGTGCCGGCCGACATCACGGTGACCGAGACGACCCCGGGCGCTGGCGCCTCGGTGCCGTTCACGGTGACCGCGACCGGCACGCCGACGCCGACGATCGCCTGCGCCGAGGGCGCGACGCCGGTGAGCTCGGGCAGCACCTTCGCCGCCGGAGTGCACACCATCGACTGCACCGCGACCAACGCCGTGGGCAGCGACTCCGGATCGTTCACCATCACCGTCCGCTCGGTGCCGGTCATCACGGTGCCGGCCGACATCACGGTGACCGAGACGACCCCGGGCGCTGGCGCCTCGGTGCCGTTCACGGTGACCGCGACCGGCACA
>JBJMHZ010000025.1:0-19018 GCA_045807125.1 Frankiaceae bacterium
CGTCTCGCTGGTCGTCGGCGGCGACACGCTGTTTGCCGGCAACGCGGCCAACCGGCCGCAGATCGCAGGCAACCCCGGCGTCAAGCTCGCCACCGGCTCACGGGTCGAGGGGCTCGACGTCGCCGGCTCCGGCGGCCCCGCGATCTGCGCCGGCACCGCCGCGCCCTGCACCGCCGCGGCCGGGCCCGGCCCGCCGCGCCCCGGCCGGCGAGCCCGAGCGGGAGACCGGCACCTGAGCGACCACCGGCACCTGTCACCGGCCGCCCCCGGCCGGCCACCACGAGGAGACCCCGGCACCATGCCCAAGAACAAGACGCACAGCGGATCCAAGAAGCGGTTCCGCATCACCGGCGCCGGCAAGATCATGCGGCGGCAGGCCGGGCGCAACCACCTGCTCGAGCACAAGCCCTCGACCCGCACCCGCCGGCTCTACGACGAGGTGCCGCTGGCGAAGGGCGACGCCAGGACGGTCCGCCGCCTGCTCGGCCGCTGACCGGCTGCCGAGCGAACAGACGACACGCACCACCACCGATCGGCGGGCACGGCGCCCCCCGGCCCGGCGACGGCCCGCCCCTGGCCCAGGCGAGGGACCGTCGCCGAGCCACCGTCCGGTGCCGATGACGAGGAGAAGCAGTGGCACGGGTGAAGCGGGCGGTCAACGCCCACAAGAAGCGCCGCGAGGTGCTCGAGCGCGCGAGCGGCTACCGCGGTCAGCGGTCGCGCCTCTACCGCAAGGCCAAGGAGCAGATGCTCCACTCGATGACCTACGCGTACCGCGACCGGCGGGCCCGCAAGGGCGACTTCCGCCAGCTGTGGATCACGCGCATCAACGCCGCGGCCCGGGCCAATGGCATGACCTACAACCGGCTGGTGCAGGGCCTGCGAGCGGCCGGCGTCGACGTCGACCGCAAGATGCTCGCCGAGCTCGCGGTCAGCGACCCGGTCGCGTTCACCGCCCTGGTCGACGTGGCGAGGGCAGCGCTCCCGGCCGGTCCGGCCAGCGACGGCAGCGCCGCCTGAGCGGCTCGCCGAGCCGGCCGGCGCATGCACCAGCTGCTCCTCGCCGGCCGGCCGATCGGCCGCCCACCGGGACGTCGAGCGGGGTGCTGACCTCGCCGCGCGCCCCACGGGTGGCGGCCGCCCGCCGGCTGGCCCGGCGGGCCATGCGGCAGGCCGAGCGGCGCTTCCTGGTGGAGGGACCGCAGGCGGTCGCGGAGGCGCTGGCCGAGCCCGGCGCCGTCGTCGAGGTCTTCGCGACGGCCGAGGCAGGCGAGCGGGTGGCGGCCCTCGTCGCGGCCGCCGGCTCGGCCGGGCTGCCCGTCCAGCTGGTCAGCGGCGAGGTCATGAGCTCGCTCGCGCAGACGGTCACCCCGCAGGGCATCGTCGCGGTCGCCCGCTTCCGCGACGTGCCGCTCGCCGAGATCGTGGCGCTCCCGCCGCGGCTGGTGGCCGTGCTGGCCGCCGTCCGCGACCCCGGCAACGCCGGTACGGTGCTGCGCGCCGCCGACGCCGCCGGGGCCGACGCGATCGTGCTCACCGACGCGTCGGTCGACCCGTACAACGGCAAGTGCGTGCGGGCATCGGCCGGCAGCCTGTTCCACCTGCCGTTCGCGGTGGGCGTGCCCGCGCGGCTGGCCGTCGCCGAGCTGCGCGCGGCCGGCCTCGCCGTCCTCGCGGCGACCGGTGCGGGCGGCATCGACATCGACGCCCTCGAGGCCGCCGGCGAGCTCGCCGGGCCGACGGCCTGGATCTTCGGCAACGAGGCGTGGGGGCTGCCCGACGACCTGCTCGGGCTCGCCGACAAGGCCGTGCGCGTCCCCATCCACGGTCGCGCCGAGAGCCTCAATCTCGCGACCGCGGCCACCGTCTGCCTCTACGCCTCCGCCCGCGCCCAGCGCCGCCCGGGTGGCTGCAGGGGGGACGAGTCGCCCGAAAAGACGTAGGCTCGCGATGCGACGGCGAGACGATCGTCGCAGCGGCGGCCGACGCCGGACGCGGTGGCGGTGATCCGGAGGTGTCGGTGGAGCGTGGGTCTGGGTGGGAGAAGGCCGCCTACGACGACCTCCCTGACGGCGTCGTCGTGGCCGACGAGACCGGCCGCGTCGTGGTCGTCAATCCAGTCGCCGAGCGGCTGATCGGCCGCAGCGCCGACGAGACGATCGGCCGCGACTACACCGAGGTGCTGCCGCTCACCGATCCGGCGGGCCGCGACTGGTGGGCCTGCACCCGTCCGTACGACGGCCTGCGCACCCGCACCGGGCAGCCGGAGCGCCGCCTCACGCTGCTGCCGGTCGTGGGTGGCGAGGGTCGCGAGGTGCTCGTCACCGCCCGCTACGTCCGCGAGGCCGGCGGCCGGGTGCAGCGGCTCGTCGTCGCCATGCGCGACACCGCCGCCCGCGAGCGGCACGAGCGCAGCAGGGCCGATCTGGTCTCCACGGTGGCGCACGAGCTGCGCTCGCCCCTGACGAGCGTCAAGGGCTTCACCGCCACGCTGCTCGCGAAGTGGGAGCGGTTCAACGACGACCAGAAGAAGCTCATGCTGCAGACCGTCAACCACGACGCCGACCGGGTCACCCGGCTCATCAGCGAGCTGCTCGACGTCTCGCGCATCGACTCCGGCCGGCTGGAGCTGCGCAAGCAGGTCGTCGACATCCCGCAGCAGGTCGAGCGCATCATCGCCGGCCGGGTCGCGAGCGGCGAGGCACCGGAGCGGTTCCAGCTCAGCTGCGACGACGGCCTGCCCGAGATGTGGGTCGACCCCGACAAGCTCGACCAGGTCATCGGCAACCTGCTCGAGAACGCGGTGCGCCACGGCAGCGGCACCGTCGCGATCGACGTGCGCAGGCACGGCGACGGCGTCGAGGTGACGGTGGCCGACGAGGGCGAGGGCATCCCCGACGAGGTGATGTCGCGCATCTTCACGAAGTTCTGGCGCGGCACGCGCCGCGGCAGCACCGGCCTCGGCCTCTACATCGTCAAGGGCCTGGTCGAGGCCCACGGCGGGTCGATCGAGGTCAGCCGCGCCCCCGGCGGGGGAGCGCTGTTCCGATTCGTGCTGCCCGCCGGGCGGCCGTCCTTCGCGGTCTGACCCGGCGGGCGCCTCCTGCCCTCGCCACCCCCTGTCCGCCCCGATGCGCCGACGCGCGCCCGGCGGCTGCCTAGACTCGCAGCGACCTCTTCCCCTGGAGCCGACCGACCCATGTCCGGACCGAACGACGACTACGACCCCAAGCAGGTGTCGACCCTGGCGCCGACCGCGCTCGACGAGGCGGTCACGGCCGGGCTGGCGGCCATCGCGGCCGCCGGCGACCTCGACGCCCTCGCCGCGGCGCGGGTGGCCCACCTCGGCGACCGGTCGCCGGTGGCCCTGGCCCGCCGCGAGATCGGCGCGCTGCCGCCGCACGCGCGGGCCGAGGCCGGGCGCCGGGTCAACGAGGCGCTCGCCGCGCTGACGACCACGTACGAGGAGCGTCGCGCGGTCCTCGAGCAGGAGCGCGACGAGCGCGCGCTCGCCGAGGAGTCGGTCGACGTCACCCTGCCCTGGGACCGCCGCCCGCACGGCGCCCGGCACCCGCTCACCACCGTCCAGGAGCGCATCGCCGACGTCTTCGTGGCGATGGGCTACGAGGTGGCGGAGGGACCCGAGGTCGAGCACGAGTGGTTCAACTTCGACGCGCTGAACTTCGGCGGCGACCACCCGGCGCGGGCCGAGTCCGACACCCTTTTCGTAGAGCCGGCCGGTGCCGGCCTCGTGCTGCGCACGCACACCTCGCCGGTGCAGGTCCGCAGCCTGCTCCGGCGCGAGCTTCCGGTGTACGTGATCTGCCCAGGACGCACCTACCGCAACGACCCGCTGGACGCCACGCACACGCCGGTCTTCGGTCAGGTCGAGGGGCTCGCCGTCGACGAGGGCATCACGATGGCGCACCTTCGCGGGACGCTGGACGCCTACGTGGCCGGCATGTTCGGCGAGGGCATCCGCACGCGCTGGCGCCCGTCGTACTTCCCGTTCACCGAGCCGTCGGCCGAGATCGACCTGCAGTGCTTCGTGTGCAGGGGCGCGTCCGCCCTGCCAGGCGGCGAGCCGTGCCGCACCTGCTCGTCGGAGGGCTGGGTCGAGCTCGGCGGGTGCGGCATGGTCAACCCGCGGGTGCTGCGCGCCTGCGGCGTCGACCCCCACCGCTACAGCGGCTTCGCGTTCGGCATCGGGCTGGAGCGCACGGTGATGTTCCGCAACGGGGTCGAGGACATGCGCGACTTCGTCGAGGGCGACGTCCGCTTCACGCTCGCGTTCGGGATGGAGGCCTGATGCGCGCCCCGCTGTCGTGGCTGCGCGACCACGTCGACCTGCCGGACGGCGTGCCGGCCACGTCCGTCGCAGAGCGGCTCGTGCAGGCCGGCCTCGAGGTCGAGCGGGTCGAGGAGACCGGCGGCGGCGTCAGCGGCATCGTGGTCGGCGAGGTGCTCGACCTCGTCGACGAGCCACAGCGCAACGGCAAGACGATCCGCTGGTGCCACGTCGACGCCGGCGAGGACGGGCCGCGCGGCATCGTCTGCGGGGCGCTCAACTTCGCCGTCGGCGACCGCGTCGTCGTCGCGCTGCCAGGCGCGGTGCTGCCCGGCGGCTTCCGCATCGCGGCGCGCAAGACGTACGGCCACGTCTCCGACGGGATGATCTGCTCGGCGCGCGAGCTCGGGCTCTCCGACGACCATGCCGGCATCCTCGTGCTCGACGAGGGTCCCGCGCCGGGCACCGACGCCGTCCAATGGCTCGGGTTGCACGACGCCGTCCTCGACATCGCCGTGTCTGCCGACCGGTCGTACTGCCTGTCGATGCGCGGCGTGGCGCGCGAGGCGGCGACCGCTCTCGGCGTCGGGTTTCGCGACCCGGCCGCGGCCGGCGCGCCGGGCGTCGAGGAGGGTCCCGGCCACCCGGTGCGGATCGCCGACCGCTCGGGTTGCGACCGCTACGTCGCGCGCACGGTCGACGGCGTCGATCCCGCCCGGCGATCGCCGCTGTGGCTGCAGCGGCGGCTCTGGCTGGCCGGGATGCGCCCGGTCTCGCTGGTGGTCGACGTGACCAACCACGTCATGCTCGACACCGGCCAGCCGCTGCACGCCTTCGACGCCGACCGGTTGCGCGGAGCGCTCGTGGTGCGCCGCGCCGCGGCCGGCGAGCGGCTGGCCACCCTCGACGGCGTCGACCGCGCGCTGGACCCCGACGACCTCGTGATCGCCGACAACGACGGCCCCGTCGCGCTCGCCGGCGTGATGGGCGGCACGCGCTCCGAGTGCCATGCGGGCACCGTGCGCGTCGTGATCGAGGCGGCTCGCTTCGACCCGGCGTCGGTGGCGCGGACCGCGCGCCGGCACCGGCTGCCGAGCGAGGCGTCGCGGCGGTTCGAGCGCGGCGTCGACGACGCGCTCGCGCCGTGCGCGGCCGAGATCGCCGTCGCGATGCTCGAGCGGCTGGCCGGCGCCAGGCGGGCGCCGGGCGGCACCGACGTCGACCACCGCCCGCCGCCGGTGACGATCGAGCTGCCCCTCGACCTGCCGGGCCGCACGGCCGGCCTCGACTACCCGCCCGAGGTGGTGCGCCGCCGGCTGCGCGACGTCGGCTGCGCGCTCGCCGACGGCCCGGACGGCTCGGTCGGCTCGGACGGCCCGGACGGCTCGGACGGCTCGGTCATGGTCACGGTGACGCCGCCGAGCTGGCGGCCCGACCTGCGCCAGCCGGCCGACCTCGTCGAGGAGGTCGTCCGGCTCGAGGGGTACGACCAGGTGCCCGCGCGGCTGCCACCCGCGCCGGCGGGGCGTGGGCTCACCCGCGCCCAGCGGCTGCGCCGGCAGGTGGGCCGTGCGCTCGCCGCCGACGGCTGGGTCGAGGTGGTCTGCTACCCGTTCGTCGGCGACGCAGCGCTCGACGCGCTCATGCTGCCGGCCGACGACGAGCGCCGCCGCGTCGTCCGGCTGGCCAACCCGCTCGCCGACGACGAGCCGTACCTGCGGACCAGCCTGCTCCCCGGCCTGCTCGCCACGCTCGTCCGCAACGTCGGCCGCGGCCTCCCCGACGTGGCGCTGTACGAGTCCGGCTCGGTGTTCCTGGCCACCCCGGCGCCCGCTACCGCCCCGCTCTGGCCCGGCATCGAGGAGCGGCCGACCGACGCCGTCCTCGCCGGCCTCGACGCGCTCCTGCCGGCCCAGCCGCGCCACGTGGCCGCCGTGGCCTGCGGCGCCGCCGAGCCGGCCGGCTGGTGGGGGCCGGGGCGCCCGGTCACCTGGGCCGACGCGATCGCCGCCGCCCGCACCGTCGCGGCCGCGGCCGGCGTCGGGCTCGACGTGGTCGCCTCCCCGGCGGCGCCGTTCCACCCCGGCAGGGGCGCGCTGCTGCGGGCCGGTGGCGGCGCGGTGGGGCAGGCTGGCGAGCTGCACCCGCGGGTGGTGGCCGCGCTCGGCCTCCCCGCCCGTACGGTGGCGATGGAGCTCGACCTCGACGCGCTGCTCGCGATCGACCCCGGGGTGGTGCCGGCGCCGTCGGTGCCGGCCTACCCGGCGGTGGGCCGCGACGTCGCGCTCGTCGTGCCACCGGGGGTGCCGGCCGCCGCCGTGGCCGCCGCCCTGCGCGCCGGGGCCGGGCCGCTCCTCGAGTCGCTGCGCCTGTTCGACGTCTATGCCGGCGAGCAGGTGCCGGCCGGGCACCGGTCGCTCGCCTATGCCATGCGGCTGCGCGCCCCCGACCGGACCCTGACCGACGAGGAGGCCAACGCCGCCCGCGACGCGGCGGTCGCCGCGGTCGCCGAGCGCACGGGGGCGCGGCTGCGCTCCTGAGCCGGACGGCGGCGGGCAGCGGCAGCGACCCGGCTGAGTTCGGTGCCGCACCAGGGCTGGCGGCCCCTCCAACCCCCTGTATTGTCATGCACGAACCGTGCATAGACGGGGCTCTTCGGGGGGGCTGATGGGGGCGACGGCTGCCGTCGTCGGTGCTAGCGGCTATGCGGGGGGCGAGCTCGTCCGGCTCCTCCTCGCCCACCCTCTTCTCGAGGTCGGTCCGCTCATCGCAGGTACGAGGGCCGGTGCGCCGGTCACCAGCGTGCATCCGCACCTGGCCGCGCTCGCCGGTCGCGCGTTCGTCGCGCTCGAGCCGGCCGACCTCGCCGCCTGCGACGTCGTCTTCCTCGCGATGCCGCACGGCGCCGCGGCGGAGGTGGCCGAGCGGCTCCCGGCCGACGGGCCGGTCGTCGTCGACCTCGGTGCCGATCACCGGCTGGCCGACGCGGAGGCATGGGCGCACTACTACGGGACGCCGCACGCGGGGCACTGGCCGTACGGCCTGCCGGAGCTGCCTGGCGCGCGCCGGCTGCTGACCTCGGCCCGGCGCATCGCGGCGCCTGGCTGCTACCCGACGGCGGTCGCGCTCGCGCTCGCCCCGCTGCTCGCCGAGGGGATCGTGGAGCCGGACGACGTCGTCGTCGTGGCCGGCTCGGGCACCAGCGGCGCCGGCCGCAGCCCGGCGGCGCACCTGCTCGCGTCCGAGGTCATGGGCTCGCTGACGACGTACCGGCCGGGCAACCACCGGCACCTGCCGGAGATGAAGCAGGCGACGGGCGCGCGGTCGCTGTCGTTCACGCCACTGCTGATCCCGATGCCGCGCGGGATCCTCGCCACCGTCACCGCCCGGCCGGCCGGCACGGTGACCTCCGGCGTGCTGCGGGACGCGCTGACCGCGGCGTACGCCGGCGAGCCGTTCGTCCACGTGCTGCCCGACGGCCAGTGGCCGACGACGGCCGGGACGCTCGGCTCCAACGCCTGCCATCTCCAGGCGACGGTCGACGGCGACTCGGGCCGCGCGCTCGTCGTGGGCGCGATCGACAACCTCGGCAAGGGCGCGGCCGGGCAGGCGCTGCAGTGCGCCAACCTCGCGCTCGGCATCGATGAGGGTGCCGGGCTGACCACGAATGGAGTCGCACCATGAGCGTTACGGCCGCCCGCGGGTTCCGAGCGACGGGAGTGGCCGCCGGCCTCCGATCGAACGGCGCGCCGGACCTCGCGCTCGTGGTCAACGACGGGCCGCGCCGCGCGGCCGCCGGCGTCTTCACCGCCAACCGGGTGCAGGCGGCTCCGGTCGTGTGGTCCCGCGAGGTCGTCGGCGACGGCCGGATCGACGCCGTCGTGCTGAACTCGTCGCGGGCCAACGCGTGCACGGGCCCGGACGGCTTCGGTGACACCCACGCGACGGCGGAGGCGGTGGCGGCCGCCCTCGGGTGCAGCACCACCGACGTCGCGGTGTGCTCGACGGGGCTCATCGGCGTGCGGCTGCCGATGGATCGCGTGCTCGCCGGCGTCGACAAGGCGGTGGCGCGGTTGTCGGGCACCGGCGGGTCGCTCGCGGCCGAGGCGATCCGTACGACGGACACCAGGTCGAAGCAGTCGGCGCTCGACGGCAAGGGCTACACGGTCGGCGGCATGGTCAAGGGCGCCGGCATGCTCGCGCCCGGCCTCGCCACCATGCTGGCGGTGCTGACGACCGACGCCGACGTCGACGCCGCGACGCTCGACTCCGCGCTGCGCGCCGCGACGCGGGTCACGTTCGACCGGGTCGATTCCGACGGCTGCATGTCGACCAACGACACCGTGCTGGCCCTCGCCAGCGGCGCGAGCGGCGTGCGGCCGTCGTACCAGGAGCTCACCGACGTGCTGACGGCGGTCTGCGCGGACATGGCCGCCCAGTTGCTCGACGACGCGGAGGGCGCCACGAAGACGATCGCCATCACGGTCGTCGGCGCGGACTCCGAGGACGACGCGGTCGAGGTGGCGAGGTCGGTCGCGCGCAGCAACCTGTTCAAGTGCGCCATCCACGGCGAGGACCCCAACTGGGGACGTGTCCTGGCCGCGGTCGGCACCACCGGCGCGCGCTTCGATCCCGGCGCCATCGACGTCGCGATGAACGGCGCGTGGGTGTGCCAGGCGAGTGCGCCAGGGGCGCCCCGCGAGGAGGCCGACCTCTCCGGCCGGGAGGCGACCGTGACCATCGACCTGCACGCCGGATCCGAGCGGGCGACGGTCTGGACCAACGACCTCACGGCCATGTACGTGCACGAGAACTCGGCATACAGCACGTGACCGCGACGCTGCCCGGCGCGCTGCCTCTCCAGCGGCCCGCGGCCGGCGCCGCCGATCCGCTCGCCACCGCCGAGGCACTTGCCGCCCTGCTGCCGAGGCTGGAGCGACTGCACGGCCGCACCCTCGTCGTGAAGTACGGCGGGCACGCGATGGCCGACCAGGCGGCGAGCGCCGCCTTCGCGCAGGACGTGGCGCTGCTTCGGTACTGCGGCCTGCGGGTGGTCGTGGTGCACGGCGGCGGTCCGCAGATCGACGCGCAGCTGCGGGTCCAGGGCATCGAGAGCGCGTTCCACGCCGGCTACCGGGTCACCACGCCGGAGACCATGCACGTCGTGCGCATGGTGCTCATGGGTCAGGTCAACCGCGACGTCGTCAACGCCATCAACGCGCACGGGCCGCTCGCGGTCGGCTGCTCCGGCGAGGACGGCCGGCTCCTCGCCGCGAGCCGGCGGGTCGCCAGCGTCGACGGGCACCTCGTCGACCTCGGGCTGGTCGGCGACGTCGTGCGCGTCGAGCCGGCGGTGCTGACCGCGCTCCTCGACGCCGGCCGGGTGCCCGTCGTCGCGACGATCGCGCGCGGCCTGGACGGCGAGACCTACAACGTCAACGCGGACGCGGCGGCCGCGGCGCTCGCCGTCGCTCTCGGCGCCGACGGGCTCGTCGTCCTCACCGACGTCCCGGGCGTCTATGCCGACTGGCCGGCGTGCGCCGAGCTCATCGACCACCTCGACGCGGACCGGCTGCGCGCGCTGCTCCCCGGGCTCTCCGCCGGCATGGTCCCCAAGATGGAGGCGTGCCTGCACGCGGTCGAGGGCGGCGTCCCTCGCGCGCACGTCGTCGACGGCCGTGCGCCGCACTCCCTGCTGATCGAGGTCCTCACCGGCGACGGCGCCGGTACGACGGTGACCCTGGAGGGTGCGGCGTGACGCGCTACGACGAGCTGGCCGCGCGCTGGGACGCGACGATGATGGGGACGTACGGGACGCCGAGCCTCGCGCTGACGCACGGCTCGGGCTGCCGGGCGTGGGACGTGGAGGGTCGCGAGTACCTCGACCTGCTCGCCGGCATCGCCGTCAACTCCCTGGGCCACGCGCACCCGGCGGTGGTCGAGGCGGTGAGCCGCCAGGTGGCCACCCTCGCGCACACCAGCAACCTCGCGATGCACGAGCCCGGCATCCGGCTCGCCGAGCGGCTGCTCGGGCTGCTCGGCCGCGACGGGCGCGTCTTCTTCTGCAACAGCGGCACCGAGGCCAACGAGGCCGCGCTCAAGGTGGTCCGCCGGCACGCCGGGCCGTCCCGCCCGCGCGTGATCTCGACGCAGCGCGGGTTCCACGGCCGGACGCTCGGAGCGCTCGCCCTCACCGGCAAGGCGTCGATCCGCGAGCCGTTCGGCCCGTTCGGCCCGTTCGACGTTCAGTTCGTCCCGTACGGCGACGCGGCGGCGCTCGCGGCCGTCGTCGACGACCGCACGGCGGCGGTCTTCCTCGAGCCGACGCAGGGGGAGGCCGGCGTGATCCCGCCGCCGCCCGGCTACCTCGCCGCGGCCCGGTCGTCGTGCGACGAGACGGGGGCGCTGCTCGTCCTCGACGAGGTGCAGAGCGGCATCGGGCGCACCGGCTGGTGGTTCGCCCACCAGGCCGAGGGGGTCGAGCCCGACGTGCTGACCCTCGCGAAGGGCCTCGGCGCGGGCCTGCCGATCGGGGCGTGCATCGGCTTCGGCGCGGCCGGGTCGGCGCTCGGCAGGGGCGACCACGGGTGCACCTTCGGCGGCAACCTGGTCGCCTGCGCGGCCGCCCACGCCGTCCTCGACGTCATCGAGTCGGACGATCTGCTCGCGCGGGCCTTCGACGTCGGGACGATGCTCGCCACCGGCCTCGCCCGGCTGAGCGACGGCGGCGCGCCGCTGCTCACCGGCGTCCGCGGCAAGGGGCTGTGGCTGGCCGCGCTGTTCGAGAGCCCCGGCGCTCCCGCCTTCGAGGCCGCGGCGCGCGAGGCCGGCTTCATCGTCAACGCGGTGGGGGAGGAGGTGGTACGGCTGGCGCCGCCGCTGATCCTCACCCGGGCCGAGTGCTCCGAGCTCCTGACGGCGCTCCCCTCCCTGCTCGACGCGGCCGCGGAGGCAGTTAGGGTCAGCGCATGACCTTGGTGCGACGGGCGCGGCCATGACCGCTCAGCGCATCCTCGTCGTCGAGGACGACCCGAGCGTGCGCGGACTGCTCCAGACGCTGCTCACCGCCGAGGGCTACGAGGTCTCGACCGCGTCCGACGGCCTGGCCGCCCTCGCCAAGGCGAGCGCGTCGGCGCCGTCGCTCATCCTGCTCGACGTCATGATGCCCGACCTCGGTGGCGTGCGGGTGCTGGAGGAGCTGCGCGGCGACCCGGTGCTCGCCGGCGTGCCCGTCATCGTCGTGACGGGCAAGGTGGAAGCGGCCCAGGGCTTGCGGGCGCTCCTCGGTCCCGAGATGGTCTTCGTGAAGCCGTTCGTCGTCGGTGACCTGCTGGCCAGGGTGGCGGCCGTCACCGGTGGGCAACCGCCTCCCGCCGGCCCGGCGCCCAGCTGAGGCCCGCGACGGCCGGCGTCCGCCCGTCCCGAAGCCCGAGACCGCGAGACAGAGAGGTTCCCTGGTCCCCATGCCGCGTCACTTCCTGGTCGACGACGACCTCAGCCCGGCAGAGCAGGAGCGCATCCTGGACGACGCCGACCGGATGAAGAAGGACCGGTACGGCGAGAAGCCGCTCGCCGGTCCGCGGTCGGTGGCCGTCGTGTTCGAGAAGCCGTCGACCCGTACCAGGCTCTCGTTCGAGGCCGGCATCGCCGAGCTCGGCGGCAATCCCATCGTGATCGACGCGCGGACCACCCAGCTCGGCAGGGGCGAGACCGTCGAGGACACCGCCCGCGTGCTGTCCCGCTACGTGAGCGCGATCGTCATCCGCACCTTCGGCCAGGACCGCATCGAGGCGCTCGCCGCCGTCTCCGACGTGCCGGTCGTCAACGCGCTCACCGACCTCGCCCACCCGTGCCAGGCGCTGTCCGACCTCATGACGATCCGCGAGCGCAAGGGTGGCCTGTCGGGCTTGACCCTGGGCTACGTGGGCGACGGCAACAACATGGCGCACTCGCTGCTGCTCGCCGGCGCCACGGCCGGCATGCGGGTACGGGTCGGGACGCCGGCCGGCTACGAGCCGATCGAGCAGATCGTCCGCCGGGCCAACGAGATCGGCGAGCGCACCGGCGGCGCGGCCGTGCTCACCACCGACCCGCTCGAGGCCGCCCGCGACGCCGACGTCCTCTACACCGACGTGTGGGCCTCGATGGGGCAGGAGGGCGAATCCGACAGCCGGGCGCTCGTCTTCAACCCGTACCAGCTCGACGAGCGGCTGCTCGGCGCTGCCCGCGACGACGCGATCGTCCTGCACTGCCTGCCGGCTCATCGCGGCGAGGAGATCGCGGCCGAGGTGATCGACGGCCCGCACAGCGCGGTGTGGGACCAGGCCGAGAACCGCCTGCACGCGCAGAAGGCGCTGCTCGCCTTCCTGGTCGGGAACAGCTAGCCGTGCCGGCCCTCGGCAGCAGCTCAGCCACCCGCCCGATCGCGCCGGCCACCAAGGCGGCCAGGCATGCCCGCATCGTCGCGATCCTGCGCAGGCGCGGCGTGCGGAGCCAGTCGGAGCTCGCGGGGCTGCTCGCCGAGGAGGGGGTGGTCGTCACCCAGGCGACCCTGAGCCGCGACCTCGACGAGCTCGGAGCGGTGAAGGCGCGGGCCGGCGACGGCGCCCTCGTCTACGCGCTGCCGGCCGACGCGGTCACCGGCCACCTCCGGCCGGCGCAGGACGACGAGCTGGCCACGCGGCTGTCCCGGCTGCTGGGCGAGCTGCTCGTCGCCGCCGAGGCCTCCGGGCAGCTCGTGGTGCTGCGCACCCCGCCAGGCGGCGCCAACCTGCTGGCCTCCGCTCTCGACAAGGCCGGCCTGCCCCAGGTCATGGGGACCATCGCGGGCAACGACACCGTGCTGGTGATCTGCCGGGAGCGCCGCGGCGGGTCGACCGGCGCCGAGGTGGTGGACCACCTGCTCCGCCTGGCCGAGGAGCCGGCCGACGCGCGCTGAGCGCGCCGCGCTGCTGCGCGATCGCCGCCCTCGACGTCCGAAGCGGTGCCGGTCCGGGCCGAGGAGCAGAATCGGGGCGGGCGCCCGGAGCCCGTCCGCCTGCGCGCTCCATCCGGAAGGACCACCTATGACACGGCCCACGCGCGTCGTGCTCGCGTACTCGGGGGGCCTGGACACCTCGGTGGCGATCGGCTGGATCGCCGCCGCCACCGGCGGCGAGGTCGTCGCCGTCGCCATCGACGTCGGGCAGGGCGGCGAGGACCTGGACGTCGTGCGGCAGCGCGCGCTCGACTGCGGCGCGGTCGAGGCGGTCGTCGTCGACGCCAAGGCGGAGTTCGCCACCGACTTCTGCCTGCCGGCGCTGCGCGCCAACGCCCTCTACATGGGGCGCTACCCGCTGCTGTCGGCGCTGTCGCGGCCGCTCATCGTCCGGCACCTCGTGCAGGCGGCCCGCGACCACGGGGCGGACGCCGTCGCCCACGGCTGCACCGGCAAGGGCAACGACCAGGTGCGGTTCGAGGTGGGCCTCGCCGCGCTCGCCCCGGACCTGCGCTGCCTGGCGCCGGTGCGCGACTCGGGCATGACGCGCGACCGCGCCATCGCGTTCGCGACCGAGCGCGGGCTCCCGATCGACGTCACGAGCTCGGCGCCGTACTCGGTCGACCAGAACGCCTGGGGCCGCGCCGTCGAGACCGGCTTCCTCGAGGACCCGTGGAACGCGCCGATCGAGGGCCTGTACGCCTACACCCGCGACCCCGCCGGGCCCCGCGACCCGGACGAGGTGGTCATCGCCTTCGTCGACGGCGTCCCCGTCGCCATCGACGGCCGCCCCGTCTCGATGATCGAGGCGATCGACGAGCTCAACGCCAGGGCCGGTGCGCAGGGGGTCGGCCGGCTCGACCTGGTGGAGGACCGGCTCGTCGGCATCAAGAGCCGCGAGATCTACGAGTGCCCTGCCGCGGTGGCGCTCATCATCGCGCACCAGGACCTCGAGTCGCTGACGGTGGAGCGCGACCTGGCCCGCTTCAAGCGCCTGGCCGACCAGCGCTGGGCCGAGCTGGTGTACGACGGGCTGTGGTACTCGCCGCTGACCCGCGCCCTCGACGCGCTCCTGCGCTCGGCGTCGGAGGGCGTCACGGGCGAGGTGCGGCTCCGCCTGCACGGTGGCCGCGCGGTGGTCACCGGCCGGCGCGGCGACGGCTCCCTCTACGACTACGGCATGGCCACGTACGATGCGCAGGACACGTTCGACCAGGGACTCGCGAGGGGGTTCGTGGAACTGTGGGGGCTGCCCAGCCGCATCGCAGCCGGGCGCGACCGGCGGCTCGGCGGGCCGCACGCGGCGGGGGACTGACCCGGTGAGCGACGCCCCAGCCCCCACCCGGCTGTGGGGCGGCCGCTTCACCGGCGAGCCGGCCGAGGCGCTGGCCCGGCTGTCGGTGAGCGTCCACTTCGACTGGCGGCTGGCCCCGTACGACCTGCAGGCCTCGCGGGCCCACGCCCGCGTGCTGCACCGGGCCGGCCTGCTGGACGACGACGAGCTGCGCCGCATGCTGGTGGGCCTCGACGAACTCGACCACGACGCCCGCTACGGGCTGTTCAAGCCGACGCCCGAGGATGAGGACGTCCACACCGCTTTGGAGCGCGGCCTGCTCGAGCGGCTGGGCTCGCTGGGCGGGAAGCTGCGCGCCGGCCGCAGCCGCAACGACCAGGTCGCGACCGACCTGCGGCTCTACCTCCGCGACCACGGGCGCCGGGTCGCGCTGGCCGTCACCGGCCTCGCGGAGGCGCTGCTCGGGCAGGCCGAGCGCCACCTCGGCACCCCGTCGCCCGGCCTGACCCACCTCCAGCACGCCCAGCCGGTCCTGTTCGCCCATCACCTGCTCGCGCACCTGCACCCGCTGCTGCGCGACCTCGGGCGCCTGCGCGACTGGGACGTGCGGGCCGCGGTCTCCCCGCTCGGCGCCGGGGCGCTCGCCGGCTCCTCGCTGCCGCTCGACCCGGTGAGCGTGGCCGCCGAGCTCGGCTTCGCGTCGGCGGCCGACAACTCGATCGACGCGGTGAGCGATCGCGACTTCGCCGCCGAGTTCCTCTTCGTGGCCGCGCTGATCGGCGTGCATGTCTCGCGCCTCGGCGAGGAGGTCGTCCTCTGGACGAGCCGCGAGTTCCGCTGGGCCGAGCTCGACGACGCCTACGCCACCGGCTCGTCGATCATGCCGCAGAAGAAGAACCCGGACGTGGCCGAGCTCGCCCGCGGCAAGGCCGGCCGCCTGGTGGGCGACCTCACCGCCCTGCTGATGACGCTGAAGGGCCTGCCGCTCGCGTACGACCGCGACCTCCAGGAGGACAAGGAGCCGGTCTTCGACGCCGTCGACACGCTGCTGCTCGTGCTGCCGGCGGTGGCCGGCATGGTGCAGACCATGCGCGTCGACGCCGACCGGCTGACCGCCGGCGCCCCCGAGGGCTTCGCGCTCGCGACCGACCTGGCCGACGCCCTCGTCCGGCGCGGCGTGCCGTTCCGCGACGCGCACGAGGCCGTCGGGCACCTGGTGGTCTGGTGCACCGTCCACGGCTGCGACCTCTCCGACGTCTCCGACGACGACCTGCGCCGCATCAGTCCCCTGCTCACGCCCGACCTGCGCGAGGTGCTGTCGGTCACCGGCGCGCTGGCCGCCAGGGCCGCCCACGGTGGGACCGCCCCGGCCCGGGTCGGCGAGCAGCTCGCCGCCGCGCGCACCGCCGTCGAGGGGCACCGCCGGTGGGCGCACGGCGAGAGTTGAGCGCCCTGCCGCGCGACTGGTTCGACCGCCCGGTCCTCGACGTCGCCCGGTCGCTGCTCGGCTGCGTGCTCGAGCACCGCACGCCGGCCGGCTCGGTCGCCGTGCGGCTGACCGAGGTGGAGGGCTACGCGGGCGAGGAGGACCCGGGCTCGCATGCGTTCCGCGGCCGGACCGCGCGCAACGCCACGATGTTCGGCCCAGGCGGCCATGCCTACGTCTACTTCACCTACGGGATGCACTACTGCGTCAACGTCGTGTGCGGCCCTGCCGGGATCGCGCGCGCCGTCCTGCTGCGGGCCGGCGAGGTGGTGAGCGGCCGCCCGCTCGCCAGGGAGCGGCGGCCGGGCAGCACCGACCGCGACCTCGCCAGGGGTCCCGCGCGGCTCACCAAGGCGCTCGGGATCGGCCGCGAGCACGACGGCGCCGACCTGGCCGCCGACGCCGGCCCGCTCCGGCTCCTGCCCGGCGACGCCGTCGTCGACGACCTCGTCCGCACCGGCCCGCGCGTCGGCGTGGCGGGCGCGGGAGCGCCGACGCCGTGGCGATTCTGGGTCGCGGGGGAGCCGAGCGTCTCGGCCTACCGCCCGGCCGTGCGGCGGCGTCGCGCGGTTCGCTGACCCTCCTGCGGCGGCCACGCGGCGGTACGGAGGTCCCGGTGGGCGGCCGTGCCAGACTCGTCGCCGTGGCCGCTGATCCGACGACTGGTCCGACCGAGCCGACGATGCCCGACGCACCGGCTCCCGATCCGGGGCGCCCGCCCGGGCTCGCGGATGCGCTCGCCGTCCTGACGGCCGGCACCGCGGCGGTGCTGCCCGAGGGCGCCCTCGGGGGCAGGCTGGCCGAGGCCGGCCGCGCCGGCCGGCCGCTGCGGGTCAAGCTCGGCATCGACCCGTCGGGCAGCGAGCTGACGCTGGGGCACGCCGTCGTCCTGCGCAAGCTGCGGCAGTTCCAGGATCTCGGCCACCTCGCCGTCCTGATCGTCGGTGACTTCACCGGCATGGTGGGCGACCCGAGCGGGCGCACGCAGGGGCGGGCCATGCTCTCGATGGAGGAGACCGTCGCCAACTCGGCGACGTACTTCGAGCAGGTCATGAGCATCCTCGACCCCGGCAGGGTCGAGCTGCGCCGCAACTCCGAGTGGCTCGCCGGGATGACGCTCACTGACGTGGTGCGGGAGGCGCGCGAGCTCACCGTCGCCCGCCTGCTGGAGCGCGACGACTTCGCCCGCCGGTTCGCGGCCCGCCAGCCGATCTCGCTCGTCGAGTTCCTCTACCCGATGCTGCAGGGCTACGACTCGGTGGCTGTCGACGCCGACGTCGAGCTGGGCGGCACCGACCAGACCTACAACCTGCTCGTCGGCCGCGATCTGCAGCGCGCCCACGGCAAGCCGGAGCAGGTCGTGGTGACCGTCCCGCTGCTCGAGGGGCTCGACGGCGTGCAGAAGATGGGCAAGTCGCTCAACAACTACGTGGCGATCGGGGAGCCACCGGAGGAGCAGTTCGGCAAGCTGATGTCGATCCCCGACCCGATGATCGGGCGCTACGCGCAGCTGTGCACCGACCTGCGTCCGCGCGAGGTCGAGGAGCTGGCCGCGATGGCGGCGGCCGGCGGGTCCGCGGCCGGCGCGGCCAAGCGCCGGCTCGCCAAGGAGGTCGTGCGGCTCTACCACGGCGCCGAGGCGGCGGAGCTGGCCGAGGCGGCCTTCGACGATCGGTTCGTCCGGCGCGCGCCGCCGAGCGATGTCGCCGAGCATCCGCTGCCGGCCGGCGACCCGGTCCACCTGCCGGCGGTGCTGGTCGACGCGGGGCTGGCCGCGTCGCGCAGCGAGGCGCGCCGCTTCGTCGACGACGGCGCCGTGCGGATCGACGGCGAGCAGCTGGCTGCCGGCGAGTACGACCTGCCGAGGGACCGGCTGGCCGGGCGGGTCGTCCAACGGGGCCGGCGCCGGGCGGTCCGGCTCACCGGCTGATCCTCGGGGGACCCGGCCGGTGTGACGCAGGCCACTTCGGCCGGTGCACCGGCGAAGACCGTTGGAGGTGGCCCGGCCGAGGCCGGGCCGGGGTCGGCGGCGCCTCGGCATGCCCTCCCACCTGCGAGGATCGTGGCCAGCGGCCCGGCGGCGGGCCGCCGCCACGCGGGGCCTGCTGACTTGACGCTGGTGGACCGGCGACGTAACGTACCTCTTCGCCCCATGGAGCGCCGGACGCCGCTGGCGGACGGTTCCCGGGGACCCCGACCACCTTGGTTGCCGGCACGATCTGCTGGCTGGCTCTCGGTGCGCCGGGGTGGTTCGCCCGGCCGGTTCGACGCGACGGAGCGCCACTCCATATACTGCGAAATGGCGAGCCAAACGCGACGAACGGTCGTGGCCCGGTCGATTTGACAGGGCACGGTGGGCCGACGCAAGATGACAGAAGCGCCCCGCGGCGAGCCGAGAGGCTCGGCACGGGAAGCGATCGCTCCTTGAGAACTCAACAGCGTGCCAAAAGTCAGTGCCAATCAAGCACAACCCCGTCTGCGGGGCGTCAGCCTCGCATGCGGTTCCTTTGATGGCGATGACAGACGCTAGAACGTCTGCTCTTTGCCACGGATCGCGTGCCGCGCAAGCCGGCGGCGCGCACTTTTCTGTGTCAGTGATCCCGCTTCGGCGGGTCGCTATATAGCATTCACGGAGAGTTTGATCCTGGCTCAGGACGAACGCTGGCGGCGTGCTTAACACATGCAAGTCGAGCGGAAAGGCCCTTCGGGGTACTCGAGCGGCGAACGGGTGAGTAACACGTGGGCAACCTACCCTCAGCTCTGGGATAACTCCGGGAAACCGGGGCTAATACCGGACACGACCTCCTTAGGCATCCTTGGAGGTGGAAAGCTCTTGCGGCTGAGGATGGGCCCGCGGCCTATCAGCTTGTTGGTGGGGTAATGGCCCACCAAGGCGACGACGGGTAGCCGGCCTGAGAGGGCGACCGGCCACACTGGGACTGAGACACGGCCCAGACTCCTACGGGAGGCAGC
>JBJMHZ010000026.1:0-188915 GCA_045807125.1 Frankiaceae bacterium
CGTCGCCGCCGGTGCGGCGCAGCCCGCCGCGCCGGGCACGACGAGCGCACCGGCCAGCTCGGCGACCGGGCACCGGGCCGTCGAGCTGCGCCGCCTGCTGGCCGCCGAGAGCCGCGCGGCCGCCGCCAGGGCGGCCGACTGCGTGGCCGCGCCCGCCCGCCTCGCGCCGCTGCTCGGCTCGATCGCCGCGAGCGAGACCGGCCACCAGGCGCTGCTCCGCGTCGCGCCGTGGGAGCGGTCGTGACCGGCCGGCCGGCGCTCACCACCGGGTTCACCGCGGCGCTCGCCACCGCGCTCGCCGCCGAGCACGCGGCGGTGTACGGGTACGGGGCCGCCGCGCCGCACCTGCCGGAGCGGCTCATCGCCACCGCCCGCCGCGAGTTCGACGAGCACCGGCTGGCCAGGGACCGGCTCGTCGCGGCCCTCGCCGGGACCGGCACGACGCCCCCGCCGGCCCCGCCCGCCTACGACCTCGACCCGGCGCCCGGCGCGCCCGCCGACGCGCTCGCGCTGCTCGTCCGGCTGGAGGAAGCTACCGCGGCCGCCTACGCCCGGCTGCTCGGGGCGACGGACGACGCCGGGGCGCGCCGGCTCGCCGTCGGGGAGCTGCAGGCGGCCGCGGGGCGGGCTACCGGCTGGCGGCTCGCCGCGGGGACGACGCCGGCCACCGAGGCGCTGCCCGGCCTGACCGGCCCGACCGGCTGAGCCCCGGCTGCCCGGCCGCCGCCGTCAGCGCGCTCAGCAGGGCGGCCGCCTTGAGCCACGTCTCGCGCACCTCGGCGGCCGGCTCGGACAGCGCCGTGATGGCGCCACCGACGCCGATCGAGGCCCGGTCTCCGTCGCCGGCGACGACGATCGTCCTGATCGCGATGCTCAGGTCGACGGCGCCGTCGAGGGAGAAGTAGCCGATCGCCCCGCAGTAGACGCCCCGGGGGCCGCCCTCGAGGCGGTCGATGATCTCCATCGTCCGCACCTTCGGCGCGCCGGTCACCGACCCGCCGGGGAAGGCGTGGCGCACGCACTCGGCGGCGCCCACGTCGTCGCGCAGCTCGCCGCGGACGGTGCTCACGAGCTGGTGCACGGTCTCGTACGTCTCGACGCCGCACAGCTGCGGCACCGAGACGCTGCCCACCCGCGCGCCGCGCCCGATGTCGTTGCGGACCAGGTCGACGATCATGATGTTCTCGGCCCGCTCCTTCTCGCTGGCGGCCAGCGCCCGCGCGAGCCGCTCGTCCTCCTCCGGCGTCGCTCCGCGCGGGCAGGTGCCCTTGATGGGCCTGGACTCCACGACGCCGTCCGGCAGGAGCCGCAGGAAGCGCTCCGGCGACGAGCTGAGCACGGCCACGCCCGGCAGGCGCAGCCAGGCGCCGAACGGTGCGGGGTTGACGACGCGGAGCCGGCGGTACGCGGTCCACGGGTCGACCGGGCAGTCGACCTCCAGCACGTTCGTCAGGCAGATCTCGTAGGACTCGCCCATGCCGATCAGCCGCTGGCACTCGGCGATCAGCCGCAGGTAGCCGTCGTCGGAGTGCCGGCTGCGCACGCTCACCGGCCGCACCGGCTCGGCAGGCTGGTCGAGCGGCGGCAGGGCCGCCAGCCCGCGCAGCGCGCCCTCCGCGCGGTCCAGCCACTCCGCGCCGGTGGTGTCCTCGCCCTGGAGGGCGAGCAGCCACAGCCGGCTCTGCTCGTGGTCGACCACCAGGCCCCTGTCGGCGAACAGCAGCTGCGCGTCCGGGACGCCGGAGCGGTGCACCGCCGCGCCGCCGGTGTCGGCCTTGAGCTCGTATCCGAGGTAGCCGACGTAGCCGAGCGCGAAGTCGACCGGGAGACCGGCGCCGGCGACCCGCCGGCGCGGGAGCTCCCGCGCGAGGTAGGAGAGCAGGTCGCCGGAGAACCGCTCCACCACCGCGCCGTCGCTCGCGGTCACCGTCACGGTGCGGGTGCCGACGTCGTACGAGACGCGCTCCGCGAGCGGTCCGCGCGAGCCGCCGAGGATCGAGAAGCGCGACAGGCCGGGCACCTGGAGCGCGCTGTCGAGCCAGAACGCGCAGTCGTCGTCGCCGAACAGCGCGACGAGCACTGCACCGGCGTCGCCGCCGAAGGGCAGCTCGCGGACGAGGAGCCGGTAGCGCTGCTCCACCGGCGCCCGGCGGGCGGCCGGCGCCGGATCGGTTGCCGGGCGCCGTCCGCGCCGCGCCGACGCGAGCCGGACGAAGTTTGCGAGCAGCGTCTCGCCGTGCTCGGTCGCGATGGACTCGGGGTGGAACTGCACGCCCCAGTGCGGCTTGGCGGCGTGCCGGGCGCCCATGACGAGACCGTCCGCGGTCGCGCAGATCACCTCGAGGTGGTCGGGGAGGTCGTAGGCGAGCAGCGAGTGATAGCGCATCGCCGTGAACGGCGACGGGATCCCCTCGAGCAGCGGGTCGCCGTCGTGGTGGATCTCGCTGCAGCGGCCGTGCATGGGCACCGGCGCCCGGTCGATCCGCGCGCCCGCGGCGAGGCACAGCCCCTGGTGCCCGAGGCAGATGCCGAGCATCGGGATCTCGTCCTGCTCGACGGCCCAGCGGCTCAGCCCGAAGTCGCGGTCGTCGGCCGGCGTGCCCGGCCCCGGCGAGACGACGATGCCGGTCACCGCGGCGAGATCGAGCCGGCGCAGGGCGTCCTCGTCGTCGTTGGCGATGACGAGCGGAGCTGCCCCCGTGACCGTGGCGAGGGACTGGTAGAGGTTGTAGGTGAACGAGTCATAGTTGTCCACCAGCACGAACGTCATGCTCGATCGGCTCCCCGGACCGGCTCCGGGACCGGCGCCGGCGCTGACTTGGGCGACTTGGGCGACGTTCGAAGGATGGCGCTCGGCGCCGGTGCTGCACAAGGCGCAGGGGAGTGCGGTCGTGTCACGGCGCGACGGTAGCGTGCGGTGCGCCGCCGGAAGGATCGCCACGAGAGAGGAGCCGCAGTGCTCGTCGTCATGGCCGGGCTGCCCGGTACGGGCAAGACGTCGCTCGCCCGGGCCATCGGGGTCGCGCTGCCGGCGCCGGTGCTGTCCGTCGACTCGATCGAGCGGGCGATCCGGCTGGCCGGCGTCGGCGACGCCGAGCCGGTGGGCCTGGCCGCGTACGCGGTCGCGCAGGCGCTGGCCGACGAGGAGCTGCGCGCCGGGCACCCGGTGGTCGCCGACGCGGTCAACGTCGCCGAGGAGGCCAGGCGGGCCTGGCAGCAGCTGGCGGAGGCGCACGGCGTGCCGCTCGTCGTGGTCGCGATGCGGTGCAGCGACGAGCGGGCCCATCGCGACCGGGTGGAGTCGCGGGCCGCCGGCGAGAGCGGCATGCCCGCGATGACGTGGGAGCGGGTGCAGGAGCTGGCCGCGCAGCAGCGCCCCTGGCCGGTGCCTGGCCTGCTCTCCCTCGACTCCTGCGAGGAGCTGGAGGGCAACATCCGACTCACCCTCGAGCGCATCTGGGCTGGGTGATGAGCGAGCTCTTCGAGGACGAGCGGTTCAACAGCGACGACTGGTACGCGCGCGAGCTCGCCGACGCCGTCTTCGTCAGGTGCAGCTTCTCGCGGGTCGACATGGTCGAGTCGACGAGCAGCGGCGCGGTCTTCGAGGAGTGCTCGTTCGCCAACGTCAAGCTCAACGTCTCGGTGCACCGCGACAGCGCGTTCCTGCGCTGCCGGTTCGTGCGCTGCAACTTCTTCGACGCGTCGTTCGAGCGGTGCAAGCTGACCGGCTGCGAGCTCGAGGGCTGCGACCTGCGCCGCCTCTCGGTGACGTCGAGCGACCTGTCGTACGCCAGCCTGCGAGCGGCCGATCTGCGCAGCGCGACGCTTCGCGAGGTACGGCTGCGCGAGGCTGACCTGACCGATGCCGACTGCGAGGGCACCGACCTCACCGGTGCCGACCTGCGCGGGGCGAGCATCGACCGGGCGCGCTTCGTCGGTGCCGACCTCCGGGGCAGCGATCTCGAGGGCGTCGACCCGCGCCTCGCGGTGCTCGACCGCGCACGGATCGGCGCGCCGCAGGCGATCCAGCTGGTGCAGGCCCTCGGCCTCGACGTGGGCTGACCGGCTCAGGCGGCTCAGGCGGCTCAGGCGGCTCAGGCGGCTCAGCCGGCTCGATCCGCGGCGAGCCACCCGTCGAGCAGCGGCAGCAGGTCGGACAGCCGCTGCACGACCCCGTCGGGGACGACGTCGTAGGCCGGGACGTTGCTGTGGGGCACCAGGACCGCGCGCATGCCCACCGACTTGGCGCCGTGGATGTCGTCGAACGGCCGGTCGCCGACGAAGACCGCCTCGGCCGGCTCGCAGCCGACGGCGCGCAGCGCGGCGCGGAACGCCTCCGGGTGCGGCTTGGTCCACGCGATCTCGCTGGTGTAGACGTCGCCGTCGATGAGGTCGAGGACGCCGTCGCGGGCGAAGATGCGCTCGTGCCAAGCCCTGGGCCAGTGGGTGTTGGACAGCACCCCGACCCTGAGGCCGCGCTCGCGGATCGCGGCGAGCACGCCCTTGACCTCGACGTCGGTGTGGGTGTGGGGATCCCAGTGCTCGAGGTAAGCGTCGAGCGCCCGCTCGAGCGCATCGGGCGGCGCCTTGATGCCGGAGGCGGCGATCACCTCGTGGATCGTCGAGCTGCGATGCTCGGTCTCCGCTCGATGCCACTGGTCCCGCTCCGCTCGATGAAGCGCCTCGGCAAGCTCCGCGGCGTTGATGGGCGCCAGCTCCCGGGCCACCACGCTCCACGCACCGAGCACATCGACGTTGTGCCACGGCGTCAGCGTGCCGCCCCAGTCGAAGATCACCGCTCGCAGCCCGGCCGGCATCGCCGGTCCTCCTCTCAGCCGGTCCCGGCGGCCTCGGCCCACCAGCGGGACAGCGTCGTCGTGCACTCGTCGACCCGCACCGGCTCGCGCCGGCCGGTGCCGCGCCACTTCACCTCGACCGTACCGTCGGCCACCGACCGGCCGGCGACGACCACCAGCGGGGTGCCGATGAGGTCGGCGTCGGCGAACTTCTCCCCCGGCGAGGCCGGCCGGTCGTCGAGCAGGACGTCGAGCCCGGCGGCGGCGAGCGACCCGGCCAGCGCGCCGGCCGTCTCGCGCTGCAGGTCGCCCTTGCCGATCGGCAGGACGGTGACCTGCGCGGGCGCGACCACCGGCGGCCAGGCCAGCCCGGCCTCGTCGTGGTGCTGCTCGGCGATCGCCGCCACCAGCCGCGAGACGCCGATGCCGTACGAGCCCATCGTGACCCGCACGGGGCGGCCGTCGGGGCCGGCCACGTCGAAGCCGAGCGCGTCGGCGTAGCGCCGCCCCAGCGCGCGGACGTGGCCGACCTCGATCCCGCGCTCGAGGGTCACCGGGCCGCTGCAGCGCGGGCAGGGGTCGCCGGGCAGCACGCTCGCCACGTCGACGTAGCGGTCGACGGCGAAGTCGCGGCCGCAGACCACGCCGCGGGCGTGGGTGTCCACCCGGTTGGCCCCGGTCACCCAGCTCGTGCCCGGCGCCACCCGCGGGTCGGCGAGGTAGCGGAACGCCCGCCCGGCCATCCCCTGCGGTCCGACGTAGCCGCGCACCAGGTCGGGCCGGCCGGCGAAGTCCTCCCCGGCGAAGATGCGCACGGCGGCAGGGGCGAGCGCCGCCTCCAGCCGGCGCAGGTCGACCTCGCGGTCGCCCGGCACGCCGACCGCCGCGACGTACGTGGTGCCGTCCGGCTCCGCGACCGTCACCAGCAGGTTCTTCAGCGTCGCCGCGGCTGGCACGCCGACGGCGGCGGCCAGCGCCTCGATCGTCGGCGTGCCCGGCGTGTCGAGCAGCTCCAGCGGTGGCGCGTCGCCGAGCGGCACCGGCGGCACCTTCGTCGTCACCGCCTCGACGTCGGCGGCGTGGCCGCACGCGGCGCAGCTCACGAACGCGTCCTCGCCGGCCGCGGCCGGCGCGAGGAGCTTCTCCGACCGGCCCCCGCCCATGGCCTCCGGCACGGCGGTGGCGACCCGCACGTCGAGCCCCAGCCGCTCGAACGTCCGCAGGTAAGCGGCCCGGTGCGCGGCGCACGACGCCCCGAGGCCCTCGTCGTCGAGGTCGAACGAGCACGAGTCCTTCGTCAGGAGCTCCCGGCCGCGCAGGACGCCGCCGCGCGAGCGGACCTCGTCGCGGAAGGTCGTCCGCACCTGGAACAGCGTCACCGGCAGGTCGCGGTAGGACGTGCACTCCGCCTGCGCGAGCAGGGTGAGCGCCTCCTCGTGGGCCGCGCCGAGGACGTGGTCGGCGCCGCGGCGGTCGCGCACCCGCAGCAGCCGCTCGTCGCGCCCGGCAAGGCGGCCCGTGCGCTCGTACGCCTCGATCGGCGCCAGGGCGGGCAGCAGCACCTCCTGCCCGCCGATCGCCGCCATCTCCTCGCGGGCGACCGCGGTGATGCGGTCGAGCGTCCGCTTGCCGAGCGGCAGCCACGCATGGCTGCCGGAGCCGCTGCGGCGCACGTAGCCCGCCCTGGTGAGCAGCCGGTCGCTCGCGGCCTCGGCATCGGCGGGGTCCTCGCGCAGCGTCCGCAAGAGCAGGCTCGACATGCGGACGACCCCGGCCACCAGCACCTCCTGATCGTGCCTGCTCGCTCCCTGCCCGCTTCAGGAGCCCGACCCTACCCACGGCCAGGAGCCGGCCGCGCGGCGATCCTCCGCCGCGTCACGCCGGGCCGAGCGGCAGTTCCGGCTCCAGCTCGTCGTGGACCGGCATGCCGGCGGCCCGGACGAGAGCGATGCCGGGCTTGCGCCGGCGGGCCTCGTCGATGGCGCGCCGGTGGACGGCGGCTCCGGCTGCGGCGGCCCTCTGCCGCGACCGCGGCGGGCAGCGGCTCACTCGCCGAGGACGAGGACCCTGGCGTGCATGCTGGTGCGCTGGTGCAGGGCCGTCCGCAGCGCGCGGTGCAGGCCGTCCTCCAGGTAGAGCTCGCCGCGCCACTGCACGACGTGCGGGAACAGGTCGCCGTAGAACGTCGAGTCGTCGGCGAGCAGCACGTCGAGCTGCAGCGCCCGCTTGGTGGTGATCAGCTCGTCGAGGCGGACCGCGCGCGGTGGCAGCTCGCTCCACTCGCGGTGGCCGAACCCGTGGTCGGGGTACGGTCGCCCCTCCCCCACGGCCTTGAAGATCAAAGCGCGCGACCTGCCTCGTCGGTCGCGGACCGCGACGGCACGTCGGCGCCCTGGCGACGAGCCAGCTCGGCGTGCTCGCCGTAGAGGTGGCAGGCCACCTGCACCCCACCGGCGGGACGCAGCTCGGGGTCGATGCCCTCGTGGTAGCCGACGGTGACGCCGCCCCCGTCCGGCTCGACGGCCTCGACCGCGCGCCACATCGGCTCGTCGGGGTCGTCCTGCCGGATCCGGGTCAGCAGGCCGGCGACCTCGTCGCCGGTGTGGCTGGTCCCGGCGCCCAGCCAGGCCTGGTGCGTGGGCGCATCGAGCGTGTCGAGGTTGCCGACGAGCGGGCGCTCCACCTCGTACGTCGCGTCCCCCTTGGCCGTCCAGCGGTCCTCGAGCAGCGTGCGCAGGTCGCGGCTCTCCCAGCCGCAGACCGCGAAGGCATGCGGGCACCTGGGGTGGAACGAGCAGCCGAGCGGCGGCCGGGCGGCGTCCGGCACCTCGCCGCGCGGCAGGTCGCGCGGGATGCTCTTGCGCGGGTCGGGCTCGGGGATGGCGCGCAGCAGCGCGCGCGTGTAGGGGTGCTTGGGGTCGGCGTAGATCTCCTCGGGCGCGCCGATCTCGACCACCCGCCCCAGGTACATGATCGCGATGCGGTCGCAGAAGAACTTGGCCGTGGCGAGGTCGTGGGTGATGTAGAGGTAGGTGAGCCCGAGGTCGTCGCGCAGCCCCATCATCAGCTCGAGGATCTTGGCGCGGACGCTCATGTCGAGCATCGACACCGGCTCGTCCGCCACCAGCAGCGACGGGCCGAGGATGATCGCCCGCGCGATGACGGCGCGCTGCTTCTGCCCGCCGGAGAGGTCACCGGGGTACTTGTGCAGGAAGCGCTCGACCGGCGAGAGCCCCACCCGCTCCAGCGCCTCGGAGACCTTGCGGCGCAGCACGGCCTCGTCGTCGGTGATGCCGTGGATGGACAGCGGATGACCCACCGCGGTGAGGATGTCCATGGCCGGGTTGAGCGAGGCGTTGGGGTCCTGGAAGACCATCTGCATGCGCTGGCGCATGCGGCGGACCTCCGACTCCTTCAGGCCGGTGATGTCGCGGCCCTCGAAGCGGACGCTGCCGGCGGTGATCGGCGCCATCCGAAGGATCGCCCGCCCGAGCGTCGTCTTGCCGCTGCCCGACTCGCCGACGACGCCGAGGACCTCGCCGGGCCGCAGGGCGAACGACACGCCGTCGACCGCCTTGACCGCCCCGGTCGAGCGCCCCGTCAGGCGGTCGAAGAAGCCGCCGCGCAGGGCGAAGTGGACGCGCAGGTCCTCGACCTCGAGCAGCGGGGCCGTCGTCCCCCGTGCGTCGGCGGGGGCCGGCCGGTCGTCGGTGTCAGGCCTCGTCGGCAAGGCTGAGCTCCTCGCGCTCGAGCGGCGCCGTCATGCCGGCGGGGATCATCTCCGCCGGACCGTGCAGCCAGCAGGTGGCTTCCTGATCGGGGGCCGTCTGCACCATCACCGGGTGCTTGCGCGGGCAGATCAGCATCGCGCTGGGGCAGCGCGGGTGGAACCGGCACCCGGACGGCGGCGCGACGAGATCGGGCGGTGCGCCGGGGATGTAGTGCAGCTCCTTGGTCGACAGCGAGATCGTCGACGCGAGCAGCTCGCGGGTGTAGGGGTGCGCCGGCTGGGCGAAGACCGTGCGGGCGTCCCCGAGCTCGGCGATGCGGCCCGCGTACATGACCGCCACCCGGTCGCACGACTCGGCGATGATGCCGAGGTTGTGGGTGATGAGCAGGATCGCGGTGTCGTAGTTGGCCTTGATGGTCGTGAGGATCTGCAGGATCTGCGCCTCGACGAGCACGTCGAGCGCCGTCGTCGGCTCGTCGGCGACCACGAACGCGGGGTTGAGGACGAGCGCCAGCGCGATCATGATGCGCTGGCGCATGCCGCCGGAGAACTCGTGCGGGTAGTTGCGGAACCGGGTCGGCGGGATGCCCATCGCACCGAGGGCGTCGATGGCGCGGCGGCGCGCCTGCTCCTTGGAGAGGTCCGACTCGTGGGCCTTCAGCGTCTCGGCGAAGTGGTCGGAGATCCGCATGAGCGGGTTGAGCCGGGTCATCGGCTCCTGGAAGATCAGGCCGAGCTTGGGCCCGCGCAGCCGGCGCAGCTCCTTGGGCGACATCGCGACGATGTTGCGCCCCTCGAACCGGACCTCACCGGCCACCTTGGCCGCGTCGGGCAGCAGCCCGAGCACGCCGCGGCCGAGCGTCGACTTGCCGCAGCCCGACTCGCCGACGAGGCCGAGCGTCTCGCCCTTGCGCAGGTCGAAGGAGACGCCGTCGACGGCGCGGACCGCGCCGCGCGGCGTGCCGTACCAGACCTTCAGGTCCCGTACCGAAAGGACCGGCTCACCGCTCCGCAACGACGGCCTCCTCGACGTCGTCGGTGATGGTCACCGGCATCAGCTGGCGCCGGCGCAGCACCGGGTTGAGCAGGTCGTTCAGGCTCTCGCCGACGAGGGTGAGCCCGGTGACGAGCAGCACGATCGCGAGGCCCGGGTAGACCGACGTCCACCAGATGCCGCCGCTCGCCTCGCCGAGCGCGCGCTGGAGGTCGAAGCCCCACTCGGCGCCCTCCGTCGGCTGGACGCCGTAGCCGAGGAAGCCGAGGCCGGCCAGGGTGAGGATCGCGTCGGCGGCGTTCAGCGTCGCGATGACGGGGACGTTCTGGATGACGTTGCCGAACACGTACTTGGCGATCACCGAGCGGGGCTTGGCCCCGAGGACCTGGGCCGCCTCGACGTAGGGCTCCTCGCGCACGCTGATGACGCTGTTGCGGATGACCCGGAAGTACTGCGGGATGTAGATGACGGTGATCGAGATGGCCGCCGACATGATCCCGCTGAAGCTCTGCCCAAGGAAGGCGAACTTGCCCTTGAGCAGGAAGGCCACCAGGATCGCGAGCAGCAGCGAGGGGAACGCGAACATCGCGTCGTTGATGAGGACCAGCACGCGGTCGAGCTTGCCGCCGTAGTAGCCGGAGAACAGGCCGAGCGGCACGCCGACGAGCAGCGAGATGACCACGGCGATGAGGACGACCTCGAGCGCTGTGCGCGAGCCGTAGACGATGTGCGAGAAGACGTCGGTGGACATGATGTTGGTGCCGAACCAGTGCGCGGCCGACGGCGCCCCCGACTTGGGGAAGCGGACGTGGTCGGCCGTCTGGTACTGGTCGAACCGGTACGGCGAGATCAGCGGCGCGAAGACGGCGAAGATCGCGAAGACCGCGACGATGGCGATACCGAGGTAGAGCACCCATTTCGGGAGCCCGCGGGCCTCCCCCACCGGGGAGAGGATGCGGCGCAGGCCCCGTACGGCGCGCGGCCCGCGCCGGATGCGGTCGCTGGGGGGCGGGACGGCCCCGGTCGTGCCGACCACGAACTCGCTGGTCATCAGAACCTCACCCTCGGGTCGATGAGCGCGTTCACGACGTCGATGAGCAGGCTGACCACCACGACGATGAGAGCGAACACGGTCACGATGCCCTGGACGGCGGCATAGTCGCGGTTGTTGAGGAACCGGATGAGCGCCTGGCCGATGCCCGGCCAGTTGAACGTGGTCTCGGTGAGCACGGCGCCAGAGAGCAGCAGCGCCGCCTGCAGGCCGATGACGGTGACCACAGGGACGAGCGCGTTGCGGAACGCATGCCGCACGACGACCCGGCTCTCGCTGATGCCGCGGGCGCGCGCGGCCTCGACGTAGTCGTTCTTCAGCGTCTGGATGATGTTGACCCGCACCAGCCGGATGAAGACGCCGGCGACGAGCAGCCCGAGGGTGAGCCCTGGCAGGATGAGGTGGACCAGCACGTTGCGCAGGTCGACGCCGTCGCCGTTGATGATCGCGTCGACCACGTAGATGTTCGTATGGGCGTTCGTGCTCAGGTTGATGATCGTTTCGGTGTCGGCCTGTCCCGAGCCGGGCAGCCAGCCGAGCTTGGCCGAGAACAGCAGCTGGAACAGGATGCCGATCCAGAACACCGGCGCGGCGTAGGTGAGGATGCCGAACAGGCGCCCGCCCACGTCGAACCACGAGTCGCGGAAGCGGCCGATCAGCAGGCCGACGGACAGCCCGAGGACCAGCGCGAGCAGCAGCGCGGCGACGCTCAGCTCGAGGGTGGCCGCGCCCTCGTGGGTCACCACGCTCATCACGGTGCGGTTCTGGCTGACCGCCACGCCGAAGTTGCCGTGCACGACCTGCCAGAGGTACTGGCCGTACTGCACGATGAGCGGCTTGTCGAAGCCGAGCTCGTGACGCTTCTGGGCAATGACGCTGTCGGGCACCCGGCCGCCGAGCGCCGCCCGCACCGGATCGCCCGGCGCCACCCGCATCAGGATGAACACGACGGTGAGGAGGATCAGCACCATCGGGATGACGAGGGCCAGCCTGGTCAGCAGGTAGGCCCGCAGCGATCCACCTTGCTTCGCCATGGCCGAGCTCGCCTCCGTCCGCTGCCCTGACCCCGCCCTGTCCGTGCCCTGCCCGCCGTGACCGGCCGTCCCGTTCCGCCCCCTGCGGCGCGCACCGTGACGGGGACAGCATAGGGGCGGTGCCGGAGCTGCTACCCCGGCACCGCCCCTTTGGCTGTCAGGAGGACTTGCCCAGGACCCAGAACCGGAAGATGTAGTCAGGGTAGAGGGTGTTCTTCAGTCCGGTGACCTGTCCGTACCGAAGGGCGATCTGCTTGCCCTGCCAGACCGGCAGCACCGGGTTGTCGGCGACCGTCTGCTCCTGGATCTTCTTGAAGTCGTCGGTCCGCTTGGCGGCGTCCCTGGTGCCCTGCTCGTCCTTCACCAGCGCGTCGATCCCCGGCTTGGAGTAGTGGTTGTTCAGGAACGACGCGGAGCCGTAGAACTGCGCGACGTAGTTGTCGGTGTCGGGGTAGTCCGGGAACCAGCCGAGCTGGAACATCGGGCACTTGTCGGCGAGGCAGTTGGCGGTGTACTGCTCCCACTCCGTCGACTGCAGGTCGACCTTGAACAGGCCGCTGCCCTCGAGCTGGCGCTTGATCTCGGTGTACTCGTCACCGGAGAGCGCGCCGTAGTGCGTCGGCGTCCACCAGATCTGCACCTTCACCGGCGTCTGGACGCCGGCCTTCTGCAGCTCCGACTGCGCCTTGGCCTTGTCCGGGCCCGCGCCGTACTCGGTCTTGTAGACGTCCTCGTGGCCGTTCAGGCCCTGCGGGACCATCGAGTAGAGCGGGGCGACGGTGCCCTGGTAGACGTCGTTGGCGATCGAGTCGCGGTCGAGCAGGTAGGCGACCGCCCGCCTGATCGCGAGCTTCTGCGCGTCGTTGTTGCCCGGCATGGTCTTCGTGTTGAAGACCAGGTAGCGGATCGCGCCACCGGGGCCGCTCTCCTGCGCCACGTTGCTCGCGCCCTTGAGCTCGTTCAGCGCGGTCGGCGAGAGAGCCGGGTAGACGACGTCGACCTTGCCCTGCGTGAGGTCGAGCTTCAGCGCGTTCTCGTCCTGGTAGTACTTGATGACGAGGCTGCCGTTCTGGCGCTGCAGGTCGCCCCCGTAGTTCGTGTTGGGCTTGAACTGGGCGAGGCTGCCGGGCTGGTAGGTCGCCAGCTCGTACGGGCCGGAGCCGATGACCTTGTCGTCGGCGAGCTTCTTGTCGGCCGGGAAGACCTTGTGGTCGACGATCGCGCCGGCGGCCGTCGCCATGATGTAGTTCCACAGCGAGTTGCCGGAAGCGAGCGTGAACACGACCGTGTTGGGGTCGGGCGTCGACGTCTTCACCTTGGCCAACAGGCTCGAGGGCCCCGACGGGTCGTTGATCTTGAGGACCCGGTCGTAGGAGAACTTGACGTCCTCGCTCGTCACGGGGTCGCCGTTGGAGAACTTCTGGTTGGGCTTGAGCTTGCAGGTCCAGGTCTTGAAGTCGGCCGAGGTGTCGCAGGACTGCGCCGCGTCCGGCACCGTCTTGCCCGTCGCGCCGTCCAGCCGCAAGAGCCCCTGGTAGACGTTGTAGATGACGTTCCAGCTGGGCAGGTCATAGGCGCCGGCCGGGTCGTAGGACACCGGCTTGTCGGTGCTGCCCCAGATGATGGTCTGGCCGTTGCCACCGCCCGTGGTGGTGCCGTTGCCGGTGCCGCTGGGCGCGCTGCTAGTGCCGCCGCCGCTGCCGCCGCACGCCGCGGCCGCGAGGGCCACCGCCGTGACAGCGACGGCGACCCGAATGCCTCGCGTGGCTCTCGCCATCGAGCTCCAACCTCCTCCTGCGCCGACTGCCAGTGCCGCCGGACGGCCGGAGGGCCGGACGTCTCGACCTGCACCACGTGTCGCCGAACCATACGCGTACGGCGGGTGCCGTGCGACGTACCTCGCTGGACGCGCGCGCCGGGCAGGCCGGCGCAGGCCCCATGGCGGCACTCAACACCAGAGCCGAGAGCCGTGCCAGCAAGCAGTGATAACGATTTCGCCCCGCTACGGCGGCACGGACGGACGGATCGGGACGGATCGGCACCGGGAACGGCGGGGAATCGGCACGGGCGGCCGCCGGGACAACCTCGGGGCAAACCTCGGGGCAACCTCGGGACAGCCTCAGAACAGCACGGACGCGAACGTCCCGACCTCGCGGAACCCTACCCGCTGGTACGCGGCCCGCGCGGGAGCGTTGTAGTCGTTGACGTAGAGGCTGACGACGGGCGCGAACGACCGCAGCGCCTCGGCGACGACCGCCGCGGTGCCCGCCGTGCCGAGCCCGGTCCCCCGGTGGGCCGGGTCGACCCACACCCCCTGGATCTGGCAGGAGGTCGCGGTGGCCGACCCGATCTCGGCCTTGAACAGCACCGCGCCGTCCTCGATGCGGGCGAAGGCCCTGCCGCCGGCGACGAGCTCGGCGACCCGGGAGCGGTAGAGCGCGCCGCCGTCGCCGACCACCGGCGAGATGCCCACTTCCTCCGTGAACATGGCGATGCAGGCCGGCAGCACGAGGTCGAGCTCGGCAGGGCTCACCGGGCGAACGGCTGGGTCGGGAGCGACCAGCGGATCGGCCACGATGGTCATCAGCGGCTGCTTCGGCCGCACGTCGCGCGCCGGGCCCCACGCCTCATGGAGGTGCTCCCACATCGTCATGACCGCATCGGAGGGCCCCACGATGGACGAGCACCGGCGCCCGACGCGGCGGGCCCGCGCCGCGAACGCCTGCGCGGCCTCGTCGTCGGCGTTGCAGGGGACGAGGTTGGCGCCCGCGTAGCACACCGACGCGAGATGGCCGCCGACGTGGTAGCCCCAGACCTCGGCGCCGAGCCGCCACGGGTCGAGCCCGGCAGCCTCGACCCGCGAGATGACGAAGACGTTCTCCACCGGCTCCCGGCCGAGCAGCTCCAGCACGTCAGGGACGTCCCGTTCGGCCAGCACCCGCACCGGCGAGGTCCGCAGCATGGTCGCGCCAGGTTTCAGCTGACGGTGACGGTGGGGCGGTTCGCTGGGTCGTCGGGGTCGAGATCGCTCGTGTCGATGCCCATCTCCTCGGCAAGCTGCAGCGCCTGCTCGATGAGGGTCTCGACGATGCGCGCCTCCGGGACGGTCGCGACGACCTCGCCCTTGACGAAGATCTGGCCCTTGCCGTTGCCCGACGCGACGCCGAGGTCGGCCTCCCTGGCCTCGCCAGGGCCGTTGACGACGCAGCCCATCACCGCGACCCGCAGCGGGGCCGACAGCCCGGCGAGGCCGGCGGTGACCTCGTTGGCGAGCGTGTAGACGTCGACCTGGGCGCGGCCGCAGGACGGGCAGGAGACGATCTCGAGGCCGCGCTGGCGCAGCCCGAGCGACTCGAGGATCCCGATGCCGACTTTGACCTCCTCGACGGGAGGGGCCGACAGCGACACCCGGATCGTGTCGCCGATGCCCTCCGCCAGCAGCGCGCCGAAGGCGACCGCCGATTTGATCGTGCCCTGGAACGCCGGACCGGCCTCCGTCACGCCCAGGTGCAGCGGGTAGTCGCAGCGCGTCGCCAGCAACCGATAGGCGTTGATCATGACGACCGGGTCGTGGTGCTTGACCGAGATCTTCAGGTCGGTGAACCCGTGCTCCTCGAACAGCGAGCACTCCCAGAGCGCCGACTCGACGAGCGCCTCTGGCGTCGCCCTCCCGTGCTTGGCGAGCAGCCGCGGGTCGAGGCTGCCGGCGTTGACCCCGATGCGGATCGGGGTGCGGTGCTCGGCCGCGGCCCGCGCGATCTCGGCGATCTTGTCGTCGAAGGCCTTGATGTTGCCCGGGTTGACCCGCACCGCTGCGCAGCCGGCGTCGATCGCGGCGAACACGTACTTGGGCTGGAAGTGGATGTCGGCGATCACCGGGATCGGCGACTTCCTGGCGATGGGCGCGAGCGCCTCGGCGTCGTCCTGGCTCGGCACCGCCACCCGCACGATCTGGCAGCCGGCCGCTGTCAGCTCGGCGATCTGCTGGAGCGTGGCGTTGACGTCGGCGGTCACCGTCGTCGTCATCGACTGGACGGACACCGGCGCCCCGCCGCCCACCGGCACCGACCCGACCTCGATCCGCCGCGAGGCGCGCCGCGTCGCGACCGACTCCGGCACCGAGGGCAGTCCCAGGTCTACAGCGGTCATGGTCGAGGCCATTGTCCTGTCTCGCTAGAACGGGCTGGAACGGGCTGGAACGGGCTGGAACGGGCTAGAACGGGTTTGCCACCGGGTTAACGATATCCGCTCCGAGGAGCAGCACCGACAGCCCGACGAACAGCACGATCACGAAGTACGCGACGGGCATCACCTTGGTGAGGTCGACCCGGCCGGGATCGGGGCGCCCCAGCGTCCTCGCGACCCCGGAGCGGAGCCGCTCGAACCACACGATCGCGAGGTGGCCGCCGTCGAGCGGCAGCAGCGGCAGCAGGTTGAAGATCCCGATGAAGATGTTGAGCGACACCAGGATGCTGAGGAAGTTCGCCGCGGCGGCCGCCGCCGAGCCGCTGCTGGCCAGCGCGTCCCCCGCCAGCTGGGTGACGCCCACCACGCTCGCCGGCGAGTTGTCGGCCGAGCGGTCCTTGCTGTAGAGCTTCGGGATCGCGGCGGGGATCTTGCCGAGCGACTCGAAGGTCAGCACCGCCCCGCTGCCGAACAGCCGCCCGGTCTGCGCCACCCCGGAGACGGGGCCGTAGTGCGTGGTCACCACCGCCGGCGCGACGCCGATCTTCGGCACGGTGCCACCGGCAGTGGCCACCTCGACCGGGGTGACCGTCAGCGTCAGCTCCCGCCCGTCGCGCACCACGGTGACCTCGGCCGGCGCCGTGCCGTGCCGGTGGACCGCGGCGACGAGCTCGTCCCAGGACGTGACCGGCGCTCCCGCGTAGGAGGCGACCCGGTCGCCCGCCCGCAGCCCGGCGGCCTCGGCCGGCTTCTCGGCGCCCTTCGCGCACTGGCCGCTCGCCGTCGGGTTGGCGCAGGTCACCTGGTCGATCGTGAGGCTCGGCGCGCTGCGCCCCACCAGCAGCACGATCGCGAAGAGCAGGACGAACGCGATGACGAAGTGCATGAACGAGCCGGCCGCCAGCACGATCGTCCGCTTCCACGCCTTCTGCCGGTAGAACGCCCGCGGCTCGTCGGCCGGCGGTATCTCCTCCAGCGGCGTCATGCCGACGATCTTGACGAAGCCGCCGGCCGGGATGGCCTTGAAGCCGTACTCGGTCTCGCCACGGCGCACCGACCACAGGGTCGGCCCGAAGCCGGCGAAGAACTGGGTCGCCTTCATGCCGAACGCCTTGGCCGTCAGGAAGTGACCGGCCTCGTGCAGGAGCACGCAGCCGATGAGGGCGACGAAGAAGAGCAGCCAGCCGACCGCCTGGATCATGAACGGAGCTCCGGTGCCGGGGCCTGGGACGGGGAGTCCAGGCCGGTGATGGCGCGGGCACGTGCGCGGGCCCACGCCTCTGCAGCCAGAACATCGGCCAGCGCGAGGGAGTTCCCGAGCCCCTGACCGGCGCTCGTTGCGCCGCCGTGCTCGCCGACCACCCTCGCCACCGTGTCGACGATGGCGAGGAAGGGCAGCCGCCCGCCGAGGAACGCGGCGACGCACTCCTCGTTGGCGGCGTTGAGCACCGCCGGGTACGTGCCGCCCCGCCGGCCGCAGTCGGCGGCGAGGGCCACGGCGGGGAACGCCTCGGCGTCGTACGGCAGGAACTCCCAGGTCGACGCCCGCGTCCAGTCGCAGGCCGGCGCCGCGTCGGGCACCCGGTCGGGCCAGCCGAGCGCGAGCGCGATCGGCAGCCGCATGTCCGGGGGCGAGACCTGGGCGAGCGTCGAGCCGTCGGTGAACTCCACCATCGAGTGCACGACGCTCTGCGGGTGGACGACCACCTCGATCCGGTCGAAGGGGACGCCGAAGAGCAGATGCGCCTCGATGACCTCGAGGCCCTTGTTGACGAGGGTCGCCGAGTTGGTGGTGACGACCGGCCCCATCGACCAGGTCGGGTGCGCGAGCGCCTGCTCGGCGGTGACGTCGCGCAGCTCGTCGCGGCTGCGGCCGCGGAACGGGCCACCGCTCGCGGTGAGCACCAGCCGGCTCACCTCCTCGCGCCGACCGCCGCGCAGGCACTGGGCCAGGGCCGAGTGCTCGGAGTCGACCGGCACCAGGCGCTCGTGGTCGCCGCCGAGCCGGTCGAGGACGAGCGGGCCGCCGACGATCAGCGACTCCTTGTTGGCGAGCGCGAGCGTGCGGCCGGCGTCGAGGGCGGCGAGCGTGGGCGCGAGCCCGATCGAGCCGGTCATCCCGTTCAGGACGACGTCGCACGGCCAGCCGGCGAGCTCGGCTGCCGCATCGGGGCCGGCCAGCACCTTGGGCAGCGGAACCGCACCGGCCGGCAGCCCCCGCCGGCTCGCCTCGGCCTGCAGCGCCGGCAGCAGGTCGCGGGCGGCGGCCGGCTGCGCCACCGCGACCACCTCGACGCCGTGGTCCAGCGCCTGGCGGGCGAGCAGCGCGACGTCGCCGCCACCGGCGCCGATGCCCGCCACCCGGAAGCGGTCGGGGTTGCGGGCCACGACGTCGAGCGCCTGCGTACCGATGGACCCGGTCGAGCCGAGCAGCACCAGCTCGCGCACCAGCTCGCTCCTCCCGTGCCGTCGGCCCCGGCGCCCTCCGGCGCCCGGCCCATTGTCCCTCGCCGGCGGTTCACCCGCTCGGCGCTGCACGCGCACCGCCCCGGGGTCCGACAACCTCACCATGCTGGCAACCGGTGATCAAGCGCTCGACTCCTGCATGGCGCTGCTCGCGGCCGGCGTACCGCTCACCCTCCTGGTCGACCTCGCCGACCTCGGCTTCCCCGTCTCGCTCCTGGCGGAGCTGCTCGACCCGGACGCCCCGCTCTGCGTCCTCTCGCGCCCCTAGCCGGACCCCTCCCGGCCATGGCCGCCGGCCGGCCGCGGGCCTACGGTCGAACTACCGTCGAACTACCGTGCGACCGGATGCCGACTGGAGGGGACGCGCGATGGCCGAGCTGCCGCAGGAGCGCCGCATCGTGACCGAGCTGCCGGGGCCGCGCTCGCGCGAGCTGGCCGCGCGCCGGTCCGCCGCCGTGCCGCGCGGGATGGGCACGACGATGCCGGTCTTCGCGGCGCGGGCCGGCGGCGGCGTGCTCGAGGACGTCGACGGCAACGTCTTCGTCGACTTCGGGGCCGGCATCGCGGTGACCAACGTCGGCAGCTCGTCGCCGGAGGTCGTGCGCGCCGTGCGCGAGCAGGCCGAGGCGTTCGTCCACACCTGCGCGATGATCACGCCGTACGAGGGCTACGTCGCCGTGTGCGAGGAGCTCAACCGCCGCACGCCGGGGAGCTTCGAGAAGCGCTCGATGCTGGTCAACTCCGGCGCGGAGGCGGTGGAGAACGCCGTCAAGGTGGCGCGGGCGGCGACGGGCCGGCCGGCGGTCGTGACGTTCGAGCACGCGTTCCACGGCCGCACCCTGCTGACGATGACGCTCACCGCGAAGCTCACCTACAAGCAGGGCTTCGGCCCGTTCGCGCCCGAGGTCTACCGGCTCCCGTTCTCCTACCCCTACCGCTGCCCCACCGGCTCGCCGTACGACGACTGCGCCGGGTCGTGCGCCGCCCACGCGATCGACAAGATGACGAGGGAGATCGGCCCGCGCGCCATCGCCGCGCTCGTGGTGGAGCCGGTGCTCGGCGAGGGCGGCGTCATCGTGCCGGGCAACGGCTTCCTGCCCACGCTCGCCGCCTTCTGCCGGGACAACGGCATCGTGCTCGTCGCCGACGAGGTGCAGACCGGCCTCGGCCGCACCGGCGCCTGGTTCGCGAGCGAGCACGAGGGCCTCGAGCCCGACATCGTCACCACCGCGAAGGGCATCGCGGGCGGCCTCCCGCTGGCCGGCGTCACCGGCCGCGCGGAGCTGATGGACGCGGTGCACCCTGGCGGCCTCGGCGGCACGTTCGGCGGCAACCCGGTCGCCTGCGCCGCCGCGCTGGCGACGATCCGGCAGATCGAGCAGGACGGCCTCGTCGACCGCTCGCGGGCCATCGGCGAGCGGCTCTCCGGCCGGCTGCGCGCGCTGCAGCGCTCCACCGGCGTGATCGGCGACGTCCGCGGCCGCGGCGCGATGGTGGGCATGGAGCTGGTCAGGCCGGGCACCCGCGCACCGGCCCCGGAGACGGCCACCCGGCTGCTCGCCGCCTGTCATGCCGAGGGCTTGCTGCTGCTGCGCGCCGGCACGTACGACAACGTGGTCCGGATCATCCCGCCGCTGGTCATCTCCGACGAGCTCGTCGACGACGGGCTGTCGGTGATCGAGAAGGCGCTGGCCGCCCTGTAGGCGCGGATGGCGGTCGGCGCCACCCCGCGGGGGTACACCGACGGCGTGCTCGTCCTCGCCCTGGGTCTGGGCGCCGCGGCGTTCCTCGCGGTCGGGTTCGTCGTGCAGCAGCACGCCGCCGCCACCGCGCCGGTCGAGCACGTCCTCTCGCCGCGCATCCTCCTCGACCTGATGCGCCGGCCCGTCTGGCTCGCCGGCATCGCGGCGATGGTCACCGGGCAGGCGCTCGGCGGCGCGGCGCTGCGCTACGGCGACCTCACCGCGGTCGAGCCGTTGCTCGCCACCAACGTGCTGTTCGCCCTGCCGCTGGCCGCGCGGTGGAGCCGCGAGTCGGTGACCAGGCGGGAGTGGATCGGGGCGCCGATCCTCGCCGCCGGCCTCGCCGCGTTCGTCTGGGCGTCGGCGCCCGCGCCCGCCTCGCATCTCGGGGTCAGCGCCCTGCCCCTGGTGCTGTCGCTCGGAGCCGTCGTCGCCGTCGCGGCCGGGCTGTCGATCGCGGCGCGCCGGCTGCCCGCCTGGGAGGAGGCGACGCTGCTCGCGGCCGCGGCCGGCTGCCTGTACGGCGTGCAGGACGCGCTGACCCGCAAGACGCTCAACATCCACGGCCTGGCCGGCCTGCTCACGAGCTGGCCGCTGTGGCTGCTCGTCGCCGTCGCCGCCACCGGCATCATGCTGGCGCAGAGCGCGTTCCGCACCGCGCCCCTGCACGCGTCGCTGCCCGCCCTGACGATCGCCGAGCCGCTCACCGGCATCGTCTTCGGCGCCGGCGTCTACGGCGAGCCGATCCGGCTGGCGCCGTGGGCGCTCGCCGTCGAGCTGGCGGCCCTGGCCGCCATGGTCCTCGGCGTCTGGCTGGTCGCCCGGTCGCCGGTGGTGGCCGGTCTCGGGCCGGAGATCACCGGGACCGGGCGCACCGAGGAGGAGGAGAACGGCGTGCCGGCGAGCCGATGAGGGCCGGCGAAGCGGCGCTCACCTCGCCGGCCGGCGCTCGTCCAGCCCGTGCGGCCATCCGTGCTCGCCGAGCAGCTCGAGGAACGGCACCGGGTCGAGCGCCTCTGGCCCGAGCACGCCCGTGCCCTTCCAGGCTCCCGTCGCGAGCAGCTCCAGCGCCACCACCGGGTTGAGCGCGGTCTGGAAGAGCACCGCCTGGCTCCCCCACTCGCGCATCGAGCGCTCGTTGTCGACCACGTGGTAGAGGTAGGCCTCCCTCGGCGCGCCGCCCTTGGTCCCTGTCACCCACGTGCCGGCGCACGTCCGGCCGCGCATGCGGTCGCCGAGCGTCGCCGGGTCAGGCAGCACGGCCGCCACGACGTCGCGCGGCGCCACCTGCGCGCCCTTCACCGGCACCGGCTCGGTGCGGTCGAGGCCCAGCTTGTGCAGGGTCTTGAGGACGTCGATGAACTCCTCGCCCAGCCCGTACTTGAACGTCACCCGGCGGGCGTCGATCCAGCGCGGGACGAGCAGCACCTCCTCGTGCTCGACGTTGACGCACTCGAGCGGGCCGATGCCCTCCGGGAAGTCGAACGTCTCCGGCTCGGAGAACGGCGGCGTGGTGTACCACCCGCGCCCGCGCTCCCACACGACGGGTGGGTTGAGGCACTCCTCGATCGTGGTCCAGATGGAGAACGTCGGGGCGAAGCCGTAGCCGTCGACGACGAGGTCGGCGCCGTCGCGCACCCCGATCTCGTCGATCGAGTCGAACAGGTGGTCGGCTGCGTACCGGGCGAGGACGTCGGACAGGCCCGGCTCGACGCCGATGCCGACGAGCGCGAGCAGGCCGGCGTCGCGCCAGCGGGCCTCCTCGGCGAACTGCTCGTCGCCGAGCTTCACGCCCGGCTCCTCGTACGGGCGCTCCGGGTGCGGCCGCGACAGCGACATCGCCATGTCGAGGTAGGTGGCGCGCGCCTCGAACGCGCCGCGGAAGATCGGCAGGACGAAGCGGGGGTCGACCGCGTTCAGCACCGCGTCGGCCCGGCTCGAGGTGGCGAGGGCGGTCACCGCGGCGGCGTCGGAGGCGTCGATGCGGGCGGCGCTCGCCCGGGGCGCGCCGCTGCGCTCGGCGGCCCGGCGGGCCCGGCCCTCGTCGTAGTCGGCGACCACCAGCTCGGTGCAGAAGTCGCGGGTGGCGAGCAGCCTGGCGACCGCCTCGCCGACGCCGCCGGCACCGATCAGCAGGACGCGCATCGCCACCCCGTTCCGTCGTCCGGCACCGCTCGCCAGGACCGTACTCCGTGCCGACGGAGGCGGTCGAGGGCGCTATCAGTCGAGACCGATCCTCCGTACGACGGAATCCGTCGGTCGCTGATGCGGTCAGTGCCCGAGGTAGGCGCCGGCCAGCCGGGCCAGCCGCGAGGGCCGGCCGGTGCGCTGCTCGGCCCGGTCGGCGCGGTCCATCAGCGCCAGGCCGGCGTTGACGCCCAGCCAGCGCAGCGGCTCCGGCTCCCAGCGCCGTGGCCGGTGGCCCACCCAGGGCAGGTGGACGAGCTCGGTGTCGCGGCCGAGGACCAGGTCGGCGAGCGTGCGGCCGGCGAGGTTGGCGGCGCCGACGCCGTCGCCGACGTAGCCGCCCGCGGTGCCAAGCCCGCTCGCCCGGTCGTAGCGCACGTAGCTCGTCCAGTCCCGCGGGGCACCGAGCGCGCCGCCCCAGCGGTGGGTCACCGCGGCGCCCCGCGCGGCGGGGAAGAGCTCGACGAGCGCCTCGTGCAGCGCGCGGTGGACCCTCTCGTCGCGGTCGAACCCGGGCTCGACCCGGGAGCCGTAGTGGTACGGCGCGCCCCGCCCGCCGAAGGCGATCCGGTCGTCGGCGGTGCGCTGCGCGTAGATCAGCAGGTGCCTGCCGTCGGTGAGCGTCTCCCGGCGCCGCCAGCCGACCTGCTGCCAGAACGATGCCGGCAGCGGCTCCGTGGCGATCATCAGCGAGTAGATCGGCAGCAGCGCCCGGCGCAAGCCGGGCAGCCGGGCCGTGTAGCCCTCGGTCGCCCTGATCACCACGTCGGCCCGCACCCGCGCGCGCTTGGCGTGCACGCGCCGTGGGCCGATCGCGACGACCGGGCTGCGCTCGTAGACCTGCACGCCGCGCCGCTCGCAGGCCGTCGCCAGCCCGCGCGCCAGCCGCGCGGGGTGGACGGCGGCGCAGTGCGGCGTGCCGGCCGCGCCGAGCACGCCATCGGCGTCGACCAGCCCGGCGGCGGCCGCCCGGTCGTACCACCGGTAGTGCTCCTCCCCGAAGCCCCAGGCGCGCTCGGCGCGCACCGCCTCCTGCAGGCGCAGCACCTGGGCCCTCGACCGGGCGAGCGTCAGGGTGCCGCCCTTGGCCCAGTGGCAGTCGATGCCCTCGCTGGCCACGACCCGGCCCACCTCGTCGACGGTGTCGAGCAGCGCGCGCTGGAGCGCCACCGCCGCGGCCCGCGACGACATCGCGGCGATCCGCTCCCTGGAGGCCGCGAGCAGCGCCGAGCACCAGCCGCCGTTGCGGCCGCTCGCGCCGAAGCCGGCGATCTCGGCCTCGAGGACGACGATGCGCAGCCGCGGCAGGGCGCGCGCCAGGTAGTACGCCGTCCACAGGCCGGTGTAGCCGCCACCGACGATCACGACGTCGGCCGTCAGGTCGCGGTCGAGGGACGGGCGCGGCACGAGGTCCTCGCCGGCCGTGTCCAGCCAGAGGCTCAGGCCCCGGTAGCCGGTGGGGTGGCCGGTCATCCGTTGCCGGGGAAGCCGAGGTCGTGCCCTGCTCTCGGCGCCCCCCACCGGCTCGTCACGACCTTCCCGCGGGTGTAGAACCGCACGCCGTCGGCGCCGTAGACGTGCGTGTCGCCGAGGAAGGACGACTTCCAGCCGCCGAAGGGGAACGTCGCGACCGGCACCGGGATGGGGACGTTGACCCCCACCATCCCGACCTCGACCGCGGCGGCGAACCGCCGCGCGGCCGCGCCGTCGCCGGTGAACACCGCCGCGCCGTTGCCGTAGGGGTTGGCGTTGACGAGGGCCACCGCCTCGTCGAACGAGGCCACCCGCACCACGGACAGCACCGGGCCGAAGACCTCGTCGGCGTACACCGCCATCTCCGGCGTCACCCGGTCGACGAGGGTGGGGCCCAGCCAGTAGCCCTCCTCGTGGCCGGGGACGGCGACCCGCCGGCCGTCGACGACCACGTCGGCCCCTGCCTGCTCGGCACCGGCGACGTACGACGCCACCCGGTCGCGGTGCTCGCGGGTGATGAGCGGGCCCATCTCCGACGACTCGTCCGTGCCCGGCCCGACCCGCAGCCCGCGGGCCCGCTCGGCGATCCGCTGCACCAGCGGATCGGCGACGTCGCCGACCGCGACGACCACCGACACGGCCATGCAGCGCTCGCCGGACGAGCCGTACCCGGCCGACACGGCGGCGTCGGCAGCCGGGTCGAGCGCGGCGTCCGGCAGCACGACCATGTGGTTCTTGGCGCCGCCGAGCGCCTGCACCCGCTTGCCGGCCGCGGCGGCGCTCTCGTAGACGTAGCGGGCCACCGGCGTCGACCCGACGAAGCTGACGGCCGCCACGTCGGGATGGCGCAGCAGCCGGTCGACGGCGGCCTTGTCGCCGTGCACCACGTTGAGGACGCCGGGCGGCAGGCCAGCCTCCTCGAACAGCTCGGCCAGTCGGACCGACGCCGACGGGTCGCGCTCGCTCGGCTTCAGCACGAACGCGTTCCCGCACGCGATCGCGAGCGGGAACATCCACATGGGCACCATGGCCGGGAAGTTGAACGGCGTGATGCCGACGGCGACGCCGAGCGACTGGCGCACCGAGTGCGTGTCGACGCCGGTGGCCACGCCGACGGCGTGCTCGCCCTTGACCAGATGGCCGATGCCGCAGGCGAGCTCGAGCACCTCGATCCCGCGGTCGAGCTCGCCGTCCGCGTCGGCGAGGGTCTTGCCGTGCTCGGCCGAGATGAGCCTGGCCAGCTCGTCCCGGTGCGCGACCACCCGCTCGCGGAACGCGAAGAGCACCGCGGTGCGCCGGGCGAGCGACGCCTCGCGCCAGGCCGGCCAGGCGGCGACGGCCGAGGCGACGGCGGCGTCGACCTCCGCCTCGCCGGCGAGATCGACGTGCGCCTGCACGGCGCCGGTCGCGGGGTCGTGCACGTCGCCCTGCCGGTCCCGCTCGCCCGTCCACGGCTTGCCGTCGATCCAGTGCGTGACCCGGCGAGGCTCGTGCGTCGGCTCGCTCACGCGCCCACCTGCCCCGCGGCCGCCTGGATCGCCTTGACGAGGATCCCGGCGCCCTCCTCCACCTCGTCCTCGGTGACCGACAGCGGCGGGGCGATGCGCAGCGCGTTGCCGTGCAGGCCGCCCTTGCCGACGAGCAGGCCCTGCGCCTTGGCCTCCTCGAGGACCGCCGCGGCCGCCCTCGGGCTCGGCCTGGCCGGGTCGCCGGTGCCCGGCTCCACCAGCTCGATGCCGATCATCAGCCCCTTGCCCCTGATCTCCGCGACCATCGGCACGCTGGCGGTGCCGTCGCGCAGCCGGGCCGAGAGCTGCGCGCCCCTCTCCCTCGCGTTGGCCTGGAGGTCGTGCTCGAGCAGGTAGCGAAGGTTGGCGAGCGCGCCGGCGCACGAGAGCGGGTTGCCACCGAACGTCGAGATCGAGTTGGCCGGCAGCGAGTCGATGATCTCGGCGCGCCCCACCACGCCACCGATGGACAGCCCGTTGCCGAGCCCCTTGGCGAAGACCATCAGGTCGGGCGTGACGCCGTGCGCCTGGATGCCCCAGAAGTGGTCGCCGGTGCGCCCCCAGCCGGTCTGCACCTCGTCGGCGATGAGCAGGATGCCGTGCTGGTCGCAGATCTCCTTCAGCGCCGCGAAGTAGCCGTCGGGCGGGGTCGCGAACCCGCCGACGCCCTGGATCGGCTCGGCGATGAGGCAGGCGACGTCCCCGGCGGTCATCGTGTCGAGGACGTTCTGCAAGTCGTCGGCGCAGGCGCGCACGTACGCGTCGTCCGGAAGATCGCGGAACGGGCTTCGGTAGCGGTAGCCGCCGTGCACGTAATGCACCTGGAACGGCGACAGGCTGGTCGGCGACCAGCCGCGGTTGCCGGTGACGCCCATCGCGGCGAACCCGCGGCCGTGGTAGCTGTTGCGCACCGCGAGCACCTGGTTGCTGCGCCGGTACGCGGTGGCGAGCAGCAGCGCGGTCTCGATCCCGTCGGTGCCAGACGTGCCGAGGAAGACCTTGGCGTCCGGGATGCCGGACAGCTCGGCGATGCGCTCGGCCAGCTCGATCTGCTGCTCGATCAGGTACAGCGTGCTGGTGTGCATCATGCGGCCGGCCTGCTCGCGGACCGCGGCGACCACCTCGGGCACGTCGTAGCCGGTCATCGTCGTGAGGATGCCGCCGAAGAAGTCCAGGTACGTCCGGCCCTCCGCGTCGCGAACCCGGCGGCCGGAGCCGTCGACGAGGGCGATGGGCTCGTCGTAGTAGAGGCTGATCCAGGACGGCAGGACTATCCGGTGACGGCGGAGCAGATCCGCATGCGCGCTCATGGCGGGCAGTGTCGAACGGATGCCCTGCACCGCACAACACCAGTTCGGCGCCCGTGCGCGCTCATGCGGCGCCGCGGGCCGGGGCGTCCCGCAGCCCGTCCGGCAGCGGGCCGGGCGCGCCGGCCGCGCCGCGCGAGAGCGCGAGGACGGCGAGGGCGACATCGGCCCCCGACTGCCCGAGCACCACCGCGTAGCGGTTGACGACCTCGACCTCGCGGCCGTGCTCGAGCCGCCGGCCACCGGCCGCCAGGCGGGCCAGCTGAATGCCGCGCGAGACCGCGATCCGCTGCTGGACGAGGGCGATGATCTGCGCGTCGAGCTCGTCGATGCGGGCGCGGCCGGCGGCGATCTCGTCGGCCGGGGCGGCCGCCGTCGGGACGGGCGGTGCGACGAGCGGTGCGGCGCTCGGTGGAGTGCTCATGTCGGCTCCAGGCTCAGGCCCGTGCCCGGCCCGGGAACGCACGACGCCCCGGGCCGAAGCCCGGGGCGGGTCGTGTCGATCAGACGGTCACGAGGCCACCGGACTCCGGTGGCCCATAGGAGCGTGCCGTCTGCGTCATGCCGTCACCGTACGCCACTCCCGGCGGCGTGTCAGCGCGGCTCAGCGACCATCGGCCCGTGGCAGCTCTGCCAGCCCCTTGCGAGCCCTGTCAGCGCCTGGCCCGCGACGATCCGGTGGCCCGCTCGGCACTCGCGTCCTCCTGGACGGTGGCCGCGGCCTCCGGTGCCGCCTCCGGTGCTGGGGACTGGACCATCGGGACGGCGGGCGCGGCCCGCAGCCCGGCGGCGAGCGAGGCCTTGCGATAGGCGTCGAGCGCCTCGTCCGAGCGTCCCATCGCGACGCTCACCTCGGCGAGCTCCAGCCAGGCGCTCGCCGCCTGGCGCACCGCACCGGCCTTGGACAGGTCGCCGGCCGCGACCTGGTAGGCCTGCCGGGCGGCCTCCTCGTTGCCGAGCGCGAGCTGCGCGCCGGCCACCACCACGCGCGCCCTCGCCCGCTCCAGCCGGTCACCGTCGCCTAGCCGAGCGATCGACGTGAGCGCGATCTGCACCGCCTCGGCCGGACGGCCGAGCAGCAGCTGCGCCCGCGCGATCTCGGTCTCGCAGGACGCGAGGTCGTACGAGCTGCCGATCTCCTCGAGGCGCGAGCGCGCCTGCTCGAGCAGGGTGAGCGCGGCCTGCGGCTCGGCCGGCTCGACCCGCAGCAGCAGCCAGCCGCGCACCTGGCGGAGCAGGGCCTGGACCCGCTCGTCCTCGCCGTCGGCGTAGAGCGCGAGGGCCCGGTCGGCCAGCGAGAGCGCCTCCCCGAAGTGGCCGCGCTCGTAGGCGACGTAGCTGGCGTTCCAGTAGGCCGAGCCCCTGGCGATGCGCGAGCCGCTGCCCTCGGCGATGCGGGTCGTCTCGTTCAGCAGCACGCGGGCCCGGCCGACGTCGCCGCGCTCCCAGTAGGCGCCGGCGACCGACACCGCCAGCTGGACGCCGATGTCGGTGGCGAGCAGGTCGGCCGCGCGCGCCTTCTGGAGGGCGGCCTCGCCGACCTCGACGCTGTAGCTGGTGTCGCCCATCTCGCTGTGGACCCTGCACAGCCCGAGGATGGCGTCCCACCAGGTGCTGACCCGGGGATCGTCCTCCGCGAGCTGGCGAAGCTCCTCGAAGCGCTCGGCCGCGTCCTCCTGCCGGCCGCAAGCCCGCAGGGACTGGGCCAGTCCGAGCACCGCCTGGGGATGCTGCCCGGTCAGCCGCACCGCCGGATCGTCCACCAGCGCGCCGTAGCGCCGCTCGGCCTCGGCCGGCTCCCCCGACCGGCGGGCCAGCTCGGCGTACCGTAGCTCCAGGGCCACGCGCTCGCGATCGGATGCCTCGACGCCGTCCCGAAGGTAGTCGACCGAGCAACCGAGACGCTGCGCCAGGGCCTGCAGGATCGACGCGGTGGGCTCGCGCTTGCCAGCCTCGATCAGCGAGACGTAGCTCGCCGACAGGCCGCCACCGGCGAGATCGGCCTGCGACATCCCCGCTCGCCGCCGGAGATCAGCGAGCCGATTCCCTAGCTCTGGTTGACTCTTCATTGCGACTCTTCTTGACTAGGCGTGTCACATGATTGGAGTGTACCAATGGCACGCCGAATTGTCCTGGCTCTCGCCGCTCTCGGGGTGGCAATGGCGGCGCTGGCGTTGCCCGCGCACGCCTGCGAGCCGGCCGACGAAACCATGCCAAGCGGTCCTCCGGTGTGCTGCATAAGCTCTTGACCAGGGCAAACGTGCGCACATGACATCGGGGGCCGAACGAAGAGGCGCACGCGAAGGGGCCGGGGAGACCGAGCAGCTTCCCCCACTCCGCCCGGCGCCACCGAGCTGAAGGGAATCGAGGAAAAGGGTCAGTTCATCTCGGTGATTCGCCCGCCTTCGCGGAGGCTGGCGGCACCTCTGACTCGCCATGACCATCGTCGCTCACCACCCGTGACAGCTGCGTCGCGAAGCGTTTTGGGTAACCTTATTTGACCAAGGAGCGCCGGCCTGCCAGCGGGGCCGATCCGCCCCTCCCGGGTGCGGCGCCGGCACCCGGCTCCCGGCCCGGCCCCGCGCCTCGCACCGCACCGGCCCTGGCAGCCGGCCCTCGGGCCTCGTACCGGCATCGATCTTGCCACCTGGCAGCGCGCCGGCCGCCGGGTTGTGGCAGCATCGCTGCCGCTGCGGATCGTCGCGGGGGGCTCGACGGCCACGCTCCCCGGCGTGGGAGGATCGGGTGGCCGGCGATGGCCTCGACCCGTCGATCCCGGCATAGCGGTCGGACCCGCCGTCGCCGTGACGAGGCGGCCCTGGGCACGGAGTCCGATCCCCCGAAATTGCCGCACCAGACCGCCGGTTCTGGTTGACTGCGACTCTCAACTGCTCTTGACTGTGGGAGTCAACGCAGGAGGGAGCCACATCAATGGTTCGCCGCCCCTCAGGCACCGCGGTGGGCGACCCGCGCGGCGGGTCGGGCGCGTGACCGTCACCGGTGCGCCCGCGAGCTGGAGTGGCCTTCAGACTCCCGCTGGGGAGGCTGTCCGTGAGTCGGAGGGACGGACAGCCACCCCAGCGGGGAGCGCCCGGCCGGCGGCGCTGCGCCGGCTCTCCGGTGCGCGCCCGCGCGACCAGGTGAGCGGCGCCGTCGTGGCGGCGCTCACCGGTGACGACGACGTGGTCGTCGCCCTGCAGCCGATCGTCGCACTGTCCGACATGCGACTGCGGGGCGTCGAGGCGCTGGCCCGGTTCCCTGCCCCGCCGACCGCCCCGCCCAACGTCTGGTTCGCCCACGCCGAGCGGGCCGGCGTCGCCCGTCGGCTCGAGCTCGCCGTCGTGCGCCAGGCCCTTCGCCTGTGGCAGCAGGACCCGGTCGGCGACTACGTCGCGGTCAACGTGTCGGCGCGCACCCTCGTCGACCCCGCGCTGCTGACCGTCCTGCTCGAGGCCGACGTGCCGTACGGCAGCGTCGTCGTCGAGATGACCGAGCACAGCCGGGTGGACGACGACGACGAGGCGCTCGCCGCCATCGAGCGGTTGCGGGCGGCCGGGGCCAGGGTGGCCCTGGACGACGTCGGCGCCGGCTTCGCCTCGCTCGAGCTGGCCCAGCGGCTGCGACCCGACATCATCAAGATCGACGCCGGCGTCATCGCCCAGCTGCGCAGCGCCCCCTGCGAGCCGCTGATCGTCAACGCCGCCGTGACGGTGGCGCGCGAGCTGGGCGCGTCGGTCTCGGTCGAGGGCATCGAGACCGTCGGTGACCTGCGCGGCGTGCGGGCGCTCGGAGCCGACGAGGCGCAGGGCTGGTTGTTCGGTCACCCGTCGGCCGACCGCGTGGTGTGGCGGCAGTGGGCTGCCCGCAGCCGGCCGATGCCGGCCCGCATGGCACGGCCCGGCGCCATGGTGCGCTGAGCGCGGGTCAGCCCGGCTCAGTCCTCCATGGCTCTCGTCAGCGGTCGTCGAGCAGCGTGGGAAGCGGCGGTCCGCCGCCGCGCCGGCGGTGCGCGATCCCGCTCAGCACCTCCAGCACCACCCGGTTGGCGAGCAGCGCCGTCACGTCGGCGTGGTCGTAGGGCGGCGAGACCTCCACGATGTCGCAGCCGGCGAGCGGCAGCTCGACGGCGCAGCGCCGCACCGCGTCGAGCAGCTGCCGGCTGGTGAGGCCGCCCGGCTCCGGGGTGCCCGTGCCCGGGGCCATGCCCGGGTCCACAACGTCGACGTCGACGGAGAGGAAGACGGCGTCGCACCCGTCGGTGGCGATCGCGAACGCCTCGTCGAGGCAGGCGTCGAGGCCCCTGCGGACGACCTCGTCCATCTCGTACGAGCGCATGCCCTGCGCCGCCATCCACGACAGCGTCTCCGGCCCCGGCCAGTAGCCGCGCAGGCCGATCTGCAGGAAGCGGTCGCCGCGGCAGGCGCCCGACTCGATGAGCCGCCGCATCGGTTGGCCGTGCCCGAGGAGCAGCCCGAACTCCTCGTCGCCGGTGTCGGCGTGCGCATCGAAGTGCACCACCGAGACGCGGCCCCAGCCGTGGCGCCTGGCCACGCCCGTGACGTCGGGCAGTGCGATGGAGTGGTCACCGCCGAGCACCACGGGCAGCGCCCCGGCAGCCGCCACCGACTCGACGGCGCTCTCCAGCGCGCCGAGCGCCCGCTCGATGTCGCCCGGCGGCATCAGCACGTCGCCGGCGTCGACGACCCGCAGATCGCGCAGCGCGTCCACCCGCAGCGCGAGGTGCGGCCGGGAGGCGTCGTGCGCGAGGTAGTCGGCCGTCCGGATGGCCTGCGGGCCGAACCGGGCGCCGGCGCGGTACGACGTGCCGCCGTCGAAGGGGGCACCGACGATCACCACGTCGGCGTCGCCGAGCGCCGCGGCGTCGTCGAGGTCGACGCGCTCGACGCCGAGGAACGTGACGTCCGGGCCGAACAGCGGGCCCAGCCTGCTCATCGCGGTCCCCGGCGCACGGTCATGCCCGGCGCCGCATCAGCAGCACGTTGCCGAGCGCGAGCAGGACGCCGCCCGCGAAGATGAGCGTGCCCATCACGTTGACCTGCGGCGGCACGCCGACGCGCGTCGCGCCGTAGACCCACAGCGGGAACGTCTGTACCTGCCCCGAGTTGAACTGCGTGATGATGAAGTCGTCGATCGACAGCGCGAACGCGAGCAGCGCGCCCGCGACGATGCCGGGCAGCAACGTCGGCAGGGTCACCAGCCGGAAGGTCGCGATCGGGCCGGCTCCCAGGTCGCGCGCCGCCTCCTCGAGCCGCGCGTCGAAGCCGCTCATCCTGGCCCGTACGGTGACGGCGACGTACGCGATGTCGAACATCACCTGCGCGATGACGATCGTCCAGTAGCCGCGCGCGATGTTGGCCGTGACGAACAGCGACAGCAGCGCGGTGCCGAGGGCGATCTCGGGAGCCGCGATGTTGGCGAAGAGCGTGAGCTCGGCGCCCCCCCGCCCGCGGAAGCGCCAGCGGCCGAGCGCGAAGCCGATGAGCGTCCCGAGCACCGTCGCCAGCGCCGTGACGATGAGCGCGATCGTGATGGAGTTGATCAGCGCGGTCGTCAGGTCGTTGATGTCGAACAGGTGGCGGTACCAGGTGAGCGTGAACCCCTGCCACTGGTAGTTGAACTTGCCCTTCGTGTCGTTGAAGCCGAAGGCGATGATGACGAGGATCGGCAGCATCAGCCACAGGATCACGAGCCACGTGTAGGCGCGCAGCAACCGCCCGCGCCGGCGCGGGCGGTTGCTGCGACCGCTCGCCGGCGCTCGCTCCGTGGTGACGGTCATGCGGCAGCCGCCTCGAAGACGTCGCGGGTGCCGAGCGCGCGGGCATACAGGAAGATGCCGACGAGCAGGACGGCCATCAGGATGACCGAGAGCGCCGACGCATGGGGGTAGTCGCTGTTGGTGAGGTAGAGCGTCTGGATGACGTTCCCGATCATCGTCTGGCCGGTGCCGCCGAGGATCGTCGCGTTGACGTAGTCCGAGCTCGCCGGGACGAAGGTGAGCAGGACGCCGGCGAAGACGCCGGGGATCGTGAGCGGCAGCACGATCCTGGCGAACGCCTGCGTGCGGTTGGCGTAGAGATCGCCGGCCGCCTCGAGCAGGGCCGGGTCGATCCGCTCGAGCGCCACGTAGATGGGCAGCAGCATGAACGGCAGGAAGTTGTAGACCAAGCCGGCCACCACGGCCGGTCCGGTGGCGAGCACGTGGAAGTCGCTCGACACGAGGCCGGCGTCGCGCATCGGGCCGAGGACGAGCCCGTTGTCGCCGAGCAGGAACTCCCACGCGATCGTGCGCAGCACGAACGTGACGAAGAACGGGAGCAGCACGAGGAACAGGTAGGTCGACTTGTGCCGGCCGCCGTGGAACGCGATCCAGTACGCCATCGGGTAGGCGATGACGATGGCGATGAGGGTGGCCGCCCCGCCGTACACCAGCGACCGCACGAGCTGCACGTGGTACCGCGTCACGACGTGCTGGAAGTTCTGCCAGTGCAGCGTCTGCTGGAATCCGTCGATGACGTTGCCCTCCTGAAGCGACAACGACAGCATGATGAGCACCGGCGCGACGAAGAAGGCGGCCAGCCACAACCCACCGGGCAGGACGAGCAGGTACGGCGCGGCCGCTGCCCTGGCCCGTCGGCTCATGACTGGTAGACGGGCTCGAAGATGTCGTTCCAGGTCGTCAGCTCCTGGCTGCTCAGCGTGCGGTAGCGGTACAGCTTCGCGTAGTCCTGCGGCGTCGGGAAGACCAGCGGGCTGTGCGCGACCTGGAGCAGCGCCGCCTTGTCCTCGCCCTTGGCCGCCACGGCGTCCTTGAGAATGACCTGCTGAGCGGCCGGTACGGGCGTGATGTAGTTGACGTACTCGGCGACCTCGGCCGCGACCTTCGGCTGGTAGTAGAAGTCCATCAGCATCATCCCGTCGACGGGATGCGGCGTGCCCTTCAGCAGCACCAGGTTGTCGGTCCAGAGGATGGCGCCCTCCTCGGGGATGACGAACTTCAGGTGCTTGGCGCCGGAGGCGAGCGCCTGGAAGACGTCGCCCGACCAGGCCTGCGACGCCCAGATGTCGCCCTTGCTGAGCGCGTCGATGTAGCCCTGCTCGTAGTACTTGCGGACGATGCCGGCATCGCGCTGCTGCTTCAGCTTGTCGGCGGCCTGGCGCCACTGGTCGGGCCCGGTCCGCTGCGGGTCGCCGAACATGGCGACGAGCACCGGGTTGGGCAGGTCGTCGTTGTTGCCGAACATGCCGACCTTGCCCTTGAGCCGGGGGTCGAACAGGTCCATGAAGCTGGTGATGGGCTTGGGCACCTTGGTCTCGTCGTACGCGATGCCGGTGATGCCCGACTGCCACGGCACGCTGTAGACGTTGCCGGGATCGTACGACGAGTGCTTGTAGGCGTCCGCTGCGTACTGCTTGAAGTTGGTCAGCCTGGACTGGTCGAGCGGGAGGAGATAGCCCAGCTGCTTCATCTGCTCGAAGTAGACGCCGTTGGTGATCGTGGCGACGTCGTACCCGGTGTACTGGCCGGCCGCGAGCGTCGGTCGCACCTTGGCGAAGAACGAGCCCGTGTCCTGGATGACCTCGGAGTACTTCACTTTGACGCCGGAGGCCTTGGCGAACTGGTCGACCGACGGGTGGTCGCTCTTCTTGTCGCCCACGTCGATGTAGAGCGGCCACTGCGCCCAGCTGACCTGACCCGTCTGCTTCTTGCCCGCCCAGTAGTCGGCGACCGTCTTCTTGAGCGCCGAGCCGGTCGGCTCCGCCTTCTTGGCGCCGCTCACGCCGCAGGCGGCCAGCAGCGCCGAGCCGCCGGCCGCGCCCGCGCCGAGCCCGGCCATCCGCAGGAAGTCCCGGCGACCCACGCGAGGGCTCGTCGCCCTGGCGAGCAGCTCCGACAGCTCGGCGTCGTGCCTACCGTCAGCCATCACGCGTCCTCCTCGTCACCGAGAGCGGCGGGATCGTCCCGCGCGCCAGGTGGGTCGAGCAGCTGGTAGGAGTGCTCCTGCGCCCAACCGACCCACAGCTCGTCCCCCCGCGCAGCCGTCTCCTCCGCGCCGCCGCGATTCTGCTGGAACACGACGAGCCCGTCGCCGAGCGCCGTGCTGAGCGCGTAGTTGGTCGAGGTCCCGAGATAGACGACCTCGACGACGCGCGCCCGCATGGCGCAGCCCGACGCCGGGCGCTCGCGGCTCAGGCACATCTTCTCCGGACGCACCGTCGCGTCGATGGGCTCGCCCGGCAAGAGCGGCGACCGCAGCGGGACGAGCACCCGCTCGTCCGCGCCGAGGGCGACGAGGGCCACGCCGTCGACGACGTCGGCGACCTTGCCGCGCAGCAGGTTGGACGTGCCGATGAAGCCAGCGACGAACGTCGTGGCGGGCTGCTCGTACAGCTCGCGCGGCGTCCCCAGCTGCTCGACGCGGCCGCGATTCATGACGACCAGCCGGTCGGACATCGTCAGCGCCTCGCCCTGGTCGTGCGTGACGTAGACGAAGGTGATGCCCACCTCGCGCTGGATGCGCTTGAGCTCCATCTGCATCGCCTGGCGCAGCTTCAGGTCCAGCGCGCCGAGCGGCTCGTCGAGCAGCAGGGCGCGCGGGCGGTTGACGAGGGCGCGGGCCAGCGCGACCCGCTGCTGCTGCCCGCCGGAGAGCTCCCGCGGACGCCGGCGCTCCTTGCCCTCCAGCTCCACGAGCGCGAGCGCCTCGGCCACCCGCCGCTTCACCTCGCGCTTGTCGACCCGCTTGCGCTCGAGTCCGAAGGCGACGTTGTCCGTGACGCTCATGTGCGGGAACAGCGCATAGCTCTGGAACACGAGGTTGACGTCGCGCCGGTTGGGCGGAACGTCGGTCACGTCGTCGCCGTACAGCAGCACGTTGCCCCTGGTCGGCTCCTCGAAGCCGGCGACCATGCGCAGCGTCGTCGTCTTGCCGCAGCCGCTCGGCCCGAGCAACGAGAAGAACTCGCCCTGCCGGATCCGCAGGTCGACCCGCTCGACGGCGAGCACGTCACCGTGCCGGCTCGCGAACCGCTTCTCCACGCCGACCAGCTCGATGGCCGGCACGTCGCCGGACGACCGGCCCGCGACCTCTGGCTGGCTGGTCGCGGACTCCTCGCCGGCGCCCTGGACGGTCATGCTCATGGTCCGATGTAGCTCATGACGTGCTTGATGCGGGTGTAATCCTCGAAGCCGTAGACCGACAGGTCCTTGCCGTAGCCCGAGCGCTTGAAGCCGCCGTGCGGCATCTCGGCGACGATCGGGATGTGCGTGTTGATCCACACGCAGCCGAAGTCGAGCCGCTTCGCCATGCGCATCGCCCGGCCGTGGTCCTTGGTCCAGACGCTCGACGCGAGGCCGTAGCGCACGCCGTTGGCCCACGCGACCGCCTGGTCCTCGTCCGAGAAGCGCTGCACGGTGATGACGGGGCCGAAGACCTCGTCCCGCGCGATCTCGTCGCTCTGCTCGACGCCGGCCACGACGGTCGGCGCGTAGAAGAAGCCGCGCTCCCCCACCCGGGAGCCGCCGGCGACCACCTCGGCGTGGCCGGGCAACCGGTCGACGAAGCCGGACACCCGCGCCAGCTGGTCGGGGTTGTTGAGCGGGCCGTAGTACGCGTCCTCGTCGGCCGGACCGGCGGTCCTGGTGCCCCTCGCCCGCTCCGCGAGCGCGGAGACGAAGTCGTCGTGCACCCGCGGGCCGGCCAGCACCCGGGTGGCCGCCGTGCAGTCCTGCCCGGCGTTGAAGTAGCCGGCGCCCGCGATGCCCTCGGCGGCGCCCTCGACGTCGGCGTCGTCGAACACGACCACTGGCGCCTTGCCCCCGAGCTCGAGGTGCACGCGCTTGACGCCGTCGGCGGCCGAGCGCGCCACCTCCATGCCCGCGCGGATGCTGCCCGTCACCGAGGCCATCTGCGGGGTCTCGTGCGCGACGAGCGCCCGGCCCGTGTCGCGGTCGCCGCAGACGACGTTGAAGACGCCCGGCGGCAGGTGCTCGGCCATGATCTCGGCCATCAGCAGCGCCGTGACCGGCGTGGTGTCGCTCGGCTTCAGGACCACCGCGTTGCCGGCCGCGATCGCCGGCGCCCACTTCCAGACCGCCATCATCATCGGGTAGTTCCACGGCGTCACCTGCGCGCAGACGCCGATCGGCTCACGCCGGACGAACGACGTGTGGTCGGTCATGTACTCGCCGGCGCCGCGGCCCTCGAGGACCCGCGCCGCGCCGGCGAAGAACCTGATCTGGTCGACCATCGGCACGAGCTCCTCGGAGCCGGTCAGGCCGATCGGCTTGCCGGTGTTCTCGCACTCGGCGCGCACGAGCTCGTCGGCCCTGGCCTCGAAGGCGTCGGCGATGCGGAGCATCGCGAGGCTGCGGGCCGAGGGGGTGGTGTCGCGCCAGGTCTCGAAGGCGCTCGCCGCCGCGCGGCAGGCGAGGTCGACGTCCTCGCCGTCGGACACCGGCGCGGTGGCGAACGCCTCGCCGGTGCTCGGGTCGACGAGCCCGGTCGTGCGCCCGCTCGTGGAGTCGACATGCTCGCCGTTGACGAAGTTGCGCAAAGCACGCATCGGCTCATCCGCCTCCCACCGCCGCTCTTCCCCGACCCTTGCAGATCCCGGTCTCTCGCACAAGGGATTCCGTAGCGTGGCGGCCGCAGCAAGAACGGATTCGCTTGCCAAGGGCGGTCCGCGCGGGGAGGATCGGTTGGCATCCACCCGCCCGATCATCCGCAGGGGCTCGGCCATGGCATCCTCGCCACCCACCACCGCCAACCGGTCCCGATCCTCCGGCGCCCCGGCGGGCGGGAGCGCGCCGCCCGCCTCCGGCGACGGCCGCTGGCCGCAGCCAGGTGGCATCGTCCTCGACGACATCTCGAAGGCGATCGTCGAGCAGCTGCAGCAGGACGGGCGCCGCTCGTACGCCGCGATCGCCAAGGCCGTCGGCCTGTCCGAGGCCGCGGTGCGGCAGCGGGTGCAGCGGCTGCTCGAGGCTGGCGTCATGCAGATCGTGGCGGTCACCGACCCCACGACGCTGGGCTTCCTGCGCTGGGCCATGGTCGGCCTGCGCGTGGACGGCGACCTCTCCGTCGTCGCCGACAAGCTGGCGGCGATCCCCGAGGTCGACTACGTCGTCATCACCGCCGGCTCGTTCGACATCCTCGCCGAGGTCGTCTGCGAGGACGACGCCCACCTGCTGCGCCTGCTGAACGACGAGATCAGGGCGCTGCCGCAGGTGCGGGCGACCGAGACATTCGTCTACCTGCGACTCGCCAAGCAGACCTACACCTGGGGCACCCGATGACTTCCACTCCGCAGACCCCCACCAACCGGCCGCCGTCCGCCGACCATCTCCAGGACGCGGCCAGGCGGCACCTGTGGATGCACTTCACCCGCATGTCGACCTACGCCGACCACGAGATCCCGGTGATCACGCGGGGCGACGGCCCGTACGTCTGGGACAGCCGGGGACGGCGCTACCTCGACGGCCTGTCCGGCCTGTTCGTCGTGCAGGCCGGGCACGGCCGGTCCGAGCTCGCCGACGCGGCCGCCAAGCAGGCCAGCGAGCTCGCGTACTTCCCGCTGTGGAGCTACGCGCACCCGAGCGCCGTCGAGCTCGCCGAGCGGCTCGCCGAGCAGGCTCCTGGCGATCTCAACCGGGTCTTCTTCACGACCGGCGGATCGGAGGCGGTCGAGAGCGCGTGGAAGCTGGCCCGCCAGTACTTCCGGGTGATCGGCCAGCCGGAGCGCTACAAGGTGATCAGCAGGGACATCGCCTACCACGGCACCACGATGGGCGCGCTGTCGATCACCGGGCTGGCGTCGATCAAGGCGCCGTACGAGCCGCTCGTCCCCGGCTCGGTGCGGGTGCCCAACACGAACTTCTACCGGGCGCCCGAGCACGGCGACGACTACGAGCGGTTCGGGCACTGGGCGGCCGACGAGATCGAGCGAGCGATCCTGCGCGAGGGCCCTGAATCGGTCGCTGCCGTCTACCTCGAGCCGGTGCAGAACTCCGGCGGCTGCTTCCCGCCACCGCCGGGGTACTTCGCCCGGGTGCGGGAGATCTGCGACCGCCACGGCGTCCTCCTCGTCTCCGACGAGGTCATCTGCGCCTTCGGGCGGCTCGGGCACTGGTTCGGGGCGCAGCGCTACGGCTACCAGCCCGACATCATCACGCTCGCGAAGGGCATGACGAGCGGCTACTCCCCGATCGGCGCCATGCTGGCGAGCGACTGGCTGATCGAGCCCTTCCTCACCGGCACCACCACGTTCCTGCACGGCATCACGTTCGCCGGGCACCCCGTGTCGTGCGCGGTCGCGCTGGCCAACATGGACGTCTTCGAGCGCGAGGACCTCCTCGGCCACGTGCGCCGCAACGAGGGAGCGTTCCGCGCGGCCCTGGAGCGGCTCTGCGACCTGCCGATCGTCGGCGAGATCAGGGGCGACGGCTACTTCTACGGCATCGAGCTGGTGAAGGACAAGGACACCAGGGAGACCTTCGACGACGACGAGAGCGAGCGGCTGCTGCGCGGGTTCCTGTCCGGTGCGCTCTTCGACGCCGGCCTGGTCTGCCGCGCCGACGACCGGGGCGATCCGGTCATCCAGCTCGCGCCGCCGCTCGTGTGCGGGCCCGAGCAGTTCGACGAGATCGAGGGCATCCTCCGCTCGGTGCTGACCGAGGCGTGGTCCCGGATCTGAGCGCCGCGTGTGCCGGACCGGCGGGCGGGCAGCATCGGCCCACACGAGGACCGACGACGAGCGGAGGCCGACGATGCGGGCGAGCACCGGCACCGGACCCGCCAGCATGGCGGACGTGGTGGATCTGATCCAGGCCCAGCATGCGCAGATCCGGCGCGGCTTCGCCAAGGTGGTGAAGGGCGGTCCCGACCGCGACCGCGACTGGACGGCGCTGCGTCGGCTGCTCGCGGTGCACGAGACGGCCGAGGAGGCTCACGTCCACCCGCTCGTCCGGAAGAAGGTGCCAGGCGGCCGGCAGATCGTCCGGTCGAGGTTGCGGGAGGAGCGGGTGGCGAAGCGGTTGCTGCGCCGCCTCGACCGGCTGGGGCCGCGCGATCCGCGCTTCGACGCCCAGCTGCCCCTCCTCCGCAAGGCCGTGCTGGTGCACGCCATGCGGGAGGAGCGCGAGGAGCTCCGGCTGCTGCGGCGCACGGTCACCCTCTCCAGGCGCCGCCTGGCGCGGCTCAGCGCGAAGCTGACCAAGGCGCTCGGCCCGACCCGGCCGCACCCGGCGGTCAACGCCCAGCTGCCGACCAAGCTGGCGGCACCGGTCGCCGCTCCGGTCGACCGCACCCGCGATGCGATCGCGGCACTGCTTCGCCGGCGCTGAGCCGTTAGTGTCACCGGACGGGACCGGCGCGCGAGCAGCTCGGGGGTCAGCATGTTGCCGATGAGCTCGTTGTGGCCGTTCCTCGTCGCGGTCACCGTCATCTGCATCGCGCCGGGGCCCGACATGGCGTTCGTCATGGCGTCCGGGCTCACCCACGGCAGGCAGGGCGGCGTGCTGGCGGCGGTCGGCGTGAGCCTCGGCGTGTCGGTGTGGGTGATGTCGACGGCGCTCGGCCTCGGCGCCCTGCTCTCCGCCGTACCGGCGATCGCCACCGCCCTGCGCGTCGCCGGCGCCCTCTACCTGGCTCATCTGGCCTGGCAGACCTGGCGGGCGGCCGGCACGCATGGCGAGCTGGTCACCGTCGGCGCGGGCAGCCAGAGCCGGTGGAGCCGGTGGACGACGTTTTGGCGCGGCACGCTGACCAACCTGGCGAACCCCAAGATGGCGCTGTTCTTCATGGCGTTCCTGCCGCAGTTCGTCCGGCAGGGGCACGGATCGGTGGTCGTGCAGTTCCTCCTGCTCGGGCTGATCCTGCAGGCGGTCGGCCTGCTGGTCGACGCCGTCGTCGGCCTGGTGGCCGGCGGCGTGCGGGACCTGATCGCGGATCGCCCGGCCGTGCGCCGCTCGCTGGACCGCGCAGCCGCGGCCGTGCTGGGCGCGCTCGGCCTCGCTCTGGTGTACGAGCTGGTCCGCGGCTGACCCGTCCCAGGCTCCTGGCGGCCCGCGTCCGGCCCGTTCCACCGCACCGCTAGGGTCGGTCCATGAACGACTGGCCGATCGTCTCGACGGCGCTCGTCGCGCTCGTTCCCGAGCTGGACAGCGTCGTGGGGCGCTGGCGCGCCGACCTGGATCCGTCGGCCGCGCAAGGGATGCCGCCGCACGTGACGATCCTGTACCCGTGGCTGCCGCCCGAGCGCCTGCACGAGAGCGAGCTCGGCGCGTTGCGCGAGCTGGTCGCCCGCGTCGAGGCGTTCGACGTCGACTTCGTCGAGCTCGGCCGGTTCCCGTCGACGCTGTGGCTGGCGCCGCGCCCGGTGGACCCGTTCGTCCGCCTGACCCTCGAGATCGAGCGCCGGTGGCCGGAGACCCCTTCCTACGCGGGCCGGTTCCCGTCGATCGTGCCGCACCTGTCCATCGGCGACGCCGTCGACCCCGACGCGCTCGCGCACGTCGTCGCCGATGTTGCCCCCCGGCTGCCGGTCTCCGCCCGGATCGACGAGCTCGTGCTGATGGTGCGCGACGAGCACGGCCGCTGGGACCGGCACTCCACCTACGCGCTGAGCTGAGCCCTGCGCACCCGGCTCCTCCTCCCTCGAGCCGTCCGCCCAGGAGGCCCGGTGAGAAGAGGTGCCAGGCGACGCCGTGACCGAGCTAGAGCCCCAGCATGTAGAGCAGCTTGTTGGGCGTGCCGGCCGGGTTGCCGGTGATGACGCCGTTGGTGGCGTTGCCGAGGATCCAGTCGCGGACCGTCGTCCAGCTCGCGTCCCCGAACTTGGCCTTGTAGAGCGCACCGACGCCGGCGACGAACCCCGCGGACATCGAATTGCCGCTGAGAGCGTTGGCGCCGCCGTTCAGCCAGTCCGAGGTGATGCCGACCCCCGGCGCGTACAGCGCGACGCAACTGCCGTAGTTGTTGAAGCTCGCGCGCGCGTCGGTGCTGCTGCTCGCGGCCACCGCGACCGCTCCCGTCGCGCTCGCCGGCGAGTAGTTGCAGGCGTTGGCATTGCTACCGCCAGCCGCCACGGACACGAAGGCGCCCGAGTTGGCGAGCGACGTCACGGCACTGTTGAGCGACGAGGAGAGCGCGCCACCGAGCGACATGCTCGCCACCGACTTCGGCGCGTGGTGGCTCGTGACCCAGTCGACGCCGGCGATGACCGCGGAGGTGGACCCGCTACCGTTGCAGTCGAGCACGCGCACGGCCCGCAGCGCGACGCCCTTGGCGACTCCGTACGCCGTGCCACCGATGATGCCGGCGACGTGGGTCCCGTGCCCGTTGCAGTCGATGCCGTTGCCACCCGTCGCGTCATAGGCGACGGCCGCCCGGCCACCGAAGTCGGGGTGCGACACGGAGATGCCCGTGTCGATCACGTACGCCGTCACGCCCCCGCCGTTGCCCATCACGTGGTAGAGCCCGTCGAGCGGCAGGTTGCGCTGGTCGATGCGGTCCAGCCCCCACGGCGCCGCGTGCATGCGCACGATGCCGTCCTGCTCGATGCGGACGACGTGCGGGTCGTGCTGGAGCGCTTGCAGCCGCCCGGGATCGAGCCGCGCCGCGAAGCCGTGCAGCGCCGCGTCGTACACGTAGCGCGGCGTCACGTGCGCGGCGGCCGCGACCGAGCGCGGGCCCGCACCGGCCACCGTGACGATGTACTGCCCCGCGACGGCAGGGCCGCTCGCCGGTGCCATGGCGACGAGGTGCACCGGTGCGGCACCGGTGGCGCCGGCCGTGCCCGTCGCCGTCACCCCGGTGGCGAGAGCCGCGACGGTCCCGATGGCGAGCGCGAGCCTGCTCATGACGCTCCCTCCTCGGTTGCTGCTGACGCGAGCAGGCCGCCGCGGGAGGGGACCGCGGCGGCCTGTCGCATGGCGTTCCGGTTACAGGGTGGACTTGTAGAGCAGCCGGTTCGGGGTGCCGCTCGGGTTGCCGGAGATCACGTTCGTGGTCGCGTTGTTGATGATCCAGCTGACCACGGTCGAGGACGCCGGGTTGCCGGAGACCGACGACTTGTAGAGGGCGCCCACGCCGGTCGCGTGCGGCGTCGCCATCGAGGTGCCGCTGATGGTGTTGGTGCCGTTGTTCAGCCAGTCGGACGTGATGTTCACGCCGGGCCCGTAGACGTCGACGCAGCCACCGTAGTTGGAGAACGAGGCGCGCGCGTCGTTGATGTCACTGGCCGCCACGGTGAGCGTGCCCGGGGCGCTGGACGGCGAGTAGTTGCACGCGTCGGCGTTGCTGTTGCCGGCGGCGACCGCGAGGAACACGCCGGAGTTGACCAGGTTGGTCGCCGCGCTGTTCACGCTGGACGAGAACCCGCCGCCGAGCGACATGTTCGCCACCGACTTGGTCGCGTGGTTGCTGGCGACCCAGTTCATGCCGGCGATGACGCCCGAGTTGGAGCCGCTGCCGCTGCAGTCGAGCACGCGCACGGCCCGCAGCTGCACGCTCTTGGCCACGCCGTACGTGGTGCCGCCGACGGTGCCGGCGACGTGGGTGCCGTGGCCGTTGCAGTCGATGCCGTTGCCGCCGATGGCGTCGTACGACACCGCGGCGCGACCACCGAAGTCAGAGTGCGAGACGTAGATGCCGGTGTCGATGATGTAGGCAGTCACGCCCTGACCACTGTTGGTATAGGTGTAGCTGTTGCTGAGCGGCCGGTTGCGCTGGTCGATGCGGTCCAGTCCCCAGGTGACCGGCGACTGGGTGGTGTCGATGTGGACGACCGCGTCCTGCTCGATCCGCGTGACGTTGGGGTTGTGCTGGAGCGCCGTCAGCTGACCGCCGGTCAGCGCGCCCGCGAAGCCGTTGAGGGCCTTGTCGTACACGTAGCGGGGGGTCACATGAGCGGCCGCGGCTACCGAGCGCGCGCTCGTCCCCGAGACCGTGACGATGTAATGGCCGGCGATGGCCTGCCCGTGGGCGGCGGTGACGGCGACCGTGCGCGTGGGCGCCGCGGAGGCGGGAGCGACCGTCGCGAACGTCATGGCGGTGCCCACGGTGAGGGCGCCTGCCACGGCAAGGCTGATCTTCTTCACGTTCGTCCTTCCTAGGTCTTCGGTGGCTAACCGGCGGCGTGGAGCCGGATCCGTCGCCGCCCGGAGCGAGGGCCGCATGGCGCGCGCTCGCCCGGTGATGTCAGTGCTGTCGTTGACCGGCGAGTCACGAGCGATGGAACGAGCACCCGACAAGGCTTTCGGCGACTGACGGATCCCCGTCGTCGGACGACGCCGCTGACGCTAGGAGAGCGCCGCGATTGCGGTCAATGAGGGCATAAGGATACTTTTCATGCGCTTGGTGAAACCTTTACCCGTGCCGTGGAACCTGCGCCGCACTGGCGTGGCCGCCGGGGCTCTCCGCGTTGCCGGTCAATCGTTGCCGAGAGCAGGGAAACTTGCAGAGAACGCGGACGGGCCGCCGCGGGGGTCTCGGCACCCGCGGCGGCCCGACGCGTGGCCGGCCGGAGGACTACAGGCCGTACATGTAGAGCAGCCGGTTGGGCGTGCCGCCCGGGTTGCCGTAGATGACGTTCGTCGTGGCGTTGTTGATGATCCAGTTGGCGATCGTCGACCACGACGCGTCGCCGTAGTCGCCCTTGTACAGCGCGCCGACGCCGGTCACGTGCGGCGTCGCCATCGAGGTGCCGCTGATGGTGTTGGTGCCGCCGTTCAGCCAGTCGGAGGTGATGTTGACGCCGGGCGCGTAGACGTCGACGCAGCCACCGTAGTTGGAGAACGAGGCGCGGTTGTCGCCGCTGTCGCTGGCGGCCACGGTCACGGTGCCGTACGCGCTGGACGGGAAGTAGTTGCACGCGTTGTCGCTGCTGTTGCCGGCGGCGACGGCGAGGAACACGCCGGAGCTGGCCAGGTTGGTCGCGGCGTTGTTGACGTCGGCGGAGTAGCCGCCGCCGAGCGACATGTTCGCCACCGCGTTGCCCACGTGGTTGCCGGCCACCCAGTTCATGCCGGCGATGACGCTCGAGTAGGCGCCACTCCCGGAGCAGTCGAGCACGCGCACCGCCCGCAGCTGCACGCTCTTCGCGACGCCGTACGCCGCGCCGCCGATGGTGCCGGCGACGTGCGTGCCGTGCCCGTTGCAGTCGATGCCGTTGCCACCGAGCGCGTCGTACGACACCGCGGCCCGGCCGCCGAAGTCGTTGTCGTAGATGTAGATGCCGGTGTCGATGACGTACGCGGTCGCGCTCGCGCCGGTGCCGAAGTACGTGTAGGAGCCGGACAGCGGCTGGTAGCGCTGGTCGATGCGGTCGAGGCCCCACGACGGCGGGCTGTACTGCGTGGCGTCGGCGTGCGCCACCTGGTCCTGCTCGATGCGGACCACGTTGGGATCGTGCTGCAGCGCGGTCAGCTGTCCGGCGCTGAGCGCACCGGCGAAGCCCTGCAGCGCCTTGTCGTAGACGTAGCGCGGCGACACGTGCGCCGCGGCCGCCACCGAGCGCGGGCTCGCGCCCTTGACCGTGACGATGTAGTGGCCCGCGATGGCCTGCCCGTGAGCGGGCGTGACGGGCACCTGGTGGGTGGCGGCCGCGGACGCTGGCAGGGCCGCGGCGAACGTCATGGCGGTGCCCACGGTGAGGGCACCGGCCAGAGCCAGACTGATCCTCTTCACGTGCGACCTTCCTCGTTCTCGGTGGGCTGTCCCGGCGGCTGGCTGGCGGCTGAGTCCGCTCTCGGACCGGCCCGAGCAGCAGCAAGATGCGGGGTGGCAGTCCGCCGCCTGCGCTGGTGAGGAAGCTCCGAAGCCGGTCCGCCGGCACCGACGTCCTGTCGCCGAGCGATGGGCAGGACGCTACGGCCAACCGGACGAATCGGTCAATCCGTACGAATCAGATTGACCGCACCTTGGGCAGTTCTTTGCCCGGAGCAGATGATCGCGCCCGGAGCGAACGGCTCACTCGCGGGCGGCGAGCTGCCCGCAGGCCCCGGCGATCTCCCGGCCGCGGGTGTCGCGCACCGTCGCGTTGACCCCACCCGCGTGCAACCGGCGGACGAACTCGCGCTCCGCCGGCTTCGGCGAGGCGTCCCACTGCGAGCCGGGCGTCGGGTTGAGCGGGATGAGGTTGACGTGGACGAGCTTGCCCCGCAGCCGGCTCGCCAGCAGGTCGGCGCGCCACGGCTGGTCGTTCACGTCGCGGATGAGCGCGTACTCGATGCTCACCCGGCGACCCGTCACGCGGGCGTAGTGCCACGCCGCGTCGAGCACCTCCGCCACCGGCCACCGGGTGTTGACCGGGACCAGCGAATCGCGCAGCTCGTCGTCGGGCGCGTGCAGCGACAAGGCGAGCGTCAGTTGCAGCCCCTCGTCGGCGAGCCGGCGCATCGCTGGCACCAGGCCGACGGTCGACACGGTGATCGCCCGCTGGGCGAGCCCGAGGCCGGCGGGCACCGGGTCGACGAGCCGGCGCACCGCGCTCAGCACCGCCCGGTAGTTCGCGAGCGGCTCCCCCATCCCCATGAAGACCACGTTGCTCACCCGGCCGGGGCCACCGCTGATCTCCCCCGCGGCCAGCGCACGCGCACCCGCGACCACCTGCTCGACGATCTCGGCGCTGGACAGGTTGCGGGTGAGGCCGGCCTGCCCCGTCGCGCAGAACGGGCAGTTCATGCCGCAGCCAGCCTGGCTCGACACGCACATGGTGGTGCGGTCGGGGTAGCGCATGAGGACCGACTCGACGAGCGTGCCGTCGAAGGCGCGCCACAGCGACTTGCGGGTGGTGCCGTCGTCGCACTCCACGTGCCGCACCGGCGAGAGCAGGCGCGGCAGCATGGCACCGGCCAGGGACTCCCTCGCGGACGCCGGTACGTCGGTCATGGCCTGCGGGTCGTCCGCCAGACGGCCGAAGTAGTGGTGGGAGAGCTGATCGGCGCGGAAGGCGCGCTCGCCGAGCTCGACCGCGAGCGCGCGGCGCTCGGCGAGGGCGAGGTCGGCGAGGTGCCGCGGTGGCTTGGGGCGGCGAGGAGCGGCGAAAGTCAGCTCGGGGGTTGCGGTCATCGGGACTGCCAACGCCTTGCTCGCTGGCCGGATTCCGCCGTGACCGGCTCCCGCGCTGGTCATGACGGCGGGAGGAGCGTGGAGAGCAGCAGCCAGGCGACGGGCGCGGTCGGGAGGAGCGAGTCGAGCCGGTCCATGACGCCGCCGTGGCCGGGGAGCAGCGTGCCCATGTCCTTGATGCCGAGGTCGCGCTTCAGCATCGACTCGCCGAGATCGCCGACGGTGGCGCTGCACACGACGGCCAGGCCGTAGAGCGCGCCCTGCCACCACGCGCCGTGCAGCAGCAGCGTCAGGAACGCGATGCCGCCGAGCACGCACGCGACGGTGGAGCCGGCGAAGCCCTCCCACGACTTCTTCGGGCTGACTGTCGGCGCCATCGGATGGCGGCCGAAGAGGACGCCGGCCGCATAGCCGCCGACGTCGCTGCACACCACGGTGGCGATGAACGTGATGACGCGCAGGTCGCCGTTGGCCGGGCGCAGCAGCAGCACGGCGAAGCCGGCCAGGAACGGCACGTACGTCGCGGCGAGCGCCGACGCGGCGACGTCGGGCAGGTAGGCGGAGTCGGTCGCGGTGAGCCGCCAGAGGACGACGACCACGACGGTGCCGGCGAGGGCGGCGGCAAGCGCGCCAGGGCCGGCGGCGTAGGCGGCGGCGACCATGGCGACCGTGCCGGCGAGCAGCGGTACGAGCGGGAGCCGGCGCCCTCCGGCGGCGAGCGCCTGCACGAGCTCGTAGAGGCCGAGCCCGACGGCGACAGCGACGATCGCGACGAATGCCGGGCGATAGGCGAGCAGCGTCGTGACGACCACCGCTCCGAGCCCGAGCCCGACGCCGATCGCGGCCGGCAGGTCGCGCCCGGCCCGGCCGCCCTGCGCCGGAGGAGGCGCGGCGGGCGCCTGCTCGGCCACGGGATGCGACTCGGTCACGGCGGGCCCTCCCTGTCCTCGGCCTTCCACGTCGGCTCAGACCTCGAGCAGCTCGGCTTCCTTGTGCCGGAGCAGGTCGTCCACGCTCGCGATGTAGCGGTGGGTGATGTCCTCGAGCTCCTTCTCCGCGCGCCGGACGTCGTCCTCCCCCGCGTCGCCGTCGCGGGCCAGGCGGTCGAGGGCGTCCTTGCCGTGCCGGCGGATGTTGCGGATCGAGATCCGCGCCTCCTCCGCCTTGTGCTTCGCGACCTTGATGAGGTCCTTGCGGCGCTCCTCGGTCAGCTGCGGGAAGACGACGCGGATGATGTTGCCGTCGTTGCTGGGGTTGACGCCGAGATCGCTGTCGCGGATCGCCCGCTCGATGCCGCCGAGCGCGCTCTTGTCGTACGGCGTGATGATCGCCATGCGCGGCTCGGGGACGTGGAACGACGCGAGCTGGTTGACCGGCGTTGGGGCACCGTAGTAGTCCACCACGATCTTGCTGAACATCTGGGGAGTGGCCCGGCCGGTCCGCAGGGTGCCGAGGTCCTCCTTGGCCACGCCCACGGCCTTCTCCATCTTCTCCTCGGTCTCGAGGAGGGTCTCGTCGATCACGTCGAGCTCCTAGCGTCGGATGAGGCGGCCGCGGCTACGAGCTGAGCCGCGTCACCAACGTGCCGATCTTCTCACCGCGGATGGCGCGCGCGATGTTGCCGTCCTCCAGCAGGCTGAACACGACGATGGGCAGGTTGTTGTCCATGCAGAGGCTGAAGGCGGTCGCATCGGCGACCCGCAGGCCGCGGGTCAGCGCCTCGGCGTAGTCGAGCCGGTCGAACTTCACCGCGGCCGGGTTCTGCCGCGGGTCGTCGTCGTACACGCCATCGACCTGCTTGGCCATGAGGACGGCCTGCGCACCGATCTCCAGCGCCCGCTGGGCGGCCGTCGTGTCGGTCGAGAAGAACGGGGCGCCGAGGCCGGCGCCGAAGATGACGACCCGCCCCTTCTCCAGGTGCCGGATCGCGCGGCGCGGGACGTACGGCTCGGCCACCTGCCCCATGGCGATGGCCGTCTGCACCCGGGTGTCGATGCCCTGCTTCTCGAGGAAGTCCTGCAGGGCGAGGCAGTTGATGACCGTCGCGAGCATGCCCATGTAGTCGGCCCGCGGCCGGTCCATGCCGCCCTGCGAGAGCTGCGCGCCGCGGAACATGTTGCCGCCGCCGACGACGACAGCGACCTGCACCCCCGTGCGGGCCACGTCGGCGAGCTGCCTCGCGATGCTGCGGACGGTCGGCGGATCGATGCCGAGCCGCCCGTCGCCGCCGGCGAACGCCTCGCCCGACAGCTTGAGCAGGACCCTGCCCCACTGCATGCCGTCGGGAGCGTGCGGGAGGGTGGGCAGCGCCGAGAAGGGGGCCGCCTGCGCGTCGTGGTCGGTCACGGCCGGCGGCCTCCTCGTCGTCGATTGCCCGGTGGCTTCGGCGCCCCGGCGGGCGCCGTCAGGCACTGCTCAGCTCTGGCCGACCTCGAAGCGGGCGAACCTGGAGACCGTCACGCCGGCCTCGTCCAGGACCTGCTGCACGGTGCGCTTGGTGTCCTGCACCGAGGACTGCTCGAGCAGCACGGTGTCCTTGAAGAAGCCGTTGACGCGGCCCTCGACGATCCTCGGCAGCGCCTGCTCTGGCTTGCCCTCCTCGCGGGCGGTGGCCTCGGCGATGCGCCGCTCGTTGTCCACGACGTCGGACGGCACCTCGTCGCGAGTGACGTACGACGGGCGCATCGCGGCCACCTGCATGGCGGCGGCGCGGGCCGCCTCGAGGTTGTCACCGGTGAACTCGACGAGGACGCCGACCTGCGGCGGCAGGTCGGAGCTGCGCCGGTGCATGTAGGCGGCGACCCGGCCGTCGAAGGCGACGACCCTGCCCAGCTGAAGCTTCTCGCCGATCACGGCCGCGACCGAGTCGATGTTCTCGGCGACGGTGCGGCCGTCGGCGAGCCGCTGCTCCAGCAGCTCGGCAACGTCGGCCGGCTTGGTCCCCGCGGCGTGCGCGACGATGTCGGCGGCCAGCTGCTGGAACTGCTCGTTCTTGGCGACGAAGTCGGTCTCGCAGTTGAGCTCGATCATGGCGCTCTCGGCGGCCGCGACGAGGCCGTTGCCGGCGGTGCGCTCGGCACCGCGCTCCTTGACCTTGGTCTCGCCCTTGATGCGCAGGATCTCGCCGGCTCGCTCGAAGTCGCCGTCCGCCTCCTGGAGGGCCCGCTTCGCGGCCATCATGCCGGCGCCGGTTGCGTCGCGGAGCTTCTTCACGTCCGCGGCGGTGATGTCAGCCATCTCTCGTCTTCCGTCTCGTCTGGCGTGCTCGTCGGTGCTGGTCGTCGGTGCTGCTCGTCCGTGCTGCTCGTCCTAGCGCGCAGGCTTCGTCTGGAAGCCGGTGGCCGAGCGCGCCGTGGCCCGCCGATGCTCCGGGTGCCACGGCGGCGCGGCCGACCGGCTCGCGCGGTGCCGTCAGGCGCCGGTACCGGCCGCACCGGCGTCCGGCTGCGCCTGCTGGTCGGCGGGGGTCTCGCCGGCGGGCTCAGCGGCTGGCCCGGTGGCAGCCTCGCCGACGGCCTCGGGGGTTGCGGCGGCGGCCGCCTCGGGGGTTGCGGCGGCGGACGCGGCTGCCCCCTCCGGCGCACCGGCCTGCTGGCCCTCGAGCAGCTCGCGCTCCCAGTCGGCGAGCGGCTCGTCGGTCGCGAGCTCGCCGGTGGCGGGCTTCGCGTCGCCGAGGCTGGCCCCGGCCCGTGCCATCAGGCCGTCCGCGACCGCGTCGGCGATCACCCTGGTGAGCAGGGTGACGCTGCGGATCGCGTCATCGTTGCCGGGGATGGGGTAGTCGACCTCGTCCGGGTCGCAGTTGGTGTCGAGGATCGCGACGACCGGGATGCCGAGCTTGCGCGCCTCGCCGACCGCGATGTGCTCCTTCTTGGTGTCGACGATCCAGACCGCGCTCGGGACCCGCTGCATGTCGCGGATGCCGCCGAGGGTGCGATCGAGCTTCTCCCGCTCGCGCTGGAGGACGAGGCTCTCCTTCTTGGTCATCACCGTCGTGCCGCCGGTCTGCTCGATGAGCTCGAGCTCCTTGAGCCGCTGCAACCGCTTGTAGACGGTGGAGAAGTTGGTGAGCATGCCGCCGAGCCAGCGCTGGTTGACGTACGGCATGCCGACGCGGGTCGCCTGCTCCGCGACCGTCTCCTGCGCCTGCTTCTTCGTGCCGACGAACAGGATGGTCCCGCCGTGGGCGACGGTCTCCTTGATGAAGTCGTACGCGCGGTCGATGTAGGACAGCGACTGCTGCAGGTCGATGATGTAGATGCCGTTGCGCTCGGTGAAGATGAACCGCTTCATCTTCGGGTTCCACCGGCGGGTCTGGTGCCCGAAGTGGACGCCGCTCTCGAGCAGCTGCTTCATGGTGACGACGGCCATCGCCGTACCGTGCCTTCCCGACCGCCGGCGTCCGCCGCGGTCTCCCTCGGTTGTCGTAGCGGCACTCTGCCGCCACCCTGACGCCCGCGCGGGACCCGGGGCTGCCGGGACCGAGAGCTCGCCGGTGGGGGACCTGCCGGCTGCGGGCGTGCGAAGTCGGCGCGGAAGCCCGCGCCGCTGCCTCGAGTGTCGCACACCCAGCGCTCCCGGGTCGAACGAGCGAGCCTGTCAAGCCCACCCCCTCCCTGTCCACAGCCCGCCTCCTCGTCCACAGCCCCCGCCCCTCCCCTCCCCGCCCCCGCCTCTCCTCGCCAGGCTTGCTCCCATGCACCGGTCGCGCCCGTCCCGCCTCCTCGCCCTGCTCGCCGGCGTGGGGTGGCTGTGCTGCGCCGGTGCATCGGCGGCCACCGCCTCCGCTGCTACCCCCGACAGTGGGTGGCGGTGGCCGCTGCCCGGCCCTCCGGCCGTGGTCCGCTCGTTCCAGCCGCCCGCGAGCCCGTACGGTCCCGGCCACCGCGGCGTCGACCTCGCCGTTGCCGCTTCCCGGCCGGTGCTGGCCGCCGGAGCAGGGGTGGTCGCCTACGCGGGCCTGGTGGCCGGCCGCGGCGTCGTGACGATCGACCACCCCGGCGGCCTGCGCACCGAGTACGAGCCGCTCGCTCCCGCCGTGCGAGCCGGCCAACGGGTGCGGGCGGGCCAGCGGATCGGCCTGGTGGCTGGCCGGCATGCCGGGTGCGCGGGCTGGTGCCTGCACTGGGGCGCCCGCCGCGGCGCGACCTACCTCGACCCGCTCGCGCTGCTCGACGCCGGTCCGATCCGGCTGCTGCCGCTCGACCACCGGGTGGTCACCGGCTCGCTGCCGGTCGGCGCTCCCTACCGGCCGCGTCCGCCCGCCGCCGGCCAGGCACCTCGATCGGCCCCGGGAGCAGCGCCGGTCCCGCTCGAGGCACCGGCCCGCGGGCCGACCTCATCGGCCGCCGTCCGTGCCCGGGTGGGCGCCTCGGTGGCGGTGGGTCCCGTTGCCGGGCCGCGCCCGGCGCCGGGTGGCGGTGCTGCGCCGGGCTCGCCCCCAGGCGCCGGGCCGGCGGTGCTGGCCGCCTCGGCCGGACTCACCGCCCTGGGATGCGCCTCCTGCGCGGGAGCGCTCGCCCTCGTGACGATGCTGCCGAGGCGGCGCGGCGCGACGACCGTCTCGCCCGGCGGTCGCCGGGGATCCCGGCTCGCCCGGCATCCGCCGTAGGGCCTCGGGCCGGCGCCCGCGGGCACCACCCCGGCGATCGGCCGGTCAGTCCCGCCCGTCGGCGAGCTTGGCCCGCAGCTGGAGGACCGCCTTGGTGTGCATCTGGCAGATGCGGCTCTCGGTGACGCCCAGCACCTGACCGATCTCGGCCAGCGTGAGCCCCTCGTAGTAGTAGAGGGTGACGACGATCTTCTCCCGCTCGGGGAGCGTGTTGATCGCCCTGGCGAGGAGGTACTTGATCTCCTCGGTCTCGAACGCCTGAACGGGATCCTCTGCCTTGGTGTCCTCGAGGGTGTCCACCAGGGAGAGCTTGTCGCCCCGCTCGCCACCGACGTTCAGCAGCTCGTCGAGCGCGACGACGTTGACGAACGACACCTGGCTGAAGATCTGGTGCAAGTCCTCGATGCCGATACCGAGCTCGGCAGCGACCTCCGCCTCGGTCGGAGTGCGGTGCAGCCGCCCCTCGAGCGCCGCGTACGCCTTCTCCACCTCGCGGGCCTTGTAGCGGACCGAGCGCGGGATCCAGTCGATCGCCCGCAGCTCGTCGATGATGGCGCCCTTGATGCGGCTGATGGCGTACGTCTCGAACTTGATGGAGCGCGTGAGGTCGAACTTCTCGATGGCGTCGATGAGGCCGAAGATGCCGTAGGAGACCAGATCGGCCTGCTCGATGTTGGGCGGCAGCCCCACGCCGACGCGGCCGGCGACGTACTTCACGAGAGGCGAGTAGTGCAGGATCAGCCGCTCGCGCAGCCGCTGGTCGCCGGTCTCCTTGAACTCCTGCCAGAGCGCGGCGATGGCGGCATCGATCTCGCTGCGCTCCTCGTCGGACAGCTTCGCCCGGCCGCGCCCGCTGGAGCGCAGCACCGTCGTCGCGCGGGCGGGGGCCCGACCCGCGTCCGGATCGTCGCCCGGTCCCGACGCCAGGACGCCCGAACCGTCAGGCGCGGGGGTGGGCTCGGTCATAGGTCGCCTTAAGTCGCTCGACGGTCACATGGGTGTAAATCTGGGTCGTAGCGAGCGTAGCGTGCCCGAGAAGCTCTTGGACGCTTCTCAGGTCAGCTCCACCCTCCAGCAGGTGCGTGGCGGCGGTGTGCCGCAGGCCGTGCGGCCCGAGAGCGGGCGCACCGGCGACCTCCCCCATCCGGTCGCGCACGACGCGGCGGGCGGTGCGCGGATCGAGGCGGCCGCCACGCGCGCCGAGGAGAACGGCCGGTCCGCTGCGGTTCGTGACGAGCGCCGGGCGGCCCCGCGCCAGCCAGTCGTCCAGCGCGGCGGCGGCCGGGATGCCGAACGGCACGGATCGCTCTTTGGCGCCCTTGCCGAGCACCCGGAGCAGCCGACGGCTCCCGTCGATGTCGTCCACGTCGAGGCCGCAGAGCTCGGCGACCCGGACGCCGGTCGCATAGAGCAGCTCGAGGATCGCCTGGTCCCGGAGGGCGAGCGGACCGTCGTCCGATGGCCGGGCGAGCAGGGTGCTCACCTCGTCCGCCCGGAGCACCGGCGGGAGCGTGCGGTGCCCCTTGGGGGTGCCGAGCAGCGCACCGGGGTCGTGGCCGAGCAGCCCCCTGCGCACCGCGAAGGCGGTGAACACCCGAGCCGCCGCCGCCCGCCTGGCGAGGGTCGTCCGCGCGAGCCCGCTCGTCCGGGACCGGGCCAGCCAGCTCCGCAGGACGCCGATGTCGAGGCCGCCCGGCCCGCGGCCCATGCGGGCCGCATGGTCGAGCAGGCTGGTGACGTCACCGACGTACGCCCGCACGGTGTGCGGCGACAGGCTGCGCTCGGCCCGGAGATGGCGGGCGAACGCGTCGAGCGCCGTCACCGCGTCCTCGGGGAGCGCCGGCCCGGTCGTCATGGTGATGACGCTCGCCGCCCACCTCCCCGCCGGTCAAGCACCGCACCAGGCGCGTCGGACGAGTCATCCACCGGGCGGCTCACCGCCCGGGCCGTTGCTCGGTCCGCCGCTCGATCTCCCACGGCGAGCGCGCCGTCGCCGCGCCCGCTCGGCGGCGCTCAGCCGGTAGCCGCCCTCGTGGCGCTCGACGAATCCGGTCACCTCCAGCGTCCCCAGCGCCCGGCGCACCTCGTCCAGCGGGATCCCGGCCTCGCGCGAGATGCCCACCGCCGGGCGCGCGCGGTGAACGGGGACCGCTTCCAGGGTGCGGCGCTGGGCCGGTGGCAGGTGGTCCCGCGGCTCGTCAGGCCCGCGTTGCGGCTCCGTCAAGTGCTCGCCCATCGGCGCCAGCGCCTCGATCACGTCGGCCGCCGACCGCACGCAGGTTGCTCCCTCGCGCAGCATCTCGTGGCAGCCCACCGACATCGCGGAGGTCACCGGGCCGGGCACGGCCATCAGCTGACGGCCGAGCTCGGCGGCGCAGTTGGCGGTGCTGCGCGCGCCGCTGCGGGCCGCCGCCTCCACCACCACCGTGCCCGTGGTCAGTCCCGCGATCAGACGATTGCGGCTGAGGAACCGGTGCGGGTACGGCGAGGAGCCCGGCGGCCACTCCGTGACGAGAACCCCCTGCTCGGCGATGCGCTCGAGCAGCGTGGCGTGGCCCCGCGGATAGGCGATGTCGATGCCGCAGGCGAGCACCGCGATGGTCAGCCCATCGGCGGCGAGCGCTCCGCGGTGGGCGGCCCCGTCGATGCCGTAGGCACCGCCGGACACCACCGTCCAGCCCTGCTGAGCGAGGCCGTACCCGAGCTCCCCGGCCACGTAGGTGCCGTAGCTGGTGGCCGCCCGGGAGCCGACCACGGCGACCGCCCGGACGGTCGCGAGCTCGAGCTCGATGGCACCGCGCACCCACAGGCACAGCGGCCGGGCCGGTTCGAGCAGGTCGAGCGGCGTCGGCCAGTCGGGATCCCCCGGGCACACGACCCGGGCGCCGAGGGCGACGGCCGACGTGACGTCGCGCTCCACCTCGGCGGTCGACGGCGGCTCGGCGGCGATCCTGCGCAGCAGCCGGGGCGGCCTGCGGACGGCCGAGGCCTCGACCAGTCGCTCGACCGCCGCGGTACCGCGAAGCGCCGCGGCCCAGAGCGCACCCGGCCCGGCAGCGGCCACCAGCTCCACGGCGGCACGGTCGTCGGGCTCCACCAGGCGGGACAGCCCGATCCGGGCGTGGCACTCGTCGGTCGGCGAGCCCTCGTCGGCCGTCATGCCGCCCTCACCACGGCGCCTGCCCGCAGGTACAGGGCATCGGCGACCTCTCCCGCGTCCGGCGCGCGACCGGTCGTGAGATCGGCGACGGTCCACGCGACCCGCAGCACCCGGTCGTAGCCGCGCACGGTGAGATGGCCACGGGCCAGCGCGTCCTCCGCCACCCGGCGGCCGGCGCGCGTCGGCGCCCACCGGTCGCGAAGGGTACGACCGGGCACCTCGGCATTGGTCTGCCACGGCGTGCCCGCGTACCGCTCCAGGGCGGCAGCGCGCGCCGCGGCCACCCGGTCCGCCACGACGGCGGTGGGCTCGACGAGCTGACGGTCGGTCATGAGGTCGGCCGGCGAGAGCGGCTCCATCTCGCACTGCAGGTCGATCCGGTCGAGCAGGGGACCGGAGAGCCGGCCGAGGTAGCGGCGGCGCACCGGCGGCGAGCAGGTGCAGTCGAGCGGCCCGGAGCCGGCCCGCGCGCAGGGGCACGGGTTGGCGGCCAGCACGAGCAGGAACCTCGCCGGGTAGGTGGCCGCTCCGCCACTGCGCGCGATGACGACCTCGCCGCTCTCCAGCGGCTGGCGCAGCGCGTCGAGCACTCCGGTGGCGAACTCGGGCGCCTCGTCGAGGAACAGCACGCCGCGATGCGCGAGCGAGACCGCACCGGGCCGGGCGACGCCACTGCCACCGCCGACGAGAGCAGGCACCGACGCCGTGTGGTGAGGGCTGCGGAACGGCGGCCGGACGAGCAGCGGGCAGCCGGCCTCCAGCTCGCCGGCCACCGAGTGCACGGCGGTGACCTCGAGCGCCGACGCTGTGTCGAGATCAGGCAGCAGCCCGGGCAAGCGCTCGGCCAGCATGGTCTTGCCGGTGCCGGGAGGGCCGTGCAGGAACAGGTGATGGCCGCCCGCCGCCGCCACCTCGGCCGCCCGGCGAGCGTCCGGCTGCCCCACCACGTCGGCCAGCTCCGGCCGCTCGGACCGGCGCGGCGGCGTGCCCACGAGCGGATCGCCGTACCGGGCCTCGACGACGCCGTCCGGGTCACCGGCCGCCATGGTGCCGGTCAGTCGGGCCACCAGGCCGGCGAGGGACTCGACTCCCCACGCGACCACGCCGGGGACCAGCACGGCCTCGGCAAGGCAGTCGAGCGGCACGACGACGTGCGGCCGCCCGTGCCGGACCGCTGCGAGAGCTGCCGCCAGCACGCCGCGCACCGGCCGGACCCGTCCGTCGAGCGCCAGCTCGCCGACGAAGGTGAGCGAGGCCACCGCCGCGGCGGCCACCACGCCGGCAGCCGCCAGCACGGCCGCCGCCACGGCGAGGTCGAAGGCCGAGCCGGCCTTGGGCAGCGAGGCGGGCGACAGTCCGATCGTGATGCGCCGCTGGGGCCACGACAGACCGCTGTTGACGATCGCCGAGCGCACCCGGTCGCGCGACTCCGCGAGCGCTGCGTCGGGCAGGCCGATGATGGACAGCGCGGGAAGGCCCTGCGCGAGATCGGCCTCCACCTCGACGACGTGCCCGGTGACGCCGAGCAGGGCGACCGCATGAGTGCGGGCGAGCGGCACCTACAGCACCCCCCGCACGTGCTCCACCGTCACGCCGTCGGGCGCCCGCAGGACGCCGACCACGTCGAACCGCACCGTCGAGCAGCCACGGCCCAGCGAGCCGGCGCCCCGGTCCTCGGCCAGCCACCTGGCCGCCAGCAGTCGCAACCGGCGGACCTTGGCCGGGGTCACCGCCTCGACGGGGGAGCCGAACCCGTTGCCACTGCGCGCCTTGACCTCGCAGAAGACGAGCTCGTCACCGTCGCGGGCGACGATGTCGAGCTCGCCCTCGCGGCACCTCCAGTTGCGCTGCACGATGCGCAGCCCGGCCCGCTGGAGGAACTCGGCCGCCACGTCCTCCCCGAAGCGGCCAACCGCGTCCTTGACCCGCACCGCGCACCTCCACCGTCACGACGTCCCGGGGCTCAAGGGTGCGGACCGGAGGACCGGAGCGCCGTGCGCAGCCGTGGGCTGTGGACGACGCGCCGTGCTGTGGACGGCGCTCGGCAGCGTCACCGCCCACTGCGTGGATGTGCGAGCGCGCCGACGTGAACGACGACGGACCGGCACGAGGCCACGACGGGAGCCACGATGGACAGCGACAAGCCGAGCAGGCGCGAGGAACGCCGGATCACGGGCGGGCCGTGGGGTCGCGCCCGGCCTTGGCGCCGGAGGGCGACGGCCCTAGCCGGGGCCGACCTCGCCGCTAGGCGAGGCGGAGCGGTGCACGCCGGTCACCGGCCGTTCGTGGGTCGGGCCCGGCTGCGCGTCGCCCGACTGGGTCTGCTCGACGTGCGGCTGCGGCACCTCGCCGCGGGCGGCCGCAGAGCTACCGGGCCCGGAGGAACCGGTCCGGCGCTCCGCCACCGGTACGTCGGCCTCCTCAGCAGGCACGTCACTGCCGTCCGCGCCGGCACCCTCGTAGACCGCCCGGCGCACCCCCTGCGCCGGAGCGGCGCTCTCGGACGTCCCCGGCATGGGCGTCTCGGCGAAGCCGGTCACGCCGGCGTCGTCACCGCTTCCCTCCGCGCCGGGCCGGCGCGCGGCCGGCCCCCCGGGTGCGGCGGCCTCGGCGCCCGCGCGGTCATCGGTGGCGATCGGCTCCCCACTCGCGCCGTAGCGCTGCGGCTGGCGGTAGGCGAGCCCACCACCGGTGGACTCTCCGGCCCCACCGGCAGGGACGTCGGGCGCGGCACCGGCATGGCCGGCGCGGTCCGGCTGACTGACGCCGACGCCCGTGCCGCCGCTGTCGGCGCCGTACGAGCCGGTGCCCGGGCTCACGTTGCCCTCGCCGGCCACCGGCTCGGCCTTGGCCTGGTTGGCAGCCGGCTCGGGGCCATCAGGGGAGGTCCGCCGGGCCGCCCCCGTCCGGGGGTCGGCGCCGCGCTGCCGGTCGTCACGATCCGGCTCGCCGGGGGCTTGCGCATCCTGCTCGCTCATCCAGGTCCTCCTGCTCTTGCCCAGCGGACCCGGCTGGGCCTACCCGCCGAACGTCCCTCCACTACGTGGTGGCTCCAGGTCGCTCTTGGCGATCTCCTCGACGTTGACGTCCTTGAAGGTCATGACGCGGACGTTCTTCACGAACCGCGCAGGGCGGTACATGTCCCACACCCACGCGTCGGTCATGGCGACCTCGAAGTAGACGTCGGACCCGGCGTTGCGCACCTCGACCTTGACGTCGTTCGCGAGGTAGAAGCGCCGCTCGGTCTCGACCACGTAGCTGAACAGCCCCACCACGTCGCGGTACTCGCGGTAGAGCTGGAGCTCCATCTCGGTCTCGTACTTCTCGAGATCCTCGGCGCTCATGCTTCGCCCGATCCGACGCCGCGCCCGGCCCCATCCACGATGTGTGCGATCACGTAGCCATTGTCCCCACCGGCGGTCCGGACAGCTACGTCGCCCACCCGGGCGACGTTGACGTAGGAGAAGCGATGCTCCGGGCAGGGGCCGTGCTGCTCGAGGGCGGCGGTGTGCTCGGGAGTCACGTAGCCCTTGTGCGAGGAGAAGTCGTAATGCGGGTAGCGCTCGTGCATCTCGCGCATGATGCGGTCCCTCGTCACCTTCGCGAGGACGGAGGCGGCGGCGACCGATGCCGCGACCTGGTCGCCCTTCCACATCGCCAGCCCGGGGATGCCCAGCCCGGGCACCGGGAAGCCGTCGGTGAGGACGTACGACGGGCGCAGGCCCAGCCCGGCGACGGCCTGGCGCATGCCGATGACGTTGGCGACGTGCAGCCCCAGCCGGTCGACCTCCGCAGCGGGGATCACGACGACGCGGTGGGCCACCGCGCGGCGCAGCACCTGGGCGTGGACCCGTTCCCGGGTGGCCGGGGTCAGCAGCTTGGAGTCGGCCAGCTCCGGCACCTGGCCGCGCTTGCCGTCCGCCAGCACGCAGGCGGCGACGACGAGCGGGCCGGCGCACGCCCCCCGGCCGGCCTCGTCGACGCCGGCCACCGGCACGAGCCCGTGGCGGGCGAGCGCCCGCTCGAAGGCCCAGAGGCCACCGTCGCGGCGGATCGTCTGGCCGCGCGGCAGCGGGATCACGGCGCCGTCCGGGACAGCGCCTCGGGGACGGTCGGCCTCGACAGGGGCTGGCCGGCGAGCGGACCGGTCAAGGCAGGGCCGCCAGAGCCGTCCCAGCCGTCCCAGCCGTCGTCGAGGAGCAGGACCCGGCCGACCTCGCGCTCGTGGACGGGCGGCTCACAGGTCGAGGCCAGGTGCGCGGAGCGGATCGGCGACATCCAGAGAAGCCTACGACAGGCACCCCGCCCCCACCCCGGTCGCGGGGAGGAAGGGCAGCGCACCAGCCGGCGGTCAGCGACCGACGTGGTCGCGCTTCTCCTTGATCTTCGCGGCCTTGCCGCGCAGGTCGCGCAGGTAGTAGAGCTTGGCCCGCCGGACGTCGCCCCTGGTGACGACCTCGATGCGCTCGATGACCGGCGTGTGCACCGGGAAGGTCCGCTCGACTCCCACGCCGAAGCTCACCTTGCGGACGGTGAAGGTCTCGCGGACCCCGCCGCCCTGGCGCCGGATGACCACGCCCTGGAAGACCTGGACGCGGGAGCGGTTGCCCTCCACGACGCGGACGTGGACCTTGACCGTGTCTCCCGGGCGGAAGGCCGGGATGTCGCTGCGCAGCGAGGCGGCGTCGAGCGTGTCCAGGGTGTGCATGGCGGTCGTCGTCCTCGTCACTCGTCCTCGCGGTGCGCTCAACAGCGAGCGCCGCGAACCGTGGGTAGCCGGTCGGTCGGGATGGGCGCCTGGCGGTCGGTGGCACAGGCGGCCAGCGATCTACTCTGCCACACCACCGGGGTCGGTGACGAACCCGGCCTCGGCCAGCACCTCGCGGTCCCGCCGGTCGAGCGCGCCGGCCGCGAGCCGCGCCGCGAGCTCCGGCCGGCGCACCGCCGTCCGCCGCAGCGCCTCGTCCCTGCGCCAGCGCGCAATGGCACCGTGGTCGCCCGACAGCAGGACCGGCGGCACGTCGAGCCCCCGCCAGCTCGGTGGCCTGGTGTAGACCGGTCCCTCGAGCAACTGCTCCATCCGGCCGGGGGCGAACGAGTCGTCGGTCACCGACTCGGCGTTGCCGACGACGCCCGGCAGCAGCCGGGTGACGGCCTCGATGACGACCAGCGCGGCGATCTCTCCCCCGGCCAGCACGTAGTCGCCGATGGAGATCTCGTCGACCGTCATCCGGCGCCTGGCGTCGTCGAGGACACGCGCGTCGATGCCCTCGTAGCGACCGCAGGCGATCACCAGCCACGGCAGGGCGGCATAGTGCGCCGCGAGCGCCTGGGTGAACGGGCGCCCGCTCGGCGAGGGCACGAGCAGGTGCGGCGCCGCGCCACCGGCCGGCGGGTCGGCCGTCACGGCGTCGAGGGCCACGCCCCACGGCTCTGGCTTCATCACCATGCCCGGGCCGCCGCCGTACGCCGTGTCGTCGACCGTGCGATGCGGGTCGGAGGTCCACTCGCGCAGGTCGTGGACGCGGGCGTCGACGAGCCCGCGCTCCTGCGCCTTGCCGAGCAGCGAGATGCCGAGCGGCGCGAAGTAGCCCGGGAAGATCGTCACCACGTCGACGCGCATCGCGATGGGTGCGCCGGGCAGATCGGTGGGGCCGGGCGGCGAGGTTGCGGCGAAGCCCACCGCTCACTCCGCGGCGTCGAGGTCGAGCAGGCCCGGCGGCGGGTCGAGGACGAGGCGACCGGCGTGGACGTCGACGGCCGGCACGATGTCCCGGACGAACGGCACGAGCACCTCGCTGCCGTCGTCGCGGCCGACAACGAGCAGGTCAGGGCCGGGCGGGTGCAGCACGTCGGTCACCTCGCCCACCGGGATCCCGTCGAGGGTGACCACGGCCAGGCCCATCAGCTCGTGGTCGTAGAACTCGTCGGGGTCCTCCAGCGGTCGGCTGTCGGCCGAGTCGACGGTGAGCAGCGTGCCGCGCAGCGACTCGGCCGCGTCGCGGTCAGCCACGCCCTCGAACACGACGAGCAGCCGCCCCGAGTGCGGCCGGGCACGGACGACGGTCAGCGGGCCGCGCTCGATCGGCTCGGTGCGCAGGCTGGTGCCGGCGGCGAAGCGGCGCTCGGGGTCATCGGTGCGCACCTCGACGGCCACTTCGCCCTTGATCCCGTGCGCTCTGCCGATGCGCCCGACGACGAGCTGCACAGCGGCCACCTGGCGCTAGCGGATCTCGTCGGTGTCGACCAGGTCGACCCGGACGCCCTTGCCGCCGATGGCGCCCATGACGGTCCGCAGCGCCTTGGCCGTGCGCCCCTGCCTGCCGATGATCTTGCCGAGGTCGTCGGGGTGGACCCGGACCTCCAGCAGCTTCTCCCCGCCGCCAGCGCGAGGACCTCTGCCCCGCCGCGTCCTGGCGTCGACGCGCACCTCGTCCGGGTGATCGACGATGCCCTTGACCAGGTGCTCGAGGGCCTGTTCAAGCACGGGTCACTCGCCCGTGCCGGCCTCGGTGGCCGGCTCGCCACCGGCGGCTTCCGCTGCCTCGGCAGGAGCCGGAGCCGCAGCCTCGGCCGGAGCCGCAGCCTCGGCGGGGGCCTGCGCGGCGGGCTGCTCCTCGCGCTTGGCTGGCCTGCGGTCGGCGCGCTTCTTGGGCTCGGTGGCCTCCTTGAGCCCGGCCGCCTCGCGGGCGGCCTCCTCGAAGACGGCCTTGCGGTCGGGCCCTGCCTCGCGACGCAGCAACGGCGGCGGTGCGGGCTCGCCGGCGAAGCGCTGCCAGTCCCCGGTCTTGCGCAGGATGGCCATGACCGGCTCGGTGGGCTGCGCCCCCACGCCGAGCCAGTACTGCACCCGCTCGGAGTCGAGCTCGATCAGGCTCGGGTTCTCCTTCGGGTGGTACTTGCCGATGGTCTCGATCGCCCGGCCGTCGCGCTTGGTGCGCGAGTCGGCGACGACGATGCGGTAGTACGGCGCACGGATCTTGCCCAGGCGCATGAGGCGGATCTTGGTAGCCACGAGGCGACGCGCTCCAGAGTCTTCGACGTAGGCGAGCTCCGGCGCGCGGGTGGGGACCGGATACCGGGGCTCAGGGGATCCGCCCGAGGCGGTGAGAGGGCCGCGACGGGTGGATGCTCGTCGGCCATTGTGCCAGACGGCCCGGCGATGGGGCGAACCGCTCGCCCGCCCGGATGGCCGCGACGGCCACCCACCGGGTCAGCGGGCGGCTGCGATCGCCTGCCGGCTGGCGGCTGGCGCGCCTGCTCAGGCGCTCGGGCCGGGCGGCAGCTTCAGCTTGGAGATATCCGGCAGCTTCATGCCCGGGGGCAGCTGAGGCATCCCTCCAGGCAGCCCGCCGGCCGGGAAGCCCGGCGGCAGCCCTGCCGGCTGCCGGCCCGTGGCGCCGGCGGGGCGGCCGGTCGCCTTGCCCTTCTTCCCCTTCTTGCCCTTGGCCTTCTTGGTGGCCCGCCGCATGCCGGGCAGGCCGATGCCGCCCGCCATCTGCTTCATCATCTTGCGGGCCTCGAAGAACCGGTCGACGAGCTGGTTGACCTCGGTGACGGTCACGCCGGATCCGGCCGCGATGCGGGCGCGGCGGGAGCCGTTGATGATCTTGGGGTCGTGGCGCTCGGCCGGGGTCATCGAGCGGATGATCGCCGCCACCCGGTCGACGTCGCGGTCGTCGACCTGGGCCAGCTGGTCCTTGACCTGCCCCATCCCGGGCAGCATCCCGAGAATGCTCCCGAGCGAGCCCATCTTGCGAATGGTCATCATCTGGTCGAGGAAGTCCTCGAGGGTGAGCTCCTGGCCGCCCATGAGCTTGCCGGCCATCTGCTCGGCCTGCCCGGCGTCGAAGACCTTCTCGGCCTGCTCGATCAGCGTGAGCACGTCGCCCATGCCGAGGATGCGCGAGGCCATCCGCTCGGGATGGAACACGTCGAAGTCGGCGAGCTTCTCCCCGGTCGAGGCGAACATGACCGGCTGTCCCGTGACGTGCGCCACCGACAGCGCCGCGCCGCCCCTCGCGTCGCCGTCGAGCTTGGTGAGCACGACCCCCGTGAAGCCGACGCCCTCCTCGAACGCCTTGGCCGTCGAGACCGCGTCCTGACCGACCATCGCGTCGACGACGAACAGGATCTCGTCGGGGTCGACGACGTCGCGGATGTCGGCCGCCTGCTGCATCATCTCGGCGTCGATGCCGAGCCGGCCGGCCGTGTCGACGACCACGACGTCATGCCCCCAGTGCCGGGCGTGCCCGATCGACCGCCGCGCGACGTCGATCGGGTCGCCGACCCCGCTGCCCGGCTCGGGCGCGAACACGTCGACGCCGGCCTGGCCGCCGACGACCTCGAGCTGCTGGACGGCGTTGGGGCGCTGAAGGTCGGCGGCCACCAGCAGCGGCGCGTGGCCGCCTGCCTTCAGCCAGCGGCCCAGCTTGCCGGCCAGCGTCGTCTTGCCGGCGCCCTGGAGCCCGGCGAGCATGATCACCGTGGGAGGCTGCTTGGCGAACCTCAGGTGACGGGTGTCACCGCCGAGAATGGCGATGAGCTCCTCGTTGACGATCTTGATGACCTGCTGCGCCGGGTTCAGCGCCTGCGAGACCTCGGCCCCGCGGGAGCGCTCCTTCACCGCGGCGATGAACGCCTTCACCACCGCGAGCGCGACGTCGGCCTCGAGCAGCGCGATGCGGATCTCGCGGCAGGTGGCGTCGATGTCGGCGTCGCTGAGCCGGCCCTTGCCGCGCAGGCCCTTGAAGACCTTGTCGAGCCGGTCGGAGAGGGTGTCGAACACGTGTGCAGCCCGCCTGCGTCGAGGAGTCGTCCGGCGCCAGCGCGCCGACCCAAAGCCTACCGGTCGATGGCCGGGCGGCCCCGGATCGGCGCACGAGCAGCCCTTCGATCAGGGCTCAGCCGGGCGCCCCGACGGGCTCCGCCGGCACCCGGTCGCCGGGCATCGTCGGCTGCGGCTGCGGCTGCGGCTGCGGCTGCGGCTGCGGCACCGGCAGCGGCACCGACACCGGCACCGACCCGGGCAGCGACGCCGGAGCGCCGTGCCCTGCGGCGCCCAGCTCGTACGCCGTCTCGCCGTGCAGGTGCCCGTCGAGGCCGGCGAGCTCCACGTCGCGGCTGACCCGCAGCCCGCGGAAGGCGACCTTCACCGCGAGCCCCAGCGCGGCCGAGACGACGAACGAGCACGCCACGACGGCACCGACCGCGACCGCCTGCTTGCCCAGCAGCGCGAGGCCGCCGCCGTACAGCAGGCCGTCGACGCCACCGACCGCGCTCGTCCCGAGGAGGCCGATCAGCAGCGCACCGACCACCCCGCCGACGAGGTGCACGGCGACGACGTCGAGCGCGTCGTCGTAGCCGAGCCGGTACTTCAAGCCGATGGCGAGCGAGCAGACCGCGCCCGCGACGAGGCCGAGCGCGATCGACCCGAGCGGGCTCACGAAGCCCGCCGCCGGTGTCACCGCCACCAGCCCCGCGACGGCGCCGGAGGCGGCACCGATCGTGGTCGCGCGGCCGTCGCGCATCCGCTCCACGCCGATCCAGGCCAGCATCGCGGCGGCGGTGGCCGTGTTGGTGTTGACGAAGGCGTACGCGGCGGTGCCGTTGGCGCCGAGCGCCGAGCCGGCGTTGAAGCCGAACCAGCCGAACCACAGCAGGCCCGCGCCCAGCATCACGTGCGGCACGTTGTGCGGCCGCATCGGCTCCTGCCGCCAGCCCGAGCGGCGGCCGGCGACGATGGCCAGGGCGAGCCCGGCCGCGCCTGCGTTGGCGTGCACCACCGTGCCACCGGCGAAGTCCTCGGCGCCGAGCCGGTACAGCCAGCCGGACGGCGACCAGACCCAGTGCGCGATCGGCGCGTACACCGCCAGCACCCAGACGGCGGTGAACGCCATCCACGCGCCGAGCTTGAGCCGGTCGGCGACCGCGCCGGTGATGAGCGCCGGCGTGATGACGGCGAACATCAGCTGGAACGCGACGAACGCGAGCGGCGGCACGGTCGCCGCGAGGCCGCCGGCGACCGGCTCCTGCATGTGCGCGAGCCCCAGCTGGTGCAGGTCACCGACGAGGCTGCCACCCTTGCCGAAGGCGAGCGAGTACGCCGCCAGCACCCACAGCACGCTGACCACGCCGATGCAGACGAAGTTCTGCATCAGCATGGCCAGCACGTTCTTCGCCCTGACCATGCCGCCGTAGAAGAACGCGAGCCCCGGCGTCATCAGCAGGACGAGCGCGCTGCTCGCGAGGACCCAGGCGGTGTCACCGCTGTCCACGTGCATGCGGACTCCCGTCGTCGTCATGGACCGTCGCCACGACGCCGTTGTCGTGCTGCGGACAGCATCGACCGGACGGGTTTCAGCTCGACGTCACCGATGTTTCGCCAGCGTGAATTGCTAAGCGGCTGCCGGCGCCTCGCCGAGCAGCGCGTCGACGAAGGTCGACGGCTCGAACGGCGCCAGGTCGTCGGGGCCCTCGCCGAGGCCCACCAGCTTCACGGGGACGCCGAGCTCGCGCTGCACCGACAGGACGATGCCGCCCTTCGCCGTCCCGTCCAGCTTGGTGAGGACGATGCCCGTCACGTCGACGACCTCGGTGAAGACGCGCGCCTGCACGACGCCGTTCTGGCCGGTGGTGGCGTCGAGCACGAGCAGCACCTCGTCGATCGGGCCGTGCTTCTCGACCACCCGCTTCACCTTGCCGAGCTCGTCCATCAGCCCGGCCTTGGTGTGCAGGCGGCCCGCGGTGTCGATGAGCACGGTGTCGACCCGCCGCTCCCGGCCGATGCGCACGGCGTCGTACGCGACCGACGCCGGGTCGCCGCCCTCGGGCCCGCGCACCGTCTCGGTGACGCCGACGCGCGCCCCCCACGTGGCCAGCTGGTCGGCGGCCGCGGCGCGGAACGTGTCGGCGGCGCCGAGCACCACCGAGCGGCCGTCGGCGATCAGCACCCGCGCGAGCTTGCCGCAGGTGGTCGTCTTGCCGGTGCCGTTGACGCCGACGACGAGGACGACCGCCGGGTGGTCGGTGCCCGGCAGGGTGCGCAGCGTGCGGTCGAGGCCAGGACCGAGGGCCCCCACCAGCTCCTCGCGCAGCATCTCGCGCACCGCCTCGGGGCTGCGGGTGCCCAGCACGCGCACCCGGGTGCGCAAGCCGTCGACCAGCTCGCGGGTCGTCGCGACCCCCACGTCGGCGGTGAGCAGGATCTCCTCGATCTCCTCCCAGGCCTCCTCGTCGAGGGTGTCGCGGGAGAGCAGGCCGAGCAGCCCCCTGCCGAGCGTCGTCTGCGAGCGGGCCAGCCTGGCCCGCAGCCTGGTGAGGCGCCCGGCGGTGGGCTCGGGGATCTCGAGCAGCGCCGCCGTCTCCGGGTCGGTGACCCCGGCCGGCCCCGGAGCCTCGGTGACCGGCGCCTCCGCCGGCGGGGCCGCGGTGGCGACCGCCCCGCCGGGCCGCTCCCGCTCGGGCTCCGGCGGCAGCGACCGCTTCGGCGCCCGGCCGTCGGGCGGCAGGGCGGCGCGGCGGCGGGCCGAGGTGGACACGAGCGCGACGATGGCGACGGCCGCGACCAGGCCGATAGCGACGAGCAGAGCGATGAGGGTGACCACCTCCCCTTATTAGCAGGTGGTGGCCGGGCCGGCGCACGTCGGCTCTAGGCGGGCTCCTGCTCGCGCAGGCGCTGCGAGATCACCGCGGTGATGCCGTCGCTGCGCATGCTGACGCCGTACAGGGCGTCGGCGATCTCCATCGTCCGCTTCTGGTGCGTGACGACGATGAGCTGCGAGATGGAGCGCAGCTCGGAGAGCAGGTCGAGCAGGCGGCCGAGGTTGCGGTCGTCCAGCGCGGCCTCGACCTCGTCGAGGACGTAGAACGGCGACGGCCGGGCCCGGAAGATCGCGCAGAGGAAGGCCACCGCGGTGAGCGATCGCTCCCCGCCGGACAGCAGCGACAGGCGCTTGACCTTCTTGCCCGGCGGCCGCGCCTCGATCTCGATGCCGGTGGCCAGCATGTCCGACGGCTCGGTGAGGACGAGGCGGCCGGAACCGCCCGGGAACAGGGTCGAGAAGACCTGCTCGAACTCCCGCGCGGTGTCCTCGAACGCCGACGTGAAGACCTCGTGGATGCGCTCGTCGACATCGCGGATGACGGTCAGCAGGTCGCGCCTCGTCGCCTTCAGGTCCTCGAGCTGGGTCTGGAGGAACTGGTGGCGCTCCTCCAGCGCCGTGAACTCCTCCAGCGCCAGCGGGTTGACCCTGCCGAGCAGCGCGAGCGCCCGCTCGGCCGCGGCCAGCCGCTTCTCCTGCGCGGCCCGGTCGTACGGGACCGGCTCGTCGTCGGCCCCGGCCCCGTCCGGCCCCGGCACCGGCGGCACCAGCCGGTCGGGGCCGTACTCGGCGACGAGGACGTCCGGGGGCACCCCGAGGTCCTCCAGCGCCCTGGCCTCCAGCTGCTCGATCCGCAGGCGCTGCTCGGCGCGGGCCACCTCGTCGCGGTGGACGGCACTGGTCAGCGACTCCAGCTCGGCCGCGAGCTCGCGGGTCGTGGCGCGCACGGCGAGCAGCTCGCCCTCGCGCACGGTCCGCGCCGACTCGGCCTGCTCGCGCTCCCGCGCGGCCGCTGCGAGCGACTCCTCGATACGGCGCAGCGCGGCACCGGTCCCGGTGAGCACCGCGGTCGCGACCGCGGCCTCCCTGGCCCGGCGGGCCCGCTGGAGGATCACCCGCTCGCGGGCGGCCCGCTCGGCCGCCGCGGACCGCAGCAGCTCCGCGGCCCGGCCGGCGAGGGCGGCTACCCGCTCCTCGGCGGTGCGGACGGCGAGCCGCGCCTCCATCTCCGCGGCCCGCTCGTCGGCGCACGCCCTGGCCAGCCGGTCGCGCTCGTCGGTGGAGACCTCGTCGTCGGCCGGGGCCTCCTGCGCGGCAGCGAGCCGTGCCTCCAGCTCGCCGAGGCCGGCCAGGTCGCGGTCGCGGGCCTGCTCCGCGCTGGCCCGCGCGCTGCGCAGCCGGTCGGCCTCCTCCGCGGCGGCGCGGGCGGCGGCGGCCAGCTGGCCGAGCCGCTCGGTGACCGCCGCGAGCCGGGCGTCGGACTCGTTGAGGCGGCCGAGCGCCTCGTCGACCGCGGCCACGGCCGCCGTGCGCGCCTCGAGCGCACCGGCAAGGGCGAAGCGCAATCGCTCCCCGCGGTGGGTCGCCTCGCCGAGCAGCCGCTCGGCCTCGTCGTGCGCGGCCCGCACCTCGATCGCGCTCGGGGCGCTCGCCGACCCGCCGACGGCCCAATCCGCACCGAGCAGGTCGCCGTCCATCGTGACCGCGCGCGCTCCCGGTGCGCCCTGGACGAGGGCGCGGGCAGCCGCGAGGTCCTCGACCACCGCGACCCTGGCGAGCAGCCGCTGCACCGAGGGCACGAGCGCCGGAGGGGCCTCGACCAGGTCGACCGCCCAGCGGGCGCCAGGCGGCAGGGCCGGCCAGCCGGCCCGGTCGTCGTACGGCGCGCCGATCGCCCCGCCCACCAGCAGGCCGGCCCGGCCGGCGTCGTCGGCCTTCAGCAGCGCGAGCGCGTCGCTGGCCGCGGCGACGGACGCCACGGCCACCGCGTCGGCCACGGCGCCGAGCGCCGCGGCGACGGCAGCCTCGGCTCCCGGCCGCACGGCCAGCACCTCCGCGACCGGGCCGAGCACGCCGTCGCCCAGCCGGTCGGAGGCGCCGAGCAGCGCGCCCGCACCGTCCCTGCGGGCCAGCGAGAGGGCCAGGGCGTCGCGCCGGGCCGCGTGGGCGGTGCGCTCGCGCTCGGCCTCCCGCTCCTGCGCGCGCAGCGCCTCGACCGAGGCGTCGGCCTCGGCGAGGCGCGCGACGGCCCGCTCGTGCGCGGCATCGAGACCGACCTCGCCCTCGTCCATCCCGGCGACGGTGGACTCCAGCTCCGCGAGGTCGGCCGCGGCTCGCTCGGCCCGGCCGACCGCCTCGTCGAGCGCGCCGGAGAGCCGGCCGATCTCCGCATCGGCGGCCGCCGCCCTCGACCGCAGCGCTCCGACCTGACCGGTCAGCCGGGCCAGGCCCTCGCGCCGGTCGGCCACCGCCCGTACGGCCGCGACGACGGCCAGCTCCTCGGCGGCCAGCGCGCGCTCCAGCTCGCCGCGCCGCGCCACGACGCCGGACAGCGCGTCGCGGTGCCCGTCCAGCTCGGCGGCGAGCGCGGTCTCATCCTCGCGGACGAGCGCCGCCTCGGCCTCCAGCTCGTCGGGGTCGCGGCCGTGGGGCGCCGCCTCCTCCTCGTCGACGGCGGTGTGCCGCAGCCGCTCGGCGGCGAGCGACGCGGTGCCGCGCAGCCGCTCCCGCAGGCTGGACAGCCGGTACCAGGTCTCCTGCGCGCGGGCGACCCGCGGCGCCTCGGTGGCCATCACCTGCTCGAGCGCCTGCTCCTTGGCCGCGGCGGCGGCCAGCTGCTCCTCGACGGCCGCCCGCCGCTGCCGCACCGCGGTCTCGTCGGCCACCTCGGCCTCGAGCGCGGCCCGCAGCCCGACCAGGTCGTCGGCCAGGAGCCGCAGCCGCGCGTCGCGGGCGTCGGCCTGCACCTTGGCGGCCTTGCGGGCCACCTCGGCCTGCCGGCCGAGCGGGCCGAGCTGGCGGCGCAGCTCCGTCGTGAGGTCGGTCAGCCGGTTGAGGTTGACCTGCATCGCCTCGAGCTTGCGCAGCGCCTTCTCCTTGCGCTTGCGGTGCTTGAGGACGCCGGCCGCCTCCTCGATGAAGCCGCGGCGGTCCTCCGGGCCCGCCTGGAGAACCTCGTCGAGCTGGCCCTGCCCGATGATGACGTGCAGCTCGCGGCCGATGCCCGAGTCGGAGAGCAGCTCCTGCACGTCGAGCAGGCGGCACGGGTTGCCGTTGATCGCGTACTCCGAGCCGCCGCCGCGGAACATGATCCGGCTGATGGTGACCTCGGTGTAGTCGATCGGCAGGGCGCCGTCGGCGTTGTCGATGGTGAGGATCACCTCGGCCCGGCCGAGCGGTGGCCGGCCGGCCGTGCCGGCGAAGATGACGTCCTCCATCTTGCCGCCGCGCAGCGCCTTGGCGCCCTGCTCGCCGAGCACCCACGCGATCGCGTCGACCACGTTGGACTTGCCGGAGCCGTTGGGCCCCACCACGGCGGTGATGCCCGGCTCGAAGCGCAGCGTCGTGGAGGACGCGAACGACTTGAAGCCGCGCAGCGTGAGGCTCTTCAGGTGCACGCGATGCACTCCCGGCCGCGGTCGCCGGGCGGCCGCGGTTCGCATGGTCGTCGACCGGCCGGTGGCGGCGGGCGCCGCAGCCGGTGGTCGGGCGGATGGCGGGGAAGGCCGGGGCCAACCCTACCGCGCGGGCGGCGCCTGGACGGGCTGCCACGCAGGGCCCGATGCATGCCCGGAACGCACCCCGGCATGCATTGAGGGACGCACCTGGCGGAGCGTCCCTCGCAGTGTCGGGTCGTAGGGATGGATGGGATAGGGCGGGTGGGACCGGTGGGACGGAGCGGGGACGGAGTCGGGGAAGAGGGGCTAGGTGAGCGCGGGTGCCGGCTCCGAGACGGACAGGAGCATGTCGTCGGTGACGGTCAGGTGAGCGCTCAGGGCGTCGTTGAGCCCCCGCAACCTGACTACCTCCGCCTCGAGCTCGGCGACCCGCTGCTGAAGGCGGCGCATGTCGGCGACGAGCCGATGATCGGGCGCAAGACCTACGTGCCCGAGCAGAGCCTTGGCCATAGAGGATCCTCCACGGTGCTGTTCGGAAGCGTCCCTGTGCGGCTGGCCGCCGACCGGCGCGCGAGGCGACCGGCGCACGAAGGGATCGCATCGAGGGTCGCACGCGGCACGCGGCCCGGTCAAGGGTGACGTCACGCAGCGTCGCCGCAACCTGAGCGGACCCGGCTCAACCCTGCCGGACCGGCGGATCAGCGCTCGACGAAGCCCGACCGGCCGCCGCGCGCGTCGCTCCACCGCTCGGTGACGCCCTCGACCCGGCCAGGCGCACCGGGCCCGCGCAGGGCGTCGAGCAGCGCCTGGCAGTCCGAGCGGGCGCCCTCGGCCACCACCTCCACCCGGCCGTCCTCGAGGTTGCTCGCCGAGCCGGCCAGGCCGAGCTCGAGCGCCAAGGATCTCGCCCACCACCGGAAGCCGACGCCCTGCACCCGGCCGCGCACCCAGGCGGTGAGCCGCACGGCCGCTGTGGAATCATCGGGCGAGGTCGTCATCGCAAGCGCAGGATAGTCCCTGCCAGCCAGCCTGGAGGTCGCGTGACCCACCGGCCCGCGAGCGCTCGCCTGCTGCTGGTCGCCACGCTCGTCGGGGCTGCCGCGGCGCTCACCGGGTGCGCCACCCACGTCGACTCGGTCAACCCGGACGACTACCTGCGCGAGGGCAGCGACGGCATGTACCGCATCACGACGCCGTACGCCAACTCCTCGGTGCCGCCCGCGGTCGTCTACCCGGAGGCCTGCCAGAGCCCGCCGTCGTTCTCGGGCGCGCCGGAGAGGTGCTGACGCGCCGGCCGCTCACCAGTGCGGGTGACGCGGGCGGGGCTGGCAGCGCGGGCAGAAGAAGCTCGACCGGTTCATGAACGCCTCCCGCCGGATCGGCGCGCCGCAGCGCCGGCACGGCTGCCCCGCCCGCCCGTACGCGTCGAGCGAGCGGTCGAAGTACCCGCCCTCGCCGTTGACGTTGACGTAGAGGGCGTCGAACGAGGTGCCGCCGGCCGCCAGCGCGCCGGTCATGACCGCACGGACGTGGCCCAGCAGCCCGGCGACCTGTGGCCTGGTCAGCGTCTCGGTGGCCCTGGCGTAGTGCAGCCGGGCCCGCCACAGCGCCTCGTCGGCGTAGATGTTGCCGATGCCGGAGACCAGCGTCTGGTCGAGCAGCGCCCGCTTGAGCCCGGTGCGGCGGCGCCGGAGCCCGGCGGCGAGGGCGACGTCGTCGAAGGCCGGGTCGAGCGGGTCGCGGGCGATGTGCGCGAGCGGGCGGGGCAGCTCGGCGCCGCCGCGGTCGACGGCCAGCCCCCCGAAGGTCCGCTGGTCGACGAAGCGCAGGTCGCGCCCGCCGTCGGCGAAGGCGACCCTGACCCGCAGGTGCAGCTCGGGCGGCGCGTCCGGGGGCACGACGAGCAGCTGCCCGCTCATGCCGAGATGGGCGACGAGGGCGTCGCCGGAGCCGAGCGGGAGCCATAGGTACTTGCCGCGCCGGCAGGCTCCCTCGATGCGCTGCCCGGCGAGGGACGCGGCGAAGTCGGAGGCCCCTGCCGGGTGCCGGCGCACCGCTCTCGGGTGGTGGACGTCGACGGCGGCAACGGTCCGCCCGGTGACCCACCGCTCGAGGCCGCGGCGGACGACCTCGACCTCGGGCAGCTCCGGCACGTCAGCCCGCCGGCTCCTCGGCCGGCGCGGCGAGGCCGGCGCTCGCCGACTCGCCGATGTGCCCGGTGGCGGCCCGGATCGCCGTCCACGCGGTCTCGGCGGCCCGCTGCTCGGCCTCCTTCTTGGAGCGCCCCTCGCCACTGCCCCACTCCCGCCCGGCGACCCAGGCGGTGGCGCGGAAGAACTTCTGGTGGTCGGGGCCGCTCTCCTCGATGAGGTACTCGGGGACGCCCAGCACGGTGGCCGCGGTCAGCTCCTGCAGGCTCGTCTTCCAGTCGAGCCCGGCGCCCCTGGTGGCGCAGTCGGCGATCAGCGCGTCGAAGAGGCGGTGCACCAGCCGGGCCGCCTCGTCCAGCCCGCTGTCCAGGTAGACGGCGCCGATGATGGCCTCGAGCGTGTCGGCGAGGATCGAGGACTTGTCCCTGCCGCCGGTGGCCTCCTCGCCCTTGCCGAGGCGCAGGTAGGCACCCACGCCGAGCGCCCGCGCGACGCCGGCGAGCGCGCGCATGTTGACGACGGCCGCACGCAGCTTGGCCAGCTGCCCCTCGGGCAGGTCGGGATGGATGCGGTAGAGCGTGTCGGTGATGACCAGGCCAAGCACGGCGTCGCCGAGGAACTCGAGCCGCTCGTTGGTCGGCAGGCCCCCGTTCTCGTACGCGTACGAGCGGTGCGTCAGCGCCCGGTCAATGATCGCCCCGTCGACGTCGACGCCGAGCGCCGCGATGAGGTCCGCGTAGGCCGCGACCCTGTCTAGCCGTGCCGCCACCACGACCCTCCCTCCTGCGCGCCAGTGCTCGTCGATGCTCGTCAATGCCCGCCGATGCCCGCCGATGCCCATCGAGTATCGCCCGCGCCCGCGCGGCGAACGACCGGGCGGGGTCGGGTCAGCGGCCCGGGCTGCGGGTGACCGGCAGGCCGACGGCGACGCGGCGGCGAGCGGCCAGCTCGGCGAGCCCCGCCTCGACGCCGCCGAGGACGCCGTCGCGGACGGCGCCGGCCGCCTGCTCGATGCAGGCCGCGACCGCGCGCTCGGTCGACGCGCCGTGCCCCACGACGACGATGCCGCGCACGCCCAGCAGCACCGCGCCGCCCCACCGCTCGCGGTGGAGCGGGTCGCCGACCGCCGACCGGTCCACGGCGGGGACGCCCCGCGCGGCCAGCGCGTCACCGACCAGGCTGGTGACCAGCTGGTAGGTGCCCTCCAGGCCCTTCAGCAGCACGTTGCCGGAGAATCCGTCGGTGACCACGACGTCGGCCGGGCCGCCGAGCGGCACGTCGCAGCCCTCCACGTTGCCGACGAAGCGAACGGCCAGCCCGGCCAGCGCGGCGGCCACCGCGGCGTGCGCCTCCCGGCGCAGCCCGTCGCCCTTGCCGGCCTCCGCACCGATCGACAGCAGCCCGACCCGGGGCTCGGCGAGCCGCAGCCGGCTGCGCGCGTAGGCGGCGCCGGCCACGGCGTACTGGGCGAGGACGTCCGGCGTGACGTCAGGGCTCGCGCCGGCGTCGAGCAGCACGACGGGGTGCGCCATGGCCGGGACCACAGCGGCGAGCCCCGGGCGGGTGGTGCCGGGCAGGCGGCCGAGGGTGAGCAGGGCGGCGGCCGTCGCCGCGCCGGTCGAGCCGACCGTCACCATGGCGTCGGCGCGGCCGTCGCGGACCAGCTGGGCCGCGACCCGCACGCTCGCCCCGCGCCTGGCCCGGACCGCGGGGACCGGGTCCTCGTCCATCTCGACGCCGTCGGGCGCGGGCACCACCGTCACCCGGTCGCCGAGCCTTCCCGCACAGGGCAGGCCGTCGCCCGGGCCGACGAGGATCACCTCGAGGTCGGGCCGCTCGGAGGCCGCGAGGAGCGCGCCGGCCGCGACGATGCCGGCCGACCGGTCGCCACCGCGCAGGTCGACGGCCACCCGTACCGGGAGCCGGACCGTCGCGCGCATCGCCGCGTCAGACCGGTAGGACCTGGCGCCGGTTGTAGGTGCCGCAGGTGGGGCAGGCGGCGTGCGGCAGCTTGGGCTGACGGCACTGCGGGCACTCGACCACGGTCGGCGCGCTCGCCTTCCACTGGGACCGGCGCGCCCGGGTGTTGGCGCGCGACATCCGGCGCTTGGGAACAGCCACGGCTAGTTCTCTCTCTCGTCGTGCACCGGCGCGCCGGTGCTCTCGTCGCCCACGTGATCCACGACGTCCGCGTCGCGGTCGTCGTGATCGTCACCGGCATTGTCCCCGAAGCGGGCGAGCGCCGCCCATCGCGGGTCGATCAGGGGGTGGTCGTGCCCCTCGCCGTCCTCCGCCAGGCGCTCGCCGCAGACCGCGCAGAGCCCGGGGCAGTCCGGCCCGCAGAGCGGGGTCATCGGCAGCGCGAGGACCACCGCGTCGCGCAGCACCGGCTCGAGGTCGAGCAGCTCGCCGTCCAGCCGGGCGGCCTCGTCGTCCTCGGTGGTCTCGCTGGTGGTGCTGTCGGGGTAGGCGTACAGCTCCTGGAGCTCCACCTCGATCGCGTCGTCCACCGGCTCGAGGCAGCGCCCGCACTCGCCCGCGACCGGCGCGACCGCGGTGCCCGACACGAGCACGCCCTCCATGACCGACTCCAGGCGCAGATCGAGCTGGACGGGAGCGCCCTCGGGGACGCCGATCAGCTCGACCGACAGCCCGGCGGGCGCCGGCACCGCGAGCCGCAGCCGCCGCATGGCGCCGGGGCGGCGGGCCAGCTCGCGGGTGTCGAGGACGAGCGGACCGCGGTGGTCGGGCCGGCGGTCCGCGCGGTGGTCGAAGCGCTGCTGACGGTGGTCGCGGTGGTGGGAGCGGCCGCGGCCGGGCCCGGCGGCGGGCAGGGCGGAGGGCGTCTCGGGCATGAGAGGTGAGGTGCGCTTCCGGTGGGTGGGCGGCGGACGCTGCGGCTCGCCGGGGAACGCACCAGCTTAGCGAGCCGAGCGGGCGGACCCCAAGCGCGCGGGCCGGCCGTGCGGGCCGGACGCGCGGAGGGCCTCGCGGCGACCTCGCGGCGGCTCAGCCGAGGCCGGGCAGCGGCCCCTCGTCGTCGCGGCCGTCGAGCTGGTCGGCGACGGCACGGCCGCGGAGCTTGTCCCGGCCGCGCTCGACCGCGCCGAGCGTACGGGTCAGCACGACCTCGAAGTTGGCCAGCTTGGTGTCGACGTAGTCGTCGACCTCCTGGCGCATGGCCTCCGACCGCTCGGCCGCGTCGGCGAGCATCCGGTCGCGCTCGGCCAGCGCCTCCTGGACGATCTCGGTCTCCTCGATCAGCCGCAGCCGCTCCTCGCGGGCGGCCGCGATGACGCGCTCGGCCTCCCTGCGCCCCTCCTCGACCACCTCGTCACGGTCGCGGATCACCTGCTCCGCCTGGCGGAACTCCACCGGCAGCAGCGCCCGCACCTCGTCCAGCACGGCCAGCACGTCGCCCCTGTTGACCATGCAGGACGCCGACATCGGCATCGCCCGCGCGCCCTCCACGAGCGCGGTCAGCTCGTCGAGCCTGCGGGTGACGTCGTCGACGGCTGCCCTGGCGCCGGTGTCGCTCGCCGCGTGGGGAGCAGCGTCGGCGGGGCCCTGGGAGCGGTGCGCGGGCGTCATCGGCCACCTCCGTCGGCCAGCCGCCCGAGGAGCGCGGAGTGCACGTTCTCCGGCACCAGCTTCGAGACGTCACCGCCGTGCAGGGCGACCTCCTTGACCAGGCTGGACGACAGGAACGAGAACAGCGGGTTGGTCGCCATGAACATGGTCTCGACCGCCGCGAGGTCCCTGTTCATCTGGGCCATCTGGAGCTCGTAGTCGAAGTCGCTGATCGCGCGCAGGCCCCTCACGATCACCGGGATGTCGTGCTCGCGACAGTAGTCGACGAGCAGGCCGGTGAACGAGTCGATGCGGACGTTGCCCCACTCCTCGGTGGACTCCTCGAGCAGCTTGATCCGCTCCTCGACGGCGAACAGGCCACGCTTGGACTGGTTGACCAGGACCCCGACGACGACCTCGTCGTAGATGCGGCTCGCCCGCCCGATGATGTCGAGGTGGCCGAGCGTCACCGGATCGAACGACCCGGGACAGATGGCGCGGCGCACGGAACCTCCGCTGCTAGGTCGCTGACGCGGCCCGACCGTACCAGAGCGTCGTGTCCCCGTAGCGACGCGACCGGAGCGGCTCGATCGGTGCCGGCCACTGCCACGCCTCGTCGCGGCTGGACCGCTCGACCGCGACGACGCTCATCGGCGCGACCCAGGCGCCCGCGACCATGCGGCAGAGCACCTCGGCAAGCTCCTCGGCGGCGAGCGCGTACGGCGGATCGGCGAAGACGACGTCGTACGGCGCGACCGCCGGCGCCGCGACCACCTTCGCCACCGGCTCCACCCGGACGACGGCGCCCGGCAGCCGCAGCGCCGCCACGTTCTCGCGCAGGACCCTCGCCACCCTGGGCGCGGACTCGACGAGCAGGACGTGGCCGGCGCCGCGCGACAGCGCCTCCAGCCCCACCGCGCCCGAGCCGGCGTAGAGGTCGAGGAACCGCAGGCCCGCGAGGTCGCCGACGAGCGACGCCAGGGTGCTGAACAGCCCCTCGCGCGCCCGGTCGCCGGTGGGCCGGGTGCCGGCGCCTGGCGGCACCCGCAGCGGGCGCCCGCCGGCGATCCCCGCGACGATGCGGGTCACCGCGTCATCCCGGGTCCTCGCGGTGCCGCCAGGCCTCGGCGAGCGCCTCCTGGCTGAGCATCCGGCTGTCGACCACCCGCGCCGCCACCACCGCGGCGCAGACGGGGCAGCGCGACCGCACCAGGTCGCCGACCGAGCCCGGCCCGGGGTCGATCCGGAACAGGTGACCGTCGGGGCAGACGACGATGCGCTGGGCGGCCATGGCGACAAGGATGCCGCGTCAGGCCTTCGCGAGGTACTCCGCCCGCTCCGGGTCGAGCGCCTGGGCGAGCGCGTGAGCCAGTGCAGGGCGCCCCGAGAGGTCGGGGTCGGCCTCGACGAGGGCCGTCGCCTCCTCGCGGGCGGCCAGGATGACGTCGCCGTCGCGGGTGAGCCGGAGCAGGCGCAGGGACGTCCGCGCGCCGGACTGCGCGGCGCCGAGCACGTCGCCCTCGCGGCGCTGCTCGAGGTCGACCCTCGCGAGCTCGAAGCCGTCGAGCGTCGAGGCGACTGCGTCGATGCGCCCCCGCGCCGGGCCGTCGGCCGGGGCGGCCGTGTGCAGCAGGCACCAGCCGGGCGCGCTCCCCCGGCCGACCCGGCCGCGCAGCTGGTGCAGCTGCGACACGCCGAACCGGTCAGCGTCGAGCACCACCATGACCGTCGCGTTGGGCACGTCGACGCCCACCTCGATGACGGTGGTGGCGACCAGGACGTCGATCTCGCCGACCGCGAACCGGCGCATGACCGCGTCCTTCTCGTCGGGCGGCAGGCGGCCGTGCAGCGCCGCGAGCCGCAGGCCGGCGAGCTCGCCGCCGGCCAGCAGCGGCAGCACCTCGGCGACGGCGGCGGCCGGGCGCCTGGCCGCCGGTTCCCCGTCCGCGCCGTCCGCGCCGTCCGCCCCCTCGACGCCGACCCGGACGCCGGTGCCGGCACCGGCGTCCGGGTCGGCGTCAGGCGAGTCCTCCGGGCCCGTCCCCTCCCCGATGCGGGGGCAGACGACGTAGGCCTGGTGGCCGGCTGCCACCTCGTCGCGCACCCGGCCCCACATGCGGGTCAGCCAGGACTCGTTGCCGTCGGGCACGACGAACGTCCTGATCGGCGAGCGGCCGCGCGGCAGCTCGGTGAGCGCGGACGTCTCGAGGTCGCCGAAGACGGTCATCGCGACGGTCCGCGGGATCGGCGTCGCCGTCATCACGAGCACGTGCGGCGGCTCGGCGCCCCTGCTGCGCAGGGCATCGCGCTGGCGGACGCCGAACCGGTGCTGCTCGTCGACGACCACGAGCCCGAGATCGGCGAACTCGACGGCCTCCTCGAGCAGGGCGTGGGTGCCGACGACGATGCCGGCCGCGCCGCTCGCCGCGTCGGCGAGGGCAGCCCGGCGCGCCCTGGCCCCGGACGAGCCGGTGAGCAGCGCCACCCCGGTCGCGCCCTCGTCGCCGCCGAGCTCGCCGGCCATCGCGAGCGGGCCGAGCAGCTCGCGGATGCTGCGGTGGTGCTGCATCGCCAGCACCTCGGTCGGGGCCAGCAGCGCGGCCTGCCCGCCCGCGTCGACGACGGTGAGCATCGCCCGCAGCGCAACGACGGTCTTGCCGGAGCCGACCTCGCCCTGCAGGAGCCGGTGCATCGGGTGCGACTGCGCCAGGTCGCGCTCGATGACCTCGCCGACCTCGCGCTGGCCCGCGGTCAGCTCGAACGGCAGCCGCGCCTCGAACGCGCCCACCAGGCCGCCGCTGCCGGCCGGGCGCGGCCGGGCCGGCGTGCGCCGCGCCTCGACCCGGCGCCGGGCGAGCGCCACCTGGAGCAGGAACGCCTCGTCGAAGCGCAGGCGCGCCTTGGCGGCGCGCACGTCGTCCCACGACGACGGGCGGTGGATGCCCTCGAGCGCCTCGCGCAGGCCGACCAGGCCCTGTCGCTCGCGCACCTCGCCCGGCAGCGGGTCGTCGAACCGATCGAGCGAGTCGAGGGTGGTGGCGACGGCCTTGGCGATGTTCCAGCTGCGGATCGCGGCGGCGGAGGGGTAAGTCGGGATGAGCGCCCGCGCGAACTGCCCGGCCAGGGCATCGGCCGGATCGGCCGACGCGTCGATGCCGTCGTCGAGCAGCACGTAGTCGGGGTGCGTGAGCTGGCGGACGCGGCGGAACTCGGTCACCTTGCCGGCGAAGAGGCCGAGCCGCCCGGCGCGCAGGTCCTTGGCCCGCCAGGCCTGGTTGAAGAACGTCAGGGTCAGCCGGCCGGTGCCGTCGGTGACGACGACCTCGAGCAGCGAGCCCCTGCGGTGCCGCATCGAGCGGGTCGTCACGTCGTGGACGCTCGCCAGCACAGTGACGTCATCGTCGACCTGCAGGTCGGCCAGCGGCGTGAGCTCGCCGCGCTGCTCGTAGCGGCGCGGGTAGTGCCGCAGCAGGTCGCCGACCGTGCGCAGGTCGAGGTGGCGAGCGAGCGCCTTGGCCGTGGGCTCGCCCAGCACCCGGCGCAGGGGCTCGTCGAGGGCGTCGCCCGCCCGTGCGCCCGGCACCGTCACTCCACGCCCGCGATCAGCAGCGGGCGCCGCTGGCCGCCGTGATGGCACTGCACCTCGACGTCGGGTCGGCTCTCCCGCAGCCTCGCCCGGAGCCGGTCGCCGAGGTCGCCGGCCGATGCGCCGGTGACCACCGTGACGAGGTCACCGCCACCGGTGAGCGCCCGCTCGATCACCTCGGCGGCCACCGCGAGGGCATCGTCGCCGCGGGCCACGACCGCCCCGTCCAGCCGGCCGCGCACCCGCTCACCGGCGCCCTCGTCGGCCTCCGCCTCGACCTCGACCTCGACCGTGCGGGTGGCCGCCGCGGCGGACGCCATGCCGACGAGGTCGTCGGCGAACGCGCGCGACGGGTCGTGCACCGCGAGCGCGGCGATGCCCTGGACCGCCGACCGCGACGGCACGACGGCCACGGTGCGGTCGTCGGCGCGCGCGCGCTCGACCACGGCGGCGACGGCCGCGGCGGCGTCGCGCCGGTTGGGCAGCAGCACCACCTGCGCCGAGCCCGTCGCGCGGACCGCCGCCAGCAGCCGCCCGGCCAGCGCCTCGTGGCCCGGCGAGCCGCCGGCCGGGTCGACCTCGACGGTCCTGGCCCCCGCCGCCGCGGCGAGCGCGGCCAGCCCCGGCCCGTCGACCAGCGCGACCACCCTCGCCCGGCCGGCCGGCGGAGGCGCCGGCGAGCCCGCATCGGCCCGGGGCGACGGCGCGGCGCCCTGGTCGGCGAACTGGTCGGCGAAGCGGGTCACGCTGATGCGGTGCGGGCGCCCGGCCTCGACCCCCGCCTCGACGGCCGCCCCGACGTCGTTGACGTGGACGTGGACGTTCCACGTCGCGCCGTCGCCGACGACGACGAGCGAGTCGCCCAGCGCAGCGAGGCGCTGCTTCAGCGCGTCGACCGCGGCGGCCTCGGCGTCGAGGAGGTACTGCACCTCGTACGCGAAGCCCTCGCTGCCGGTCTCGCGGGCAGCCACCGGCTCACCGTCGCGGCCGGCGGGGAGCCGCGGTGGCGCCGGGGTGCCGCACACGATCTCGACGAGGGCGTCGAGGACCACGCACCAGCCCAGCCCGCCCGCGTCGACCACCCCGGCCTCGGCGAGCACCGGCAGCTGCTCAGGGGTGCGGGCCAGCGCGGCCCTGGCGGCGCCGGCGGCGGCCCGCGCGACGGCGGCGAGGTCGCCACCGCTGCCCGCGGTGGCCTCGGCCGCCTCGGCTGCGGCCCGCGCGACGCTGAGGATCGTCCCCTCGACCGGCGCGGGAACCCCCTCGTACGCCAGGTCGGCACCGCGGCGCAGGCCGGCGGCCAGCTCGGCGGCGCCGAGCGAGGGCACCGACCGGCCGGCCTCGGCGACGCCGCGCAGCAGCTGGCTGAGGATGGTGCCGGAGTTGCCGTGGGCGCCCATGAGCGCCGCCCGGCTCATGGCGGGCAGCACGGCCGGCAGGCCACCGCCGTCGGGCAGCCCGGCGCACAGGGCCGACACCGTGGTGACCAGGTTGACCCCGGTGTCGGAGTCCTTCACCGGATAGACGTTGAGCCGGTTGAGCTCGTCGGCGGCCTCGCGGAGCCGCGACAGCGCGCCGCGGCACCAGCGCCGCACGCCGTCGCCGTCGAGGACGTCGAGCACCCGGCCTCCCTCCCTCACGGCTCCTCCCTGCCACCGCGCCACCGGGTGCAGGGTAGCCTCTGCCGCGGACGGTTCCGGCGATCCGGCCCGCGAGCCCGCGGGCTGGTGACCGACGAGGGCGACCCTGTACGCTAGGGCGGTTGTCCGCCGCGCGGTCGCGTGGCCGGGGCACCGGATGCGGTGCAGGGGCTCTCGGCACCGGGAACGACCCTCGGCACCGGGAACGACCCTCGGCACCAGGAAGCGCCTCCCGACACCGGGAACGATTGAGGAGCGGTTCGCGTGGCTAGCGTGTGCGACGTCTGCGGCAAGGGGCCGGGTTTCGGCATGTCCGTCTCCTACTCGCACCGGCGCACCCGTCGGCGCTGGAACCCCAACATCCAGACCGTCCGCGCGATGATCGGCGGTGGCCGCAAGCGGCTCAACGTGTGCACCTCGTGCCTGAAGGCCGGCAAGGTCAGCCGCTGACCGGTCCCACCAGAGCCGCCGCGCCGCCGCGCCACACCCGCAGCGGCCGCAGGCCGTACGCCCAGGCGAAGGCGCCCTCGTGCGCCGCGTCCCACAGCACCAGATCGGCCAGGTAGCCGGGGGCGACGACGCCCACGTCGGCCCGGCGCAGGGCCGCCGCGCCGCCCGCGGTCGCCGCGAGCAGGGCCTCGCCGACCGACATGCGCAAGCCAGCGACGGCGAGCGCGACGACGAGGCTCATGCCGGTCATCCCGCAGGTCCCCGGATTGTGGTCGGTGGCGAGCGCCACCGTCGCGCCCGCGTCGAGCAGCGCGCGGGCAGGAGGCATCGTCCCCATCGCGAGCGCGGTGCCAGGCGCGAGCACCGCCACGACCCCGGCGGCGGCGAGCGCGGCCGCGTCGTCGTCGGTGATGCGCAGCAGATGGTCGGCGCTCGCGGCGCCCACCTCGGCCGCCAGCAGCGCGCCGCCCGTCCTCGCCAGCTCGTCGGCGTGCAACCGGGGCACCAGCCCGGCGGCCCGGCCGGCCGCGCAGATCTCCCTCGTCTCGTCGAGCGTGAAGTACCCCTCGTCGCAGAACACGTCGACGAAGCGCGCGCCGGCGGCGGCCGCGTCGGGGCACCAGCCGGCGACCTCGGTGGCGTACGCGGCCTGCCGCCCGGCGCGCTCCGGCGGAACGGCGTGCGCGCCGAGGAAGGTGACCGCCAGCCGGGGCAGCGCCGGGTCGTCGGCCAGGCCGGCCAGCAGCCGCACCTGCGCGAGCTCGCCCTCGCGGTCGAGGGCGTAGCCGGTCTTGACCTCCATGGTGGTGGTGCCGGCCGCCAGCCAGCCGGCGAGCCGGGCCCGTACGGCGGCGCGCAGCGGGTCGGCGCCGGCCGCCCTCGTCGCCGCCACCGTCGAGGCGATGCCGCCACCGAGGCTGGCGATCTCGGCGTACGAGGCGCCCGCCGAGCGCCTGGCGATCTCGGCGTGCCGGTCGCCGGCGTAGACGGGGTGGGTGTGCGCGTCGATGAGGCCGGGCGTGACGAGGCCGCCGCCGGCGTCGACCTCCTCGGCACCTGCCGCCAGCTGGGGCGGCAGGTCCTCGTCCGCGCCGACCCACGCGATGCGGTCGCCGTCGAGGACCACCGCGGCCCGCTCGACGGTGCCCCTCTCGGTGGCCGTGAACAGGCGTCCGACGCCGTGGATCACCGTTGCCATGCGCCCATCCTGCCCGGCGGCGTCACGCGAAGTGCGCGTGCCCGCCGCGGCCGGCCCACCGCTCGCCGTCGACCAGCACGCCCGCGCCCTCCCCGACCCGGCCGACCACGAGGAGCCCGGCCGGGAGCCCGGCGGCGATCGTGACGGCCAGCGCGTGGTCGTCGCCACCGGTGAGCAGCTCGTCGTCGGTGACCTCGGGCGCGCCAAGCGCGCGCAGCGCCGCCAGGTCGAGGTCGATGCGCACGCCGCTCGCCGCCGCGACGTGGCCGAGGTCGGCGAGCAGGCCGTCGCTCACGTCGACCATCGCGGTGGCGCCGAGGCCGGCCAGCAGCGGCCCCATGCCGTACGGCGGATCGGGCCGCCGATGCGCCTCGACCAGCGGACCGCTGCGCAGGCCGGCCGAGAGCAGCCGGATCCCGGCCTCGGCCCACCCCAGCCGCCCGGACACGGCGACCAGGTCGCCCGGCCGGGCACCGGCCCTGGTGACCGGCGCCCGTCCCTCCAGGTCGCCGAGCGCGGTCACCGCGACGAGGATCTGGTCCGAGCCGACCGTGTCGCCGCCGACGACCGCCGCCCCCGCCAGCCGCGCCTCGTCGGCCAGGCCGTCGGCCAGCCGCTCCGCCCAGGCCACCGGCGCGTGCGCCGGCAGGCCGACGCCGACGACGAGCGCCGTCGCCCGCGCCCCCATCGCCATCACGTCGGCCAGGCTCTGCGCGGCCGCCTTGCGGCCGACGTCGTAAGGCTGCGACCAGTCCTGGCGGAAGTGCCGGCCCTCGACGAGGACGTCGGTCGTGACCACCACCCGGCCGTCCGGCGCGGCGACGACGGCCGCGTCGTCCCCGAGGCCGAGGACGACCGCCGGTGCGCCCGGCAGCCGCGCGGTCACCCGCGCGATGAGGCCGAACTCGCCGACGTCGGCCACCGTGAGGCGCTCGGCCGGCCCGCCGGCAGCGGCGTCTGGACCGTGGATACCGATGGGGTCCTCCCTCCCCGGACGCGATAGCGTCCGGTGCGTGACGCGATCAGGTGCCTGACCCCACGGCGGGCCCGCACCGGCGCCCGTCGACCGGGCCGGCCTCGGCCGGCTGCTGCAGCAGCTTCTCGGGAGGACATCCGTGGTGGTCCAGGCCTACATCCTCATCCAGACCGAGGTCGGCAAGGCAGCGGCGGTCGCGCAGCGGATCTCCGAGATCGAGGGCGTCACCCTCGCCGAGGACGTCACCGGCCCCTACGACGTCATCGTGCGCGCCGAGGCCCGCAACGTCGACGAGCTCGGCAAGCTGGTCGTGGCGCAGGTGCAGCGCATCGAGGGCATCACGCGGACGCTGACCTGCCCGGTCGTCCACCTCTGAGCCGGCGAGCGGCGGTGCCCCGCCCGGCGACCGGCCACCGGTGGCGCCGGCCGGTGGCCGCCGGCGCGCTCGCCTCGTTCGCCGCCCTCCCGCTCTGCGGCTGCTCGGGCGGGCAGCCGGGCGTCACGCTGGCGCCGCCCGTGCCCGGCCCGAGCGCGGCTGGCCCGTGCGCCCGGCTGCACGCGGCGCTGCCGCACCGGGTCGGCGACGTCCATCGCGCCCGCGACGTGACGCCGTCCTCCCCGTACACCGCAGCCTGGGGAGACCCGCCGATCGAGCTGCGCTGCGGCGTCGCGCCGCCCGCCCGGCCGCTCACCGGCGACGAGCTCACCGTCGGTGCCGTCACGTGGCTCGGCAGCCACCAGGGCACGGCCGTCACGTGGCGGACGCTGGGGCGCGCGGTGACCGTCCAGCTCGACGTGCCGGACGGCTACGACGACCAGGACGCCGTGCTCGCCGACGTCTCCGCCCGGGTGGCGCGCGCGATCCCGCGAGCCGGCTGACCGCCGCGCCTCACCCGTGCCGCTCAGGTGCGGCGGGCGACGAGGAGCGCCTGCGCCCCGCGGCCGATCGGGCCGCGGTGGTCGTGCAGCCGCGACTCCGCCAGGCCGGCCCCGCCAGGGGTGATGACGGTGCGGGCCTCGACGGCCAGCCACTCGCCCTCGGCCGGCCGGTGCAGGTGGACGGTGAGCTCGGGGTTGATGTACCACCACTCGCCCATCGGCAGCACCCCGCTGATGCCGTTGCCCGTGTCGGCGATCAGCAGGGTGCGTTGCAACGGGGTCGGCTGCTCGCCGGCGACGAGCGGCACCCGCGCCCTCGTCCACGCCGTCGCGGGGCCCGGCCGGTCGAAGCGGCCGTCGACGAAGCGCCACTCGATCGCCGTCAGGTAACCGTCGTGCCAGTCGCCCGGCGGGATGCCGACGGCGCGCTCGGGCACCGGCCACGGCAGCGACGCGCGCTCGGCCACCGGCACGTCGGCCGGCGCGGGGACGACGCGCCAGGCGAGCATCCGCGCCGCCGGGCGCCCGGCGGCCTCGAGCGTCGCCTCCACCAGCTCGACGCTGCGACCGGGCCGCACCACCCGGCTCGACGCCGTGACCTCGCCGACCGGGATCGGGCCGAGGATCTCGCAGGTGGCCCGCACGACGACGGAGGCAGCCACCCGCTTCGCCGGGCCGGGCGACGGCGTGCGCTCGATGGCACGACCCAGCAGCGCCGACGGTGGCCCACCGTGCTGAGCGCCCGGGTCCCACGGGCCGGCGGTGGCCGCGGTCGCCAGGTAGCGCTCGCCGCCGAGCGGCTCGAAGAAGCAGTCGGCCGGCGGCGGGGGGAGCGGTGCCGGGTCGCTCACCCTGGCCGCCCGTCGAGGGCCCGCTTGATGGCCCGCGCGCGCTCCGCGTACTGCTGCGTCACCACGCCGCGCAGCCCGCCCTCGGCCAGGCGCAGCGGGCCCTTGAGCGCCAGCGTGCCGTGGACGCGCATGCGGGTGCCGCCGCCGACGGCGTCGAAGCGGAAGTCGAGGGTGAGCTCGGCCTGCCGCCCCACCGCGCGGAATCCCAGCCGGCGCGGGCGCTCGTAGTCGACGATCGTGCTCTCGATGCGACCGATGTGGCGGTACTCGCCGCGGCGGACCGACCCCGGCCCCGCCGGCCCTGGCGAGACCTGCTCGACGGATATCACGTCGGCGTTCCACGCGGCCTCGTTGGCCGAGTCGGCCAGGAAGTCGAACACCTCCTCGGGCGACCGGTCGAGCGTCTCCTCGCTGCTGGCCTCGATCATGCGCCGAACCCTACCGATCCGGTACGACGGTCCCCTGCAGCGGCTGGCAGCGCCGGCAATGGCTAGCTGAGCCCGTCAAGGGCGCGGGTCAGGTCGGTCACCAGGTCGTCGAGATCCTCGAGCCCGACGGAGATGCGCACCGTCGCCGGCCCGAGGCCGGCCGCGGCGAACGTCTCGTCGTCGAGCTGGCGATGCGTCGTCGTGGCGACGTGGCTCACCTTCGTCTGCACGCCGCCGAGCGAGCTGGCCAGGCGGACGACGCGCAGGGCGTCGCAGAGCGCGAGCCCGGCCGCGCGGTCGCCCTCGGGCGTGATGGTGACCACCGCGCCGAAGCGGGTGCCGGCGGGACCGGCGTCGAACAGCTTGCGGGCGAGGTCGTGGTCGCGGTGGCCGGGCAGGCCCGGGTAGTCGACGCGCACCACGCGCTCGTGCGCCGCGAGCGCCTCGGCGAGCCCGAGACTCGTCGCGCAGTGGCGCTCCATCCGCACCGGCAGGGTCGCCATGCCGCGGTGCAGCAGGAAGGCCTCGTCGGGCGCGAGCATGCTGCCGAGCTCCGCCCGCATCGCGCGCACCGGCTCCACGACCTCGCGGCGGCCGACGACGACCCCGCCGGTTGCGTCGCCGTGCCCGCCGATGTACTTCGTTGCGGAGTGCATCACGAGATCGGCGCCCCACTGCAACGGCCGGCACACCACCGGCGAGGCGAACGTGGAGTCGACGGCGAGCAGCGCGCCCGCGTCGTGCGCGAGCGCCGCGAGGCCGGGGATGTCGGCCACCGACATCGTCGGGTTGGCGAGCGTCTCGGCCCACACGATCGCCGTCTCCCGGCGCAACGCGCCGCGCACCGCGTCGAGATCGGTCATGTCGACGAACGTCGTCTCCACCGCGAACCTCGACAGCACGTCGCGCAGCACGGCATAGGTGCCGCCGTACGCCTCGCGGGGCGCGACCACGTGGGAGCCGGCCCTGGTGCACGCCATCAGCAGCGTCGAGATGGCCGCCATGCCGGAGGCGAACGGCTGGCCCACCACGTCGTCCGTCACGCCGACCGACTCGGCGGCGGCGACCGCGGCGGCGAACGCGTCGGAGGTGGGGTTGTCGATCCGGCTGTACGAGTAGCCCGGCGCGCGACCGTTCAGCACGTCGGCGTACTCGGCGGCCGAGCCGAACCCGAACGCGGCCGTGCGGTAGATCGGCAACCCCTCCGGCTGCTGACCGAACGCCGGGATGCCTGGCCCGTGCGCCGCGCGCGTGGCCTCGCCCCAGCCCTCCCGCTCGTCGGTCACCGTCCGTTCTCCAGCCCGTGCGTCTCGCTCTTGGTCTCGCGCGACATGAGGCGCCGCACCAGGTCCCGCGGGGACAGGCCGTCGTGGACGACGCCGGCGACATGCTCGGTGATCGGCATGTCGACGTCGTGCTTGCGGGCGAGCTCGAGGATCGACAGCGACGACTTCACGCCCTCGGCCACCATGCGCATCTCCCCCTGGATCTCGTCGAGCGGGCGTCCCCTGCCGAGCCGCTCCCCCACGGTGCGGTTGCGCGACAGCGGCGACGAGCACGTGGCGACCAGGTCGCCGAGCCCCGCCAGGCCGGAGAACGTCAGCGCGTCGGCGCCGAGCGCGACGCCGAGGCGAGTCGTCTCGGCCAGCCCCCTGGTGATGAGCGACGCCCTCGTGTTGTCGCCGAAGCCCATTCCCTCAGCCATGCCGACCGCGATCGCGATGACGTTCTTCACCGCACCGCCGAGCTCGCACCCGATCACGTCGGTCTGCGTGTAGGGCCGGAAGTACGCGGTGGCGCATGCCTGCTGCAGCCGTGAGGCGTTGCGCTCGTCGACGCATGCGACGACGGTCGCCGCCGGCTGGCGCACGGCGATCTCCTTTGACAGGTTGGGCCCGCTGACGACGACGACCCGGTCGGCCGGCACGTCGGCGACCTCGCTGATGACCTCGCTCATCCGCTTCGTCGTCCCGAGCTCGATGCCCTTCATGAGGCTGACGAGGAGGGCGTCGCGCGGCAGCAGCGGCGCCCAGCCCACGAGGTTGTCGCGCAGCCGCTGCGAAGGAACGGCCAGCACGACGAAGTCGGAGCCGTCGAGCGCGGCCGCCGGGTCGCTCGTCGCGGCGAGCATCGGCGGAAGGGCGATGCCCGGCAGGTAGTCGGCGTTCTCGCGGTCGTCACTGATCGCGGCGGCGAGCTCGGGGCGCCTCGCCCACAGCGTCGTCTCGGTGCCCGCATCGGCCAGCACCGCGGCGAAGGCGGTGCCCCACGAGCCCGCTCCGAGCACGGCCGCCCGCGTCATGCCGACCGCCGCGCCGAGTCGTCGATCGGGCCGGTGGCCCGCGGGTCGAACACCGCCGCGGGCGCCAGCTCGCCGCGCAGCTCGGCGATCTGCGCCCTGAGCGCGGCCATCACCCGGTCGGTCGCCGTGCGAAGCGTCTCGACCGTGAGGTCGTCCGGACGGAGGTCGGAGAGATCGACGGGCGGGCCGACCAGCATGCGCACGTCGGTGCGGCGCAGGTGCAGCTTCTTGTCCTGGCCGAGCATTCGCTGGGCGCCCCACTGAGCGACCGGGACGACCGGAGCGCCACTGAGCAGCGCGAGCCTGGCCACCCCGGTCTTGCCCTGCATGGGCCAGTAGGCCGGGTCCTTGGTCGTCGTCCCCTCCGGGTAGATGACGACGCAGCCGCCCTCCTTCAGCGCCGCGACGGCGTCACGCAGCGCGAGCGACGCGTCGGGCGTGCGCCGGTAAACGGCGATCTGCCGGGTGCCGCGCAAGATGGTGCCGAGCCCGCGGATCCCGAACAGCTCCGCCTTGGCCATGAATCGCGGTATGCGGCCGTTGTCGTTGCAGAGATGACCGATCAGGAGCGGGTCGATGTAGGACAGATGATTGACCGCGAGGATGACGCCGCCCTCGCGCGGCAGATGCTCGGTGCCGCGCCAATCGCGGCGGGTGAGCAGGAGCAGCGTCGGCCGCACGATCGCGACAACGATCGAGAACCAGACGCCCTTCTTCGGCCGGCGCACCTGATGGACCACCCTTCGGCAGGCACTCGGTCGTCGGGCGACCGCTCCCTCGCAGTCTCGCGTGCCGGCATCGGCGATGTCGAGGCGCCCCCCGGCCGGGCGCATGCCGGACTGGGAGGATGGCCCGGTGAGCGAGCCCGCCGCGCCGTGCTGGTCGGTGGTGCTGCCGGTGAAGCCGCTGCACCTGGCCAAGACCAGGCTGTCCGTCGAGCCGGCGGTACGCGTCGAGCTCGTGCTCGCGATGGCCCTCGACACCGCGGCCGCCGCGCTGTCCTGCTCGCGGGTGGCGCGGGTCGTCGTCGTGACCGACGACCCGCGCGCCAGGGAGCGGTTGCTCGCGCTGGGCGCCGACGTGGTGGCCGACGAGCCGGACGCCGGCCTCAATCCCGCGCTGCGGCACGGAGCCGAGGTGGCGGCAGCCTCCCGGCCGGACTGCGGCGTCGCCACCCTCTCGGCCGATCTGCCGGCGCTGCGCCCCGGCGAGCTGGCCCGCGCGCTCGACGCGGCGGCCGCGCTGCCGAGGGCGATGCTCGCGGACCGCTCCGGCGAGGGCACCACGCTGCTCACCGCGCTGCCCGGGGTCACGCTCGATCCGGCGTACGGCCCGCGCTCGCACGACCGTCACCTCGCCGGCGGTCACGTGCCGCTCGAGCTGGACGACGTCGAGAGCGTGCGGCAGGACGTGGACACGCTGGCCGACCTCGACGCGGCGGCCACGCTCGGCGCCGGTCCGTGCACCTCGGCGGTGCTGGAGGAGCTGCGGCACGCCCGTCAGTGACGCGACGCGACGGAGGGCCGGGCACCGGATGCGGTGCCCGGCCCTCCGTCGAGAGCGGTCCGGAGCGGCGTCGGCCGACGCGGTCAGCGCTTGCGGGCCGGCGCCTTGCGCGTCGTGGTCCGCTTGGCCGCCGTCGTCTTGCCGGCCGTGCTGCGGCCGGTCGTCGACTTGGCGGCAGTGGTGCGCTTGGCCGTGGTGCGCTTGGCCGTGGTGCTCTTGGCGGCCGTGCTCCTTGCCGTCGTGCTCTTGGCGGTGGCGCTCTTGGCGGTGGTCCTTGCCGTGCCGGTCTTGGCGGCGGTCGCCTTGGCCGCACCCCTGCTCGTCGACGCGGCCGACCGGGTCGACGACCTGGTGGCGGTCGTCTTGCCCGCGGTGGCCCTGGCGGTCGGGGCCTTGCGGGCCGTCGTACCGGCAGCGGTCCGCTTGGTCGCCGCGGCGCTTGCCTTCGCGGGAGCGGCGAGCTTCTTCTCGCCACTCACGACCTGCTTGAAGCCGGCACCCGGACGGAACTTCGGCACCGCCGTCTTCTTCTTCTTGATGCTCTCGCCGGTGGCCGGGTTGCGCACGGTGCGCGCGCCCCTCACCTGCCTCTCGAAGACGCCGAATCCCGTGATGGCGACCTTCTCGCCCTTGGCGACGGCCCGGGTGATGGTGTCGACGACCGCCTCGACAGCGCGCGAAGCCGCCTTCTTGTCACCGAGACGCTCGGTGATCGCGTCAATCAGCTCAGCCTTGTTCACGACTTCCCTCCGGTGACACGTCGCAGCACCATGCAACGACTCGAACCGAGACGCTAGGGGTGAAAGGCCCGCGCCACAACGACCTGAGGGGATGATTTTGCTTGTGTCGCAGAGAAAGCCATCTGCGGTCGCCCTAAAACCCCTATCAATCCGAGGTTTCCGGCCGGTCCGGAGCGGTGCTCGGGCGGTCGTTCCGCGATCCCGTCGGATCGGTGCCGGTGGGCGGATCCGTCGCCGTACGTGGATCGGCAGCTGAATCGAGCATCCGCAGCAACTCGCGCAGCCGGCGCCCGGCCGCCGGTAGATCGTGCTTGGCCGCATTGGTGATGGCGATGAGGCGCCGCGAGAGGCGGGCCCTCGTCGCACCGTCCTCGATCCGCGACACATGACCATGCGCGCGCACCAGGTCTCGCGAGAGCGAGTCGAGCAGATCGTCGTCGCCGGCCACGCGGAGCATTCTGCCGCCACGGGCGACGGCCGCTCCCGGGCGGTCGCGAGCCGCCGCCGCACCGTGCGCTCCGCATGCACTTCCCTGCTCGCCTTGTCTCTCGGATGCTGAGAAAGCAGGATTGAGGCATGGACAGCGCTAGTGGCGTCGGCGTGCTCGACAAGGCCGTTCTGGTTCTCGGCTGCTTGGAGGCCGGGCCGACCTCGCTCGCCGGGCTGGTGGCGCGCACCGGGCTGTCCCGGCCCACCGCGCACCGGCTCGCCGTCGCGCTCGAGCATCATCGCCTCGTCTCGCGCGACGCCCAGGGCCGCTTCCAGCTCGGTCCCCGGTTGCGCGAGCTCGCGACCGCCGTGCCGGGCGACCTCCTCCTCTCGGCGGCGCCGGTGATCCTCAACCGGCTGCGCGACATCACCGGCGAGAGCGTGCAGCTCTACCGCAGGGAGGGCAACGTGCGCCGCTGCGTGGCGGTGGCCGACCGCACCACCGGGCTGCGCGACACCGTCCCCGTGGGAGCGACGCTGCCCCTGACGGCCGGCTCGGCCGCGCAGGTGCTGCTGGCGTGGGAGCCGCGCGTGGTCGCGGCGGGGCTGCTCGAGAGCGCGGCGTTCACGTTCGCGGCGCTCGCCGGGGTCCGCCGACGTGGCTGGGCCCAGAGCGTCGCGGAGCGCGAGCCCGGCGTCGCGTCGGTCTCCGCGCCGGTGCACACGCCCGACGGCACGGTCGTGGCTGCCGTGACCGTGTCGGGTCCCGTCGAGCGGCTCACCAGGGCGCCCGGCAAGGTGCACGCGCCGGCCGTCACGGCCGCCGCGGCCACGCTGTCGCGCGCCCTCTCGCCGATCGGCTGACCGATCTGCCCCCACCCTGACCGGGACGGACTAGTCCGATTCGGCGGGGCGGATAGGGACAACTGGGCATGTCCTGAACGCCGTTCTGCCGTCACGCTATGAAGTGCCCGGTCGCCACGCCAAGCACTGAGGACGGTTCGATGCGACACCTGCGCCTGGTTCCCGCGGCAGCCGCTGCGCCCGTCGAGCAGCCCGCCGCCGATACCGGGACCGGCAGCACGGCCGCCCTTGCCCCGATCCCCCATCCGAGCGCCCGCCCCATCGTCGCGGCCCTCGACGACGACCTGCCGCTGCTGTACGTCCCTGCCCGGCTGGTGCTCGCCCTCGCGGGCCGGTGCTCCTGCATCGAGTGCTGCACGGCCTATGCCGAGCACCGGCCGGAGCCGCACGACCCCCGCCGCGCGCGGGACTGCGAGCCGCGCGGGCACCTGCGCGCGATCTGACGGCCCGGTCGCGCGCTCAGCAGTCCCTCAGCAGTCCCTCAGTAGTCGCCGAGCACGAGGTTGGCGACAAGCGCCGTCCAGCCGGTCTGGTGGGTGGCGCCGATCCCCTTGCCGGTGTCGCCGTCGAAGTACTCGTGGAACCACAGCTGCCCGGCCGGCCAGTCGTCGTCGCCCGCCGCCGGTGGCCGCCCGGCAGCGTCCGGCACGAACAGGCTCACCAGCCGGTCGGCGACCTCGTCGGCGAGCTCGCCGAGGGTCAGCTCCCGGCCCGCGACGGGGATGGTGAACTGCGGCCCGAGGCAGGCGTCGAAGCGGCGCAGCGCCGTGAGCAGCAGGTAGTTCAGCGGGAACCAGACCGGTCCGCGCCAGTTGGAGTTGCCGCCGAAGAGCCCGCTGCGCGACTCGGCCGGCTCGTAGTCGACGCTCGCGACGTAGCCGTCGATGTCGAGGACGAACGGCTCGGCCCGGTGGGCCGCCGAGAGCGCGCGGAGGCCGTGCGGCGACAGGAACTCCGCCTCGTCGGCGAGGCGGGCGAGCAGCCGGCGGAGCTGATCCGGCGCGACGGCGGCGAGCAGGAGCGGCCCGCCGGGACCGCCCCCCGTGCGCACCACGCCGTGGGTGAACTGCGGCTTGTGCTCGACGAACCACCGCATGCGGTCGGCGACGTCTGGCAGCCCGGCCAGTTGCGCCGGCTCCAGGGCGAGGACGGCGCACAGGGGCAGCAGCCCCACCATCGACCGGTACCGCAGCAGTGCCGTACGGCCTCCGGGCAGCCGCAGCATGTCGTAGAAGAAGCCGTCCTCCTCGTCCCACAGGCCCTGCGCGACGGTGGCGGTCGAGATGTAGGCGTAGTGCTCGAAGAACTTGATGGCGACGTCGCCGTACGTCGGGTCATGCACGGCCAGCGTCACGGCCATCTCCAGCAGGTCGAGGCAGTAGCGCGCCATCCACGCCGTTCCGTCGCTCTGCTCCAGCCGGCCCTGGACCGGCAGCGACGAGCGGTCGAACGGGCCGATGTTGTCCAGCCCGAGGAAGCCGCCCTCGAACAGGTTGTCCCCCTCCGCGTCGAGCCGGTTCACCCACCAGGTGAAGTTGATGACCAGCTTGTGGAACATCCGCTCGAGGAACTCGTGATCGTCACCGCCGGCGAGGCGGAACACCCGCAGGGCGGCCCACGCCTGCACCGGCGGGTTGACGTCGCCGAAGTTCCACTCGTACGCCGGCAGCTGACCGTTGGGGTGCATGTACCACTCGCGGCAGAGCAGGAGCAGCTGCTGCTTGGCGAGCTCGGGATCGACATGGGCGAGCGCCACGGCGTGGAACGCGAGGTCCCACGCGGCGTACCAGGGGTACTCCCAGGCGTCGGGCATCACGATGACGTCGTGGTTGTCGACGTGCCGCCAGCCGGCGTTGCGACCGGACATCCGCTGCGCGGGCGGCGACGGCTGCCCTGGATCGCCGGTGAGCCAGCGATCGACGTCGTAGTGGTAGAACTGCTTGCTCCAGAGCAGGCCCGACAGGGCCTGGCGCACGATCGCCTGCCGCTCGCCCGGCGTGCCCGGCGGCACGACGCCGGCCCAGAACGCGTCCGCCTCCCGCTCGCGAGCGGCGAGCGTCCGCTCCCACTCCTCGCCCAGGTCGGGCGTCCGGCCGGGCTCGGCTCCCTCGCCGCCAGCCAGCCGCAGCCGGACGACCGCCGTGCCACCGGCCGGCACGACGAGGCGGTACCACAGCGCAGCCTTGGTGCCGGTGCCGTCCGGGCGCACCGTTGCGGCGCCGGCGACCACGTGGTCGTTGATCCCGTCCTTCGGGAAGGCCGGCCCCTCGGCGGTGCCGAACACCCGTCTGGTGCTCGTCTCGTTGTCGCAGGCGAGCGGCGTCGGCTCGCCGTCGCCCGCGAGAACGAGGCGACCGACCCGTGGGTGCTCGCCGCGCACCGACGCGCCGTCGGCGCGCAGCACCGGCACCTGCTGCGGCACGCGCGCGAAGCGCCAGGTGTTGCGGAACCACAGCTGCGGCAGCACGTGCAGCGTCGCCTCGTCCGGCCCGCGGTTGACGATCGCGATGCGGGTGCAGCAGTCCTCCGGCGCCGCCTTCGCGTGGTCGACGGTGATCTCCCAGTACCGGTCGTCGGCGAACGCGCCCGTGTCGACGATCTCGAGCTCGGGGTCGTCCTTGCCGCGCCGTGCGTTTCCCTCGACGAGCTCGGCGTACGGAAAGGCGCGCTGCGGGTAGTGATAGCGCCAGCGCATCCAGGAGTGCGTCGGGACGTTGTCGAGGTACCACCAGCGCTCCTTGACGTCCTCGCCGTGGTTGCCCTCGCCGTTGGCCAGTCCGAACGCGCGCTCCTTGAGGATCGGGTCGACGCCGTTCCACAGCGCCAGCGCCAGGCAGAAGCTCTGCGCGTCGTCGCAGATGCCGGCGAGGCCGTCCTCGTTCCACCGGTAGACCCGCGAGCGGGCATGGTCGTGCGGGAACGAGTCCCACGCATCGCCGCCCGGGCTGTAGTCCTCCCGCACCGTGCCCCACGCCCGCTCCGCGAGGTAGGGCCCCCACGCCCGCCACGGCCCAGCCCCCGCAGCCACCGCGTCGCTCTCCGCGATCCGCTGCCGCTCGGCGTCCAGTGCGCTCGTCGCGTCGGGCATGATTCCTCCACAGCCTGGCCACCGCGGCGGCGATTCCGTCGTACCGCCCCTCGATCATCCCGCCCATGACCGCTCGTCGCCCCGCTTCCGCTGCACCAGCCTCCTGCCGCATCGCGCCCTGCGCACGGCCGCCATCGGCGCGCGGCCTGTGCCGCAACCACGACAAGCAATGGCTGCGCAGCGCCGCGGCTCCCGGCGACCGCTGCGTCGTCCCCCGCTGCGGCCGCCGCCGGTCCGAGCGCGGCTGGTGCCACGGCCACTACCAGCGCTGGCTCCGCCACGGCGACAACGTGACTCCTGAGGAGCGCTGGCTGGCTTCGGGTCAGGCGTTCACTGCGGAGCATCGCCTTGTCATGGCTCGAGCGCTCGGCCGCCCGCTGCATCCGGACGAGAGCGTGCACCACCGCAACGGCGACCGGCTGGACAACCGGCCGGACAACCTCGAGCTGTGGTCGAGGCTGCAGCCGGCGGGCCAGCGGGTGACTGACAAGATCGAGTGGGCCACGGAGATCCTCGCTCGCTACGCGCCCGAGGCGCTGGCGGGATTCTCTCAAGATGGAACAGGTACCCCCGACCGGATTCGAACCGGCGCTACCGCCTTGAGAGGGCGGCGTCCTAGGCCACTAGACTACGGGGGCTTCCGCGGCAGCGACGTTACCAAACGCGCGCCGGAGGCCGTCTCGCTGGGGTACCAGGACTCGAACCTAGACTAACGGAGCCAGAATCCGTTGGGCTGCCAATTACCCCATACCCCAAGGCTGCGGCCCCCGAAGGGGCCGTTCGCCCATGCTACCAATCCCGTCGAGCCGAGACCAATCCGCCCGGCTCCGCGGGTGATCACGGATGGGCGGTCAGCCGCCGAGGGAGCGCAGGGTGGCTGCCCCGTCGCGCAGCCGCAGGGCCGTCCGCTCGACGCCGAGCGCGGCGATCGTCTCGTGCAGCGGCGGCGACACCGGCTTGCCGGTCACCGCGACCCGCATGGTCATGAAGAACCGCTTGCGGTTCAGGCCACTGGCCTCGCGCACCCGGTCGAGCTCCGCCTCGATCCCGGCCGGCTCGGGCGCGCCAGCCGCCCCCAGCCGCTCGAGCCCCGCCGCCGCGTCGGCGAGCGCTGCCGCCCCCTCGACAGCCGGCAGGCCCTGCTTGGCCAGCAGGTCGGGCGGCACCTCGAGGTCATCGGCGTAGAGCCAGTCGAGCTGCTCGGTGACCTCGCAGAGCCGCTTGGTGCGCTCCTTCACCGAGCCCAGGACGAGGCGCAGGCCCTCGTCCTGGCCGGTGCCGGGAAGGTAGGGCCTCGCCTGCTCGAGGAACTCGTCGTCGCTCAGCTCGCGGATGTAGTGGCCGTTCAGCCAGTCCAGCTTGCCGATGTCGAACACCGGCCCCGCCGCGTTCACCCGCGCCCAGTCGAACTCAGCCACCATCTCCTCGAACGAGAACGTCTCGCGGCCGTCCGGCATCGAGTAGCCCATGAGCGCGAGGAAGTTGCGCAGCGCGGCCGGCAGGAACCCCTGCTCCTGGAACCACCGCAGCCGGGCGGCCGGGTTCTTCCGCTTGCTGATCTTCGAGCGGTCGGCGTTGCGCAGCAGCGGCATGTGCGCGAACCGCGGCCGCTCCCAGCCCAGCCAGTCGTAGAGCAGCAGGTGCTTCGGCGTCGAGCTGATCCACTCCTCGCCGCGCACCACGTGGGTGATCGCCATGTCGTGGTCGTCGACGACGACGGCAAGGTGGTAGGTCGGGTAGCCGTCGGCCTTGAGGATCACCTGGTCGTCGGGCCGGGGCGCGTGCACCTCGCCGCGGATCAGGTCGGTGAACGAGAGCGGAGCGTCGTCGGGGACGAGCATCCGCACGACCGGCGTCTCGCTGAAGCCCGGCAAGGCCGCCCGCTCCTCGCGCGACTTCCCGAAGCAGAGCCGGTCGTACCCGGTGGGCTGCTTGGCCCGCTGCTGCTCCTCGCGCATGTGCGCCAGCCGCTCCGGCGTGCACCAGCAGTGGTACGCGCGGCCGTCGGCCAGCAGCCGCTCGACGTGCGGCCGGTAGGCGTCCAGCCGCTCGGACTGCCGGTAGGGGGCGTACGGGCCACCCACGTCGGGACCCTCGTCCCACCCGAGACCCAGCCAGCGCAGCGTGCGGTAGATCTGCTCCTCGCTGTCGGCGACGTAACGGGCGCGGTCGGTGTCCTCGATCCGCAGGACGAACGCACCGCCCTGCTGCTGCGCGAAGGCCAGGTTGAACAGCGACATGTACGCGGTGCCGACGTGCGGATCGCCGGTCGGCGACGGGGCGACCCGCACCCGGACCGCGCCGGCCCGCGCCGCCTGAGCCCCGGCCCGCTGAGCCGCCGGCTCAGCCCCGGCCCGCTGAGCCGCCGGCTCAGTCACCGCGGGCCACCACCCGGTTGGTCAGCGTCCCGATGCCCTCGATCGTGACGGCCACCTCGTCCCCCGGCACCATCGGGCCGACGCCCGCCGGCGTGCCGGTGAGCAGGACGTCGCCAGGCAGCAGCGTCATGACCCCGCTCACGTGCTCGATCAAGGCCGCGACGTCGTGCAGCAGCTCCGACGTGCGGCCGCGCTGCTTGACCTCGCCGTTCAGCGTGGTCGTGATCTCGAGGTCGGCTGGGTCGACGTTGGTCGCGATCCACGGGCCGACCGGGCAGAACGTGTCGTAGCCCTTGGCTCGCGCCCACTGGCCGTCGGCCGCCTGCTGGTCGCGCGCGGTGACGTCGTTGGCGCAGGTGTAGCCGAGCACGACGTCGAGCGCCTTGGCGCGCGGCACCTCCCGGCAGACCCGGCCGATGACGACGGCCAGCTCGCCCTCGTAGTCGACCCGCCCGCTCGACGGCGGGTACTGGATGGGGTCGCGGTCGCCGATGACAGCCGTCGACGGCTTCAGGAAGACGACCGGGTCGGTGGGCGGCTCGCCGCCCATCTCGCGGGCGTGCTCGGCATAGTTCTTGCCGACCGCGACCACCTTGCTGGGGATGATGGGCGCCAGCAGCCGCACGTCGGCCACCGGGTAGCGGTAGCCGGTGAACGTGAACGGCGCGAACGGGTGCCCGGTGATCTGGGCGATCTCGTCGCCCTCCACGACACCGAAGTCGACCTCGTCCTCGAACGTGAACCTCGCGATGCGCACGACGCGAGGCTACCCGTCCCCCGCACCGGACGGCGCAGCGCCCGCATGCGCCTGGTCGGGGACGCGGTGCTGCCGCCCGCGCCGCCGTCCCTTCGCCGGTGCGTCCTGCTGCGCGCGCTCGCGCAGCCGGCAGAACGCGCACGTCTCCGAGGTGGTCGGCGCGCCGCAGGAGCGGCAGGTGCCGACCTTCGCCCGCTCCTCGACGGCCAGCTCGGAGAGCATCGGGAGCATGTTGTCGAGGAACCCCGCGAAGAACGTCGCCTTGGCGCCCGGCGACTGCTCCTCGATGGCGTTGAGCGCCTCCTTGTAGCGCAGGTGCCGGTTGCCGGCCGCCATCGGACACTCGTCGACGATGTAGTCGATGCCCCTCAGCACGCAGTACGCCGCGCTCTCCCGCTCGCCCATCGCGACCAGCGGCTTGACCCGGCGGGCGAAGCCGGGCGACTCCGGCAGCACCGGGCGCTGCCGCGCGAGGTACTCCATCGACCACTGGAGGACGTTGCCGAGCAGCACGGCGGCCTCGTCGTCGAGGTTGTGGCCGGTGACGAGCACGTCGTACCCCTCCTCGACGGCCACCTTGTTGAGCAGGTGCCGCTTCGAGAGGCCGCACGCCGAGCAGGGCGAGCGGTGCACCCGCTCGGCTGCGAGCGGGATGGTGAACCCCACCTCGGCGCCGAGATCGACCTCGATGAGCCGTGCTTCCCTCCCCCTCGCGAACGCGCGGGCCCGCTCCAGCGACTCCGCGCTGTAGTCGCCGATCCCGAGGCCGAGGTAGACGCCGTCGGCCTCGTGCCCGAGGTCGAGCAGCAGGTCCCACACGGCGAGCGAGTCCTTGCCGCCGGAGACGGCGACGAGCGCCCGCTCGCCCGGCCGGATCATCTCGTGGCGCTCGATCGTGCGGCGCACCTGCTGCCGGCAGTGGTGCAGGAAGCAGTCCCGGCAGAAGGCGGCCCGATGCCGGCGCACCTCGATGACGGCTTCCTCGTGGCAGCGCCGGCACTTCACCTCGCGCCCCCGGAGATGACCGGGCGGATGTCGATCTCGTCCTCGTCGGCGAGGACGGCGTCGCCGGTGACCAGCGAGTCGCCGCGGATCACGAGCACCGACTCGCGCAGCAGGCCGAGCTGCCGGAGCATCGCGGCCACCGGCAGCGGGCCGGCGACGGTGACCTCGCGCTTGGGGTTGTGCATCGTGACGCGCATGGCGCGCTGACCTCCGGTCCTCGGACGGCGGGCGCCCTGTCAGCGGTACGGATGGGCGGCGGCCCCGATCACGTGATGAGGCTACCGCGCGGGGTCGACGGGCCTGGGCGGCCGGCTCTCGCTCGCGAGCCGCTCGAGATCGGCGCGATGGGTGGGCGGCAGCTCGTACCCGGTGTGGGCGAGGCGCTGCATCCGCGCGGTCAGGCACCGGACCGGCCGGCCGGCGACGAGGCCCTGCCCGCGCAGGCCGTCGCGGGGGAAGCGGTACGGCGCGGTCCAGAGGATGGCGGCGAGCTCGTCGCCCTCCATCCGCACGACGCGGACGTCGATCTCGCGACCGTCGGGGTGGGCATGCACGAACGCGGTCGGTCGCTCGTCCGGCCCTGTCCAGGACGGGTCGTGCACCCACCACGTCTCCTTGTCCCACCGGTGCCGCGGCCGGTAGCCGAGGGTCTCGAGGCGCCGCACGAAGCGCTCGAGGTCGCGCACGTCGACGCGTAGAGCTCGATCACGTCCTCAGCGCGCACGTCGACGCGTAGAGCTCGATCACGTCCTCAGCGCGCACGACGGCGATGCTAGCTCCCGCGGCGGCGCTCTAGCCTGGGCGGGATGGACGAGGCGCGGCGCGATCGGGCGGCGGTGGCCGCGATCTTCCTCGTCCACGGCGGCGCAGCCGGCAGCCTGGCGGCCCGCGTGCCGTGGGTGCAGGACCGGCTCCAGCTCTCCCCCGGAGCGCTCGGCCTCGCGCTACTGATGCCCGCGGTCGGCTCGGTCGCCGCGCTCCCGCTGTCCGGCCGGCTGGTGGCGCGGCACGGCAGCAAGCGGGTCACCAGGGTCGCGCTCGTGGCGCTCTGCGCAGTGGTCGGGGCGCTCACCGCCGTGCCCCGGCTGCCCTGGGTCATGACGGCGCTGCTCCTCTTCGGGGTCGCGGGCGCGGTCACCGACGTCGCGATGAACGCCAACGCGGTCGCGGTCGAGGGCCGCCTCGGGCGGCCGGTGATGTCGGGCCTGCACGCGATGTGGAGCCTCGGCAGCCTCCTCGGCGGCGCGGTGGGCGCACTGGCCGCGCACGCCGGCCTCGGCGCCCCCGTCCACCTGGCCGTCGCGGCCGGCGCGCTCTGCGCCGCCGCCCTGCTGGTGGGCCCCGCGCTGCTCGACGTGCCGGGGAGCGGCACCGCGCAGGCGGTGCGGTTCGCCCTGCCCTCGCGCGACGTGGTGCTGCTCGGCCTGCTCTGCGCCGCGGCGATGTTCGCCGAGGGCGCCGCGAACGAGTGGAGCGCCGTCTTCGCCCACCGGGTGGACGGCGTCGACCCCGGCACGGCGGCGATCGCCTTCACCGCCTTCGCGCTCGCGATGGTCGCCGGCCGGCTCATGGGCGACCGGGTCGTCGCCAGGCACGGCAGCGTCCGTGCGCTGCGCGTCGCCGGCGGGGTCGCGGCTGCCGGGTGCGCCCTCGTGGCAGCGGTGCACGCGCTGCCGGTCACCGTCGCCGGCTTCGCGCTGCTCGGCCTCGGGCTCGCGGTCGCCGTGCCGCTGTCGTTCGGCGCGGCCGGGCACGGCGCCGGGGAGCGGTCGGGCCACGCCATCGCCGCCGTCGCCACCGTCGGGTACGGCGGATGGCTCGCGGCCCCGGCCGTGATCGGCGGGGTCGCTCAGCTCAGCTCGCTGCCGACGGCATTCGTGGTGGTGGCCGCCGTGGCCGCCTTGATCGTGCCGCTCGCCACGACGACGCGCGGGCGGTGAGCGGCGCCGGCCGTGCCGCCGGTAGAGCCGCGCGCCGGGTCGACCTCACTCGTCGACGTGCTCGCACCAGTTCTTGTAGCGGTCGAGCTCGCCGTGCAGCGCCTGCCGGAACAGGTCGAGCAGCGCCTTGGTGACCGGGCCCGGCCGGCCGGTGCCGATGCGGCGGTCGTCGACCTCGACCAGTGGCACCATCTCCGCGGCGGTGCCGGTGAACCAGGCCTCGTCGGCGAGGTAGAGGTCGGTGCGCGACAGCGTCGCCTCGACGACCTCGTAGCCCTCGTCGCGCGCGATCGTCATGACCGCATCGCGGGTGAGCCCGGCGAGGGCGCCGTCGACCAGCGGCGGCGTGACGATGCGGCCGTCGACGACGATGAAGACGTTCTCCCCGGAGCCCTCGGCCACCACGCCGTCCGGCGTCAGGATGATGGCCTCGTCGTAGCCGGCCTTGAGCGCCTGCACCTTCGCGAGCGAGGAGTTGATGTACTGGCCGGTCGCCTTGCCGGCCGGCGGGATCGTGTTGTGCCCGATGCGGGTCCAGCTCGACACGGCTGCGCGCACGCCGCGCTCGGCCGCGTCGTCGCCCAGGTAGGCACCCCACGGCCAGCAGGCGATCATCGTCCTGGTCTGGCTCGGCAGCGGGTTGAGCCCCATCTCGCCGTAGCCGAGGTAGAGCAGCGGCCGGATGTAGCAGGAGTCCAGCTCGTTGACCCGTACCAGCTCCTTGGTGGCGCTGACCAGCTCGCCCGGCGAGAAGGCCGGCTCCATCAGGTAGACGTGGGCCGAGCGGTAGAGGCGCGCGATGTGCTCGGTGAGCCGGAACACCGCCGGGCCGCGCTGGGTGGCGTAGGCCCGCATCCCTTCGAACACGCCCCACCCGTAGTGCAGGGTGGGGTTGAGGATATGGATGGTGGCGTCGTCCCAGTCGACGAAGGCGCCGTCCATCCAGATCTTCTTCGTGGGCGTGAGCGGCATGTCGGACGTCCTCTCGGCTCCGGCGCGCCCGGTGATCGGGTGCCTGATCGAGTATCGCACCGTGCCATCCGCTCACCCAGCGTGGTAGCCCGGCGCATCCCGGTCAGATCACCTTGAACCAGTTGGTCCCTCCCGACGAGTTGGAGAACCGGGTGCCGAGGTAGCGCGCGGTGATGCGGTGCACGCCGCGCCGCACCCACCGCTCGGTCATGACCGCGCGCCCGCCGACCAGCCGCTTGGTGTAGTAGCGGACGTTGTCGACGTAGAACGCGACGTAGCCGGTGGGCGTGGCGGTCGCCGCGTACCTCGGCGCCACGATGGCCACGATGGTGTCGGGCGTGCCGTAGTGCGGGTAGCGGTGGCTCGCCCAGGTGGTCACCTTCGTGTAGTTGCGGACGACGGTGAGCACCGCGCCCGGCGACGTGCTCGGATCGTCGGACGCGTCGCCCAGGTAGTGCGCGGTGACCGTGTGGGTGCCCGTGCCGAGCACCGGCAGCGCGAGCGTGACGGTGCCGCCGGCGAGCGCCGCCGTCCGCTGCACGGCACCGTCGACCAGCAGCTGCACCGACCCGCTCGGGGTCGTGCCGGCCACCGGGCTCGTGACGTGGACCGTCGCGGTCACCGGCGCGCTGTAGCCGGCCTTGCTGCGCGACAGGCCGACCGCTGTCGCGCTGGCCCGCTTCACCCGCATCACCTGCGCCCGATTGCCGGTCACGTTGTGCAGGTGCAGGAGCAGGACGCCGAGCGGCTTGTCGGCCGCGAGGCGCGCCGCGTCCTGGCGCAGGACGAGCGACGTGCCCGGCAGGTCCTGGTAGAGGATGTCGCCCGACGTGCCGTTGCTCACCGTGTAGGCGGGATTGGCGACGTCGAAGCTCATCGGGCCGCCAGGGCCCTCGCCGATGCTGTCGGTGGGACCGCTCGTCTCGGTGGCGGCCTCGACGCTGTAGGTGATGCGGGTGTGGCCGGAGGCGACGCCCGGGAGGGCCGCGGTCCACACCGGCATGACGAGCACGTCGCTGTCGAAGACGTCGGTGTCGATGTCGCCCGGCAGCACGTCGAGCAGCTCGGTGTCGGTGATGTCGTCCTTGGCGACGTCGTAGAGCTGGCTCACCAGCACGTCGGTGCCGTCCAGCCGGGTGTTGAGCAGCACCGCGCTCGGCTTCGGGTGCGCCGGGTCGCTGACGTCCCAGATGACGATGTCGTACTCGCTGTACGAGGCAGGCGTGCGCCATGGGCCGGCGGTGGCGACGGCGAAGTACGTCATGCCGTCCGTCCTCGGGTCGCCCCCGACGCTGCGCACGTACGCCGCATCGCTCGCGACGCCGGCGTAGCGCAGGTCGCCGGCCCGGTCGCCCGGGAACGCGACGCAGCCGGTGGTCGTGGCCGCCGAGCACGCGGGCATCGCCGGGCTCTCGCCCTGCAGCTCGAAGCCGGCTACCAGCGAGGTGACGTCGGGGGTGCTGACGCCCTGACCGGTCAGGTCGATCGCCTTGGTGGAGACGCCCGTGGCCGGCAGCGAGACCGACGACGGGGTCGTCATCTTGGCGGCGGGGCGCGGGGCTGAGTAGACCGGCACCCGCAGCGCCGGGCCGGCGTAGGCGCCGGTCGGCGTCAGCTCGACCCGGCCGCTGGCGTCGGCGACGTACTGCCGCGGCGCACCGCTCTGCTCGGTCTCGAGGGTCGGGTCCATCGACCGCCCGAGGGCGGCCGGGTCGGGGATCGACAGCGTCACGGTGAACGTCGCGGTGCCGCCGGCCGGGACCGTCAGCGACGAGACGCTGGTGGCGTAGTCGACGCCTGGCAGCGCGGTGAGCGGCTGGTACGCGACGTGGAAAGTGGCCGTGCCGGCGCCGGTGCTCTGCACCCGAACGGTCCGCTTCAGCGTGACCGGTGCGGTCACCGCGACCGGCCCGAACGAGGCGCTCACCGCGCCCTTGTCGGCCGCCCCGTCGTGGACGTAGGCGAGGACGTGGTTGGCCAGCGCCCGGTCGAGCTCGATCCGGCCGGCCCCGACCCGGTTGGGGGCGTACGCGCCGCCCGTGTGGTCGTCGCCGGTGAAGAGGTCCTGGCCGGCGGTGTTCATCAGGTCGGCCTTGATCTGCTCGGGCGTCCAGCCCGGGTGCGCGGCCTTGACCAGCGCCGCGGCGCCGGCGACGTGCGGCGTCGCCATCGAGGTGCCGCTCTCGCTCGCGCCCTCGGTGCCGGTGCCCACGCCGGTGGACAGCACGGTGACGCCGGGAGCGGTCAGGTCGGGCTTGACGTTGTTGGCCGCGCGGTCGCCGCGCGAGGAGAAGCTCGCCACCTTGTCGACGTTGCCGGGCAGGTCGATGCGCTGGCTGTTGGCCAGCGCCGGGTCGCCGATCGTCACCTGCACCGGCGCGCCGCTCGCGTCGTCGGCGAGCGCCTGGCCCGCGGCGTCGGCCACCAGCGCCTCGGGGACCGACGCGTTGCCGGAGATGCCGAAGTCGAACAGGTCGCCGCCGTACCAGATGAGGACGCCGGTCGCGCCCGCGGCGGCCGCCGCGTCGGCCCTGGCCTTCGAGCCGCAGGGGAACGGGCCGGCCGGCCAGCGCACGACGGCGATCTTGCCGTTGGCGCCGGCCGCGTCGGTCGCGTCGTACGGGTCGCAGCCGGCCTGGTTGCCCGCGTCCTGGAGGAAGTACAGCGTGCCGGTGCGCCCGCTCGGCAGCGTCGACCAGTCGAACGCGGTGGACTCCTCCGCCGGGAGCTGCCGGCTGGTGGGTGCGCTCTCCCGCAGCCCGTCGGTGATGCTGAGGCTGTCGTCGGAGGCCGCGACGCCGATGACCTCGCGGGCGTCGCCGGGCGAGCCGCCGACGTCGAACAGGTCGCCGCCGTTGCCGGCCGCGGCCGCGATGGTGAGGCCGGCCTCGGCGGCGTTGTTCGACGCCACCGCGTCGGGGTCGTCGTCGGTGGTGTAGTCGGCGCCGAGCGACATGCTCACGACGTCGAGGTGGTCGGACAGGTCGCCGTCGCCGTTGGGGTCGAGCGCCCAGTCGAGGGCCTCGGAGACGACGTTGGTGCCGCCGTTGCAGCCGAAGGCCTTGATGCCGTACAGGATCGCGCCGGGCGCGACGCCGGGCCCGACCCGGAAGGTCGCCTGGTACTGGGCCGGCGTGAGGCCGGCGAGGACCGGGTAGTCGGTGCCCTTCGCGGACGAGCCGTCGGCGAGCACGCCGTAGCCCGCCGCCGTGCCGGCGACGTGCGAGCCGTGGCCGTTGCAGTCGAGGTAGTTCGGGTCGGCGTGCGGGATCGCCTTGGCGGCGTCGTCGGAGTCGGAGTCGTACGCGTCGCCCACCAGGTCGGTGCCGCCGGCCACCTTGGCGGCGTCGATCGCCGCCGGGGCGATCGGCTCGGTGTCGTGCGCGAGCGCCGCCTGGTAGGCGGCCTTGGTGGCCGGGCCGCCGAACATGGCGTGCGTGTAGTCGATGCCGGTGTCGATGATGCCGATGCGGACGCCGGCCCCCGTGCCGGAGGTGGCGCTCCAGGCCGCGGGGGCGCCGATCAGCGGCACCGTCGAGGCGTTGGTCAGCCGCTTCGGCGGCATGGCGTGCACCGCCGTGACCCCGGGGATCGCCCGCAGCGCGCCGAGCCGGGACGCATCGGTGCGCACCGCGATGCCGTCGTACGCCGCGTGCACGCTGAACAGCACCGTTGCCCTGGTGGGTCCGCTGCGCAGGCGCTCGCGCACCGAGGCCTGCAGCGCGCCGATGGCCGCGATCGCGCTCCTCGTCGCGGTCGCCGCCGCGGCGCGGCCGAGGTGGCGCCTGGCCGTCCAGGTGGCGACCGCGGGGGCGTGGCCGAGCTCGAGCATGACGGTGACCGGGCCGTGCGCCGGCAGCGCGGCGGCCGAGCTGCCGTAGCGCATCGACGCCTTGGCGCGGGCGGCGGCGGCGAGGCGGCCGTGCCCCGGCCCGGCCACGCCGGCCGCGAGGTGCCCGGCCCGGGCGGTCGCGCCGGCGGGCGGAGCTGGCGGGCCGGCGCTCGCCGCCTGCGGCAGCAGCGTCGCGGCCGTCAGCGCGAGCAGGGCGGTGCCCAGCGGCAGGGCAAGGGCAGGGCGGTGGGCATGCCGGGCTGGCTTCACTCGTGACCTCGACCGCGGGTGGTCTCGACCCGCCGGGCCGGGGTCGGCTGGGCGCTGAGACTACGCTGTGCAGTCCCTTGGTCACTCCGCGTGCATGAACACCCTAGACCAGGTCGAGAGCCGATGTGCCGAATCGGCCCATCGGCGCCGTTCGTGTCGCGGTCGACCGGTCATGCGCCAGGCGCGCCACGGCGCCGGTCGCTCTGCTGGCGGTTCGGATCAGGGCTCAGCCGGATCAGGGCTCAGCCGGATCAGGGCTCAGCCGGTCGTGACCACCAGCCGCTGGCGGCTGCCGGTAGGCGCCGCGACCAGCACCTCCTGACCGCGGTGGCCGCGCCGGATCCGGTAGGCCGCCGGCTGCCCGTTCAGCGTCACGGAGCGCACCGTGGCCGACAGCGGCAGCCGGTGCCCGATGACGAGCCGGGCGCCCACCACCGCCGACACGGTGGTCGTGCATACCGAGCCGACGTGCGTCGCCGCCACGTCGACGAAGCCCCGGCCGACCCTGATGTCGGAGCCGGCGATGCTCGACTGCCGGCTCGGCACCTGCGGCACCACCTCGAGCCGGCCCACGCCCAGGTCGGGGCGCACCCCGAGCTGCTGGTGGACCACCGGCCAGAGCAGGCCGTAGCTGCCCCACGCCTGCATGACCATCGAGCGGCTGGTGAACGGCTGGTCGATGTTGCGGGTGAACGCCGGCGACGGCGCGATCTCCGGGAGCGCTCCGGGCTGCTCGTCCGGCCGCAGCATCAGCCGCGCGTTGGCGGTCGTGTAGCGCTGCTGCTGGTCGAGCCCCATCCGCCCGTAGTTGCCCTCGCCGACGGCCATCACCGCGGTGTTGAGCGAGAACGCGGACCGGTTGTCGCTCGCCGGAGGCGGCGCCGGATCGCAGCCCGCACCGCCCTGCACGTACAGGCCGAAGGCACCGCTGTAGCAGGAGGTCTGCCGCAGCCGCAGCGCGGCGTTGGCCCGCGAGATCGCGGCCACGCCGGGCACCGCGTGGCCGTTCTCGTGCAGCTCGGCCTCCATCGGCGTGACGCCGATCCACCAGCGCTGCTGGGTCTTGACGTTCCCCGGGTTCTCCAGGGAGTCGGCGTGCTGCGGGATGCCCGGCATCCACCAGGCGCTGCCGAACCGGCTGAGCATCGAGCGCGCCTTGCCGAGCGCCCAGCTGCGGGTGGCCGAGTCGCCCTTGCTGGCCGCCATCTCGGCCAGGTCGAGCAGGCCGCGGATCGTGTAGACGGCGACGTCGAGCTTCTCGGCGCCGAGCCCGGTGGCCTCGACGTTGCCCGAGCCCTCCGGCCACAGGTCGTGGTCGGCGTCGTCCTTCGCGAGCAGGTACTGGAGGTTCTTCCTGGCGAAGCCGTACATCTCGTCGCGGAAGGCGTTGTCGCCCGTCCAGCGCCAGACCAGTGCCACCGTGCTGGGGAACTTCGCCGTCTCGTCGACGTCGCCCGGGTCGGCGTCGAGGCCGAAGTAGACCGAGCCGTCGGTGACGACCTCGTGCACCACCTTGCCGCTGCCGTGGTTGGCGATCAGGCTGATCGACCGCAGCGCCCGCAGGTGGTCCTCGACCACGCCGGCCTGCCCGGCCGCGACGAGCGCGAACGCGGTGTACTCGCCGTCGGTGGCGAACAGCCACGGATAGTCGGGGAAGCCGGCCCCCGCGAACCTGATGCGCGGGACGGTGCCGAGCGGCGCCGGGTAGCTGGTGCCGGTGCCCGTCGGGCGCACCCGGACGTCGGTCGCGGACTGGGTGAGGTCGGCGAGATTCTGCTTCGCCCACTCGAGCGACTGCGCCAGCCGGGGGTCGTCGGGGAGCGACACCCGCGAGCGCTGCGCCAGCTCGAGCCGCTGCGAGACCTTGCGGTCCAGCTCGGTCATCGGTGCCTTGCTGGCCGCCGCGTACTCCGCCCTGGCCGCCGCCAGTCCGTGGTCGGAGCCGGCGACCGTGAACCAGACGGTGGTCGACGTCCGCGCCGGCAGGCTCAGCCGATAGCCGAGCTCGCCGCCCGCACCCTTGCCGAAGCCGCTGTCGTCGCACAGCGGCGGCACGTCGCCGCTCACCGGGCAGATCACCGGCGGGTCCTGCGGGCCACGGAAGCCAGAGCCGGTGCGGTGGGTCGTCGGCGCGTACGGGCTGCCGACGAGCGCGGCCCAGTCGTGCGCGGCGGCGTTCGGGACGGGTGGCGTGCCGGTCTCGCGGAAGACGAGCCGCTTGCCGTCGAAGGAGGCGCGGTCGGGCAGGTTGAACTGCGACTGGCTCGGCGTCGTCGAGCCCCACGGGTAGGCGGACATCAGCTCGGAGTGGGCGTCCATCGTGAGCGACACCTGGCGGGCGGCGTCGCCGGTGGTGAGCGTGAGCCCCACGAGCACGGCTCGGCGGCCGTCGGGGACGAAGTCGGTGCGGGTGACGCCCAGGCCGGCGGGTCCCGGCAGCCGCATCCGCACGTATCCGTAGCCGCTGCTGAACCTCGTGGCCGGTCCGAGCCACGCACCGTCGATGCCGAACCAGAGCCCGTCGAGCAGCTTGATCGGCGGGCTCCAGATGCCACCCATCTCGCCGAGGATGTGCCAGCCCATCGCCGGGTAGCGCCCGGCCTCGGTGCCGATGTCGTACGCCCGCTCACCGGCGGCCACGTAGCGGCGGTCGCCCAGCCGGTCAGTGACCGACAGCGTGGGGCTCAGCCGGTCGAGCGGGCCGGCCGCCGTGACGGCGGTCGCGCCCGCGGCGGTCCCCGTCGCGAGACCGGGGACGGCCGTGGTGATCGCGACGACCATGGTCACCGCCGCTGCCCATGCATGCCGTCGAGCCATGCCGGTGCCCCCTTCCGTGAACCATCCGCCGAAGGCACCACAAGTAACCCATATCGGGCGAGCGTTGTGAACCCGGCGCGGGACGCGCCGCGGCCCCGCGATGCCGGCTGCATCGCGGGGCCGTGGCTGCGGTCGCCCTGAGCTTCCCCAGGGGCTACCGCACGGTGAAGGGCGCGCTGTACCAGTCCGGCGCCACGGCCGAGTTGCCCAGGTAGTGCAGCTGGACGCGGTGGGTGCCCCTGCTCAGCGAGCTGGTGGTCCACCAGGTCTTGCCGCTGTCGAAGGGGACCGAGCGAGTCGCCCGCACGGTACCGTCGACGATCACCTGCACCGAGCCCTCCGGCTTGGCCAAGCCCGGCCCGATGGCGACCTTGATGTGGAAGGTCACCGGCTGGCCGAACGTGCTCGACGAGGACGACGTCGACCAGCTCACCGTCGAGACCGCCCGTATCACCTTGAGGTGGATCGGCGCGGACGACGACGGCGAGTACGACGCGTCGCCCCCATAGCTGGCCGCCAGCGAGCGGAGGTCGAACGTCAGCAACGGCAGCCTGACGGTCGCCTTGCCGCCGGACAGCGTCCCGCCCGAGCCGGGGAGGAATCCGCCGCCGTCGGTGAGCCACACCCGGCCGGTGGGCGTCGCGCCCGCGGTTCCGGAGACGGTCACCGTGGCCGTGGTCCGCTGCCCGATGTGCGTCGGGTTGGGGCTCACCGTGAACGTCACCGACGCGGTGGTCCTGACCACCTCGACGCGGCTGCCGAACCGGTTGTAGTGGTGCAGCAGCAGCAGGCCCATGCCGTGCTGGGCGGCGTACGACGTCCTGTTGCGCAGCACCGTCAGCGGCGGGGTAGCGCCACCGGTGGGCACGTCCTTCCAGAACTGCTCGCCGCCGAAGTAGTTGCTCTCCGCGTAGTCGCTGAGCAGCGGGCCGTCGACCACGGTGAGGCCGGGGTGGAGCACGTTGAACGTGGCCTTGGCGGTGTGGTCGGTGGGGCCGGAGGAGATGGTGCTCGCGTCGACCCAGTACTGGATCCGGCCGCTGGGGGCAGCCGCGGTCAAGTACTTGGTGAGCACCGGCAGCACCATCACGCTGTTGTCGAACGGGTTGGTGTCGACGCTGCCGTCGGCACCGTTCAGCAACCACAGCGCGTTACCGTCGTCGACGACGTCGCCGGTGGTGGCGTCGACGAGCGCCGACACGAAGTAGTCGGTGCCGTCGAACCTGGTGTTGAACAGCACCAGGTCGGCCTTGCCGTCGCCGTTCGTGTCGATGTTGACGTCGTACTCCACGTAGCCGACCGGCGTGCGCCACTGCCCTGCGGCGGTGACCGCGAAGTAGGTCAGCCCGGCGTCCGGGGCATCGCCGAGCAGCGGTGCGTCGGACGCGGCGCCGACGTAGCGGACGTCACCCGCCGCGTCGCTGGGCATCGCCGTGCATGCCAGCGGGTTGCCGGACGTGGCCGTGCACGCCGGCTTCTGCGGGCTCACGATGCCCAGCTGGTAGCCGCTGACGATCGACTGGTAGTCGTCCTGGTCGACGCCCGTGCCGGCGAGCGGCACCGTCGCGGTGCCGTCGCTGCCGAAGGTCATGCCGCCGGCGGCATGCATGGCCGACGCCGGACGCACCGACGCGTAGACCGGCAGCCGCAGCTTCTCGGTGCCGCTCTGGAGCAGCCGCAGCCAGCCGTCGGCGTCGGTGGTGAAGTTGTTGAACGCTCCACTGCCCAGGTCGATCGTGCGGGTGGTGTCGGCCCTGCGCGCGAGCGCGCTGCGGTCGATGCTGATCGTCACCGGCACGGTGATCGTGCTTGCGGCGGGGACGGTCACCGTGCTGGGGAAGGCGTACGAGACGCCCGGCGGATGGGTGCCGTTGTTGCCGTAGCGGAAGGCCAGGGCGTACGTCTGCGACGTGCTGCCGTCGTTCTCCAGCTTGAACTGCCTGGTGATCGAGGTGTCGCCGGTGACCTGGACCGGACCGAACGAGATGCTCACCGCACCGTTGGTCAGGAAGCTGTACGCCAGCACGTCGTCGGCCACCGCCGCTGCCGCGTCGACCCGGCCGGCGCCGACCCGCTGCGGGGCCTCGCGGTCGGTGCTGGCGTTGCGGGCGTCGGCCGGCGTCGCGAACACGCTGTGGTCAGCCGTGTTCATGATGGCGGCCTTGATCTGCTCGGGGAACCACGTCGGGTGCGCCGCCTTGACGAGCGCGGCGGTGCCCGTGACGTGCGGCGCGGCCATCGAGGTGCCGGTGTCGTTCATGCCCTCGTTGCCGGTGCCGATCGCGGTGGAGAAGATCGACACGCCGGGAGCCGTCACGTCGGGCTTGCCGTTGTTCGCGGCCCTGATGCCGCGCGAGCTGAAGTCGGCGATCTGGTCGATCGAGTTGGGGTCGTCGATGCGGACGGAGTTGCGGAAGTCGTACGACAAGGTGACGTTGAGCGTGCCCGCCTGGGCGGCCGGGCGCAGGGCGTCCGAGTCGACCTTGCGGATCTGGAACACGGGGATGACCGCGTCACCGGTGATGCCGGCCGAGAAGGCGTTGCGGTCGTCGGTGAACAGGGCGCCGATGGCGCCCGCGGCGCGGGCGTTGCCACTGCGGCCGACCGAGCCGCAGCGGCGCAGCGCGTCGTTGTCGGTCCACTCCAGCCACGCGATCTTCCCCTTGACCCTGGCTGCCTGCGCGGCGGTGAACGGGTCGCAGCCGTCGGCGTTGGTCGCCTTCATGTGGTCCGGCGAGTAGGCGTCGGTCGCGTTGGGGTCGAACGTCGGGTCGACGGCGGCGACGTCGCCGGTCGTCGGTCCGTTGTTGGCCCAGTCGTAGGCGACGCTGAACTGGCCGGGGATCATCCGCTGGCCAGGAGCGTTCTCGCGCATGGCGTCGTAGATGGTCATCTGGTCCTGCGACGCCGCGACGGCGAGCACCCGGCTCGCGTTGCCCGGCGAGCCGCCGGTGTCGACGAGGTCGCCGTTGTTGCCGATCGAGGCGACCACGGTGATGCCGAGCAGCGCGGCGTTGTTCGACGCGACCGAGTCGGGGTCGTCCGGCGCGCCGAAGTCCGAGCCGAGCGACATGTTCACGACGTCGAGGTGGTCGTTGAAGTTGCCGTCGCCGTTGGGGTCGGCGGCCCAGTCGAGCGCCTTCGAGACGACGTTGGTCGACCCGGCGCAGCCGAAGACGCGCAGCGCGTAGAGGCTGGCCCCGGGAGCGACGCCCGGACCGATGCGGAACTGCGGCTCGAGGTTCTGCCCGGCGAGGGAGGAGTAGTCGCCGGTGAACGTGTGGCCGAGGTTGTCGACGCCGTAGCCGGCCGCGGTGCCTGCCACGTGCGAGCCGTGGCCGTTGCAGTCCAACGGGTTGGGGTCGGGATGCGGCGTGGCGACCGCCTTGTTGTCGGAGGACGCGTCGTACGCATCGCCCACGAAGTCGGTGCCGCCGACGACCTTGGCCGACGGGAAGTCGCCGGACGGGACGTTGAGCGTCGGCGCGTCGGACACCCGGTGGTCGGCCTCGTAGGCGCGCTTGTTGCCGGTGCCGCCGAAGTTGGCGTGGGTGTAGTCGATGCCGGTATCGATGATGCCGATGCGGACGCCCTTGCCGGTGCCGGCCGGCGTGCCGGACGACCACACGTCAGGGGCGCCGATGAGTGGCACCGAGGAGGCGTTGTCGAGGTGCTTGACCGGCATGGCCCGCACCACGGCCACGCCGGGGATGCGACCGAGGGCCGCGATCCGGCTGGCGTCGGTGCGCACGGCGATGCCGGCGTAGACGTTGTGCAGGGTGAACAGGGTCGTCGCCCTGGTCGCCGGCGCCGTCAAGTGCGACTGCACCGAACGGGTCAGCGAGGCGACCGCTGCGCGCTGGCTGCGGGCGGCGGACAGCGCCGCCGTCGCGCCGTGCGGCCGCGCGGTCGCGTACGCCTGGGCCACGGCCCTGGCGTCGAGCTGGAGCATCACGGTCACCGGACCGTGCGAGGGGAACGCCGTCGAGCCGGTGCGGTTGGGCTCGCCGGTCGCCGTCTTGCCCGACGCGATCGACGGAGCCACGTGGAAGCCGGTCGGTACGACCGGGTGCCGGGGGCCGGCGTGCTTGGCGGTCCCTCCCGCTGCAGCCGCTGCAGCGACCGACGGCAAGCCGGCCGGCAGCAGCGCCGCTGCCGCGAGCACGACCAGCGAGGAGGGCACGGCCACGCCGCGCCCTCGTGAAAGGCGATGGAGCCTCACTCGTCACCTCACCGCGGCGTCCATGGACCGTCCGTCCGGCCTCGACCCCCCAGGGGCAGCGACGGACGCGAGCCGCACCACGCGACCCGCCGGTCACCTCCGCGTGATCGGCACCGTAGTCCACATTGGTCACGGGCGCACCACCCGGGAGGACGATGTCACGCGATAGTCACATCGTCCTGTCCCTGGCCTCGCCCGCGCCGTGCGCTTCGCCGCGCCCAGCGGTCGGTCTCAGAGGTCGGCGATGTCGACCGCGCGGGCGGTGCGCGCGCTGATGGCCTCCGCGATGCCGCCCAGCACGTCCGGCGGGAGCGCGGAGTCGACGGTGAGCGCCATCAGCGCCTCCCCGCCGGCCGCGCGTCGCGACACCTGCATGCCGGCGATGTTGACGTCGGCCGCACCGAGGATCTGGCCGACCTTGCCGACGACGCCCGGCTGGTCGTGGTAGGTGAAGAACGCCGTGTGCTCGCTCACCGCGAGGTCGACGTCGTAGCCCTCCACCTCGGTCAGCTTCTGCACCTGCCGGTGCCCCGTCAGCGTCCCGGCCGCCGAGTGCCGCGCTCCGTTGGGGAGGATGCCACGCAGCGCGACCGAGTTCCGGTAGTCGGGGCTGCGGTCGTCGGTCAGCAGCCGCACCTGGACGCCGAGCTGCTCAGCGATCATCGGCGCGTTGACGAACGTGACCCGCTCGGCGACCACCGGCGCGAGCAGGCCCTTCAGGGCCGCGAGCTGCAGGACGCCGACGTCGCGGGACGCGATCTCGCCGCGCACGTGAACCTCGAGCTGGGCGGCGAGGCCACCGGCGAGCGCGGTGAGCACCTGGCCGAGCCGCTCGACGAGCGAGAGGGCGGGGCGGACGTCCTCGTCGATGACGCCGGTCGCCTGCACGTTGACCGCGTCGGGGACGAAGTCGCCCTGGAGGGCGAGCCGCACCGACCTGGCGGCCGCCAGGCCGGCCTTGTCCTGCGCCTCTGCCGTGCTGGCGCCGAGGTGCGGCGTGACGACCACCTGGGGGGAGCCGAAGAGCGGCGAGTCGGTGCATGGCTCCTTGGCGAAGACGTCGACGGCCGCCCCCGCGACCCGGCCATCGATCAGCGCCTCGTGCAGGGCCTGCTCGTCGACGAGCCCGCCGCGCGCCGCGTTGACGATGCGCACCGTCGGCTTCACCAGCCGCAGCTCGCGGTCGCCGATCAGGCCGACCGTCTCGGGCGTGCGCGGCAGGTGCACCGAGATGAAGTCGCTGACCTGCAGCAGCTCGTCGAGCGAGACCATGCGCACGCCGAGGGCGGCCGCCCGTGGGGCAGGCACGTACGGGTCGTACGCGACCAGCTCGACGTCGAACGCCGCCATGCGCTGGGCGAACAGCGCGCCGATGCGGCCGAGCCCGAGCACGCCCACGGTCTTGCCGGCGAGCTCGACGCCGGTGTAGCGACTGCGCTCCCACCGGCCGGACCGCAGGCTGGCGTCGGCCTGCGGCAGGTTGCGCGCGAGCGCGAGCAGCAGCGCGACGGCGTGCTCGGCGGCGCTGACGATGTTGGACTGCGGGGCGTTGACGACCATGACCCCCCGCGCGGTCGCCGCGTCGACGTCGACGTTGTCGAGGCCGACCCCGGCGCGCGCCACCACCCGCAGCGTGCCGGCCGCCGCGAGCGCCTCGGCGTCGACCCTGGTCGCGCTGCGCACGATGAGCGCGTCGACGTCGGCCAGCGCCGGCAGCAGCTTCGAGCGGTCGGCGCCGTCGACGTGCCGCACCTCGAAGTCGTCGCCGAGCGCGCGCAGCGCCGCCGGCGCCAGCTCCTCGGCGACGAGCACGACTGGAGTGCCCACGCGACCGCCCTTTCCCCCCACGGTCGTCCGGTCAGCTGCCGGACCGGCCCGTCCTCGTCCATGCTAACGACGTCCGCGACCGCGCCGGTTCGGGCATCTCACCATCCGGCGGGCAATCCGGGCAGGCGACCGGCAGCGATCGGGGCCGGTCAGGGCCGGCCGGCCCTGGCCTCCTCGGCAGTGTCGGCGCGCAGCAGCGACGGGTCGACCAGCGGCCGGCCGGTGGCGAGCAGGGCGCCGATCTCCTCCGGGTCGCCCGCCCTGGCGAACAGCCAGCCCTGACCGTAGGCGGCCCCCATCGCCGCCAGCCGCCTCGCCTGCTCCGGGCGCTCGATCCCCTCGGCGACGAGCGACATCCCGAGGTCGGCCACGAGCCGCACGATGGCGCGGGTCACCGCCGCGATGTCCCCCCGGTCCTTCGTGCCCCCACCGCTCGCACCGTCCCCGTCGCCCCCGGCGCCTTCCCCGTCGGCCAGCCCGGCGATGAACGAGCGGTCCACCTTCACGGTGTCGACCGGAAGGCGGCGCAGGTACGACAGCGACGACCAGCCGGTGCCGAAGTCGTCGACCGCCACGCCGACGCCGATCTCGCGGAGCAGGTGCAGCTTCGCGACCGTGCGCTCGGCGTCGTCGATCAGCACCCGCTCGGTGAGCTCGATGGTGAGCTGCTCGGGCGGCACCTGGTGCGTGCGCAGGATCGCCGCCACCGACTCGACGAGCCGCGGCGACTGCAGCTGGCGGGCCGAGACGTTGACGCACAGCCGCACGTCGATGCCGGACCGCCGCCACCGCGAGAGCTGCCGGCACGCCTGGTCGAGCACCCACCGGCCGATCGGCACGATGAGCCCCGACTCCTCCGCGAAGGGCACGAAGTCGAGCGGGCCCACGTCGCCGCGCAGGGCCGACGTCCACCGCAGCAGGGCCTCGACGGCCACCGCGTGGCCGGTGCGCAGGTCGACCACCGGCTGGTACGCCACGTGCAGCTCGTCGCGGTCGAGGGCGCTGCGCAGGTCCCGCTCGAGCTCGACGCGGCGCAGCACGCTCGCGTACATCTCCGGCCGGTACAGCTCCACCCGGCCCTTGCCGGCCGCCTTCGCGCGGTACATCGCGAGGTCGGCGTCGCGGACGAGGACGTCGGCGTCGTCGCCAGGCGCCGCGGTCGCGACGCCGATGCTCGCGCCGATGACCAGCTCGGAGTCGCCGAGCCGGTACGGGGCCTCGAGCACGTGCAGCAGCCGGCGGGCCAGCTCCACCGCGTGCCGGCGGCCCACGGCCGAGCCGAGCAGCACGGCGAACTCGTCGCCGCCGAGGCGGGCCACCAGGTCCTCCGGCCGCACCGCCTCGCGCAGCCGCCGCGCCGCCTCCCGGATCAGCGCGTCGCCGCTCGCGTGCCCGAGGCTGTCGTTGACCGCCTTGAAGCCGTCGAGGTCGATGAAGAGCAGTGCCACCAGCTCGGTGCTTGCCGTGCCGGCCGGGCCGGCCGGGCCTGCCGGGGCGGCACCGGACAGGGCCGTGCTGACGCATTGGCGCAGCCTGGCCCGGTTGGCGAGCCCGGTGAGCTCGTCGCAGAACGCGAGCTCGGTGAGCCGGTGCTCGAGCAGCTTGCGCTCGCTGACGTCACGGGTGTTGATGACGATGCCGCGCACGGCCGAGTTGGCGAGATGGTCGGAGAGCACCGACTCCACGTGCCGCCACTCGCCGGCCGCGTCCCTGACGCGGTTCTCGACGACGACCCGGCCGGGGGCTCCCGGGCGTGGGTCGAGGACGCCGGCGACGAACCGGGCCTCGGCCGCCGCCGCGTCGTCCGGATGGACGACGTCGCGCAGCATGGTGCCGACGAGCGCGCCGGGCTGGTAGCCGAAGAGCCGCTCGACCGCCTCGCTCTGCCAGGTGATGCGGCCGGCCGCGTCGATGACGGTGATGACGTCGCTCGAGCCCTGCACCAGGCTGCGGAAGTGCTCCTCGCTCCTGGCGAGGGCGCGGCTCAGCTCGCCCGTGTCGATCATCGCGAGCACCTGCCGGACGAGCAGCAGCGCGCCGAGGCCGCCGACGATGCCGGTCTCGGCCCATCCCGGCCGGCCGCCGGCCGCCATGCCGGCGAGCGCCACCCCGACCGCGACGACGAGCGCGCCGTACGGGACCAGGCTGCCGAACCGGGTCGGCTGGGTGGCGGCGCCGGCTGCCGGCTCGGGGGCCGGCTCCTCGGCCGTCTCCTCCCCCGTCGGCGCGCACGCCGCCGCGAGCGCGAGCAGCAGGTAGCCGGCGACCCAGCCGGCGTCGAGCAGCGCCTCGCGGCCGAGGTGACCGGCCTGCGCCAGCGCCGCGTACGTGCTGTGCGTGACCGACAGCACCATCACGCCGGTCACCGCGAGCAGCAGCGACCGCCAGCCGGTGCGCCCGACGCGGCGGACCAGGGCGAGCGCCAGGGCGGCGAGCACGACGTCGGACACCGGGTAGACGAGGTCGATGGCCAGCCGCCCGACGCCGTGGTCGCCAGGCACGCACAGCCAGCGCAGGACGGCCACCCAGCTCACCAGCAGCACCGAGCCGCCGATGAGCAGCGCGTCGACGAGCGCCCTCGAGCGGCGCCCTGGGCGACCGGCCGGGAAGGCCGCCAGGCCGGCGACCGCGAGCGGGACGGCGAGCAGGTAGCCGACGTCCGGCGGTCCTGGGGCGGCGAGGGCGCGGTGCCCCGCCAGCTCGTACCAGGATCCGGTCGCCTCGCCGCCGCACCAGGCCAGCGCTCCCGCACCGATGAGCGCCCAGGTCAGGCGCAGGCGGCCGGTCGCGCGCCGCGCGGCGAGCAGGGCTGCGCAGCCGGCGACCGCCGCGGCGGCCGTCGCCGCGAGGTGGGGTGCGAGCCGCGCCACGCCACCGGCCGGGAGCAGCCCGACGAGGAGCCCGGCGGCCGCGATGAGCGCGACGGCGGCGATGAGCGCGCCGAGGCCACCCGGCGCGGCGATGCCGCGACGGCTTCGCTCCCGCTGTCGCCCTCGTGCCCTCATGGTGGGCATATCGACGCGCCGTCCGAACCGGCGCTGAACCGTTCGGCCGCAGTCACGACCGCCCGACGGAACCAGCGCGCACGCGCCTCGCTTGCGTACCGCTCGTCATGCAGATGTGACAAACTGCTGTCCAGTTCGGTCACGGTTGGTAGTCACAGGGACCTCACCGCGCACCGGCGGCGTGCACCAGCAGTCGAGACACCCGAGCCGGGAGGCATCCGTGACCGAGACGCTAGGCGACCGACTCCGCATCGCGCGCAAGCGCCAGCGGCTCTCCCAGGCGCAGCTCGCCGAGGGACTGCCCGTCTCGGCGAGCTACGTCTCGCTCATCGAGTCGGGCCGGCGGCAGCCCCGTCCGGCGACCCTCGCCCGGCTCGCCGAGCGCCTGGGCTGCTCCGCCCACTACCTGGCGTCCGGCCGCGAGGCCGCGAGCGACGACCTCGCGCTCGACCTGCGCTTCGCCGAGCTCGCGCTGCGCACCGGCGACGCGACGGTCGCCCGGGACCGGTTCGCCGAGCTGCGCGAGCGGGCGGAGGAGGACGGCGAGCGCACGGTGCGCATCGAGGCCGAGTGGGGCCTCAGCCGGGCGCACGAGGCGCTCGGCGACCTCGCCGAGGCCATCTCCGGCCTGGAGGCGCTCGCCACGGCCGAGCAGCTGCCCGGCACCGTGAGCCGCATCTCGGTGCTGAGCGCGCTGTGCATCTCGTACGCGCACGCCGGCGACATCACCAGGGCCGTCGAGGTGGGCGAGAGCGCGCTGGCCCGCGTCCGGCACGGCGACGTGGTGGCCGAGCCGCAGCGGGTCGCGCAGCTCGCCTCGACGCTGGTGTGGTGCTACTACCGCCGCGGCGACCTGACGCGCGCCCACATGCTCGCCCGGTCGGTCATCGACGAGGCCGAGCGCGGCGGCTCGCCCGAGGCCAGGGCCGCCGCGTACTGGAACGCCGCCATCGTGGCGGAGGCGCGCGGCGAGCTCGACGCCGCGCGGGCGCTGACCGAGCGCGCGCTGGCGCTCTACAGCGAGACCGACAACGCGCGGTTCATCGCGCAGCTGCGGGTCAACCACGCCTGGCTGGCGCTGCGCTCGCCCGCGCCCGACCTGGACGACGCGGGGCAGAGCCTGCGCCGGGCGCTGGACGACCTGCGCAGCGTCGGCAGCCCCATCGACGTGGCGTGCGCGGAGACCGAGCTCGCCCGCTGCCAGCTGCTGGCCGGCGACCCCGCCGAGGCCGCCGTCACCGCCGCGGCCGCCCTCGACCGGCTCGCCGACGAGTCGGGGCTGAACGCCGCGCGGGCCCGCGCCGTCCTCGCCCACGCCCGGCTCGTGCTGGGCGACGTCGAAGCGGCGATGACCGCGTACGCGCTGGCGGCCGACGACCTGGACCGTGCGGGCGCGTCGCGGGAGACCGCGGAGATGTGGCGCGAGCTGGCCGACGCCTTGCTGGCGATCGGCCGGACCGATGCGGCGATGGATGCCTACCGGCGGGTCGCCGACGCGGCGGGCGTCCCGGACACGACGGTGCGCGTCCCGGACGCCGTCGCCGCGGCGGCCCGCAAGCTACGGTCGTGCAGCCGGCCCTAGTTGGGCGAGCAGCACGGGATGGGACCGTTCGGACCCGCCGTCGCGAGCGCCGGCGCCGCGGTGCCGAGCGCACCCAGCGCGATTGCCGCCAGCGCGGCCACGAGGGCCGCGGTGAACCTCCGCATGTCATCTCCTCCGGTTTGGTCTGCCAAAGCAGTCGACCCGACCCCCGATCAGTCAGTGACTATCGTTGACAACGAGAGTAGACGTCCAGCGTCCGGGCGGAATTGACGCGATCGGGCTAAGGGCAGGGCGCGGCATCTGGCGCGCGTCGCTACGAAAGGGCCATGGCCCCGCGGTACGACGATCCCGGCATCGGGAGGCTGACCGTGAGCGACATCGGTGCGCGCCTGCGCGCGGAGCGCCGGCGCCGGGGGCTCTCGCAGCGACAGCTCGTCGAGGGCCTCCCCCTCACCATCAGCTACGTCTCCCTCATCGAGGCCGGCCGCCGCCACCCCACGGGCAGGACGCTCCCGCTCCTCGCCGAGCGGCTCGGCTGCCCGGTCGAGCGCCTCACCGACGACGAGCTCGCCGCCGACCTGCGCCTCGCCGAGGAGGCGCTGCGCGCCGGCGACACGACGGCGGCCTACCGCCGGGCGGTGCAGGGCACCGGGGTGCCCCCGCTCGACCTCAGTACTCGCCGCTGACGACGTTGGCGAGCGGCTCCCCGGCGAGGTAGCGCCCGATCTGCGCGCGCACCAGCTCGGCGATCCGCGGCGGGAAGCCGCTCGTGGAGCCGGCGACGTGGGGGGTGAGGAGCAGGCCGGGCGCCGTCCAGAGCGGATGCCCCTCCGGCAGCGGCTCGGGGTCGGTGACGTCGAGAGCGGCGGTGAGGCGCCCGGACCGCAGCTCGGCGAGCAGCGCGCCGGTATCGACGACCGGCCCGCGCGACGCGTTGACCAGCAGCGCGCCGTCCTTCATCCGGGCGAGGAAGGCGGCGTCGGCGAGCTGCCTCGTCGCGGCGGTGAGCGGGACGATCAGCACCACGACATCGGCCCTCGGCAGCAGGTCGGGCAGGGCCTCGACCGGCGCGATGCCGTCGCGCCCGGTCCGCGAGACGCGCAGCACGGTCACCTCGAACGGCGCCAGCCGGCGCTCGATCGCCGCGCCGATGGACCCGTACCCCACGATGAGCACGCTGCGGCCGGCCAGCTCGCCGGTGCCGGCGTAGTCCCAGCGGCCCTCCGCCTGGGCGCGGACGAAGCGCGGGAACTGCCGCACCGCGGCGAGCATCGCGGCCACCGCCCACTCCGCCGTGCTGGTGTCGTGCACGCCCCTGGCGTCGCACAGGGTCACCCCGGCAGGCAGGTGCGGCAGCACCCAGTCGACGCCGGCCGTGACCGTCTGCACCACGCGCAGCTTCGGCAGGCTGGCGAGCACGTCGGCACGCTCGGCGACGAAGAACGGCGGGACGAGGAACTCGACCTCCTCAGCGCTCTCCGGCGGCTCGCCGCCGGCCCACACGTCCATCTCGACGCCGGCCGGCGGCCCGTCCGGCCCGTCCAGCAGCCCGGCCCACGGCACCCATGCCCTCATCCGAGCCGCTCGAGGAGGAGCTCGCGGGCCCGCCGCGCGTCGGCCTGGCCGCCGGTCGCCCGCATGACGGCCCCGACGAGCGGGCCGACGGCGCCGAGGTTGCCGCCGCGCACCTTCTCGGCGATGTCCGGCTGCGCGGCGATGGCGTCGTCGACGGCACGGACGACGACCTCCTCGCCGGCGACCCGCAGGCCGCGCCGCTCGACGACGTCGTCCGGCTCGCCCTCGCCGGCGAGGACGGCGTCGGCGACCTGGCGGGCGAGCGAGTTGGTGAGATCGCCCGCGTCCTCCATGGCGACGATGCGGGCGACCTGCGCGGGCGCGATCGGGAGGTCCGCCGGCTCGACGCCGGCCTCGCCGGCCTTGCCCACCAGGTAGCCGAGCCACCAGCCGGCCGCCTTGGTGCCCGACGCGCCGGCGTCGACCGTCTCCAGGACGAGCTCGGTCACCCCCGCGTTGGCCATGTCGCGCAGCTGCTCCGGCGTGAAGCCGTGCTCGGCGACGATGCGCCGGCGGCGGGCGGCCGGCAGCTCGGGCAGCCCGGCGCGCAGCTCCTCGACCCACTTCCGGCCCGGCGCGATCGGCACGAGGTCGGGCTCGGGGAAGTACCGGTAGTCCTCGGCCTCCTCCTTGCTGCGGCCGGCCGTCGTGGTGCCGGTGTCCTCGTGGAAGTGCCGGGTCTCCTGCACCACCCGGCCGCCGGAGTCGAGCACGGCGGCCTGCCGCTCGATCTCGTGGCGCACCGCCCGCTCGACCGAGCGCAGCGAGTTGACGTTCTTCGTCTCGGTGCGGGTGCCCCACGTCCCGCTGCCGCGCGGGTTCAGGGAGACGTTGACGTCGCAGCGCAGCGACCCCTCCTCCATCCGCACGTCGCTGACGCCGAGCGCGCGCAGCATGTCGCGCAGCTCGGTGACGTAGGCCCGCGCCACGCGCGGGGCGAGCGCGCCAGTGCCTGGCACCGGCTTGGTGACGATCTCGACGAGCGGGATGCCGGCCCGGTTGTAGTCGACGAGCGAGTGCGTGGCGCCGTGGATGCGCCCGGTCGCCCCGCCGACGTGCAGCGACTTGCCGGTGTCCTCCTCGAGGTGCACGCGCTCGATGCCGACCCGTACGACCTGCACCTCGCCGGCGTCGTCGGGCACCTCGACCTCGAGCCAGCCGTCGACGCACAGCGGCTCGTCGTACTGGGAGATCTGGTAGTTCTTCGGCATGTCCGGATAGAAGTAGTTCTTCCGCGCGAAGCGGCACCACTCGGCGATCCGGCAGTTGAGCGCGAGGCCGATCAGCACCGCGTAGCGGATCGCGCTGTCGTTGATGACCGGCAGCGCGCCGGGCAGGCCGAGGCAGGTCGGGCACGCGTGCGCGTTGGGCGGAGCGCCGAAATCGGTCGCGCACCCGCAGAACATCTTCGACGCCGTCCCGAGCTCGACGTGGGTCTCGAGCCCGAGCACCGGCTCGTAGCGGGCGAGCGCCTCGTCGTACGGCGTCAGCGCGAGCACGTCCGCGCTCACGAGCCCTCCTCGATCTCCTCTTCGACGGCGCGCACCGCGATGACGGCACCGACGACGGCGGCGGCGAGCCGCAGCGCCGCGTGGCCGGTGTGCAGGCGGCGGCCGCGGCGCAGCTCGGCGACCAGCGAGCGGGCGGCCATGACCAGCGCGACGAGCGCGGTGGCGATCTCGATGCGGCGCTCCAACTCATCGTTCACAGTGCCGGTGCCTCCTCGAGGAGCGGGTGGCCCCACCTTTGCACGAGAGCGGACTCGAGCGCCGCCCCGACCAGGTAGAGCCGGTCGTCGGCCAGCGCGGGAGCCATCACCTGGAGCCCCACCGGCAGGCCGTCGTCGGGCGAGAGCCCGCACGGCAGGGACAGCGCCGGCGTGCCGGCGAGGTTGGCCGGGATCGTGCACAGGTCGGCGAGGTACATCGCCATCGGATCGTCGACCCGCTCGCCCAGCGCGAAGGCGGTCGTCGGCGTCGTCGGCGACACGAGCACGTCGACCCGCTCGAAGGCGGCCGTGAAGTCGCGGGTGATGAGCGTGCGCACCTTCTGCGCCTGCCCGTAGTACGCGTCGTAGTAGCCGCTCGACAGCGCGAACGTGCCGAGGATGATGCGCCGCTTCACCTCGGCGCCGAAGCCGGCCTCGCGGGTCAGCGCCATGACCTCCTCGGCGCTGCGCTCGCCGTCGTCGCCGATCCGCAGGCCGTAGCGCATCGCGTCGAAGCGGGCCAGGTTGGACGACGCCTCGCTCGGCGCGATGAGGTAGTAGGCGGGCAAGCCGTACGGGAACGAGGGGCAGCTGACCTCGACGACCTCGGCCCCGAGCTCGGTCAGCACGCCGACCGCCTCGTGGAAGCGCTGCTCGACGCCCGGCTGGTAGCCCTCGCCGGAGAGCTCGCGCACGACGCCGACCCGGACCCCGCGCACGTCGGCCAGCCTGGCCGCCTCGACCACCGGAGGAACCGGCGCGTCGATGGACGTCGAGTCGAGCGGGTCGTGCCCGGCGATGGTCTCGTGCAGCAGCGCGGCGTCGAGCACGGTGCGGGCGAACGGGCCAGCCTGGTCGAGGCTGCTGCTGAACGCGACCAGTCCGTAGCGGCTCACGCCGCCGTACGTCGGCTTCACGCCGACCGTACCGGTGACGGCCGCCGGCTGGCGGATCGAGCCGCCGGTGTCGGTGCCGATGCCGAGCGGGGCGAGGCAGGCGGTGACCGCGGCGCTCGACCCGCCGCTCGACCCGCCGGGCACCCGGTCGAGGTCCCACGGGTTGTGGGTGGGCCCGAAGGCGGAGTTCTCGGTCGACGAGCCCATCGCGAACTCGTCCATGTTGGTCTTGCCGAGGATCACCACGCCGGCCTCCTTGAGCCGGCGGACGAGCGTCGCGTCGTACGGCGGCCGCCAGCCCTCGAGGATGCGGCTGCCGCACGTGGTCGGGACGTCCTTCATCACCATGACGTCCTTGAGCGCGAGGGGGACACCGGCGAGCGGGCCGAGCGCCTCCCCCGCCGACCGCCGGGCGTCGACCGCACGCGCCGCGGCGAGCGCGCCGTCGGCGTCGACGTGCAGGAAGGCATGGAGCTTGCCGTTGACCGCCGCGATGCGGTCAAGGTGCGCCTGCGCGACCTCGGCGGCGGAGACGTCGCCCCCGGCGATCGCCGCGGCCGTCTCGGCGGCCGTGAGCTTCGTGAGATCGGAGGTCACCTGGCTCGCCTCACTCCTCGTCCAGGATGCGGGGCACCCGGAACCGCGACTCCTCGGCCGCGGGCGCGCCGGCCAGCACCGCCTCGACGGGCAGCGACGGGCGCACCTCGTCGGGGCGGAAGACGTTGGTGAGCGGCAGCGCATGCGAGGTCGGGGGGATGTCGCCGGCCGCCACCTCGGCCACCCTGGCCACCGCGCCGACGATGATGTCGAGCTGGACCGACAGCGCGTCGAGCTCGTCGTCGGTCAGCGCGATGCGCGCGAGCCGCGCGAGGTGCGCCACCTCGGACCTGGTGATGGAGGACATGCGGCTCCTGGCTGCGGGCGGGCGGCGGGGTCGCAGCCAGTCTATGAGCCGCCCGGGTGCCGGGTCGTCCGGGTTTCCGCCGCGACGGGGGCGGGTCGCCGGCGATGCGGTCAGGCGAGCCGGCCGGCGCGCGCCGGCAGCGCCCGCAGCGGCGGGCGGACCATCGCGGCGGACAGCCACGCGGTCGCCTCCGCGGGAGGCATCGGCACGGCGAGGAAGAAGCCCTGGGCAGCGTCGCACCCCATGGCGCGCAGGTGCTCCCAGGCCGCCGCCGTCTCGACGCCCTCGGCGACCACCCGCAGCCCGAGGGCGTCGCCCAGGTCGATGATCGAGCGGACGATCGCGGCGTCGTCGGCGCCCGCGTCCATGCGCTGGACGAACGAGCGGTCGATCTTGATCTCGCTGACCGGCAGCCGCTTCAGGTGGGCGAGCGAGGAGTAGCCGGTGCCGAAGTCGTCCAGGCTGAGCGCGACCCCCATCGCGGCCAGCTCGTGCAGCACCTCGGTGGTGCGCTCGGGGTCGCGCAGCAGCACGCCCTCGGTGATCTCCAGCAGCAGCGCGGCCGGGTCGATCAGCCACCGCTCGCAGCTCGCGCGCAGGTGCTCGGTGAACCGGGCGTCGTGCAGGTCCCGCACCGACACGTTGACCGCCACCGGCAGCACGATGCCGGCGTCGCGCCACGCGGCGACCTGGCCGGCGGCCGCACCGACGACGAAGTCGGTGAGGTCGCGCATCAGCCCGGTCTGCTCGGCCAGCGGGACGAACTCGTCGGGCGCGACCATCCCGCGCTCCGGGTGCCGCCAGCGGACGAGCGCCTCCACCCCGACGACCTGGCCGGTGGCGAGGTCCGCCTTGGGCTGGTAGTGCAGCTCCAGCTGGCCGTCCTCCAGCGCCCGGCGCAGCTCGCCGAGCAGCGCGAGCCGCTCGGTCGAGTTGTGGTCCCGGGCCGGGTCGTACGTCTGCATCCCCGAGCGGCTCTCCTTCGCGAGGTACATCGCGACGTCGGCGTGGCGCAGCAGGGACTCGAAGTCGTCGGCGTGCTCGGGGTGCATCGCGATGCCGATGCTCGCCTCGAGGTCGAAGCGCATCCCGTCGACCGCGAAGGCCTCGCGCAGCGCCGCGCCGATCCGCGCGGCCACGTCCTGAGCCTCGGCGAGACCGTCGAGCGCCGGCAGCAGGACGGCGAACTCGTCGCCGCCGAGCCGCGCCACCATGTCGACCGGCCGGACGACGTGGCGCAGCCGGGCGCCGACGCACTGGAGCAGCCGGTCCCCGACCTGATGCCCGAGCGTGTCGTTGACCTCCTTGAAGCGGTCGAGGTCGAGGACGAACAGCGCGGCCTGCCCCCCGGTGCGGTGCGCCTCCTCGAGCACGTCGGCGGCCCGCTCGAACAGCAGCTTGCGATTGGCCAGCCCGGTGAGGGTGTCGTGCAGGGAGGCGTGCTCCTTCTCCAGCGAGACGCTGGCGTTCTTGTAGAGCGCGAGCAGCGGCGGGAGCAGCAGCAGCACGAGCGCGACGGTGCTGTCCAGCGCGACCGCGACGAACGGCGCGAGCGCCAGCAGCGCCGCGTTGCTGACCGCCTGGTAGCCGAAGTCGTCGATGAACGCGCGCCACAGGCTCGACCGCACCCGCAGCGCGATGGCGTTGGCGACCAGCGCGTCGTTGACGAGGAAGTACGCCGACCCGGCCGCGATCGCCGGGACGATGTCGGTGGAGGTGAACCGGTCGGGGTGCAGCGGCGAGGCGCCGTGCCCGCAGAGCGCGAGGACGACCGCGGCGGCCCCCCAGCTCAGGGCGTACTGCGCGATGTTGAACGCCGAGCGCCACCAGACCTTGTGCCACAGCCGCTCGCCGACGAACGTCACCACGGCCTGCAGCACCACCGCGACCGCGAAGCCCCAGTGGATGAGCGTCGCGAAGACGAACGTCGTGGTGATGCTGACGCCGTTGGTGTCGGGGATGCCGGCGAGCACCAGCGGCCGCGCCTCGGCGATCGCGACGATCGCCGCGACGAGCAGGAAGCCCGCGCCCATCGAGGAGATGTCGGTGACCGCGAGCCGGCTCGCCGCCCAGCCGACGATCCCGAGCCCGATCGCGACGACGATGCCGAGGTACGCGAAGAACGGCACCGCGCCGGCGCGCGGCGCGGTGTTCCTGGACGTCCGGTCGATCAGCACCGTTCCTCCGCGCAGCGCCGCACGGCGAAGGTCGCCGCTGAGGGACAAGATCGGTGCCGACCCTCGCCTCTTGAGCGCATGCGGCGAACGCGTCCGGTTGGGGTGCCTACGCCCGTTTTGCGACGCGTCCACTGATCAGGTCAATCCGGCGCGGCCTCCTCCGCCGCAGCTCCCTTCGCCGCCGGGCGCTGGGCCAGCTCGGCCGCGCGCTCGGGACCGTCGGCGAGCAGCGCCTCGAAGCCGGCCTCGTCGAGCACCGGCACGCCGAGCTGGACGGCCTTGTCGTGCTTGGAGCCCGGCGAGTCGCCGGCCACCACGAACGACGTCCGCTTGCTGACCGAGCCGCTCACCTTGCCGCCGCGGCCCTGCACCGCCTCGGTGGCCTCGTCGCGGCTGTAGCCCTCCAGCGAGCCGGTGATGACGACCGTCAGGCCCTCGAGCGGGCGAGGGCCCTCGTCGGTCCCCTCCTCCTCGAGCCGGACGCCGGCGCGCCGCCACTTCTGCACGATGTCGCGATGCCAGTCGACGGCGAACCACTCGCGCAAGGACTCGGCGATGGTCGGGCCCACGCCGTCGACCGCGGCCAGCTCCTCGACGGAGGCGCCGGCTATGCGGTCGAGGCCGCGGAACTCCCGGGCCAGCGCCTGCGCCGCGGTGGGCCCGACGTGGCGGATGGAGAGCGCGACGATGACCCGCCACAACGGCCGCTCGCTCGCCACCCGGAGCTGGTCGAGCAGCCGGAGCGCATTGGCGGTGAGCTCACCGTCCTGCCGGGTGAAGAACGCGCACCTGGCGAGGTCGTCGGCGGTCAGCGCGAACAGGTCGCCCTCGTCGGTCACCAAGCCGCAGTCGAGCAGCGCGATCGCCGCCTTGTACCCGAGCACCTCGACGTCGAGCGCACCGCGGCCGGCGACGTGGAAGATGCGCTCGCGCAGTTGCGCAGGGCAGGACCGGTGGTTGGGGCAGCGCGCGTCGACCTCGCCCTCGGGCCGCACCAGCGCCGTGCCGCACTCCGGGCAGCGCGTCGGCATGACGAACTCCCGCTCTGAGCCGTCGCGCAGGTCGACCACCGGCCCGACGATCTCGGGGATGACGTCGCCGGCCTTGCGCAGCACGACCGTGTCGCCGATGAGCACGCCCTTGCGGCGCACCTCGTCGGCGTTGTGCAGGGTCGCCATCTCGACGGTGGACCCGCTGACGCGCACCGGCTCCATGACGCCGAACGGCGTCACCCGGCCGGTGCGGCCGACGTTGACCCTGATGTCGACCAGCTTGGTGGTGACCTCCTCGGGCGGGTACTTGAAGGCGATCGCCCACCGCGGCGCGCGCGAGGTGCTGCCGAGCTGGCGCTGCAGCCCGATCTGGTCGACCTTGACGACCACGCCGTCGATCTCGTGCTCGATGTCGTGACGGTGCTCGCCCCACCGGGCGATGTAGGCCCGCACGCCCTCGAGGTCGGGGTGCACCTCGTAGTGGCTCGACATCGGGAGGCCGAGCGCCTGCAGCCGCTCGTAGGCATCGGACTGGGTGGCCGCCTCGAAGCCCCGGCGGGCGCCGATGCCGTGCACGGTGAGCCGCAGCCGGCGGCCGGCGGTGACGCGGGGATCCTTCTGCCGCAGCGAGCCGGCGGCGGCGTTGCGCGGGTTGGCGAACGGCGCCTTGCCGGCCTCGACCAGCGAGGCGTTGAGCGCCTCGAAGTCGACGACCGGGAAGTAGACCTCGCCGCGCACCTCGAGCAGCTCGGGGACGCCGCCCGCCGCGCCGGCGGCGAGCCGGTCGGGCACGTCGCGCAGCGCGCGCACGTTGAGCGTGACGTCCTCGCCGGTGCGGCCGTCGCCCCTCGTCGCCGCCCTCACCAGCCGGCCACGCTCGTAGACGAGCGCGACGGCGAGACCGTCGATCTTCAGCTCGCACAGGTAGGCAGCCGCCGCGGCGGCGCTGCCCAGCTCGCGCTCGACCCGCGCCGCCCACGCCACCAGCTCCTCGTCGGTGAACGCGTTGTCGAGGCTCATCAGCCGCTCGAGGTGCTGGACCGGAGCGAACTCGGTGGAGTAGGTGAACCCCACCTGCTGCGTGGGCGAGTCGGGGGTGCGCAGCTCGCAGTGCTCGGCCTCGAGCGCCTCCAGCTCCCGGAACAGCGCGTCGTAGCCGGCGTCGCTGATCGTCGGCCGGTCGAGGACGTGATAGCGGTAGCGGTGCTCGTCGATCTCCCGCGCCAGCTCGGCATGGCGCTCCCGTGCCTTCGCCGGCACCCCTGCCGCGTCGGTCGACCCGCTCACCTGACCCGGTCTCCCTCCGGCGCCTCGTGCAGCGCCCTCCCCACCTGCCTGCACAACCGGTAGGCGCTGAGCGCCCAGCCCACGGACGCACCGGCCAGGCCGCACGCAGGCGTCACCACCACCCGCTCCCCCAGCAGCTCCGGCGCAAAGCCGAGCCGGTGCCACAGCGACCGCACCGGCGCGGCCGCCTCGCGGACCGACGGGGCGACGCCGGGCCCGCGCGCCGGCACCAGGCCGAGCAGCAGCGACGTGCCGCCCTCCACCGCCTCGCCGATCGCGTCGATCACCGCGCGCCCGGTCAGCATGGCGGCGTCGACCGAGACCGCCCGTGCCCCGGCTCGCACCGCGGTCGTCACCGGCGGGTCGGCGGCGCAGCAGTGCACGAGCGGCATGGCACCGGCCGCCGCGCCAGCGGCGAGCACCGCGCCGAGCCGCTCGATCGCGACCGACTCGGGGACGGCGCGCACCGTGCCGAACCCGCTGACGGTCGGCACCCGCCCCGCCAGGACCGCCGGCAGCGAGGGCTCGTCGACCTGGAGCAGCAGCCGCGCGCCGGGCACCCGGCGGCCCAGGTCGGCGACGTGGGCTGCGACCCCCTCAGCGAGGGCCTCGGCGATGTCGCGGACCGCGCCGTGGTCGATCAGCGCCGCCCCGCCCCTGGCCAGCTCGAGCCCGGCCACGAGCGTGAGCGGCCCGATCACCTGGAGCTTGAGCGGGCCGACGTAGCCATCGGCGGCCTCCTCGACCGCGTCGAGGTCGCGGGCCAGGAAGTCGCCGGCCCGCCGCTCGTCGAGGCCGGGCCGGTCGACGAGGCGCCAGCCCGACGGCTGGTGGTCGGCGTGCAGATCGGCCAGGAGGGCCACCGCCCTGCCGACCATGTCGGCGCCGAGGCCCCGGCCAGGCAGCTCCGGCACGTGGGGCAGGTCGGGCAGCTCCTCGAGGACGAGCCGGGCCGCCTCGCGAGGGTCGTCGAAGGGCAGCGACCCCACGCCGGTGGCCGCGCCTGGCGCCCACGGAAGGGGCTCGGGGTCGGCGCTCTGGGCGGTGACGGGGTCGGCTGGCACGAGGGCAACACTAGTCGGGCGCACCGACAGTTCCGGCGGTCGCTCGCCGGGCCGCCACCACGCGCGAGCGATCGGTTCGACGAGCCGTCAGTCGCCGGCGAGCTTGGGAATCAGCGCGTTTGCCTTCGGCGAGCCGAAGGCGGTCGCCGCGTCCCAGCCGGTCCGAGCCGAGAACCCGGTGATGTCACCGAAGGAGTTGTCGCCCGTGGTGACGTCGTGGAACAGCCGGCGGCCGCCGCATCATATTCATTGGTTCGGGCACGCACGTAGCCCGTCATGACCAAGCGCCGAGTTGCGATCGATTGCGAGGCGGCTGGCGGGCGCCGAGGCCCTCCCCCGTCCGGACTCTGGACAGACAGGGGCGAACAGGAGAACAGTCGAAGCTCTGCGACCAGCCCCCGTCGCCGCAGGAGGTCACCATGGCCCGCATCACCTACCCCCCGATCGACACCGACACGGCCGAGGCCGAGGCGATCAGGGCCGCCACCGTTGCCCGTGACGAGGCGGTGCGGGTGGCCGACGAGGAGGCGGCCGCCGAGGCGGCGCGGGCGGCGGCGGTCAAGGCGGCGAGCGTCGCGAGGGCCGAGGCGCTGCGCGCGGCGACGCTGCGCCGCGCCGAGCGCCTCAAGGCCGTGCAGACCATGGAGGACGAGGCGCTGCGGGCGGCCACCGGGCGGCGCATCGAGGCCGTGCGGGAGGCCGCGGCCGCGTACGACCGCACCGTGCAGGACGCCACCGAGGCGGCCGACCGCCAGCTGCACCAGGTGCGCAGCGATGCCGACGTGCTCGCCGACCGGCTGCACGACGAGGCGGTCGCCGCGGCGGAGGCCGCGTACGACGCCGCGGTCGCCGCGGCCGAGGCCGCGGCGGAGGCGACGCTCGAGCACGCGCGCCGGCTGCGGGAAACGGCAGCCGGGCACGCGAGCGCGGTGTGGGAGGCGACCGTCGCCCGGGTCAACGCGCAGCGGACGGCCAGCCGCCAGTACGAGGAGGCCTGCCGGCGCTCGCAGCTCGACCGCGCGGCCGCCGTGCGCGCGCTGGCCACTGAGCAGGACGACGCGCTTCGCGAGGCCCAGCGCACCTACGACGACGCGCTGCATGCCGCCTACGCCGACGAGGCCGGTCAGGCCGGGGGCACCGCGGTGCCCGGCCAGGCCGACGGCGCCGGCGACGGCGGCCACCCAGCCGCCCCCACCGGCCCGCTCGTCATCACCGACGACTCCTACGACGAGGGGCACGGCGAGGCGGACGGGGACGAGGGCGACGAGGGCGCGCACCCCGCGGACGAGGCGGCGAGCAACGGCCGGGTCAAGGGCTCGCTCGACGAGCTCGGCGACCACGAGGTCGACGACGAGCCGGCGCTCAACTGACCGGCGCTCAACTGAGCGGCGCGACCCGCCCGGCTCGCTCGGCCCTGTCGATGGTCGCCGACCCCAGTACGACGTCGCCGTCGTAGAGCACCACCGCCTGGCCGGGCGCCACCCCGCGGACGGCCGTGGCGAGCTCGACCGTCACCGTCGCGCCGCGCGCCTCGGCGACCGCAGCCACCGGCTCGCCGTGCGCGCGCACCTGGGCGAGGCAGCCGAACCGCCCGGCCGGTTCGTGGCCGCCCCAGCGCGGCCGGCTCGCCATGATGCGGCCCACCTCGAGGGACTCGGCGGCGCCGACCGTCACCGTGCCGGTCACCGGTGAGATGTCGAGGACGTAGCGGGGCCGGCCGTCGGGCGCTGGGCGGCCGAGGCGCAACCCGCGCCGCTGCCCGACGGTGAAGCCGTGCGCGCCGTCGTGGCGGCCGAGCACGGCGCCGCTGGCCTCGTCGACGATGTCGCCCGGCCGCTCGCCGAGCCGCCGGTGCAGCCAGCCGGTCGTGTCGCCGTCGGGGACGAAGCAGATGTCGTGGCTGTCCGGCTTCGTGGCGACGGCGAGGCCCCGCCCGGCCGCCTCGGCGCGCACCTCGTCCTTCGTGCTGACGCCCACCGGCAGCATCGCCCGCGCGATCTGCTCGGCGGTGAGCACGCCGAGGACGTACGACTGGTCCTTGGCGACGTCGACCGCGCGCGCCAGCAGCCGGTGCCCGTCGCGCTCGACGATGCGGGCGTAGTGGCCGGTGCAGACGGCGTCGAAGCCGAGGGCGAGCGCGCGGTCGAGCACGGCGGCGAACTTGATCCGCTCGTTGCAGCGCAGGCACGGATTGGGGGTGCGGCCGGCGGCGTACTCGGCGACGAAGTCGTCGACCACGTCGGCGGTGAACCGCTCGGCGAGGTCCCAGACGTAGAACGGCACGTCGAGCACGTCGGCGACCCGGCGCGCGTCGCGCGCGTCCTCGACGCTGCAGCAACCGCGCGCGCCCTCGCGCAGGGTCGCCGGGCGGGCGGACAGCGCGAGGTGCACCGCGACCACGTCGTGCCCGGCGTCGACGGCCCGCGCCGCGGCGACCGCCGAGTCGACGCCCCCCGAAAGAGCTGCCAGCACCCGCACGGCTCAGGCCTCGCGCCCCGCGCCGGCGAGGCGGGCCCGCTCCACGACGGCCCCGATCGCGTCGACGAACGCGTCGACGTCGGCCGCGGTCGACGTGTGCCCGAGGGACAGGCGCAGCGACCCGCGCGCCCGCGCCTCGTCGAGGCCCATCGCGAGCAGGACGTGGCTCGGGCGGGCGACGCCGGCCGAGCACGCCGAGCCGGTGGAGCACTCGATCCCGCGGGCGTCGAGCAGCAGCAGCAGCGAGTCGCCCTCGCAGCCGGGGAACGACAGGTGGGCGTTGCCTGGCAGGCGAGCGCCCTGGCTGCCGGAGGCGCGGTCGCCGGCCGGGCCGTTGACGAGCGCGTCGGGCACCACCTCGAGCGTCCGCCGGACGAGGTCGTCGCGCAGCGCGGCCAGCCGCTCGGCCCGCTCGGGCTGCGCCTTGGCCGCGAGCTCGGCGGCCATCGCGAAGCCGACGAGCGCCGGCGCGTCGAGGGTGCCGGAGCGCACGTCGCGCTCCTGCCCGCCGCCGTGCAGGACGGGGACGCACGGCACGCCGCGCCCGAGCAGCAGCGCGCCGGCGCCGACCGGCCCGCCGAGCTTGTGCCCGGTGACGGTCATCGCGTCGACCCCGGAGGCCGCGAAGTCGACCGGCAGCTGGCCGACGGCCTGCACCGCGTCGGTATGCAGCGGGATGCCGTGCTCGTGCGCGACCTCGGCCAGCGCGGCGATCGGCTGCACCGTGCCCACTTCGTTGTTGGCCCACATCACCGAGACGACGGCGACGTCGTCGGGGCAGCGCTCCACCGCGGCCCGCAGCGCCTCGAGCCGCACCCGCCCGGTCCCGTCCACCGGGAGCAGCTCGACCTCGGCGCCCTCGTGCGCGGCCAGCCACTCGGCGCTGTCGAGGACGGCGTGGTGCTCGATCGCGCTGACGAGGACGCGGCGGCGGCGCGGGTCGGCCTCGCGGCGGGCCCAGTAGATGCCCTTGACCGCGAGGTTGTCGGCCTCGGTGCCGCCGCTCGTGAGGACGACCTCGCTCGGCCGGGCGCCGAGGGCGCGGGCCAGCGTCTCGCGGGACTCCTCGACCGCCCTGCGCACCCGCCGGCCGGCAGCGTGCAGCGACGACGCGTTGCCGGTGACGCGGAGCTGGGCCGCCATCGCGTCGACGGCCTCCGGCAGCATCGGCGTCGTCGCGGCGTGGTCGAGGTAGGGCATGGACTGTCAGCCTAGCCCGGCCGGGTCAGCCCTTGCGCTTCTCGATCTCGGTGGTCAGCTGCGGCACCACGCTGAACAGGTCGCCGACCACGCCGAAGTCGACGAGCTCGAAGATCGGCGCCTCCGGATCCTTGTTGACCGCGACGATCGTCTTGGACGTCTGCATGCCGGCCCGGTGCTGGATCGCGCCGGAGATGCCGACGGCCAGGTAGAGCTGCGGCGAGACGGTCTTGCCGGTCTGGCCGACCTGGTTCTGGTGCGGGTACCAGCCGGCGTCGGTCGCGGCCCGCGACGCGCCCACCGCGGCGCCCAGCAGGTCGGCGAGCTTCTCGAGCAGGGCGAAGTTCTCCTCGCCTGCCATGCCGCGGCCGCCGGAGATCACGGTCGACGCCTCGGTGAGCTCGGGCCGGCCGCTCTTGGCCTCGGCGACGCGGTCGACGACGCGCGCGAGCGTGGCGCCATCGGACAGGGCCACCTCGACCTTCTCCTCGGCGGCCTCCGCGGGCGCCGGCTCGGGGGTGACGCTGTTCGGGCGGACGGTGATGACCGGCGTGCCCTTCGTGACCCGCGACCGCACGATCGTGGCGCCTCCGAAGATCGACTGGGTGCACACCAGGCCGTCGTCGCTCGCCTCGATGTCGACGGCGTCGGTGATCACGCCCGAGCCGGTGCGCACCGCGAGCCGCGCCGCGATCTCCTTGCCCTCGGCGGTGGAGCCGATCAGCACGGCGGCCGGCGAGCGGTCGGCCACCAGCTTCGCGAGCACCTCGGCCTTCGGCGCCACCGGGTGCTGGTCGATCTCGGCGCCGTCGGCGAGGTAGACCCGCGCAGCGCCGTGCTCGGCCAGCCGGTCGCGCGCCCGGTCGTACCCGCTGCCGCAGAACACCGCGGCAGCCTCGCCGAGCTGCCGCGCCTTGGTCAGCAGCTCGAGGGTCACCTTCTTCACGGTCCCGTCGGCGTGCTCGACGAGGACGAGGATCTCGGCCATCGCAGGCGGTCTCCTTCCGGCCGGTCGGCGTCAGACGAACTTGTTGGCGGCGAGGAACTCGGCCAGCTTCGTCCCGCCGTCCCCCTCGTCCTTCACGATCTCGCCCTTCGCCCGCGGCGGGCGCGGCTGCGCGTCCTCGACCGCGCTCGTCGCGGCGGCCGAGCCGACCTCGCCGGGGTCGACGCCGATGTCGGCGAGCGTCAGCGTGGTGAGCGGCTTCTTCTTCGCGGCCATGATGCCCTTGAACGACGGGTAGCGCGGCTCGTTGATCTTCTCCACGACGCTGATGACGGCCGGCGCGCTCGCCTCCACCACGTCGTAGCCGCTCTCGGTCAGCCGCTCGATGCGGATGGTGCTGCCCTCGACGTCGACCTTGCGGGCGTAGGTGAGCTGCGCGCAGCCGAGGCGCTCGGCCAGCATGGCCGGCAGGACGCTCATCCGCGCGTCGGTCGACTCGCTGCCGCACACGACGAGGTCGAAGTCGACGGTGCCGAGCGCCTTGGCCATCGCGAGCGACGTGGCCGGCGCGTCCGAGCCGTGCAGCGCGTCGTCGACCAGGTGGACGGCCGCGTCGGCGCCCATCGACAGCGCCTTGCGGATCGTCTCGACGGCCTTGGCCGGGCCCATCGTCAGCACCGTGACGGTCGACTCGCCGCCCTGCGCCTCCTTGAGCCGCAGCGCCTCCTCGACGGCGTACTCGTCGAGCTCGTTCATCACCCCGTCGACCGACTCGCGGTCGACGGTCTGGTCCTGCGGCGACAACCGCTTCTCGGCCCAGGTGTCGGGCACCTGCTTCACGCAGACGACGATGTTCATGGCGCGATCACGGCGGAGCCGACCTCCCAGACGGAGAACGAGCGGTGGAGCGGGCCGGTGGACGAGCGAGGAGCCGCACCCCACCCTACGAGCGCGCCTCCGGCGTGGCGGCACGGGGGTCCGAGCCGGGCCGGCGTTATGTTACCCACGAGTAGTCCAGCGCCAAACCAGGAGCGGCCGGCCACCGTGCCACCCGGAAACGACTTCCCGTCGGGGTCGGCGCGCCGTACGGTCGACTCCTATCGGAGCCGCGGCCGGGGGACCACGGGCAGCCACGACCCGACGAGCGAGAGAAGACGCGGCATGGGATCGAAGAACAAGGGCGGACGCGAGACGCGCAAGCCCAAGCAGGACAAGAAGCTGAAGGGATCGGCCGCGAGCGCGCCGATCATCCCGCCGAGCCCGCACGGCTCGACGGCACGCCCGGCGAAGTGAGCCTCAGGACGCCTCTGGCGCAGCCGGCAGCCGCACCGCGAGCAGCGCGACGTCGTCGTCGCGCTCGCCCGCGAGTTCGCCGATGAGCCTCGAGCACATCTCGACGAGCGGCTCGGCAGCCACCCTCGACGCGGCCAGCTCGAGCATCGCCAGGCCGCCCTCCAGCTGGTCGGTGCGGCTCTCGACGAGCCCGTCGGTGTAGAGCAGCAGCGTGGCCCCGGGGGCCAGGAGCGCCTCGGCGTCGGCGCGCGATCCCCCGCTGGGGGCGCCGAGCAGCACGCCGAGGTTGTCGTCGAGGAAGACGGTGCTGCCGCCGGCGTCGACGAGCAGCGGCGGCAGATGCCCGGCGTTCGCCCACTGAATGCGGCAACCGGCGGCGCCCGGCCGGTCGACGACGACGTGGACGACGGTCGCCAGCTCGGCGATGCCGAGACCGCTGTTGATCCGGTCGAGCCGGTCGAGGATGTCGGCCGGGGAGCCGGCCCGGTCCCACGCCAGGCTGCGCAGCGCGTTGCGCAGCTGGCCCATGCGGGCCGCCGCCCCGAGGTCGTGGCCGACGACGTCGCCGATGATGACCGCCAGCCGGTCGTCGGGCAGCGTGAAGGCGTCGTACCAGTCGCCGCCGACCCGGCTGCCCTGGCGGGCCGCGACGTAGCGCGCGTCGAGCTCGAGCGGCGGGAACGCCGGCATCGGCGAGAGCAGGCTGCGCTGCAGCGCCTCTGCGATGCGGTGCTCCTCCTCGTACCGGCGGGCCTTCGCCACGACGAGGGCGACCCGGCCGGCGAGGCTCTCGGCGAGCGCGAGGTCGCTCTCCTCGAAGCGGCGGCCCGAGCCGGCGGAGATCAGCGAGATGCTGCCGAGGACGTCGGTCTCGGTGAGCAGCGGGACGCTCATGTAACCGCTGAACGCGAGCTCCTTGATGAGCCGGTAGTGCGCCTCGTCCTGGGAGGTCGCGCGGATGAACTCGTCGGAGATCTCGGCGGAGAACTGGGACCTGCGCTCCTCGATCGCCCGCACGCCCGGGTACGGCGTGCGCGTCATCGGCCGGTAGCGGCGCATCAGCTCGTCGGCGAGCGGCTGCTGGCGGGGATCGGCGTGATGGGCGACGACCCGGCGCATGGCGCCGTCGTCGTCGATGACGTCGATGAGGCACAGGTCGCCGAGGGTCGGCACCGCGACGGCGGCCAGCATCCGCAGGGTCTCCTCGAACCCCGACGCGCGGGCCAGCGCGTCGGAGGCGCCGAGCAGGAAGGCCTGCGCGCGCCTGGCCTGGTCGAGCCGCGCGGAGAGCTCGTCGCGGACCTGCTCGGCCGCCCGGCGCCCGGTCGCGTCGAGGACGAGGACGAGCACGGCCGGCCGTCCGTCGTCGAGCTGGGTGAGGGTGGCGGTCAGCTCGAGGGCGATCTCGGGCGTCGGACCGGCAGCGGCCACCGGTGCGTCGGGCCCGGTGCCACGGACCGCGGCGTCGAGCGCCGCGACCAGCGGCTCCGGGTCGGCGACGAAGGCGCGCAGCGGCGCGCCCGCCGCGTCAGGCGGCAGCGCGAGCAGCTCGGCCGCGCGATCGTTCCAGCTCACCAGCACGCCGTCCGCGCCGGTGACCGCGACGCCGACCGCCGCGTTGGCGAGCAGCGCCCCGAGCGAGGCCTGCGCCACCGCGGCCGGCTGGTCCTGCTCGCCGTGCCGCCGGGAGGTCACCGCGGCGAGCAGCACCCGGCGACGGCGCTCCCTCGTCACCCGCTCGGCGGCCTCGGCGACGATCGACGCCAGGTCGCCCGACGCCGGGTCGACCACCGCCAGATCGGCCGGCAGGTCCGCTTCGGGGGGCGCCTCGGCGGCACCGGGCGCGCGCAGCAGGACGAACGCGGCGTCCGGATGGCGCGGCGCCAGCCGTCGCACGGTCGCGAGCGGCTCGGCCGCGAGCGAGCCGACCACCACCACGTCGATCTCGGCCGCGGGCTCCTCGACGGCGGAGGTCAGCACCAGCCCCGGCCGGCCGGCCAGCGCGCGCGCCTCCGCAGGAGCCGGGTCGACGACCCCGATGACGGCCATGCGTCAGCCGGCGAGCCCGAGCGGCGCGAACCGTACGGACGGCCCCGGCGTCGCGGCCGCCGTCGTCCGGTGACTGCACGCGATCACGTGATCACGGTACACGCGGCGATCCGCCGCCGTCCGGCCTACGGCAGGGCCCGAGGCCTTGGTCACGACAGCTGGGCCGACGGCCCCGTATCACCTGAGTGATCACCACCATGCGTCGTACGCAGTCGAATCGGGCGTGCCGCCCGGCGTGTCACTGCGCACCGCGCAGGATGATGATCGAGCTCTGGTGCGCCAGGCACGCCGCGAGCCATCGCCGACCTCGTCGGTCAGGACAGCTGCGACCACCGGTGCGGCCCGGCCGCGGCGGCGCTCACCCGCGCCGCGAGCAGCGGCACGGCCCGCGCGCGCAGCTGCGCCGGCGAGCCGAGCCAGGCCCGCTCGAGCGCCCCGCGCCGGAAGAACAGCTGCGCGTCGCACTCCTCGGTGAGGCCGGCGGCGCCGAACGTCTGCAGCGCGAGCGCCGTCGCCCCGGCGACCAGGTCGCTCGCCATCGCGAGCGACTGGAGCGCGACCAGCCGGACGTCGATCCCCTGGTCGGCGTCCCACGCCGCCCCCCGCACCAGCCACCTGGCTCCCTCCAGCCGGGTGGCGACCTCCGCGAGCGAGAAGGCGATCGACTGGAAGCGGCCGATCGGCTGCCCGAACTGGTGCCGCTCCCCGGCCCTCGCCACGGCCGCGTCGAGCGCTCCCTGGCAGAGCCCGACGAGGTAGGCGGCGTGACGGATCCTGGCCGCCGGCAGCGCCGGCGCCCACTCCGTCCTCGCCACGAGCGGGGTGCCGGCGAGCCGTACCTCGTGCAGCTCGCCGCGGGTGATGTCGCCCTGGCGCCGCCGGTTGACCGAGGGATGGTCGGCGCGGACCACGAGGCCCTCGACGCCGGCCGGCGTGCGGCCCGCGACGAGCAGGTGCGCGACCTCGCCGCTCAGGTCCACGAAGCGGCGCGTGGCGGTGACGGCTCCGGATGCGACCTCCGCACGGGGCGGCTCGTCGGGCTCGTCCGCACCGCTCTCGCGGAGGGCGAGAGCGACCGCGTGCCCCTCGGCGATCTGCGCCAGCAGCTTCTCGTGCCCCTCCTCCGCGGCGAGCAGCTCGGTCGCCGTCCAGGTGTCGAGGAGCGGTCCCCGGTAGAGCGCGGTGCCGAGCAGCTCGGCGAGGAGCACGGCGTGCTGCTGCCCGCGCCCCTCGCCGCCGTAGCGCGCCGGGAGCAGCAGGCGGGTGGCTCCCAGCCCGGTCAGCGCCGCGTGCACGACGGCCCGCGCCTCGGCGCTCTCGGCGGGGTCGCGGTCCCTGGGCCGCTCCCCCGTCCGGGCGATGACGGGCGCGAGCTCGTCGCTCACGAGCTCGCCGAAGCGCAGCTGGACCTCGATCTGGTCGGGGCTCAAGGTGACGTCCGTGGCGTCCTCCTCCTGGTTGCGGGGCAGCCGGCTCAGCCAGCTCAGCCCACCAGGCCGAGGCCGGTGGACGCGATGAGGTAGAGCATGATCTCCGAGGTGCCGGAGGCGAGCGTGAGACCGGGCGCCTCGCGGTGGGCCGACTCGACCATGCCGGAAAGGACCGCGCCCTGGTCGGAGCCGTGCAGCAGCACGTCGAGGCCGCAGGCGTCGGCAGCGCCGAGCGCGATCCGCTTCGCCGTCTCCGTCGTGTGCCACTTCGCCATGGCCGACAGCACGTCGTCGCGCTCGGCGCGCAGCACGTTGGACACCGCGCGCCACGACAGCGCCCGGCCGGCGGTCACGGCGGCGTCGAGCTCGACGAGGGCCGCTCCGACGCCCGGGTCGTCCAGCCGGCCGGTCCGCGCGGCCTCCGCCAGCACCTGGTCGAGCCAGCGGCGCGCCTTCGCCTCGAACTCGATGCCGGTGCGCTCGAGCCCGAGGATGTCGCCGATCGTCTGCCAGCCGTCGTCCACCGCGCCGAGCACGTGCTCACCGGTCAACCGCACGCCCTGCAACGAGATGCTGCCGAACTGCTCGTCGCAGATGCCGGGCAACCGCTCCACCAGGACGCCGGCGGCGCGCAGCGGCAGCAGGAAGACGGTGATGCCCTGGTAGCGCACCTCGGACTGCGTCGTCCTCGCGGCGCACAGCGCGAAGTCCGCGACGTGCGACTTCATGCTGTAGACCTTGCGCCCGTGCAGGCGCCAGCCGTCGCCGTCGGGCTCGGCCCTCGTCGTGAGCCGGCTGAGGTCGGAGCCGACGTCCGGCTCGCTGAACAGGACGCTCGCGGCGCCCTCGCCGCTGGCCAGCCGCGGCAGCCAGCGAGCCCGCTGCGCGTCGGTGCCGAGCAGGTTGACGGCCGTGCCGACGATGTCGATCGAGATCGTGTGCACGATGTCGGGCACGCCGTGCGCCATCAGCTCCTCGGTCACGATCGCCTTCTCGGCGAGGGTGCGGCCGAGACCGCCGTGCTCCACCGGCCAGTTCGGCGCCAGCCAGCCGCGCTCGCCCAGGCGCCGGTAGACGTCGAGCAGCCCGGCCTCCTCGCCGAGCGGCGCCCGCCTCGCCCGTTCCACCTCGGCGCGCACCGAATCCTCCGACAGCAGCGCGCACACGTCGGAGCGCAGCTGCTCCTGCTCGGGCGCGAGCGCCATCCTCATGACGTCACCCGCCGCGCCGCTTCCCCGGCGCGCGGCAGCGCCGCGATCCGGCGGCTCAGCTCGTCGGCCACCGCGCGCACGTCGGGCTCGCGCAGCAGCGTGTAGTGCGTGCCGGGGACGGTGACCACCTCGAGCCCCGGCGCGTCGTCCCGCCAACCACCCGCGTCGTCCGGCCGCGACCCCGCCGCCCTGAGGAGGACGGCAGGGCCCGCGTACGGACGAGGGCGGTGGCCCCAGTGCGCGCGGCCGCTCGCGACGAACACGCCGATGCGCCGGCTGATCTGCTCCTCCATGCCGGGCGCGATGGCCCCAGCACGACGCAGCATCGCCACGACCTGCGCCTCCCGCTCCGGCTCGGGCAGCAGCTCCAGCCACGCCACGTCGAGGGGCGGGCACTCGACGCCGGCGATGCTCGTCAGGTCGTGGCAGAACCAGCCCAGCAGCGCGACATGGTCGCGCTCGCCCTGCCCTGGCCCCGGCATGACGGTGTCGAGCAGGGCGATCAGGGCGACCTCCTCGCCCGCATCGCGCAGCTGGACCGCCATCTCCCACGCGACGCCGCCACCGATGGACCAGCCGCCGAGCAGGTACGGCCCCCGGGGCCGCACCTCCCGCATCGCCGCGACGTGCCGGCGCGCGAGCTCGGTCATGTCGTCGATGGGCTCGCCGTCGACGAGCCCCGGCGCCTCCAGCCCGTGCACCGGCTGGTCCTCGTCGAGCAGCCGGGCGAGTGGTTCGTACGGCAACGCCGAGCCGGCGGCGGCGTGCACGAGGAACAGCGGCAGCCGGCGACCGGTCGGCCGCAGTGGAAGCACCGTCGACCCGGACCCCGCCGACGGTCGCGGCTCGCCGGGGGCGGCTTGGCGCTGGCGCAGGCGCAGCTCGAGCACGGCACGGCGCTTGTCATCGATGCTCAGCTCACCGGCCACATCGGGCTCCTCTCGACAGCGGGCAGGGCAGTGCAGGTCAGGACGGGTCAGGGTCGCGACCGGCTCAGGGGTCGACGCCCTCCAGCAGCCGGTCCAGCTCCTCCTCGGACAGCTCGGCCACCTCGGCCGCGAGCCCGGCGACCTCCTCGTCGATCGTGCCGGCCATGGCGGTGAGGGTGGCAGCGAGGAAGAGGCTGCGGGGCTCGATGGTGATGCTCAGCTGGCGGTGGATCTCGCTGCGCAGGCGGATGAGATCGAGGCTGCTGCCCCCGAGCGTGAAGAAGTTGGTGGCCGGGCCGATGCCGCCGGGATCGAGGTTCAGGATCTCGGCCCAGATGGTGCGCAGGGCGCGCTGGGTGTCGGTGGTCGGCTCAGTGCTGTCGGCGGCGGGGACGGTGGGGTCGGGCAGCGCGCGGCGGTCGAGCTTGCCGCTGGTGGTCAGCGGCAGCGCATCGAGGCGCTGGTAGCTGGCCGGGATCATGTGCAGGGGCAGGCTCTCGGCCAGGCGGGCGCGCAACTGGTCGTCGGCCGGGACGCCGGGGCCGACGAGGTAGGCGTGCAGCCGCGCGCCGTCCGGGGCGCCGTCCGGACCACCGCCGTCGCCGGGACCGCCGTCGCTGTCGACGAGGACGACGGCGGCGGCGGCGATGCCGGGGACGGCCTGCAGCGCATGCTCGATCTCGCCGGGCTCGATGCGCTGGCCGTGCAGCTTGATCTGGGCGTCGGTGCGGCCGAGGTGCTCGAGCTCACCGGCAGCGGTCCAGCGGGCGAGGTCGCCGGTGGCGTACATGCGCGTGCCCGGCGGGCCGAACGGGCAAGGAACGAACCGCTCGGCGGTGAGGTCCGGACGGTGCAGGTAGCCGCGGGCCAGCCCGATGCCCGCAAGGTAGAGCTCGCCGGGGACGCCGATGGGAACGGGGTGGAGGCCGGCGTCGAGGACGTAGCAGCGCATGTTCGCGATCGGCGCGCCGATCGGTACGGCCGGCGTGCGCTCGTCGCGCCGGCACGTGTGCGCGGTGACGTCGATGGCGGCCTCGGTGGGGCCGTACAGGTTGTGCAGGGCGGCGCGGGCGATCCGCTCGAACAGCCGGTCGCGCAGATCGGCCGGCAGCGTCTCGCCGGAGCAGACGACGTGCCGCAGGGAGGGCAGGCCACCGTCGTCGGCGCGCTCGATCGGTGGCAGCTCGGCGAGGAAGCGGCGCAGCACGGACGGCACGAAGTGCACCACGCTCACTCCCGCGCGGCGGATCAGCTCGGCCAGGTAGACCGGGTCGCGGTGCCCGCCGGGGCGGGCCAGCTCCAGCCGGGCGCCCATCATGAGCGGCCAGAAGAGCTCCCACACCGACACGTCGAAGGTGCAGGGGGTCTTCTGCAGCACCACGTCGCCAGGGCCGATCGGGTAGGCGTCCTGCATCCACCACAGCCGGTTCGCCAGCCCGGCGTGCTCGACCATCACCCCCTTCGGCGCGCCGGTCGAGCCGGAGGTGTAGAGCAGGTAGGCGACGTCGTCCCCGGCCGGCTCCGGCAACGGCGCGGGCGCGCAGCCGGCGATCGTCGGCCAGTCGGCGTCCAGCGCAACCACCCGCCAGTCCCCGCGGGGCAACCGGTCGGCCAGCGCCGCCTGGGTCAGCACCACCGGTGCGCCCGCGTCGGCCAGCAGCAGCCGCTGCCGCGCCGCCGGTGCCTCCGTGTCGAGCGGCAGGTAACCGGCGCCGGCCCGCAGCACCCCCACGAGCGCCACCATCAGCTCCACCGACCGCTCGCAGGCCACCGCGACGAGCGACCCCGCACCGACCCCGCGCTCGCGCAGGAACGACGCCATCCGGTCGGCCCGCTCCAGCAGCTGCGCGTACGACAGCTCCACGCCCTCGCACGCCACGGCCACCGCATCGGGGCTCGCCGCCGCCCGCCTCGCGATCGTCTCCGGTACCGGGCGGCCGTACCGGCCGGCGTCGCCCAGCTCCCGCTCGGTCGCGTTCCACTCCCGCACCACCAGCGCACGCATGTCCGCCGGCAGCACCTCCAGCTGCGAGGTCCGCGCGTGCGGCTCGGCCAGCCCGGCCGCCAGCGCCTCCTCGAAGCAGGCCACCAGCCGCTGGAGCCGCGCCGCGTCGAACAGCTCCGAGGCGTACTCCACCCAGACGTGCATCCCGCCGTCGGCGTGGTCGACCACCTCCACGCGCACGTCGAAGCGCGCCCCGGCGACGCCCGTCGGCACCGGACCGATCCGGGCCTGCCCCAGCCGCGGGTCCTCGCCGGACAGCGCCGCCGGGAGGTACGACAGGCACACCTGGAACAGCGGGTTGACGCCGACGCGGCGCGGCGGCCGCAGGCGCTCCACCACCAAGCGCAGTGGGACGTCCTGATGCGCCAGCGCGTCCAGCACCGTCTGCGCGCACCGGTCCATCAGCTCGGCGAACGTCGGGTCGCCCGAGGCGTCCGTGCGCAGCACCACCGTCGAGACGAACATCCCCACCATCGGCTCGGTGTCCGAGTGCGTCCGCCCGGACAGCACCGATCCGATCGCCAGGTCCTCCTGGCCGCACCAGCGCCGCAGCGTCAGCCCGAAGCCGGCCAGCAGCACCGCCAGCACCGGGACCCCGCGCTGCGCCGCCACCTCCCTGATCCGCCGGCCCAGCGCCACCGACCACATCGCGAGCACGCCGTCGCCCAGCCCCAACGGCTGCGCCGGTCGCGGTCGATCCGACGGGAACGCCAGCTCCGGCAACCCCGTCAGCCGCTGCTCCCAATGACCAAGCGCCTGCTCCAGCGCCGCACCGCTCATCCGCGACCGCTGCCACACGGCGTGGTCGACGGGTTGCACCCGAAGCTCCGGCAGCACCAGCTCGCGCCCCGCGCACAGCGCCTCGTAGGACTCCCGCAACTCGCGCGTGAGGATCCCCACGGACCAGCCATCCGTGCAGACGTGATGGATCGTCCACACCAGCACGTGGTCGTCGTCGGCCAACCGGCACAGCCAGGCCCGGAACACCGGCCCGCGCCGCAGGTCGAACGGCAGCCACGCCTGCTCCCGCGCGAGCTCCACCGCCCGGTCCCACCGCTGCTCCGCCGGCACGTCGCCCAGGTCGGCCATCGGCAGCGACCAGCGCTCCGGCACCGGGTCAACCACCTGGCGCGGCACCCCGTCCACCGCGTCGAACCGCGTGCGCAGCGCCTCGTGCCGCTCCACCAACCGGCGCAGCGACTCCTCCAGCGCCTCCACCCACAACGGTCCGGTCAACCGCCACCCGACCGGCAGGGCGTACGTCACCGAGCTGCGATCCAGCTCGTGCAGGAACCACAACCCCTCCTGCTGCCACGACAGCGGCTGGCCCACCCCGCGATCCACCCGCACCAACGGCTGAAACTCGTCGCGTCCCGCCAAGCGCTGACGCCTGCGCAGCTCGAGCGCGGCGCGGCGCTTGTCCTCGATGCTCAGCTCGCTGGTCACGGAATGGCTCCTCTCGGCAGCGTCGCCGGCGACGCCGGCTCGTCTGGTCAGGTCGAATCAGGGATCGAGCGAGCTCAGCAACCGGTCCAGCTCGTCCTCGGACAGCGCCGCCACCTCGGCCATCTCGGCGACGTCCTCCTCGCTCGACTGCACCGCCCGCGCCTCGTCGATGAGGACCGCCAGCTGGTGCAGCGCCGGGGTGGTGAACAGCTGCCGCGGGTGGATCTCGACGAAGAAGGCCTCGCGGACGCGGGAGATCAGTTGCGTCGCCTGGAGCGAGCTGCCGCCGAGGGCGAAGAACGTGTCGTGCGCGCCGATCCGCTGCAGCGGCACGCCGAGCAGCGCATGGCAGATCCCGGCGAGGGCCTGCTCGGTCCCGGTGCGCGGTGGCTGGTGGAGGCTCTCCGGCTCCCGGCGTGGCTCGGGGAGCCTCGCCTGGTCGAGCTTCCCGCTGGACGTGAGCGGCAGCTCGGACAGGGTGACGAACCACGACGGGACCATGTGCAGCGGAAGCTGGTTCGCCAGGTGCGCGCGCAGCGCGCTCTCGTCGAGCTCGCCGCTCGGCACGACGTAGGCGACGAGCTCGGGCGCCGGGCCGGCGGCACTCACCGCGACCACCGCGTGCCGCACCGAGGCATGCCGGAGGAGCACGTGCTCGATCTCGCCGAGCTCGATGCGCAAGCCGCGGATCTTCACCTGCCGGTCCACCCGCCCGATGAACTCCAGCTCGCCGGAGGGCAGCCAGCGCACCACGTCGCCGGTGGCGTACATCCGCGCGCCGGGCGGGCCGAACGGGCACGGCACGAAGCGCTCGGCGGTGAGCGCGGGCCGGCCGAGGTAGCCGCGGGCCAGCCCCGCGCCGGCGACGTGCAGCTCGCCGGGCACGCCGACCGGTGCGAGGTTGCCGTCCCCGTCCAGGACGTACGCCCGGTGGTTGGCCATCGCGCGCCCGATCGGCGGCGGGGCGGTCAGCGGGTGGTCCGGGCAGCGGTGCTCGATGCAGGCGACGGTGGCCTCGGTGGGGCCGTAGCCGTTGACGATCCGGCGGGCCGGCCGCTGCCAGCGGTTCACCAGCTCGGCCGGGACCGCTTCGGTACCGACGCAGAGCGCGCGCAGGTCGGGCAGGGCGCTGCCGGGGCCGAGCAGCCCGAGGACGGCCGGCGGCAGGTCGCAGACCGAGATCCGCTCGCGGCGCAAGAGGGCGGCGAGCGCGTCGGGGTCGTGCAGCTGCGAGCGCGGCGCGCACACCAGCGTCGCGCCGCGCGCGAGCGTCGCATGCACGTCGAAGACGCTGGCGTCGAACGCGGGATTGGCGAACTGGAGCACGCGGTCGTCCGGCGCGATCGCGAACGTCTCGCCGATGCTCGTCACGTAGTTGACCATCGAGCGGTGCGTGACGAGCACGCCCTTCGGCGTCCCCGTCGACCCGGACGTGTAGATGACGTAGGCCAGGTCGTCCGGCGTCGCCTCGCACCGCGGCGGGCGATCGGGCGCGCGCGCGAGCCGTCGCTGCACCTCGGGATCGTCGAGCACGAGCGCCGGCGTCCCGTCCGGCAGCAGGGCGGCCAGGTCCGACGTCGTCAGCACGACCCGTGCGGCCGCGTCGGTGAGCTGGAACGCGGTGCGGGCTGCCGGGTTGGCCGGATCGAGCGGCAGCCACGCGCCGCCGGCCCTCATCACCGCCAGCTGGGCCGTCGGGATGAGCGGGCCGCGCTCGAGCAGCAGGCCGACGACGACGCCCGGTCCCACCCCGTGCCCGCCCGCCAGCAGGTGCGCGAGCCGGTTGGCGTCCCGGTCCAGCGCGCCGTACGTGAGCGCCTCGCCCTCGAACCGCACCGCGACCGCGTCCGGGCGCGCGGCCGCCGACCTGGCGACCGGCTCGTGCGCGAGCGACCCGTCGGTCGGGTGCGGCGCCGGCTCCGGGTTCCACGACTCCAGCAGGTCCGCGCGCTCGGCATCGGTGACGGCGGGCAGGCGGCTGATCGGCGCTTCCGGCGCGGCGACGGCGGCCTCCAGCACCACCCGGAAGTGCTCGAAGAGGCGCCGGATCCGCCACTCGTCGAACAGCTCGGTCGAGTACTCGGCGCACGCCGACAGCTCACCGGTCACGGTCTCGTTGACCTGGAAGGCGAGGTCGAAGCGGGCGGTGCCGAGCTGGACCGGCACCTCCTCGACGGCGAGGTCGCCGAAGCGCGGCTCGCCGACGATCGACTCGGTGAGCAAGGTGAAGCTGATCTGGAACAGCGGGTTGCGGCCCGGTAGGCGCTCGGGCTGCAGCGTGGACACCAACGTTCCGAACGGCACGTCCTGGTTGCTCAGCCCGCCGCGCGCCACCTCGTTGCACCGGCCCACCAGCTCCCGGAACGTCGGATCCCCCGACGTGTCGATGCGCAGGACCAGCGTGTTGGTGAAGAACCCCACCATCGCCTCGACCTCGGAGCGGGTGCGCCCGCTGAGCACCGAGCCGACGAGGAGATCGTCCTGCCGGGCATGACGGCGCAGCACCACCGCGAAGGCGGCGAGAACGACCGACAGCAGCGAGGCCTGCTCGCCGCGGGCCAGCTCGCGCACCCGTGCCCCGAGCCCCTTCGGCAGGCCGGTGAAGACGTAGGCACCGGCGCCGGTCGGCACGGCGGGGCGCGGCCGGTCGGACGGGAAGTCGATCGCCGGCGCGCCCGCGAGGCGCTCCCGCCAGTGGGCGACCTGCCGCTCCAGCGCCTCGCCGGTCAGCCAGCGGCGCTGCCACGCCGCGTAGTCCGCGGGCTGGACCGCCAGCACCGCCAGATCGGCCACCCCACCCGCGCGCTCGGCCGCGTAGAGAGCGGCGAGATCGCTCCTGACGATGCCCACCGACCAGCCGTCGCCGACGATGTGGTGCATCGCCATCAGCAGCAGGTGGTCGTCCGTCGCCAGCCGGGCCAGCCAGCACCGGAAGATCGGCCCGTTCTCCAGGTCGAACGGCCGGCGCGCCTCAGCCTCGACGGCGCGCCGGGCGGCCGGCCACCGCTCGGCGGCGGGAAGCGGCGCGAGGTCGACGACCTCGAGGGGCGCCTCGTCCGGCGGCGGGTCGACGACCTGGTAGGGCACGCCGCGCTCGCTCGGGAAGCGGGTGCGCAGGCTCTCGTGGCGGGCCATCAGCCGGCGCAGCGACCGGCCGAGCGCTGTCACGTCGAGGTCGCCGTGCAGGCGCAGCACGGACGGCATGTTGTAGGTGGGCGCCTCCGGTGCCAGCTCATGCAGGAACCACAGGTAGCGCTGCTGCTCCGCCACCGGCAGGGTGCCGTCGCGCGGCACCGGAACGATCCGCTCCTGCTCGGCCAGGTCGATCCGCTTCTGCCGCAGCCGCAGCTCCAGCGCAGCGCGACGCTTGCCCTCGACGCTCAGCTCGCTGGTCACGGAACGGCTCCTCTCGGCAACGGTCGCCGGCGACGCCGGCGCATCTGGTGAGGCGGATCAGGGGTCGAGCGAGCCCAGCAGCCGGTGCACCTCCTCCTCCGACAGCGCCGCCACCTCGGCCATCTCGGCGACGTACTCCTCGCTCACCAGCACCGCCCGCGCCTCGTCGACGACGGCGGCCAGCTGGTGCAGCGCCGGGCCGATGAACAGATGCCGCGGGTGGACCTCGACGAGGAAGGCGTCGCGGATGCGGGAGGCGAGCTGCGTCGCCTGGAGCGAGCTGCCGCCGAGCGCGAAGAAGCTGTCGAGCGCGCCGATCCGCTCCAGCGGCACGTCGAGCAGCCCCTGCCAGATCTCGGCGAGCGCCTGCTCGGTCTCGGTCCGCGGTGGCTCGTGACGGCTCGGCGCCGTGCGCTGCGGCTCCGGCAGGCGGGCGTGGTCGAGCTTCCCGCTCGGCATGAGCGGCAGCTCCGAGAGGGCGACGTACGACGACGGGATCATGTGCAGCGGAAGCTCGGTCGCGAGGTGCGCGCGCAGCGCGCTCTCGTCGAGCTCGCCGCTCGGCACGACGTAGGCGACGAGCTCGGGCGCCGGGCCGGTGGTGACGAGCGCCGCCACCGCCTGCCGCACCGGCTCGTGCCGCAGCATGGCGTGCTCGATCTCGCCGAGCTCGATGCGCAGGCCACGGATCTTCACCTGCCGGTCCGCCCGCCCGATGAACTCCAGGTCGCCGGTGAGGGTCCAGCGGACGATGTCGCCGGTGGCATACATCCGCGCGCCGGGCGGGCCGAACGGGCAGGGAACGAAGCGCTCGGCGGTGAGAGCCGGCCGGCCGAGGTAGCCGCGGGCCAGCCCCGCGCCGGCGACGTGCAGCTCGCCGGGGACGCCGACCGGTGCGAGGCCGCCGTCCTTGTCGAGGACGTACGCCCGGTGGTTCGCCTTCGGCCGCCCGATCGGCGGCGGTGCGGTCAGCGGCCGGTCCGGGCAGCGGTAGTCGATGCAGGACACGGTGGTCTCGGTGGGGCCGTAGGCGTTGACCAGCTCCCGCCCGGGTCGCTGCCAGCGGTTCGCCAGCTCGGCGGGGAACGCCTCGGCACCGACGTAGAGCGCGCGCAGGTCGGGCAGGGCGCTGTCGGCGCTGTCGGCGCTGTCGGCGTCGAGGAGCCCGAGGACGGCCGGCGGCAGGTGGCAGACGGTGATCCGCTCGCGGCGCAGGAGGGCGATGAGCGCCTCCGGGTCGTGCAGCTGCGAGCGCGGCGCGCACACCAGCGTCGCGCCGCGGGCGAGCGTCGCATGGACGTCGAACACGCTGGCGTCGAACGCCGGGTTGGCGAACTGGAGCACGCGGTCGTGCGGGGCTATCGCGAAGGCGTCACTGATGCTCGTGACGTAGTTGACCATCGAGCGGTGCGTGACGGGCACCCCCTTCGGCCTCCCCGTCGACCCGGACGTGTACATGACGTAGGCCAGGTGGTCGGCCGTCGCCGCGCACCGGGGCGCATGGCCGGGCAGTCCGGCCAGCCGCCGCTGCACCTCGGGGTCGTCGAGCACGAGCACCGGCGTGCCGTCCGGCAGCAGGTCGGTCAGGTCCGACGTCGTCAGCACCACCCGTGCGGCCGCGTCGGTCATCTGGAACGCAATGCGCCCCGCCGGATTGACCGGATCGAGCGGCAGCCACGCCCCGCCGGCCCGCATCACCGCCAGCTGGGCCGTCGGGATCGACGGTCCGCGCTCGAGCAGCAGGCCGACGACGACGTCCGGTCCCACCCCGTGCCCGTCCGTCAGCAGGTGCGCGAGCCGGTTGGCGTCACGGTCGAGCGCGCCGTACGCGAGCGCCTCGCCCTCGAACCGCACCGCCACCGCGTCGGGGCGCTCCACCGCCATCCGGGCGACCGGCTCGTGCGCGAGCGACCCGTCGGTCGCGTGCGGCGCCGGCTCCGGGTTCCACGACTCCAGCAGGTCCGTGCGCTCTGCATCGGTGATGACGGGCAGCCGGCTCAGTGGCTCGTCCGGCGCATCCACCGCCCGCTCCAGCGCCACCCGGTAACGCTCGAAGAGGCGCTGGATCCGCGACTCGTCGAACAGCTCCGTGGAGTACTCGGCCGACACCGAGAGCTCGCCGGCGGTGGTCTCCTTCACCTGGAAGCCGAGGTCGAAGCGAGAGGTGCCGAGCTGGAGCACCACCTCCTCGACGGCCAGGTCGCCGAACCGGAAGTCGCCGATGATCGACCCGGCGAGCAGGGTGAAGCTGATCTGGAACAGCGGGTTGCGGCCGGGCAGGCGCTCGGGCTGAAGCCTGGACACCAGCGTCCCGAACGGCACGTCCTGATTGCTCAGCGCGCCGCGCGCCACCACGTTGCAGCGCGCCACCAGCTCGCGGAACGTCGGATCGCCCGACGCGTCCACGCGCAGGACCAGCGTGTTGGCGAAGAAGCCGACCATCGACTCGACCTCGGAGCGGGTACGTCCGCTGAGCACCGAGCCAACGAGCAGGTCGTCCTGCCGCGCATGACGATGCAGCACCAGCGCGAACGCGGCGAGAACGACGGACAGCAGCGGGGCCTGCTCGGCGCGGGCCAGCTCGCGCACGCGCGCGCCGAGGCCCTCCGGCAGCTCGGCCGAGACGTAGGCGCCGGCGCCGGTCGGCGCGGCCGGGCGCGGCCGGTCGGCCGGCAGCTCCATCGCCGGCGCGCCGGTGAGGCGCTCCTGCCAGTAGGCGAGCTGCCGCTCCAGCGCCTCGCCGGTCAGCCAGCGGCGCTGCCACGCCGCGTAGTCGGCCGGCTGGACCGGCAGGGCCGGGAGGTTCGCGTCGGTGCCGGCGCGCTCGGCCGCGTAGAGAGCGGCGAGATCGCTCCTGACGATGCCCACCGACCAGCCGTCGCTGACGATGTGGTGCATGACGAGGAGGAGCACGTGGTCGTCCGGCGCCAGCCGGCCCAACCAGCACCGGAAGATGGGCCCGCTCTCCAGGTCGAACGGCCGCTGCTGCTCCGCCTCCACGGCGGCGCAGGCCACCGGCCACCGCTCGCCCTCCGGAAGGGCCGTGAGGTCGGCGACCTCGAGGGGCGCCTCGTCCGGCGGCGGGTCGATGACCTGGTACGGCACGCCGTGGTCGCTGACGAAGCGGGTCCGCAGGCTCTCGTGACGCGCGATCAGGCGGCGCAGCGACCGGCCCAGCGCGGCAACGTCGAGAGCGCCGTGCAGCCGCAGCACCGTCGGCATGTTGTACGTCGGCGCGTCCGGCGCCAACTGGTGCAGGAACCACAGGTAGCGCTGCTGCTCCGCCACGGGCAGCGGGCCCTCGCGCGGCACCGGGACGATCCGCTCGCGCTCGGCCCACTCGACCCGCTTCTGCCGCAACCGCAGCTCGATCGCGGCGCGGCGCTTGTCCTCGACGTTCAGCTCGCTGGTCACAGAGCTCCTCTCGGCAGCGGTCACCGGCAACGCCGGCGCATCGGATCGGGGCGGATCGGGGCGGATCAGGGCGGATCAGGGATCGAGCGAGCCCAGCAACCGGTCCAGCTCCTCCTCGGACAGCGCCGCCACCTCGGCCGCCAGCTCGGCGACGTCCTCCTCGCTCACCTGCGCCTCCTGCGCCTCGTCGACGACGGCCGCCAGCTGGTGCAGCGCAGGACTGGTGAAGAGCTGCCGCGGGTGGATCTCGACGAGGAAGGCATCACGGATGCGCGAGACGAGCTGCGTCGCCTGGAGCGAGCTGCCGCCGAGGGCGAAGAAGCTGTCGAGCCCGCCGATCCGCTCCAGCGGCACGTTCAGCAGCTTGTGCCAGATCTCGGCGAGCGCGTGCTCGGTCGCGGTCCGCGGTGGCTGGTGGAGGCTCTCCGTCTCCCGGCGCGGCTCGGGAAGGCTGGCCTGGTCGAGCTTTCCGCTCGGCGTGAGCGGCAGCTCCGAGAGGGTGACGTACCACGACGGCACCATGTGCAACGGCAGCTCGTTGGCAAGATGCGCGCGCAAGGCACCCTCGTCGAGCTCGCCGCTCGGCACGACGTAGGCGACGAGCTCGGGCGCCGGCCCCGTGGTGCTGAGCACGGCCGACGCCTGCCGAACCGACGGGTGCCGGAGCATGGCGTGCTCGATCTCGCCGAGCTCGATGCGCAGCCCGCGGATCTTCACCTGCCGGTCCACCCGGCCGACGAACTCCAGCTCGCCGGACGACAGCCACCGCACCACGTCGCCGGTGCGGTACATCCGCTCGCCGGGGGCGCCGAACGGGCACGGCAGGAAGCGCTCAGCCGTCAGGTCCGGACGGCCGAGGTAGCCGCGGGCCAGCCCCACGCCGGCGATGTGCAGCTCGCCGGGGACGCCGACCGGTGCGAGACCGCCGTCCTTGTCGAGGACGTACGCCCGGTGGTTGGCCATCGCGCGACCGATCGGCGGGGGCGCGGTCAGCGGCCCGTCCGGGCAGCGGTAGTCGATGCACGCGATGGTGACCTCGGTCGGGCCGTAGCCGTTGATGAACTCGCGCCACGGTCGCCGCCAGCGGTTCACCAGCTCGGCCGGGAACGCCTCCAGCCCGACGTAGAGCGCGCGCAGGTCGGGCAGGGCGTCGGGGTCGAGCAGCGCGAGGACGGCCGGTGGCAGGTCGCAGAAGGTGACTCCCTCCCGGCGCATCAGCTCGGCGAGCGCGTCCGGGTCGTGCAGCTGCGAGCGCGGCGCGCACACCAGCGCCGCGCCGTGGGCGAGCGCCGAGTAGACGTCGAAGATGCTCACGTCGAACGCCGGGTTGGCGAACTGCAGCACCCGGTCGTCCGTCGTGACCCCGAACGTCTCGCCGATGCTGGTCAGGTAGTTGACGAGCGCGCGATGCGTGATGGGCACGCCCTTCGGCGCACCGGTCGACCCGGACGTGTAGATGACGTAGGCCAGGTCGTCCGGCGTCGCCTCGCACGTGGGCGGCCGGTCGGGCGCGATCGCCAGCCGCCGCTGGACCTCGGGGTCGTCGAGCACGAGCCGGGCGACTCCGTCCGGCACCGCCCCTGCCAGGTCGGCGGTCGTCACCACCACCCGCGCGGCCGCGTCGGTGAGCTGGAACCCGGTGCGGCCCGCCGGGTTGACCGGATCGAGCGGCAGCCAGGCGCCGCCGGCCTTCAGCGCGGCCAGCTGGGCCGTCGGGATCGACGGTCCCCGCTCGAGCAGCAGGCCGACGACGGCGTCGGGGCCGATGCCGTGCTCGTCGCGCAGCAGGTGCGCCAGCCGGTTGGCGTCGCGGTCGAGCGCGCCGTACGCGAGCGCCTCGCCCTCGAACCGCACCGCCACGGAGTCCGGGCGCTCCACCGCCCACCGGGCGACGAGCTCGTGCGCGAGCGACCCGTCGGTCGGGTGCGGCGCCGGCGCCGGGTTCCACGACTCGAGGAGCGCCGCCCGTTCGCTCTCCGGCAGCACGGGCAGGCGGCTCATCGGCGCATCCGGCGTGGCGACGGCGGCCTCCAGCAGCACCCTGAAGTGGTCGAAGAGGCGCTGGATCCGGGACTCGTCGAACAGCTCGGTGGAGTACTCGGCCGACACCACCAGCTCGCCGGCCGCCGTCTCGTTGACCTGGAAGGCGAGGTCGAAGCGGGAGGTCCCTAGCTGGAGATGCACCTCCTCGATGGCCAGGTCGCCGAAGCGCAGCTCGCCGATGATCGACTCGGTGAGCAGGGTGAAGCTGATCTGGAACAGCGGGTTGCGGCCGGGCAGGCGCTCGGGCTGCAGCGTGGAGACCAACATGCCGAACGGCACGTCCTGGTTCCCGAGGCCGCCGCGCGCCACCTCGTTGCACCGCGCCACCAGCTCCCGGAACGTTGGATCGCCCGACGCATCCGTGCGCAGGACCAGCGTGTTGGCGAAGAACCCCACCATCGACTCGATCTCGGAGCGGGTGCGCCCGCTGAAGACGGAGCCGACCGACAGGTCGTCCTGACCGGTATAGCGGTGCAGCACCACCGCGAACGCCGCGAGGACGACCGCGAGGAGCGAGGCCTGCTCGCCGCGGGCGAGCTCGCGCACCCGCGGCCCGAGGCCCTTCGGCAGGTAGTGGATGGCGACCGAGCCGGCCCCCGTCGGCACGGCCGGCCGCGGCCGGTCGGCCGGGAAGTCGATCACCGGCACGCCGGCGAGGCGCTCCCGCCAGTAGGCGATCTGCTGCTCGAGCACGTCACCGGTGAGCCAGCGGCGCTGCCACACCGCGTAGTCGGCCGGCTGAACGGGCAGCACGGGCAGGTCGGCCGCAGCGCCGGTGCGCTCGGCCGCGTACAGAGCGGCGAGGTCGCTGCGCACGATGCCCACCGACCAGCCGTCGCCGACGATGTGGTGCATCACCATCAGCAGCACGTGATCATCGTCGGCCAGCCGGCCCAGCCAGCACCGGAAGATCGGTCCGTTCTCCAGGTCGAACGGCCGCCGCAGCTCCGTCTCCACGGTGTGCCGGACCGCCGGCCACCGCTCCTTCGCGGGCAGGGCCGTGAAGTCCGCGACGTCGAGGGGCACGTCGTCCGGCGGCGGATCGATGACCTGGTACGGCACGCCGTGGTCGCTGGGGAAGCGGGTGCGCAGGCTCTCGTGCCGAGCCATCAACTGGCGCAGCGACCGGCCAAGGGCGGCGATGTCGAGAGCGCCGTGCAACCGCAGCACGGACGGCATGTTGTACGTCGGCGCCTCCGGCGCCAGCTCGTGCAGGAACCACAGGTAGCGCTGCTGCTCGGCCACCGGCAGGATGCCGTCGCGCGGCACCGGAACGATCCGCTCGCGCTCGGCCCGCTCCGCCCGCTTCTGCCGCAGCCGCAGCTCCAGCAGCGCCCGCCTGGCCTCGGAGAGGTCCGACACCCCCGGCAGCGAGCCGGTCCCTGGGGCACCGCCGCTCGGTGCACCGCGCTCGTCAATCGCCATGTCAGCCTCACTCGTCAGGTCGTGCCTCGGGTCGTGCATCGTGCTGAGCGCGCGCGGCGGCGCGGGTCCCTCGCCGGTCAGGTCGCCGGCCAGGCGTCCTCTGGACGGGGCTCGGTGCCGGGCCGGAACCGCCACGCCGCCCACATCTCGTCGTGCGCCGACCTCGGTGCGAGGTGCTGCGCGACGGAGGCGCGGCCGCCGGGCAGGCGCTGCTCCGGCGTCGCGTCCGGTGGCTCGCCCGCACCTGTCCACGCATCGACCCCGGCGAGCCGGACGTCCGGCGATCCCTGGCGGTGCAGCCGCGCCCCGGCGTCGTGGAGGGCGGCCAGCGGATCGCCATCCGACGCGCGCACCACGCGCACCAGCTCGGCCCCGCTCAGCAGCCAGCAGACCACCGTGCCGGACGGGCGAGCGCGCCAGCTCGGCAACCAGCGACCGGGAGCCGGCGCGCCCGGCCGGCGCTCCATCGTCACCTCGGTCAGGCGCTTGTCCTCGGCCGGCCAGTGGTCGACGACCTCGTAGCCGAGCCGCGCGTACAGCGGAGGCAGGCAGCGCTCGACCACCGCATGCAGCCGGATCCGCAGCGCGCCGTGCGATGACGCGGCGCGCTCGACCGCCGCCAGCAGCTCGCGGGCGACGCCGGCGCCCCGCACCAGCGGATCGACGACGACCCGCTGCACGTGCCACGTCGATCCTGGGCGGACGGCCACCCGCAGCGCCCCGCGCAGGGCGCCCTCGTCGTCAGGCGCCAGCCACAGCAGCTCGCCACCGGCGAGCGCGTCGCGCACGGCCGCGTCGCTCTCGAAGGCGCCGTCGGGCTCCGGGAGCCCGGGCAGCGGGTCGGAGCCGCGGTAGGCGGCGCGGGTCAGGGCCGCCACGCGCTCAGCCCACGCGCTCGCCGCGCTGCCGGTGACGAGCACCGGCGGCGCGGCGAGCCGCGCACCGGTCACCGGGCACCGCCCACGACGCGGAGCTGGTCGCCCGTCGGCATCGTCGGATCGCACGAGGCATCCACCGGCACGCCCCGTCAGCCGGCCGGGGTGGAGAGCCGCTCGCGGACGCTCCTCGGCCGCATGTCCGTCCACGTCTCGGCGATGCGGTCGAGGCACTCCTGGCGGGTACCCGCCGTTCCGACCGGTCCCCAGCCCTCGGGGACCGTGCGGTCGGCCGGCCAGATCGAGAACTGCTCCTCGTGGTTGCGCACCACGAGGTACGCGCGATCGTCGTTCGTGCGGTCGTCGTTCGCATCCGACACCTGGGAACCCCCCGCTCCGTCAAGGTGCGGCGCATCCACGGGGAGATCCGAGGACTGCCGAACCGGCAACGGCACAGTAGGTCCGGATGCACGTCCGCCGCGTCCGTCACCGCGTCGATTCAGAAGCAGCAGCGCCGTCGACGCATGCGCTGCCGACAGCAGCGATGCGGTGACGAGCGCTGAGGCCTCGTCAACGCGACGGTGGACGCAGGACTGACGCCGGGGGCTGCGCGGTGCGGCAGGGCTCGAGCCGCGGCATGGGGCGCGACGTGGAGCGCGACGTGCATGCGGGCGCGCAACGGCGCGCGCGGCCGTCGGCAGGCCGCAAGCTGCCTCCCGCGCCGCTCGGCCGCCGGCGGGTCAGGTCGCTTCGGCCGTGACGTCGGTCGCCGCACCCGGCAGCGGCGCGACCGGCTCCGGGGCCGGGATCACCGGCTGCGGCAGAACCGGCTGCGGCGGCACCGGCTGGCCGACCTGGTCGAGCCCGGCCACCTGCTGCTTCGCGTCGGCCGGATCGCGCAGCGCCCGCATCCGGCGCGTCCACATCGGGAAGGCCGACACCGTCAGCCCCATCGTGCCGATGCCGACGCCCCAGCGGCTGCCGAGAACCTGACCGATGACACCGCCGAGCGCGCTGCCGATCGGGATGACGCCGAAGATCAAGAAGCGGTAGCCGCCGTTGGTGCGGGCGAGCGACCCGCGCGGCGTGACGACCTGACGCAGCGTCGTCGACAGCACGTTGGCGCTGCCGAGGCCCGTGCCGCTCACCACCATGACGGCGCCGACGCCGAGGCCCAGCGCGACACCGTGCATGGGCAGCAGCGCGACGACGAGCGGCGCGCCGCAGGACAGGACCAGCGACGAGGCGAACGCGCGCCCGTAGCCGAGGCGCTCGGCCAGCCGCAGCGCCATCATCGTGCCGAGGAAGGCGCCCGCTCCAGCCGCGCTCAGCGCGACGCCGTAGACGCCCACCGGCACGTGCCGCTCCTTCACCATCCAGACGACGATGTTGACGACGAAGATCTGCCCCGAGGCGTTGTAGACGGCGGCGTGCGTGGTCAGCGCGCGCAGGAAGGGGTTGCGCACCACCTGGCGCAGTCCCTCGAAGATGCCGAGGCGCACCTGCACGGGCTCCGGCATCGGCTCCGGCCGCCGCGCGGCCAGCAGGCCGAAGACGCTGGCGACGTAGCTGATCGAGTCGACGAGGATCGCCACGGCCGGGCCCATCAGCTGCACGAGGACGCCGGCGACGCCCGGGCCGCCGACCTGCGCCGCGGTGCTCGACCCCTGCATCGCGCGATTGGCCTTCAGCAGGTCGTCCTCGTCGACGAGGCTCGGCACGTAGGCGAAGCCGCCGATGTCGAACACCACGCTCGCCGAGCCGACGATGAAGGCGACGACGACCAGCAGCGGGATCGACACGGCATCGAGCGCGTACGAGATCGGCACGACCGCGAGCGCGAGCGCGCGCACGACGTCGGCCCCCACCATCGCGCTGCGGCGCCGCCTGGTGTCGAGCCAGTTGCCGGCGAACAGCGGCAGCAAGGCGTTGGGCAGGAACGACGCCGTCGCGATCAGGCCGATGCCGCCGGCGCCGGTGCCGAGCGTCAGGGCCGCGACGAGGGGCAGCGCCACGGCGGTGACCTGGGTGCCGAGGACGGAGATCGATTGACCGCCCCAGAACCATCTGAAGTCGGCGTTGCGACGGACCAAGCTGCGGCGCTCACTCGCCATGCGCGTCTCCTGACTCGGCGAGACCGGCGTGGTGCACGGCCGCGCGCTCACCCGCTTCCTCCGGGATTATGGGAGCATTGCGATGCTTGACGCAACGGTTCGCTACGTCCTGCTGCGGTGCGTCACGACGGTCGTGACCGGTGCCGGCACGGGGCATTCCCGGGGCACCGGGCGACCACGTTAGAGCCGCGGCCGGTGCGCCGGATCAACCGCACGACGACCTTCCGCGTCATCACCGCGTCGCACCGGCTGCAACGCCATGAGTACGCGGTCGCGCCCGCCGAGAGACCCCGCAGCGATAAGCACAAGTGATTAGTCAGGCATCGGGCCAGTCCCTATGCTCAACGCATTCGGAGGCCGTCGGCGCCTGGTCGCGGTGGGCGCCACCCATTCTTCTTGCCTTCGCTCGACCATTCATGGAGGAAACGTCGTGTCGCTCACCACGCATGGCACCGGGATGGGCACGGTCATCTCCGGGTTCGACGCAACGACCGCGACCGACGAGGACCTGGCCGCGCTCAAGGGCTCGGTCCACTCGGAGAAGATCCTCGTGCTGAAGGATCAGCACCTCTCGCCCAAGGAGTTCGTGGCCCTGGGCCGGCGCCTCGGTCAGGTGGAGCGCTACTACGAGCCCATGTACTGGCACCCCGAGGAGCCGGACATCTTCGTCTCCTCCAACGTCCCGGCCGACGGCCAGCAGGTCGGCGTCCCGCGCACCGGGATGTTCTGGCACGCCGACTACATGTTCATGCCGCACCCGTTCGGGCTGACCATCATCTACCCGCAGGTCGTCCCCACGACCAACCGCGGCACCTACTTCATCGACATGGGACGCGCCTACGAGCGCCTGCCGGAGGAGCTGCGCAACGCGGCGGACGGCCTCCTGTGCACGCACAGCCCCCGGCGGTACTTCAAGATCCGGCCCACCGACGTCTACCGCCCGATGGGCGAGGTCCTCGACGACATCGAGCGCGAGACGCCGCCGGTGGTCCACCCGGCCGTCATCGTCCACCCGGTCACCGGCGAGCGCATCCTCTACATGAGCATCGCCGTGACCATGGGTCTCATGGACCGCGACGGCAACCCGGCGGACCCCACGCTGCTGCGGCGGCTGCTCGAGGCCGTCGGCCAGCTCGACGACACGCTGACCCACCCCAACGTCTACCTGCAGACGTTCGAGAAGGGCGACCTGCTCATCTGGGACAACCGCTCCCTGGTGCACCGCGCCCTGCACGCGGCCAAGCCCGAGCCGACCGCGTCGTTCCGCGTCACGGTCCACGACGAGCACCCCTTCTACGAGGGCTTCGTGGCTCCCTGACCGACCTATCGGAAGCGAGTCGAACCGCTGCCATGACCGCCATCGACGCTTCAGCCACCAGCCCGGTGCCGCAGCGGGTCGAGCACCCGACCGACGTGTCGCTGCTCGCCCACGTCATGCGGGTCTACAAGCCCGACTGCCGCTACCTGCGGACGGCCACCGTCGGAACCGACGAGAAAGGGCGCACCGTCGCTCGCTGCACCTTCGGCATCCCGGCGCCCTTCTACATCGACGACACCGGCCACTTCAATGCCGTCGAGTTCAACCTCTGCTACAACCAGATGCTCTACTACTCCGTGGCGAAGAGCGTCAAGGAGGGCATGACGCCGCCGTTCGCGCGGTGGTCGATGGACGACTACTGGCGCAGGCAGCTGCCCGACTTCCTCATCGTCGACTTCCACAGCACCTTCAGCAAGGGCGTGCGGGCGCACCACTTCTACGGCGAGCTGACGTTCGAGCACGTGCGCGAGAGCGCCGGCGGCCGGAACTGGTCACCGATGATCGTGGCCGACACGACGTGCCGGTACTGGGACGACCACGGTGGGCACTGCAAGGGCGAGGTGCGCGCCGTCGTCGTCAACCCGCCACGCCCCCGACTCGAGGCGGGGTGACGCGCGATGGCAGCCGACCAGATGACCCCCTGGCTCCGTGGCCTCGCCGTCACCCCGCTCTCGGAGCGCACCAAGCTGCTCGAGGAGCTGGTGGTCGGGGAGTTCCGCAGCGCGTTGCTCCTGACCGACGGCGAGGAGCTCGCCTGGGACGAGAACTACTTCGACCGGGGCCTCACCTCGCTCGGTGAGGTGCAGATCCAGCAGACGCTCGAGACCGAGCTCGGCCGGGCGATCGACATCACGATCCTGATGAGCAACCCGACCATCGGTCATCTCCTCGCTCACCTGCGGGCCGAGGTGCTCGGAGACCTCTTCGCCCAACCGACGGGGCAGCCGGCGGGCGAGACCGCCGAGGCGCATCCGGCCGCCGTGCCGAAGCGCTTGGTCGACGACGTGCTGAAGGACCTGTACGCGTCCTAGAGCCATCGCCCCGGCGACCGATCACGCGGCACGAAGCGAAAGCGAGCGCGCATGAGGGACTCCGCTACGTCCGTCGACAAGGACGAGCTCCTGAAGCGGTTGCTGCTGGAGAAGTACGAGCCCATCGCCGTGGTCGGGATCGGTCTGCGGCTGCCCGGTGGGAACGAGACGGTCGAGGACCTTGCCGCGTTCCTCCGCGAGGGGCGGGAGGGGATCGGTCCCGTACCACTCGATCGCTGGGACGCCAGGGCTCTCCATGCCGATGAGCCGGGCGCCAGGGGGGGGATCACCACCGCGGGTGGCGGCTTCCTCTCCGGGATCGACCTGTTCGACGCCAGGTTCTTCAACGTCTCGCCGAAGGAGGCGGCGTACCTCGATCCTCAGCAGCGGTTGGCCCTTGCCGCCTCGTGGCATGCGCTGGAGTCGGCGAACATCGACCCGGCGGCACTGCGCGGCGGCAACGGCGGCGTGTACGTCGGCGCGAGCGCGGCCGACTACGCCCTGGAGGCCGAGGCCCTGTCGCCGGAGGAGCTCGACGCCTACGTCGACACGGGCACCATGCACAGCGTGCTGTCCGGGCGGTTGTCCTACTTCCTCGGCTGGCGTGGGCCGTGCATGAGCATCGACGCGGCCTGCGCCTCGTCGCTCGTCGCCCTGCACCTCGCGGCCAAGGGGCTGCGGCAGCGCGAGTGCGACATCGCACTGGCCGGCGGCGTCAGCACGATCACCCATCCGCGCCATCACATCGTCTGCTCGCAGGCGAACATGCTCTCCCGCGACGGCCGATGCAAGACGTTCGACGAGTCGGCGGACGGCTACGGCCGCAGCGAGGGCGTCGGCATGCTCGTGCTCAAGCGGCTCTCCGACGCCAAGCGCGACGGCAACCGGATCCTCGCGCTCGTCCGCGGCTCCGCCGTCCGGCAGGACGGCGAGCGCGGCAGCCTCACCATGCCGAACGGCCACGCCCAGACCCTCGTGATGCGGGCCGCCCTCGCGGACGCGATGCTCGAGCCGGGCGACGTCGGCTACGTCGAGGCCCACGGCACCGGCACGTCCCTCGGCGACCCCGTCGAGATGACCGCGATCAACGCCGTCTTCGGCACCGCACGCTCCAAGGACGATCCGATCGCCGTCGGGTCGCTGAAGACCAACATCGGGCACATGGAGGCTGCCGCCGGCGCGGGCGGCGTCATCAAGGCGGTGCTGCAGCTGCGCGACGGCGTCCTCTACCCCCACCTCAACATGACGGCGCCGTCGAAGCGCATCGCGTGGAGCGACTACCACGTGACGGTGCCGAGCGCCTGCACCCCGTGGCGCGATCCGGTCCGCCGGGCGCTCGTCAACTCGTTCGGCTACGCCGGCACGATCGCCTCGGTCGTTCTCGAGCAGCCGCCGAGCCCCGCCGCGACGAGCGCTGCCTCGACGGGCGATGCCGCACCGGCCGGGACGGAGCCATGCCCGATCCTCACGCTGTCGGCGAGGACCGCGGGCGCGCTGCCGCTCCAGGCGCGCGCCTGGCGGGACGCGCTGGACGCCTTGCCCGAGGCGGATCTCGCCGCGTTCTGCCGCACCGGCAACGTCGGCCGGTCCCACTTCCCGGTGCGCGCAGCCGCACCCGTCACGAGCGTCGCGCAGGCAAGGGCGTTCCTCGACGACGTGATCCGGACGGGCGAGGAAGGGCGGCTGCCCAAGGCGGAGCGACTCGACGGCGTCGCCTTCCTCTTCACCGGGCAAGCCCCTCAGCACGCCGGCACGGGACGGCAGCTGCACGAGCGGTACCCGGCGTTCCGCGAGCAGGTCGACCTCCTGGACGCCCTCTTCGAGCCGTGCCTCGGCCGCTCCGTCCGGGCGGTGATGCTCGGCGAGGCAGATCCCCCCGGGCCCGACACCGAGCAGAGCCGCGTCGCCCGGTGCGCGCTCTTCGCGCTCGAGCTCTCCGTCGCACGGCTCTGGATCGGCTGGGGGGTCGTCCCCGACATCGTGCTCGGGCACGGCCTCGGCGAGGTGGTCGCGGCCACCATCGCGGGGCTCCTCTCCGTCGAGGACGCGGTCAGGCTCGCCGCCGCCCGCGCCAGGCTCCTGCCGTCGGCGCCCGCGCCACTCCTCGACGCCTTCGCCGAGGAGATCCGCGACATCGGCTTCCGGGAACCGGCGATCAGCTTCGTCTCGACCGTCACCGGCGACATCGCGAAGCTGGACGAGGTGGGCACCATCGACCACTGGGTCCGGCATATCGGCGCCCCGGTGCGCTTGACCGAGGGGCTCGAGCGCATCAAGGCGCGCGGCCGGCACCTCTTCCTGGAGATCGGCCCGTCCGGCGGCACGACCGGCGCCGCGCAGGAGGCGGCCGGCGGCGCGCCGCACCTGTGGATCCGGAGCATGAGCCCGGCCGATGCCGGTGGCGACGCGATCTCGTCCGCGCTGGCCCGGTGCTACGCGGCCGGCGTCCGGATCGACTGGGCCGCGCACCACGCCGGGCACGACGGCCGGCTGCTGGACCTGCCGCCGTACGCCTTCGACGCCCGCCGTCACTGGCTCCCGCTGGCGAGCCGGCCGCTGGCGGGCCCCTCCGCGGGCGGCACGTCGGCGCTGCTCGGGGTGGAGAGCACGACCGAGCAGCAGCGCCGGGCCGGCATCCGCGAGCTGCGCGCCATGGTGTCCCCGCGCCGCCCGGCCTACCTCGCCGACCACGTCGTCATGGGCCGGGTGGTGCTCCCCGCCTCCGGCTACGTCGAGCTCGTGCTGGCGCTGCAGGACCTGGTGCACGGGGAGACCGTGCGCCCGATCGAGGACCTGCGCGTCCACGAGCCGCTGCTCATCCCCGACGAGAGCCCCGTCGACCTGCGCACCAGGCTGTCCAGCGAGGCGGACGGCACGGCGACCGTCGAGATCGTCAGCGTGGTGCCGGACGGCCGGCACGGCACCGAGCGCCTGCACGCCACCGCCACCATCGGCGAGCTTCCCGCGCCGGGACCGGCCCTCGCGGGCACTGCCGAGGAGCTGCGGGCACTGGCCGCGAGCCTCCCTTCCTCCGGTGCTCGGCGCTCGCCCGACGACCTGCACGCGGAGCTCGCCGGCGCCGGGCTCTCCTTCGGCCCTTCGTTCCGGCAGGTGACCGAGATCGCTCTGCTCGGCGACGGACTCGTGGACGTCACCGTGGGCGGCATCGAGCGGCCCGACGGCTCCGTCCTCCACCCCGCCGTGCTGGTCGGCATCGTTCAGGCGGTGACCGCCGCCGCTCCGGCCGGCCATGCGTGGCTCCCGACCCGGTTCGACGCGATCGAGCTGCTCAAGAAGCCGCGAGGGCAGCTTCGGGCCCTGGTGCGCGTGCGCCAGGGAGCCGCCGACGGCGAGCTCGCCGCTGACGTCCTTGCGCTGGAGGGCCAACGGCCAGTCCTCGTCGTGCGCGGGCTGCGCCTGCAGCGCGCGGCGAGCGCACCGAGCGCGACGAGCGCACCGAGCGGGACGAGCGCAGTCGTCGAGGAGGCGCTCAGAGCCAAGCTCGCGGCCGTCCTCGCGTTCCCGTCCCTCGATGACATCGAGCCGGACGCCAAGCTCAGCGAGCTGGGAATGAGCTCACTGGCGGCGCTCAAGCTCAAGAACGCGCTCGAAGCCACCCTCGGGATCCCGTTGACCACGGCCATGGTCTTCGACCATCCGACGGTGGCCGACCTCGCCCGGCACCTCGCCGACCAGCTGGCCCGCGCGGACGGAGCGGCCGAAGGGCTGACCGACGACGAGCGGCGCGCGGCCGCGCTGGAGGTCGAGGGCCTGACCGATGCCGAGGTCCAGGCCGAGCTCGCGGCCCTGCAAGGGGCCATGTTCCGGCCGACCAGCCTTCCCTCCGGTCGATCCAGCCTGTCGAGGAGATCGTGAGCAGGGTGAGCAGAGTGATGGATCGTTCGACGTACTTCCCGGAGCTGCAGACCGTGCAGGACATCACGGCCCTGCACGCGCGACGCGACCCCGGCCGCGTCGCCCTCGAGTGCGAGAGCAGGACGGTCACCTACCGGCAGCTGCACGAGGAGAGCAACCGCGCGGCGCATGCGCTGCTGGCCGCCGGCGCCGGCACCGGCTCCCGCGTCGGCTACCTGGGCAAGGAGTCGGAGCACTACTACGAGATCCTCGTCGCCTGCGCCAAGAGCGGCGCCGTCCTCGTGCCGATCAACTGGCGGCTGACCGCCTTCGAGCTTCAGCACATCCTGCGGGACTCGGGCGCCGAGGTGCTGTTCGTCGAGCCGGAGCTCCTGCCGACCGTCACCGCTTGCGGCGAGCTGCCCTGCCTGCGCGTGCTCGTCGAGGTTGAGGCGCCTGGCGACCCCTCGTCCGGCTACCTCGCCTGGAAGGCCGGCAGCCCCACCGCCGACCTGCGTCCGGGCACCGGTCCGGACGACGCGCTGGCGCAGCTGTACACGAGCGGCACCACCGGGCTGCCGAAGGGCGTCGTCCTCGCGCATCGGTCGTTCTTCCGCATCCGGGACGCGCTCGCCTCGAAGGACCTGCGCTGGATCGACTGGCAGGAGACCGATCGCAGCCTCATCAGCGTTCCCGGCTTCCACATCGGTGGGCTGTGGTGGTCGTTGCAGGGCCTCGCCGCCGGAGTCACCAACGTCATCATGCGAGCCTTCGTGAGCCGCGACGCCGTCGAGCTGATCCGGGGCGGGGTCACCACCACCCTCGTCGTCCCGGCCATGCTCCAGATGATCCTCGCCGAGCCCGGCATCGGCCGTGACGACTTCCGGTCCCTGCGCAAGCTCGTCTACGGCGGCTCACCGATCTCCGAGACCCTGCTCACGCGCGGGATCGAGCTCATGGAGTGCGACTTCGCGCAGGTCTACGGGCTCACCGAGACCGGCAACACGGCCATCTGCCTTCCGCCGGAGGACCACGTCGTCGGCAGTCACCGGCTGAAGGCCGCCGGGCTCCCCTACCCCTGCGTGGACGTCAAGGTGGTCGACGCGAACGGCGCGCCGTTGCCCCCTGGCGAGGTGGGCGAGGTCGTCCTCCGCACGCCGGCCGCGATGCTGGAGTACTGGCGGCTCGCGGAAGCGACCGACGCCACCCTCGTGGACGGATGGATCCGCACGGGCGATGCCGGATACCTGGATGAGGACGGCTATCTCTACATCAGCGACCGGATCAAGGACGCCATCATCGTCGCCGGCGAGAACGTCTATCCGGCCGAGGTCGAGAACGCCCTGTGCCGGCACGAGGCCGTGGCGGAGTGCGCGGTCATCGGCGTGCCGCACGAGCGCTGGGGCGAGGCGATCCACGCCTACGTCGTCCTGCGGCCCGGTCAGGAGGCGACCCCGAACCAGCTGACGCTGGCCATGCGCGGCTGGATCGCCGACTTCAAGATTCCCACGAGCTTCGAGCTGATCGACCGGATCCCGAGGAACCCCAGCGGCAAGGTGCTGCGCCGATCGCTTCGCGAGCGGTTCTGGGCGGGTCGCGACCGGCAGGTGAACTGATGACCGAAAGGGGAGCATCATGACGGCCGCGGTCCTGTGCGGGCTGGGGGGCTACCTGCCTCCGCGCGTCGTGACCAACGACGAGGTGGCCCGCGACCTGCACATCACGGACGAGTGGATCTACGCCAGGACCGGAATCCGCCAGCGGTACTGGTGCGATCCGGGCGTCGCCACGTCGGACCTCGCGGTCGAGGCCGGTGCACGGGCGCTGCGGTCGGCGGGGCTGGCGGCCACCGACATGGTGCTGCTCGCGACCGCATCGCCCGACCACCAGATGCCGGCGACCGCTCCCGCCGTCGCCGCGCGACTCGGCATGACGGGCGTGCCAGCGCTCGACCTCAACGCTGCCTGCTCCGGCTTCGTGTACGCGCTGGCCGTCGGAGCGGGTCTCGTGCGAGGCGGCCTGGCCGAGACGCTCCTGGTCATCGGAGCCGACGCGCTGTCGTTCTTCCTCGACCCGACGGACCGGATGGTGCGCTTGCTGTTCGGGGACGGCGCCGGAGCCGTCGTGCTGCGCCGGGGCGATCCGGCCGAGCCGGGCGCGCTCAACAGCTTCGATCTCGGCAGCGACGGCGATCGGCACGACTTCATCATCATCCCCGGGACGGGGTCGCGACAGCGCTCGCACGGCGTCACGACCGACCCGTCAGGAAGCTACGTCCGGATGCAAGGCCGTGACACGTTCGTGACTGCCGTCCGGCGGATGACCGCATCGTCGCGGGCCGTGCTCGCGCGCGACGGACGCGACGTCGCCGACGTCGACCGCGTCGTCGCCCATCAAGCGAACGCCCGCATCCTGCATGCCCTGGCCGAGGCTCTAGGCCTGCCTGCGGACCGCCTCGTCGCGAACATCGACCGGGTCGGGAACACCTCGGCGGCCTCGATCCCACTGGCGCTCGTCGACGGCTGCACCTCTGGCGCGCTCGAGGAAGGCTCGTACGTGCTGCTCACCTCCTTCGGCGCCGGACTGGCATGGGGCTCCGCCGTGCTGTCCTGGCCGAAGGTCCGACTGGACGATGAAGGGACCACATGATGAAGGAGATCAGCGAGCGCGTGCTGGCTGTCCTGGCCGCCCGCTGCGACATCCCGGCTGCCGACCTGAGCGAGCGGACCCTGATCTCCTCGCTGGGCTTGGACTCCTTGACGCTCATGGAGGTCAGCTTGTCGCTCGAGCACGAGCTGCGGAGGCCCGTCGACGACGGCGCCTTCGCGCAGGCCGAGACGGTGGGCGACCTGGTACGTGCGATGGAGTGGTCGCCCTCGCCCGCGTGAGCCGGTCCTCCGGCATCGGCGCAGCGTCGTCGACGGGCCCGCGTCAGTCGTCTCGCGGCGACGAGCGCACGACCGTGGGCCTCGCCATCGGTGAACGGCACGAAGGTGATGAACGCGTCGCTCGTCCACGCCGTCGAGGCGAAGACGCCAACCAGGATGCATCTTTGCTTGAAGATGTGACTTCCAACGTTGACCCGCTGTGCTGCCGTGTCGTAAGACGGTATCGCTTCATCGCGTGAATCCGAGAGATCCGCCGAGACCGCACGGGCGCCGTCGGCGAGGTGATTTCACGCAGTAGCGAATTGACCCAGGCAGGGGGGCACGGGGACAATGACGCTCAAGGTCTTGTTGTGCGACGAGCTACCGATCATCCGTGATGGGTTGCGGACGTTGCTCGAGCTCGAGCCAGACATCGAAGTGGTCGATGCGGTCGAGAGCGGCGTGCAGGCGATGATCTGCATCCGCAGCGAGCTTCCGCACGTGGTCGTCACAGGTCTCACGCTGCGCGGCATGTCCGGGCTCGAGCTGATCCGGCGCATCCAGCGCGAGGATCTCGACCCGCGGCCGCGGGTCGTCGTCTTCGCCATGAACGACAGCGACGAGATGGTCACCGACGTCCTGCATGCGGGCGTCAACGGGCTGCTCGTCAAGAGCGCGACGCGCGCGGACCTCAGCTCGGCAGTCCGCGCCGCCGCCGAGGGGTACACGACGCTCGCGCCCTGCGTCGCGCACCGGCTCGTCGACTGGTTCCGCCGCCGGGAGGCCGTGCCGCACGAGGTGCTGCGCCCTCAGGTCGCGGCACTGACGTCCCGCGAGCGCCAGGTGCTCACGCTCGTCGCGCGCGGCATGTCGACCGAGGACGTGGCCGAGGAGCTCTCCATCGGCGTCACCACCGTGCGCACCCACGTCTACCGGCTGCGCACCAAGCTCGACGTGCGCGACCGCGCGCAGCTGGTGTCATTCGCCTACCGGGCGGGATTGATGCAGCCCGCCTGACGGCGGGCTCTCCGATCGCGCCGGTCGTGCACGCGACGATCGCCGGTCGCCGACGCTCACCTCCATGCGCGGTCGCCGCGGGCGCCTCCTCGCGACCTCGCGGAACCCGGCGGGCTCCAGCAGGCTCACCACTCCGTGGTACCCGGAGTCCGGGTGCACCGGCCCCAGGCGGTCGTCGACCGGGTACGCCTCGATCGTCGTGGCCCCGGTGGACCGCGCGTAGTCGACGGCTGCGCGCACGAGCGCCGTCGCCACGCCCTTGCCGCGGTGCGCAGGATCGACGAAGAGGCAGACGAGGGACCAGACCGGAACGTCGTCCTCGCGGCGGGTGATCGGCGAGCGCAGCAGGCGGCCGTACTCCTCGCGCGGCGCCACCGAGCACCAGCCGGCAGGCGCTCCGTCGAGGTAGGCGAGGAGCCCGGGCACCTTGCCCTCGTCGACCATGCCCTTCAGCTTGGCGCGGTTGCCGGCTCCCCAACTGGCGTGCAGCTCGGCGCCCTTGCCACGGAAGTGCATGCACCAGCAGCCACGCACCGCACCGCCCTGCCCCAGCAGGGCCTCGACGTCGGGCCACCGCTTCGGGCTCACCGGATGCACGTCGATCCGGCTCGGCATCGCTCCCACCTCCCGGTCGCCCGGCACCGGAACGTCAGGGCCGGCGCCGGGTGGCTAGCCACACTAGTGACCGGCCGTCACTCGGGCAACGGCTTCGCCCGCGCTCGCAGGGCTGGGCCGAGCGCGCCGTCGAGACGGCCGTCGTCGCTCCGTTGACATCGGCTCGACGCTCGTCGCTGCGCACGTCGCCGCGATCGGCGAGGAGTCGACGCGGCGCGGGTCACGAGTCCTCGTCACGGCCGACGGCACGCGCCCGTCCGGCGCTTACGTTGCCAGGTGCCGGAGCCCCTGGAAGCGCTGGGCCCGGGCACTGACGCATGCGCGCCGACCGTGCTGCACGGCCGGCGCGGTGCGCGGGGGGTCGCCGTCGGTCTCGGGCCTCGGGCTCGATGGCGGAGCGCAGTCGGGGGAAGGGACGGCACGATGACGATCGCCACCATGCAGGGGGCCCTGGTGGCAGCCGCCCCAGCGCAAAGAGGCGTTGCGGACCTCGGGCTCACCCGGTTGCGCGCGTTCGTCTGCCTCGCGGACGAGCTGCACTTCGGGCGCGCGGCGCGGCGGCTCCACATCACCCAGCCGGCGCTCAGCCAGCAGATCTCGCGGCTCGAGAAGGAGGTCGCCACGCCCCTGCTGCGCCGCACGCACCGAGAGGTCTCCCTGACGCCGGCCGGCCGCCACTTCCTCAAGGGCGCGCGCGCCGCGCTCGCGATCCTGGAGAGCAGCGTCGCGGCCGCCCGCCGGCACCAGGGCGAGCCGGAGCCGCTCGTCCTCAGCCACGTCACCGGCCCGCGGACGGAGGCCGACGCCTTCGTCGTCGCGCTGTGCCGTGCGCTCGAGGCGCGCCTGCTCCTGACCCGGGTCCTGCCCGTCCGGCACAGCGTCGAGGAGCACGTCGAGGCGCTCCGCGAGGGAAGCGCCTACCTCGGCCTGTGCCCGGACGCCGAGTCCGTCCCGGTCCACGGCCTGGACTGGACCGTCATCGCCCCGCCGGCTGCCACCACGCCACTGCGGCTCAGCTGGCCGTCGTGGGCCAGCCTGGTCGAGGCCGAGCGGCTCGTCCTCCTCGCGCAGCAGCTGATGCTCAGCCGCTCCGCGTGAGCCGGGGCGGTCTCAGGACGCGGTGTCGCGACGCCACTGCGGCCAGGGCACCGGCGGCCCTCCCGCGATCTGGTCGATGAACTGCCCCAGGTACCACCAGCGCAGCGCGCACTGGTCCGGCGGCGTCGCCAGGGTGAGCAGGTGCCGGCCGGAGCGGCAGTACTCGTCGGCCTGGTCGAGCAGCTCGCCGAGGTGCTGCGCCGCCGGCCCCACGGCGCGCGGTATCTCGTACCACAGGTCGACGCTGTCCAGCCCGTCGGCCGCCGCCTTGGCCAGGCGCTCCTCCGGCCCCGCGCTGAACGCGCCGTAGCTCGCGGTCAGCTCCTCGACCAGGCTCACGAGCCGGGCCGGCACCTCGTGCTCGCTGCCGGCCTGCTGCGCCGCGGCGACGAGGGTGAACTCGCGCATCAGCTCGTCGCCGTGCTCGGCAGAGCGCGCCCAGAGCGCGACGGGAACCTCGAGCAGGCGCACGCCGACGAGCTCGTCGCCAGCCTCGTCGGGCCGGTCCCCGCCCGGCTCGCTCACGCCGCCCTCGCCAGGACGGCCCCCCCGTTGCCGGGCGGCTGCTCGACCGGCTTGCCGATCAGGTCGGCGAGGGCGCCGAGGTCGGGATCGTCGAAGGCCCCCGGCGATTCGGCGGTGAGCTCGCACCAGACGGTCTTGCGCTCGCCGTCGAGGCTGACGCCCCAGCGGCCCGCCAGCCGCTCGACGAGGGCGAGCCCCCGGCCGGTGGTCGCCTCGTCGGAGTAGCGCCGGCGCACCGGCCGGCGCGGCGAGGTGTCGGTGACCGAGATGCGCAGGACGCCGCCGTCGAGCGAGAGGCCGAGGACGAATGCCGTACGGGCATGGATCACCGCGTTGGTGACCAGCTCGCTCACGACCTGGGCGGCGGTCCACTCGTAGTCGTCGGCATGCCAGTAGGTCAGCAGCTCCCTGACGAATCGCCGCGCGGCCGCCACGCTGCGCAGGTCCGCCTGCAGGCGGCGCTCCTCAGCTGGCACGGGCACAGCGTAGCGGTCGCAGGGGCGGTACGGGGGAACGACCCTCCGCCCGCGTCACGACGGGTGCCAGTCGAGGACCAGGATCGTCGCGTCGTCGCGCATGCTGCCCTGCTGGTAGTCGAGCAGGGTGTGCACCGCGGCCCGGACCGCCTCGTGCGGGGCGGCGTCGGCCATCGAGAGCAGGACGGCCTCCAGCCGCTCCTCGCCGAACTCGGCGTGCAGGCCGCCCGGGGTGGCCTCCAGCACCCCGTCGCTGACCAGCACCAGCCGGTCGCCGGGGCGCAGCTCGATCGGCTCGGCGCAGTAGCTGGTGCGCTCGAACAGGCCGAGCGGCAGGTGCGCAGCCAGGTCGATCTGGCGCACGGCCCCGGCCCTCAGCAGGTACGGCGCCGGGTGCCCGGCGCTCACCGCCATGATCGTGCCGTCCTCGAGCGAGGCCTCGACGCTCACCGCCGTGACGAACTGCGCGCCGCCGAACTGCTGGTGGATCGCCCGGTCGGCGAAGGCCAGCCGGTCGGCCAGCGGCTCGCCGCGGCGCCTGGCGTTGCGCACCGCGGACACCGCCAGGGTCCCGAGCATGCTCGCGTTGAGGCCGTGGCCCATCGCGTCGAGCGCGGTGACCGAGACGCTGCGCTCGTTGACCACCCAGTCGTAGTTGTCGCCACCGACGTCGTACGCAGGCACCAGCTGACCGGCGAGGGAGAACTGCTCGCAGCTGAACGCGCGCACCGGTTGCAGTCCCCACTGCATCTCGGCCTCGAGGCTGAGCGGCCGCCGGCGCCTGGCCTGCTCGAACTGGTCGGTGTAGCGGCCGGCCGCCAGCAGCACGTAGGCAAGGGTGGTGGCGACCGCGGCGAGCCCGGTGAAGACGTCCTCGCCGGCCGGCTCCGGCAAGGTGGCGGCGAGCACGCCGATGCGCTCGTCGCGAAGCGTCACCGGGACGTACGCGATGACCTCGCCGGCGCGCGGCACCGCGACGGTGACCTGCGCGGCGTAGGAGCGGCCGGCGTCGCTGCCGGCGATGGGCACGATGGGCACCGGCTCGTCGACGAGGCCACGGGTCGCGGACGGCATGGGCCGCAGCTGCTGGAGGTCGTAGTCGGCGAGCAGCAGGGTGGCGTTGCGGGCGCCGGCGTGCTCTTCGAGGAAGCCGCCGACGACCGTGAGCAGGTCGGCGGGGAAGGCCGTGTCGATGCACGGCAGCAGCTCGCCCAGGTGATCGCGCAGGCTCACGGCCGCACCCTTCTCCCTCGACGGTGGAGCGGCCGACTAGCGACCGGACAGCGGCCGGTTCCGGACGATGACGTCGACCGCGAGGCTGTCGTGCACCCGCAGGATCTCCATGCGGCGAAGGTCGTCGGTGATCAGCCGGCCCCGCAGCAGGGGGTGCAGCCGGATGGTCTCGGCCGGCGTGGCTGATCGGGTGGTGCGGGTGGTGCGGGCCCGGCGGCGCTTGCCCGTGGGTGCCTGCTCCGGCACCTGCTCGGTCACCTGCTCCGGCGCCTGCGCGGGCACCTGCTCCGGCGCCTGCTGGGTCACCTGCTCGGGTGCCTGCTCGGAAAACGTGATCATCAGCCCTCTCGGTGGGTCGGCCGGCGTCCGGCCCGCGTGCGGACGCTGCTCACTGTAGCCGCCCGCGGCCCGGGCGCCATGCCGGCCGTGCCCGCCGCCCGTCAGCGCGCACCGTGCGCACCCGGCTGCGCCCCGCCGGCCGGCCGGATGCGAGGCTTCCGAACCAGCCCGATGCGCCGCGCCCCACCGGAGGTGACCCGTGGCCGTCGCGGGGACCCTCCCGCTCACCGGCGAGCGCACCGTGCCGGGCCTCGCGCACGAGAACTACTGGTTCCGCAGGCACGAGGCCGCCTACCTCGCCGTGCTGCCCTGGATCGACGGGGCGGTCGTGGTCGAGGCCGGCTGCGGCGAGGGGTACGGGGCGGCCCGGCTCGCGGGCCGGGCGGCGCTCGTCGTCTCGCTGGAGGCCGACCCGGCCGTGGTGGGGCACGTGCGGCGCCGGTACGGCGCGCAGGTGCATCCCGTCCGCTGCGACCTCCAGCGCCTGCCGATCGGCGACGCCAGGGTCGAGGCGGTGACCTGCATGCAGGTGATCGAGCACCTGCACGACCAGGCCGGCTTCGTCGCCGAGTGCGCGCGGGCCCTGCGCCCGGGCGGCACGCTGGTGATGTCGACGCCCAACCGGCTCACCTTCTCGCCCGGCCGGGCCGAGCCGCTGAACCCGTTCCACACCCGCGAGCTCGACGCTGGCGAGCTCGCCGCGCTGCTGGCGCCGCGCTTCGAGGTGCGCCGGCTGCTCGGCGTCCATCACCGGTGGCGGCTGCGCGCGCTGGACCGGTCGACGCCGGGCGGGCTGATCGGCGGCCAGCTCGCGGCCGCGCCGGAGCGCTGGCCGCGGCGGCTGGCCGCGGCGGTCGCGAGGGTGCGGGCCGGCGACTTCGCGGTCCGGGCCGACCGCGTCGACGAGAGCCTCGACCTGCTGGCGATCGCGGTGCGGCGCCCGTGAGCGCCTCGGGCCCGGCTGCCCCGTCCGGCGCCGATCGCGTCGGCTCCTGCTGCTTCGTCCTGCATGCCCACCTGCCGTGGCTGGCGCACGCGGGGGCCTGGCCGGTCGGCGAGGAGTGGCTGCACCAGGCCTGGGCCGGCGCCTACCTGCCGGTGGTCGACGTCCTCGACCGGCTCGCCGCGGAGGGCCGCCGCGACCTGCTCACCCTCGGCGTCACGCCGGTGCTCGCCGCGCAGCTCGACGACCCGTACTGCCTGCGCGAGCTGCACACCTGGCTGGGCTTCTGGCAGGTGCGGGCCGAGGGGCTGGCCGACCGCAGGGAGCCGCACCTGCGCGCGCTCGGCGGGTACGAGTTCCGCCTGGCGACCCGCGCGCTCGCGGCGTTCGAGTCGCGCTGGGCGTCCGGCGCGACGCCGGTGCTGCGGGAGCTGGCCGACGCGGGGGCGGTCGAACTGCTCGGCGGCCCGGCGACCCACCCGTTCCAGCCGCTGCTCGACGAGCCGGTCGCCGGCTTCCAGCTCGCGACCGGCCTCGACGACGGCGCGCTGCGCCTCGGCCGCCGCCCGGAGGGGATCTGGGCGCCCGAGTGCGGCTACCGGCCCGGCCTGGAGGCGATGTACGCCGGCGCCGGCGTGCGCCGCTTCCTCGCCGACGGCCCGACGCTCATCGCCGGCGCGCCGCACGCCGACGAGCGGCTGGACGCGGTGGCCACGGCCGACGCCTGGACGGTCGGTGACAGCGACGTCGTCGTCCTCGGCCGCGACCTCGACGTCACCTACCGGGTGTGGTCGCCGCGCAGGGGCTACCCGGGCGGCCCGGCCTACCGCGACTTCCACGCCCTCGACCACCCGTCGGGCTTCCGCCCGGCGCGGGTCACCGGCCTCGGCGTCCCGCCCGAGCGCAAGGCGCCGTACGAGCCGGCCGCGGCGCTCGCCGCCGTCCGCGCCGACGCGGAGGACTTCGCCGGCGTCGTGCGCCGCCGGCTGCTCGACGTCGCGGCGGCGCGCGGGCGTCCTGGCCTGGTCGTGGTGGCGTACGACGCCGAGCTCTTCGGCCACTGGTGGCACGAGGGGCCGGTCTGGCTGGAGGCGGTGCTGCGGCTGCTCCCCGAGGTCGGGGTGCGGGTCACGACGCTGCGCGCCGCGGTAGCGGACGGCGCCGTCGCCGGGCGGGTCGACCTGCCACCCGGCTCGTGGGGCTCCGGCAAGGACTGGCGGGTCTGGGACGGCCCGGCGGTGGCCGGTCTCGCGGCCGACTCGACGCGGGTGCAGCGCCGGCTGCTCGACGTGGTGGGCCGCGCGCTGCTCCCGGGCGCCGGCGACCGGCGGGAGCGCCGGCCCGACCTCGACCAGCTGGCCCGCGAGGCGCTGCTCGTCACCAGCAGCGACTGGGCGTTCATGGTGACCAAGGACTCGGCCGCCGGCTACGCCCGCGACCGGGCGGCCGGGCACGCCGCCGGCTTCGACCGGCTGGCCGACCTCGTGGAGCGCGGCGACCGCGCGGCGGCGCTGCGCGAGGCCGCTGCGCTGCGCGCCGTGGACGGGCCGTTCGGCCATCTCGACGCGCGCCGCATCGCCGGGCCGCCGCACTGAGCCGGCCGGCCCGGTGCCGGTAGCCTCCGGTGACATGGACGATCCTCGCCTGCGCGCGACCTGCGACCTGATGATCCCCGAGGCCCGCGAGTACGTCGGCCTGCACGACTACGACGGCATCGTCCAGGACCTCTCGCAGTCCGGCGTGCGGGCCGCCCTCGACCGGCTCGGCGGGCCGCCGCTCGACGACCCTCACGACGAGGCCCAGCTCGCCACCTTCGAAGAGCACCTGCGGGTCACCTACCGCGAGCTCGAGCTGCACCGCAGGAACCCGCTGATCCACGCGGCCAACCTCGACGTCTCCGGCTACGATCGCGCCTACGCGCCCGAGCCGGAGCGGGCCGCGGCGAAGCGCCGGCACCTGGCCGCCTGGCCCGACGCCGTCGACGCCGCGATCAGCGCCCTCGACGCCGTGCCGGCCCCGGTGGCCGAGGCCCTCATCGGCCCGGTCGCCGGCCTGTCGGCCGGTCTCGACCCGGACAGGGACGAGGTCGAGCGCGCCGCGCTCGACGCGCACGCGCGGCTCGTCGCGCACGTCGAGCTGGCGGCCCGCTCCGGACCGCCGGACGCGGCGCTCGGCGAGGCGGCCCTGCGCCGGCTCATGGGCTCCGGCGAGGCGCTCGAGCTCGACCTCGGCCAGCTGGCGGCCTCGGCCGACGCCGAGCGCGACCGGTTGCGCGCGCTCCTGACCGAGTCCTGCCGGGCGCTGGAGCCCGGCGCCGCGCCGGAGGAGCTCGTCGGCCGGCTGCTGGCCGACCATCCCGACGCCGGCGGCGTGCTCGACGAGGCCCGCGCCCTCACCGCGGAGGTCATCGACTTCACCCGCGACCACGACCTCGTGCCGCACGTCGACGGCGAGTGCCTCGTCGGCCCGGCGCCGGAGTCGCGCCGCTGGGCGATGGCGATGATGAGCCCGGCCGCGCCGTACGAGGACGAGGGGCCGTCCTGGTACCACGTCACGCCGCCGGAACCGAGCTGGCCGCGCGACGAGCAGGAGGACTGGCTGTCGGTGTTCAACCGCACGTCGCTGCCGGCCATCACCGCGCACGAGGTCTCGCCGGGCCACTTCGCCCACGGCCGCTCGCTGCGCCGGGCCGCCACGCCGGTGCGGCGGGCGCTGCACTCCGGCTCGTTCGTCGAGGGCTGGGCGCACTACGCCGAGGAGATGATGCTCGAGGAGGGCTTCCGCGGCGGCGACCCCCGCTACGCCGTCGGCGTCTGCCTCGAAGCGCTCGTCCGGGTCACCCGGCTGGCCTGCGCGATCGGCCTGCACACCGGCGCGATGACCGTCGACGACGCCACCAGGCGGTTCGCCGAGGACGCGTTCCTCAAGGGCCCGGCGGCGCGCAGCGAGGCCAACAGGGGCACGTTCGACCCGACGTACGGCCGTTACACCTGGGGCAAGCTGGCGATCCTCGACCTGCGCGAGCGGGCGCGGGCCGCCTGGGGCGCCGGCTACTCGGCGAGGCGCTTCCACGCCGCGATGCTCGACCTGGGCTCGCCGGCGCTCGGCCTGCTGGGGACGGCCATCGAGAGAGGCTGAGCGAGGCTGGTCAGCCCTGCGACCGCGCGGCGATGACCGGGCTCGCGGCGGCCTGCGTCTTGCGCGCGATGTCGGCGACCGCGGCCCGCGTCGCGGCCGCCTCCTCGTACGCGCGGAGCCGGTCCTTCACGACCCGGCCAGGGATGCCGGCGACCACGCTGTAGGGCGGCACGTCCTTGGTGACGACGGTGTGCGCGGCGAGCACGCTGCCGTGCCCGACATGGGCGCCGCGCAGCACGCTGACCTTGGTGCCGATCCACACGTCGGGGCCGATGCGCACGGGCGTCTTCACGATGCCCTGGTCCTTGATGGGCACGGTGACGTCGTCGAAGGCATGGTCGAAGTCGCAGACGTACACCCAGTCGGCGACGATCGTGGCCGCGCCGAACTCGATGTCGAGGTAGCAGTTGACGGTGCTGTCCTTGCCGAAGACGCACTTGTCGCCGATCCGCAGGTTGCCCTCGTGGCAGCGGATCGCGTTGCCGTCGCCGATGTGCACCCACTTGCCGATCACCAGCCGGCCGTACCCCGGCCGCGCGCGGACCTCGACCCGCTTGCCGAGGAAGACGAAGCCCTCGGTGACGATGTGCGGGTTGGCGAGCCGCCACGCGAAGAACCGCCAGTAGCGGATCAGGTAGTACGGCGTCCACGCCCGGTGCCGGATCACCCAGCGCAGGCTGGCGATGGTGAGGAAGCGCGCCTGGCGCGGGTCGCGGTCGCGGCGTCGGGGGCGGCCCATCACCCGTACGACGCTACCGCCCAGCGGCGTCCCGTCCATCCCGCGGGATGCCGCGTCGCGGACCGCGCCGGTGGCGTGTCGCCGGCGCGGTCCGCGACATACCAGTCCGATGAGGCGCAACGATGACCAGGCCCCGCCGCGCCGTCGGTGGACTGGTGGGTGGACCGTGGTCGGCACGCCGTTCGGGATGCTGGGCCGCCGGCGCTACGGGCCGGGCTACGGGCCCGGGTACGGGCGGGGCGGCGGGTGCGGCCGTGACCTCTGCCTGCTCGAGACCGGCTGCTGCCTCGCGGAGGGCCTGAGCGGCAACTGCCTGGTGCTGCTGGCGCCGGCACTGCCGCAGCTGGTCGGGGCCGTGCTCCACCGCTCCAGCGGGGCCGGCCGCGGCCAGGCGGCGCTGCTGTCGCTGATCGCGACCTACCAGCAGCGCGTGAGCGCCCACCGCGCCCGGCCCGTCTGCCGCTTCGCGCCGTCATGCTCGTCGTACGCCGCCGAGGCCATCGCCCGGCACGGCGCACTGCGCGGCAGCCGCCTCACCACCGGCCGGCTGCTGCGCTGCCGGCCCGGGACGGCAGGGGGGCCGGACCCGGTGCGGTGACAGCGCGGCGGACCCACCGGTCCCGCCCTCCTGTGGACGGCCGCCGCCGGCCGCGCCGTCGTGCGGTGGACCGGGCAGGAGATCGAGCGCGACCCGCGGGCCGTGGCCGCGCGCATCCGGCGGGCGATCCGCCGAAGTCGATCACCAGTGCGCGCCGTGCGCAGTGACGCGCGGGGCGACACGCCCGGTTCGGCTGCGCACCGCGCATGGTGATGATCGAGATCGATCCGGACGGACTACGCCGGCTTGCGGCCGGTCACCAGGGCGTTGTAGTAGAGATCGCGCGGGACGGCCCTGGCGAGCACCCGCGAGTCGAGCGCCGACAGCCCCAGCCAGCTGCGGTAGGCGAACGTCGCCCACCTCCACCCCAGCCTGCCCTCGGCCACCGCGCACTCGAACGTCCGCACCGGCCAGCCGAACCACGCGGCGGTGAGCTCCTCGGTCACCACCCGGACGTCGACCGCGCCGGCGCGGGCCGCCAGCCGCTCCAACTCGGCAGGGGCGAACGTGTGCTGGTCGACGACGGCCTCCAGCGCGGCGGCCTCGCTGGAGGCGGCCAGCTCCTCCGGCGGCCGCCGCCAGCTGCCCGGCAGCAGCGTCGTGGCCGCCGCCCACGTCAGCCGGGAGAGCCGGCGCGCGATGCGGTCGCCCCACACGGTCGGCTCGCCGGCGAAGACGAACCGCCCCCCGGGCCGCAGCACCCGCAGCGCCTCCCGCAGCGCCAGCTCGACGTCGGGGACGTGGTGCAGCACCGCGTGGCCGACCACGAGGTCGAAGCTCCCGTCGCCGTACGGGACGGACTCCGCGTCGGCGACGCGGCCGTCGACGGCGAAGCCGAGCCGCTCGGCGTTGCGCTGCGCGACCGCCACCATGCCGGGGCTGATGTCGGTGACCGCACCCTCCGACAGCACCCCGGCGAGCTTCAGGTTGAGCAGGAAGAAGCCGGTCCCGCAGCCGATCTCCAGCGCCGAGCCGTACGGCCAGCCCTCGCGCCCCGCGACGGCCGCGAACCGCTCGCGCGCGTACGAGGTGCACCGCTCGTCGAAGCTGATCGACCACTTGGCGTCGTAGCTGTCGGCCTCCCAGTCGTGGTAGGCGACGTTGGCCCGCTTGACCTGCTCGGCGTCCATCCCGGCGCCCTCCCCCGGCCCCCGTCACCGTCCCTCGAACTGCGCCTTCCCCGGCCCGCTCTCGATGAAGCTCCGCATCCCGATGCCGCGGTCCTCGGTGGCGAACAGGGCGGCGAACTGCTGGCGCTCGATCGTCAGGCCGGTGGCGAGGTCGGCGTCGAGCCCGTGGTCGATCGCCTCCTTGGCCGCCCGCAGCGCGTACGCCGGTCCGGTCGCGAACTGCCCGGCCCACTCGCGCGCGGCCGCGTAGACGTCGTCGGGCGCCACGACCCGGTCGACGAGCCCGATCCGCAGCGCCTCCTCCGCCTCGACGAAGCGGCCGGTGAAGACGATGTCCTTGGCCCTCGACGGGCCGACCAGCCGGGCCAGCCGCTGCGTGCCGCCCGCGCCGGGGATCACGCCGAGCTTGATCTCCGGCTGCCCCAGCTTGGCGTTGTCGCCGCACACCCGGTAGTCGGCGGTGAGCGCCAGCTCGCAGCCGCCGCCCAGCGCGTAGCCGGTGACCGCCGCGACGACCGGCTTCGGGATCTCGGCCACCGCCGTGAACGCCGACTGCAGGCCGGCCGCGCGCTGCACCATCTCGGTGTAGGACATCCGGACCATCTCCTTGATGTCCGCCCCCGCGGCGAACACCTTCGGGCCGCCGTAGACGACCACCGCCCGCACGTCGGCGCGCTCGGTCGCCTCGAGGGCCGCGGCGCGCAGCTCCTCCTGCATCTGCTTGTCGAGCGCGTTCATCGGCGGCCGGTCCAGCCGGATGGTGCCGATCGCCCCGTCGATCTCGAGACGCACGAACTCCGGCGCGTCCGGCATGGCGGCCCTCCTCGGTCCCTGGTGTCCCCGCACCGTCCCCTCCCGGAGACTCCGGCAGCCTATCGGCGCACCGGCGCGGTGACCCATCGCCCTCGTACGGTCGCCGATCCGGCAGACTCGGGTGCGTGACGACAGCGGGTGGCGCCGGGGCCGCGCCGGGGGGCCAGCGCCCCTGGCCGGGGCGGCCGGCGCCGCTCGGGGCCACCTGGGACGGCGAGGGCACCAACTTCGCGCTGTACGCGCCGGGCGCCGAGGCTGTCGACGTCTGCCTGTTCGGCGACGACGGCAGCGAGCTGCTGGTGCGGCTCGAGGAGTCCACGTACCACGTCTGGCACGGCTACCTGCCGCAGGTGCACCCGGGGCAGCGCTACGGCTACCGGGTCCACGGACCGTTCGAGCCGAGGGCAGGGCGGCGCTGGAACCCGAGCAAGCTGCTCGCCGACCCGTACGCGCGCGCCTTCGACGGCCGGCTGCGCCTCGACAGCGAGGACGCCACCGCCATCTTCGGCTACCCGCCGGGGCAGGACGACACGGTCAAGGACGACCGGGACTCCGCGCCGTACGTGCCGAAGTCCGTCGTCGTGCACGACGGCTTCCCCTGGGGCGACGACCACCGCCCGGGCACCGCGTGGGCCGACACCGTGATCTACGAGCTGCACGTCAAGGGCTTCACCGCGAGCCACCTCGGCATCCCCGAGCGGCTGCGCGGCACGTACGCGGGGCTCGCCCACCCGGTGGCCGTCGATCACCTGCGCCGCCTCGGCGTCACAGCGGTCGAGCTGCTGCCGGTGCACCAGTTCGTCAGCGAGCCGGCGCTGCTGCGCCGCGGCCTCGCCAACTACTGGGGCTACAACACGCTCGGCTTCTTCGCGCCGCACAACGACTACTCGGCGAGCGGCAGCAGGGGCGAGCAGGTCCGCGAGTTCAAGGCGATGGTGCGGGCGCTGCACGCGGCCGGCATCGAGGTGATCCTCGACGTCGTCTACAACCACACCGCCGAGGGCGACCACTGCGGGCCGACGCTGTCGTTCCGGGGCATCGACAACGGCGCGTACTACCGGCTGCGCCAGGCCGACCAGCGCTACTACGTCGACTACACCGGCACCGGCAACACCCTCGACGTGCAGCACCCGCATGCGCTGCAGCTCATCATGGACTCGCTGCGCTACTGGGTCACCGAGATGCACGTCGACGGCTTCCGGTTCGACCTCGCCGCCGCGCTCGCCCGGTCGATGCACGACGTCGACAAGCTGTCCGCGTTCTTCGACGTCATCCAGCAGGACCCGGTCGTCAGCCAGGTCAAGCTGATCGCCGAGCCGTGGGACGTCGGCGAGGGCGGCTACCAGGTCGGCGAGTTCCCGCCGCTCTGGACCGAGTGGAACGGCAAGTACCGCGACGCCGTGCGCGACTTCTGGCGCGGGGCGCAGCCGAGCGTCGCCGAGCTCGGGTTCCGGCTGTCCGGGTCGAGCGATCTCTACCAGGACGACGGCCGCCGGCCGTTCGCGTCGATCAACTTCGTCACCGCGCACGACGGCTTCACGCTGCAGGACCTGGTGTCGTACGAGCGCAAGCACAACGAGGGCAACGGCGAGGGCAACCGCGACGGCAGCGACGACAACCGCTCGGACAACCACGGGGTCGAGGGCCCCACCGACGACCCGGCGATCCGCGCGGAGCGCGGGCGGCAGGTCCGCAACTTCCTGGTGACGCTGCTGCTCGCCACCGGCGTGCCGATGATCACGGCCGGCGACGAGATGGGCCGCACGCAGCAGGGCAACAACAACGCGTACTGCCAGGACAACGAGGTCTCCTGGCTGCACTGGGACCTCGATCAGGAGCAGGCCGACCTGCTCGGCTTCGTCCGGCGGCTGCTGGAGCTGCGCCGCGACCACCAGGTCTTCCGCCAGCGCGCGTTCTTCCTCGGCCGGCCGGTCACCGACGGCGGCGTGAAGGATCTCGCCTGGTTCACCCCCGAGGGCCGCGAGCTCACCGACGCCGACTGGTTCGCTCCCGGCGTGCGCACGCTCGGCATGTACCTGTCCGGCGAGGGCATCCGCACCCGCGGCCCGCGGGGCGAGCGCATCACCGACTCGTCGTTCCTGCTGCTGCTGCACGCGGGGACCGAGGAGAGCTCGTTCGTGCTGCCGGGCCCGCCGTGGGCCGCGACGTACGCCGTCGTCGTCGACACCGCCGGCACCCAGCCGGCCGCCGGCATCCCGGCCGGCCACGCGCTGCTGATGCCCGGCCGGTCGGCGGTCGTGCTGCGCGCCGAGGGCTGACCGCTCCTCTTCTGGACTGCCTCATGCATCGGGGCGGTTTCAGGCACCCCGCTGCGGGTCACCACTGAAGCGTCTCCCTCGCGGTACCCGGCAGGAGGTCGACGTGGTCATGCGGCTCTCGGCACTGGCGCGGCGCACGTCGACGACCGCGCTGATCTGGGTCGGGAGCTTGACGCTCGGCCTGGCCGACGTGCTCTACGCCGGCCTGGTGCCCGGCCCGCGCGGGGTGATCGACCGGGCGGCCCTCGCGCTGGCCTGCGCCGCCGGCGCGGTGCTCCTCGCCGCCCTCCTGCGCGGCGCCCTCCGCTACCGCCGGGCCGTGGGGCCCGGCGGCCGGCCGCACCGCGACGCCATCGCCCGCGAGGCCGAGCTGGGCATCGTCGCGCTCGAGGCCTGGCTGCGCCGGCAGGACCGCAGCCGCGACGGCTGACGGCTCGCCACCGCCCCGCGCGGCTGGCGGGTCAGGCGTTGACGACGCGGCCGAGCTCGGCGCTCGTGGCGAGCAGCCGGTGGCGCGGCAGCACCCGTACGGTGTAGCCGAAGGCGCCGCTGCGGTCGAGCGGCACGTTGCCCTCGAAGCGGTGCAGGCCGTCGGCCGGCCCGGCCGGCGCGAGCTCGACCGCGGTCACGTCGTAGAGGTCGTCCAGATCGTCGACCCGGCCGTAGACCGCCTGCACGGCGACGTCGGCCACGTCGAGTCCGCCGAGCTCGACCATCGCGCGCACCCCGATGACGCCGCCCAGCGCCCTGGTGTCGGACTCGTCGACCGCGTCGACGTGGCTCACCCGTACGTCCGGCCAGCGCTCGGCGAGGCGCAGGCACCAGGCCGAGAGCTCGCGGGCGCCGGCGAAGCCGTCGCCGGTCATCGCCCTGGTGGCGAGCGCCGCCCGGGCGTACAGCTGCTCGACGTAGTCGCGCACCATGCGGCTCGCCAGCACCTTCGGCCCCAGCGACTCGAGGTCGTGGCGCACCATCTCGAGCCATCGCTGCGGCAGCCCGTCGCGGTCGCGGTCGTAGAACTTGACCCGGACGTCCTTCTCGATGAGGTCGTACAGCGCGGCCGCCTCGAGCTCGTCGCGCCGGTCGGGGTCGTGCACGCCCTCCGCGGACGGGATGGCCCACCCGTTCTCGCCGTCGAACCACTCGTCCCACCAGCCGTCGCGGATCGAGAGGTTGAGGCAGCCGTTGAGCGCCGCCTTCATGCCCGACGTGCCGCACGCCTCGAGGGGGCGCAGCGGGTTGTTCAGCCAGACGTCGCAGCCAGGAAGCAGCACCGCTGCCATGCCCATGTCGTAGTCGGGGAGGAACGCGATGCGGTGCCTGATCGCGGGGTCCTCGGTGAAGCGGACGATCTGCTGCACGAGCGCCTTGCCGGAGTCGTCGGCCGGGTGGGACTTGCCCGCGATGACGATCTGGATCGGCCGCTCAGGGTCGAGCAGCAGCGCCCGCAGCCGGTCGCGGTCGCGGAGCATGAGAGTGAGCCGCTTGTACGACGGCACCCGCCTCGCGAAGCCGATCGTCAGCACGTCGGGGTCGAAGGCGCCGTTGATCCAGCCGAGCTCGGGCTGGGCCGCGCCGCGCTGCAGCCACGACTGGCGCAGCCGGCGGCGGATGTCGTCGACCAGCCGGGCGCGCAGCTGGTTGCGCGCCGACCACACCGCGCCGGCGGGCACCCGCGCCATGCGGTCCCAGCCCTGGGCGTCCTCGACGAGCTCGCGGCCGACATGCCGCTCGGCCAGCGCGAGGACCTCCGGCGCCACCCACGTCTGGCCGTGCACGCCGTTGGTGATCGACGTGATCGGCACCTCGCTGGTGTCGAAGCCGGGCCACAGCGCGGCGAACATCTCCCTGCTCACCTCGCCGTGCAGCTGGGACACGCCGTTGGCCCGCTGCGCCAGCCGCAGGCCCATGACCGCCATGTTGAAGACGCCGGGGTCACCGCCCTCCGGCTCGGCACCGAGCGCGAGGATCCGGTCGACCGGGGTGCCGGGCGATTCGTTCGACCCGCCGAAGTACGAGGCGATCAGGTCGCGCGGGAAGCGGTCGATGCCGGCGGGGACGGGCGTGTGCGTCGTGAACACCGTGCCGGCCCGTACGACGGCGAGGGCCTCGTCGAACGACAGGCCCGGCCCCTCGGCCAGCTCGCGGATGCGCTCGACGCCGAGGAACCCGGCGTGCCCCTCGTTGGTGTGGAAGACCTCCGGCTCGGGGGCGCCGGTACTGGCGCAGTACGCGCGGATCGCGCGCACCCCGCCGATGCCGAGCAGCATCTCCTGCTGGAGCCGGTGCTCGGTCGACCCACCGTAGAGGCGGTCGGTGACCTCGCGCTCGCCCGGGGCGTTCTCCTCGACGTTGGAGTCGAGCAGCAGCAGCGGCACGCGCCCCACCTGGGCGACCCAGACCTGCGCCCGCAGCCGGCGGTCGCCGGGGAAGCCGACCTCCACCCGTACGGGCGCGCCGGCCTCGTCGCGCAGCATGGTGAGCGGCAGGCCCTGCGGATCGATCGGCGGGTAGCGCTCGAGCTGCCAGCCGTCCGGGGACAGCGACTGCGAGAAGTACCCGTGCTGGTAGAGCAGCCCGACCCCGATGATCGGCACGCCGAGGTCGCTGGCGGCCTTGAGGTGGTCGCCGGCCAGGATGCCGAGGCCGCCGGAGTAGTTGGGCAGCACCTGGGTGACGCCGAACTCCATCGAGAAGTAGCCGATCGACCGCGGGCCGCCGGCCCCCGAGGTCTGGTACCAGCGGTCCCTGGTGAGGTAGTCCTGCAGGTCGTCGTGCGCGTCCTGCAGGCGCCGCAGGAAGCGGCGGTCGGCCGCCAGGGTCGCCAGGCGGTCGGGGTGCACCGCCCCGAGCAGGCGGAGGGGGTCGCAGCCGACGTCCTCCCAGACCCGGCGGTCGACGTCGGCCAGCAGCTCGCGCGACTCGGCGTGCCAGGACCAGCGGAGGTTGAGGACGAGGTCGGCGAGCGGCTTGAGGGACTCGGGAAGACCGACCCGTACGGTGAAGCGGCGCAGTGCTCTCACCACTGCGACCTTAGCGAGAGCCGCCGCGACCGTCAGCCGGAAGGCGGCGGCGCGCCGCGCCCGACACGATTCCGGCACGGTTCGAGCAGGTGCGGGGGCAACAACACCGGTCGGCGGCGTTCGACGTCGGGGGCGAGGGGTAGTGTCGGCAGCGATGATCGGACGCATTCCCATCACCGAGGTGAGCCCGGTGGTCGCGTGCGGCCGGTGGCCCGCGCGCGCCGTCGTCGGTGAGACCCTCACCGTTGCGGCGACGGTCCTCCGCGAGGGGCACGACGCCGTGGGGGCCAACGTCGTCCTCCACCGGCCGGACGGCACCACGGGCCCGCACGCTCCCATGACCGAGCTCGACCACGGGCTGGCCAGGTGGGAAGCGGTCGTGACCTTCACCGAGCAGGGGCCCTGGGCGTTCGAGATCGAGGCCTGGTCGGACCCGATCGCCACCTGGCACCACAACGCCGAGGTCAAGCACGCCGCGGGGCAGGACGTCTCGCTCGAGCTCGAGGAGGGCGCCCGGCTGCTCGAGGAGGCCGCCGACGGGGTGCCGGCCGCCGCCCGGTCCATGCTCCTCGCGGCGGCCAAGGACCTCCGCGACGAGACGCTCGAGCCGGCCGACCGGCTGCGCCCGGCGCTGTCTCCCGAGCTCGCCGGCGCGCTGGCCGCGCATCCGCTGCGCCGGCTCGTGACCCGCTCGCAGCGGTACGAGGTGTGGGTCGACCGCGAGCAGGCGCTGTTCAGCTCGTGGTACGAGCTCTTCCCCCGCTCGGAGGGCGCGCACCAGGACCCTCGCACCGGCGAGTGGCGGTCGGGCACCTTCCGCACGGCGGCGGAGCGGTTGCCCGCGGTGGCCGCGATGGGCTTCGACGTCGTCTACCTGCCGCCGATCCACCCGATCGGGCGCTCGTTCCGCAAGGGACCCAACAACACCCTCGCCCCCGCCGCCGGCGATCCCGGGTCGCCGTGGGCGATCGGCAGCGACGAGGGCGGCCACGACGCGATCCATCCCGACCTCGGGACGATCGACGACTTCGATGCGTTCGTGGCGAGGGCCGCCGGGCTCGGCATGGAGGTCGCGCTCGATCTCGCCCTGCAGGCCTCGCCCGACCACCCGTGGGCCAAGGAGCACCCGGAGTGGTTCACGGTGCGCGCCGACGGCACGATCGCCTACGCCGAGAACCCGCCCAAGAAGTACCAGGACATCTACCCGATCAACTTCGACGACGACCCCGACGGCATCTACGCCGAGGTGCTGCGCATCGTCCGGCACTGGGCGAGCCACGGCGTCCGCATCTTCCGCGTCGACAACCCGCACACCAAGCCGGTGCCGTTCTGGGAGTGGCTGATCGCCGAGGTGAGGAGGACCGACCCGGACGTGCTCTTCCTGGCCGAGGCGTTCACCCGGCCGCCGATGATGCACCTGCTGGCCCAGGTCGGCTTCACCCAGTCCTACACGTACTTCACCTGGCGCAACGCCAAGTGGGAGATCGAGGAGTACCTCCGCGAGCTGAGCGGGCCCGCCGCCGACTACATGCGGCCGAACTTCTTCGTCAACACGCCCGACATCCTGCACGCCTACCTGCAGTACGGTGGCCCACCCGCGTTCAAGATCAGGGCGGTGCTGGCGGCGCTGCTGTCGCCGGCATGGGGCGTCTACGCGGGATACGAGCTCTTCGAGCACGAGGCGGTCCGCGCCGGCTCGGAGGAGTACATGAACTCGGAGAAGTACCAGTACCGGCCGCGCGACTGGGCCGCCGCCGAGGCGAGGGGCGAGACGCTCGCCCCTTACCTCGCGCTCCTCAACCGGCTGCGCCGCGGGCACCCAGCCCTGCACCGGCTGCGCAACCTGCGCTTCCACCACGTCGACGGCGACGAGATCATCTGCTTCTCGAAGCACCTGCCCGCCGAGCAGGCGGGCGGTGCCGACGACCTCGTCCTCGTCGTCGTCAATCTCGACCCGCACTCGGTGCGCGATTCGACGGTCCGCCTCGACATGCCGGAGCTGGGGCTGGACTGGAACGACCGGTTCCGCGTCCATGACGAGGTGACCGGCGCCGACTACGCGTGGAGGCACACCAACTACGTCCGGCTCGATCCGTTCGTCGAACCGGCTCACGTCTTCACCGTGCACCGCGACTGGTGAGGGAGCGCCGACCGTGAGCATCTCGGAATATCCCGAGGCCGGAGTCACCGAGACGGGGCGCGACCCACTCTGGTACAAGCGCGCGGTCTTCTACGAGGTCCTCGTGCGGGGCTTCTACGACTCCAACGGCGACGGCACCGGCGACCTGCGCGGCATCGTGCAGAAGCTCGACTACCTCCAGTGGCTCGGCGTCGACTGCATCTGGTTGCTGCCCATCTACGAGTCGCCACTGCGCGACGGCGGCTACGACATCAGCGACTACATGAAGGTGCTGCCGGAGTTCGGCGACCTCGGCGACTTCGTCCAGCTAGTCGACGCCGCGCATGCGCGTGGCATCCGCGTCATCGCCGACCTCGTCATGAACCACACCAGTGACCAGCACCCGTGGTTCCAGGCGTCGAGGAGCGACCCCGACGGCCCGTACGGCGGCTTCTACGTGTGGTCAGACACCGACGAGCAGTACCCCGACGCGCGCATCATCTTCGTCGACACCGAGAAGTCCAACTGGACCTGGGATCCGGTGCGCGGCCAGTACTACTGGCACCGGTTCTTCAGCCACCAGCCGGACCTCGACTACGAGAACCCGGCCGTCCAGGAGGCGATGGCGGAGGTGCTGCGGTTCTGGCTCGACCTCGGCATCGACGGCTTCCGGCTCGACGCGGTTCCCTACCTCTACGAGGAGGAGGGGACCAACTGCGAGAACCTTCCGCGGACCCACGAGTTCCTCAAGCGGGTGCGCAAGGAGGTGGACAGCCTCTACCCGGACAAGGTGCTGCTGGCCGAGGCAAACCAGTGGCCGGCCGACGTGGTGCAGTACTTCGGCGACGGGGACGAGTGCCACATGGCGTTCCACTTCCCGCTCATGCCGCGCATCTTCATGGCGGTGCGACGCGAGACCCGCTACCCGATCTCGGAGATCCTGGCAAACACCCCGGAGATCCCGGACAACGCGCAGTGGGGCATCTTCCTGCGCAACCACGACGAGCTGACGCTCGAGATGGTCACCGACGAAGAGCGCGACTACATGTACTCGGAGTACGCCAAGGATCCGCGGATGAAGGCCAACATCGGCATCCGCCGACGGCTGGCCACCCTCCTGGAG
>JBJMHZ010000027.1:0-25253 GCA_045807125.1 Frankiaceae bacterium
CGAGGCGCCGCGCGAGCCGGACCCGGCTGCCGCCGGCGCGGGGGAGCGGGTCCACGGCGTCGGCGCGACGTTCCGGCCGGTCGCGCTGCGGGTCGACGGCGTCAACCGCCGGGCCGGTGCGGCCGGGCGGCGCAGCCGGGCGGAGGGCGTGGCGAGCGGTCGGCTCACCGGCGCGCGGCCGCCGGGTGGTTCGATCACCAGGGTGCACCTCGGCGCCACCCTGCGCGCGGCGGCGCCGCACCAGCGAGCCCGCGGCCGGTCGCTCGGGGACCCGCTCGCGCTGCGCGGCGGCGACCTGCGGGAGGCCGTCCGCGAGGGGCGCGAGGGCAACCTGGTGCTGTTCTGCGTCGACGCCTCCGGCTCGATGGCCGCCAGGGCCAGGATGACCGCGGTCAAGGGCGCCGTGCTGAGCCTGCTGCTCGACGCGTACCAGCGCCGCGACAAGGTCGGGCTCGTCGCCTTCCGCCGCTCGGCGGCCGAGCTGGTGCTGCCGCCGACGTCCAGCGTCGACGCGGCGGCCCGCCGGCTGGCCGAGCTGCCCACCGGCGGCCGGACGCCGCTCGCGGCCGGGCTGCACCGGGCGGCCGACGCGCTCGCCGTCGAGGCCGTCCGCGACCCGCGCCGGCGGCCACTGCTCGTCGTCGTCACCGACGGGCGGGCGACCAGCGGCGGCGCCGACCCGGTGGCGGCCGCCCGCGCCGCGGCGACCCGGCTCGGCCGTACCGGCGTCGACGCGGTCGTGGTCGACGCCGAGGACGGGCCGGTGCGGCTCGGGCTGCCGGCCCAGCTCGCCGGCTGGCTCGGCGGGACCTGCCTGCGCCTCGAGCAGCTCGCCGCGGACCCGCTCGCCGCCATCGTGCGCGGCGCCACCGGACGGAGGGCGGCGTAGATGCCACAGGGACGACCGGCGGCCGTGCCGGACGACGGGCTGTCCACCCGTCAGCGCAGGGCGAGGCCGCGGCTCATCGTCCACACCGGCGACGGGAAGGGGAAGTCGACCGCGGCGTTCGGCCTCATGCTGCGCGCCTGGGCGCAGGACTGGCCGGTCGGCGTCTTCCAGTTCGTCAAGTCGAGCAAGTGGCGGGTCGGCGAGGAGCGCGCGGCGGCGGCTCTCGGCATCGACTGGCACAAGATGGGCTCGTCCTGGTCGTGGATCCAGCGCGAGGAGGCGACCGGCGAGGAGCTCGCCAGGGCCGGCTGGGCCGAGGTGCGGGAGGCGCTCGCGGCCGAGCGCTACCGGATGCTCATCCTCGACGAGCTCACGTACGTGGTGAGCCGCGGCTGGGTGCCCGTGCAGGAGGTCCTCGACGTGCTGGCGGGCCGGCCCGGCACGCAGCACGTCGTCATCACCGGCCGGCGCTGCCCGGAGGAGCTGATGGCCGCCGCCGACATCGTCACCGAGATGACCAAGGTGAAGCACCCCTTCGACGTCGGCGAGAAGGGCCAGAGGGGCATCGAATGGTAGGCGCCGTCCCGCTGGTCCCTCGCGTCGTCGTGGCGGCGCCCTCGAGCGGCGCCGGCAAGACGACGGTCGCCACCGGTCTGATGGCCGCGCTCGCGGCCCGCGGCCACCACGTCGCGCCGTTCAAGGTCGGCCCCGACTACATCGACCCGGGCTTCCACGCGCTCGCGACGGGGCGACCCGGCCGCAACCTCGACGTCCACCTGTGCGGCGAGGATCTCGTCGCGCCGTTGCTCGCGCACGGCTCGGCCGGCGCCCACATCGCCGTCGTCGAGGGCGTCATGGGCCTGTTCGACGGCCGCGGCGGCGGCCGGCACGCATCGACCGCGCACGTCGCGACGCTGCTCGGCGCGCCAGTGCTGCTGGTGGTCGACGCGCGCGGGATGTCCGGGTCGGTCGCCGCGCTGGTGCACGGGTTCGCCGCGCACGACCCGGCCGTGACCGTCGCCGGCGTGGTGCTGAACAACGTCGGCTCGGACGTCCACGAGGCCATGCTGCGCCGGGCGCTCGAGCCGGTCGGCGTTCCGGTGCTCGGCGCCGTCCGCCGCAGCGACCTGCTCGCCTTGCCGAGCCGCCACCTCGGGCTGGTGCCGGTGGCCGAGCGGGCCGCCGAGGCGCGCGCGGCGGTCGACGCGATGGGCGCCGTCGTCGCGCGGTCGGTCGATCTCGCGGCGGTCATGGCCGTGGCTCGGGCAGCCGCCGAGGTCGCAGCGGTGCCGTGGGCCCCGGCGGCGCGCCGGGTCGACCACCCGTCGCCGGTGGCGGTGATGACGGGACCGGCGTTCGGCTTCGTCTACGCCGAGCACCTCGAGCTGCTGGCGGCCACCGGTGCCGATGTCGTACCCATCGGCCAGGACGACGAGGCGCTGCCGGAGGGCCTCGGGGCCCTGTACGTGCCGGGCGGCTTCCCCGAGGTGCACGCTGGCCAGCTGGCCGCCAACGCCGCGCTGCGGACGGCGGTCGCGGCGTTCGCCCGTTCCGGCGGGACGGTCCTCGCCGAGTGCGGCGGGCTGCTCTGGCTGGTGCGCGACCTCGACGGCCGGCCGATGTGCGGGGCGCTGCCCGCGAGCGGGCGGATGACCGACCGCCTCACCCTCGGCTACCGCGACGCGGTGGTCGCGAGCGCCGGCACGCCGGCCGGGGCGCCCGGCGACGAGGTGCGCGCGCACGAGTTCCACTACGCGACCGTGGAGCCGGCCGCCGGAGCGCACCCGGCCTGGCGCATCGGCGACCGGTACGAGGGCTTCGTCGCCGGCGGCGTGCACGCCTCCTTCCTGCACAGCCACTGGGCCGCCACCCCGGCGGTCGCCACCAAGCTGGCCGCGGCCGGAAGGAGGGCGGCGTGAGGCTCGTCGGCGTGGGCGTCGGCCCTGGCGATCCCGAGCTCGTCACCGTCAAGGCCGTGCGGCTGATGCGCGAGGCGGCCGCCGTCTGCGTTCCGGTGACCGACGGCGGCGAGGTCGGGCGCGCCGAGACGGTCGTCAGGGCGCACGTCGACGCGGCGCTGATCCGGCGGCTGCGCTTCGCCATCCACGACGGCGACGGCGGCCGGTCCTCCGGCGCCAGGGCCAGCGCGTGGGACCGGGCCGGTGCCGAGGTGGCCGAGCTGCTGCGGTCGACTGGCGGGCCGGTCGCCTTCGCCACCATCGGGGACCCCAACGTGTACTCCACGTTCAGCTACCTCGCGCAGACCGTCCTGGCGCTGCTGCCGGAGGTCGAGGTCGAGACGGTGCCGGGCATCACCGCCATGCAGGACCTCGCCGCGCGCAGCGGCACCGTGCTGGTCGAGGGCACCGAGTCGCTCGCCCTGCTGCCGTTCACGGCCGGCGAGGACGCCCTCGCCGCCGCGCTCGCGGCGTTCGACACCGTCGTCTGCTACAAGGGTGGCCGCCGGCTCGACGCGGTGCTCGACGTCGTGCGCGCCGCCGGCCGCATCGAGGGCGCCGTGCACGGCGCGCGGCTTGGCCTCGACGGCGAGGTGGTCGAGGCGGCCGCCGGCGCCCGCGGGCCGGCCCACTACCTGTCGACGCTGCTCGTGCCGGCTGCCCGTACCGGTCGCGGAGCCCGGCTGTGAGCGGCGGCGGACGGGTCGTCTTCGTGGGGGCCGGGCCGGGCGCCCCCGACCTCGTCACCGTGCGCGGCGCGCGGGTCATCGCCACCGCCGACATCGTCATCTGGGCGTCGAGCCTCGTGCACCCCGGCGTCGTGGCCGGCGCGCGGTCCGGCGCGCTGGTCGTCGACTCGGCGGAGCGCACGCTGGAGGAGATCGAGCCGCTGTACGAGCGCGCCGCCCGGGAGGGCCTCGTCGTCGCGCGGGTCCACTCCGGCGACCCGGCCCTGTGGGGCGGCACCACGGAGCAGATCGAGCGGTGCGCCGCGCTGGGCCTCGACGTCGAGATCGTGCCAGGCGTCTCGTCCTTCACCGCGGTCGCCGCCGCCGTGCAGCGCGAGCTGACCGTGCCGGAGGTCGCGCAGTCGGTCGTGCTCACCAGGCTCGAGGGCGGCAAGACGCCGATGCCGCCGCGCGAGCGGGTGCGCGCGTTCGCCGCGCACGGCACGACGATGGCGCTGTTCCTCTCCGCCGCGCGGGGCCGGCAGCTCCAGGAGGAGCTGCTCGCCGGCGGCTACCCCGAGGGCACGCCGTGCGTCGTCGCCCACCAGGTGAGCTGGCCGGAGGAGCTGGTGCTGCGCTGCCGGCTCGCCGACCTCGCGGCGACGCTGCGCGAGCACCGGCTCTACAAGCACACGCTCGTGCTGGTCGGCCCGGCGCTCGCCGGCTCGCACGGCACCCGCTCCCACCTCTACCACCCTGGCCACTTCCACGAGCACCGGCGGGCCGACGTCGAGGCGCGCAAGGCGCTGCGCGCGGCCAGGCAGGCGCGCGGCGGATGACCGACGAGAGCCCGCTCGACCCGCTCGCCCTGCCGGAGCTGCGCGAGCCCGACCTGCCGCGCACGATGCGCGAGCGCCCCAGGGCGCTGCGCACCGGCTGGACCACGGGCACCTGCGCCGCGGCGGCGGCCAAGGCTGCCGCCGCCGCGCTGCTCACCGGCGAGCCGCAGCGCGAGGTCGAGGTGACGCTGCCCGGCGGCGAGAGCGCGCGGTTCGCCGTGCAGCGCTGCGAGCTGGGCGACGGCACGGCGACCGCCGTGGTGGTGAAGGACGCCGGTGACGATCCCGACGTCACCCACGGCGCCCACCTGACGGCGACGGTGAGCTGGCGGGCCGAGCCCGGCATCGAGCTCGCGGGGGGAGAGGGCGTCGGGGTCGTCACCAAGCCGGGGCTCGGGCTCGAGGTCGGCGGCCCGGCGATCAACCCCGTCCCGCGACGCATGATCGAGCTCAACGTCGGGTCGGTCGTCGACCTCGCCCGGCGCGGCGCGCGGGTGGTCGTCAGCGTGCCGGGCGGCGAGGTGATGGCGCGCAGGACGACCAACCGCCGGCTCGGCATCGTCGGCGGCATCTCGATCCTCGGCACCACCGGCATCGTGCGCCCGTTCTCGACGGCCTCGTGGCGGGCCAGCGTGGTGCAGGCGATCGCGGTGCTGGCTGCGCAGGGCGAGCGGACGGTCGTGCTGTCGACCGGCGGCCGTACCGAGCGGGCCGCGATGCGGCTGCTGCCCGGCCTGCCGGAGGGGTGCTTCGTCGAGGTGGGCGACTTCACCGGTGCCGCCGTGCACGAGGCCGTCGAGCGCGGGCTCGCCGAGGTGCTGTTCGTCGGCATGGCCGGCAAGCTCGCCAAGCTCGCCGCCGGCGTGCTGATGACCCACTACACGCGCTCGAAGGTCGACCGCGACCTGCTCGCCGAGCTGACTGCGCAGGCCGGCGGCGGCGCCGACGTCGTCGCGCAGGTGCGGGCAGCCAACACGGCGCGGCACGCGTACGAGCTGTGGGCGCAGCACGGGCTGCTCCGCCCCGCCGGCGACCTGCTGTGCGCGCGGGTGCAGGCGGTGATCGAGGCGTTCGGCGGGCACCGGTTCAGCACCGACGTCGCGATGGTCGACTTCGAGGGAAGCGGGCTCGTCGCCGGCACGGGGCGGTGGGCGGCGTGATCACCGTCATCGGCTGCGACGGCGGACCGCTGACCGGTCCGGCCGGCGAGCGGCTCGCCGCCGCGACGCTGGTGGTCGGCGGCCGCGACCGGCTCGCGGCAGCCGACGTGCCGGCGGCGGCGCGCACCGTCGAGCTGGGCGGCGACCTGCGACCGGCGCTCGCGGCGCTCGCGGCCCACGACGGGCCGGCGGTCGTGCTGGCGAGCGGCGACCCCGGTTTCTTCGGCATCCTGCGCGCGGTCGCCGAGGCCTGCCCCGGCGAGCGGCCCGAGGTGCTGCCGGCGGTGTCGTCGGTCGCGCGCGCGTTCGCCAGGGTGGGGCTGCGCTGGGACGACGCGGTCGTCGTCAGCGCGCACGGCCGGCCGCTGGCGCCGGTGGCGGCGGCTTGCCGCGCCCGGCCCAAGGTCGCCGTGCTGACCGCTCCGGGGGCCGGCCCGGCCGAGCTGGGCGCGGCCCTGTCCGGCAGCGGCCGCCGGCTCGTCGTCGCCGCGCGCCTCGGCGAGCCCGGCGAGCAGGTGGTCGAGACCTCGCCGGAGGAGGCCGCCGGCCGCGAGTGGCCCGACCCCAACGTGGTCCTCGTCCTCGACCCCGACCGCCTGGACGGCGACCGGTCCTGGCTGGCCGGTGGCGAGCACGTGCCGGCCGGTTGGGCGCTCGGCGAGGAGGCCTTCGAGCACCGCGACGGCATGGTGACCAAGGCCGAGGTACGGGCGCTGGTGCTCGCCCGGCTCGCGCCGCGCCTCGGCAGCGTGGTCTGGGACGTCGGTGCCGGCAGCGGCTCGGTGGCGATCGAGTGCGCGCGGTTCGGTGCCGACGTCGTCGCGATCGAGCGCGACCCCGACCAGTGCGCGCGCATCCGGGCCAACGCGGCCGCGCACGGCGTCACGGTCGACGTCGTCGAGGGCAGCGCGCCGGCGGCCCTCGCCGGGCTGCGCTCGCCGGACGCGCTGTTCCTGGGGGGCGGTGGACCTGACGTGCTCCACGCCGCCCTGCGCGCGCACCGTCCTGCGCGCGTGGTGGCGGCGATCGTCACCGTCGAGCGGGTCGGCGAGCTGTGCTCGTTGCTCGACTTCCAGGGCTACGCCCCGCGCGTGACCATGCTCCAGGCGGCGCGCCTGGGACGGCTCCCGGCCGGTCACCACCTCACCGCCATCAACCCCGTCTTCGTGCTGTCGGGGGTGGCCGGGTGATCGGGCTCGTCGCCGCCACCGCCGCCGGCTGCCGGCACGCCGCCCACCTGGCCGCGGCCTGGCCGGACGCGAAGCGCTACGACGGCGGTGCGGCCGCCCTGCGCGAGGCGTGGGCCGAGTGCGACGGCGTCGTCGCGTTCCTCGCGGTCGGTGCCGCGGTCCGGCTGGTCGCGCCGCTGCTCGCGGACAAGCGCACCGACCCCGGCCTGGTCTGCGTCGACGAGGCCGCGCGGTACGCCGTCGCGGTCACCGGCGGGCACGCCGGGGGCGCCAACGAGCTGGCCGGCCGGGTCGCCGCCGCCCTGGGCGCCGAGCCGGTCGTCACCACCGCGAGCGACGCGGCCGGCAGCACCGCGCTCGACGCGATCGGCTGGCCGGTCGAGGGCGACGTCGCGGCGGTCGGGCGCGCGCTGCTCGACGGCGAGCCGGTCGCCCTCGTCGCCGACGCCACCTGGCCGCTGCCGCCGCTGCCGCTCGTCGCCGCCGGTGACCCTGCGGCGGCCTGCGCGGTGGCGCGCGTGGTGGTGACCGACGCGGCGAGGTACGAGGCGGCCGGGCCGGTCGCGCTCGTCCGCCCGCCGTCGCTGGTCGTGGGGCTGGGCGCCAGCCGCGGCGCACCGGCCGGCGAGGTCGAGCGGCTGGTCGACGGCGCGCTCGCGGCGGCCGGGCTCGCGCCGGGATCGGTCGCCTGCGCGGCGACCGTCGAGGCCAAGGCGGGCGAGCAAGGGCTCGTCGAGGCCTGCGCGGCGCGCGGGTGGCCGCTGGTCGCCCGGCCGGCCGCCGCGCTGGCCGGCGTCGAGGTGCCGCACCCCTCGGAGGTCGTCAGGGCAGCGGTCGGCACGCCGAGCGTGGCCGAGGCCGCGGCGCTCGACGTGGCCGGCCCCGGCGCGCTGCTCGTCGTCCCCAAGACCGCATCGGCCATGGCGACGGTCGCCGTCGCCCGCCGCCGCCCGCGCGGCCGGCTCGCCGTCGTCGGGCTCGGCCCCGGCGCCCGCGACCTGCTGACCCCGCGCGCCGCCGCCGAGCTGGCCAGGGCGGCCCACGTCGTCGGGCTCGACCAGTACGTCGACCAGGTCCGCGACCTGCTGCGGCCAGGCACGACCGTGCACGCCAGCGGCCTCGGCGACGAGGAGGCCCGGGCCCGCGCGGCGGTCGGGCTCGCCGCCGCCGGGCATGCCGTCGCGCTCATCGGCAGCGGCGATGCCGGCGTGTACGCGATGGCGAGCCCGGCCCTCGAGCGCTACGACGGCGGCTTCGAGGTCGTCGGCGTCCCCGGCGTGACGGCGGCACTGGCCGCGGCCGCGCTGCTCGGCGCCCCGCTCGGCCACGACCACTGCGCGATCAGCCTGTCCGACCTGCACACGCCGTGGCACGTGATCGAGCGGCGGGTGCGCGCCGCGGCGGAGGGCGACTTCGTGGTCACCCTCTACAACCCGCGCAGCCGGGCGCGCGGCTGGCAGCTCGGCGCGGCGCTCGACGTCCTGCGCGCGCACCGGCCGGACGGCACGCCCGTCGGCATCGTCCGCGACGCCTCGCGGCCCGGCCAGCGGGTCGCGGTGACCACGCTCGGCGCGCTCGGCCCCGACCAGCTCGCCGAGGTCGACATGCTCACCGTGGTCGTCGTCGGCGGCTCGCAGACCCGGCTCGCCGGCGGCCTCATGGTGACCCCGCGGGGGTACCGGTGGGCCTGACCGGCAGCGTGACCTACGCGGTGACCGCGGCCTGCGCCGGTTGCGGCGCCTGCCTGCTCACCTGCCCCGAGCGGGCGATCCGGCCGGTCGGCCGGCGCCTCGTCGTGCTCGACACCTGCACCGGTTGCGGCGCCTGCGCCGAGGTCTGCCCGGTCGACGCCTGTCAGGAGGTCCTTTCGTGAGCGTGCTGTCGCCCGAGGCCGTGCGGCGCTGGACTCCGGCCGAGCGAGTGCAGCTGACCGGCATCCTCGGCGTCATCGCCGTGATGCACGTCGCCGGCTGGTCGATGTACCTGTACTACTCGCACAACCTCGTCGGGGCGAGCAGCTTCGCCGGCGCGGGCACGCTGGCGTACGCGCTCGGCGTGCGGCACGCGTTCGACGCCGACCACATCGCGGCGATCGACGACACGACCCGGCTGATGATGCAGCGCGGCAAGCGCCCGGTGGGCGTCGGGTTCTTCTTCTCGCTCGGGCACTCGACGGTCGTGCTCGTCCTCGCCCTCGTCGTGGCCCTCGCCGCCGGCACTGCCAGCGGCGGCATCGACGCCTTCCGCGAGGTGGGCGGCTACGTCTCCGTCGGCGTCGCCATGTCGTTCCTGCTGCTCGTGGCGGTGCTCAACGCGATCCTGCTCGCCGGCGTCGTCCGGCTCTGGCGGGCGCTCACCCGCGGCCGGGTCGACGAGCACGAGATCGAGCTGCAGCTGCTCAACCGCGGCCTGATGAACCGCATGCTCGGCGGCCGGGCGCGCAGCCTCATCAGGTCCAGCTGGCACATGTACCCGGTCGGTCTGCTGTTCGGGCTCGGCCTCGAGACGGCGAGCGAGGTCACGCTGCTCGCCCTGGCGGCGAGCAGCGCGTCGAGCGGCCAACTGCCCACGCTGGCGGTGCTCACCCTGCCGCTGCTGTTCGCCGCCGGCATGAGCGCGTTCGACACCGCCGACAGCCTCGTCATGCGATGGGCGTACGCCTGGTCGTTCCGCAGCCCGGCGCGCCGGCTCTACTACAACATCGCCACGACCGGCATGACGGTCGTCGTCGCGCTCGTCATCGGCACCGTCTACCTCGCCGGCCTGCTCGCCGACACCGTGCACGCCGGCGGCGCGGTCGCCGCGTACGCGTCGCTCTCGGACCACTTCGAGCTGCTCGGCTACGTCATCGTCGGGCTGTTCGTCTCGTCGTGGCTCGGTGCGATGGCGTTCTGGCGGCTGTCCGGGTGGGAGGCGCGGTACGGCGGGAGGCCGGTCGCGGGGGACGGTGGCCCGTGAGCCGGACGAGCCCGCCGAACCCGGCGTACCCGCTGCTGCTGCGCCTCGAGGGCCGCTCCGTCGTCGTGGTCGGGGGCGGCCAGGTGGCCGCGCGGCGGGTCGCCGTGCTGCTCGACGCCGGTGCCCGGGTGACCGTCGTCGCGCCGCGGCTGCACGCGTCGCTCGCGAGCGCGGCCGACGCCGGCCGGATCACCCTGCACCGCAGGGCGTACGCCGCCGGCGACCTCGACGGCGCGTGGCTGGTGCACGCCTGCACCGACGACCCGGCGGTCAACGCGGCGGTGGCCACCGACGCCGAGCTGGCCAGGACGTTCTGCCTGCGCGCCGACGACCGCGACGCGTCGGACGGCTGGCTGCCCGCGGTGGCCCGCCGCGGCGACGTGGTGGTCGCGGTCAACGCCGGCGGGGCGCCGGCCAGGGCGCGCGCGCTGCGCGACCAGGCCGTCGAGGCGCTCTTCGGGCCCCCGGAGGGCGAGGTGCACCGGCCGGCCGGCACAGCCGCGGCCGGCGGCGGAGCGGGGCGCGTCGCGCTCGTCGGTGCCGGCCCCGGCGACCCGGGCCTGCTGACGCTCCGCGGCCGCGAGCTGCTGGGCGCCGCCGACGTCGTCCTCGTCGACCGGCTCGTCGACCGCGGTGCGCTCGCGCACGTCCGGCCGGACTGCGAGGTCATCGACGTGGGCAAGCGCGGCTGGGCGACGAAGGCCGGCGAGCAGCAGGCCGAGATCGAGCGGCTGCTGGTGGAGCGGGCGCGGGCCGGGCAGCTCGTGGTGCGGCTGAAGGGCGGCGACCCGTTCGTGTTCGGGCGGGGCGGCGAGGAGGCGCTCGCCTGCCGGGAGGCCGGCGTGCCGTTCGAGGTGGTGCCGGGCGTCAGCAGCGCCATCGCGGTGCCCGCGTACGCCGGCATCCCGGTGACGATGCGCGGGCTCACCCACGACGTGGCGATCGTGTCTGGCCACCTCGACCCGGACGACCCCGCGTCGCAGGTGCGGTGGCGGTCGCACGCGCAGGGGTCGGCGACGCTGGTCGTCCTCATGGGCCTCGCCACGCTGCCTGCGGTGTGCGACGCGCTCGTCGGGCACGGCCGGCCGGCGGACGTCCCGGCCGCGTGCATCGCCCGCGGGACGACGGCGGCGCAGCGGGTGGTGGTCAGCGACCTGGCGCACCTGGCCGGCGAGGTCGAGCGCGCCGGGCTGCCGTCGCCGGCGGTCCTGGTGATCGGGGAGGTCGTCCGGATGCGCGAGCGCCTCGAGTGGTTCGCCGGGCACGCGGAGGCGCTGGCATGAGCCGGGCCGTCCATCCCATCGAGGCGGAGAGCTACGCCATCCTGCGCTCGCGCGCGGGCACCGGCGACCTGCCGCCGCTCACCCGCGCGGTGGTCGAGCGGGTCATTCACGCGAGCGCCGACCTCGGCTACCGCGGCGACATGGTGTGCGACGAGGACGCGCTCGCCGCCGGGCTGGCCGCGCTGCGGGCCGGCGCGCCCGTCGTCGCCGACGTCGCCATGGTCGCGGCCGGGATCACCAGCCGGGCGGTCGTGAGCCGGGTCGGCGATCCCCGCGCGGCCGAGCTGGCGAGGGCGGCGGGTTGCACCCGGTCGGCCGCGGGCGTGCGGGTGGCGCTCGCGGACGCCGGGCCGGGCGCGGTCTGGGTCGTCGGGTGCGCGCCGACCGCGCTCGCCGAGCTGGTCGCGCTGGCCGGTGCCGCCCGTCCGGCGCTCGTCGTCGGGCTGCCGGTGGGCTTCGTCGGCGCGGTCGAGTCCAAGGCCGCCCTGCGCGCCAGCGGGCTGCCCGCCGTCAGCAACGTCTCGGAGAAGGGCGGCTCGGCGGTCGCCGCGGCCGCCGTCAACGCACTGCTCCACGTCATCGAGGAGGCGACCGCATGACACCTGGCCTGGTCGTGGTCGGGCACGGCACCCGCAGCGACGCCGGGGTCGACGGCTTCCTCGCCTTCCTCGACGTGGTGCGCGGCCTGGCTCCCGGGCTCGCCGTCGCCGGCGGCTTCATCGAGCTGTCCAGCCCGCCGCTCGCCGATGCGGTGGCCGGCCTCTACGCGGCGGGGCACCGCCGGCTCGGCGTCGTCCCGCTGGTGCTCGTGGGCGCCGGGCACGCCAAGGGCGACGTGCCGGCGGCGCTCGAGCGCGAGCGGCGGCGCCACCCGGGCGTCGACTTCGCGTACGGCCGTCCGCTGGGCCCGCACCCCGACCTGCTCGCCGTGCTCGACGACCGGCTCGACGCCGCGCTGCCGCGGGCCGAGCGGCCGGGCACGGCCGTGGTGCTCGTCGGACGCGGCTCCACCGACCCCGACGCCAACGCCGACGTGGCCAAGACCGCCCGGCTGCTCTACGAGGGCCGCGGCCTGTCCACCGTCGAGCCGGCGTTCATCTCGCTCGCCGAGCCCGGCGTCCCGGCGGCGCTGGAGCGCTGCCGCCTGCTCGGCGCCCGCCGGGTGGTGGTGCTGCCGTACTTCCTGTTCGCGGGCGTGCTGCCCGACCGGGTGGTGGAGCAGGCGGCGGCCTGGGCAGCCGCCCGCCCCGAGGTCGACGTACGGGTGGCGCCGCTGCTCGGGCCGGACGAGCGGATCGCCAGGCTCGTCCTCGACCGCTACGCCGAGGCGCTCGGCGGCGATGTCCGGATGAGCTGCGACACCTGCATCTACCGGGTGGCGATGCCGGGCTTCGAGCACCGGGTCGGCGCGCCGCAGCGGCCGCACGACCACCCGGACGACCCCGCGCACGAGCACCGGCACGAGCATGCGCACCACCACTGAGGCGGCCCGGCCCGCAGCCGCCGGCCTGCGCCACCACGGCGACGCCGAGCTGGCGCCCGGGCTGGTCGACTGCGCGGTCAACGTCCGCTCCGGCACGCCGCCCCGCTGGCTGCGCGACCGGATCGCCGCCGCCGCGGGCGACCTGGCCGCCTACCCGGACGCGCGGGCGGCGACGGCCGCGGTCGCCGCCCGCCACGACCGCCCGCCAGGCGAGGCGCTCGTGACGGCCGGCGGCACCGAGGCGTTCGCCCTGCTGGCCCGCGCGCTCGCGCCCCGCCGCGCGGTGGTCGTCCACCCGCAGTTCACCGAGCCGGAGGTCGCGCTGGTGACCGCGGGGCACGCCGTCGAGCGGGTGCTGCTCGATGCTGGGCAGGGCTTCCGGCTCGACCACGGCGCGGTGCCGCTCGATGCCGACCTCGTCGTCGTCGGCAACCCCACCAACCCGACCGGCACCCTGCACCCGGCCGCGACGCTCGCCGCGCTCGCCCGGCCGGGGCGCGCGCTCGTCGTCGACGAGGCGTTCGTCGACTTCGTGCCCGGCGAGCGGGAGAGCCTGGCGCACCGGCGCGACCTGCCTGGCCTCGTCGTGGTGCGCAGCCTCACCAAGATGTGGGGGCTCGCCGGGCTGCGGATCGGCTACCTCGTCGGCGACCCGGCCGTGGTGGACCGGTTGCGCGCGCTCCAGCCGCCGTGGGCCGTGTCGACGCCGGCCCTGGCCGCCGCGGTCGCCTGCTGCGAGCCGGCGGCGCTGGAGGAGGCCGAGGGGGCGGCCAGGCGCACGGCGGAGCTGCGGGCCGATCTCGTGCAGCGGCTGGGGGCCGTGCCCGGCGTCGTCGCGGAGGGCGACCCGGCCGCCAACTTCGTCCTGCTGCGCGCGCCGGGGCGCCCGGACGTGCATGCCAAGCTGCGGGTGCGCGGCTTCGCCGTCCGCAGGTGCGACACGTTCCCCGGCCTCGGCCCGGAGTGGCTCCGGATGACCGTGCGCGAGCCGGTCGTGCAGGATGCGCTGGTGCGCGCGCTCCGGGCGGCGCTCAGCGAGGAGGCGAGCTGATGGCGGGCAAGTGGATCGAGCTGACCGACGAGCTCCACGCGTACGTGGTCGACCACGGCATGCCGCCGGACCGCGTGCAGCGCGACCTCATCGCGGAGACGCGCACCCTCGGCGACCGGGCCGGCATGCTGCTCGCGCCGGAGGAGGGCGCCCTGCTCGGCTGGCTGACCCGGCTGATCGGCGCCAAGGAGGCGGTCGAGGTCGGCACGTTCACCGGCTACTCGGCGCTGGCCGTGGCGCGCGAGCTGCCGCCAGAGGGCCGGCTGCTCTGCTGCGACGTCAGCGAGGAGTGGACCGCGATCGCCCGCCGCTACTGGGAGCGGGCCGGCGTCGCCGACCGCATCGAGCTGCGCATCGGCCCGGCGGCGGACACGCTGCGCGCGCTGCCGGAGGAGGAGCGCTTCGACCTCGCGCTCATCGACGCCGACAAGACCGGCTACCCGCTGTACTTCGAGGAGATCCTGAAGCGCACGCGACCGGGCGGCGTGATCTGCGTCGACAACGTGCTGTGGCACGGCCGGGTGGTCGATCCATCGGTGGACGACGACGACACGAGGGCGATCCGCGCGTTCAACGACGCGGCGGTCGCCGATGAGCGGGTCGACGTGGTGGTGCTGCCGATCGGCGACGGGCTGAGCCTGCTGCGCAAGCGCGGCTGAGCCGCGGGACGGCCAGGGCCGTCGCTCCCGCGAAGCGATCTCTCGCGGGATCGCTTGCCGAATCCGCAACCGCTTGCGGATTCCGCAACCGGTCCTGGTCGAGGCGCCTCTGGCGACGCACCGGATGACGCCTGGAGAAATCTCCTAGCGGGCGGCGACCAGCCGGGCCAGGCCGGCGACCATCTCGGCGAAGACCTCCTCGACGCTGCCCAGCGCGTCGACCGTCACCAGCACGCCCCTGGCCGCGTAGTGATCGATCACCGGGCGGGTCTCGCGGTCGTACACCGCCATCCGGTGCCGGATGACCGGCTCGATGTCGTCGACCCGGCCCTCCTTCGCCGCTCGCGCGAGCATGCGGGCCATGAGCGCGTCCGGCTCGCCGGCCAGGTGGACGGCCGCGTGCGCCGTAACGCCGTCGGCGCGGGCCCGGTCGTGCGCGGCCTCCGCCTGCCGCACAGTGCGCGGGAAGCCGTCGATGACGTAGCCGCCGGCCCGCGCTGCCGCGACGATCCGCGGCCACAGGATGTCGATCACCACCTCGTCGGGCACCAGGTCCCCGCGCGCGAGGTAACCGGCGAGCCGGATGCCGAGCGCGCTGCCGCTCGCGACCTCGGCGCGCAGCCGGTCGCCGGCGTCGATGTGGGCGACGCCGGCGTGCGTCGCGAGGCGGACGGCCTGGGTGCCCTTGCCCGACCCCGGCGGACCCATCAGCACCACTCGCCGGCCACTGCCGGGTCCGGCTCCGTCGGTCATCCGACGATGCTAGGCGCAACCGGCGGCGCGGTCGCGCGACCGCCGCCCGTACGAGCTGTCGGTGCCCTGGCATAGGGTCGCACCATGTTCGAATACGCCCAGGCAGCCGTGGAGGCCGCGCTCGCCGCCGGCGCGCGCTACGCCGACGCGCGGGTGATGCTGACCCGGCACGAGGAGATGTCCGCGCAGAACGGCATCGTGGAGGACCTCCGCCAGAGCGAGGGCGCCGGGGTGGGCGTGCGGGCGCTCGTCGGGTCGTCGTGGGGCTTCTTCGCCACGCCGGGGCTCACCACGGCCGACGCCGAGGCCGCCGGCCGGCAGGCCGCTGCCATCGCGCGCGCGTCGACGCGGGTGCCGGGGGCCGACGTGCACCTCGCCGACGTCGAGGCGGTGCAGGGCTCGTGGAGCAGCGAGTGCGAGGAGGACCCGTTCTCCGTGCCGCTGTCGGAGAAGGGCGACCTGCTGGTCGCGGTGACCACGACGATGCACGAGACCGGCGCGCAGCTCGCGCAGGCGTCGTACCAGGCATGGGACACCCAGAAGTGGCTGGTGTCGAGCCAGGGGCACCGCATCGACCAGCGCATCAGGGAGTGCGGCGCGTGGACGCTCGCGACCGCCGTCGGCGAGAGCGAGACGCAGCGCCGCTCCTACCCCGGCATCAGGGGGCAGTACGGCACCCGCGGCTGGGAGCTGGTGCGCGGCTTCGACCTGCCCGGCAACGCGGTCCGGCTCGCCGAGGAGGCGCAGGCGCTGCTCACCGCGCCCGAGTGCCCGTCCGGCGAGGTCGACCTCATCCTGGGCAACCAGCAGCTCGGGCTGCAGATCCACGAGTCGGTGGGGCACGCGGTCGAGCTCGACCGCATCCTCGGGTGGGAGGCAGCCTTCGCCGGCACCAGCTGGCTCGACATCGGGCAGCTGGGATCGCTCCGGTTCGGATCGGAGCTGATGAACGTCACCGCCGACGCGACGATCCCCGGCGGCCTCGGCTCGTTCGGCTACGACGACGAGGGCACGCCCGCGCAGTCGGTCGACATCGTCAAGGACGGGATATGGGTCGGCGTCCTGTCCGGGCGCGACTCGGCGGCGGTCGCGGGCGTCCCGGCGGGCGGCATGGTGCGGGCCGACGGCTTCAACCGGTTGCCGATGGTGCGCATGACCAACATCGGCCTGCTGCCCGGCGACAGCTCGATCGAGGAGATGGTCGCGGCCACCGACGACGGCATCTACATGGACACCAACCGGTCCTGGTCGATCGACGACAAGCGGCTCAACTTCCAGTTCGGCTGCGAGATCGCCTGGGAGATCAAGAACGGGCGCAAGGGCCGGATGCTGCGCAACCCCACCTACACCGGCATCGGGCCGCGGTTCTGGGCCTCGATGGACATGCTCGGCGGCCGCGACGAGTGGGACGTGATGGGCACGCCCAACTGCGGCAAGGGGCAGCCCGTGCAGGCCGGCCACACCGGGCATCCGTGCGCGCCGGCCCGGTTCCGCGGCGTGCGAGTGGGGGTGCGGGGATGACGCAGAGCGAAGCGCCGGACGCGGCGGCCGACTACGGGCGGCTGCACGAGATCGCCGACCAGGTGCTGGGCCTCGTCCCGGCCGGCGCCGAGGCGCAGGTGCTGGTGCAGACCGGCCAGGAGGCGCTGACCCGCTTCGCCGGCTCGTTCATCCATCAGAACGTCGCCGAGACCGTCACCAACGTCATGCTGAAGGTGACGGTCGAGGGTGCCAGCGCCGTCGCGAGCATCAACCAGATCGACGCCGACGCGCTGCGCGGGCTCGCCGGCCGGGCGACCGACGCCGCGCGGGTACGGCCGGCCGACCCCGACTGGCCTGGCCTGACCGGGCCGGCGCCGCTGGTGCACGAGGGCAACTACGACCCGGCCACCGCGGTGGCCTCGCCGGACGAGCGGGCGGCGCGGGTGCGGGCGTTCGTCGACGCCTGCGAGGGACTCGAGTCGGCCGGGTACTGCAACTCCGCCAGCTCCACCGCCGTCTACGCCAACTCCGCCGGCCAGCGGGTCGCCGGCCGCACGACGTCCGCGACGGTCGACGGCGTGGCGCGCACCCCGACCTCCGACGGCAGCGGCCGGGCGTCGTCGGTGCGCCTCGGCGACCTCGACGGGGCGGCGCTCGGCCGGCTGGCGGCCGCCAAGGCACGCGGCGCGGCCGATGCCACCGATCTCCCGCCGGGCCGCTACGAGGTGGTCCTGGAGCCCTCGTGCGTCGCCGACATCCTGCTGTTCCTCGACGTCTACGGGTTCAACGGGCGCGCGGTGCACGAGCAGACGTCGTTCGCCAAGCTCGGCGAGGCGCAGTTCGACCCGTCGATCGATATCTGGGATGACGCCGCCGACCTCCGGATCCCGGGGCTGCCCTTCGATGCGGAGGGGACGCCGAAGCGGCGGGTCGACCTCGTCACGGGGGGCGTCACGACGTCGGTCGTGCACGACCGGCGCACCGCCAGGATGTCCGGCACCGAGACCACCGGCCACGCCATTCCCGGCGGGGAGAGCTTCGGCGCGGTCGCCACCAACCTGGTCATCGGCGGGGGCGACCAGCGCGCCGACGACCTCATCGCGAGCGTCGAGCGCGGCCTGCTCGTCACCGACTTCTGGTACAGCCGCATCCTCGACCCGCGCAGCCAAGTGGTGACCGGCCTCACCCGCAACGGCGTGTACCTCATCGAGGACGGCAAGGTGACCCGGCCGGTGACCAACCTGCGCTACACGCAGTCCTACGTCGAGGCGCTCGCGCCGGGCAACGTGCTCGGGATCGGCGACGACGTGCAGCCCGTCGAGTCGCAGTTCGGCTTCGTGGTCGCGGTGCCGACCCTGCGGCTGGCGTCGTTCAACTTCACCGGCGGGGCGAAGGGCTGACTCCTTGGCCGGTCCTCTCCCGCGCCCGGTGATCCGCTGGGGGCTCACGGCGTTCCGCTGGCTGCCGCGACCGGTGCGGCTCTGGCTGGTGCGCCTCGGCACGCCGAGCTACACGGTGGGCGCGCTGGTCCTCGTCCGGTGCGGGGCCAGGGTGCTGCTCGTGCGGCAGCGCCACACCGGTGCGTGGGCGCTGCCCGGCGGCCTGCTCTCCCGCGGCGAGGACGCCGACGGGGCCCTGCGCCGCGAGCTGCAGGAGGAGCTGGGCCTGGAGCCGGACGGCCTCGGCCCGGCCGTCGGGGTCCTCATCGACCCGAGACCGCGCCGGGTCGACGTGCTCTACCTGTTCGACGTCGCCGACGGCACCCCGCCGCCGGCCGGGCAGTCGCCGGAGGTGGTGGAGACCGGCTGGTTCGACCTGGACGAGCCGCCGCAGCTCACGCCCGTCACCCCCGCCATCGTCGCCGAGTACGCGCGGATCGGCGCGCTGCCGGCGCCGCGCCACTAGCCGTGCCCGGGCTGCCGGCCGCCGCCGACCTGGCCGCCGTCGTCCTGGCCGCCGGGCGGGGCACGCGGTTGCGGCCGCTCACCGACCTGCTGCCGAAGGCGCTGTGCCCGGTCGCCGACGTGCCGCTCGTCGACCGGGCCCTCGACCGGGTGGCCGCGCTGGCCGGCCGGCCAGCCGACCCGTCCTGGGTCGCGGTCAACGCGCACCACCTGGTCGACCTGCTTGCCGCCCACGTCGGCGAGCGGGTGCACCTGTCGGTCGAGCGGCCGGAGGCGCTCGGGACGGCGGGAGCCCTCGGCGCGCTGCGGCCGTGGCTCGACGGCCGCCCCGTCCTGGTGACCAACGCCGACGCCTACCTCGACGCCGACCTCGGCGCGCTGGTGGCCGGGTGGGACGGCGAGCGCATCCGGCTGGCCGTCGTCGCCGACCACGACCGGCCCGACTTCGCCGGCGCCTGGCGCTACGCGGGCGTCGCGCTCATGCCGTGGGCCGACGTGCGGGAGCGCAAGCCAGTGCCGTCGGGGCTGTACGAGGTCTCGTGGGATGCCGCCGAGCGGGCCGGCCGCCTCGACCTGGTGCCGATCGCCGGGACGTTCGTCGACTGCGGCACCCCGCCGGACTACCTGCGGGCCAACCTGCACGCGTCCGGCGGCGAGAGCGTCGTCGGCAAGGGCGCGACGGTCGAGGGCGAGCTGGTGCGCAGCGTGGTGTGGCCCGGCGGCCGGGTGGCCCGCGGCGAGCGGCTCGTCGAGCGCATCCGCGCCGGGGCGACGCTCACCGTGCCGGCGCCGCAGGCCCCGCCGTGAGCGGCCCGGCGGCGGCCGCCGGGCCTCCCGGGTCGGCCGGCATGCGGCACGCGGCTCCCGTCACCGTCACCGACCCGGCCGATCCGCGGCTCGTCGACTACCAGTCGCTGACCGACGTGGCGCTGCGCACCCGGGTGGAGCCGGCGGCCGGGCTGTTCATCGCCGAGGGCGAGCTGGTGATCGGCCGCGCGCTGCGGGCCGGCTACCGGCCCCGCTCGGTGCTGCTGGCGCCGCGCTGGCTCGACCAGCTGCGGCCGCTGCTGGCCGAGGCCGCGCCGGGCGCGCCGGTCTACCTGGCCGAGGAGGACGTGCTCGAGCGGGTCACCGGGTTCCACGTGCACCGGGGCGCGCTGGCCGCCTTCGAGCGCAAGCCGCTGCCGGAGCCGGCCGAGCTGCTGGCGAGCGCCTGCCGGGTCGTCGTGGCCGAGAACGTCAACAACCCCACCAACCTCGGCGCCGTGCTGCGCAGCGCCGCCGCCCTCGGCATGGACGCCCTGCTGCTCGACCCCCGCTCGTGCGACCCGCTCTACCGGCGGTCGGTGCGGGTCTCCATGGGCGAGGCGCTCGCCGTGCCGCACGCCCGGCTGGCCGGCTGGCCGGGCGCGCTCGCCGCGGTGCGGGAGGCCGGCTTCCGGCTGCTCGCGCTCACGCCCGACCCCGCTGCCGTACCGATCGAGGACGTGCGGCCCGGCCCGGACGACCGGGTCGCGGTGCTGCTCGGCGCCGAGGGCCCCGGCCTCACCGCCGGCGCCCTCGCCGAGGCCGACGAGGCCGTGCGCATCCCGATGGCGCCCGGCGTCGACTCGCTCAACGTGGCCGCGGCGGCCGCCGTCGCCTTCTACGTCCTCGGCCGCCGGTAGCGGCCAGCCGACCGGGACCAGCCCGGCCGGCCCGGTCAGGCCTGGTCGCCGCCCCCGGCCCGCTCCTTCCAGAACCGCTTGCGCCCCTCGGGGCCCAGCTCGTAGAGCTCCTTGCACTCCGGGCACACGGGGAAGCGGGACGGGTCGCGGGAGGGCACCCACACCTTGCCGCAGAGCGCGATCACCGGCGTGCCCATGACGTAGGCCTCCGCCAGCTTGTCCTTCTCGACGTAGTGCGAGAGCCGCTCGTGGTCGCCGTGCTCGGGGCGCGCATCGGTGCGCTGCTCCTCGATGATCGTCGTGCCGGTCTCCGGCGTCGTCGGCGTCGTCATACGCCTAGCCTCGCACGATCGGCCCGCCCGGGCTCGGGCGCCGCCCGGTCCGCAGCCGGCTCGCTCTCGGTCAGCAGCGGCGAGCGGGCGAGAGCGACGACCGAGGCCGCCATCAGGCCGATCCCGAGCACCGCGAGCGCGACGTACCACCCGCCGCGCACGTGCTCGCCGAAGAGCAGCACGCCCCACAGGATCGACACGACCGGGTCGGTCAGCGTGATGCCTGGCTGGGCGGCCACCAGCCGGCCGGCGTTGACCGCGTTCTGGAGCAGGTACATCGAGCCGATGCCGGTCAGCACCATGGCGTACGTCTGCCACACCGCCAGCACGTGCCAGATGCCCTGGTCGAGCGCGCCGGTCATGCCCTTGGTGAGGGCGGCCGTCATCCCGAAGCCGAGGCCGGTCGCGGTGCCGTAGATGCCGGCCCTGGCCGCCCCGTCGCTGGCCCGTCCCCACGAGACGAGCGCGGCCAGCAGCGCGCCGGAGATCCCGAGGGCCAGCGCCCACTCCCACCACGCGACGGCCCTGGCGATGCCGCCGCTCGGGGACAGGACGTAGATCAGGCCGGCCAGCCCGAGCGTCATCCCGCCGATCGCGAGCCACTCCCGGCGGCCGAGCCGGCCGTGGAAGGCCCAGCACGCTAGCAGGACGGTGATCGGCAGCTCGACGACGAGGATCGGCTCCACGACCGCGAGCGCGCCCCTCGTCAGCGCCGCAGCCTGGAGCAGGAAGCCGCAGGTCACCGCCGCGATGCCGCCGAACCACGCCGGGCTGCGCAGCAGGTCGCGGACCAGCGCGAGGCTCATCTGCTCCTCGCGCGGGATGTCCCTGTTGGCCTTGCGCTGCAGGACGGAGGCGCCCGCGTTGGCGCAGGCCGCGAGCACGGCGCAGAGGTACGTCAGCACGTGGTCGGGCCTTCCCGCCCGCCGCGCCCCGGCAACTACCGGGAGAGGGACCAGCAGGGACCAGCAGGGACCAGCAGGGGCCAGCACGCATCAGTGACGGACCAGCACCGGATCAGTGGCAGATCCGGATGCTCACCGCGCGGGCGCCCGGGCCCTCGTGGGTCGTCGCGCCGGACGAGCGGGCCCGCGCCGCGTAGTGGTCGGCCTGCGCCTGGCTGTCGAACACGGCCGTGTCGCTGACGCAGGTCGGCCCGCCGCTGCCCTTCCGGTAGGTCGAGAAGCTGTCGCCGCGCCACCCCTCGACGGCGTTGCCGGCGTCGACCTTGCCCGGCTGCCCGTCGGCGAGGGCGAGGGCGAGGGTGTAGGCCCCGAGCGTCCCGAAGTCGACCAGCTCGCCCTCGTGCGGCGGTGCCGGCACCACCTGGAAGGCCTTGTCCAGCCGGTAGTGCGGAGGCGACATCACGTCGGCGGTCGAGCGCGGCGGGTGCCGGAACGCCGCGTCGAGCGCCTTCGTCCCGGCCTGGGAGCGCAGGAGGGTGACGAAGCGCAGCCCGAACTCCTGCGGGAACCGGATCTCGGCGGTGATGGGGTCGGTGACCGGCTGGTCCTTGCTCGCCGCCACGGTGCAGGCCCGCCGGTCGACCGGCAGGTGCAGCACGGGCGCGATGGCGCACCGCTCGGCGAGCGGTCGCCCGGCCAGGTAGGCCCGCTGGACGTAGGCGTCGTCGCCGGCCACGAGGGCGTCGTACGCGGTCCGCTCGTCCTGCTCGGCGTCAGGGCCGTAGACGGCGGCCAGGTTGAACGTCTGGTCGTCGAGCGACTGGGTCAGCAGGCCGACCAGCTGCGCCTTCGCCAGCGGCGTCAGCGCGTGCCCGCGCAGGTAGATGGTGCCGTCCCAGTCGCCGTAGAGCGACACGACGTCGTTGCCGTGCAGGTCGAGCGTGAAGCGGTCGAACGTGTCGCCCCGGTGCGCCCAGCCGAGCGCGTCGTACGTCGCGCCGCCCACGTAGTGCCGCTGCTGGAAGGCGACGTGCGACGACAGCTCCCGGCTGAACAGCTGGTCGGGCAGGAAGACGACCGTGGGCGGGGCCTGGAAGGACAGCCCGCGCTCCTTCTCGACGAACGAGACCAGTCCCGGCACCGCCTTGGCGAGCTGGGCGTGCAGGTCGGCCGGCATCTCGCCCTCGTACGGCCCGTAGCCGAGGTGGTCGACGTAGGCCGTGGGGCTGAACCACCAGCGCGGCACCAGGATGTAGGCGACGAGCCCGGTGATCGCCAGCAGCACGGCCGTGGCCACCCACGCCCGCCGGCGGCGGCGGCGCTGCCGGCGCACCGTCGCGGCGCCGATGCCGGTCTCGGTCGGCGGGGAGCCGCCCGCGTAGAGCGAGCGCCAGCGGTCGGTGCCCTGACCAGTGCCCACATCAGCTCCCGAGGACTCGGGGGCGCTCCGCAGACGCCCGATCTTCCGGCCTGGCCGCGGGCCCGGTCGAGGGCGCTCCAGCGGCCCGCTGCCCTCTCGACGGTACGCCCAGGCGCGCGCTCGTTCGACCTGGCCAGCACCGGGTTACCAAACAGTTACGGTGCGCCAGGCTCGCGCGGCCGGTTCACGGGCACCGTGACGATTCGGCTGCTCGTCGGCAACAATGGCCTCTCGGGGGCTCGGGAGAGGAGTCGCCATGGGCCTGCGCATCGAGACCGAGGAGCACGAGGGCTACGCCGTCATCCGTCCGCACGGCGAGCTCGACATCGCGACCGTCGGGCGCCTTCGCGACACGGTCATCGCCACCATCGCGGCGGGCTGCGCCGACATCGTCGTCGACCTCACCGGCGTGACGTTCATCGATTCGAGCGGCCTCGGCGTGCTCGTCGGCGCGATGAAGCGCACGATGCACGCGGGCGGACGGCTCGTCGTCACCGGCGTCGACGCTCCCGGCGTGTCGGCGGCCTTCCGGGCGTCCGGGCTGTCCCGCATCGTCGCGGCCGAGCGCAGCCAGGACCGCGCCGTCGCGGCGCTGCGGGGCTGATCCGCCGGGCTCTCCCGCGGGGTGGCGCCCGGGTGAGACCGGGATACCGCCCTGCGACGCACCCCGACCGGTATGGCAACCTGGAGCCCGCGACAGGCGTCCCCCTCTCAGGCGGACGTCCCGCCCTGCCCCCCGTAGCAAGGGATTTGACGCACGTGCTCTCGACGCCGCGCCCCGGCCGCCGCACCGCTCTGGTCACCGCCGCGCTCCTCGCGCTCGTCGCTGCCGGTGCCGGCGGCGCGGCCCTGCTCTCGAGCGGCGGCCACCCGCGCGTCAGCGCGGCCGGGAAGGGCGCCGGCGGTCCCGACGCGCCGAGCACCCCCGCGGTCGTCGTGACGGTGAAGGGGCTGCGCGAGGGGCACCTGCACTACGGGCGGCATGTGGTGCTGCAGGCCAGCCATGGCCGCATCGGTGACGCGGCGGTCACCGACGGTACGGGCGCGCCCGTCAGCGGCGCGGTGAGCGCCGCGGGCGCCGCATGGCGATCGGCCGGGCAACTGCCGCCCGCCATGCGCTACACCGCCGTCGTCCAGACCGTGGCGAAGGACGGCACCGAGGGCACCGTACGGCTGCGCTTCACCACGTCCACGCTCGGCAAGCACGACCAGCTCACCGCCAAGGTCTCGCCCGACGGCGGCACGTACGGCGTCGGCATGCCGGTGGTCGCCTACTTCGACCACGACATCCCGGCCGCGAGGCGGGCCGCGGTCGAGCACCGGTTCACGGTGCGGTCGGGCTCGCACCAGGTGGGTGCCTGGCACTGGATGGACGCGCGGACCGCGCACTGGCGGCCGGCGCGACTGTGGACGGCGCACGCCACGGTGACGGTGCACTGGGACCTCGCGCGGCTGAGCCTCGGCCACGGCGTCTGGGGCGACCTGAAGCCGCACGCCACGTCGTTCCGGACCGGCAACGCCCACGTCACCACCGTCGACGCGGCCGGTCACTACATGGCCGTGCGCTCCGGTGGCGAGCTCGTCCGCGTCGTGCCGGTCTCGACCGGCCGGCCGGAGTACGCGAGCAAGGGCGGCGCGCACATCGTCCTCGCCAGGGAGAAGGTCACGGTCATGGACTCGGCGACCGTCGGCATCCCCAAGGACGACCCCGACTACTACTACGAGAAGGTCTACTGGGACACGCGGATCTCCAACGGTGGCATGTTCGTCCACGCCGCGCCGTGGTCGGTCGCCGATCAGGGCCTGCGCAATGTGAGCCACGGCTGCGTCAACGTCAGCACCGCCAACGCCCAGTGGTTCTACTACTTCTCGCAGATCGGCGACGTGGTCAACGTCGTCAACACCCCGGCCCGGCCGCTGCTGTGGGACGCCGGCACCGCCGACTGGACGATCTCGTGGCGGGAGTGGCTGGCCGCCGACCCGGCGCACCCCGACCTGTCGCCGGACATCCCGACCGATCGGGCGCTGCTCGCCACGGTGCCGGTGTCGCACCGCGAGCCGGCGCCGGTGACGACCACGCCGGCCCCGGTCACCACGACGCCCTCGCGCCCCCACCGCGCGACGCACTCGCCGACCCCCGCGCCGACGACGTCCAAGCGCACCCCCAGCCCCACGCCCACGACCAGCCGCTCGCCGCGCCACTGAGCCGGCGCTCAGCCGCCGTAGCCGGAAAGCTCCTGCTCGATCGTCGCCAGCTCGCTGCGCAGGGTGGCGGCCCTCGCCTCGATCTCGGCCCGCTGACCGGCCACGATCGCGCCGACCGCCTCGTCGAGGGCCGGTACGCCGAGCGCGCGGGCCACCGCCTCGGCCTGCGCAGGGCGCAGGGCCTGGCGGCGGGCCAGCGCGCGGCCGCCCTGGGTGGCCTCGACGCTCCAACCGGTGCCGTCGTAGCCGACCGTGATGCTGACCCGGCCGGTGACCCGCCTGCGCCCTGGGCGGCCGGTGGCGGACGGGGTCGGCGCAGGGCTCCGCTCAGGGGCCGGCGCGGGAGCCGGCGGCACCGCGGGCGCGGGCCGCGGAGCTGACGCTGCCGGGCCGGGGACGGCCTCCGCTGCGGCCTTGGCGGCTCGCGCGGCCCTGGCCGGCCGGCCC